>NZ_NKEX01000008.1:0-1210299 GCF_002223325.1 Burkholderia sp. AU15512
AGCGAGTCGGTCCCACCCCTTCCCATCCCGAACAGGACCGTGAAACGACTCTACGCCGATGATAGTGCGGATTCCCGTGTGAAAGTAGGTAATCGTCAGGCTCCCTAAGCCAGAAACCCCCGCCCGACAAGGCGGGGGTTTTTGCATTGGCGCGGCAGAAATGCACAAGAAATCGGAGCGGGTGGCGGTGTTCTTTAGCCCGAGACCCCACGGAAGAAACGCTTCAACGGACTCCCCACTCAAGAAACGACGACCGTAAATTCAACCCCCGATTCAAAGTCCAGGGTCGTGGTCGAAAACCGCGGATCGTTGTCGAGATAGTGCTTGTACGGTCGAACGGCGTCCTCGGCCGTGTACATGTTGTCGGCCAGTACGACCGATCCCGGGCGCAGCAGGCGCTCGATCTGCTTGAAGAGTCTCAGATAGGCGTCGGCCCATACGTCGATAAACACCATGTCGAACGTACCGTCCAGTTCGGCGACGGTCTCGAATACGTCGCCCTCCCGCATGTCGACATAGGCATCCAGCCCCGCCGTCCTGACGTGATCGCACAAGCGTGTGAACTTGAGCGCATCGCGTTCGGTCGCGACGACCACGCCACGGCCCAACGTGCGCAGCGCCTCGGCGAAATACAGCGTGGAGACGCCGCATGAACTGCCGAGCTCGAGGATTCTGGCCGGTCGTTGCGAGAGCACCATGTTGCGCAAGAATCCGCCCGTTTCCGGCGACACGGCCAACGATAGCGGACTGCCTTCGGGGGAATCGAAGTCGTCGCTGGACAGCCCGAGCGTTTCGAGAAATCGCCCCCGCAGACGGGGCGCGATCGCTTCGTATTCCTCGGTGAGCGACAGAAAATCCTCGTTCGATCCCTGGAACTGCGCGCGGGCGCGGGCGACGATTTCGGTCCGGCTTTCTTCGTGGAGCCGCTGCAGAAGAGCGATGGTGGGTGACGCCATGTGCGTTTCCTTGAAGAGATTGATTCGGTCGACGACGTATTCAGCGGCGGCATCTCTCATCAGAGATGCCGCGCCGTCGCTCGATATACGCGATACACGGAGGTTGCTATACCGTTCGGGCGAGCGTGATTGCGCGTTCGGGGCATGCCGTCACACACAGTCCGCATGACCGGCACGCGTGCGCATTCGGCGTATAGGCGACCTTCATTCCATGCACGCGCTGCTTCAGGCGATGCATCAGATCAAGGCCGAGGTAATCGACTTTGTCGATGCGCCGGATCTCGAACACGTGCTCGGGACAAACGGCGACACAATCCCCTTTGCCTTCGCAGCGCTTCAGATCGACGACCGGCGCAATCACCCCCGGCTTCTGTTTGCAGCCGCCCGTTGATTTGTCGGGCATGTTCATTCTCCCGTGGGCCGGTGGCTGCCGGATCGCCACGCGGTCCGGAAATGCTCGCGTTCGTCGGGTGTCATGGACTCCCACTTGCGCCAGTGGCGTCGGCCGCGCCAGCCGTGATGTCCGCGGAATCCGCCGAACAGGATGCGGCTCAACACGAGCAGGCCCAGCGCATGGGCGAAGTCGATCGTACGGGCGCCGACGAATAGCGCCGGCATGACCCAGTTCCATAACATCATGACGACCCATCCGAGCACGCCCATCGCGATCAACACGAGAAGCGCCTTGCCTGCACATCTGATTCGGAAATTCATCTGTCGATTCCTCTAGGTGTTATCCAGTTCGTCATAAATGGGCTGCAGTCGGGCACGCAAATGCAAGACCGCATAGCGTTTGCGTGCGAGCAGCGTATTGAGCGCGACACCGCTTTGTGCGGCCATTTCCTTGAAGGACAGGCCCTCCAGCTCGTGTGCGATAAATACCTCCCGCTGATTCGTCGGTAATTCGTCGAGCGCATCCTGCAAGGCCTTGAGCACCAGCGTGCGCGCGTAGCGTGCTTCGGGGCCGGCATCATGCGCCGGTAGCGCGAGGTCCAGGCGATACTCACCGTTTGTGTCATCGTCGACCTCGGACAGATCGGTCAGCGGCTGTTCCTTCTTCTTGCGAAAACGGTCAACGATGCGGTTGCGCGCGGCACGGAAAAGCCATGCACTCGCCTGTTCGATTGGCGCAGGAAGTCGATACGCCTGTACGAATTCGTGAAACACATCCTGCAGGATGTCCTCGGCGTCGTCCGGGTCGCGAATCCGACGCCGGATGAAATTCACTAGCCTCGATCGTTCACGCATCACTGTCGCAGTGATGTCGCGGTCTGGGTCGGTCATCGTGTGCGAAGTGGGTGGCGATTCCATGTGCCTGAAGACGTTTCAGGCGCGCGAATATTGTGGCCAAAGAAAGAAATCTGCTGCTGAACGTGTCAGCATTGCGTAATACCCGTTACCGCCGGCCACGCGCCAAGGGGACACACATCGTAGGCGACCTATCAAGCACGCTTGCCAGAAAGGAAATGGTTACCTCGTCTCGTCCTCTTGCTTCGACACGCTGAACCCGGTGCGCTCCCGCAGTTGTCCATGAGGCAGTCGACCGGATCGCGATGCAGATAGACCGTCAACCCTTCGGCGAATCGGGACATGGCAACCTTCCGCGTATCCGGACGAGCGTTGCCAGCTCTTCAGGGCTCCCTGCTACACGCCCCGGTCAGTCCGCACGGTAGCCGCTCTTGTCGGCTCGGCCCGTCCGTCTTCCCATCCACGGTACTGCCGATCCCGTTGCCCACACTGGTCTGGCCAGTCAGGCCTTAAGTTCCCGCAGCCGCTGTCGTTAAACAGGACGTTGCCCGCTTTCGGCGACCCCATTCATATAACGCGGTAACGGAGATCGAAGTCATCATGTTGTCCTCGATTCGTGCACGGATACTCGCGACCTGCGTCGCCATCGTGGTAACGGCGTTGGCCGTGACAGGCGGCCTGGTCTATTACGTCGTCAAGCAACACAACGACGAGACAATCGACCAGAATCACAAGTCGATCCTCGCCGGGCACGCGCTGGCGATCAACGAATGGGTGGCCAGCAGAGGCCGGGAAACCCAGGCACTCGCGGACACGATCGCAATCGGCGAGGGCGACCCGCTGCCGGCGCTGAAGCTGCTTGGGAAGTCGGGCGGCTTCGAGGTGTTGACGCTCGGCCTGCCGGACAAGACCGCGTTCTCGAACGTGCCGCTCGCGCCCGGCTACGATCCGACAGCACGCCCGTGGTACAAGCAGGCCGTCAGCGCCGGCAGCCTGGTCGTGACGGCACTCTATCGTGACGCAACGACCGGCAAGCCGGCGGTTGCGTTCGCGGTACCCGTGGTGCGCGACGGCACGGTGAAGGGCGTGCTGGCCGCCAGCCTGTTCATGGAAAGTGTGAGCTCGATCGTGACCTCGGTACACCCGACACCTGCGAGCTTCGCATTTCTGGTGGACAAGAGCGGACGCGTGATTGCGTCGGCCAAGACCGACCTGATCATGAAGCCGGCCACCGGTCTTTCGCCGGCACTCGACGCCGACCACCTCGGCGCGCTGCAAACCGCGTCCGAGCCCGTCGCGGTCGACATCGACGGCGCCACCAAGCTGCTGCGGGCCCAGCCGATCGCCGGTACCGACTGGTCCCTCGTGCTCGCGCTCGACAAGGCCGACGTGACGGCCGGCATGCGCGCGGTCGCGACGACGACGCTGGCGGCGATCCTGATCGTGGCCGTGATCGCGGCCGCGCTCGTCGGCGCGATGACGAACGCGGCCTTCAAGCGCATCCTGCTGGTTCGCGACGCGCTGACGGATGTCTCGACCGGCAGCGGCGACCTGACGAAACGCCTGCCTGCCGACGGCGCGGACGAAGCCGCGCAGATCGCGCATGCGTTCAACCTGTTCGCCGAAAAGATCAGTACGATCCTGCTGCAGATTCGCGAGTTTAGCGAATCCGTCAACCTCGCGAGCGCGGAGATCGCGCAGGGCAACCAGGATCTGTCCGGCCGGACCGAGCATGCTGCATCGAGCTTGCAGGAAACCGCCGCCGCGCTCGAGGAAATCGCCGGCACGGCCCGCAACTCGGCCGATGCCGCGAGCCAGGTGAGCCGTCTGGCGGAATCGGCGTCGGACGTCGCGGTGCGCGGCGGCACGGTCGTCAGCGAAGTCGTCTCGACGATGAACGAGATCACGCAGGCGTCGAGCGAGATCGCCAACATCGTCGGCGTGATCGACGGCATCGCGTTCCAGACCAACATTCTCGCGTTGAATGCTGCCGTCGAGGCCGCACGTGCGAACGAGCACGGCCGGGGCTTTGCGGTCGTCGCGGGCGAGGTGCGTGCGCTCGCGCAGCGCAGCGCGCAGGCCGCCAAGGAAATCAAGCAGTTGATTCACTCGTCGGTCGAGAAGATCGAGGGAGGCTCGGGACTCGTCCAGACGGCCGGCACGACGATGAACGAAATCGTCGAGGGCGTGCGCAGCATCACGAGCGTGATTGCGGAAATTACCGTCGCCGCCAAGGAGCAGAGCACGGGGATCGAGCAGGTGAATCAGGCGGTGTCGCATCTCGACAATGCGACGCAGCAGAACGCGGCGCTCGTCGAGCAGTCCGCGGCGGCCGCGACATTGCTGCGCGAGCAGGCTGCCCGGCTCGCGCAGACGGTCGGCGAGTTCAAGCTCGAGGACCGCCGTGCGAGGACGTCGCAGCCAGCGTGAGAAGGGCGATACCGGGTACGTCCGGCGGCGGTGCCGACGGACGCTGCAATCAGATCGTGATCCTCAAGATCGGGAAGAACCTGCCCGGGACGACGCTCGATTCCTTTTCGCCGATTTTCTCGGCGCCGAGCGCCAGATAGAACGGAACCGCATTGGGGTCCGCTTCGATCACGAAGCTTCTGATCCCTCTCGCGGCGCTTTCCCTGCGGACCTCTTCCCACAATGCCCGGGCGACACCGCGGCCCATGTGGTCGGGATGGACGAACAGCCATCCGGGCGTCGGGCGATCGGATTCCGATGACGCCCGGACCCAGAACCCGATGATTGCCGCGCCGGATTCCGCAACGTATCCGATCGACCCGTCGATCGTCTCCGGCGCAATCGTGAGATCGCTCTGCCACAAGTCGAGCCAGTCCTGCGGATAGCCCCAGTGTGCCTTCGACATGCGAGCCAGTCGCGTGAGCGCGTCCGCGTCCGCGGTACGGGCTGCGCGTACGGTGAATGCTTGGTGCATCTCGTCTCCTGTGATGGCCGCCCCCTTCGTTGGGGTATCGCCCGGCTTGCATCGACTCGACGCCGGATTCGCCGCTTGCCGACTCGAAGGAAGGCCAGGCTCGGCGCGGCTACGCGACCTGCGATGCATGCCCGGCGGCGACGCGCCAGCCGGCGGATGATCGGCGCCAGAGCCGAGTATAGGCAAACATGCCGTCGAACGCCGTGCCGTCGAAATGGCCGGCGAGTCTCGCCTTCGTCGTGGTCAGGATCATCTCGCCGATCGCGTATGCGTGTGTTTCCTGCACATCGAGCCTGTCGAGGCGCAGCAGCTTCGCGCGATGCGCGGCCAGGTCGTCCTCCTTCGAGATGACCTGGCCGGTCGGGACGGTGAACACCAGGTCGTCGTCCAGCAACGCATCGAGCGCTTCGACATCGCTCGCCAGCATCGCGGCACGAAGGGCGATTTCACTGGGTTCGATCGCTGTACGGATTGCATCCATTTCAGGGCCTCGCATCGTCTCTGAAGGGTTGTGGTTCCGCTCATACCGGTGAGCAACAGCAGCAACGAACATGCCGCACCGACGAATACCGTCTATCGCGCGTTCGACAGCGATTGGCGCCGGACGAGCATCACCACGCAGATGCCGATCGATGCGATGACGTTGACGGCCGGATAGAACGCGACCGCGACGCTCCATGTGCTCAATGCCAGCAAGGCCAGCACGTACTTGAGCACGCACAGCGTGAAATACGCGAGGCTCTCGCTCCACGGATCGCGGATCGTCTTGCGGACGGTCGGGCCGAGGCCGGCCAGCTCGATCAGCGTGACCAGACAGATCGAGAGCGTCGGGTCGTCGGTCAGCATCCACAGCGGAATGGCTGACAGGGCCGTGACCAGGAAAAACCAGTCGACGCGTGTCCAGCCGCGTTCGCCCCGAAAGAGGCTCGCCACCAGCGTCAGAAAGCAGGTGACGGCAATGGCCGCCGTGCACCACGCGGACGGCCCGGCACCCGCGACGAGCTGGCCGGCCGCCGCGATCGCCGTGACGACCGACCACACGAGCCAAGTGAACAGATGCGGGCGAACCTTGCGCCGGTAGATGGCGAGCGCATACGGAATCGCCGCCAGCAAAGACACGGCCGTTCCGATCACGCCAAAGATTGAAGCGGTGCCCTGATCGACACTGATCATCGACGCATCCTCGTTCGCGCAGGCCGACCAGTATGTGGTCGGATGGGCCGGCGCGCAATGTCGTACCGGCCAGATGTCGCAGCGGGTGTCACATCGCGGCGCACTGGGAAGCCGATGCGATCACACGCAAACAAACGGCACCGGGATTGAGACGTGGCAGGAAAACCCACTGCGCGACCGCAAAATGAATAGAAATAACCTCTTCAATGAGAAGAAAAACTGTTCTTTCAAATCTCTTTTTGACGACCGACAGTTGGCCAACCGGACGACTGCGGCGATGCGCGGCGGTCATGGGCATCGGTCGTGCCCGCTGGCGCTTTCGTCGGGTCGAGTTCAGGCGCAGAACAACGCATACACGCCTGGTCGTCAAAACGGAGTCTCGAATGAACCCAACTTCAGCAGAAACTCATCAGCACGCGGACTGGAGACGTCTCGCGGCGCAAGTGGTCCCGAGCACCCTCGCGCATATCGGCGGGCGCGGCGTGGCGGCTCGAAGCGGCCGGACGTTCGCCGCGATCAATCCGGCGACGGAGGCCGTCATCGCGGAAGTCGCGTCGTGCGATGCACCGGACATCGACGACGCCGTGCGTGCCGCGCGTCACGCGTTCGAATCCGGCGCCTGGTCGCGTTGCGCGCCGGCCGAGCGCAAGCGCGTGCTTTGCCGGCTCGGCGAACTCATCGCAGCGCACGGTGCGGAGCTCGCGCTGCTCGACTCGCTCAACATGGGCAAGCGCGTGGCCGACGCGTTCAGCATCGACGTGCCGGCCGCCGGCGGCCTGTTCAGTTGGTACGGCGAAGCCGTCGACAAGCTGCATGGCGAAGTCGCGTCGACCGACCCCGGCAACCTCGCGGTCGTCACGCGCGAACCGTTGGGCGTGGTCGGCGCCGTGGTGCCGTGGAATTTTCCGCTCGACATGGTCGCGTGGAAGGTGGCGCCGGCGCTGGCGGCCGGCAACAGCGTCGTGCTGAAGCCGGCGGAGCAATCACCGCTGTCCGCGTTGCGGCTCGCGGAACTGGCGCTCGAGGCCGGCCTGCCGCCGGGCGTGCTGAACGTCGTGCCGGGTTACGGCGAAACAGCAGGGCGTGCGCTCGGGCTGCATCCCGACGTGGACGTGCTCGCCTTCACCGGATCGACGGCCGTCGGCAAGAAATTCCTCGAATACGCCGCGCAGTCGAACATGAAGCAGGTGTGGCTCGAGTGCGGCGGCAAGAGCCCGAACCTGGTCTTCGACGATACGGACGATCTCGACCTGGCCGCCCGCAAGGCGTGCTTCGGCATCTTCTTCAACCAGGGCGAGGTGTGTTCCGCCAACTCGCGGCTGCTGGTCCAGCGTTCGATTCACGATGCGTTCGTCGACCGGCTGATTGCGCATGCCGCCGCGTTCATGCCGGGCGATCCGCTCGATCCGGCGAGCGGGATGGGCGCCATCGTCGACGAGCAGCAGCATCGGCGCGTGCGCGAGTGGATCGTACGCGGCCGCCATAGCGCGACGCTCGCGATCGGCGGAGGCGCGCCGCGCGTCGACGGCAAGGGCTACTTCATCGAGCCGACGATCTTCATCGACGTGAAGCACGACGACGCCATCGCACGCGAGGAGATCTTCGGGCCGGTGCTGTCGGTGATGGCGTTCGACACCGAGGACGAGGCCGTCCGGCTCGCGAACGACTCGATCTATGGGCTGGCCGCATCGCTCTGGACCGGCAGCCTGTCGCGTGCGCACCGTGTATCGGGCCGGCTGCGTGCCGGCACGGTGTCCGTCAACACGGTCGATGCGCTGAGCGCGCAGACGCCGTTCGGCGGGTTCCGCCAGTCGGGCTTCGGCCGCGATCTTTCGTTGCATGCGATCGACAAGTACACGGGCCTCAAGACAACCTGGATCAGTTACTGATTCGACGCGGCAGGCTGCACGCGGTTGCGCCGCGCAACACGACAACGCTTTTCATCCACACAACGAACCGGAGACTCGCCCATGAATGCGCCCCACTTTCCGCATCGTACGACGCAGGACTATCAACGCAGCGACGCCGCCCACCACCTGCATGCGTTCGTCGACCAGAAGGCGCTGAACGAGGAAGGCGCGCGCGTGATGGTGCGCGGCGAAGGTATCCATCTATGGGACAACGACGGCAACCGCTACCTGGACGGCATGTCCGGGCTGTGGTGCACCAACGTCGGCTATGGCCGGCCGGAGCTGGTCGACGCCGCGGCGCGGCAGATGAAGGAACTGTCCTACTACAACATGTTCTTTCATACGACGCACCCGTCGGTGATCGAACTGTCGGAGCGGCTGTTCGCGCTGCTCGGCAATCGCTTCAGTCATGTGGTGTATACCAATTCGGGATCCGAATCGAATGAAGTGCTGATTCGCACCGTGCGGCGGTTCTGGGACGTGATGGGCAAGCCGCAGAAGAAGGTGCTGATCGGCCGCGTGAACGGCTATCACGGGTCGACGGTGGGCAGCGCATCGCTGGGCGGGATGGCGTTCATGCACGAAATGGGCGACCTGCCGATTCCGAACATCACGCACGTGGACGAACCGTACTGGTACGCGAATGGCGGCGACCTGAGCCCCGAGGCATTCGGCAAGCAGGCGGCGCTGTCGCTCGAGCGCAAGATCCTGGAGATCGGCGCGGAGCGCGTGGCCGCGTTCGTCGCGGAGCCGTTCCAGGGCGCGGGCGGGATGATTTTTCCGCCGGACGGCTACTGGCAGGAGATCGAGCGCATCTGCCGCCAGTACGACGTGCTGCTCTGCGCGGACGAAGTGATCGGCGGCTTCGGCCGTACCGGCGAGTGGTTCGCGCATCGTCACTTCGGCTTCGAACCGGACCTGATCTGCATGGCCAAGGGGCTGACCTCGGGCTACGTGCCGATGGGCGGGCTGATCATGAGCCGACGCGTCGGTGATGCGTTGGTCGACAAGGGGGGTGTCTACGCGCACGGGTTGACCTATTCGGGGCACCCGGTCGCGGCCGCCGTCGCACTGGCCAACCTCGACGTGCTCGAGCGCGAAGGCCTCGTCGAGCGGACGAAGACGGATACCGGGCCGTACCTGCAGAAGGCGCTGCGCGATGCGTTCGGCAATCATCCGCTCGTCGGCGAGATCCAGGGGGTGGGCGCGGTCGGCGCGATCCAGTTCGCGAAGAACAAGGCGACGCGCGAGCGCTTTGCGAACGAGGCCGACCTGACCTGGCACAGCCGGACGGTCGGGTTCGAACTCGGCGCGATCGTGCGTTCGACGAACGGCCGACTGATCGTGGCGCCGCCGCTGGTGATCGATCACGCGCAAATCGATGAACTGGTCGACACGATGCGCAAGGCCGTGGATGCCACCGCGCGCGAAGTGCTCGGGATCGACTGCTGATCGTTGAGCGACGCGCTCCCGTCCGATGAAAGTCGGGCGGGGCGGATCGAACCATGGAGACTGCTGCGTGCAGCCGCCGCGGCGGCTATCCGACAAGTTGAAGACTGGGCGTCGTGAGCGGTGGTCGCGATAAGGCGATGTGCCGCCGACTGCGTATTGGTAAGGAATGCAAATGGAATGGCTCGTGTGTTGAAGTCCGCACGGCTTTGAGCCGGCCACGTATTCCCGGTCAGCCTTCAGCCCCAGAATCCACGAACATCACAACAGAAACAAGGAGACGAAATGAGTCACGGCGAGTCCATTGCTCATCTCGAGGAAAGCACCATCCAGCCGATTCCGCTGACCGAGCGGCACGGCAGCGCGAAGGACCTGTTCACGATCTGGTTCGGGTCGAACATCATGATGCTGACGATCGTCACCGGATCGCTCGCGACGACGGTGTTCAAGCAGCCGTTCTGGTGGGCGGCGCTCGCCACGCTGGTCGGCAGCCTGATCGGCGCGGTGTTCATGGCGTTGCATTCCGCGCAGGGGCCGCAGCTCGGTGTGCCGCAGATGATCCAGACCCGCGGGCAGTTCGGGTCGTTCGGCGCGCTGCTCGTGGTCGGGCTGGTGGTCGTGATGTACGTGGGCTTCTTCGCGTCGAACTGCGTGTTCGGCGGGCAGGCGCTGCACAGCCTGAGTGCCGACATTCCGCTCGATGCGGGCGTCGTGGTGATCGGCCTGATCAGCCTGCTCGGATCGATCTACGGCTACACGCTGATCCACGCGTATGCGCGGCTGTTGAGCTGGTGCTCGGGCAGTGTGCTCGTGCTGGCGTTCGTGTGGATCATCTGCGTGCACGGACTGCCCGCCGATACGTTCTCGAAGCATTCGCTGAACCTGTCAGGCTTCCTGGGCGCGATGTCGGTCGCCGCGCTGTGGCAGATCGCCTATGCGCCTTACGTGTCGGACTATTCGCGCTACCTGCCGCCCGATACCGGGCCGCGCACGGCGTTCTGGTCGAGTTACTGGGGCTGCGTGCTCGGCTCTTTCTTCCCGATGCTGCTCGGTTGCCTGGTGGGGCTCGCGACGCCCGACGGCAATGTCGTGAGCGGCCTCACGGGCCTCACGCAAGGGATCAGCGTGCTCGTGATCGTCGCGCTGTCGTTCGGCATCGCGGCCAGCAATGCGATGGAACTGTATTGCGGCGCGCTGTCGGCCATCACCGTGCTGCAGACGCTCTTTCCGTCGTGGTCGGGCAAGGCGCGTGCGCGGGCGATGACCGCGATCGTCCTGTGCGGCATCGCGCTCGCGATCGCGCTGTTCGGGCAGGACAATTTCCTCGCCGGCTACACGAACTTCATCCTGCTGCTGCTGTACGTGCTCGTGCCGTGGACCGCGATCAACCTCGTCGACTATTACCTCGTGTGTCACGGCGAGTACGACGTCGATTCGTTCTTCCGGCAGGACGGCGGCATCTACGGGCGCTTCAATACGATCGCCGTCGGCTCGTATTTCATCGGCATCGTCGCGCAGGCGCCGTTCATGGCGACCGATCTCTATACCGGAGAACTGGCGAGCCGGCTCGGCGGCGCGGACGTGTCGTGGATCGTCGGTTTGTCGCTGACGTCGCTCGTCTACTACGCGGGGTGCAAGCTGTTCTCGCGGCCGCTGCAGCGCGTCGCGTGAGCGTTTCCGTGTCGGCCGGGCATTCAGTGTCGACGGCTACGTGCCGCATCATCCGCTCGCCACGCCCGGCTCTCCCTCCGCCGCATGCACGTCCCGCCGGAACGCACCCGGGCTCGTGCCCGTCCACTTACGGAATGCGCGATGAAACGCGCTCGGCTCTGTGAAGCCGAGCTCGGCCGCGATCTCCGCGACGCTGAGCGCATTGCCGCGCAGCAGCGACTGGGCCAGCGCGCCGCGCAGCTCGTCCTTGATTGCCGCGAAGCTTTGCCCTTCGCTGCGCAGCCGCCGCCGCAGCGTCGCGGGCGTCGTGCCGAGGCGCACGGCCAGCGTATCGAAGTCGGGCCACTCCGCGGCCGGTCGCGCCTTCAACTGCGCGCGCGTCTTCGCGACCCAGCCCGTATCGTGCCGGTAGCGGACGAGCAGATTGCCGGGCGCGCCGCGCAGGAAGGTCTTCAGCGCCTGCTCGGAGCGGATCGTCGGCAGCGCGAGGTATGCGGCGTTGAATGCGAGCCGGCTGTCGGGCCGGTCGAAATGCACGGGTACGCCGAAGAACTGGTGATAGTCGCTGCGCTGGTCGGGGCTCGGGCATGCGAAGTCGATGCGCTGCAGCGGGATGCGCCGGCCGATCAGCCAGCACGCGACGCCGAGCAGGATCAGCCAGAACGTCCGGTATGCGAACGCCGGGTAGGGCGCGCCCGTCTGCGTCAGCACGATCTGCGCCTGCCCGTCGGCCACGATGAGCTCGCCATGCGGCTCGTCCAGCACCACGCGCAGGAACTGCAGCGTGCGCCGCAGCGCCTTGTCGAGCGTGCCGGCGTGCAGCACCGCATGGCACAGCAGCGTGAAGCTGCCGCGCCGCATCGGGCGCGCGGCGAGCCCGAAGAATTCGTCGTCGAGCGCAGCGGCGATCGCGAGCCACAGCCGGCCGTACTGCTGCGGCGTGACGGGCTCGCGCACGGCGGCCGGCAGGCCGGCGGCGCGTAGTACGGCCTCCGTCGGAAGGCCTTGCCGGCGCAGGCATGCGAGCGCGTCGTCGACGAAATCCGGCGAAATCATCTGCGGCCCCATTTTCCTGCATCCTCCCGACATGGCAAAAGCGATCACGATTCTAGATTCGGTTTGTCATTGATTGCAATGTACGGGCTGTCTACTATCGAACTATCCCCGACGCGCCCCTGGCTCGCCGGCGGCTATAACGCACAGGAGACACGCATGTCTGATGGAGCTACCGCCCGCGCGGTGCCGGCCTACGCCGACGCCGTGGCCCGGTTCAGTATCGAGACCGCCGCGCAGCAACTGCACGGCGACCTGGAGCGCGGCCTGAACGCGTGCGTGGAATGCTGCGACCGCCACACATCGGCGGGCGCGATCGCGCTCGACTGGATCGACGCCGGCGGCCAGCACCATCGCTACACGTTTGCGCAGATGAAGGCGCTGTCGGCCCGCGTCGCGAACCTGCTGGTCGCGCAGGGCGTGAAGCCGGGCGACGTGGTGGCGGGCCTGTTGCCGCGCACGCCCGAACTCGTCGCGACGATCCTCGGCACGTGGCGCGCGGGCGCCGTCTATCAGCCGCTGTTCACCGCATTCGGCCCGAAAGCGATCGAGCACCGGCTGCGCATGAGCGATGCACGCCTGGTCGTGACCAACGTCGCGAATCGCGCGAAGCTCGACGAGATCGCCGATTGCCCGCCCGTTGCGACGGTGCGCGAGACGGGCGAAGCGCTGGCGGAAAGCGACATCGATTTCCGCGCGGCGCTCGAGGCGCAGTCCGACGCGTTCGAGCCGGTGCTGCGCAAGGGCAGGGACCTGTTCATGATGATGTCGACGTCGGGCACGACGGGCTTGCCGAAGGGCGTGCCGGTGCCGCTGCGTGCGCTGCTCGCGTTCGGCGCATACATGCGCGACGCGGTGGACCTGCGTGCCGGCGACCGGTTCTGGAACATCGCCGATCCGGGCTGGGCATACGGCCTCTATTACGCGATCACGGGCCCGCTGCTGCTCGGCCACGCGACGACGCTCTACGAAGGCAGCTTCACGGTCGACAGCACGTACGACCTGATCGAACGGCTCGGGATCACGAGCCTCGCCGGCTCGCCGACGGCCTACCGGATGCTGATGGCGGCCGGCACGGACGCGGCGGCGCGGCTGAAGGGCAAGCTGCGCGTGGTCAGCAGCGCGGGCGAACCGTTGAATCCGGAAGTCGTGCGCTGGTTCGACGCGGCGCTCGGCGCGCCGATCTACGATCACTACGGCCAGACCGAACTCGGGATGGTCGTGAACAACCACCACGGCCTCGCGCATGCGGTCCACGCCGGGTCGGCCGGCTTGGCGATGCCCGGCTACCGCGTCGCGGTGCTCGACGACGCGAGCCGCGAGCTCGGCCCCGGCGAGCCGGGCAACCTCGCGATCGACATCGCACGCTCGCCGCTGCTGTGGTTTCACGGCTACTGGCAGCAGGACACGCCGGCGATCGCGGGCGGCTATTACCGGACCGGCGACAACGTCGAGCTGGAGCCGGACGGCACCGTGAGCTTCATCGGCCGCGCGGACGACGTGATCACGTCGTCCGGCTACCGGATCGGCCCGTTCGACGTGGAAAGTGCGCTGATCGAGCATCCGGCCGTGAGCGAGGCCGCCGTCATCGGCGTGCCCGACGCGGAGCGCACGGAGATCGTCAAGGCGTTCGTCGTGCTGTCGAAAGACTACGACGGCACGCCGGCGCTGGCGGAGGAACTGAGCCTGCACGTGAAGCGGCGGCTGTCCGCTCACGCCTATCCGCGCGCGATCGACTTCGTCGACGCGCTGCCTAAAACCCCGAGCGGCAAGATCCAGCGCTTCGTGTTGCGCAAGATGGAAGCCGAGAAGGCCGCTCAACCCTGAACACAACCTGTACGGACTGCGAATGGATATCAAGGATCGCGTTTTTCTGATCACGGGCGCCGGTTCCGGCCTCGGCGCCGCGGTGGCGCGCATGGTGGTCGCGGAAGGCGGCAAGACCGTGCTGCTGGACGTCAACGAAGAAGCAGGCGCGGGCCTCGCGCACGAACTCGGTGGGGCCGCACGCTTCGTGAAGACCGACGTGACGAGCGAAGCCGATGGGCAGGCGGCCGTCGCCGCCGCGCGTGACGCGTTCGGCCGCATCGACGCGCTCGTCAACTGCGCGGGCGTCGCGCCGGGCGAGAAGGTGGTGGGCCGCGAGGGTCCGCATTCGCTCGACCGCTTCGCACGCGCGGTGTCGATCAATCTGGTCGGCACGTTCAACATGATCCGGCTGGCCGCCGACGCGATGTCGAAGCAGGAGCCCAATGCGGAAGGCGAGCGCGGCGTGATCGTCAACACCGCGTCGGTCGCGGCGTTCGACGGACAGATCGGGCAGGCCGCGTATGCGGCGTCGAAGAGCGGCGTGGTGGGCATGACGCTGCCGATCGCGCGCGAACTCGCGCGGTTCGGCATTCGCGTCGTGACGGTCGCGCCGGGCATCTTCGCGACGCCGATGATGGCCGGCATGCCGCAGGACGTGCAGGACGCGCTCGGCAAGAGCGTGCCGTTCCCGCCGCGGCTCGGCCGCCCGGAAGAATTTGCGGCGCTGGTGCGCCACATCGCCGAGAACACGATGCTGAACGGCGAAGTCATCCGTCTCGATGGCGCGTTGCGCATGGCACCGCGCTGACACTGGAGGAAACGAATCATGACGACTCAGGATCCGATCGTAATCGTGGGTATGGCGCGTACGCCGATGGGTGGTTTTCAGGGCGACCTGGCGGCCGCCAGCGCGAGCGACCTCGGCGCGGTAGCGATCCGCGCGGCGCTCGAGCGTGCGAACGTGCCGGCCGAGCGCATCGATGAAATCGTGTTCGGCTGCGTGCTGCCGGCGGGCCAGGGCCAGGCGCCGGCGCGGCAGGCCGCGCTGAAGGCCGGGCTGCCGCTCGCGGCGGGTGCGACCACGGTCAACAAGATGTGCGGCTCGGGGATGAAGGCCGCGATGTTCGCGCACGACCTGCTGCTGGCGGGCTCGGCAGCCGTGGCCGTCGCGGGCGGGATGGAGAGCATGACGAATGCGCCGTACCTGCTGCCGAAGGCGCGCGCGGGGATGCGCATGGGTCACGGGCAGGTACTCGATCACATGTTCCTCGACGGGCTCGAGGACGCGTACGAGAAGGGCCGCCTGATGGGCACGTTCGCCGAGGATTGCGCGCAGGCGTACCAGTTCACGCGCGAGGCGCAGGATGCGTTCGCGATCGCATCGCTGACGCGCGCGCAACGGGCGATCGCCGACGGGCACTTCGTGTCGGAAATCACGCCGGTGACCGTGAAGGCCGGCAAGACCGAAACGGTCGTGTCGATCGACGAACAGCCGGGCAAGGCGAAGCTCGACAAGATCCCGACGCTGAAGCCGGCGTTCCGCGATGGCGGCACGGTGACGGCCGCGAATGCGTCGTCGATCTCGGACGGCGCGGCCGCGCTCGTGATGATGCGCCGCTCGGAAGCCGAGCGCCTCGGCCTCACGCCGAAGGCCGTGATCGTCGGGCATTCGACCTACGCGGACAAGCCGGGCCTGTTCGCGACCGCGCCGATCGGCGCGCTGCGCAAGCTGTCGGAGAAAACCGGCTGGAGCCTGCGCGACGTCGACCTGTTCGAGATCAACGAAGCGTTCGCAGTGGTGCCGATGGCCGCGATGCGCGATCTCGACCTGCCGCACGAGAAGGTCAACGTGCACGGCGGCGCGTGTGCGCTCGGGCATCCGATCGGTGCATCGGGCGCGCGCGTGATGGTGACGCTGCTGGCCGCGCTCGAAACGTACGGGATGAAGCGCGGCGTCGCGTCGCTGTGCATCGGCGGCGGCGAGGCGACGGCGATCGCGATCGAGCGCGTCGCGTAACGTATCAAGCGTAGTTCGCACGCTGCGACGCGGGCGACGGGTATCGTGCGGGATTCTCTCGTGCGCTGCTCGTCGCCCGTTTTGTTTCTGGAGGCCTCGTATGGGCCTGTCGATCAATCGATACGAAACCCGCTAGGATGTGACCAAACCGTTTCGTTGTGCGACCTTTACGAGTTCCACCATATTCGAAGTGTGGAGCTTGCTCATGAGACGTACCTTATAGGTACTCACCGTTTTGTGACTGAGCATGAGGGTACGTCCGATTTCCTGGTTGTTCATTCCTTTAACCAGCAGGCCGAGGACCATCATTTCGCGGTCGGTGAGGCCATCGAGTCCTGCGGTCGCGCCGGTGCCTTCACTCGTCGCGACCTCCTGCAAGTTTTCGCGGAGCATGTTGGTGACCACCTGCGGGAAATAGGAATAGCCGGCGAGCAAGGCCTTCACGGCCTTGGATATTTCATCCAGCCCGTCGTCCTTGCAAACGAAGCCTGACGCGCCGGCTTGCAGGCAACGCATTGCATAGTTGCGCGTGTCACCGGACGTGAGCACCAGGATGCCGGCGTTCAGTTCGGTGCCGCGCAGGCGCTCCATGACCGAGAAGCCGTCCAGATCGGGAATGACCAGATCCAGGACAACCAGATCGGGCTTGAGCGTCCGGACAGCCTGGACGCCGTCCACCCCCGTGCGGCATTCCGCGACGACTTCATGGCCGTCACGCTCCAGGACCATTCGTACCGCCATTCGAATCAGCGGGTGGTCGTCCACGATCACAATACGACGATTCACTGTCCCCTCTGCGCAATTGATCTCTATTGGCCAAACACACCATCCATAACCTGGTGGCCCCTCTGGCGAATGTTTGTTTGGATGATATTGCCGCTAACCATACTTGAACGCAGATTGATCGCGAATGGGCTGAGTGGCTGGTCAGATATTTCCCGGTGAAAAACAGACTCTTCCGAATGGCCTGTCCCGGGGCCTGGGCGGTAAATTTGTTCACGCGATGGCGCCACGGTTTTTCCGGCGTCAGCACGTTTGGCGGACCATCATTTTTCGGCTCATATTGATCGGAGTAAGACATGAAGAAGAAACTCGCGGGATTGGGACTCGTTGCAGGTGTATTGGCCGTTGCCGGTCATGCGCAGGCGGAAACCTCCGCGGAGATCAAGATCACCGGCAAGATCTTGCCCGATGCGTGCAATCTCACGATCGGCAACGGTGGTGTCTATGATTTCGGCTCCATCGCGTCGGCAAATCTTTACCAGGATAAGACGACGCAACTCCCGGGCAAACTTCAGACCGTGTCCATCTCCTGCAATGCGGCCGCGAAGGTTGCGTTGAACGTGCGGGACAATCGGTCCGGCACGGCCGCCGGCGGCGCGGGCGACGACACCGAATTCGGCCTGGGCAACGGCAAGGTTGGCTACTACAAGCTGAGTCTGGGCGGTGCCACGGGTGACAACAGCGGTGTGGATATCGTGGCCGCTCCGGCTGGATCCGACGCGTGGGCTTCCGATGCGGCGGGGCTGATGACGAAAGGCAGCGCGCGCAAATCGTTTGCGAAACCTGGCGACGTGACGCCCGGCGCATACAAGACCGTCACGGCCAATCTGACCGTGATCCCGACGATCAACAAACTGTCGGAACTGGATCTTTCCGGCGGCAGTGTCGATCTGGATGGCTCGGCGACTATCGAAATGGCCTATCTGTAAACAGGTGAGATCCGGACTGGATCAGGATGTCGGACGGCTGCAACGGCTGACGTTCGAGTCGCCTCTCTCGAGCGCGTGCATTAGCGTGGAGGCCTGAGTGACGAGATACCGGTCCGTATTGCTGCCGTTAGTGGGGGCTGGAATTGGCGTAGCGGCTGTCGACGCATGGGCTCCGGATGCCGCGTGTCTGCCAGCGCTCGGGCGATCGTGCCTTCGAGAGACGCACGTGGGAATGAGGTGAATCGAACCGTCGGCACGACGCATCTAGCGGAAAATGATTCGCAATCCGAATGACAATGCTGGAAGTGGACGCCCATGCCATTCCAAACGAAAGGGATATTCAGATGAGCTTGAAGCAGTGGTGTGTACGTTCCGTGCTCGCCTGCACTTTGTCGAGCACGGGCGCGGCATCGGCGGACGATCTTAAATTCAACGGCCAGGTCGACCTGAGTCTCAACGGTCAAATCAGATCGGTCGGCGCGTGCAACTTGACGCTGGAAAACGGCGGCGTCGTCGATATCGGCAATCTGTCGAAAGACGATTTTCCCAAGGATTCGTACTTTACGCTTGAACGCAGCATGTCGTTTCAGGTGGGCTGTCCGCGCCCGACCAAGGTCGGATTCGTGCTGATCGACAACGTCGGTGCAGGCGATCAGAACGATCAATCATTTAGTCTGAGCAATCCGAAAATTGGTTCGTACTACATGGTGTTAAGTACCGGTGACTACCGCGTGGTCGACGGAAAAAGAGCGCAATCGCTTCTCCACTCCTATGGCGACACATGGAAGAGCGCTTCATGGGGGGGATGGGATGTGATCCGCGGGCGTACCTATTCATGGGGTGTTGGAGGATCGGATCCGGCGGCGGGCACGTGGATGCAAGACATGTTGAGGATCTCGGTCTCTTTCGAGCCTCAAGACATTCCGTTCACCGACGAGATGGAGATCGCCGGTTCCGCGACCCTCGAACTTGTATACCTGTAGCGACCGCTCATTTCGTGGCTGACTCCGCTTGTCGGTCCACTGCGTTCGAGGGAAGTTCTTCAAACCCTGACGGTGGCGCGGGTTTGGAAATAACAGGCACCGGGTGGTCAATGTATCCGCGTGGTGGAGCGATGGTTTGTCCGATATCGGCACGTATGAGGCTTGACTCGGGCCTTCATTTTTTTGGTTCGTTTTCTATTGGAATAAGGCGATGAAGAAGAAACTCGCAGGACTGGGGCTGGTTGTCGGTTCATTGGTCGCTGCCGGTCATGCGCAGGCGGACACGTCGACGGAGATCAAGGTCGCCGGCAAGATCGTGCCCGATGGTGCGTGCAATCTCACGATCAGCAACGGCGGCGTCTATGATTTTGGCGTCATCGCGTCGGAAAATCTTCACCAGAACAAGACGACACAATTCGTTCCCAAGTCGCAGACTGTCGCCGTGACGTGCAATGCAGCCACCAAGGTCGCATTGAGCGTGCGGGACAACCGCGCGGGTACGGCCGCCGGCGGCACGGGAGAAGACTTCGAGTTCGGCCTGGGCAAGGGGAAGGTCGGTTACTACACACTGACCGCTTCCAGCGCCATGAGCGACGGCGGTGACGCCAAGCTGGATGTTCTGGCGGCTCCGGCTGGATCCAACGCGTGGGCTTACGACGAGGCGAGGCTGATGACGAAAGGTAGCGCGCGCAAAGCGTTTGCGGATCCAGGCAGCTTGACGCCGGGCGCATACAAGTCCATCGCAATCTATTTAGCGGCGACCCTGACGATCAACAAATTGTCGGACCTGGATCTTTCCAGTGGCAATGTCGATCTGGATGGTTCGGCGACCCTCGATCTGACCTATCTGTAAAAAGGCGCGGTCGGAGCGGGCCCGGACGGCTGACGTTCGGCCTGTCGTTTCCCGAACGCTCATTTTCGGCAGGCAGATCAATGACGGGAATGGGCCCA
This sequence comes from Burkholderia sp. AU15512, assembly GCF_002223325.1. Lineage (NCBI taxonomy): Bacteria > Pseudomonadati > Pseudomonadota > Betaproteobacteria > Burkholderiales > Burkholderiaceae > Burkholderia > Burkholderia sp. AU15512. Next base: position 19,877 of record NZ_NKEX01000008.1, read on the forward strand.
GCAACCGGCCAAGGTCGGATTCGACGTGACCGACAATCGCGCCGGTACGCAACTGCCTTGGCCTTATAAACGGGGAAGGGGATCCGGACCCGATGAGATCGCTTGGGCTACCGTCCCTATTCGTGGAAAGGCAGTGCTGGCGGCGCAGGGGAGCGAGCCCGTGGCGCTCAAGACACCGACGAGCCCGTTTTCCGCCATCGGTCATTTCGAAGCCGGCATCGTTGTTCACGGATGATCTCGTGACCGAGGGTTTCGCCACGCTGGAACTCGCTACCTGTAACGTCCGCCCTCTCGAATAGCGCGCTTGGCGGTAACCGCCACATCGCCGCAGCGGCCTCTTCCGCTGCTCTCGTTGAATTTCCTCAAACCTCGGACGTAACGGTCATTCTCGTCCATAAAATCCATTTAAGCTGGATTACTAATCATGTGCAGCCGTGTCGTGTGTCTATCGTCTCATATTCAGTCTTTCTCGTCGTGCCGGCATGCATTGGCGAAGGCCATTCTGACGGCCGGATTGCCGATATGCCTGAGCGTTCCGGCCGTTGCGCAAGCGTCGGGCGTCCTGCCGGAATCTTCCGTGGTGATCCTGAACGAAGCGGACGGCGAAGCCACGATGAATGTGAAGAATACAGAGTCGATTCCGCTGCTGCTGCACGCATCCATACAGAACACGCCGGAAGATCAAGCGTTGCTGGTCGTGGCGGTGCCGCCGGTGAGCCGGGTGGAAGGCCAGGATACGCAACTGGTGCGATTCCTGCTGCAGAGCCCGTCGCCGCTCCAGGTGCAACGGCTCAAACGCGTGACGTTCGAGGGCATTCCACCCAAGGGCCCCGACGGCAAGGCGCGCATCAGCATGACGATTCGCCAGAACCTGCCGTTGATCATCCATCCCGCCACGCTCGCGAAGCATGCCTCCCCCTGGACGCTGCTGCAGTGGTCGGTCGCGGACGGCAAGCTGCGCGTGCGCAACGACAGCCCGTATGTGGTGCGTCTGGGGCAAGGCGTGCAACTTCTGCCGGAAAAGACCGCCGTGGATCTGGGCAAGACCTATGTGCTACCCGAAAGCACCGTGGAAGTCTCGCTGCCGAAGGGGGCCGGTGCGCGGGCAACCGGCGTCAAACTGTCGCCGGCGACGATCTACGGCTACGAAGTCGACAGCTACGAGGCCCCGCTCGTCAATCTCACGACGCAACAGTAATGCGGCTCGATCGTGCCGCGCGCCGGGTACGGCCCCAACGCGAATCGAACGCGTACCGCAATGGGACGGCCGCATCGCTGTTGATGTTGCTGGCGAGTGCCTATCCGTCGCGGGCGCACGCGCAGACAGCCACGCCGCCTGACACGGCATCCGCCGTCCAAGCGACGACCGCGCAAACCACGTTCGATCCGGCGTCCGTCGATGCAGCCTTCAACTTCGATACGAGCATCCTGCAGCAGCGCGGGCTCGATCCACAGATCGCCGACTATTTCCGCACCATGCCGCGGTATCGGCCTGGCCGCAGCCGCGTTGTCGTCTACGTCAACGACATTCGGCGAGGGCGGATCAATACGCGGTTCGACGAGAACGGCGCGCCGTGCTTCGATCGCGCGTTTCTGGATGCGGCCGGAATGGTTGTGCCCGACGCAAAGTACGGGATACCCGGCGATGCGGAACCCGACACGTGCTACGACTTCGCGCGGGCATTCCCCGGCACGGATGTGGCGCTCAAGCCGGGGCGGGAAGAGGTTCGGCTCGTCGTACCGACCACGGCGCTTCGTCAGGCGGTAGCGGACTTGTCCGGTTACAGCCGGGGCGGCAACGCGGCGCTGCTGAACTACGAGCTGATGACCCTGCGTAGCGAGGCGAGCGGCATGCCGGGCTCGAACTTCCTGTCGCTCAACACTGAAATCGGCGTGAACGCCGGCGACTGGATCCTGCGCAGCCGCGCCTATTCTCAACGTCAGGACAATTCAGGATTCCAGAGTCGCCACCTCTACGCATACGGCCAGCGAACCTGGCTGCGATGGGGCGCCACGTTGCAGGCCGGACAGATCAATATCGCCAACTCCGTGCTGACCGGCGCGCCGTTGACCGGCATCCAGGTGTTTCCCGATGCCGCGCTGAGCAAGCAGGAGCGCAACATCGTCATGGTCGAAGGCGTGGCGCAATCGCAAGCGCGCGTCGAGGTGCGACAGGCGGGCGGGTTGATCTATACCACGATCGTGCCGGTCGGCCCCTTCGCGCTTACGGACTTGCCGCTGCTCAACGACAGCAACGACCTGGAGGTGACCGTCATCGAGTCCGATGGTGCGCGACGCAGCTTCGTCGTGCCCGCTGCGTCGATCGGCGCGGGGGCGCTCGGGCAGCGGCCGGGCTACGCGTTCGCGCTGGGGAAGCGTCGCAATCTCGACGGCAACAAGGCCCGCAATCCGTGGGTGGCGAGCGCGAGCGGCAACTGGGCGCTTGGCAAGCGCGGTAATGTCGGCGTGGCAGCGCTGTTCGCGCCCGGATACCAGGCCGCCAGTTGGGGCGTGGATATGCGCGTGTCGCAGTCGAGCAGCGTCAAGTTGCAGCAGCGTATGTCGTTGCAGGCCACGAAGTCGGGCACGGAAATCGAGGTCTCGGGCATTTTCGGCGGGTTGCACGAGAACCTGAGCATGAGCTTCAGCAGTGCGTATCAGAGCAACGGCTATCGCACGCTCGACGATTTCACCGTCGATGTCGGCCGGACCGGGTTCGCTGCATCGCGTTACCGGAGCCGGCATACCGCGGCGCTGGCCTGGTCCGATGCGAGGCTGGGCGGTCTGACGTTCGGCTACGCATTCACGAATCAACAGAACGGGGAGCGTACGCAGCGGCTGAATTTATCTTGGGGCAAGAGCTTCGCGTTCGGCACCGTGTCGCTTAACGTCGAGCGCGATCTCAGCCCGCGCCGGGAGGGCCGATATTACGGGAGCCGTGCATATGACAGGCCCGGCAACACCTATTACGCGTCGTTGAGCATCCCGTTCGGCAAGCGCAGTGTCCGCACCTATGCAAGCAATACGAGCGGCTATACGCGTTTCGGCGCCAGCTACAGCGAGCGGATCGGCGATAACCTGAATTACTCGGTCAACGTGGATCGCAACACGCGCGACCGGAGCAACGCGGTGGCAGGTCAAATGTCGGCGACGCCGCGCATTGCCCAGGTCAACCTGGGTTTCTCCGATACCGGCAAGCGCGCCCGGTCGTATTACGCCGGGGCCTCGGGCGGCGTGGTGCTGCACGCGAACGGGGTGACGCTCTCTCCCTATCCCGTGCAGGACACGTTCGGCATCGTGTCGGCGTCGGGCGTATCGAACGTGAAGATCAATACGCCGCAGGGGCCGGTGTGGACCGACCTTTGGGGGCGTGCCGTGGTGCCCCGGCTCTCTGCATACAGCAGCAATCGCGTGGAGGTGATGACCCATACCTTGCCGCGCAACGTCGATATCGGCAACGGTACCCGGCAGGTCGATCCGGGGCGCGGATCGGTGAACCGGATCGACTTCGAACTTGCCCGCGTGCGCCGGGTGCTGCTTAATGCGCGCGACGCCGACGGCATTCCGCTGCCAGCCGGCGCCTATGTGCTGGATGGCCGCCAGCGATATGTCGGCATGGTGCTCGAGCAGGGGCAGGTGTTTCTGAACAACGGCGCCGGCGACGAGGTGTTGCAGGTGGCGTTGCCGGACGGCAGGCAGTGCCGGTTGCAATATGCATTGCCCGAGCCCTCGGGTTCCGGTGCGCTGTTCGAAAGCGCCGATGCCCGATGCATTCTTCAATGAGCCCCTGGCTTCGAGAGACGACATGTTGCAACAACCGAAACGCATTCGCCGGTGGGCGTGGACGATGTGCGCGGGCCTGAGCCTGGGCGGGGCCGCGCAGGCCGCGGACAATTGCCGGATGCATACCGGGCACGCACAACTCGACTACGGTGCCCAGTACCGGCAAACCATTCTGGGGCAGCCCGCATCGCCCTTCGGATACTCGTTGGGAAAACGCCTCGTGTCCGTGAGCATCGTCTGCAAGGAGCCGGTGCGCATGGCGATTTTCCTGCGCGGCGACGCGCTCGACGACGGCGCGTTTCGCTTCGGTCAGCAGGGCGTGCTTTCCGTGACAGCCGGCGACGCCAATCTGGATGGCAGGTCCGTTGCATTGGGCCGTGTCGAGCATGCCGGTCAGCAACCTTCGGAGCCGGCCGGCAGAGTCGGCTTGCATCCGCGCTCGGGCGTTGTCGTCTTGGCGCACGGCGTGCCGGAGGCGGGGAGCCGGTTGAGTTTGCAACTGGAACTGGAACCCGTGATTCCACGCAGCGCGATCGACGTCGTCAACAGCGAATCGCACTGGTCCAGCAGCCATGCGCTGGAGCTGGTTCCGTTCTGAAGGCAACCGGCCGGCGAGCTATTCCGTGACGGCGCAGCGATGAGCCGCGCAGCGGCGGGATGGGCTTTATAGCGCTCATTCCGATCGCTTTGCCTCCGGCGACACCGCCCCGCATGCGCGAATCACGAGCTGCACGACCTGTTCGGTCTTCTCGTCGTACGCCTTCTGCATGAACGTGCGCTTGCCGCTCAGCGCGCGGATCTGCGCATCGAAATCCGCGTAGTGCTGCGTGGTGGCCCAGATCAGGTACATCAGCGCATGCGCGTCGATCGGCGCGAGCAGCCCGCGCGCGATCCAGCCGTCGATGACCTTCACGCGCGTATCGAACCACGGCTTCACGCGTTCCGACAGGATGTCCTGCATGTGCTCCGCACCGTGGATGATCTCGTTGGCCCAGACCTTCGAGCCGAGCGGGCGCCGCCGCGACAGCGCCATCTTCGCGCGCACGTAGCCGCTGATCGCTACCACCGGATCGTCGTCGGCCTCGAATGTCCCGGCCGCGCGATGCCAGTCCTCGAACAGGTCGTCGAGCACGCGGCGGTACAGCGCAAGCTTCGTCGGGAAGTAGTAATGCAGGTTGGCTTTCGGCAGGCCGGCGCGCTCCGCGATCATCGCGGTGCTTGCGCCGTCGAGCCCGCGTTCCGCGAACACGGCCTCCGCGCAGGCCAGCAGATGCGCTTCGTTGGACTCGCGGATGTGCGCCTTGCGTCGCCGCAAAGGCACGGGCGTTTCGTCGCTGTCGGTGGCTGCGGTTGCCGCCTCGTCATGTCTCATCGTTGCCCTCGCGCGGCGGGGGTGCCGCGTTGGGCTTCATTCTAGCCGCTGATTCGCATCGAACGCACGCGTGCTGATCCCGCGCAGTCATCGCCATGCTGCGTTGCGATGGCACGTTTCTCGCTCCATTCATTCACGCAAGAAAGAGATTGATTTGGTCATTTTGATCGTCTAAAACCTGTCCAATCGGACAGGATTCGACGCGCGGCAGAAACCTTTCGGCCCGATTCGTCGGACGATCTTCGCGAAGACCAGGGTATGCACCGCGCTTGGGCGGCATTGCCCCGAAACAGGCATGACATGCACCGGCACAGACCGGGCTGACGACATCACCGACCCCACAGGAGCGATACGAATGAGCGCGGTATCGGAAACAGTGAAGCGGGCAACTTTCGACACGTCGATCAAGGTCGACGGCAAGCGGTTGTGGGACAGCCTGATGGAAGTCGCGAAGATCGGCGCGACGCCGAAGGGCGGCGTGTGCCGCCTCGCGCTGACCGATCTCGACAAGGCCGGCCGCGACCTGATCGTCAGCTGGGCGAAGGCCGCCGGCTGCACGGTGACGGTCGATACGATGGGCAACGTGTTCATGCGCCGCGCGGGCCGGGTGGCCGATGCGGCGCCGGTCGTCACGGGCTCGCACGCGGATTCGCAGCCGACCGGCGGCCGCTTCGACGGCATCTACGGCGTGCTCGGCGGCCTCGAGGTGATTCGCAGTCTCAACGATCATGGCATCGAGACCGAGCATCCGGTCGAGGTCGTGATCTGGACCAATGAGGAAGGCTCGCGCTTCGCGCCGGCGATGGTCGCCTCCGGCGTGTTCGCGGGCGTGTTTTCGCTCGAATATGGGTTGTCGCGCAAGGACGTGGACGGCAAGACGATCGGCGAGGAGCTGGCGCGGATCGGCTACGCGGGTGACGTGCCGTGCGGCGGACGCAAGCTGCACGCGGCGTTCGAACTGCATATCGAGCAGGGGCCGATTCTCGAAGCGGAATGCAAGACGATCGGCGTCGTGACCGACGCGCAGGGGCAGCGCTGGTACGAGATCACGTTCACCGGCCAGGAAGCGCACGCGGGGCCGACGCCGATGCCGCGCCGCCGCGATGCACTGCTCGGCGCGTCGCGCGTGGTCGATCTCGTCAACCGGATCGGCCTCGATCATGCGCCGTTCGGCTGCGCGACGGTCGGCATGATGCAGGTCTACCCGAACTCGCGCAACGTGATTCCGGGCCGCGTGTTCTTCACCGTCGATTTCCGTCATCCGGACGACGCGGTGCTCGCGAAGATGGATGCTGCGTTGCGCGACGGCGTGGCGCGCATCGCGGGCGAGATCGGGCTCGAAACCCAGCTCGAGCAGATCTTCTATTACAAGCCGGTCGCGTTCGACGCGGCCTGTGTGGAAGCGGTGCGCAGCGCGGCCGACCGCTTCGGCTTCTCGCATCGCGACATCGTGTCCGGTGCCGGCCATGACGCGTGCTACCTCGCGCAGGTTGCGCCGACGTCGATGGTGTTCGTGCCGTGTGTCGACGGCATCAGCCACAACGAGATCGAGGACGCGACGCCCGCATGGATCGAGGCCGGCGCGAACGTGCTGCTGCACGCGATGCTGTCGCGCGCATGCGAGCCGGCTTCATGACGCGCAGACCGTAGCAGCCGGCAGGCTGCTCAATGCGTGACAGCCTGACCGTAGCATTCCTAACAACGACCGCCCCGACTGTGCATTCACAGCCGGCGGGGATGGCTTTGTCTCCACCCAGTCGAAGGAACGCGTATGACCACCCAGCCAACCGGCGATATCGCCGCGCATCGCCTGTCGTCCACGCAACTCTCGTGCGAATTCGCCGACATCGCGCCGCTGCTCGATCCGACTGCCGCGGCGGCCGCCGCCAGCCGCTGCCACTACTGTTACGACGCGCCGTGTGTGCAAGCCTGCCCGACGCAGATCGACATCCCGAGCTTCATCCGCAAGATCGGCAACGGCAACCTGAAGGGCGCCGCGACCGACATCCTGTCGGCGAATCCGCTCGGCGGGATGTGCGCCCGCGTGTGTCCGACCGAGATCCTGTGCGAAGGCGCATGCGTGCGCAACCATCAGGATGCGCAGCCCGTTGCAATCGGCGCGCTGCAGCGGCATGCGACCGACTGGGCGATGGAGACCGGCGCGGTGCGCTTCACGCGCGCACCGGACACGGGCCGCCAGGTCGCGGTGGTTGGCGCGGGGCCGGCCGGGCTCGCGTGCGCGCACCGGCTCGCGCTCGCCGGGCATCGCGTCACGCTGTTCGACGCACGCCCGAAGGGCGGCGGCCTCAACGAATACGGGATCGCCGCGTACAAGACCGTCGACGATTTCGCGCAGCGTGAAGTCGAGTGGCTGCTGTCGGTGGGCGGCATCACGTTGCAAACCGGCGTCGCGCTGGGCCGCGACATCACGCTCGACGCGCTGCGCGAGCAGCACGACGCGGTGTTTCTCGCGATGGGGCTCGGCGGCGTGCGTGCGCTGTCGATCGACGGCGAGCAACTGAACGGCGTGATGAACGCGGTCGACTTCATCGTGCAGGTGCGGCAGGCCGATGCGCTGGAGAACGTGGCGGTCGGGCGGCGCGTGGTGGTGATCGGCGGCGGCAATACGGCCATCGATGCGGCGGTGCAGAGCCGCAAGCTCGGCGCCGAGCGCGTGACGATGGTGTACCGGCGCGGCGTGGAGGCGATGAGCGCGACGTGGGCCGAGCGCGAGTTCGCGCAGAAGAGCGGCGTCACGCTCGTCACGCACGCGAAGCCGGTGTGCATCGCGGGTGAGAACGGGCAGGTGACGGGTGTCGAGTTCGAGGCGGCATCGGGCGAGCGCTTCACCGTCGAAGCGGACATGGTGCTGAAGGCGATCGGCCAGACGCTGGTGCCGGACGCCATCGACGCCGCGTTGCTGACCGCGGACGGCGCGCGCATCGCGGTGGACGCCGACGGGCGCACCGCATGGCCCGACGTGTGGGCCGGCGGCGACTGCGCGGCGACGGGCGGCGTCGACCTCACGGTGCAGGCCGTGCAGGACGGCAAGCGCGCGGCCGCGTCGATCGACGCGACGCTCGCGCAGCGCGACGCGAAGGCCGCGTGAGCGCACCACGCGCGTCACCCACCCCGAGCACAACGAACACGACCCCACTCTCACGGAGCCGACCATGGCCGACCTTCGCTGCACCATCGCGGGCATCACTTCGCCGAACCCCTTCTGGCTGGCGTCCGCGCCGCCGACCGACAAGGCCTACAACGTGAACCGCGCGTTCGAGGCGGGCTGGGGCGGCGTCGTGTGGAAGACGCTCGGGCTCGATCCGCACGTCGTCAACGTCAGTTCGCGCTATGGCGCGGTGCAGTGGAACGGCCAGCGCATCGCGGGGCTGAACAACATCGAGCTGATCACCGACCGTCCGCTCGACGTGAACCTGAGAGAGATCGCGCAGGTGAAGCGCGACTGGCCGGACCGCGCGCTGATCGTGTCGCTGATGGTGCCGTGCAACGAGCGCGACTGGAAATGGATCCTGCCGCTCGTCGAGGACACGGGCGCCGACGCGGTCGAGCTGAACTTCGGCTGTCCGCACGGGATGAGCGAGCGCGGGATGGGTGCGGCGGTCGGACAGGTTCCCGAATACGTGGAGATGGTCACGCGCTGGGTGAAGGAAGGCACGAAGCTGCCGTGCCTCGTGAAGCTCACGCCGAACATCAGCGACATCCGGATGGGCTCGCGTGCCGCGTACAAGGGCGGCGCGGACGGTGTGTCGCTGATCAACACGATCAACTCGATCGTCGCGGTCGATCTCGACCACATGGCGCCGATGCCGATGGTCGACGGCAAGGGCACGCACGGCGGCTATTGCGGCCCGGCGGTCAAGCCGATCGCGTTGAACATGGTCGCGGAGATCGCACGCGACCCGGAAACGCCGAACCTGCCGATCTCGGGCATCGGCGGCATCTCGTCATGGCGCGACGCGGCGGAGTTCATGGTGCTCGGCGCCGGCAGCGTGCAGGTGTGCACCGCCGCGATGCATTACGGATTCCGGATCGTGTCGGACCTGGCCGACGGATTGTCGAACTGGATGGACGAGAAGGGCTACGCAGCGCTCGACGACATCCGCGGCCGCGCGGTGCCGAACGTGACCGACTGGAAATACCTGAACCTGAAGTACGACATCAAGGCGCGCATCGACCAGGACCGCTGCATCCAGTGCGGGCTGTGCCATATCGCGTGCGAGGACACGTCGCACCAGGCGATCACCGCGACGAAGGACGGCGTGCGCCACTTCGAAGTGGTCGATTCGGAATGCGTCGGGTGCAATCTTTGCATGCATGTGTGTCCGGTCGAGCAATGCATCACGATGGAGCGTGTCGATTCGGGCGACTACGCGAACTGGACCACGCATCCGAACAATCCGGCAAGCGCGGAGGCGGGGGCGAGTGCAGGCGCGGCGGCCCCCGAGAAGCACGCGAAGAAGGCTGCTTGACGGCGTCCGGCGAGGCGGGTCATCCTGCATCGCCGCCTTTCGTTCCACCCGGGCCGGCATCGGTTGATGCCGGCGCTGACGTTTTAGTGGAGTGCGTTCGATGAATCACGCAGCGAATCCCGCCGATCCCGACAGCGCCGCGGCGCAGGGCGGCAGCCTGTACAACGACGACCTCGCGCCGACGACGCCGGCGCAGCGCACGTGGAAGTGGTATCACTTCGCGGCGCTGTGGGTCGGGATGGTGATGAACATCGCGTCGTACATGCTGGCGGCCGGGTTGATCCAGGAAGGCATGTCGCCGTGGCAGGCGGTGATGACCGTGCTGCTCGGCAACCTGATCGTGCTCGTGCCGATGCTGCTGATCGGCCATGCGGGCGCGAAGCACGGGATTCCATACGCGGTGCTCGTGCGCGCGTCGTTCGGCACGCAGGGCGCGAAGCTGCCGGCGCTGCTGCGGGCAATCGTCGCGTGCGGCTGGTACGGGATCCAGACCTGGCTCGGCGGCAGTGCGATCTATACCTTGCTGAACATCCTGACCGGCAACGCGCTGCATGGCGCGGCGCTGCCGGTCATCGGCATCGGGTTCGGGCAGCTCGCGTGCTTCCTCGTGTTCTGGGCGCTGCAGCTCTACTTCATCTGGCACGGCACCGATTCGATCCGCTGGCTCGAGAGCTGGTCCGCGCCGATCAAGGTCGTGATGTGCGTGGCGCTCGTATGGTGGGCGACGTCGAAGGCGGGCGGGTTCGGCACGATGCTGTCGGCGCCGTCGCAGTTCGCCGCGGGCGGCAAGAAGGCCGGGCTGTTCTGGGCGACCTTCTGGCCGGGGCTGACCGCGATGGTCGGCTTCTGGGCGACGCTCGCGCTGAACATCCCCGACTTCACGCGCTTCGCGTATTCACAGCGCGACCAGATGATCGGGCAGTCGATCGGGCTGCCGTTGCCGATGGCGCTGCTGTCGGTGGTGTCGGTCGTCGTGACGTCGGCGACCGTCGTGATCTACGGCAACGCGATCTGGGATCCGATCGACCTGACGAGCCGGATGACGGGCATCGGCGTGGGCATCGCGCTCGTGATCCTCACGCTCGACACGATGTGCTGCAACCTCGCCGCGAATCTCGTCGGCCCGGCCTACGACTTCTCGAGCCAGTGGCCGAAGGCGATCTCGTACCGCACCGGCGGGATGATCACCGCGACGATCGCGATCGTGATGATGCCGTGGAAGATCCTCGCGACGACGGACGGCTACATCTTCACCTGGCTCGTCGGCTATTCGGCGCTGCTCGGGCCGGTGGCGGGGATCCTGATGGTCGACTACTTCCTGATTCGCGGCACGCGGCTCGACACGCGCGCGCTGTTCGACGAGCGCGGCGGCTTCAGCTACGCGCGCGGCTGGAACCCGGCCGCACTGGCCGCGCTCGCGGTCGGCGTGCTGCCGAACCTGCCCGGCTTCCTGCATACGGCCTTTCCGGCGTCGTTTCCGAACGTGCCGGCGTTCTTCAACACGCTCTACACGTACGCGTGGTTCGTCGGCCTCGTGCTGGCGTCATGCGTGTACGGCACCTGGATGAAATGGCGCGCCGGACAGCACGCGCAGGTCGCGCGCGCCTGATGCGGCACCCGACAGTCAACGAGGAGGCAACCCCATGGCAATCCTGATTCGTGGCGGCACCGTGGTCGATGCGGACCGTTCCTACCGCGCGGACGTGCTCTGCGCAGCCCCGGAGGACGGCGGCACGATCCTGCAGATCGCCGAGCAGATCGACGCGCCGGCCGGCGCGACCGTCGTCGATGCGCACGGCCAGTACGTGATGCCGGGCGGCATCGATCCGCATACGCACATGGAACTGCCGTTCATGGGCACGACCGCGAGCGACGATTTCTACTCGGGCACGGCCGCCGGGCTCGCGGGCGGCACGACGAGCATCATCGACTTCGTGATCCCGAGCCCGAAGCAGCCGCTGATGGACGCATTCCATGCGTGGCGCGGCTGGGCCGAGAAGGCGGCGGCCGATTACGGCTTCCACGTGGCCGTGACGTGGTGGGACGAGAGCGTGCACCGCGACATGGGCACGCTCGTGCGCGAACACGGCGTGTCGAGCTTCAAGCACTTCATGGCGTACAAGAACGCGATCATGGCCGACGACGAGGTGCTCGTGAACAGTTTCTCGCGTGCGCTCGAACTCGGTGCGTTGCCGACCGTGCACGCGGAAAACGGCGAGCTCGTGTTCCAGTTGCAGAAGGCGCTGCTCGCGCGCGGGATGACGGGGCCGGAGGCGCATCCGCTGTCGCGGCCGCCGGAGGTCGAGGGCGAGGCCGCGAACCGCGCGATCCGCATTGCGCAAGTGCTCGGCGTGCCGGTGTATATCGTGCATGTGTCCGCGAAGGACGCGGTCGATGCGATCACCAAAGCGCGCAGCGAAGGGCTGCGCGTGTTCGGCGAGGTGCTGCCGGGCCACCTGGTGATCGACGAGGCCGTCTATCGCGATCCGGACTGGACGCGTGCGGCCGCGCACGTGATGAGCCCGCCGTTCCGCTCGGCCGAGCACCGCGAGGCGCTGTGGCGCGGGCTGCAGGCGGGGCAACTGCATACGACGGCAACCGACCACTGCGTGTTCTGCGCATCGCAGAAGGCGATGGGTCGCGACGACTTCACGAAGATCCCGAACGGCTGCGGCGGTGTCGAGGATCGCATGTCGGTGCTGTGGCATCACGGCGTGAATCATGGCCGCATCACGCCGAACGAGTTCGTGCGGATCACGTCGACGAACGCCGCGCAGATCTTCAACCTGTATCCGCGCAAGGGCGCCGTGCAGGTGGGCGCCGATGCCGATCTCGTCGTGTGGGACCCGGCCGCGACGAAGACGATCTCGGTGAAGACCCATCATCAGCAGGTCGACTTCAACGTGTTCGAGGGGATGACGGTGCAGGGCGTCGCGACGCACACGCTCACGCGCGGCGCCCTCGCGTGGGCCGACGGCGATCTGCGCGCCGTGCGCGGCGCGGGCCGCTACCTGAAGCGGCCGCCGGCGGCCAGTTACTACGAGGCCGCGCGGATCGCGAACCGGTTGCGCGAGCCGCATCCGGTCGAGCGCGCCGGCTGAGCGTTGCGTGTCGCGCGGGGCGTGTCGGTTGGAACGACACGCCCCGCGCATGTTTGAGCGCGCGTCCCGTTCGTGCCGGCACCGCGCATGCCGCCTCCCCGCATCACGCCAATGCGCTCAATATTTGGGACGAGTGAAGCGTTGATCGCGCCTTTCCAATCTCCAGGTACATAGAACAACTGAGCAAGTCGACGCAACACGCGATGTCGCGCAAATGCGACCATTTTGTTTGCGTTGTCGGCGTGCATACCGGCGAGTAATATCCACCGACGGCGTTGCGCAGGCGTGCCGGGCCGCCCGCCGAACAGTCCAACAACATTGAGAGCAAGGAGTACGAGGTGGATATTCTGCGCAGTCTCCTGGGTATGCTGTTCCTGCTGCTGGTTGCCTATCTGCTGTCGAACAACCGGCGCGCGGTGAGCGGCCGGACCTTGATCGCCGCGCTGTGCACGCAGCTGGCGATCGGTGCGCTGGTGCTGTTCGTGCCGGCGGGCCGCACGGCGCTGGCGGGGGCCGCGAACGGCGTCAATCGCGTGCTCGACATGGGCAATCACGGCATCGCGTTCGTGTTCGGCGGGCTCGTCGACAGCCGGATGTTCCAGCTGTTCGGCGACGGTGGGTTCGTGTTCGGCCTGCGCGTGCTGCCGATGATCATCTTCGTGACCGCGCTGATCGCGGTGCTGTACTACATCGGCGTGATGAAGTGGATCGTCGCGATCCTCGGCGCGGCGCTCGCGAAAGTGCTCGGCGTGAGCCGCATCGAGGCATGCTCGGCGGTCGCGACGATCTTTCTCGGGCAAAGCGAGATGCCCGCGCTCGTGAAGCCGTTCGTGCGGAACATGACGAGCGCCGAGATCTTCACGGTGATGGCGAGCGGCATGGCGTCGGTCGCGGGTTCGGTGCTGGTCGGCTACGCGGGCCTCGGCGTGCGGATGGAATACCTGCTCGCCGCGTCGTTCATGGCGGTGCCGGGCGGGCTGCTGTTCGGCAAGCTGCTGTATCCGACGGTCGAGCCGAGCCGCGTCGTGGTCGACGGGCTCGACTTCGACGACAAGCGGGCCGCCAATGTGATCGAGGCGGCGGCGTCCGGCGCGTCGGTCGGGATGCGAATCGCGATCAACGTCGGTGCGATGCTGATCGCGTTCGTGGGGCTCATCGCGCTGATGAACCTGATCGTCGGCGGCGTGGCCGCGTTCGCGGGCTTTCCGCAGATCACGCTGGTGGGTATCATCGGCCACCTGTTCGCGCCGCTCGCGTGGATCATCGGCGTGCCGTGGCACGACGCGGCGCTGGCCGGCAACTTCATCGGCGAGAAACTGATCTTCAACGAGTTCGTCGCGTATGGCGACCTGTCGCCGTACCTGAAGGGCGGCGAGCACGTCGCGGCCGCCGGCCTGCAGGTGCTCGACCCGAAGACGCTCGCGATCGTGTCGTTCGCGCTGTGCGGTTTCGCGAACTTCTCGTCGATCGCGATTCTCGCAGGCGGCTTCAGCGCGGTCGCGCCCGAGCGCCGCTCGGAAGTCGCGCGGCACGGCCTGCGCGCATTGACGGCCGCGACGCTGTCGAACCTGATGAGCGCCGCGATCGCCGGCCTGTTCTTTTCCCTGCATTGAGCCCGCAGCGGCCATCGACCGATCGAGGAGAAGCAACGATGTTCTTACCGCAGGAATTCATTCGCCGGAAGCGCGACGGGCAGCCGCTCGATCGCGACGGGATCGCCGCGTTCGTGCGCGGCGTGACCGACGGCAGCGTGACCGAGGGCCAGGTGGCCGCGTTCGCGATGGCCGTGTATTTCAACGACCTGAGCACCGACGAACGCGTCGCGCTGACGCTCGCGCAGCGCGACTCGGGCGACGTGCTCGACTGGCGCGCGCTGGCGCTCGACGGGCCGGTGATTGACAAGCATTCGACCGGCGGTGTCGGCGATGTCGTATCGCTGATGCTCGGGCCGATGGTGGCCGCGTGCGGCGGCTACGTGCCGATGATCTCGGGGCGCGGGCTCGGACACACCGGCGGCACGCTCGACAAGCTGAGCGCGATTCCCGGCTACAACGTGGCGCCCGACACGGACGCGTTTCGCCGCACGGTGCGCGACGTCGGCGTCGCGATCATCGGGCAGACCGCGCGGCTGGCGCCGGCCGACATGCGCATCTATGCGATTCGCGACGTGACGGCGACCGTCGAGTCGGTCGCGATGATCACCGCGTCGATCCTGTCGAAGAAGCTCGCGGCCGGGCTCGACGGGCTCGTGATGGACGTCAAGGTCGGCTCCGGCGCCTTCATGCCGACCGCCGAGAAGTCGGCGGAACTGGCGCGCAGCATCGTCGACGTCGGCAACGGCGCCGGCATGAAGACGACCGCGATCCTCACCGACATGAACCAGTCGCTCGCGCCGTGCGCGGGCAATGCACTCGAAGTGGTGTGCGCGATCGACTATTTGACGGGCAAGTCGCGCCCGGCGCGCCTGCATGAGGTCACGATGGCGCTTTCCGCTGAGCTGCTCGTCACCGGCGGGCTGGCACGCGATGTCGCAGACGCGCGCGCGAAGTTGCAGCAGGCGCTCGATACGGGGGCGGCCGCGGAACGCTTCGCGAGGATGGTCACGGCGCTCGGTGGCCCCGCGGATCTGATCGACGCACCCGCACGTCATCTCGCGCGGGCGGAGGTGATCGTGCCGGTTCCGGCGCGCACGAGCGGCGTGGTGCAGCACGTCGATTGCCGCGCGCTCGGGCTGGCGGTCGTCGCGCTCGGCGGCGGCCGCACGCGCGGGGCGGATGCGATCGACTACAGTGTCGGCCTGACGGCGCTCGCGGAGATCGGGCAGCGTGTCGAGGCCGGTGAGCCGCTCGGCTACGTGCATGCCCGCGATGCCGCATCAGCCGCGCACGCGGTGGACGCGATCCAGCGCAGCTACGTGCTGGGCGAAACCGGTGACGCGCCGCCGACCATTTATCAGCAGATCGGCTGATCGATCGTCAGGCGCGGGCATCGGCGATCACTTCACTTCACGTCACGGGTGTATCGCGACGGTCAGGGGTTGGCCGCGCCGATACCTCCCCGCACACAATCGAGGCTACGACGAGATGGAACGACACGAACTGATCGACGCGGCGAAGGCGGCGCGCGAACGCGCGTATGCGCCGTATTCGCGCTTCAAGGTCGGCGCGGCGCTGCAGGCGCGCGACGGGACGATCTTTCATGGCTGCAACGTCGAGAACGCGTCCTACGGACTCTGCAATTGTGCGGAACGCACGGCGCTGTTTTCGGCCATCGCCGCCGGTTATCGTCCGGGGGATTTCACGCGGCTCGCGGTGGTGGGCGACACGGACGGCCCAATCGCGCCGTGCGGCGCGTGCCGTCAGGTGATCATCGAGATCGGCACGCCCGACATCGAAGTGATCCTGGCCAACCTGAAAGGGGCCGTCGAGGTCACGACGGCCCATGCATTGCTGCCGGGCGCATTCCGGTTGTAACGGCGCGCGCTTCTCCAGTCACGCGCCGCACGCGTCACGCGCCGTCGCGCGCGTCGCGGATCGGGATCACCGTGCGCGCGCCCCACTGGCGCAGCAGGTCGCGCAGCTCGTTGATGACCGGAAACACCTCGTGGTTCCAGTCGGCGCCCTGGGCGTCGTGCGCTTCCTGCTCGCGCTCGACGATCCAGCGATCCTCGCGGAAGATCCGCTCGGTGAACCAGACGAGCAGCGGCCACGCGAGATCGAGCGCGAACGGAATGCCGGGCTTGTGGATCGACAGCAGTCCGAACGTGCGGTTGGTGCGCTGCTCGGCGTCGAGCGGCACGTAGACGATCCACAGGTCCATCACGAGCGTGCCTTCGCTCGAACGGATCTGCAGCGTCTGGTACGGGTAGCCGGTGCGCACCGTCATCACGCTCTTGTCGGACTGGTCGGCCGGCTTCTTGCTGGCGCCGAATACGAGCGCTTCACCCACCGGCTGCTTGCCTTCCATCCGCGCGAACGTGTAGTCGACCTCGACCCAGTCGTCGCCGCGGCGCCGGCCCACCGAGCGCGCGCGCATCTGCCCCATCTGCTTGCGATGCAGGAACTGATGGTTCATGTCCATCAGGTTCTCGTGCATGAACGAGTAGTGGCACTTGACCTCGCGGCCGAAGCGGCGCGTCTTGTATGCGCGGTTGTCCGCCGATTCGAGCGCGGGGAACGGCCGGGTGTCGGCGAGCGTCGCATCGCCCGGGAAGACGAAGATCAGCCCGTGCGCTTCGCGGCACGGATACGCGCGCACGCCGTTGGGCAGCCGCTCGCGGCCGAGGTACGGCACGTCGACGCAGCGGCCGCTGTCGCACGCGTAGGTCCAGCCGTGATAGCAGCAGCGCAGTGTCTCGCCGCTCACGACGCCCGCGTGCAGCGGCACCTGGCGGTGCGCGCAACGATCCTCGAGCGCGTACACGGCGCCGGATTCGGTGCGCACGAGCACGATCGGATCGCCGGCGAAGCGCACGCCGAGCGTCTTGCCGCGTTTCAGCTCGCGCGACCACGCGAGCGGGTACCAGTGATCGGGATGAATCGGCACGCGGCGCAGGTCGCGCACGGCCGCGCCGGAAGAGGGTTCTCCAAGGATGCCGCTGTCAGGAATGGGCACTGCGCGCATGCGTGACGTCTCCGGGCTGAACGGGGATTCCGGGCGCCGCATGATGCGGCGGGGATCTGGAGAAGTCTACGCGAAGTTGCCGGTCGCGGCGGACGCGATGCGGGTTTGCCCCGGCACGGCGGCCGCGGTTTCGTTGATGCAGCGCAATCCGGGTCGAAGGCGGCGCGCGCTGGCCGTGCGTGGCCGCACGGATCTCGGCCGCGCGGCGGGCGTCACCCCGTCACGCGGCCGCTTGGCGGTCACGAGCGCGCATCGCGCCACAGTACCGCGTCGGTGCGGTACAGCGCCGGGAAGTGCTGCTTCAGCCCGGTGATCTTCGGCATGTCGTTGTACGCGATGTACGGCGCGTCGGGGTGCAGTTCGAGGTAGTTCTGGTGATAGGCCTCGGCCGGGTAGAACCCCTTGTAGTCCTCGACGCGCGTGACGACGGGCGCCGGAAACACGTGCGCGGTGCCGAGCTGCGCGATGTAAGCGGTCGCGACCGCGCGTTGCTGTGCGGTGGTCGGGAAGATCGCCGACCGGTATTGCGAGCCTTCGTCGGGGCCCTGCCGGTTGAGCTCGGTCGGATCGTGCGCGACCGAGAAGAACACCTGCAGCAGCCGGCCGTACGTGATCTGGGTCGGGTCGTAGACGATGCGAACCGATTCCGCGTGCCCGGTCAGCCCCGAGCCGACGAGCGCGTAGTGCGCGGTTTCGGACGCGCCGCCCGCATAGCCGGCCGTGACCTGCTTCACGCCCTTCACGTGCTCGAACACGCCCTGCACGCCCCAGAAGCAGCCGCCGGCGAGCACGGCCGTCTCGTCGTGCGACGCGCCCGGTGTTTCGTCGAGCGTCGGGGCGGGCACCGTGCGCATCGGTTCGGCGGAATTGACGATGCGCTGGTAGCCGAACACGGCGGCGGCCGCGACGGCGATCGCGCCGATGCGGCGCAGCATCGCCGTGCGCCGTTGCGGTGCTGGGCCGCGGGGAGAAGTGGTGTTCACGGTGTGCTCCTTCGAAAGGCGGTACGGGAAGCGGGTGGCCCGGACGCGGCGCCGGTGCGCCGCGTCCGGCCGGGATCAGCCGAACGTGAACGCATACGCATTCACGCCGGGATCGAGAAACTCGATCGAGAACGTGCGGTCGGCGATCGCGCCGGGCTGCCGGACCAGCTGGTACAGGCGCTGCCCGGTCACGGTGCCGTAGCCTTGCGCATCGACGTCGCTGCCGTGCGCGGCACCGGGCGCCGCGCCGTCGAGCGTCACGCGAAAGCGCACCGGCTTGCCGTCCTCGCCGGGGCCGAGCACCAGGTGCAGGTCGCGTGCATGGAAGCGGTAGACGATGCGGCCGGCCGGCGCCGCGAGCGTCGCCCGTTCGGCGCCGACCTGCCACGTGCCGGCGAGGCCCCAGTCGTTGAGATCGGGACGGGCCGGCTCGGCGTAGTGGTACGCCGCGTCGCGCACCACGCCGCCCGGCGACATGAAAGCCTCGGCGCGTGCGTAGCCGACGTAGGTCTCGGGCGAGCGGACGTCCGCGCTGTCGGCCGCGGCGAGCGCCCCCTTCGCGGGCGCACCGGCGAGCCCGATCGGCACGTTCAGCGCTTCCGGATGGCCGGCCTCGGCGAGCAGCGACTGGATCGCGCGCTCCGATTCCGCGTATTCGCCTTCGCCGAAGTGGTGGCGGCGCACGCGCCCCTGCGCGTCGACGAAGTAGTGCGCGGGCCAGTATTCGTTGTTGAACGCGCGCCAGATCGTGAAGCGGTTGTCGATCGCGACCGGGAAGTCGATGCCGAGGTCGTGCACGGCCTTCTTCACGTTGCCGATGTCGCGCTCGAACGCGAACTCGGGTGCGTGCACGCCGATCACGACGAGCCCGTACGGCGCGTACTTGCGTGCCCAGGCGGTCGTGTACGGCAGCGTGCGCAGGCAGTTGATGCACGAATACGTCCAGAAATCGACCAGCACGACCTTGCCGCGCAGGCTGGCCGCCGTCAGCGGCGGCGAGTTCAGCCACTGCACCGCGCCGTCGAGCGACGGCAGCGTGCCTTCGACGGGCAGCGCGGCCGGCGCATGCGTCGTATCCACCGCGCGCATCATCGCGCCGCCGGCGATCACCCCGCCGTTGGCCTGGGTGCGATCGGCCGCCGCGGCCATCATCGCGCCGCCATTCGTGTCGTCGGCGGCGTTGCCGGTCGCGGCCATCGCCGCCGGTGCGCCCGGTGCGCCCGGTGCGCCGTTCGAACGCCCGCCGAGCCGGTCGACGAGCTTCGTCTCGAGGCCGCCCGTCGTGACGGTCGACAGCTGCGCGAGCGCACCCGTATCGAGGCCGAGCGCGATCGCGCCGACGCCGGCCAGCAGCGCCACGCCGATCCCGCGCTTGATCCATTCTCCGGCGCCGAGCGAGCGCTTCATCGCGGCGAACACCTTGCCGCCGATCACGAGCGCGACGCCGAGCGACGTCGCCGCGCCGGCCGCATACGCGACCAGCAGCAGCGTCGTGCCGACGCTGGCGCCGCGCAGCGCCGCCCCGGTCAGCACGAGGCCGAGGATCGGGCCCG
Source organism: Burkholderia sp. AU15512 (assembly GCF_002223325.1). Classification (NCBI taxonomy): domain Bacteria; kingdom Pseudomonadati; phylum Pseudomonadota; class Betaproteobacteria; order Burkholderiales; family Burkholderiaceae; genus Burkholderia; species Burkholderia sp. AU15512. Next base: position 39,782 of record NZ_NKEX01000008.1, read on the forward strand.
CGCACGGCGCCCACAGCAGGCCGGTCGCGACGCCGAGCAGCAGCGACGACGCGGGGCCGGCCGGGCGGCCGTCGCGTTGCGCGAAGCCGGTGAGCCGGTTGCCGGCGGCGACGAGCGGGCGGGTCAGGTGCTCCGCGAGGCGCGGCATCAGCAGGGTCAGGCCGAAGATCGCGAGCAGCACGATCGCCACCCAGCGGCCGGCCTGGTTGGCCTGCGCGACCCAGCCGCCGCCCACGGCGGCGAGCGTCGCGACGACGGCGAACGTGAGCGCCATGCCGACGAGCAGCGGCAGGCCGCTGCGGACGAACGGCTGGTCGGCGCGCGCGAACACGAACGGCAGCACGGGCAGGATGCACGGGCTCAGGATCGTGAGCACGCCGCCGAGGTAGGCAAGGACGATGAGCAGCATGGTGCGTTCTCCAGTCGGTCGGGAGTTCGGGGCCGGATCAGGCGGCGGCGGGGTGGAAGGTGAGCGCGAGGCCGTTCATGCAGTAGCGCAGGCCGGTCGGTTGCGGGCCGTCGTCGAACACGTGGCCGAGATGGCCGCCGCAGCGGCGGCAGTGCACTTCGGTGCGGATCATCCCGAACGATGCGTCGGTGTTGGTGGCGACCGCGTGGTCGAGCGGTTTCCAGAAGCTCGGCCAGCCGGTATGGCTGTCGAACTTGGTGGCCGACGAGAACAGCGCGAGGGCGCAGCCGGCGCACGCGAACGTGCCTTGCCGGTGCTCGTCGTTCAGCGGGCTGGTGTACGGCCGCTCGGTGCCGGCTTCGCGCAGGACCGAGTACTGGGCGGGCGTGAGCCGGCGATGCCATTCGGCATCGCTGAGGGTGACTTCAAACGGGGCGGCCGTCTGCGGGGTGGCCGGCGATGCGGCGAACGCACGGCCGACCAGCGCGCGGCGCCCGACGGACGACAGCGTCGCGAGCACGGCGAGGCCGGTGGCGCCGGCGAACAGCAGATGTCTGCGGGTGGGCATGATGGGCTCCTGGCGGCAGGTCCTGAAAATATGCGCCCATCGTAGTCAGCGGCCGGTGTCGAAGTCCTCACGGAAAGTTAAATGAATTGTGATGTCTCAGGTGTTCCGTCGGAGTGTGCTGGAATCCGTCGAAGCTCCAATCGGCAAGGGCCTTTGAGTGGGCGAGCCGCCGATATTTACCGAGTACCGGTTCGAGCCGCGTTTTTTAGTGTTTTTTTAGTGTTCGTAGCGTTGCGCGGTGAATCCGGACTTTGGCTTGCCAGATCAAATCGGACTGGGGAATGAACGTTGTTTGACTGCGGTCGCGAATCACGCCGAGCGTCTGATGCGCATTGATAGGCGGATGAGTTTGCAAGCTAGTGCGACCGACCTGTGGTGCGCGTGTGGGCGCGGCAGTTTGACAGTTTTTACGTAGAAACTTCAGGGGGGCGACTTAGGACGTGAGCGGTTGCCCAGTGAAAGAGGGGCACGATGCGGCTCCGCCGAAGTGGTCCTTGTCGAAGCAGGATCCGGCGGAATGAAGGGGGACATAGTAAGGGCTATGTTGCCCTTCATTTCGGGGCATGGACGAGGCCCCGGCGTGCGCGGCACTCCCTGTAGGGAATTGCGCGCTCCCACCGCGGCGATCGAAAAAGCGGTGCCGTCACCGTTTCGGCGCCCTTGGATTTCTGGCGCGGGCGACGACGTGCCGTGGGCGGGTTCATTGGGCATTGCGTTACACGCGAGCCAGGAAGTTCTTCGATCCGGGCAGGGCGGCTGGAGAGGCGGCTTCGTCTCAGGCGGTGCTGAAGCTCAATTGCGAGCGCCCACATTTAGCGCGGTGAGAGGCGAGGGTCCCAGCTGGCAGGTGGCTGAATTCTCTCCGCGGTGCGGAGAGAATTGGGGGAGCGCCCAGCAGGGTTCCACCGTGGCTGAGATTACGGTAACGTGGCCCCTATTGGCGCGCGCCGGCCCGCTGAGCCCTCCATTCCTGACAAGATGACCGAACTCGTCCCCGCATCCCTATTGACCGACATCCGCCGCATGATTGATTCGGCGCGCGTCCGAGCGGCGGCGGCCGTCAATGCTGAACTGACCCTACTTTATTGGCAAGTTGGTTGTCGCATTCGGGATGATGTGCTGGGCGGTGAGCGCGCGGGCTATGGACAACAGATCCTCCCCGCGCTCGCTCGGCAACTGAGAGCCGAATACGGCCGGGGTTGGAGCGAGCAGCAATTGCGTCACTGCATTCGCGCGGCCGAGGTGTTTTCGGACGAGTCAATTCTCTCCGCACTGCGGAGAGAATTGAGCTGGACCCATCTGAAGATGTTGATGTACGTCGAAGACTCGCTCAAGCGCGACTTCTACATTGAACTCTGTCGCCTGGAGCGCTGGTCGTCGCGGCAGTTGCAGGAGCGGATGCAGTCGATGCTGTTCGAGCGCAGTGCGCTGTCGCGGCAACCCGAAGAAGTGATCCGGCGCGAAGTGGCGCACCTGCGCGACGCGCAGCAGATGACGCCTGATCTCGTGCTGAAAGATCCATACATACTCGATTTTCTCGGCCTCAATGATCACTATCTGGAACGCGATCTCGAGGATGCGATCCTGCGCGAGATGGAACAGTTCCTACTGGAGCTCGGCGCGGGCTTCACGTTTGTTGCGCGCCAGAAACGGCTTCCTATCGACGATGACGACTTCTATCTCGACCTGTTGTTCTACAACCGCAAGCTCAAGCGTCTTGTCGCCATCGAACTGAAGCTCGGTTCCTTCAAGGCCGAGTACAAGAGTCAGATGGAGCTGTACTTGCGCTGGCTCGCGAAGCACGAGCAGGAGCCGGATGAAGCGCCGCCGATCGGCATCATCCTATGTGCGGGAAAAAAGCAAGAACAGATTGAATTGCTTGAACTCGGCAAAAGTGGGATCCACGTGGCAGAGTACCTGACCGTGCTGCCGCCGCGTGAGACGCTGCAGGCGAAGTTGCACCAATCGATCGCGGCGGCACGCGCCCGACTTGATGATAAACGCGAGTCTTGATGACAGTGTCTTGTCGACGAGATTTCGCGCATAGCGAAGGCTAACGCGCATCGAGATTAACTCGGCACCCCGCGCCAACGCATGCGATGCAGACTGCCGAAACGGCAGCGCACCGTATTGCTGCTGTTACGCTGGCGCGGTAACAGGGGGTGTTACATGAACGAGACAAACGCAGGACGCGACGCGCCGGCGGCGGCCAGAAGGCCTTGCAGGACTTTCACTGGACGGCGGCGACGCCAAGGGTTTTTATACGCTGGGAGTGCTGCGTGAGACCAAGGCGACGGCGGGGCCGCTGCTGTGCGAGTGCTTCGATCTGATCTTCGGTACAAGCACTGGCTCCATCACCGCCAGCCTGCTCGCCCTGGGCTACAAGGTCGAGGCGATCCACGCGCTCTTTCAGCGGCATGTGCCGACGGTCACCCTTCGCGACTATTTGACGAGAAAATTCGGCGGGAAGCCGGCGGAGGTTTGGCTCCCCCCAGCACGAAGCCGAATATCTGACTGGATCAGTCGGCGACTAGGGGTAGACGTTTCTAAGATAGTTCGAGCAACTGGACGCGTTGCTCGTAAACCTGTTCTACTGCTTGCTACAACAACAGCGGGCCTGGACGTCGCTGGCGAAGCGCATGTGAGGCTTGGGCGGTGCTGATTTGGTAGAGCCGTGCGCTGTTCTGTTGCATTACACCGGAGATACGCCCGAAAAAATGACTTTGGGCGCGCGGGTATTACACTGCCCAGATGCCCAATCGTTGTTGGAGAAGAAGATTGACTGAACCGACCTTTGCCGACCGTATCGCTGCGATGAACGAGATGTACAAGTTGCCGGTGCAGCCAAGCCCGGTGTTGCCGGCCGCGCCGGCTGACAGGTTGCGAAAATTCAAGGCGACCCTGCTTGACGAGGTCAATGAGATTGACGAGATCGTCACTGCCGCCGAACGACAGGTGGATCCCTTGGATGTCCTCGTGGCAATGGCAGATCTTCTTGGCGACGTGATCGTCTATTGCCGATCCGAAGCGCTAAAATACGGTATTCCGCTCGAAGAGGTTTTGTCCATAATTATGGATAGCAACGAGAGTAAGCTCGGCGCGGACGGCAAGCCAATTTACGACGACAACGGCAAGTTCCTGAAGGGACCAAATTACTGGAAGCCTGAACCGAAGATTAGGGAGCTCCTGCAAGCCGCTATTACCACCGCCAAGACATGAATTGTCGCAGGTGGTTGCGGCAGACGCCGATTAGTCGCTACGCTCGACCGTCACAGTGAATCGATGCCAAAGGTCAACGCCTGAGGAGCGCTTCTTTTTGCGGCGGGGATGGTCAAACAGAAGGCCAACTTGCTCGGGATAGACACTCGCGAAGATCGCGGAAGCGATGCCGCATGGCTTCGGGCCGATGGGCGCAACGAACATTCGTCTCTCGGCCCCAAGTGTGTCGCGTGTGCGTTCGAGGCTTTCGAACGCAGCCTCAGGGTCATTTGCTGAGCAATAGTCGAGCTGCAGTTTGTGACGTTCCAGGGCCGGGAGGTGTGGAATGATGGCGTCAAGCTCCCAGCCAGGGTGGTATGCCGGGATCCCGAATACCACCTTCACATACTTCGACGCGATCATCTGATATTCCTCAAGTGCACGATCCAGCCGTTCTGGCTCGAACCCCAGGAAAAAGACGCCGGCTTCGACCTCTTCACTAGCTAAGTCGACGATAGCGTTTGGAATTGCTACGTAACCGCGGGTCGGCTCCGACAACGCGAACAACTCAGCGCCCTTACCATCGCGTGTGTACTCGGCAGGCTCGACGTAAATAATGCTGATCGAGCTGGCACCGCAGGTTAGCAGCGCGTTGACGGCACAAAACAGCTCGGCAAACCCGAGCGTCGTTGCTTCTAAAACCACCTTGCGCCAGTCGTACGCGCTTAACAGCTCGATGGCCGAGTCGCTGGACTTCGTCTGCGTACCGACGGTCAGCGACATGTCGTCGACACCGAAGGTCAGCTGGACTCGCCTGCTTTCAGGCGCGCTTCGGCAGGCCGATTCCCCTCGATCATCCAACTCCTCGCCGTGCAGCAGGATCATGTCCTCGGGAAGTTGAAGGTCTGCAGCGCTTTTGCCGGAGACTGAGAAAAACCTTGTCTTCATCATAACTGCAAGCCGAGTTGTTGGGCGTCGATCTCTGATAGTTGCCGCGCGAGACCGCGTGCCAGTTCCTTGTATTCGTTCTCGTTGCCCATCACCAGCGTGTGGAACTGCTCCACGGAGATTTCGAGCTTACGCTTGCGTCTGTAGCTGATCTGGAAGTAGGGCGCGTAGATAGGGTTCAACTGGTAGTCGACGATGTCCTGGCCAACACCAGATTTCGATTTGGTTTCCAATTGTTCGACCAAGATGCCGTAGCGCTGCGCTTCTGCGATGAAGTCCAGCTCGGACTTGTCGAGAGAGCGACCGCCGGAATTGATTGTGAACTGGTTTTGCTCCGGCTCACTCATGGTCGGGCTGGCTTGCAATGCGCGAAAGATATTGCCTAGCCTCAGCACGAACATACGTAGCGGCTCACCAAACCGCCCGAACGTCCTGATTTCCTTGATCAATTGTTCCGATGCGTCGTATGCTGCGCGGCACTGGATAGACACAGCGTACGGCGGGTCTGGCTGGTCCCGCAACTCTGCAACTTCGAGGGTCTTATAACAAAGGATAAGGAAATTCCGTAAGTTGTTGTTCGACATCGTGCAAAGGGTATCGAAGCCGCTATACAGCGGGCATTCGCGCCCGAATGGTCGATACAACTCCAGCAAGGCTCCGAACAGGTTGTTGTGCACCCAACTGCTGCTGAATTGACCTTTCTGATCGACAGAAAATCTTTTCAGCTCGGCTAGCACCTTGTCAGGGTGAAGTGTCTCTCGGTTCAGTAACGCAGGTAGCGTAACGACTGCCTCAGCCGGGGCGCCATCGAACAGGAAGTCATCGACGGTCAGGCTACTTCTACGGTCTTTCAGGGCCTTGCTGATTCGCTCCTGGATGCTCTTGCGTAACGGTGCCTGCTGAAGAGCGTGGATGGCGATCTGCTTGTCCGCCATGTCTGGGAACCGTGTGCGCATGTCCGCCAGCACGGCTTTCTGATATGTGGGCGTCTGACGTTCAGCCAGCCGATCGTGCGACCTTACGATATCCAGCCGCTCGCTTTCCGGTTGACTAGCGGCGATGTCCAGGTTGCCGAGGAACACTTCCGCGAAAAAAATCATCGCCGTGCCGCTGAGAGCCAACAAGTAGTCAAGATCTACCAGTCGGTAGTCGTGGGTTGCATTGATTGATTCGGAGCCGGACGTGTCGTTGTCGGATGGATGTTCCTTCGACGTGAAGCTTACGATCATTGGGCGCTGGCTATGCTTCAGGAAGGAGTTGAGCACGCGGCGCTGGTATGGCACCAGGTTCTCGACCTCATCAACGTAGATAAAGACAGCGAGCGTTGAAAGGGCTAGGTTGGCTTGCATGTCCGCGATCAAGGACAAGATGAACTCCCGGCCCGGGGGCAGAATTGGGCAGTCCATCGCTTTGACATTGGAGACCCAAGTCGTGAATCTGCGCCGCAGCGATTCAAGGTACTTGGTCAGATCGCGTACGTTAGTGGGTGCATCGGCGAGGTAGTCCGCAGCGCTGGGCAGGCTTAGCGCTACCAGGTCCTCGCGGTTGAAGCCCGAGAAGGCGCTATCGGCAATGGTCTCAACTGCATGTAGGAGTTCGGTGGCGATCACTAAGCCGAAGTAGCTCTCAAACACCACGCTCCATTCGTCGTCTGCGATTCCGCGGTGATTCAGCGAACTACAGAACTGAGTATCGACCCGCCAGTAGATACCGACATGGTTGATTGCATCGACCGGGATCTCCTTGCGCCGCTTGGAGAATGCGGTGTGGTAATCAAAGTACTTCAGCAGCATGGTCTTGCCGCAGCCGCGCTTGCCGGTGATGTAGACCGAGCGCGTGGCCGACGTGAGAGCCAACCGATCAAAGTAGGGGGGGATGAAGAACTCACCCCAGACGTCGGCGCTATGTTCCTCTGCGCGGGTACGCGCGAGCATGGAGGCGTCAATATGCATAATCAAGCCTATCGTTCGACGAGAGGTTTCCAGTTTTCGGAAACGCCCCACAGCAATTGAATCGAGTCGTCCGGCACGCCATGGCTGAACGCGACTAACGCCCCGATGTCGCCATAGCCATTTCCTCCGCTTCCTTCCTTGAATGGCTGGGCGCGCTTGTGGACTTCAGCGTAGACCTCAAGTGGCGATTTGTCGTACTGCCATTGTTGCGTCTCGATCCACTTTTGGGTCAGTGAAGCGAAGCAGGTTTCCTGCGTTAGCAACTCTCCATGGAATAGCGGCACGTCAGGAAACTGGTCACTTAGGTGATCGCAAGCCGTTTGATGTGCCAAGCCGACAGCGATTGCAATGCGCCCGCTGGTATAGTCTCGGTCCCAACTCTGAAGAAAGTTGCTAAGTTGTGTGCCAGTATAGGTGCCATCGTCCACGACAATGAATCGCTCATTTTCGCGTAGCTCGGTGACGTCGGAGGGGAACAGCTTCGCAATTCCGTACCGTTGATTGATCGCCCTGGCGATCAAGTCGCCACTCTTACCGGGCTCAGCCATGCCGTAGACCACGAGCGACGACGGGCCGCAGTAAAAGTCCAGGCCAGCGGCGCCTTTCAGGGCATCAGTCCAGGCTACGGTTTCCCGCTGGCCGCTCTCGTCGAGAAAGTGCAAAGCGGCTTGCTTCAAGGCTTGGCGCATCGACGACAGTAGCTGTTCGTTGGTTCGAAAAATCAGATTGCGCAGGATCAGCCAAGCAAGTGTTTTTTCCTCTTCCGACACGAACTGCTTGACCCACACCTTGATGCGTTCAACGGACAGGGGGTTGCGGACGTTTACGCGGCTAAGGGCGTGGACCGCACGCTCCACTGCAAGTCGATCGAAGCCACTGAGTTGAGGTATCTGTGACATCATCCGGCTGTTCAGAATTGGATTTCGACGAGATTGGTCTTTGATAAGAACCTAGCCGCGACGCCATGGGCCGACGTCGCGAGGGCAAGCCGGCCGGCTTCGCTATCAAAGAAACGGTAAAGCCTCTCCCGGTGCTCGTCGGTCGTGCGCAAAGCAAAGACGCAGTCGCTAATGACGCATGGGCCGTGGACCACGATCGCGAGTTGGCGCTCGAGTCTCCGGCCTATCCGCGCCAGAAGAATATCGCCGGGTAGTGCCAAGCGTGCGTCCTGCGATGCGATCGTGGCGGATCGTCTTCCGAGAGCGAAGCGTTTGGGGACGACTCGAACAGTCTGCTCGACTGTAGACTCAGCAAAATCGCTAAGATGGAACACCGGCGCCGGGAATGTCGCGATCGCTGACGAGCAAATCGTCCCGCGCACGACATGTGTAGCGGCCGTGCCCACGGAGATCGGCTGAAGGGCGCCGCTGTGCGTTTGAAAGTTCGGCCGCGCATGGAATGTGTAGTCGAGCCGCTTGGCCGCGAGATCCTGTGGGACCTCGATAGCTTCGCTCAGACGCCCGTCGTGCCCCATCTGCCGCAGTATCACATGTTCGGTCTCTCCAGCCATCTTGGAGAGCACGGCTAGGTAGGTCTGGGCTTCAGTGTTCTTGAACACCCCGCGCGGAAGCTGAACAACTTGCTCAACGTTATGTTGGCGCACGAGAGCTTGCCGCACGCCGCTGAAACGCTCGGCGGTGATCAGCCCATCCGGCAAAATCAATCCGAGCTTGCCATTGCGCCGTAACAGCCGCAGATTCTGTGCCAAGAAAAGTAGGTCCGCGCCGGCGTCCCGAATCGAGGCGAGAGTGCCTGAAAGGCCCGCGTCCTCAAGGATCTTGCCGAAGTCGGATCGCCACCGAGGCCGGATGTAAGGCGGGTTGCAGACCGCGACGTCCACGGTACCCGGGCAAAGTCCGATTTTGTCCGAGAGCGCTTCGTCAAGCGCATCATGCACAAAGTGAATATGCTTTGAGTCTTCAGCAGCTAGTTGCTTCGGAGCCTGATGATCAACATCGACAGTGACCAGTTGTGCGTCGCGCCATCGGCTCGCGGCAGCCGAACACAGAGATCCTGAGCCTGAACCCAGTTCAAGCACCAGCTTGGGCTCGCGTGCCTTGATGCGCTCGATTAGCGAGCGACTGACTTCAGCAGAGGTATAGTACCGCCCCCATGGATCGGAGTACTGGCCCGACCGGGTCAGGTGCTGTATAAGACTACTTGATGACGTCGTCATCTCATCCCCTTGCGCGACTTGGTATTTTAAAGCGGTAGTTGGCCCCATGTCTCGATCGCTTCGTCTCAAGAGTCTAACTGAAATGGAGGCCTCGGCGACTGCAGCGAGCGATCCAACAACGGTCGTCGCAATTTCAGTGATCATGGCGTCCGGCTTTACCCATGTGCCGGAGCCAGCAAAGCCCATTTCGCTAGTCTATTCACGTCTATAGCTTTCCACCAGTCGAGGGGCGGCGTTGATCATTGTGGTACTCGATTGTTGAGGTCAGTTTCGACTTTACGGTGATAAACTTGGATCTTTCAAATTCCCTCGGTTATGCCGCGTTTGTTGTTTCTGCACTCACGGCATTCTATGCAAAAAAGCAGATCGATTTGGCAAAATCGACTCTGGGAAACGCATACCGTACTCAGGTATCAGACCAACACGCAAGATATCGCGACGCTTTGAGTGAGATAAAGCGAAAGCATAAGGAGGAGATCCTGATGCTAAGCCGAACCGCTGGCGATGCGTTGCTTGATATCATCAATCGTGTAGACGGGTATGATGCGGATCGCCATGCGGGGCGTCCGCTGCGGCACTTGCTTCATGAAAGTTCAGAGATGGTTTTCTATGCTTTTAAGGGGCAACTGGCGTGGCAATATGCGGAAAATATCAATTTCAGATTGCATCGATTCGTACATATTGAAGATGAACTCAAGCCGTCCGTTGACCACTACGCGCAGGATGGAGGTAGTGGTCGGCTCTTTGAGAGAAAATACTTCAATGATGTGAATTCATATATTGAAGAGACGTTGGAAGTGGATCGACATTTCTGTCGACTGGTGTCAGAAATGAAATCTCGAATAGATCGATCGAGATCCGCTGATCTGCTTGTTGGAATTCAAGAAGATTTAGGGAAATTTCGTAAGAATCATGCAGAGGTTGCACCTGGGTTAATCGAAAGTTCGACTCATCTCGCGGATCTAATTGATCAGGATAAGTTTGGACATTTCCCCCTCAGTGAATCACCTCGACTCTTCGACGCAATGCGTCGCCAGAAGACGATCTTGGATACTATGGGGAAGTTGTGGATTCCCCATGTGGCTCCTGACGACGCGCATCTATACTTGAACTGCGTTTCGATTGGCGTACATGCGTGTGCTGTACTCCATGCGTTCCAAGGCGTTCATTCGTGGGGGTGGACTTACGAGTAGAGGCGAGCATCACAAGCTCATTGCAGAGGGCAACAATGAGCTGCGAGAATGTGAGTCGGGCATGACACCGTGGTACAAGTAGGGGCAGTGACATTGATGCAACGGTCCCACCGGTAGAGTGGTTCGCGATTCAGTTGCTGTTAAGTTTGTTGAAAAATAAATTGCGCTGTGATCTGATGATTTTTTATCGCTTTATCTACTCGTCATCGCTTTATTGAATTCTCGTAGTTCTCTTGGAATGCTAAAATTACCGAATCCAATGGAAAATGAAATAATCAGAAGAATTTCGCCGGGCAACATCAAACCCAGCGCGAGTAATGATTTGGGATCAAACGTGAGGTTTAAGCGGTATGCAGCCCAAGCTCCGGTGAAAAAAGTGATAACGGCAAGACTGGGAGCCCAGCGACGGAAAGTCCGCCGCCTCCTTGACAAGAAGGATCCGATGTCGATTCGACCGAGTGCTTGGATTGGCTGTAGACCGTCGATCGAACCGGTGATTTTGGGTACGACTCGAGTAGACGTATGTAGAGCCTCGAGGACGACACCGTGCTTGGCTTCCCAGTGATCAAATTCGATGAGCCAGGCGCCATCATCAAGTTGTACCGTACGAAAACCGATTGCTCCCTCGCTTGGATGAAGCAAGGCCAGGTTCAGCAGCTGTGCCTCGGGATAGATCACCTTCAGCGGATTGGCGGTGATCACGTCGCTTGGTCGAATTGCCTTTCTTCCGGCATTCCAAAGCCACACGTGAGATCTGGTCAGCCGCTCGATCTCATTCCCATTATGCTTAATGTCCAATCCTTTAACGGTGTCGCGCATCTCCATTACCGTAATCCCGTCCGCTGCGTACTTCAAACGGCGACGATCAAGGTGGCGTACCAATAACGTTGACGAAACACTGCCGCCTGCGAACGAAAGCAGGGATGTAATGATCGGTAGAAGGTTCATCTGTGGTGCGAGATCGCACTCGCAAGTTGTTGTTAATCTATTATTCTAACTGGGTAGCGCTGTAGGGAGGAGCGACGCGACGGTCGTGAGCGTGATTTACTGTTTTGTCGTCGTACGAAGTCGATGTTGGTGGTTCACAATTGCCGCTGGCCGTGCGCAGCAGCATGCTGCACGCGATGGGTGCGTAATTCAGGGGGGCGCGGATGTGCATGTGGCACAACGTCGCGACCGTTATTACTGTGTGCCAGGGGACTTTGGCGCACGCAAGCCTGTCGCCAATCGTGTGTTTTTTGGATGTCGACGCAATACCTTGACCACTGGTAAGTGCGCAGTTCGACCTGCGCTGTCACCTTGCTCCAGGTCCCAGCCCTCAGCCAGGTTGTACGGGAAATGGACCCTGAGTAAGAGGTCAACGCCCTCGTGAGGAAAGACCGTCACCCACGCCACGACATGAATTGATCGTGCGGCAGCGCTTGTATGGCAAGGAACCTTACCACTAGGCCCCGATTGCCCGCTCAAACTCAGATTTCGCACAACCGCCTTGTTATCACGCAAGCACGATTCCGAGGCAGCGCTCGGCGTGGGCATATCCGAACCGCTGATCCGCCGAGCGCGCGCGCTTGCGCCGCAGCATACGCCGGTTCCAATGATGCCGATTTCCATGGTGGATACCTCGTTCAAGCATGTTTCGTCGGCCCGCCGTGTCACGCGAGATGGAATTTCTTCCGCAGGCTTGCATCGACCGGGCCGGCAGGCATGAAGCGCCGCAACTTGCGCAGCAGCGACGCCTCGCCGGCCGGCGTGCGGCGCATCCGCCACGCGCCGAGCGCCGCGTCGACGATGGTGGCGGCCACGCCCTCGGGGAGCGGCGCGGTTTTCACGCTGTCGACGACGGCGCGCGACGCAAGCGTTCGCTCGCGGTCGTACTCGGCGATCGGCGCGCTGGCCTGCGGCGCATTGACGTCCAGGCGGGTCCGCGTAAACGACGGCTCGACCAGCGTCGCGCGAATGCCGAACTGGCGCAGTTCGTGATCGAGCGATTCGGTCAAACCTTCCACCGCATGTTTGGATGCCGAATAAAGCCCCATATAGGGCGCCGGCAGGAAGCCGAGCACCGAGCTGACATTGACGATCCGGCCGCGCCGTTGCGCCCGCATGTGCGGAAGCACCGCATGGGTCGTACGCAGGAGGCTGAATACGTTGGTGTCGAACAGGGCCGCTGCCTCGTCCACCGACGTTTCCTCCACCGCGCCGATCAGGCTCATGCCCGCATTGTTCACGAGCACGTCGATACGCGCGGCGCGGTCGATGATCGTCTGGAATCCGGATCGAACGGACGCGTCGTCACGCACGTCCATCTCGATCAGCTCGACGCCGGCAACCGGCGCCGTTCGCGCGATGCCGCGCACGGTGCCGAACACGCGGCAGCCGCGTTTGGCGAATCGTTCTGCGGCGGCGCGCCCGATGCCCGACGACACGCCGGTCACGACGACAACGGTGGAATTCGACATGGCTGCTTCCTTTGATACGGTGAATGGATTGGCGTAATCAATCGCGCGCGTCGAGCGCGGGCTGAAGTGCGGGCTCGCCCGGCGATGCCGCTTCATGGCCGCCGTGGCGCGCGGCGGCGGACTGACCCGGCCGGATCCTGAACCAAATCGCATACATCGCCGGTAGGAACACGAGCGTGAGGACCGTCCCGGCGAACGTGCCGCCGATCAGCGTGTACGCGAGCGTGCCCCAAAACACCGAATGCGTGAGCGGAATGAACGCGAGCACCGCCGCCATCGCGGTGAGAATCACCGGGCGCGCCCGCTGCACGGTCGCTTCGACGACCGCGTGGAACGGATCCAGCCCCGCCTGTTCGTTCTGGTGGATCTGGCCGATCAGGATCAGCGTGTTGCGCATCAGGATCCCCGACAGCGCGATGAGGCCGACCAGCGCATTGATGCCGAACGGCTGTCCGAACAGGATCAGCGTCGGCACCACGCCGATCAAGCCGAGCGGGCTCGTCATGAACACCATCACCATCGCGGAGATCGAGCGCACCTGGAAGATGATGATGACGAGCGTGACCGCCAGCATGATCGGGAAGAGCGGCAGCATCGCCTTCGTGGCCTTGCCGGATTCCTCGATGGAGCCGGCTTCCTCGATTCGATAGCCGCTCGGCAGCGCGGCGACGATCGGCTTAAGCTGCTTCGTGATCGCGGCCGACACGTCCGGCGGCTGCAGGCCGTCGGCGATGTCGCCGCGCACCGTGAGCGTCGGCACGCGGTCGCGCCAGCGCATGATCGGCTCCTCCATCCGCACGTCGACCTTGCCGACCTGTGACAGCGGGATGCGCTGCCCGTTCGCGCCGGCGAGCGTGAAGTCGTCGAGCCGCGCCGGGTCGAGCCGCGCATCGCCGCCCGAGCGCGCGATCACCTGTACGGTCCGGATATCCTCGCGCACCGCGGTGACGGGCACCCCGGTCAGCAGGAACTGCAGCTGCTGCGCGACCGCGCTGGAGGTCAACCCGACTGCCTGCAGGCGGTCCTGCTGCAACGTGAAGTGCAGCGTCGGCGCGCGCGTGCCCCAGTCCGCATTGACCGTGCGCATCATCGGGCTGCCGTTCATCACACGCTCGACATCCGTCGCGATGCCGCGCAGCGTGTCCGGATCGGGGCCCGTGATCCGGTAGGCCACCGGGAACGGCGAATACGGACCGAACACGAGCTGCGTCACGCGCACGCGCGCGTCGGGCGCGAGGCCGTCGGCGATGGCCCGCCGCAGGCGCGCCTTCAACGCGTCGCGCTCGTCCTGGCTGTCGGTGCGGATCACGATCTTCGCGAACGACGGATCGGGCAGTTCCGGCCCCATCGCCAGATAAAAACGCGGCGCGCCCTGGCCGACGTACGCGGTGACGATCCTCGCTTCCTTCTGCTTCGCGAGCCACGCCTCGACCTTCGACGTGGCGGCGCTCGTTTGCGAAATCGACGTGCCGTACGGCATCTGCACCTCGATCAGCACCTCGGGGCGATCGGAGATCGGGAAAAACTGCTTCTTGACGATCGCCATGCCGAGAATCGCGAGCACGAAGAGGGCGACGACCGACCCGGCGACGAGCCATTTGCGGGCGATCACGCGCGTCAGCAGTTGCCGGAAGCGGTTGTAGCGGGGCGTGTCGTAGATCGCATCGTGGCCGCCTTCGAACTTCTTGAGGTTCGGCAGCATCTTCACGCCGAGGTACGGCGTGAACGCGACGGCGACGACCCACGAGGCGATCAGCGCGATCCCGACGATCCAGAACATGTTGCTGGTGTATTCGCCGGCGGTGGAGCGCGCGAAGCCGTTCGGCATGAAGCCGACCGCGGTGACCAGCGTGCCGGCTAGCATCGGCGCCGCCGTATGGCTCCACGCGTAGGCTGAAGCAGCCACGCGGTCGTAGCCTTCCTCCATCTTCACGACCATCATTTCGATCGCGATGATCGCGTCGTCGACCAGCAGCCCGAGCGCGAGGATCAGCGAGCCGAGCGTGATGCGGTCGAAGTTCTTGCCGGTGGCGGCCATCACGACGAACACCACGGCCAGCGTCAGCGGCACGGCCGCGGCGACGACGAGGCCCACGCGCCAGCCCATGCTGACGAAGCTCACCAGCATCACGACGAGCAGTGCGGCGAAGAACTTGACCATGAACTCGTCGACGGCCGAGCTGATGTTCACGGACTGGTCGGTGACCTTGGTCAGGCTCATGCCGAGTGGCAGCGCCGCGTTGATCGCACCGACTTCCCGGTCCAGCGCGCGGCCGAGCTCGAGCCCGTTCCAGCCGTCGCGCATCACGACGCCGAGCAGCAGCGCGGGTTCGCCGTTGTTGCGAATCAGGAACGTGGACGGGTCTTCGTAGCCGCGCTCGACGGTCGCGATGTCGGACAGTTTCAGCGTGCGGCCCTGTGCGACGATCGGCGTGTCGCGAATCTTCTGCAGCGTGTCGAACGCGCCGTCCACGCGAATGAAGATCTCCGGCCCGCGCGTCTCGACGGAGCCGGCCGGCGTCAGCAGGTTCTGGCCGTTGAGCGCGGCGAACACGTCCTGCGGGCTCACGCCGAGCGTCGCGAGCCGGTCATGCGACAACTGCACGTAGATGCGCTCCGCCTGTTCGCCGATGATGTCGACTTTCTTCACGCCCGGCACATGCAGCAGGCGCTGGCGCTGCGTCTCCGCATCGCGCACCAGCAGGCGCTGCGGTTCGCCCTTGGCCTTCAGCGCGAACAGCGCGAACGTGACGTCAGCGTATTCGTCGTTGACCAGCGGTCCGATCACGCCGGCCGGCAGATCGTTCGTCACGTCGCCGATCTTCTTGCGCGCCTGATAGAACTGCTCCTGCACCTCGGACGGCGGCGTGCTGTCGAGCAACGTCAACGTCGTGAACGCGAGGCCGGGGCGCGTGTAGGTTTCGCTGCGGTCGTACCAGCGCAGCTCCTGCATGCGCTTTTCGATCTTTTCGGCTACCTGGTCGTGCATTTCCTGCGCGGTCGCGCCCGGCCATGCGGTGACGATGGTCATCACCTTGACGGTGAAGGCCGGGTCTTCCGCGCGGCCGAGCTTGAAGAACGACACGAGCCCCGCGAGCGAAATCAGGCAGATCAGGAACAGCGTGATCGCGCGTTCGCGCACAGCGAGCGCCGACAGGTTGAAGCGGCGTTCGCTCACGGTCGTGCTCCTTTGCTCGCGAGCGTGGCGGCCGGTGCGGCCACGCGAACCACATCGCCGTCATGCAGCAACTGCGCACCGAGCGCGACGACCCGCTCGCCTTGCCTGAGTGCGCCGGACACGCGCGCGCTGTCGTCGTCCAGATGCTCGACCGTGACCGGCCGCCATCCCACCTTGGCCGGATCGCCTGCGACGACCCACACGCCGGGCCCTTTGCCCCCGTCCAGCAGCGCGCCGATCGGCACCTGCAGGCCGGCCTGCGGCGTCGCGCGTGCGTCGTCCGGTAGGCGGATCGTGACGGTCGCGCCCAGCGGCGCGGCAGCCAGCGGGCCTTGCAGCACGTAGCGCGCCTCGAACGTGCGCGTACGCGCATCGGCGGTATCGGAGAGCTGGCGCAGCGTGGCGGGGACACTCGAGCCCGGCTTGCCGAACAGCTCGGCCTGCGCGACGGAGCCGACCGCGGGGCGCAGCGTTTCCGGTAACTGGATCACGGCTTCCCGGCTGCCGGCGTGCGCGAGCCGCACGACCGGCTGGCCGGCGCTGACGACCTGGCCGGGCTCCGCGAGCGTGTCCATCACGACGCCGTCGCCGTCCGCGACGAGTTCCGCATAGCCGGTCGCGTTGCGTGCGACGCCGGCGTCGGCCTCGGCGGCGCTCAGCTGGGCTTTCGCCGCATCGGCCGCTGCCTTGACCTGGTCATAAGCGGAGGCCGATATCGCGCCGGTGCCGCGCAGGTCGCGGTAGCGGGCTTCGTCCTCGGCGGTCTGCCGCGCGCGTGCCCGTGCCGCGGTCACGGCTTCGTCGCGTGCGCGCGCCGCGAGCTTCAGGTCGACGGGATCGATCCGCATCAGCGGCTGGCCGCGCCGGACGGTTTGTCCGGTATCGACGAGTCGCTCCAGCACCTTGCCGGACACCCGGAACCCGAGGTCGCTCTGCACGCGGGCGGCGACGGTGCCGGTAAACGAGCGGGACGCGGGCGCGGCTGCCTGGACGATGGCGGTACGCACGAGCGGCGCCTCCGTGCGCGGATCGGAAGGCGCTTTTCCGCTGCAGGCGGCTAGCGCGAGGGGCAGTGCGGAAGCGACTGCGAGGAGAGCGAGGCGACGCCGAACCATGAAAGACCCACTGACGAAGTGATCGGGGCTTTCATTGTGTATCTAGTGACCAATATAGTCAATGGTCACAAATGGTGTCGGTTCAAGGGGCGAGGCTGCGGAGTACCAGGCTCGACAGCTGCGCGGGCGCGGCGTCGGTCGTGTCGAGGTTGTATTGCAGCAGCAGCGGATTCAGGTACGGCCGCATCACGAGGTAGATCGCCGTCGCGGTTTCGTCCAGCGGCGTCTTGCGCTCGAACTCGCCGCTTTGCCGGCCCGCCTGCAGCACCTCCTGCAGCAGTTGCTGCACGCGCGCCTCATAGGCCTGCACCGACTGCCAGTTGCCGGTGGCGGCCGACGCGGCGATGTCGTACAGCTTGCGGTCGCGGAAGAACAGCCGCAGGCTCGCTTCCGTAAAGACCTTGAACATGCGCCGCAGCTTTTCGGTGGGCCGTTCCGCTTCGGCGACGGCGGTGCGCACGTCGGTTTCGATTTCGTGCAGGCAGTTCGCGCAGATCATCTCGCCGATCGCCTGTTTCGATTCGAAGAACTTGTAGATATAGGCCTTCGAGAAACCGATGGACTTCGCGAGGTCGGACACGGTCGTCTTCTCGTAGCCATACCGGCTGAAGTGCTCGGTGGCGGCAGCCACGATCTGATCGCGCACGTCGTGATCGGCCGGGCCGCGCGCGGGCGCGGGGGAAGCGGTGGTTTCTTTCATGGATTGCGGCTGGCAGGGATGGACAACGAGTGACTATTTGGTATTATAGTCACCACCTGATCTTGGCTGAAACCGTCATGCTACCGAAACCCATCGTTGCCGCGGTGCTCGCCGCGCTCCTGTCGGCGGGATGTGCCGTCGGTCCCGACTACGTGCGCCCGGACATCGCCATGCCGCAGCGCTTCCAGGGCCAGAGTGCCGTGGAGCAGCGGCGCGCGGCGGCCGAGGCGGAGCTCGCGACTTGGTGGACAGGCTTCGGCGATCCGCAGTTGACCCGGTTCGTCACGCTCGCGCTCGCGCAGAACCTCGATCTCGCGCAGGCCGCGGCACGCGTCACGCAAGCGCGTGCCGGGCTCGGTGCGGCCAATGCAGCGCTGTTGCCTTCGGGCAATGTGACCGGTCAAGCCGCGCGTGTCTACCAGTCGGTCGAAACGCCGTTGGGGCGCGTGCTGAATTCCACGCCCGGTTTCGACCGTCACGGCAGCGACTACGAGGCCGATTTCAACGCGAGCTGGGAGGTGGACGTGTTCGGCGGGTTGCGCCGTGGGCGGGAAGCCGCGCTCGCCGACTATCAGGCCTCCGAAGCAGCGGCGGTCGCCACGCGCCTTGCCGTGGCCGCGCAGACGGCGGACATCTACATCACGATTCGCGGGTTGCAGGGCCGGCTGAAGGTCGCGCGGCATCAGGTGCAGACCGAACAGGATCTGTTGTCGACCATCAATCTGCTGTATGGAAAGGGGCTCGCGGCGGAGCTTCAGGTCAGGCAGGCCGAAGGTGCGCTCGCTCAGGTTCGTGCCACGGTGCCGGTACTCGAAGCGGCGCTGGACGCGGCGATGAATGCGCTCGACGTGATGCTCGGCTCGCAACCCGGTACGTATCGAGCGGAATTGCTCGACGGCGGTGACGTGCCGGTTGCACCGCGGATCGCGGCGACGGGAACGCCGGGCGAACTTCTCAGGCGGCGGCCGGACCTGATCGTCGCCGAGCGGCGCCTTGCGGCGTCGAACGCGCGCATCGGCGTGGCCATTGCCGAGTATTACCCGAAGTTCTCGCTGAGCGGGTTGATCGGCAGCGCGACGACGATGGGCGCGGGCAACCTGTTCGCCGGCGGCGCGAACCAGGCTGCCGGCGTGCTCGGCCTGCGCTGGCGTTTGTTCGACTTCGGGCGCATCAATGCGCAGATTGCCGACGCCAAAGGGAAGGATGCCGAAATGCTGGCCGCGTATCGGCTCGCGGCGCTGCATGCGACCGAGGACGTCGAGAACGCGTTCTCGGCGCTCGTCAAACGCGACGAACAGGCGGCCGTGCTCGCCGACGGCGTCGAATCGCTCGGCCGCGCGAGGGCCGCGTCGTTCGCGGCATACCAGAAAGGCGTCGTCAGCCTGATCGAGGTGTTGCAGGCCGATGAAAGCCTGCTGCGTGCTTCGGACGAGCGCGTGCAGGCGAAAACGGAAGCGGCCCGGGCGTCGGTGGCTGCGTTCAAGGCGCTCGGCGGAGGATGGCAAGGGCCGGCGCCTGAGGCCGTCGCCGGTCGATAACGGCCGAACGTGCCGACGCGTTGGCGGGGGGACGTCGTCGTCACTGTTCTTGGTGCGATACGTACTCTGGAACATGCGGCCCACGCGGATGACACGTGCGGAAAGCCGCTCACTCACCCGTCGGGATCTGCTCGATGCTGCCGCGCCGTGCATCGCCGAGAAGGGACTGGCGGCATCGAGCGTCGAGGACATCGTGGCGCGCGCCGGGTACACGCGCGGCGCGTTCTACTCGAACTTCAGGAGTACGCGTGAGCTTTTCGTCGAACTGCTTCGCGTCAAGCATCGCGACATTCAAGACAATCTGGAGACGTTAATGCAGGATGCCGCGGTATCGTTCGAGCCGTTCAACAGCAGTTCGCCTTGCTGTATGCGCGCTGCCATTCGAGCAACGTCGACTCAGTCGTTTGGGCCGAGATCCGCCTGCAGGCAGGGCGCGATGTGTACTTGTGCGAGCATGTGGAGGCCACGTGTGTTGATCGACGCGACATGATTGCGCACTTCTTGGATCACGGCGGCGAGCATCGCAGCACAAGAGCAGCGGCCCCGTCCGCCGATCGTGCGCTTATCCTGATCGCGATCATGGATGGCCTGCGGTACTTGGGGAGATCGTAATCTCCATGCATGTTTTCGGTTAGAGCGATCTAACGGGGTGCTGGCCAGGCCAAAGTAGGGTGTTGTGAATGACGCGCGCTGAGCACCGCTCGGCGCGTGCGGCGGCCATCCAGGCCCACCATCGATACATCGTGCCGTACGAAACCTGGCTCCAAAGCATGCGGATCGTGTCGCGGGCATGAGGGCGCCCGACGACACTATGACCCGGCTTCCGAGCCGGTCTTTTTTGTGTCTGGCGGCAGCTCGGGGTAATTGCGGACGGCTGCAGGGGCGTCAAGGTTTGTGGAGGGGGGTGCCCCTATGTCCTTCGTCAAGCGTTAGGGGCGGACTTGGGTTGGTAAATGGTGCCGTCGCGCAGCATGGCGAACAGGACGTCGCAGCGTCGCCGTGCCAGCGCGATGAGTGCTTGGTTGTGGCGCTTGCCCTGCTGGATCTTGCGCGCGTAGTAAGCCCGCGAGACAGGATCCCGCAATGCCGCGAAGGCGGATAGGAACAAGGCGCGCTTGAGCACCTTGTTGCCGCGTCTGGATGGGTGCTCACCACGGATGGATGAGCCTGAGCGCCGGGTGACCGGGGCAAGACCAGCGTAGGCCGCCAAGTGGGCGGCCGAAGCGAACGCTTTATGCGCGACCTCGGTCAGGAGTCTGGCGGCGGTCCTGACGCCGACTCCCGGCATGCTGGTCAGGACCGGCCAAAGAGGGTGAGCAAGCACCAGTCGCTCAACTTCGGCGGCGACCTCGTCACGTTGCTTACGCAAGGCCGCAAGCTGCTGGGCCAAGCGAGGCATGACGATGGTGGCGGCTTGCGTGCCGGGCACGGTCACGGCTTGTTCGCTGAGTGCCTGAACGATCTCGGTCGCCAAGCCTTTGCCCATGCGCGGTGCGAGTTTGGTCAGGCGGTTGGCGAGCGTCTTCTCGCTGGTGGCGGCAAGCGCGGCTGGCGACGGGTAGCGCTCAAGCAGATCGAGTACCGCTGGATGATCGAGGCGCGGTCCGAGAACGCGTTCGAGAGCGGGATGGATCTGGGTGAGCAAGCCGCGAATGCGGTTGCTGGTTTGAGTGACTTGGTCGGCGAGATCGTCGTCGAAGCCGCACAGCATGGTGAGTTCGGCGAGCTGCTCGTCGGCCAACCGAAGCGAGCGCAGTGTGTGCGGCATCGAGCGAGCGGCTTCGGCAATGATCGCGGCATCGCGGGCATCGGTCTTGGCTTCGCCTGCATGTAGGTCGGCGATGCGGCGCATAGCCAGTCCCGGCAGATAGGCGACGAGTACGCCTTCGGCGCGGGCGACGGCTACAGGAAGCGCGCCGATGGTGGATGGCTGATCGACGACGAATAGCAGTTGACCCTGAGTCTTGAGCTCGGCGATGAGGGCTCGCAGCTTGGCCTCGTCGTTGGGTAGCGCCTTGTTGTACAGGCGCTTGCCGTTCCGATCAAGCGCGACGGCATGATGCTGGCCTTTACCGACATCGACGCCGATGAAGACATCGACGGCGCCATGTTGTTGAGTGTCTTGCATCGAAGTATGAGCAGAGTGAACGGATTGGCCTGCAACAACGGTGGCAAGTCTCGGCATCCACGTTACGGACGGCGTCGGGATATCCCGGCCAAACCCCTATTAGCGATCACCAGCCACCCACCAGGCCCGGTGACAACACCCCCCGGATCATGACTGCGACTGGGGGCGAGAATCATGCCGGGCCTGGCTGGCCAAAGCCCCAATTATCGGGGCGTGAAGATAGTAACGGGGCGTCTGCGGCATTTAATAGTTTCAGTCAATGGAATCGAGTTCTGAATCCGAATTTCCAATTGAATGCGACTGGTCCAATGGCCGTTCTGAATCGTCTTAAGCGATTCGGAGCACGCATCGAATGTGCGAGCGCGGCGCGAGTGCGTTTCGCGCACGGCGCGATGCTCAGGTGCGTGAAGGTCCGATCAGGCGTCGCGTTTCGTGTTGACCGCTTGATCGTTCCTGGCGCATCAGCCCAAGCCGATGCGAGCAATGTCAGAGCGAGAACCCCTTTCCTGAAGCATGACCATGGCTGAAAACATCGCCCAAACCGTGATCCGCCGCGCCGACTACACGCCGCCGGCCTTCCTCATCGATGCCGTCGCGCTCGAATTCGATCTCGCGCCGGCCCGTACGATCGTCAGGAACACGATGCGCGTGCGTCGCAATCCGGACGCCGCGCCCGCACCGCACCTGGAGCTGATGGGCGAAGCGCTCGAATTCGTCCGCGCCTGGCTGGATGGCGCGCCGCATGGCGCCGTGCGCGCGCACGAACACGGGTTGACGGTCGAGAACGTGCCCGAAGCCTTCGAGCTGACGCTCGAAAGCGCATGCGCACCCGACCAGAATACGACGCTGTCCGGCCTCTACGTGTCGAGCGGCAACTTCTTCACGCAGTGCGAAGCCGAAGGCTTTCGCCGCATCACCTATTTCCTCGACCGTCCGGACGTGATGGCGTCGTACACGGTGACGCTGCGCGCCGACAAGGCCGCGTACCCGGTGCTGCTGTCGAACGGCAACCTCGTCGATTCGGGCGACCTGCCCGACGGCCGCCACTTCGCGAAATGGGAAGACCCGTTCCGCAAGCCGAGCTACCTGTTCGCGCTGGTCGCGGGCAAGCTCGTTGCGATCGAGGAGAAGATCACGTCCGGCTCGGGCAAGGAGAAGCTGCTGCAGGTGTGGGTCGAGCCGGCCGATCTCGACAAGACGCGTCATGCGATGGATTCGCTGATCCACTCGATCCGCTGGGACGAGCAGCGCTTCGGCCTCGAGCTCGATCTCGACCGCTTCATGATCGTCGCGGTGGGCGACTTCAACATGGGCGCGATGGAGAACAAGGGGCTCAACATCTTCAACACGAAGTACGTGCTGGCGAACCCCGAGACCGCGACCGACACCGACTTCGCGAACATCGAATCGGTGGTCGGTCACGAGTACTTCCACAACTGGACCGGCAACCGCGTGACCTGCCGCGACTGGTTCCAGCTGAGCCTGAAGGAAGGCCTGACGGTATTCCGCGACCAGGAGTTCTCGGCCGACATGGCCGCGGGCGACGACCTCGAATCGGCGGCCCGCGCGGTCAAGCGCATCGAGGACGTGCGCGTGCTGCGCCAGCTGCAGTTCGCCGAGGACGCGGGCCCGATGGCGCATCCGGTGCGCCCGGAAAGCTACGTCGAGATCAACAACTTCTACACGATGACCGTCTACGAAAAAGGCTCGGAAGTCGTGCGGATGTATCAGACGCTGTTCGGCCGCGACGGCTTCCGCAAGGGGATGGACCTGTACTTCAAGCGCCACGACGGGCACGCGGTGACCTGCGACGACTTCCGTCACGCGATGGCCGACGCGAACGGGCGCGACCTCGCGCAGTTCGAACGCTGGTACAGCCAGGCGGGCACGCCGCGCGTGTCGGTGCGCACCGCGTACGACGCGGCCGCGCGCCGCTATACGGTGACGCTCGCGCAGGGCTACGGCGACGCGTCGCCGGCCGCGCGCGACACGCAGCAAGGGCCGCTGCTGATTCCGTTCGCGATCGGCCTGATCGGCCGCGACGGCCGCGACCTGCCGCTGCGTCTCGACGGCGAAGCCGCAGCAGCAGGCACGACGCGCGTGCTCGACTTCACCGACACCGAGCAGACCTTCACGTTCGTCGACGTGCCGGAACAGCCGCTGCCGTCGCTGCTGCGCAATTTCTCGTCGCCGGTGATCGTCGAGTACGACTACAGCGACGACGATCTCGCGTTCCTGCTCGCGCACGACAGCGATCCGTTCAACCGCTGGGAAGCCGGCCAGCGCCTCGCGACGCGCGCGCTGCTCACGCTCGCCGCGCGTGCGGCCGCGAACGAGCCGCTCACGCTCGGCGAGAACTTCGTCGCCGCATTCCGCCGCGTGCTGACCGATGAAAGCCTGTCGCCGGCATTCCGCGAACTCGCGCTGACGCTGCCGTCGGAAACCTACCTCGCCGACCAGATGGCCGAAGCCGATCCGGCCGCCGTGCATCGCGCGCGCCAGTTCGTGCGCCGCCGGCTCGCCACCGCGCTGCGCGCGGAATGGCTCGCCGCCTACGCGCAGCACCAGACGCCCGGCGCCTACGAGCCGACGCCGGAGGCCTCCGGCCGCCGCGCGCTGAAGAACCTCGCGCTCGCGTATCTCGCCGAACTCGAGGATCCGGCCGATGCGGTGCGCCTCGCGACCGCGCAATACGATGCGGCGAACAACATGACCGATCGCGCGGCAGCGCTCGGTGCGTTGCTGTCCGCCGCGGCCTCCGGCGCGACCGAACCGGCCGAGCATGCGCTCGACGACTTCTATCGTCGCTTCGAGAAGGAAGCGCTCGTGATCGACAAGTGGTTCGCGATGCAGGCGGCACAACGCGGCACGCCCGCGCAGCCGACGCTCGCGAAAGTGCGCAAGCTGCTCGCGCACCCGGCGTTCAACCTGAAGAATCCGAACCGCGCGCGCTCGCTGATCTTCAGCTTCTGCGCGGCCAACCCCGCGCAATTCCATGCGGCGGACGGCTCGGGCTACGCGTTCTGGGCCGAACAGGTGCTCGCGCTCGACGCGATCAACCCGCAGGTCGCCGCACGCCTCGCGCGCTCGCTGGAACTGTGGCGCCGCTTTACGCCGGCGCTGCGCGATCGGATGCGCGAAGCGCTCGAGCAGGTCGCCGTCGGTGCGAAATCACGTGACGTGCGCGAAATCGTCGAGAAGGCGTTGGCTTGACGGTTGGACGCGTCGGCGATTTCAGTTGATCCGGTGGTGCGGGATTCCATGTGTCGTGCAGATCGATGGCCAATGCCGAAGGCGGCGGTCACGTATCTGCCCATCATGTGCGGAGCATTTGTCACCGAATGGATTCTTCCGTGACGGAAGACGCCGGCGCCCCCGCATCGCTCGCGACAGGCGTGACGCAATCACATGGTCATACTAATTTTAATTCGGAAGATTTCAATTCGTATGTCGAATTTATCGATGTAACGACGAAGCGATTCCGAATAAAAATACTTTCCATATTTCTTTCGCGAGATCGTACCGCTTATCGCGAGGGGTTTCTTTTCAGGCTTGTCAGAAGTCGTTGCGCCGGGATTTATGCGTTCCTAATTCGTCATATCAAGTGAAACGTAATATATCGGGAGGGCGGTAGGAAATTATGTCGCGACAAAAGTGAAAAGCGCCCAAAAAAAGAAATTCATTCTAAATTGGCGTCGCTATGATGATGTCATCTTAGGGGCGAACGCTTGAAATTGATTTGGTCAGATCACGGCGCGGCAGCCGGTCAATTCTTACGATCTCCATGTATCGCTGGATGTGGGACGGAGCAACGCAAATGGCTAGCTTTATCGATGATCTCTTGCGGGGCTACGCCGACCTCCGCCGTGTTCTCACCCGGGAGTTGAGCGCCGACGATGCCGCCGATATTGCGCAGTCGTCCTTCGAGCAGGTGCTCCGCTATGCGGGGCAGCGCCCGGTTGAGTCGCCGGCTGGCCTGCTGTTCGCCATCTCGCGCAACCAGCAGATCGATTCCGCTCGACGCAGGAAGCGTGTACCGCACCAGTCGCTCGACGACGTCGACGGACTCGCCGACCAGTTGCCCGTATCCGAACTGACGCCGGAGCGACGCTATGCCGCGCGTCAGCGGATGGAGATTCTCGGCAAGGCGCTGGATGCGTTGCCACCCCGTTGCAGGGAGGCATTCGTGTTGTGCAAGTTGCACGGTCTTTCGTATGACGAGACCGCGCAGGAGATGGGAATCAGCACGACCGTCGTGCGCAAGTACCTGGTCCAGGCGATGAAAGAATGCAGAATCGCCTTGCTGTAGAATGAATCATTCGATTCGCTACGGATTGTGCCATTTTCAACGATGACATGGACCGAGTCGCAAAAGGACGAGGCTGACGAACTCCTCGTAACGATCCATTTTGGTCGCGGCGAGGAGCGAACCCTTGCGCGTGCTGCGCTCCAGCGCTGGGCTGGAGACGATCCGAAACGTCTGGCGTATATCGCCGAGCATATGAGCGTCGACCGAGAGGTTGACACTTTCGTGCACGAACTGCGCGGTCGCTACAGGCGTCATCTTTCACCCTCCCGGGAAGCAGTGGTGCGGCGCGCGCCGAGATGGCCCGCAATCGCGAGTGCGATCGGTTTCAGTGCGTGTGCATTCGCCGTGGCCGCATGGGCGGTCAATCCGGTACTGTCGGAGCAGCGTTTTTCGTCGGCTGTCGGTGAGCAGGTCGACGCCGCTCTGGATGACGGCAGCCATGTGCGCCTCAACACCGCGACGTCGATACAGTTCGTCAATCGGCTCCGGTCTCGTGAAGTGACGATGCTCGAAGGCGAGGCGCTCTATGCCGTCAAGCACGATTCCCTGCGTCCTTTTCATGTGATTGCCGGCGCGACCGATATCCGCGACGTCGGCACGCGCTTCTCCGTACGCGTTCGTCCCGCCGATGTGGACGTCGCGGTACTGGAAGGGCGCGTCGAGCTGTCGCTCCGCTCGGGCGGCCCCGTCGCCGATCTCGACGCGAACGAAGCGGCGAGGGCAACCGGAACCCAGATCGTCGAAGTATCCGACAGGCAGGAATTCGACGCGATGGTGAGCTGGAAGGATCGGCGCCTGCAATTCGACGGTACGCCGCTGTCCAGCGTCATACACGAATTGCAGCGGTACCGGGTCGCCCGCATCGTGCTGGCGGATAACGTCGCGGCGCGGTTTCGCGTGACGGGCGGGTTTTCAATTTCGGATCCCGATGTTTTGCTGAGATCGTTGCCCATGGTCGCCCCCGTGACGGTGAAGTTTCAGCCGGACGGGACCGCCGTGATCGCATCGCGTCGATAGCGTCGCTTCCGCGTGTTGCTGCTGCCGTCAATGTCCGCGCCTGACGAGGCGACGCCGGCGTTACACGTCCTCGCATAACGAAAACGCCGAAGAATGCTTTCGCGCTGGCAAGAGGCCAGCTGTCCATCGATCGGGCCTGGTCTGCGATCGTCGCAGCACCCGGTGCGCCCAAGCACGGACGCGCGCTCGTCATCGAAGCGCGATATCTTCCAGCAGCGCTTCACCCCAGTCCTCACAACTTGCCTCTGCCGAGCGGCTTCGTGATGGCGACATACAACCGACAAGCCGTTCTTTTGCGCGCGTGCAGGCAGCGCGACTCGAAAGCATTTGGCTATCGTCGCGATGAAAAATTTCAATAGCACGCGGCTGGTCTTTTTTGCTCCCTGCGTCGTCTTTAGTGGTGAAGCCTGACCGATAGCAACGTCAAGGCTCAATCACATCTTTGCACTGACAGAGAGGGGACAATGAAGCAATTCAAGCAGCCTGTGGCAAGGGCGTTGGCAAGGCATGTGGCGGCCAGTGTCGTCGGCATGGCGAGCATTTCGTTGTACGCGCAAACGTCGATCAATTTGCCCGCGCAGTCGCTTTCCACGACATTGTCGCAGCTCGCTCGCGAGGCCGGCGTCAATATCCTCGCGCCCGACAACATCGTGGCGGGCCGCGCCGCGCCGGCGGTGTCGGGCATGCTGACCGTGAATGACGCGTTGGCGCGCCTGTTGAACGGCACGGGTCTGCGCGTCGAGCAAGTGGACGCCAAGACTTACGTCATCAAGCGGTCCGACCCACCGCCTTCGCCGGGCGCATCGAAGTCGGGACAGGATTCAGTACTCCCGACGATTACGGTCAGTGAAAGCACCAGCAGCGCCAGCCTCGATAAGGGTTTCGTCGCCGATTCGACCAGCACGGCGACGCGCACCGATACGCCGATTTCGCAGACCGCGCAGTCGATTCAGGTCGTCACGAAGGACCTGCTCGACAGCAAGCAGACTCAAACGGTGTCCGAGGCACTCGCCAACGTGAGCGGTGTCACGGTGCAGGACTGGGGTAACGGTGCTCAAGTCAGTGTCCGGGGCTTCACAGCGGCCACGATGAGCAATGGCCACAACGATACGGGGTCCAGCAATTCGCTGGATATTCCGGTGGCCGGCGTCGAAAGAATCGAAGTGCTCAAAGGTGCCGACTCCATTCTGTCGGGAGCCATGGTTCCGGGGGGCGTGGTCAACATCGTGATCAAAAGACCGACCGCCGAAACCGTTCGGCAGCTGACGCTGCAAACGGGCTCCTACGGCGACTGGATGAGCTCGATCGATCTGGGTGGCGCACTGACGAGCGACAAGTCGCTCCGCTATCGGTTCGTCTTGTCCGCCGAGCGAGCCGGGGAGTCCTTCGGCGGTTACGATGGCCAGAGAAACTTCTACGTCGCGCCGTCGATCGAATGGAAATCGGGTAACACGGACATCGTTCTCGGCTACCAGCATCAGGTGGTCAACCGACCGCCGATACAACTGACACAACCTCGGGTCGGAGACGACCCGCTGCCGATCCATTCGCGCAGCACGCCATCCCAGAATTCGCTGAGCCAGATGGACACGCTGTCGGTCGATTTCACACAGCAACTCGGATCGATCTTCAAGTTTGAAAGCAAGGCGCAATATCAGGCGTCGACTTTTTCCCAGCGTGATTTCTATGATCCGATCGGCATCGGATCCGGGAAGACCGTTTTTTTGGGCTTCAATGACCACTCGCGTTCCTACGGCTTCGACCTGGACAATCATCTGCAGGCGAAGTTTTCTTTGGGCCCGGTCAAGCAAACCGTTCTCGTGGGCGTGAGCAACAGCGTCTATTGGACAGATTTCACCAGTTTGCCCATGAAGTTTCTCGTTGCCCCATTCCCGCTGGCTTCGGCACCGCCCATTACCGGGACGTCGCAATATTCGGGCAGCCCCGTCAAATCGTACTCGTCCACGGTCTACTTCCAGGATCAGATTACCTGGGACAGGCTGCATATCCTCGCGAGCATCGCTCGCGGAACGGTATGGGGCACCAATACGGCCTCTCAATCGCAATGGTCGCCGAACCTCGGCATCCTTTACCAGCTCACGGATAACGTCGCCGTTTATGCAAACGCGTTGCGCAGTTTCTACCCGCAATATGGAACGCTTCTGCTGGATGGCAGTGTGCCGCCTCCACAAATCGGGCGATCGGTCGAGGCAGGCTTCAAGTTCAACTTCTTCGACGATCGCCTGAGCGCAACGGCCGACGTATTCAGAACGGCGCAAAGCAACGTCCTGGTTGGCATTCCCGGCACGAATTTCTCCACGCTCGGCGGCGGCATGGTGGTACGCGGCGCAGAACTGAGCGTCACCGGCCGTCTGTTGCCGGGGTTGAACGTTTTCGCGAACTACACCTTCAGCAATCAGCAGCAAATCACGGACGGTGTGAGCGAAGTGCCGCGTCATAGCGGCACGATCTGGATGACCTACGACCTGCAGGGCGAGCGTTTGCATGGGTGGGGCGTCGGTGCGGGCGTCGAAGCGCGCAGCGGCTATCAAGTGTCGAACTCGCGCCTCGGGGTATTCAAGGCTCCGGGGCAAGCGCAGACCGATGCGAGCGTGTATTACCGCGCGAAGCAATGGACGGCGACCCTGGGCGTCAAGAACCTGTTCAACCGCACCCTCTATCAGAACCAGATGACTTCAGCGATCGTCGGCCTGCAGCCGGGCCGACTGATTTACCTGACCGGACGCTATAACTTCTGAGGCATGTCGTGGATAGTTCGATCGTATTGCCGTCAAGGTACGCATCCGGCCCCGCAGCAGCGGGCCGGGAGGTTCGTATCGGTTATGGCCGGCCTGTCGCAATGGGCGTGGCGGTGGCGCTTCATGCATTGCTGCTGGTCGCGTTCTGGAAGGCCGACGTCCATCTCGACCTGCATGCCGGGAAGCTCGCGTCGGCCGGATCGTCGATCAGCGTGACGCTGGTGAACACGCCGCAACCGACCCCGACGCCCGTTCTGCCGCGGCCACCCGTCAAGCCGGTGACGCGCAAGCCGCCCGTGCCGCACCGCGCGCCCGTGCTCGCCACGCATCACGACGCACCGCGTGCGGCCCAGGCGGCGACCCCGCAAGCGCATGAACCGGAACCGCCGGTGCCTACGCCGCCCGCCGTCCAACCCGTCGAGACAAGCGCAAAGAGCACCCCGTCGGCGCAGCCGGCAGCCGCGCAGATGATGGCGCTCGCCGGCGGGCAGGACGCCAAGAGCGTGGCGCACGTTTCATGCGACATCGAGCGGCCGCCGTATCCCGCGCTTGCACGCCGGCTGAATCACGAAGGCAAGGTGGTGCTGCGCGTGACGATCGGCATCGACGGCCGCATCACGGAGGCGACGACCATCGAATCGAGCGGTTTCGAAGAACTCGATGCGGCCGCGCGTGCCGCGATGCTCGCCGGGCATTGCAAGCCTTACCTGGAGAACGGGACGCCGATCGTCGTTCGTGCGCTTCAACCACTTGAATTCAGATTGGACAACTGAGCTGCAAGCAGCTCGTCGAGGAGTACAGCAATGAACTACGGAATCGCAGACATCGTAAATCGTGGCGACACGATCAGTCACGCCATCGCGCTGGTCCTGGTCGTCATGTCGCTGACGTCGTGGGCGGTCATGCTCTACAAGGGCGCGCAACTGATCCGCATGAGAAGGCAGAGTAAAGCCGCCGAGCGAAAATTCTGGCAGGCGGGTTCGATCGAGGAAGGGTGTGCGGCACTGGGTCGCTTCGACCACAGCAACCCATACCAGAATCTCGCGGAGGCCGCGCGTGAAGCATCGGAGCGACATAACGATACGCACCTGAAGGAAGTGCTCTCGCCGGACGACTGGCTGCAGCGCTGCCTGAGCGTGGCGCTCGAAGAGCAGGTTGCCCGAATGGCGAGCGGCCTTGGGGCGCTTGCATCGGTCGGCAGCACGGCGCCGTTTGTCGGCCTGTTCGGCACTGTCTGGGGGATCTATCATGCGCTGCTCGGCATCAGCGAGGCGGGGCAGAGCAGTCTCGCGCAAGTGGCCGGGCCCGTCGGCGAATCGCTGGTCATGACCGCGTTCGGCCTGTTTGTCGCGATCCCGGCCGTGCTCGGCTACAACGCGGTGTCCCGCGGCAATCGCATGATCGTCCACAAGCTCGCGCGCTTCCGCCACGAGTTGCACGCGTATCTGATGAACTCGGACCGTCATCGCACGGCTTCCGTGCGCGTGAAGATCGAGCAGAAACGCGTCGCGACGGTCGAGGAGAACTGACATGGCGTTCTTTGACGACAGCCACGACGACGTCATGAGCGACATCAACATGACGCCGCTCATCGACGTGATGCTCGTATTGCTGATTGTGTTCATGGTGACGTTGCCGGTGATCAATCACGCCGTCAAGCTCGACTTGCCGAGTGCGAACAGCAGTCCGAACGATACGCGGCCCGCGCACGTGAGTTTATCGGTCGACGCGAGCGGCACGGTGCTGTGGGACGAGAAGCCCGTTGAAGCCGATGCACTGGATGCCCGGCTGAATCAGGCGGCGGCCCAGCAACCGCAGCCGGAGATCGAGCTGTATGCCGACCGGGCCGCGCGTTATGAATCGGTGGCCAACCTGCTTTCGGCGGCCCAGCGCGCAGGCCTCGTGAAAATCGATTTCGTCACGCAGCCGAAATCAAAATAAATTTAGGAATATGAACGATGTCAATTCTTGATACGACCGCCGCGACGCTGCTCGACGACGTGTCGGGCGAAACAGCCGTACTCGTGGATTTCTGGGCGCCGTGGTGCGGACCTTGCCGCGCGCTCGCGCCTCATCTGGATCGGCTTGCGAAGGACTATGAGGGGCGACTGAAGATCCTGAAGCTGAACATCGACTCCGAGCCGGACGGCGGCAAGAAATTCGGCGTGCGGGCGATTCCGACGCTGATCTTTTATGCGAACGGCAAGGAGCACGACAGGCTGACCGGACCGTCGACCATACGGATGCGCATGACGATGGAGAAATGGTTCGCGCAATGCGGACTGGAGACGCCGGAATCGGCCGCGAGCGAAGCCGGAAGCGACGAGCCGGAAGCCGTCGCGGTCGATGCACCGGCCGCGGCATGGTGCAGCTTCGGCGGGGATGAAGCGCACAAGGATCGATGCATCAGCCGCTATCACGAGCTTTCGGACGCGCAGCGCGGCAGTGAGCGCGTCCAGGAACCGTCGACGCGGCTGGCAGGCGCCCGGGGGCAGTTCGAGGAGGTTGTCGGGGTACCACGGCAGTTCGGAGAACTCGTCGATTCGATCTGGATGTTCCTGAGCCGAGTCAAGGACGGTGCGGAAGAAGCCGATGCGACGGCGCTGAAGATCTTCCACGCCATTCCGGTGGGCGCGAATCTCGCGCGAGCCGCGACCGACGTTCTCCATGAACTCGTTTACCACTCGCGCTGGGAGATCACGCAGTACTTCACGGCCGAAACCGAGCGCGGCATCGTGTTGCGCATCAAGGCAGCGCACGCGCGCGAGCGCGCCGGCGAGAAGATCGCGGCAAAGGAATGGGAGGTGTTGCAGCGCGCGGCGGTGATGCTGGGCGTGGGCGACGGATCGGCCGACCTTGAGGCAAGCCAGATGCTCGAGGGCTTGGCCGGTCCCATGTCGGACTGGTCGGCCAATGGGAAACTCCACATGATCCTGAAGTACGTGAATCGGGAGCTTCGCCGCAAGGCCGATTGGCGTGACGACGAAGAGCAGAAAATCACCGCGATGCTCGAACGCGCTACGGAACAGGTACACAGCGAGATCGGAAGTGCGCCGCGCGACGACGCCGCAGCGCGGGCGGCATGGGTGTCGGCCTTCATCGAGCGCCGCGGGGCATTCATTCAACAGTGCCGGGAGCAGGACCCGGACCTCTGGAAGCGATACGACGTCGTCAGCATGGATAGCGTGCGGCAAGCCGCAATCGTCTGTGCGGATGTCGCGGAATCCCTGTTGACGTGGCTGAGCGCGAACGCTCCCCGTTCTGTTTGAACCTCTTTCCTTCCTTCGATTATTCATGATCTCTGTTGATCCCTCCTTGCGCAATCTGATCGTCGCAAAGGACATTCTGCTGACGCCCTACGGCGTCGACGAGAGCCTGCTCACGCGCACGATCGCCGACATCTTCACGCATCGCGTCGACTACGCGGACCTGTACTTCCAGGCACGCCGCAGCGAAGCATGGCGCCTCGAGGAAGGCATCGTGAAATCGGGCAGCTTCAGCATCGATCAGGGCGTCGGCGTGCGCGCGGTCGCGGACGACCGCACCGCGTTCGCGTTTTCCGACGACCTCTCGCCCGCGGCGATCGCGCAGGCGGCCGCGGCCACCAAGGCGATCGCGGCGGCCGGCGGCGGCATGCAGAAGGTGACGGCGGACGCTTCGCTGAA
The DNA here is from genome assembly GCF_002223325.1 of Burkholderia sp. AU15512. Taxonomy (NCBI): domain Bacteria; kingdom Pseudomonadati; phylum Pseudomonadota; class Betaproteobacteria; order Burkholderiales; family Burkholderiaceae; genus Burkholderia; species Burkholderia sp. AU15512. The sequence goes on from NZ_NKEX01000008.1 coordinate 73,094, forward strand.
GAGCGTGACGGGTCACGACCTGTATCTGCCGTCCGATCCGCTCGCGTCGCTCGACGCGACGGCCAAGGTCAAGCTGCTCGAGCGCATCGAGCAGATGGCGCGCGGCCGCGACCCGCGCGTCACGCAGGTGATGGCGGGCCTCACCGGCGAATACGACGTCGTGCTGGTCGCGCGCAGCGACGGCGCGCTCGCGGCCGACATCCGCCCGCTCGTGCGTGTGTCGGTCACGGTGCTCGCCGAGCAGAACGGCCGCCGCGAGAGCGGCTCCGGCGGCGGCGGCGGCCGCTTCGACTACGGTTACTTCACCGACGACGTGCTGTCGCGCTACGTCGATGACGCGGTGCACGCGGCGCTCGTAAACCTCGACGCGCGCCCCGCGCCCGCCGGCACGATGACCGTCGTGCTCGGGGCCGGCTGGCCCGGGATTCTGTTGCACGAAGCGATTGGCCACGGCCTCGAGGGCGACTTCAACCGCAAGGGCTCGTCGGCGTTCGCCGGCCGCATCGGCGAGCGAGTCGCCGCGAAGGGCGTGACGGTGGTCGATGACGGCACGGTGCCGAACCGCCGCGGCTCGCTCAACGTCGACGACGAAGGCAACCCGACGCAGCGCACGACGTTGATCGAGGACGGCATCCTGACGGGCTACATCCAGGACACGCTGAATGCGCGCCTGATGAAGATGTCCGTCACCGGCAATGCGCGGCGCGAGTCGTACGCGGCGCTGCCGATGCCGCGCATGACGAACACGTACATGCTGAACGGCGACAAGGATCCGCAGGAAATCATCGCGTCGGTGAAGAACGGCTTGTATGCGGTCAATTTCTCCGGCGGCCAGGTCGACATCACGAGCGGCAAGTTCGTGTTCTCGGCGTCCGAGGCGTACATGATCGAGAACGGCAAGATCACCTACCCGGTGAAGGGCGCGACGCTGCTCGGCAGCGGCCCGGAATCGCTGAAGTACGTGAGCATGATCGGCAATGACCTGTCGCTCGACAAGGGTGTCGGCACGTGCAGCAAGGAAGGCCAGGGCGTGCCGGTTGGTGTCGGCCAGCCCACACTGCGGCTGGACGAGGTCACGGTCGGCGGAACGCATTAAGCCAGGATCGATGCGGCCCGCTTCGACGGACTTTCGCGCCCGATCAATGTACGAATAAAGACATGCTCACTGCCACCACGCAAGCGGACCCGAAGGACTACAGTCTCAACGGCCGCTTCTTTCGACGTTTCATCGACATATCCCGCCCCTACTGGACGAGAGCCGGCGCATCGCGCTCATGGCTGGCGCTCGGCATCTTCATCGCGTTCTCGCTGTTCGAGATCCTGCTTGGCGGCAAGGTCTCGATCCTGACCCGGCAGATGAGTGACGCGCTGGTGGGGCGCCACGAGCTGTCTTACTGGCGCCTGTTCCTGCTCGTGACATCGATCGGCCTGGTCATCAACAACGGCATCCTCAGTCAGTTCTTCGATTTCGTCTACACCCGGCTCGCCATCCACTGGCGCGCATGGATGACGAATGACCTGATGTCGCGATATCTGGGGGCCCGAACGTACTACCGGATCGAACAGGATGGCGACGTCGACAACGTCGACCAGCGCATTCAGCAGGAAACGGGGCCGTTCTGCAACATGGCGGCGATGTTGCCGCGCATCGCCATCTATTCGGCCGGCACGTTGGGCATCCAGGGCTTGCTGCTTCGTCAGATTTCCCCGCTCTTGTTCTACGGCGTCATTGCCTACGGCATCATTTCCGCCGTGGTGACGTGGCTGCTGTACCGGCCGCTCATTCGCCTGAATTTCGACTTGACCGTTTCCGAGGCTGAGCTTCGCTTCGGTATCCTGCATGTCAGGAGCAATGGCGAGACGGTCGCGCTTTACCGCGGCGAATCCGCCGAGGCGCGCAGCGTGGCGCGACGGCTGGACAAGGTCGTGGATATCGCGAGGGGCACGGCGCGCTACGCCTTCATCATGCGGTCGACCGAGTCGCTGGTCGGCGTCGTCTGGACGCTGTTGCCGGTCGTCATCCTCGTGCCGCTCTACTTCAGCGGCAAGATCAGTTTCGGCGTGGTGACGCAAGGAACGGCGTCGGCAACGCTGCTGCTTCAGGGCATCCAGCGCGTGACGACGTTCATGCCGATATTCGCGTCCGCCGCGCCCCATGTGGTGCGGCTTGCCCAGATCGTCGAAAAGGCGGATGCGGTGAACGCAGCCCGTGCCGATCGCGCGGAAACCATCGCATATCAGGAAGGCAACGCGATTCAACTGACGCGTCTTACGCTCCAGACGCCTGGCCGCGAGCGCACGCTGCTGCGAGGATTGAGCCTGGCAATCGGCTGGGGCGAGCACTTGCTGATCATGGGGCAAACCGGCGTCGGCAAGAGTTCGTTGCTCCGTGCCGTGGCGGGACTGTGGAGAACGGGCAGCGGAACGATCACGATGCCGCCGCCGCAGGATGTGTTGTTCCTGCCGCAACGTCCGTACATGCTGCTGGGAAGCCTGCGCGAGCAGATCCTGTACCCGGAGACGGAAAGCACGCATACCGATCAACAGCTCCAGGCCTTGCTGGAGCAGGTCAATCTGCCGGATCTCGCCCACAGGCATGGGGGATTCAATACGGTGATCGATTGGTCGAGAGTGCTGTCGTTGGGAGAGCAGCAGCGGATCGGCTTCGCGCGCGCACTGGCTGCGCGCGCCCGTTACGTGTTTCTCGACGAGGCAACGAGCGCTGTCGACCTGGCCACCGAGCAAGCGCTGTATCGGGCACTCGCGCTGGCCGGTGCAACGTACGTCAGCGTCGGCCACCGCGATTCGCTGCTGGCGTACCACCGGAATGTACTCCGGCTTCAGGCGGAGGGCGCGTGGCAATTGCTGACGGCGGAGCAGATGCAACGAGAAACCGATCGCGTGAAGAATGAAGACGCCGCGTGACGGGCGATTCGGCAACCCTTCGCGGGCGCCATTCCAAACACAAACGAACGTTCATGAATCAACCTCTACCTGACATGACGCCGGCGGCGGCTCGCATTGCGCGACTGCGCGGCGCGATGATCCGCGAGGGGACTGCCGCGTATCTCGTGCCGTCCGCCGACCCTCACCTGTCCGAGTACCTGCCCGAACGCTGGCAGGCGCGCCGCTGGCTGTCCGGTTTCACGGGCTCGGTCGGCACGTTGGTCGTCACCGCGGATTTCGCGGGCCTGTGGGTCGACAGCCGCTACTGGGTGCAGGCCGAGGCCGAGCTCGCCGGCACCGGTGTACAGCTGATGAAGATGACGGGCGGTCAGCAAAGCGCGCCGCATGTCGAGTGGCTCGCGCAGAACGTGCCGACCGGCGCGACGGTCGGCGTCGACGGCGCGGTGCTCGGGGTCGCGGCGGCCCGCGCGCTGACGGGGGCGTTGAACGCGCGCGGCATCGCGCTGCGCACCGATCTCGACCTGCTCGATGCGATCTGGCCCGAGCGACCGGGGCTGCCCGGCGACGCGGTATTCGAGCACGTCGCGCCGCAGGCCGACACGGGCCGCGCGAGCAAGCTCGCCGAGGTGCGTCGCGCGATGCGCGCGCAGGGCGCGCAATGGCATTTCGTGTCGACGCTCGACGATCTTGCGTGGCTGTTCAACCTGCGCGGCACCGACGTCGACTTCAACCCCGTGTTCGTCGCGTACGCGATGATCGGCAGCGATCGCGCGACACTGTTCGTCGCCGACGGCAAGATCTCGCCGGCACTGGCCGCGTCGCTCGCGCAGGACGGCGTCGAGGTTCGCCCGTACGATGCCGCGCGCGCCGCGCTCGCGGCGCTGCCCGACGGCGCGACGCTGCTGATCGACCCGCGCCGCATGACGTTCGGCACGCTCGAGGCGGTGCCGGCCGGCGTGAAGCTGATCGAGGCCGTGAACCCGTCGACCTTGGCGAAGTCGCGCAAGACGGCCGCCGAGATCGAGTGCGTGCGCGTGACGATGGAACACGACGGCGCCGCGCTCGCCGAATTCTTCGCATGGTTCGAGCAGGCGGTGAACCGCGAGACGATCACCGAGTTGACGATCGACGAGCAGCTCACGGCCGCGCGCGCACGGCGCTCCGGCTACGTGCAGCCGAGCTTCGCGACGATCGCCGGCTTCAATGCGAACGGCGCGATGCCGCACTACCGAGCGACGCCGGCTTCGCACGCGACGATCGCCGGCGACGGCCTGCTGCTTGTCGATTCGGGCGGCCAGTACACGACCGGCACGACCGACATCACGCGTGTCGTGCCGGTCGGCACGATCAGCTACCTGCAGCGCCGCGATTTCACGATCGTGCTGAAGTCGATGATTGCGCTGTCGCGCGCCCGCTTTCCGCGCGGGATCCGCTCGCCGATGCTCGACGCGATCGCGCGTGCGCCGATGTGGGCGGCCGGGCTCGACTACGGTCACGGTACGGGTCACGGCGTCGGCTACTTCCTGAACGTGCACGAGGGCCCGCAAGTCATCTCGCACTCCGCGCCGGCCGAGCCGCATACGGCGATGGAGGAAGGGATGATCACGTCGATCGAGCCGGGCGTGTACCGGCCCGGCAAATGGGGCATCCGGATCGAGAACCTGGTCGTGAACCGCGAGGGCGAGCAGACGGAATTCGGCGATTTCCTCGCATTCGAGACGCTGACGCTGTGCCCGATCGACACGCGCTGCGTGCTGATCGACCTGCTGCACGACGACGAGCGCGCGTGGCTGAACGCATATCACGCGACGGTGCGCGAGTGCGTCGGCGGGCACGTGAGCGGTGACGCGAAGGCATGGCTGGACGCGCGTACGCAGCCTGTCTGACGAAGCCAGCCGGTTCAACACAAGAGGGAGCGTCACGTCACCGACGGTGACGTGTGACGACACGTCGCAATGAACACGAGACAGTGGAACATGGAAGCCAACCTGAACATGCAATCGAATGAATTTCTGCATACGCAAGACGAATTCAACCAATATGCGGCCGACATCCTGGCGCACGCCAAGGCTATCGGTGCGACCAGTGCGATGACAAGGATCGCGGAAGGCAGCGGCTTCTCCGTATCTGTTCGGCGTGGTGCAACCAATACCATCGAACACAAGCATAGCAAGGGCGCCAGCGTCATCGTCTATGTCGGCAACAAGCAGGGTACGGCAACCACGTCCGATTTGTCCCCGGCTGCCCTGAAAGATGCGGTCGCTGCCGCCTACCATATTGCCAGCGCCACGGCCGAGGATGCGGCAACCGGGCTTGCCGACGACGACCAGCTCGAACATGCGCCGCGCGATCTCGACCTTTACCACCCGTGGCCGCTGTCGATCGACGGAGCGCTGGAGCTCGCGCGCCGGGCCGAGGACGCTGCGTTTTCGGTGAGCCCGCAGATCCAGAATTCGGAGGGGGCGAGCGTCGATACGATGAACGGACACTTCGTGCTCGCCGCGTCGAACGGGTTTCAGGGCGGCTACGCGTCGTCGAATCACTCGATATCATGCAAACCGCTGGCGGGAAGCGGCAGTCATATGCAGATGGAATCCTGGTACACGTCGGAGCGGCGGCCCCAGGATCTGGCGTCGCCCGAATTCGTGGGGCGTTACGCAGCCGAGCGCGCCATTGCGCGTCTGCAGCCGCGCCCCTTCGAGACCAGAAAGGTTCCCGTTCTGGTGGAGGCGCGGTTGGCGGCGGGATTGCTGATGAATTTCGTCCAGGCGGCGAGCGGCAGCGCGCTGTTCGCGAAAGCGTCTTTCCTGGTCGACAGTCTCGGGAAGGAGATCTTCGCGCCGCACATCCGGATCGACGAGGATCCGCATGTACCGGCCGCGATGGGCAGTGCGCCGTTCGATGGCGAGGGTGTGAGAACGCGGAAGCGTCGCGTGGTGCACGACGGTGTGATCGAAGGCTACTTCTTGTCGTCATACGCGGCAAGAAAGCTCGGCATGCAAACGACCGGCAACGCGCACGGTCCGCACGGTCTGTCGTTGCGCAGCACGGCAACCCTGCCGGGCGACGATCTCGACGGCATGCTCGAGCGACTCGGGACGGGGCTGCTGCTTACGTCGATGATCGGACAAGGCATCAATTTGGTGACCGGAGACTATTCGCGAGGTGCCGCCGGGTTCTGGGTCGAGAACGGCAAGATCCAGTACCCGGTGGAAGGCATTACGGTCGCCAGCACGCTGCAGCAGATGTTCAGGAACATCGTTGCGGTGGGAAGCGATACGTTCACGGCTGGCGCGTTGAAGTCGGGCTCGGTGTTGATCGAAGAAATGACCGTGGCCGGACGATGAGCGGTTTCGTCGAGATCGCGGCGGCTCGCAGGGCGTTGCATGGACGATTGCAGAATGGCCTTTCCGTGCTGCGTGGAAGGGGGATAGCCTTCGTCCGGCAATTTCCTGGACGGTGAACCATGCGTGATTTCCATAGCCGGGCTCGCCAATCCAGTCTGAGGAAACGCGCTCGAAAGATCGATTGCATGCCGCTTCCCCGGCATGTCAGGGATAGTCTGGCGCTCGAATATCATCTGCAGCTCGAAGCACTGAAGGCGGGCGTGGGGACGTTGACGTCGCTGCAATTGCTGACAAGAGTGGCACTGGCCGCCGAGATGCTGCGATCGTTGGGGTATGGCGCAGCGGAAACGCGGGGGTTCCATGAGTACGAGGCCGCTGCATGGAATGCGCTTCAGGCTGGGCGGGATGGCGAGATCCAGTTCGATGAGGACAGCTATCGGTTATTCGCCGAGCTGGTGACGAGCCATGATGACCAACTGGCTCGCGCGCCCGTGAGCGCGATCGAGGCCGTCGCGAATCGACTGGAATCGGCCTGTAGCCGGGCGTGACACTGCACGGCCGTCTTTTGGAAGTTGACCATGCAGAAGATATTTTCAATAAGAAATAAATTTATATTGGGGATCTCGCGATGGCAAATATAAATCATTGGATTTTTGCTATTTTATGTTCTTTGTTTTTGGTCGGTTGCAATGGAGATGGTCCGGCAGCTGAAAATTCCACATTGTCGACTTCAAATAAGGCGGCTACTGTATTTGCGGGATCTAAACAATATGGTTCGGTTGACAGTTCTGGAGTCGCGGCGTCATTTAATAGCCCGGTCAATTTGGCCGTCGATACAATGGGAAGTCTCTACGTCGCCGATGCCGGCAACAATAAAATCCGGAAGGTTGCGGCGAGTGGCGTTGTAACGACGGTCGCCGGATCAGGGCAACCCGGTTCGACCGATGGTGCGGGTATGGGGGCGACCTTTGACCATCCATCCGGTGTCGCCGTCGATGCAGGAGGTGCTCTGTACGTTGCGGACACAGCCAGCAATAAGATTCGGAAGATTTCTCCAGCAGGTCTCGTGACGACGCTTGCAGGATCTGGGCAATCAGGTTCGACCGATGGTCTTGGGGGGAATGCGTCGTTCAATCATCCGACGGGAATCGCTGTCGATGGAGCCGGTTCACTCTACGTAGCGGACACGGAAAACAACCTGATCCGCAAGATTACTGCAACAGGTCTTGTGACGACTCTTGCCGGATCCGGGCAAAGAGGTTCGACCGATGGTCTCAGTGGGAATGCGTTATTCAACCATCCCATGGGTATCGTCGTCGACGGAGCGGGTTCAATTTACGTGGCGGACACGGAAAACAGCCTGATCCGCAAGATTACGGCAGCAGGTCTTGTGACGACGCTTGTCGGATCTGGGCACACAGGCTCAGCCGATGGCCTCGGGCGGAATGCGTCGTTCAATCATCCCATGGGTATCGCCGCCGACGCAGCCGATATACTGTATGTAGCGGACACGGAAAGCAACCTGATCCGCAGGATTACGGCAGCAGGTCTTGTGACGACGCTTACCGAGTCTGGGCAGTCAGGCTCGACAGATGGTCTCGGAGCGAATGCTTCGTTCAATCATCCCATGGGTATTGCGATTAATTCATCTGGGATTGCCTATATTACTGAATCTGATGAAAATATAATCTACTCGGTTAATCTTGGAAGGGGGCGCGCCAAAATCAATTCCAAGAGATTTAATTCATTCCAGATTGATTGCCAGCAGGTCAAGCAAAGCTGCATAGCTCAATGCAGCGAAACAGCTTTGCCGACTCCGGATTATGGATTTGCGTTTTGGAATTGCATGACAAGCTGTATGGATGAGAAAGGATTTTTGTATGGGGTTGATTGCTAGGGGTGAACAATGATTGCCGATCTTGAAACTGCCAGAAAGATAAACGAGTTGATGCTTTCGATGGGGGCATCGTTGAATGAATCAGTATTTCTTGTTGTTGATAACTGCTCGGATGATGATGCTAAGAAATACAAGCTGATGATTGGTAATGTCATGAGTGGCTTGTACGACATACTGGCGCAAATTTATATCGATCACCCAACCCTCAAGCCAAAAGGGTTATTATAGGCATGTCGTTATACACAACGTCCTCGTTGTTAGGGAAACTCTGCGCAATTCGCACCCGTCTTGTGCTTGCAGTGAATCGTCGAGCAGGAGAGCATGTAGCGCATGAAACACGCTGACCTTGGGGCATTGTTGCAAAAATCGGGCGAGCCAGCGGCCGGCTGACGTTTACCCACAACAGCCGGTCCGGCACCCCTTTTAACAATTCGGGGTCCTGTGTAGATTCTCGATTTTTGGCTGCGAGAAGATGCGCAGGGACAAGGGCAAGACGTGCGAGCCGAAGGCGCGCTATCGTGTCAGGAACTGGTCGACCTGCAACGCCGGCCTGATCAACCGAGGTAACGTCACGATGTGGATCGATGCAGCCGCCCTTGCGGGCATACCCGACACCGAGCCGACCCGCGGCCGTCCGCGTCTGTACAGCGACGCACTGATCCAGGCGCGGTCACCCGCGTGAGTTCGGCCTTCAATCGCCGCGCCTCGGCACTCTGGTCTAGTTCCACCTGCCGCACGACATCTGGCTTATCGAACTTCGCTCGCCAGGCATATAGGCTGTGCGTCGTAATGCCCAAACGCTGGGCCACATCTGCAACCGAATGACCACGCTCGGTGACTTGCTTGACTGCTTCGATCTTGAACTCATCTGAACCGCCCCGGGAATCATGGAGGCTGGTTGGTTTAAGTTGATGCGGGTTCAGTGGTAGCTGTTTCAAGTTGCCGATAGTCGTTTGCCTCAGCTTCGGCGGGCGGGATATAGCCGAGGGGTTCCATCAACCGATGACGATTGAACCAAGCCACCCACTGCAGCGTTGCCAGTTCAACGGATTCTCGCGTTTTCCAGGTGCGGCGATGAATCAGTTCAGCCTTGTACAGGCCGTTGATCGTTTCAGCCAGGGCGTTGTCATAGCTGTCGCCCCGGCTGCCGACCGACGATTCGATGCCCGCTTCGGCCAGCCGTTCGCTGTAGCGAATGCTGACGTATTGGGACCCTCTATCCGAATGATGTATCAAGGTTCCGTCGTCGCCCGGGCGCCGCGCGTAAAGCGCCTGTTCAAGTGCATCCAGGACGAAGTCCGTGGTCATCGAACTGCTGATGCGCCAGCCGACGATACGGCGAGCGAACACATCGATCACGAAAGCCATATACAGCCAGCCCTGCCACGTCGAAACGTAGGTGAAAGCCGAAACCCAGAGCGGGTTCGGCCGTGCCGCCTTGAACTGGCGATTGACCCGATCCAGCGGGCGCAGGGCTATGGCATCAGGAACAGTCGTGCGAACACGCTTGCCTCGCATCACGCCGCGCAAACCCAGTTGCTTCATCAACCGTTCGACCGTGCAGCGCGCCACCGCGATACGCTCCCGGTTCATCTGCTTCCAGACTTTATCCGCACCGTAGACCTGCATGTTGGCCTGCCACACACGCTTGATATCCGGCCGCAGACGTTCATTGCGGATTGCGCGAACAGAGCGCCGCGACGGATCACGAAGCTGCGCGGCATGGCGTCGGTAACCCGACGGGGCAATCCGCAAGACCTTGCAGATCGGCTCGACCCCGAAGGGGTCGCGATGCTGATCGATGAATGCCTTCAGGACTTGAAACGGCGGTCGAGCTCCGCCTGGGCGAAAAACGCGCTCGCGACCTTGAGAATCTCGTTGGCACGACGCAACTCCTTGACTTCGCGCTCCAAGGCCTTGAGGCGCTCGCGCTCGTCTGTGGTCACGCCATCGCGCTCACCGTGGTCGACCTGGTCACGCTTGACCCACTCGTGCAGCGTCTGCGGTGTGCAGCCGATCATCGGCGCAATCGATTCGATCGCCGCCCACATCGACGGATGTTCGCTACGCTGCTCGCGTTCCAGGCGCAACGCGCGCTCTCGGACTTCCGGGGAAAACTTACTTGGCTTCTTGTTCATGGCTCCATTCTCTCAAGAGTTGGAGCCTCCACAAAATCCGGGGCGGTTCAGACAGGAGGTTTTCGCTCAGCACGCCCGCCTTGAAAGTCGCGCCGGTTTCATGAAACGATGGACTTCCCGTGATGTTTTCTAGAGCCGATCACCGGCGCGGTTCAGTTTGGCCAACATCCGAATCGGTGCAACAGATCCGACTGACGAGCGCATCGACGGGTGTCTGTTACTTGCCCGAATCCGGCCATCGCCAAACGGGTCGGTCGAGCTTGTGCTGCCCGAGAATCGTCGTCTCAGAGAATGCCTTTTCCAGGGTGATCTGGCTGAACTCCGTGTCCTCTTCAAGCGCTGACGCCAGCCGTGTCGAATGGGAAACGACCCAGATTTGAGAATACATCGCCGCCTGCCGAATGAGTCGGCCCAGCGCGGGAATGAGATCGGGATGAAGGCTCGCCTCGGGTTCATTGAGGACCATCAACTCGGGCGGCCGCGCAGTCAGCAAGGCTGCACACAACAGCAGATATCGCAGCGTGCCATCGGAAAGCTCGGCAGCCTTGAGCGGGCGGAACAGGCCGTCCTGTCGAAACACGAGCGAAAACAATCCGTCCCGCTCCGTTTCAATTTCGACATGCGCGCCGGGAAAGGCATCGGACACTGCATCGTCGAGTGCCTGATGATCACCGACTTCGAGAATCGTCTGCCACGCCGCAGCGAGATCGCGCCCGTCATGATGGAGAACGGGAGTACGGGTTCCCACATGCGACCGCCGTGCCGGCGCATCCACATCAATTCGAAAATGATCGTAGAAGCGCCAGCGGCGCATCACTTCCCTGACTTCGAATACCTCCGGACTGCTCCGATCGTTGCCGATTTGCGAGAAGAGGCTCTCATAACGGGGCAAGCTGTGTGTTACGGTATCCCAACCGTCGTCCGACCGGCGGTGCACGACATTACCGTCCCGATCAATCAGCATGTTCGAGGACCGAAGGAATGCGCCACTCCAAATCGCTTCGCGCTTGAATTCGGGGTCCAGCTTGAACGCCGAAGGCGATTCGGATGATTGCTGGGCAAGACCCATGGACACCGCGTAGCCGAATGTCATGCCGCCGAAGCCCAGCTTCAGGCGCGGCGCGGGCGTTCCTTTGGCCGGTCTTTGCAGCGGGATCTCACCACGTCGCATCGCCCCCGAGCGGTCCTCCGGCCCTGCCCATACGACCGACTGCAAGCCGCCCTCGGAGGCCAACGGCGCCACGATTCCATCCTGCGCTGTGCTGGCGAGCAACCGCAATGCACGATAAAGATTCGATTTGCCGCTGCCATTCGCTCCAGTGATCAAGTTGAGCCTCGACAACGGGATGACGAGTTCCTTGATCGAGCGGTAGTTGTTGATTGCCAGGGTCTCCAGCATGGTCGAGCGCAGTATCCGGTTTGGGTCGAATGCGGGATGGGGCATGACGCCTCGAACGCATTTGATATTGACGGCGTGTCGCGTGCAGGCCTGAGCGAGTTGAGGCGTCTTCGGTCACAGGTGCGCTTGCAAAACAAATCGATCTCGTGGTCTCTAAATTATTTCTCTATCGAAGATCGTCGGTTGCTCTTCGCTGATGTGAGAGGAAGTTTCACGGCTGGTGACGGCCAGCGCTTCCCCGACCCGCATACGGAACAAAGGATTCGTATGACACTAAAGACGAACGAGCGAAGGATTTAGTACCGTCTCTTTTTTATGTATTTTATATATAGGTATGGTTGTTTAAATAGAAAATATAGATCGTTGATGTGCTGACGAGAAACCGCTTGCATCCGCGCTAAATCGGAAGCCCCTGAGCAAGGCGATGTGCTGCGGTGTAGTGAATCATCCAATCGGCGAAAGCATCGAGGGCGATGCCGCACGCCAGACCATTCAGGAATCTGCCTCGACGCCACTTGCAGCAAGAGGGTTATAACTTCTTGCCTGTGCGGAGGCATCGAACGGCGGCCCTCACGAATCGGAAATCCCTTGCACGTTGGGTCGGTCATTTGACCGATGTGCACCGGTCAAATGTTTTGCGATTCTTCAACGACGGAGAAGATGGCGTAGACACTATGACTTGTAGCGTACGGGAAGGGAAAAACGGCGTGGCCGCGACTGCCACCCAGGAATGGGCGCCAAGGGCGCCGCGACCTGACGAAACGAGGGCATATAAATCCAAGGTCGAGCGTTCGACTCCTGCACCCGATGGAATTGCCCGCGGAATGAAGTTCAGATCCTGGAGATCATGTCTTTTGATAAGTTCACTCGCCACTGTCATGTTATCCATATCGCCGTCGGCAGCGGTACCTCCGGGCAACGCGTCGACGTTAAGCGCGCTGTTGGATCTGACGGCAGCACGGCTACGAATTGCGAGGCAGGTCGCACTGAGCAAGTGGGACTCCGGAAAGCCCGTGGAGGATCTTTCGAGAGAGTCTGCGGTGATCGCTGCCGCGGTAAAGGAAGCGCGAGCCAACGGAGTACCGGCCAAGTTGGCAGTCCATTTCTTCACGGATCAAATTGAAGCCAACAAGCTTGTCCAGTATGCGCTGCTGGCTGAATGGCGGCGCTCTGATCACGCCCCGGATGATGCGCGTGCGGATCTCGAGAAAGAAATACGTCCCGAACTCGACCGTCTCAAAGGCGGGTTCATCCAAGTACTCGCACAATCCGGTGAATTTCGGGACCGTACTGACTGCAGCGAGCGCATTTCTCGCGCAACTCACGAGTACATCGCGACGCACTCTTTGAATTCGCTCTATGCACTCGCTATGGATCGCGCGCTTGCTCGGGTTTGCGAGCGTGACGAGCAACGTCCCTGACAAACGCACCGCGAATCGCGTATCTGTTTCGTTTTGTGTCGTCGCCGCCATTGCCTATGAAAAGTCCGCGGAACGCGCAGCAGAAGTGGTCGCTGCACTCGAAAAGCGTGGCCGGCAAGCCGTCGCCTGCTTCCCGTCCGGTATGGATGCCGTGACGCGCGCGCTCTGCGCCGGCACCGTCAAAACCCGCGATTCATGAATCTACTGCTGCGTTTGTGTCTGACGTTCCTGCTGAGCCTGCGTCGTCAGCGACTGCACATTCTCGACACCTGTGTCACGCCGTTTCGCGTGTGGCCAAACGACCTCGATGTGCTGCGCCACATGACCAATGGCCGCTACTTTGGCATTCTCGATCTGGGGCGGGTCGATCTGCTGCTGCGCTCGCGCGTCTGGCAACGCGTCAATGCGCAAGGGTGGTATCCCGTCGTCACGCTCGAGACGATACGATTTCATCGATCGCTGCATCTGTGGGAGCGCTACGACGTCACGACGCGTGTGATCGGTTGGGACGAGAAGCATGTGTTCCTGGAGCAGGGGTTCAGCCGCGGCGGGACGCAGGTCGCGGTCGGCGTCGTGCGAACCCGGTTCCTGAAGCGCGGCGGAGGTACCGTGCCGACCGACGAACTGCTGGCGTGGATCGGCGTGACGCAGCCTCCGCCCGAACTGCCCGAATGGGTCGTGCAATGGAGCCGAGCCGAGGGTGGGATGGCGATGCATGCGGAATCGGTTCTACAGACTTGATGCACCGCGATGGCAGCCGCTCGCGGACATGCCGTCAGCGGTCGCGATGGCCTTCGTCGGCGCCGGAAGTTTTCCGGCGCGGTGACGGCATGTGGCGGGATAAATCCGCCCCCTTCAACGCGCGCGACGGGCGGGACGTGGTCGACGTCGAAGCGAACCTTCGACTGGCCGGCCCGCGCCGACGGGTCGCGTGGCGGACGACCGCCATTGTTCCCGCCAGCCGCCTGACCGTCGGCTCGACAGGCGTCCGACGGGGTCGGTCGTTCGACCGATACCGCTGCGTCGCGGCAATTGCGATCCTTCTCGTCACGCCCCTGTCACCACGGCATGACGCGTGCACCATCCGCAAGATTACGAGGAAGTTCGCTGTGAAACGTTCGACGATTCATCCGCTGTGGGTCCGTCTTCTCCATTGGATCAATGCCGCCGCAGTCATCGCCATGTGCCTGAGCGGCTGGCAGGTCTACAACGCGTCGCCGATTGTCAGGGCGGTCACGTTTCCGCGTTCCACCACGCTTGGAGGCTGGCTGGGCGGTGCGCTCCTCTGGCACTTCGCGGCGATGTGGATCCTGGTCGGCAACCTGTTCGCCTATCTCGTGCTCGGCATGGCGACAGGGCGGTTGCGCAGGAAGCTGTTGCCGCTCGGCATGCGCGCGCTTCTTTCCGACCTCGCCGCCGCGCTGCGCGGAAAGCTGGTTCACGAAGATCCCGCGCAGTACAACGCCGTGCAGAAGTTCGCGTATCTCGGCGCGCTCGCCGATATCGTGCTGCTCGTTCTGTCGGGGCTCGCCATCTGGAAACCGGTGCAGTTTGCTTTCCTGAGGACATTGATGGGCGGATTCGACAACGCGCGCATCGTTCATTTCGTCGCGATGAGCGTGCTCGTCGGTTTCCTTGCCGTTCACGTCGTGATGGTCGCGCTCGTTCCGCGCTCATTGCTCACGATGATTCGAGGGCGCTGATCATGAATGAACCCAAACGTTCGTCGCGGGCCGACCGCGTCTCGCAGCTCGATTCGCATGCGATCGTCAAGGATGCGCGCAACGCGCTCCAGTCGACGCAACGCCGCCTGTTCGGCAAGCGGATCCTCACGCTCGGCGGCCTGATGCTGCTTTCCGGCTGCGACCTGACCGACGACCAATCGGTCAACACGATGCTGCGCCGCGTGTCTTCGTTCAACGACGACGTGCAGGCGTCGCTCTTCGATCCGCGCAAGCTTGCGCCGACGTATCCGGAGTCGATGATCGCGCGGCCCTTTCCATTCAACGCGTACTACGACATCGACCAGGTGCCGGACGTGGATGCGGAGAAATATCGGCTCCAGCTCGGCGGGCTGGTCAAGGGCAGGCGTACGTGGACGCTCGACGAGCTCCATGCGTTGCCGCAGGAAAGCCAGGTTACGCGGCATATCTGCATCGAAGGGTGGAGCGCGATCGGGAAGTGGGGCGGCGTGCGATTTTCCGATTTCCTGTTGCGCGCCGGCGCCGACACCACCGCGAAGTACGTCGCGCTGCATTGCGCCGACAACTACTGGACGAGCATCGACATGCCGACCGCGCTCCATCCGCAAACGCTGCTGACGCTCACCTATGACGGCCGCGTCTTGCCGGCGAAGTACGGCTTCCCGATGAAGCTGCGCATGCCGACCAAGCTCGGATACAAGAATCCCAAACACATCGTCGCCATCACGGTGACCAACGCATTCCCGGGCGGTTATTGGGAAAACCAGGGATACAACTGGTTTGGCGGCTCCTGAGCCCTTGGCCCTGGACACCTCGCCGGTCACGTTCTCGATCGCAACCTCATCAAAGGAGCATTCATGTCCATTCGACTCAAACTCGCCGCCTCCGTCGTCGCGGCGACGCTGGCCGGCACCGCGTTCGCGCAATCCGCCGCGGTCAAGCCCGAGCGCATTCGTGGCGACATCGTCTCGTTTTCCGGAGACAGCCTGAAGGTACATCGCCGCAGCGGCGACACCGTGCTCATCAATGTCGCGGCGTCGACCAACGTGAACGCGGTGAAAGCGATTCAGCTGTCCGATATCAAACCGGGTTCCTATGTCGGCGCAGCGGCCACGCCGGGCGAGAACGGCAAGTTGATCGCGAAGGAAGTGCTCGTATTCCCCGAGGCCGCGCGCGGCATGGGTGAAGGCCACTATGCGTGGGATCTCGCCGCGAACAGCTCGATGACGAACGCGAATGTGGATACCATCGTTCAAGGCACGAGCGGGCGCGATCTGAAGCTTTCGTACAAGGGCGGCAGCAACACGATCAACGTGCCGCCCGACGCGCCGGTCGTGACGCTCATCCAGGCGACGCGCGCCGATTTGTCGGCGGGCAAGAAGATTTTCGTCGTGGCTACGCCGGGCAAGGACGGGGGATACGACGGACGCCAGATCGTGGTCGAGAAGGACGGGGTAGCGCCTCCGATGTAAGCCGGCCGCCGGCGGGCGACTTGTCGTTCGCCGGCGTGTCCGCGATTCGTTTTCTTTCGGGCCGACCGTTGCGTCGGCCCGAGACCGTCAATCGAAGTCGGTCGCGATGGAGCGCGCGCGCCATGCGTCGATGTCCCGGCGGAACGTCTTCAGCTTGCGCTCCGCAATGGCATGGGCACTCGGTCCGATCGGCAGGTGCAACGGTGGATCGTCCGAGTCGATCGCCTGGATGATCACCGCGGCGGCTTTGGCAGGATCGCCTGCCTGATGTCCGTCATTGCTGTCGCGGTAGCTGCGCGCGGAGCCCGCGGTTGCCGAATAGTCGCCGATTTGCTGCTTGGCGACCGTGATCGAGCGCCCCAGGAATTCGGTTCGAAACGGACCGGGCTCCACGATGACCACGCGAATGCCCATCGGTTCGACTTCCTGTGCGAGGGCCTCCGACAGGCCTTCGACTGCAAACTTCGTCGCGTTGTAATAGCCGCGGCCCCCCGAGCCGGCGATACCGGCACCGGACGACAGGTTGACGATCCTGCCACCGCCGGTGCGTCGCATCAGCGGCAACGCCGCGCGCGTCGTCTCGATGAGCCCGAAGACGTTCACATCGAATAACGGCCGGTATTCCTCCGGCGTGCCTTCTTCGATTGCGCCCATGAATCCATGCCCGGCGTTGTTGACCAGCACGTCCAACCTGCCGAACGCTTCAATCGTCAACGCCATGGCCGCGTGTATCGTCTCCGGCATCGTCACGTCCAACGCTGCAACACGCAGCGTGTCCGGATAACGCCGTGCCAGATCGCGTAGCGTTTCCGGTGCACGCGCCGTTGCCACCACGTGGTCGCCGCGCGCGGCCGCCGCGCGTGCGAGATGCAGGCCGAAGCCGCCGGAGCAGCCGGTGATCAACCAGGTTTTGTTCATGCGTTTCTCCTTTCGCTCGATTCTGCGTTTCGATACGCTCGACGGAGCGCGCCGATGCGGGATCGGCGCACGTTCCCGCGAGCATGGCGCGTCAGCGCATGCCGCCCGACGCGAGAATGATCTCGCCCGTCATCCATCCCGAGTCGTCGGACGCGAGAAACGAAACGATCGGCGCGATGTCCCGCACCTGGCCGATGCGGCCGAGCGGCGTCTGGTCCGCGTTCCACGTCTCGAAGTTCGATCCGATGACGCCGGCGGCATGGGTGCCCTCGGTTTCCACCAAGCCGGGGTTCACGGCATTGACCCGGATGCCGCGCGGGCCGAGCTCCCGCGCGAGCACCCCGGTGATGGCGTCGATTGCGCCTTTCGTGCCGCTGTAGATGGCACTCTCGGCCGGAAGGACGCGCGTGACGTTGGAGCTGATGTTGACGATGCTGCTGCCGTTGCCGAGGTGCGGCGCGGCGGCGCCGGCGACCAGCAGCGGACCGAGCACGTTGATGTCGAATTGCTCGCGGTAGCGTGCCTCGGTGGTTTCCTCGATCCTGGCGAACTGGTAGACGCCGGCGTTGTTCACCACGATGTCCAACCGCCCGAAATGGTCGATGGCTGCGTTGACGAGTGCCTCGACCTCCGCCTTGTTCGTCACGTCGGCGCGCACCGCCGATGCCTTCCCGCCGGCGGCCTGAATGTCCCCGACGACCTGTTCGGCACCGCTCGCGCTGGATGCGTAGTTGACGACGACCTGTGCGCCGTCGGCCGCAAGCTGGCGCGCGATACCTGCGCCGATGCCTTTCGATGCCCCCGTCACGATCGCGACCTTGCCCTTCAACTTGTTCATGTCTTCACACTCCGCAGAGGTTGGCCCCGAGCGGGGCGGTTCGGTAGATGCAAGTCACCATCGTGAGGCTCACACAATTGTTTGTGAATGGTCGTTCTTGTATATTGAATGTACATTTTTGAACGAAGGTTCATCGCATGGAATGGAGTGATGTCCGGGTGTTTCTGGCGGTCAAGCGGGGCGGATCTTTCGGTGCGGCAGCCCGAAGCCTGGGCGTGAGCCATCCAACGATCGGCCGCCGGATCAAGGCGCTGGAGGATGAATCCGGGCAGGCGCTGTTCCGCAGGACCGCGGATGGGCTGGTGCTCACCGACGCCGGCGATACCGTGCTGAGCCTCGCCGAAGCCATGGAAAACGCCGCGCTGGCGATGGAGCGGCGTCTGGCCGGTCATCACGACCGTCTCGAAGGCATCTTGCGGATATCGTGCGCAGAGTGGTTCGCCGGCTACGTTCTCGCGCCGGTTCTGGCGGAACTGGTGCGCCGTCATCCGGCCGTGGTGCCGGAAGTGATCGCGAGCTACCGATTGCTGAGCCTGTCGCGTCGCGAGGCCGACCTGGCCTTCCGGATCGTTCCTTTCACCGAACCGGACATTGTCCAGCGCCGCATGATGAGCGTTCCGTACGGCCTTTACGGCACGGCGGAAACCGCGCGTGCGTTGCGGCGCGATCCTGCTTCAGTGGGATTGATCGTGATGAATACGGCGCAGTCTCACTTCCCCGACGTCGCCTGGCTGCTCGACAGGTTCCCGCGGTCGCGGCGCGTGTTCACCAGCACGAGCCGAGCCGTTCAGGGCCGGATGTGCGCGGCAGGCATGGGCATGGCGGTGCTGCCGCGACCGCTGGGCGACGCGATACCGGCAGTGCAGCGCATCGAAACGCCGGAACCGCCCCCATCCCGAGACATCTGGGTGGGGTACCACCATGACCTTCGGCATATGGATCGCTTGCGCGCGATGCTCGATATCGCCGATACGATGCTGACCGAATCACCGATTGCCGCGCGCTGAATTGAACTTCGTGGGTGCTCTCGGCCAGATACGGTCATCATCCGCGCCGCGGTAAATGACCGCTTCAATCCTTAAAGGGTAAGACACATGACCATCCGTGAATTGATCATCCCGCCGACGATGCAACGTATCGTAGAGCGCGCCGGTTATGTACCGGCCGTGAAGGTTGGGTCCATTGTTTTTTGCGCCGGACAGGTCGGGCGTACCGTTGACCTCGAAGTCATCGCCGATCCCGAAGCGCAATTCCTGGCATGCTGGGAAAATTTGCGCGTGGTTCTGGAAGCGGCTGGGTGCACTTTTGAAGATGTTGTCGATATGACGACATACCACGTGCAGATGGGCACGCATATGCCCGTATTTCGCGACGTGAAGAATCGGGTTTTTCCACGCGGCACATGCGCGTGGACTTCGATCGGCGTGACCGAACTCGCGCATCCCGGCTTGCTGGTCGAGATCAAGTGCGTGGCAGTCAAGCGAGATGCCGCTGCGGCGGGAGCGTCAGCCAATCGCTGAAGGGCGGCCGTTTTCCACGCATTCCCAGCGGTAGGGCGCCCGCGCTGGCGACAGCCGCCAGCCGATACAGCGGTGCCGGACGAACGCGTCGGGGTGGCCGGGCGCGCCGTGTTTTTCGATGTAACCGGGCGCGGCCGCCGCGCGTTCGCGTTGCCCGCCGCCCAGCGGCATGGCGATCATGTCCTTCTCGATGCATTGTCCCAGTCGGATCCCGGCATCGAATCCGCGCGACGATGTCGAATTCGTGGTTCGTGACGGATGAATGCTCTCCGCACCGCGGAGAGCATTCAGGTGATGCCCGTCAGGGCCCACTCCTTGCTCACCGTCCTTCTCGGTAGTTCCGAGAACGTTCGAACAAGGAGGGCCTGACATGAAAGCAGTCGTATTCCACGGTATCGGCGACATTCGCATCGACACGGTGCCCGATCCTGAAGTCACCGACGCGACCGACGCGGTCGTGCGCCTGACGGCCAGCGCGATCTGCGGCACCGACCTGCACATGGTGCGCGGCACCCTCGGCGGGATGAAGCCGGGCACGATCCTCGGCCACGAGGGTGTCGGCATCGTCGAGACGGTCGGGCGCGACGTGCGCAACCTGCGGCGCGGCGACCGCGTGCTGATTCCGTCGACGATCGCATGCGGCAGTTGCGCGTACTGCCGCGCGGGCTACACCGCGCAATGCGACGTCGCGAACCCGGGCGGCCCGCGTGCGGGTACCGCGTTCTTCGGCGGTCCGGCCGCGAGCGGCGCGTTCGACGGGCTGCAGGCCGAGTACGCGCGCACGCCGCTTGCGCATGCAAGCCTGATTCGGCTGCCGGATGCGATCGACGACGATCGCGCGATCCTGATGTCGGACATTTTCCCCACCGGCTATTTCGGCGCGCAGCTCGCGGAAGTGAGCGCGGGCGACACGGTCGCCGTGTTCGGCGCGGGGCCGGTCGGCCAGTTCGCGATCGCGAGCGCGAAGCTGATGGGCGCCGGGCGCGTGATCGCGATCGACCGCGTGGCGTCGCGTCTCGAGATGGCGTGCGCGCAAGGCGCGGAGATCGTCGATTTCGCGGAGGACGATCCGGTCGAGACGGTGCTGCGGCTGACGGGCGGAATCGGCGTCGATCGCGTGATCGACGCGGTGGGCGTCGACGCGATGCGCGCGACGCACGGGCCGGCCGCGGCCGATCGCGACGCGGCGCAGGCATTCGATGCGGAAGTCGAGACGATCGCGCCGCACCGCAAGCCGGACGGCCGCAACTGGGTGCCGGGCGACGGGCCGTCGCAGGTGCTGCAATGGGCGGTGCGCGCGGTCGCGAAAGCCGGCACGGTGGCGGTGATCGGCGTGTATCCGCCGGCGGCCCGCGTGTTTCCGGTCGGCGATGCGATGAACCGCAACCTGACGATCAAGATGGGCAACTGCAATCACCGAACGGTGACGCCGCCGCTCGTCGAGCTCGTGCGCAGCGGCGCATTCGACCCGCTGTCGGTGCTCACGCGTTGCGAGCCGCTGACGAATGCGATCGATGCCTATCGCGCGTTCGACACGCGCGAGCCGGGCTGGATGAAGGTGAAGCTGACGCCATGACGATGCCAACCGAAACCGGGAGGACTGCGATGAACGATCCCTATGACAACTGCATGGCCGCTTGCGACGCGTGCGCCCACGCCTGCGATGCCTGTACGGCCGCGTGCCTCGCCGAACGCGACGCGCAGGCGCTGGCCGACTGCATCGCGCTCGACATCGAATGCGCGCAGCTGTGCCGCTTCGCGTCGGGTGCGATGGCGCGCCGCAGTGTGCTCACGCCCGGCGTCTGCGCGCTGTGCGCGCAGGCATGCGACTTGTGTGCAGCCGAATGCCGGCGGCATGCACACGATCATTGCCGCCGCTGCGCGCTCGCGTGTGAAGCATGCGCGGCGATGTGTCGGGCGGTGGCTTGAGCACGGCGGTCACGGCGTGCGGCGAACCCGGCGCGCGACGCGCTGCAGCAGCGCGTCGAGCACGGCTATTTCGACGGGCTTCACGAGGTGCTCGTCGAAGCCTGCGCGTTCGGTGCGCGCCAGGTCCGCCGCGCTGGCATGTCCCGACAGCGCGACGCAGGTCGTGTCGCGCAGCGCGTCGATCGCGCGCAGCTCGTGCAGGAGCGTGAAGCCGTCGACGTCGGGCATCGTGAGGTCGAGGATCATCAACTGCGGGACGTAGTGGCGGGCGAGCGCCAGCGCGTCGTGCGCGTTGTAGGCGACGCGCGGCGCGTGTCCTTTCACCTGCAGCAGCACGGCGAGCGTGTCGGCCGAATCGCGATTGTCGTCGACGATGACGATACGGAGCGGCGTCGTGTCCGTCTGCACGGACTTGACCGGCCCGCGCACCTCGACGCGGGTCGCGCGCGCCATGCGGTCGATCGGCAGCCGCACCGTAAACGTCGCACCGTGACCGGGCCCGGCACTTTCGGCCGAGATGCGCCCGCCGTGCAGTTCGACGAATGTCCGGCAGATCGCGAGACCCAGCCCGAAGCCTTCGGCCGGCCGCCGGCCCGCTCCGCTTTCCTGCTCGAACAGGTCGAAGATGGTTTCGAGCGCGTCGCGCGCGATGCCGACGCCGCGATCGGTCACGCGGATCGCGACGACCGGCCCCTCGATCGTGGCGCCGACGTCGATGCGTCCGCCGAGCGGCGAGAACTTCGACGCATTGTCGAGCAGGTTGTGCAGCACCTGGACGAGCCGCGCATCGTCGCCGTGCAACGGCACGGCATCGGCCGGCAGATCGACGTGGATGTGCTGCCCGCGCGCGGCCAGCTTCGGCTGGATGCTTTCGACGCCGCGGCACACGATGTCGCGCACGGTAATGGGGCGGTCTTCCAGCTCGAGCTTGCCGGCGGTGATGCGCCCGACGTCGAGCAGGTCGTCGACGAGGCGCGTCAGTTGCGTGACCTGACGATGCACGGCGTCGCGGCACTGCGCGAGCGCGGGTGCCGGGTCGGCCAGGCTCTGCAGCACGCCGACCGAATGGCGCAACGGCGCGAGATGGTTGCGCAGCTCGTGCGCGAGCATCGCGATGAACACGCTGAGCCGGTGCGTCGACGCTTCGAGCTCCTCGAGGCGCTTGCGCTCGGTCATGTCGCGCGTGATCTTGATGAAGCCGCAGAGCTGGTTCGAGTGATCGTGCACGGGCGTGATCGTCACGCTCGCCCAGAACTGCGAGCCGTCCTTGCGCACGCGCCAGCCTTCGTCCTCGAAGTGGCCGTTGGCGGCCGCTTCGGCGAGCCCGAGCGACGGCCGGCCGGCCGCGATCGCGTCGGGCGGATAGAAGCGCGAGAAGTGGTGGCCGACGATCTCCGCGGCGCGATAGCCCTTGATGCGCGCGGCCCCCGCGTTCCAGGTCGCGACGTTGCCGTACGGGTCGAGCATGAACACCGCGTAGTCGGTGATCGACTCGACGACCGTCTGGAACCGGAACTCGGCGAAGCGGTGCAACAGGTCGCGCGCGTCGGATTGCCCGAGCGGCGGCGGAGGCGAGCGAGGATTGAGGTCGTCTTTCATCATCGGAGCGGCTTGTCGAAGACGGGCGGGCAAGCGCCGCCCGGCCGCCGTCGGGCGGGCCGGCGGCGGCGGTACGAATCGGATTGGCACCCCCGAAAGCATAAGGGAACTCAATTCGGCTGATCAATGAGCGCGCATCGGTTGTGCCGATCGCCATTCCGGCCGCGCGCAATCGGTTCCGGTGCGCGGGGCGGCACGCCGATTGCACGCGTTTGCATTCCGCTGGCCGTGCCGCGTTGGCCGGCTGCCCGCGGCCGCGAGCCTTGCAAGGAGATCGACATGAACAGCACGCTGAACCCCGACAACGAACCGTCCGAACCGGACGACGACAATGCCGGCCGCGGCCGCGACGGCCGCGCCCTGGGCCCGAGCGACTCGTCCGACAGCGGCAGCGACACGGCCGGCGCGCGGCGTCATCCGTTCGACGTCGATTCGCCGCTCGACGATCACGCGCTCGAACGCGGCGATGCCGCGCTCGACAGCGATACGGACCGTGCAGGCACCGGTGAGCGCGCGTCGGCGGACGGCGATTCGACGCTCGATGAAGGCATGGACATCAAGCCGGACCGCACCGAGCGGCTGAGCGAGCCCGGCGGCACGACGGAACCGGAGGACGGGGACGAAGCGGGCGATGACGGCACGCCGTGACGCCCGGCACGCAAAAACTGCAATCGCATTGCAGATTCTCGCGTCCGGCAGCCAATCGGCGTCGCGATGCGCGTCCGTCTTCCATCGGCCACGACATCGGCACGCGACTTGCATCCGAGCTGACCGACGCGCGCCGTGACACGGCATGGGGCCGTGCGCGGCGCAGGCGCGATCAAGGAGGGACACGATGCAACGACGATATCCCGGACGGCACGGCGAACGCGGTGGCCCGCCCGACTGGCAGGAGCGCAACGAACGCGCAGCCCGAGGCGCCGGCGAGCGCGGCATCCCGGACGATCCGGCGCGATGGCCCGACGCGGGCGACGAGTCGGCGTACCGCCGCTTCGCGAGCGAGGACGTCGGCCCGGAAGATTGGGGCAGCGAATGGAGCGAACGCGCGGCGCGGCCGGTCGGCCAGCGGCGCGGCGAGGCCGATGCGGGCTGGCAGGGCGACTTCCCGCGCCAGCCGGCGCGCGAACGCGATCCCGGCTACGGCGAACGCGACTATCACGCGCAGGGCCGCGACTGGCGGGAAAGCCCGTACCGCGGCGTTCCCCCGGAGTTTCGCGGGCATCACCGGATGGGCGGGTACGACCGCGACCGCGCCTATGGCGATCCGCGCGACGATGCGCGCTACCGCGGCGACGCCCCCGACTTGTCGCGATTCGGCAGCGACGCCGAACGCGACGCGCTGCGCAATCGTCGCGGACCGAAAGGCTATACGCGATCGGACGAGCGGATCCGCGAAGAGGTGTGCGAGCGGCTCGCGCATGCACTCGACATCGACGTGAGCGACGTCACGGTGCAGGTGCAGGACGGCCGCGTCGAACTGGACGGCACGGTGCCGGCCCGATGGATGAAGCACGGCATCGAGGACCTGGCCGATGGCTGCATGGGCGTGCGCGACGTCGAGAATCGCGTGCGGGTGCGTCGTGACGAGGGCGAGCACGATTCGGGGATGGTGCTGCATCCCGACCAGCGCACGGTGACGCCGACGCAGCCCGCCGTACTCGATCCCGAGCCGGGCACCGTCGGTCGCGACCGCGAGCGCAAACCGCACCACTGAGCGCGCGTGCACGAACCGGCGCGCCCCGAACCGCGTCGCGCACGCATGATCACGGGAACCGACGATATGCCGCTCGGGCAGTGCTCGTGATCGTCATCGGCACGTGCGGCGGCGGCTTCGTCACATTCGCGATCGATGCGGCATGCGCGGCCGTGTTTGCGCGCCGGCGGATGCGCTGCCAGCGGCGTGTCATTCGCCAGATGGACGCCGCGCATGATCGAGAAGGCTGCGCTCAGCCTGAGGGCCTGGCGCTGTCCGGCCACGCGCTCGACCGCGACCGCGACCGCACGCGCGCGGTCGAGGCCGGTTTCCACGCTGACCTGACCCAGCCCGCGGCAACGGCCGACCGGATCGCGCCGTTGCGCGCACTCGCATTTCCCTCTGGAGAAACCCATGTCCCACCCGCCACCCGAAGCGCTGACCGGCCGCCGCGCCGGTAGCGCGTTCGTCGACCGCCAGACCGCGGTCGCCGCGGTCGAACTGCTGCTGCCGAGCCTGTCGGCCGCGCTGCAGAGCGACTTCGTCGGCGACAGCGGCTGCCTGCACATCGTGATCATGGATCCCGCGCTCGGGCCTCGCGACGCGGCGTTCGAGGACGCGATCCTGTACGAGTTCTCGTTGCCCGACCCGAAGGACTGGGACGCCGACTACCGTGCGTATGCGCGCGCGAAAGCGCGGCTGTCGTGGGAAACGGGCCGCGACGGCCACGTCGTGCAGGCGCTGGAGCCGTACCGGCTGCGCGCGGGCGATACGAACCTGTGGGGCGGCGTCGCGCTCGGCGGGATCGTGGTCGGCGTGTCGGGCGCGCAGCCGTGGTTCGACGAGGCATTCGCGGGATGCATCGCGCACTGCCTGCGTGCGCTCGCGAAGCGCCGCGCGCAGGCGACGCCGGACGCGCTGGCGATCTGAGCGCGGCCGTGCGGGGCGGTTTTTACAGCAGCTTATAAAAAAGCCAGCGAGCGCTTGCCGGCGCGCGAGGCGGCACGCGCGCCGGCAAGCCGGCACGGTTCTCGCTGTATCTCCTGCATCGACGTTTGTCGCGACAAGCGTCACACAGCCAGTCCGGATGCGTCCGGACGTTCGCAAGGAGGTGCAGGTGAACGACGTCAAACACGATTCCGTCCAAACGCCGCTCGCCGGCCGCGTCGCGCTGGTGACCGGCGGTGGCCGCGGGCTCGGCGAGGCCATTTGCGAAGACCTGGCGCGGCACGGCGCGCACGTGATCGTCGCCGATCTCGACGGCGACCGCGCGGCCGCCGTCGCGCAGCGGCTCGAACGGCACGGCGGGCAGGCGGTCGGCCGGCCGCTCGACGTACGCGACGAGGCGTCCGTGCTGCAGGTCGTGCACGACGCGCGGGAAGCGCTCGGCGATCTCGACGTGGTCGTCAACAACGCGGCGATCGACGTGACCGCGCCAATCGACGACGTGAGCGTCGACGCGTGGCGGCAGGTGCTGATGACGAACCTGCTCGGCCCGTACCTGATGTGCCACGCGGCCGTGCCGATGATGAAGGCGCGCGGCACCGGCCATATCGTCAACATCGCGTCGACCGCGTCGAAGCGCGCGTGGCCGAATGCGTCCGCCTATCACGCGACGAAGTGGGGGCTGCTCGGCCTGTCGCACGCGCTGCATGCCGAACTGCGGCCGGCCGGCGTGAGCGTGTCGGCGATCGTCGCGGGCGGGATGCGCACGCCGTTCCTGCTCGACCGCTTTCCGGACATCGACGCGGACACGCTGCAGCCGGCCGAGAACGTCGCGGCCGCCGTGCGCTTCGTGCTGATGCAGCCGCCCGGCACGGTGGTGCCGGAAGTGATGGTGCTGCCGATGAAGGAGACGTCATGGCCTTGACGCGCGAACGGGGGCTGCCCGGGGCCGTGCTGATCGACAAGGACGGCACGTTGCTCGACGACGTGCCCTACAACGTCGATCCGGCGCGCATGCGCCTCGCACCGGGCGCGGCACGCGCGCTGCGCACGCTCGGCGCGACCGGCATGCCGATCGTGGTCGTCTCGAACCAGCCGGGCGTCGCGCTCGGCCGCTTTACCGAAAACGAGCTTGGCGCGGTCCGCCGGTGTCTCGCCGAACTGTTCGAAGCAAACGGCGCGACGCTGGCGGATTTTTTTTACTGCCCGCATCACCCGCGGGGCAGCGTGCCGGCCTATACGGTTGACTGCATCTGCCGCAAGCCGCGCCCCGGCATGTTGCGTCGCGCGCTGGCCACGCTGGGCGTCGTCCCCGAATGGAGCTGGATGATCGGCGACATCCTCGACGACGTCGCGGCCGGGCGCGCCGCGCGTTGCCGCACGATCCTCGTCGACTGCGGGCACGAGACCGAATGGCGCACCGGCGCCGCGCGATCGCCGCACCACATCGTCGATCGCGTCGACCGCGCGGCCGACATCGTCGCGCGCGAAGCCGTGCGGCGGCACGGCACCTGGGGCCGGCGATGAACGCCGCGTGGCGTCGCGCGCGACGCATCCTCTGCGTGCGGCTCGACAGCGTCGGCGACGTGCTGATGACGACGCCCGCGTTGCGCGCGCTGAAGGAAAGCGGCGAGGGGCGCCGGCTCACGCTGCTGACGTCGCGCACGGGCGCCGCGCTGGCGGCGCACCTGCCGATGGTCGACGACGTGTGGACCTACGATGCGCCGTGGGTCAAGCACCCCGACGTGCGCGGCGATCCGGTCGCCGATCTCGACATGATCGACCGGCTGCTGGCCGGCCGTTTCGATGCGGCCGCGGTTTTTACCGTCTACAGCCAGAATCCGCTGCCCGCCGCGATGATGTGCTGGCTGGCGGGCATTCCGCTGCGGCTCGCGCATTGCCGCGAGAACCCGTACGAACTGCTGACCGACCGCGTGCCGGAAAGCGAACCGGAGTCGCATGTGCGGCACGAGGTGGCGCGGCAGCTCGCGCTCGTGCGCGCGATCGGCGCCACGACGTCGAACTGGCGGATGGCGTTCGAGCCGGGCGACGCGGCGCGGCGCGCGGTGAGCGCGCGGTTGCAGGCCACGGTGCAGCGCATCGGCGGCCCGCGCCGGCCGGGCGCGCCATCCGCGCGCTGGCTCGTCGTGCATCCGGGCGCGAGCGCGGCGTCGCGTCGCTGGCCGGCCGAGCGCTTCGGCGAGGTGGCCGCGAGCGTCGCGCCGCTGTTCGACGGCATCGCGGTGACCGGTAGCGAAAGCGAGCGCGCGCTGGTCGACACGGTATGCGCCCGCGCCGGCCCGCGCGCGGTGCCGTTGGCGGGCGTGCTGTCGCTCGGCGAACTCGGCGCGCTGATCGAGACGGCCGACCTGCTGCTGTCGAACAATTCCGGCCCGGTGCATCTCGCGGCCGCGCTCGGCACGCCGGTGGTCGATCTCTATGCGCTGACCAATCCGCAGCACACGCCGTGGCGGGTGCCGCATCGGGTGCTGAACGTCGACGTGCCGTGCCGCAACTGCTACCGCAGCGTGTGCGATCAACCCGGCCATCCGTGCCTGCGGGAGGTGAGCGTCGACGATGCGGTCGCCGCCGTGCACGCGCTGCTGCGCGGCCGTATGCGCCATGCGCGGCGGGCGGCCGTGCGGGCCGCCATGCAGGGTGACGGACCGGTCGACGCGAGCCCGTCGAACGTGATTCCGTTCTCGCCCGCCATCACGAGGAGCTGACGCATGCCCGAACCGATCCATACGCTCGGCATCAATGCCGCCTTTCACGACAGTGCCGCGTGCCTCGTGCGCGACGGCGTCGTGATCGCGGCCGCCGAGGACGAACGCTTCACGCACGTGAAGCACGCGAAGCGCCCGGTACCGTTCTCGACCTGGGAGCTGCCCTACCATGCGATCGACTACTGTCTAGCGGAGGCCGGCATCGTGCTCGCGGACGTCGACCACGTCGCGTATTCGTACGATCCGTGGTTCGAGCTCGACCGCGACACGGCCGAGCCGTCGCTGACCTTGCCGCTTTCGCCGTCGGCCCACGCGCCGCGCAACGGCGGCGCGTCGCCATGGCATCCGCTGTTCCTGTCGTCGATCGTGAACGCGCCGCGCCAGCTCGCGGGCGGCGCGCCGCACCACCTGCAGCGGCGTTTTCGCGGTGTCACGCACGACGGGCCGTTCCGCTGGCATTTCGTCGAGCACCATCTCGCGCACGAGGCGAGCGCGTTTCTCGCGGCGCCTTTCGCGCGCTGCGCGGTGATGACGATGGACGGGCGCGGCGAGCGTGCGACGACGAGCTACGGCGCGTTCGACGGCCGGTCGTACCGGCGGCTCGGCCAGGTCAACCTGCCGCATTCGCTCGGGTTGCTGTACGAACGCGTGACGCGCTACCTCGGCTTCCTGCACTCGTCCGACGAGTACAAGGTGATGGCGCTCGCGTCGTACGGCAAGCCGGTGTTCGCCGACGCGATGCGCAAGCTGGTGCGCTACGACGGCGACGGACGCTACGCGATCCTCGACGGCGATCTCGTTGCGATGTTCGGCCCGCCGCGCGAACGCGGCGGCCCGATCGAGCCGCATCACTGCGACATCGCGCACGCGTTGCAGCTGGTGCTGGAAGAAACGGCGTTGCAGGCGGTCGACTGGCTGGCCGCCGGCACCGGCGAGCGGCAGCTCGCGATGGCGGGCGGGGTCGCGCTGAACTGCGTGATGAACGCGAAGATCCGCGATCGCGGCCCGTTCGACGACGTGTGGGTGCAGCCGGCCGCCGGTGACGCCGGCACCGCGCTCGGCGCGGCGCTGTGGACCGACTTCCGGATGCGCGGCGAGCGCGGTGCATGGCGGATGGAGCATGCGTATCTCGGGCCGTCATACGGTGACGACGCGATCGAGGCGTTCCTGAAGGACGCGCAACTGCCGTACCGGCGGCTGGCCGACGTCGCCGCGCAAACGGCCGCGCTGCTCGCGGCGAACCGCGTGATCGGCTGGTTCCAGGGGCGCATGGAGTTCGGCCCGCGCGCGCTCGGCGCACGCTCGATCCTCGCGTCGCCGACCGATCCGGACATGCAGCGCAAGCTCAACAAGATCAAGGATCGCGAGGACTTTCGGCCGGTCGCGCCGGTCGTGCTCGAAAGCAAGGCGCATCACTGGTTCCGCGGCGGACGGCGCACGCCGCTGCGCGCGCCGTTCATGCTGTTCGTGTACGACGTCGCGCCCGGCGCCGAAGCGACGATTCCGGCCGTGCGCCATATCGACGGCACCGCGCGCGTGCAGACCGTCGACGAAGCGCAGCATCCGCTGCTGCACGCGTTGCTGACCGAGTTCGACGCGCTCACCGGCGTGCCGGTGCTCGTCAACACGTCGTTCAATACACGCGGCGAGCCGATCGTCTGCACGCCGCGCGATGCGCTCGAATGCTTCTGGACGTCGCCGCTCGACGCGCTCGTGATCGGTTCGTTCCTGCTGGAGAAACCGAGATGAACGCGCGCGACACGCAACGGCCGCCGGTCGTGTCGGTCGTCGTGCCGACCTACCGGCGGCCCGACCTGCTCGAACGCTGCCTCGACGCGCTGTGCGTGCAGGTGTTCGACCCGACGGCCTACGAGATCATCGTGGTCGACGACGACGCCGCCGGCAGCGCGCGGCCCGTCGTCGAGCGGTGCCGTGCGCGCGTGACCGACGTGCCGGCGATCCGCTACATGACCGCGCCCGCCACGCAAGGGCCGGCCGGTGCGCGCAACGTCGGCTGGCGCAGCGCGTGCGGCGCGTTGATCGCGTTCACCGACGACGACACGATTCCCGATCCGGCGTGGCTGCGCCACGGCACGGCCGCGTTGCTGGCCGAACCGTCCGCGTCCGCCGCCGCGGGCCGCATCGACGTGCCGTTGCGGCCGCACCCGACCGACTACGAACGCGACGCGGCCGGCCTCGCGCATGCGGAATTCGCAACCGCGAACTGTTTCGTGCGGCGCGTGGCGCTCGAACGGGTCGGCGGCTTCGACGAACGCTTCACCCGCGCCTGGCGCGAGGACGCGGACCTGATGTTCGCGTTGCGCGAACACGCGGGGCCGATCGTCGACGCCGGCGCGGCGTGCATCGTTCATCCGGTGCGCCCCGCGCGCTGGGGCGCGAGCATCGGCCAGCAGTCGAAGGTCTATTTCGACGCGCTGCTGTACAAGAAGCACCGTGCGACCTACCGCCGCCATATCCGGCCGGTGCCGCCGTGGCACTACTACGCGGCGGTGCTCGCCGCGCTCGGCGCGATCGTGTGCTTCGCGGCCGGGTGGCCGGCGCCGGGCGCGGCGTGCGCGGCGGCCTGGATCGTGATTACCGCGGCGTTCTGCGTGAAGCGCCTGCGCGGCACGCGGCTCACGCCGTCGCACGTGGCCGAGATGATCGTCACGTCCATCGCGATTCCGCCCGTGTCGCTGTACTGGCGCATGCGCGGCGCGCTTCATTTCCGGGTCTTGTTCCTATGACGACCGAACCTGCCGATTTCGAGCGTGTGCGGCGCCCGACGCGCATCGCGGTGTTCCGTGCGCTGCAGCTCGGCGACATGCTGTGCGCGGTGCCCGCGTTGCGCGCGCTGCGGCGCGGCGAACCCGACGCGCGGATCACGCTGATCGGGCTGCCGTGGGCGCGCGAGTTTGCGTCGCGTTTCTCGGACTACCTCGACGGTTTCATCGGGTTTCCCGGTGCGCCGGGGCTCGGCGAACAACCGGTGCCCGACGCAGCCGCCCGTGAAGCGTTCATCGCCGAGTGCCGCGCGCGGGATTTCGACCTCGCGATCCAGCTGCACGGCAGCGGCACGACCACCAACGCGATCGTCGCGTCGCTCGGGGCCACGCGCACGGCCGGCTTCGTGCCGGCCGACGGTGGCGCGACCCGGCTCGACCACACGCTCGCGTGGCGGGACGACGAGCCGGAAGTCACGCGTTACCTGGCGCTGATGCGCGCGCTCGGCTATGCGGCATGGGGCGACTACCTCGAATTCCCGCTCGGCGGGCTGGATTACGCGTTGTGGCACGTGCTGTGCGACGAGCATGCGCTCGATCCGGGGCGCTACGTGATCGTGCATCCCGGTGCGCGGATGGCGTCGCGGCGCTGGCCGGTCGAGCGCTTCGCGCTCGCCGCACGGCAGCTCGCGGACGACGGCTGGCAGATCGTGTTGACCGGCACGCGCGCGGAACGGGCGCTGGCCGATGCGTTCGCCGAGCATCTCGCGCGGTCCTGCGTGAACCTGTGCGGCCGCACGCCGCTCGGCGCGCTGGCCGCGCTGATCGGACGCGCACGGCTGGTGCTGTGCAACGACACGGGCGTGTCGCACGTCGCGGCGGCGCTCGGCACGCCGAGCGTGGTCGTCGCGTGCGGCAGCGACACGGCCCGCTGGGCGCCGCTCGACCGCGCGCGTCATCGCGTCCTCGCGAACTATCCGGCGTGCCGGCCGTGCATGTTCGACACGTGCCCGTATGGGCACGAATGCGCGATGG
Organism: Burkholderia sp. AU15512; assembly: GCF_002223325.1. Lineage (NCBI taxonomy): Bacteria > Pseudomonadati > Pseudomonadota > Betaproteobacteria > Burkholderiales > Burkholderiaceae > Burkholderia > Burkholderia sp. AU15512. The sequence continues at coordinate 105,304 of NZ_NKEX01000008.1, forward strand.
CGATCGGCGTCGGCGACGTGATCGAGCGGGCGGGCGAACTGCTGGCGGAGGAGAGGCGTCATGTCACGTAAGCGGCTGCGCGTGCTGACCTGGCACGTGCATGGCAATTACCTGTATTACCTGTCGCAGGCGCCGCACGAGTTCTTCATCGTGACGAAGCCGCACGATCCGCCCGGCTATGCGGGCCGCGTCGGGCACCTGCCTTGGGGCGACAACGTGCACGAGGTGCCGGCGGAGTGCGTGCGCGACACCGCATTCGACTGCGTGCTGTACCAGCATCAGAAGCATTACGAGCACGACCGCCTGCGGCTGCTGAGCGACGACCAGCGTGCGTTGCCGACCCTGTTCGTCGAGCACGATCCGCCGCGCGGGCATCCGACCGATACGCTGCATCCGGTGCAGGATCCGAACGTGCTGCTGGTGCACGTGACGCCGTTCAACGCGCTGATGTGGGACAACGGCGTGACGCCGACGCGCGTGATCGAGCATGGCGTGCTGATGCCCGACCACGTCGCGTATCACGGGACGTTGCCGAAAGGCGTGACGGTCGTGAACAACCTGGCGCGCCGGGGGCGTCGGCTGGGCGCCGACCTGTTCGAGGCCGCGCGTCACAGCGTGCCGCTCGAACTGGTCGGGATGGGCTCGGCCGAGCTCGGCGGGATCGGCGAGGTGCCGAACCCGGCGCTGCCGCACTTCCTGTCGCACTACCGGTTCTTCTTCAATCCGATCCGCTATACGAGCCTCGGGCTCGCGGTGATCGAGGCGATGATGATCGGGATGCCGATCGTCGCGCTCGCGACGACCGAGATGGCGCTGCTCGTCCGGAGCGGACGCAACGGCATGGCCGATATGCGGCCGGCCGTGCTGATCGATGCGATGCGCATGCTGATCCGCGATCCCGATCTCGCACGCGAGTGGGGCGCCGCCGCGCGACGCGACGCGTGCGAGCGCTTCGGCATCGAGCGGTTCGTGCGCGACTGGGACGCGGCGTTGCACGACGTCGCGACGTGAGCCGCGCGCGTGTCGCGCGGGCTCAGGGCGTCGGTGCGTCGGGTGGGTTCGGCACGTTCGGCACGTTCGACGTGCCGGTTCCGCGAAACGCCTCCCGTTCATGTTCGGGCAGGAGCGCGAGCCGGTTGTACAGCGTCTTCAGGCTGATGCCGAGCGCTTTTGCGGTGCGCGGCTTGTCGCCGTTGAAATGCCGCAGCGACGCGACGATGAAGCGCTGCTGCGTGTGCGCGAGCGTCGTGCCGATATGCAGCGTGATCGCGTTGTGACGACATTCGTCGCGCGGCGGCGCACGACGCGGCAACTGCAGCTCGATCTGCTCGTCGGCGAGGATGAACGCGCGCTCGAGCGTATTGCGCAGCTCGCGCACGTTACCGGGCCACGTATAGGCGCGCAACGCCTTCATCGCCTGCAAGGACAGCCGCTTTCTCGTGCGGTGCCGCGCATTCAGCCGCTCGACGATCTGCAGCGCGATATCGTCGACGTCGTCCTCGCGCTGCCTGAGCGCGGGCACGTGCAGCGCGACCGTCGCGATCCGGTAGAACAGGTCCTCGCGCAGCCGCCCGCTGCGCACGGCCTCGACCGGGTCGTGATGGGTGGCGGCGACGATCCGCACGTCGAGCGGGATCGATTCGTGGCCGCCGACCCGCACGATCGTGTTCGACTCGAGCGTGCGCAGCAGCTTGACCTGCAGCTCGGCCGGCATTTCGGCGATCTCGTCGAGAAACAGCGTGCCGCCGCGCGCGGCCTCGAACATGCCGACATGCTGCGCGACGGCGCCGGTGAAACTGCCTTTCTCGTGACCGAACAGGTGCGATTCCGCAATGTCGTGAGGAATCGCGCCGCAATTGACGGGAACGAACGGCCCGCGACGGCGTGGGCTCATGTCGTGCAGGAGCCGCGCGACGATGTCCTTGCCCGCGCCGCTTTCGCCGACGATCAGCACGCCGACGCGCGTGACGGCCACACGCGACACCTTCAGCAACAGGGTCTGGATCGTACGCGAGCGGCCGAAAAGCCGCATGCCGTCATCGACGGATTTCGACATGGTGTGATATCGAGTGGGAAGATTTGACCGAATGCGTCGAGACCAGGTGAAAAAATGACGTGGCATGCGTCACCGTTTTCCTATACCGAGAATACCTGTTATGCCGGCGATGAGACATTGAATCTGCAATGCGGGCCGCGCGGCCGGATAGATTTATTCGATAGGCGGAGATTGCACGACACCATTCTTCTATACTGCTAAGCGTTGCATCCCGGGCAGGAACGCTCGCCCGTCCGATCATGCGCAGCGCGGCGCGTGCCGCCGCGAAACGAGGCGGAGACGGTGCGCTGCGCGTCCGTCGCGGTTCCGGCCATGCAGGGTCGGGCCGCTTCACGAGGAGCCTCGATGCCCTATGTCCTGATCGTCGAAGACGATGCCGATACACGCACCATGCTTGCGACGCTCGCCCGCACCCAGCAGCTTGCCTGCGATACGGCCGCGACGCTCGAGGAAGCGCGCACGCTCGTGTCGACGCATACCCCCGATCTCGTGCTGTGCGATCTCGTTCTGCCGGACGGCAACGGGATGGACCTGTTCGATGCATTGCCGAAGCGCGCGCACTGCGAAATGGTGCTGACCACCGGCCACGCGAGCCTCGAAACCGCGATCGACGCACTGCGGCGCGGCGCGACCGACTACCTGGTGAAGCCGCTGAACATGCAGCGGTTGAACAGCATCTTCGCGCGCGTGCCGCGCACCACCGCGCTGCATGAAGAGATTGCCGAACTGCGCTCCGAACTGCAGCGCCTCGGCCGCTTCGGCCGCATGCTCGGCAGCTCGCCCGCGATGCAGGCCGTCTACGACGCGATCGGCCGCGTGGCGCGCACCGAGGCATCGGTGCTGCTGACGGGCGAATCGGGCACCGGCAAGGAGCTGGCCGCGCAGACCGTGCACGACCTGAGCCTGCGCCGCCGCGGACCGTTCCTCGCGGTGAACTGCGGCGCGATCGCCGCGAACCTCGTCGAGAGCGAGATGTTCGGCCACGACCGCGGCAGCTTCACGGGCGCGGAGCGCCAGCACAAGGGCTTCTTCGAACGCGCGGACGGCGGCACGCTGTTTCTCGACGAGATCACCGAGATGCCGCTCGAGTCGCAGGTCAAGCTGCTGCGCGTGCTCGAGACGGGACGCCTCACGCGGCTCGGCTCGACGCGCGAGATCGACGTCGACGTGCGCATCGTCGCGGCGACCAACCGCGACCCGGAGGCCGCGATGGCCGACGGCAAGCTGCGGCCCGACCTGTTCCACCGGATCAACGTGTTCCCGATCCCGCTGCCGTCGCTGCGCGAGCGCGGCGACGACATCCCGATGCTGGCCGATGCGTTCCTGCAGCGCTACAACGAGGAAAGCGGCCGTTCATTGCGCTTCTCGCCCGCCGCGCGCGACGCGCTGAAGACTTACGCGTGGCCCGGCAACGTGCGCGAGCTGCGCAACTTCGTGCAGCGCGCGAGCATCTTCAGCGATACGGACCTGATCGATACGCTGCCGCCGCCGATCATGGACGAGTTGTCGAGCATGGTCGATTCGCATGACGATCGCGTCACGGTGCCGTTCGGCACGCCGCTCGAGGAAGTCGACCGCAAGCTGATCCTCGGCACGATCGCGCAATGCGGGGGCGTGAAGGCGCAGGCGGCCGAGGTGCTCGACGTCAGCCTGAAGACGATCTATAACCGGCTCGCGCAACTGGACGACGATGCGGGAAAGCCGGATTCGTGATGGCGCCGCCGCGTTCATGCTCCGTCGCACGCATCCGGACGCGCATCGCGCTCGAGCTGACGGCGCATGCGTTCCACGTGCGGCGGGATCGTCCGGCGCTCACGCAGGATCCACGCCAGGCCCGCGAACGTGCGCGCGAGCATGCGCTCGCGCCACAGGCGCGGCAGCAGCCGCACGGTGTGCCGCAGCGCGGCCGGCGCCGGCCACCTGAGCCAGGCGGTCCATACCGCGTTGCGGGTGGTCACGCGGGCGCGCGTGCGCGCGTCGCGCTGCTGCGACGGGTCATGGTGAACCGTGAGGCGCGGCGCATAGACGAGCCATCCGCCGGCGCGATACAGGTCGAGCGCGAGCAGCGCTTCCTCGCCGCCGAGAAAGTAGCGCGGATGGTAACCGCCTGCCTGCATGAACGCGTCGCGCCGGAACGCCGTCGCGCCGGCCAGCAAGCCGAGGATCGGGCGGCCGGGCAGCGTGACGGGCGCGTCGAGCGGGCTGTCGGCCATCAGGCGACAGGTCGGGTCTTCGCGCTGGTCGGCGCCGACGAGCACGCGTGCGGTGACCGCCGCGACGTGCGGATACGCGTCGAGCAGGTCCGCCGCTTGCTCCATCGAACCGGGCGCCCACCATGTGTCGTCGTCGCAGAACGCGACGTGGCGCGTGCGGGCGACGGCCACGCCGAGATTGCGGCCGGCCGCGCCGAGATTGACGGGCGCCTGCACGAGTACGACGTGCGGAAAGCGGTGGCGGATCAGCGCGGCGGTGTCGGCTTGCGCGGCATTGTCGACGACGACGATGACGGGCCGGTCGGGCAGCGACGAGAGCCGGGCCAGCGTGTGCGCGAGTCCGGCCGGTCGTCTGAACGTCAGCACGATGGCGGTCACGCGCGGTTCAGGCGGCGGCGCAACGTGGCGCGCGGGGGTTACGCGAACGTGACGTCGCATTCGAGCCGCCAGTATGTTTCGGGTTCCTTGAGATCGGCGCGCATATGAGGATCGAACAACGCAACCTGGCTCGCATACGCGGCGACCGCGTCGGCTTTCGCGGCGACGGCTTCCGCGCGGTCGCAGGCCGGGGCGCCGGCCGGATGGGCGATCCAGCCGCGCTCGCGCCAGCCGCTCACGCGCCGGGCCATCAGCCCCGCGATCCGGCGGTACGGTACGTCCTCGTAGAAGCGCCACGTGCGCGCCGCGTCGGGCGACGCGCGTGCGCGCTCCAGCAGCGACAACGCGGCTTGCTGCACGTGCAGATGATCGCGGTGGAACAGGCCGGCCGGCGCGAGGACGCCGAACCCGGCGTGGGCGTCGATCTCCCGCGCCACGCGCGCGGCAATCGCTGCCGATGCGGCGGGCGTGCCGTATTGATCGTCGAGAAAGTCGAGCCAGACCGGCCGCGCGTCGAGCCGTGCGAGCGCGCGCCGGTCTTCGTCGCGGCGCGCGCGCACGGCTTCGCCGGCGCGCTGGAAACCTGCGCGGCGATCCCACGGCGGCGCCGGCGCATCGCGCGGCGGAATCCCGGCGAACACGGTGACGACGATCGAACCGGGCGCTGCCGCAAGCAGGCGCCCGCAACTGAAGACGGCGTCGTCCAGATGCGGCGAGACGACGAGCCAGCGTGTCGGGGCAGGCGTCACGAGATGATCTCCCTGGTGGATGGCCAGCCGGGCGAGCAGGCATCGTGCCCGGCCGTCGTGGCCCCGAGGGCGCCCGGATGCGCGCGACAGGAATGCGTCCGATGATTGAAATGACCCATCCGCGCGCCGGCAATTACGTGATGGCAGCGATGCTGGTCGCGATCGCGACCGTGCTGCAGGCGCTCGCGATCCGTTTCGGCGGCGTGAACCTGCCGTTCGTGCTGTATTACCCGCTGCTCGCGGCCGCGGCATGGGCGACGTCGTTCCTGTTCGGTGTCGTGTCGACCGTGGCCAGCGGCATACTCGTGTGGACGTTGTTCCTCTCGGATCCCGCGGCCTATACGCAGCCGTTGCCCGCTCGGCTCGTCCAGCTCGGCACGTTCATGCTGGTCGGCGTGCTGGTGTGCGCGCTCGCGGCGATGCTGCGCCAGACGCGGCTCACGAACGATCGTGCGCGCCGGCGCGAGGCGGCCGCGCGGCAGCGGCTCGAAGCCGTGTTGCAGGCGCTGCCGCACGGTGTGATCGCGGCCGATGCGAACGGGCGGCTCACCTACCTCAACGCGGCCGCGGCCGCGCTCGTCGGCTGCCGGCCGGAAGACGCGACGGGGCGGCCCGCGCGCGACGTGCTGCGGATCGTCGACCACGCGGGCCGCCGCGTGCCGACGACCCCGCTCGAACGCGCGCTCGGCGGCGCCCATGCGACCTCCGACCGGCACTGGCTGCAGGCGACGGAGGGCGGCGATCCGGTACCGGTCGTCGAGGTCGCGTCGCCGCTCGGTGACGCGCACGGCAACATCGACGGCGCGGTGATGATCGTGCGCGACGCCAGCGCGGACCGCGCGCGGGTCGACGCGTCGCGTCTTCAGCAAGCGGTCGTCGACGCATCGCCCGACGCGATCGTCGGCGTCGACGGCGACGGCCGCATCGTCAGCTGGAACCCGGCCGCGCAGCGGATTTTCGGCTACGACGAAGACGACGCACGCGGCCGTTTGCTCGATACCCTGGTGGCGATGCGCTGGCTGCGGCGCAGCCCGCTCGCCGAATCGTTCGACGACCTGAGCGACGCGGTCGGGCCCGTCGAACTGCTGTGTGTCCGGCGCGACGGCCGGCGGTTTCGTGCGACCGTGTCGGCGCGCCGGTTGCGCGGCGACGCGGTCGCGACCATTGCGCTGTCGCTGACGCTGCACGAGACCGGTGCGCGGCGCCGCCATGATCTGCGCGCGCAGCGGTCGCTGCAGGGGGCGCGCGATGCGCGCGACCAGGCCGATACGTCGAACCGGTTGAAGGACGAACTGCTGGCCACGGTGTCGCACGAACTGCGCACGCCGCTGAACGTGATCTACGGTTGGGTCGAGGTACTGCGCAATTCGGTCGACCACGCGCTGCAGCGTCAGGCGATCGATGCGATCGACCGCAGCGCGCGCTCGCTCACGCGGATGGTCGGCGACATTCTCGATGCGTCGTCGCTCGCAACCGGCAAGCTACGGCTCGACGCGGCGCCGGTCGACCTCGCGCGGCTGTTCTCCGACTCGGTCGGCACGTTCCAGACGGCCGCGTCGTCGGCCGGCGTCCTGCTCGAATTCGCTTGCGGGTCCAGCACGTTCATCGTGTCCGGCGACGCCGAACGGTTGCGGCAGATGCTGTCGAACCTCGTGTCGAACGCGCTCAAGTTCACGCCGGGCGGCGGCCGCGTGCATGTCGGGCTGGCGCGCAACGACACGCACGCGGTGTTGACCGTGACCGATACGGGGCAGGGGGTCGCGCCCGAGTTCGTGCCGTACGTCTTCGACATGTTCCGTCGCGCGGACGAATCGCCCGCGTCGTCGCGGCGCGGGCTCGGCCTCGGGCTGTCGATCGTGCGGCACATCGCGGAGCTGCACGGCGGCACCGTGACGGCCGAAAGCGCGGGCCGCGATCTCGGCGCGACGTTTACGGTGAGGCTGCCGGCCGGCTGGCAGCCGGCCGGCGCGATGGCGTGGGGGCTCGCGCAGGCGGGCGACCGTCACGCGCCGCTCGGGCTCGCCACGCAGCGGATCCTGATCGTCGACGACGATGCGACGACGCGCGCGAGCCTGACGGCCGCGCTGACGACGTTCGGCGCGGCCGTCACGGTCGCGTCGTCGGGCCGCGAAGCGCTCGCGATGGCCGCCGGCCTGCAGCCCACCGTCGTGCTGTCCGATCTCGCGATGCCGGACGGAGACGGCTTCTGGCTGCTCGACGCGCTTCGGCGCGGTGCCGGCAATGGCAATGGCAACGGCGACGGCAACGGCAACGGCAACGGCAACGGCAACGGTGACACGCGAAACCTGCGCGTGCTCGCCGTCACCGCGCACGCGGGCCTGGCGGATGAGCGCCGAGCCCTCGAGGCCGGCTTCGACGGCTATCTGTGCAAGCCGGTCGACGTGCGCGAACTGGCGCAGAAGATCATGCTCGTGACGAAGCGCGACGACTGACGGACGGCGCGCGCCGGACGCGCCGGCATCGTCACCGCGCCGGTGCCGGGCGGCGCGGCATGTCGGCCTGCGCGAGCAGGTGCGACGCGATCTGCGTGCTGCGCACGAGATCGCCCGGTTGGTGAAGCGCGGCCTGCCGATGAATGAAATACCGGACGGTACGCGCGAGCCCGGTGGCGAGCGGCGTGGTCGCGCGCCAGTCGAGGCGCCGCTGCGCGGCTTCGAGGTTCGGCCGCCGCTGGCGCGGATCGTCGGACGGCAGCGGCCGGAACTCGATCGCGACCGTCGCGCCGACGATCCGCACGACCTCGCGCGCGATGTCGAGCATCGCGATTTCGGCGTCGCTGCCGAGATTGACCGGCTCGCTCGCGTCGCCCGGCTCATTCATCAGCCGGATCAGCGCGTCGACCATGTCGTCCACGTAACAGAACGAGCGCGTCTGCTTGCCGTCGCCGTAGACGGTCAGCGGCGCGTCGGCGAGCGCTTGCGTGATGAAGTTCGACACGACGCGGCCGTCGGCCGGATGCATGCGCGGGCCGTACGTGTTGAAGATGCGCGCGATCCGCACGTCGACGCCGTACTGGCGGTGATAGTCCATGAACAGCGTTTCCGCGCAGCGCTTGCCTTCGTCGTAGCAGGCGCGCAGGCCGACCGGGTTCACGCGGCCGCAATAGTGCTCGTGCTGCGGGTGGACGTCGGGGTCGCCGTACACCTCGCTCGTGGACGCCTGCAGGATGCGCGCCTTCACGCGCTTCGCGAGACCGAGCAGGTTGATCGCGCCGTGCACGCTCGTCTTGGTCGTCTGGACGGGGTCGCGCTGGTAGTGGACGGGCGACGCCGGGCACGCGAGGTTGTAGATCTCGTCGACCTCGACATAGAGCGGAAACGTCACGTCGTGCCGCAACAGTTCGAAAGTCGGCGCGTCGAGCAGATGCGCGATGTTGTCCTTCGCGCCCGTGTAGAAATTGTCGACGCACAGCACGTCGTGGCCGTCCGACACGAGGCGTTCGCACAGATGCGAGCCGAGGAAGCCGGCGCCGCCGGCGACGAGCACGCGTTTGCGATCATGGCCCTTCATCATGCGTTCTCCTTGCGGTGGGCGAGCGCGCCCGATGTGATCGACACGGGCGTGCGGCGACCGGTGCCGGCCGACGCGCCGGCGCTGCGCGGCCGGGCGACGTCGCGATAGATGTCGACGAGCCGGTCGGCCACGCCTTGCCATGTATAGAACCGGTGCGCACGCAGGTAGCCGGCGCGCCCCAGCGCCGCGCACAGCTCGGGTTGCGCGCGCAGCTCGACGAGCCGCGCGGCCAGCGCGGCGGGATCGCGCGGCGGCACGAGATAGCCGGTCTTGCCGTCTTCCACCGTCGTGCGGATGCCGCCGACGCGGCTGCCGATCACCGGCGTCGCGCAGGCCATGGCTTCGACCGGCGTGATGCCGAACGGCTCGTACCACGGGGTCGTGACGAACACGTCGGCCGCGCTGTAGTACAGGTGCAGCGTGTCGCGGTCGCGCCGGCCGACGAAGGTCACGCGATTGGCGATCCCCAGGTCGTGCGCCAGCCCGGCGAGGCGGGCGAGTTCCGGGTCGCGGGCCGGGTCGGGCGTGGCCTGGCTGCCGCCGACGATATAGAGGTGGGTCGGCCGGCGCGGGTCGCGCGGCATGCGGGCCAGCGCGTCGATCACCGTGTCGATGCCTTTGCGCGGCACGAGGCGGCCGAGCTGCAGCACGACGAAGGCATCCTGCGGCCAGCCGAGCTGCGCGCGCGCGTCGATGCGCGGCGTCGGCCTGAGTTCCCGCACGTCGAAGCCGCACGGCACGATCTCGATGCGCGCGGCGTCGGCGCGATAGTGCGTCGTCAGGTCGAGCGCATCCTGCGGGCATTCGGCGATCACGCGGTCCGAACGGCGCGCGAGCGTGTCCTCGATCGCGAAGCGCGCATCGGGGAAACCATCGGCGTCGCCCTGATGCAGCCGGCGCACGCGGCCGAGTGCATGGAAGGTCGTGACGAGCGGGATGCCGAGCTGGCGCTTCACGCGCAATGCCGCGTCGCCCGACATGAAGAAGTTCGCGTGCATCACGTCGACCGGGTCGGGCTCGCGCCGCATGCGCGCGACCATGCCGTCCGCGAACGCGACCATGTACGGCAGCAGCCGCTCCTTGGGTACGTCGGTCGGTGGCCCGGCCGGTACGTGGATCACGCGCATGTGCGTGCCGATCGGCACGACTTCCGGCAGGTGCGGATTGTCGCAGCGCGTATAGACGTCGACGTCGAGGCCGCGCTCGGCCAGTTGCTTCGCGACGTTCGCGACGTAGATGTTCTGCCCGCCGGCATCGACGCCGCCGATCACCCCCAGCGGCGATGCGTGCTCACTGATCAACGCGATTCTTTGCATGGTGTTGCTCCCGGTATCGGGGCCGCGTGGATGGGCCGCCGTTGCCGGTGGTTCGGCAAGCGGCATACCCGGTGCGTTGCCCGTGGCGACTCCCGTCGGGATACCGAAAAAATTACAACGGGTTGGATGAAAGGGCGTCTGATCGGGCGAACCCGCGGCGGCGGCGCACCGGCACCGCGCCGGCACCGAGGCACGCGACTTGCGCTGTCCCGCTCACCCGCCGGCTATCCCGGCTCGACGAAAGGAGGTCACGATGAAGGCATTCCCGCTGCAAGTCCGTTCCTTGAGGATCCGTCGTCGCAACGCGATGCGCGCCGGCATGGCGATCGCGATCGCCGCCACCACGACGTGCGCGGTGATCGCGCCGAATGCGTTCGCCGCCGGCGACGACAGTGCCGCGTCCACGTCAACGTCAACGACGTCGTCGTCGCATACGACGACCGGCACGAAAATTCGCGATGCCACGATCACGACCAAGGCGAAGGCCGAGCTGGTCGGGACGAACGGCCTGTCGTCCGGCGACATCCACGTGAAGACGCGGCGCGGCATCGTGACGCTCACCGGCAGCGTGCCCGAGGAGGCGCAGCGCACGCAGGCCGTCAGCGTCGTGAAACAGGTCGACGGCGTGCAGGACGTGCGCGATCAGTTGACGATCCGGGCCAAGTGACCGCGGCCGCGCCGCACAAGGAGTCCAGTCATGCAATGCATGCTCAAACCGGTCGGCGAGCAGACGATCGTGATCACCGGCGCGACGAGCGGCATCGGTCTCGTCACCGCGCGCAAGGCTGCGCGCCGCGGCGCGAAGCTGGTGCTGTTCGCGCGGAACGAAGCCGCGCTCAACACGTTGTGCGAGGAGCTTCGCCAGCATGGCGATCTCGCGGTGGCGGTCGCGGGCGACGTGGGCAATCTCGAAGATCTGCAGCGCGCGGCCGCCAAGGCGGTCGAGACCTACGGCGGCTTCGACACGTGGATCAACAACGCCGGCGTATCGATCTTCGGCCCGGCTTCCGCGGTACCGCTCGACGACCAGCGCAAGCTGTTCGACACCAACTACTGGGGCGTCGTGCACGGCTCGCTCGTGGCGGCCGACCACTTCCGGCGCAAGGACGATTTTCACGGCGGCGCGATCATCAATATGGGCAGCGAGGCGTCCGACGCGCCGGTGCCGTTGCAGAGCGCGTATGCGGCGTCCAAGCATGCGGTGAAGGGCTTTACCGATTCGCTGCGGCTCGAGATGGAGGGTGACCACCTGCCGGTGTCCGTGACGTTGATCAAGCCGGCCGCGATCGACACGATGTTCGTGATGCACGCGAAAAACTACATGAACGTCGAGGCGAAGCTGCCGCCGCCGATCTACGACCCGGAACTGGTGGCCGACGCGATCCTGTTCGCGGCCGCGCATCCGCGCCGCACGCTGTTCGTGGGCGGCGCGGCGAAGTTCACGTCGGCGAGCGCGTATCACGCGCCGCACCTGTTCGATCGCATCGCGGCCCGGCTGTTCTGGCGCAGCCAGCGCACGGATCGCCCGGCCCGCCCGCGCGACGACAACGCACTGTACGAGCCGCGCCATGCGTTGCACGAGCGTGAAGGCATGGACGGGCCCGTGCTGCGCGGGTGCGCCTACAACACGGTGGTTCAGCGGCCGAAGGTGGCGGGGGCGGTCGCCCTCGGTGCGGCGGCGCTGGTGGTCGCCGCGCTGGCGCGTGCGCGCCGCGCGTCGACGTGATTTCGTTCATCCCCAAGGAGAGATTCATGACATCCCGACAGCATACGGGCCACGAATACAGCCACTCGCGCGCGCACGAAGGCGAGCGCGTGCAGCAGGACCATGACAAGGGCGGCCATCAGGGCGGCCATGGCAAGGCGCCGAGCCCGATCGACGTGCAGAAGGCGTTGAAGGGCATGGACTATCCGGCCAGCAAGGCGGCGGTCGTCGAGTGCGCGGAACGCTCGCATGCGGATCCCGGCGTGATCGACATGCTCCGCCGCATTCCCGATCGCGAATACGGCACGCCGGCGTCGGTATCGAAGGAACTCGGGCGGTTGATGTGAGCGCCGCCCCGTCGCGTCGCGTGCGGTGGCACGCGGCGCCACCCCCGTCACGAGGAGCACGACCATGGCGATGATCGTCGCGGGCCGCTTCACGACGTTCGACGAAGCGGAAGGTGGGGCACGTCACCTTTACGAGCGCGCGTTCGGTTCGGACGACGTATCGATCTTCTTCCTGAATCCGGACGGACAGCATGCGCGCTTTCCGATCGGCGGCGACGTCTATGCCGATACGGCGGCGAAGCCGGGCGGGCGCGGCGCGATGATCGGCGCGATCCGCGGGGTGCTGATCGGCATCGTCGTGGGGCTCCTCGTCTATGCGATCGGCGTGCGCTACTGGTTCGTTCCGGCCGCCGCCGCGCTGGCCGGCGCGTATCTCGGCGCCTTCGGCGGCGCGCTGGGCCGCATGCGCGGCGAGCAGGCCGAGGGCAAGGGCACGCTCGCGCGGAGCGAATCGGGCGTGATCCTCGCGGTGCGCGTGGCGCCGGACACCGCCAATACCGCGGAAGACGTGTTGCGCGCGACCGGGGCGTCGTCGATCGAGCGTGTCGAGGGCGACTGGCAGGACGGCGAATGGCGCGACTTCGATCCGGTACGCCGGCCCGGCGAGCCTGCATCGAGCGACCATCCACGCTGAATTTTTGACGCCCGTTTGTAGCGTTGCGCGCGCAACGATGGCGTTGCCCGGTGCGGCACGCCGCTTGCGAGCATTTGACGACACCGTTCAGGGAGGAACGCACCCATGACTACCGCACAGACTCCGCCGCCTCAGAAGCAGGACCACCAGCCGGGCACCGAGCGCGACATGCATCCGCAGCCGCGCGACTCGGCGGCCGACTACGTCGGCAGCGGCAAGCTCGCCGGCAAGGTCGCGCTCGTGACGGGCGGCGACAGCGGGATCGGCCGCGCGGTTGCAATCGGCTTCGCGAAGGAAGGGGCCGACGTCGCGATCGTCTACCTGAAGGAGTCCGACGACGCCGCGCAGACGAAGCAGTTGATCGAGCAGGCCGGGCGGCGTTGCGAGGCGATCATGTGCGACGTCGGCGACCGACGGCAGGCGCACGATGCAGTGGCGCGCACGGTCGAGCGGCTCGGGCGGCTCGACGTGCTCGTGAACAACGCGGGCGAACAGCATCCGCGCCCGGGCATCGAGGACGTGACCGAGGAACAGCTCGAACGCACGTTCCGCACGAACGTGTACGGCATGTTCTTCTGCACGCAGGCCGCGCTGCCGCACATGAAGCACGGCGGACGCATCGTCAACACCGCATCGGTGACCGCGTATCACGGCAATCCGACGCTGCCCGACTACTCGGCGACCAAGGGCGCGATCGTCGCGTTCACGCGGTCGCTGTCGGCTGAGCTGGCCGAACGCGACATCCGCGTCAACGCGGTCGCGCCCGGGCCGATCTGGACGCCGCTGATTCCATCGACGTTCACGGCCGAGCAGGTCGCGAAGTTCGGCGCGAACGTGCCGCTCAAGCGGCCGGGGCAGCCGGACGAACTGATCGGCTGCTACGTGCTGCTCGCGTCGGAAGGCGCGAGCTACATGACCGGGCAGACGCTGCACCCGAACGGCGGCTCGATCGTCGGCGGCTGACGGCCGTCTCTCGCCCCATGCAAGGAGGAAGAACATGAAACGACCCCACTGGACGATCGCGGCGTGCGCCGCGGCCGTGCTCGCCACCGGCGGGCTCGCCCGCGCGCAGATGCCGAGCGAGCCGCCCGCATCGAATTCACAGGTGCCGGGCGGCGTGATCAACCCGTCGTCGGGCGCGGGCGACGCGATGATCGCGAAAGCGCCGCAAGGCGGCGACGCGGAATTCGTCGACAAGGCGGCCATCGCCGGCAAGGCCGAGGTGCAGGCGAGCCAGCTCGCGCTGCGGCAGGCGCAGTCGCCGGACGTGCGCGCGTTCGCGCAGCGCATGGTGGCCGATCACGGCAAGGCGAATGCGCGCCTGAACGAGATTGCCGCGCGCCAGGGCATGAAGCCGCAGGTCGAGCAGATCCAGGATCCCGATGTCGAGGCGCTGCGCGGCAAGCACGGTCGCGACTTCGACGCAGCGTACGTCGCGGCGGTCGGCCCGGAGGCGCACCGCAAGGCCGTCGCGCTGTTCGAAGGCGAAGCGCGAAACGGGCGGGATCCGCAATTGCGCGAGTTCGCGAGCACCACGCTGCCGACGCTGCGGCATCACCTGAGCATGGCGCAGGCGCTCGAACGCAAGGTGGGCGCGCAGTAACGCGCGCCCGTTCAACCCCGGGCCGCGGGTGCGGCCCGTCTTTTTGGAGAGTCAGTCATGGCCCATCGGCAACCGAAGCATGAAGGCATCCGCGAATTGCTCTGCCAGGCATACGAAACCGAGCTTGGCGGCGCGAAGATCTACGAAGCCGCGCTGCAATGCGCGACCGACGAGGATCTGCACAAGGAATGGGAGAAGTACCACCGCGAGACGCTGCATCACCAGGAGGTGCTGCGCAAGGTGTTCGACACGCTCGGCATGGATCCCGACGCGCAGACGCCCGGCCGCAGCGCGGTGTCGGCCATCGGCAAGGCGCTCGTGCATACGATCGAGCAGGCGCAGAAGCAGGCCGACCCGGCGGTCGCGCAGGTCGTCGCGGCCGAGTGCGTGGTGCTCGCGGAGACCAAGGATCACCTGAACTGGGAGCTGATCGGCTATGCGGCCGACCAGCTGTCGGGCGATGCCGCGAAGACGCTGAAGGACGCGCACGACGAGGTCGAGGCCGACGAGGATCATCACCTGTATCACACGCGGGGCTGGGCGCGCGAGATGTGGATCCAGTCGATGGGCTTCAAGGCGGTGCTGCCGCCGCCGGAAGAAGTGAAGAAGGTCGAATCGGCGGCGGACGCGGCGCGCGCCGAAAAGTCGCGCGGCAAGATGATGTAAGTGCGGCGGGCCGGGCTTGGCGGGAGGCAGTCAGCCCGGCCCGGCGCGACGAAAGTGGCGTGCGCCATGAACGGTCGATGCGCGGTTCAGGTCAGCAGGTCGACGACCATCGTCACGACCGACGCCGCCATCAGCACGACGGCGAGCCAGCCAAAGGTTTTCGACACGATGCCGCTGCCGGGTTGCCCGGCCGCCTCACGCCGCTGCGACAGCAGCATCACCATCACGAGCATCGGTACCGCCGCGACGCCGTTGAGCACCGCGCTCCAGTACAGCGCCTTGATCGGGTCGATCGGACTCACGCACATCGCGATGCCGACGAACACGCACAGGGCCAGCACCGCATAGAACGTGGGGGCACGCCGCACCGGCTCGTTCAGCCCTTCGCGGAACTGCCACGCTTCCGCGCAGCCGTACGCGGCACTGCCCGCGAACGCGGGAATCGCGAGCAGCCCGCAGCCGACGATGCCGAACGCGAACACGAGAAACGCGGCTTCGCCGGCGATCGGCCGCAGCGCTTCGGCGGCTTGCGCGGTGCTGCCGATGTCGTGCCGGCCGTGCTCGAAGAACACGGCGGCGCCGATCACCATGATGCAGAACGACACCGCGTTCGTGACGACCATGCCGAACCACGTGTCGAACGTGACGCGCCGCTCGGTCTCGCTGCGCGTGTCGCGCCCCGTGGATGCCGTTTCCTCGACTTCGAGCGCGGCCTGCCACACGAACAGGTACGGGCTCAGCGTCGTGCCGAGCACGGCCACCGTCGTGGTGGCATACGCATGCGTGAATTCGATCCGGGGCAGCACGATCGCGTGCAGTACGGCGTGCCAGTCGATCTGCACGAAGCCGAGTTCGAGCACGTAGGCGATCAGCCCGAGCGTCATCCATTTCAGCCAGCGCGCATAGCGTTCGTACGACAGCATGACTTGCAGCGCGAGCGAGGCGACCCCGTAGACCGGGGCATACCAGTAGCTGTGACCGCCGATCACGAGCGCGGTCGCGTCTCCCATCGCCGCGAGATCGGCGCCGACGTTGACGACGTTGACGATCGCGACCATCACGATCAGCGCCTTGGCGAGCCGGTCGGAGTAGTGCTCGCGAATGCCCGCGACGAGGCCCGCGCGGTTGCGGCGCCCGATGAACGCCGCCGCGAGCTGCACGGCCACCATCATCGGCAGCGTGACGACGATGATCCACAGCATGTTGAAGCGGAACTGGCTGCCGGCCTGCGCGTAAACGGCGATGTTGCTCGGATCGGCATCGGACGCCCCCGCGAGCAGGCCGGGGCCGAGCCGCCGGTACCACGGTGTCGGAGTGCGCCGCGCGACGCCCGCGGCCGGCTGCGCGTCGTCGCCGGGTGCGCTCATCGGGTGCCTCCGCGTGCGCCGGCCAGGCGCGATGCGGTGCGCAACGCGTCGACGAGCCTCCGGTACGCATGCTCGCGCGAATCGGCGCCGCGCGTGCGCAGCACGTACGACGGGTGATAGGTCGCGACGACAAGCAGGCCTTGCGCCGTGCGAATCGGCGCGCGCGCGGCCTCCAGCGTCGCATCGTTGTCTTGCAGCAGCGCGCGCAACGCGGTGCCGCCGAGCGCGACGACGACGCGCGGCCGTACCGCGTCGAGCTCGCGTTCGAGCCAGTAGCGGCACGCGGCCACCTCGCGTTGCGCGGGCGTCTTGTGCAGCCGGCGCTTGCCGCGCGGCTCCCATTTGAAGTGCTTGACCGCGTTCGTCAGGTAGCAGTGCGCGCGCTCGATCCCGGCTTCATCGAGTGCGCGGTCCAGCATGCGCCCGGCCGCGCCGACGAACGGCAATCCCTGGCGGTCCTCCTGGTCGCCCGGCTGCTCGCCGACCAGCATGATCGTCGCGTCGACGGGTCCGGCGCCGGGCACCGGCTGGGTCGCATGCTCCCACAACGCGCAGCGGCGGCATGCGCCGAGTGTCGCCGGTGCGTCGTCGGCGGCGGGCGGCGGATGGCGCGTCATGTGACGACGCCCGTGCGGCCCGGGGCGCGACAGGTCGCCCACGCCGGTGGGGCGAGACAGAAACGAAAGCGCAGCGTGACGCGCATGAAGGGCTCCGGTACGACGATTCGACCTGTACAGCAACCGCCGTTCCGCATCGGCCGGGACGGGCGCGGGGTTTGCGTGGAGGCGGTGTCAACGACAGGAGAAACGCGATGCTTCCCGATCCCGGCGACGATCCGGCCGCGGACGACGTGCTGCTGTGGCGCGCCCCCGACAGCGTGCCGCGGCGCCCGCGTCGCGTGCTGATCGTCGACGACTATCGCGACGCCGCCGATGCGCTGCGCCTGCTGCTCGAGGCGCGCGGCTTCGAATGCCGCGTTGCCGTCGATCCGTTCGCCGTCTGCGCGATCGCGCGCGACTGGCAGCCGTTCGCGGTCGTGCTCGATATCGCGATGCCGGGCCTCGACGGGCTGCAGCTGGCGGCGCGGCTGCGCGGTGATCCGCACACCGGCGACATGCTGCTCGTCGCGTGCAGCGGGTTAGCGTCGCGACGCGATTGCGAGGCGGCGAAGCAAGCCGGGTTCGACGCGCACTGCGCGAAGCCGCTGACGCCGCACCGGCTGCTGGGCTATCTGGACGCGGCGAGCGGCCGCGCGACGCCGGACGGGGCGGTTACACGGTGCTTGTAAAAAAGCCGTCGGGGCGTCGCGGCGCAGGCATCAACCGCCGGTGCGCGTGGCGGCATGTCGGGCCGACCGGCCCGCGACGGCGGCCAGCCCGCCGGCGAGCGCGAGCAGCGCCGCGCTCATCGCGAAGGTCGCGCGGTAGCCGTGCAGGTCGAACAGCATGCCGCCGATCGTCGCGCCGAGCCCGATCGCGAGTTGCACGACCGCGACCATCAGCCCGCCGCCGGCTTCCGCATCGTGCGGCAGCGTCCGGGCGAGCCACGTCCACCAGCCGACCGGCGCCGCGGTGCCGAGCAGCCCCCAGGCGCCGAGCAGGCAGGCGGTGGCCGCCGTGGAGCCGCCGAACACCATCAGCGCCGCCGCAATCGCGGCCATCAGTGCCGGCGTGGCCACGAGGGTCCGGTAGAGCCCGCGTTCCAGCACGCCGCCGATCAGGAACGTGCCCGCGAAACCCGCGACGCCGATCACGAGCAGGAGCAGCGACAGCGTGACGGTGCCCGCGTGCGTGACGGTTTCGAGGAACGGACGCAGGTAGGTGAACAGCGTGAACTGGCCCATGAAGAACACGCTCACCGCCGCCATGCCGAGCGCGACCGGCGGCCGGGCCAGCAGCCTGAGCGCGTTGGCCGACGCGCGGCGCGGCGCGGACTGCATCGACGGCAGGCTGACGAGCTTCCAGCCGAATGCGATCGCGGCGACCGGCACGACGCAGAAGAACGCCCAGCGCCACCCGACGATTCCGCCCAGAAAGCTGCCGAGCGGGGCCGCGACGACGGTCGCCAGCGCGTTGCCGCCATTCACGATCGCCAGCGCGCGCGGCACGTGCGGCGCCGGCACGAGGCGCATCGCGGTGGCGGCCGACATCGACCAGAAGCCGCCGATCGCCACGCCGATCAGCGCGCGGCCGGCGATGAACGCCGCGTAGTTCGGCGCGAACGCGACGAGCGTGCCGGACACGATCGTCAGCAGGGTCAGCACCAGCAGCAGCGGCTTGCGATCGCGCCGGCCGGCGAGCGACGCGATGAACAGGCTCGTGACCAGCGCGAACGCGCCCGACACGGAGATGGCCTGGCCGGCCTGGCCTTCGCTGACGTGCAGGTCGCCTGCGATCGGCGTGAGCAGGCTGACCGGCATGAACTCGGAGGCGACCAGCGCGAACGCGCCGAGCGACATCGCGAGGACGGCGCCCCATGCGGCCGCACCGTCGGGTGCGGTGCCGCGATCGGGGGTGGAGACGGATGGCATGTCGGAAACCGGATCGGAAAAAAGAAGGGGGCGCGCGCTCAGTCGCAACGCGTCGTGGCGCCGTGCACGGCGAGTTGCGTGCGCGCGTCGTCGGCGCGCCCGGCCTGCACCCGGGCCGCGGCGGCCTGGGCGTCGTCGACCCAGCTGCGCGGGTTCATGCGCGCCGGATTGAAGCCGGCGGCCTCGTAGCGCCGCAGGTCCTGGCGGACCTGCTCGCGCGTCAGGCCCGGTGCGGATTGCGCGAACGGCGAGCCGGACGCGACCAGCATGGCGATGGCGGCGACGGCGGTGAGAAAGCGGGTAGGCATGAGGTTGGGCTCCGGAATGCGGGTAGTCCGAGCGTCCGGGCGCTGCCGCGACGCATCGGGTCGATGGCTTCGCAGTCTAGTGATTCGTCGCGGATCGATTAAGTAGCGCGGCGCGCTTGGACTCATGAGCCAAACTGATGAATCGCCGCCGGCGGTGCTACGATGAGCGTCCGTCCCGACCGGAGCGTTTCGACATGGCGCGCGAAAATCTGAACGACCTGCTCGTGTTTCTCGCGGTGGCCCGCGAGCGCAGCTTCACGCGTGCGGCCACGCGGCTCGGCGTGTCGCAGTCGGCGCTGAGCCATACCATTCGCGATCTCGAGGCGCGGGTCGGCGTGCGGCTGCTGACGCGCACGACGCGCAGCGTGTCGACGACCGACGCGGGCGAGGCGCTGTTCCAGGCGGTGGCCCCGCGCATCGACGAGATCACCGCGCAACTGGCCGCGCTGTCGGATTTCCGGGACAAGCCGGCCGGCGTGGTGCGCATTACCGCCACCGAGCATCCGATCGATACGATCATCTGGCCGAAACTCAGGCAGGTCCTCCCCGACTACCCCGATATCCGCATCGAGCTGTCGGTCGATTACGGGCTGTCGAACATCGTCGAGGAGCGCTACGACATCGGCGTGCGCTACGGCGACCAGGTGGCGAAGGACATGATCGCCGTGCGGATCAGCCCGGACGTCCGGATGGCGATGGTCGCGTCGCCGGCCTATCTCGACGGCCGCAAGCCGCCGAAGAAGCCGCAGGACCTGCTCGATCACGATTGCGTCACGTTGCGGCTCGCCACCGCGAAGGGCATCTATGCGTGGGAGCTGAAGAAGGGCAGGAACGACGTGCTGGCGCGCGTGAACGGCCGGATCACCTGCAACACGCAGCCGCACATGGTGCAGGCGGCGCTCGACGGCTTCGGCATCGCGTTCGTCACCGAGGACATCGTGCTCGAGCATGTCCGCGACGGCCGCCTGCGGATCGTGATGCCGGACTGGTGCCCGGTCTTTCCCGGCTACCACGCGTACTATCCGAGCCGCCGCCCGGCGTCGCGCGCGTTTACCGTCGTGATCGACGCGCTGCGGCATCGCGCGTAGCGCCTGTCGCCAGTCGCGTCCGGGCCGCCCCCGCGACGGCCGGCAAGAAAAACGCCCCGCGCGGGCGGGGCGTTCGAAGCGGCTGCGCCGGTGAACCGGCGCAGCGCGATGGCGCGATCAGAGACGGTCGCGTGAGCGCGGATCGTTCAGTTCCTCGGTCGGGTCGGTCAGCCCGAGTTCGTCGCCGGCGCTCCAGTACGGCGTGCTGCCGTAGAACTCGTGCAGCGGTGTCGCCCATTGCGGATCGGCCATCGCCGGCCAGTGGTCCTTGTCGAACCCCGGCGCGTTGCGGATCCGCTCGGACGACACCGACAGCAGGAAGCATTTGCGCTCGGTGTCGAGCGTGAGCGCGCTCCACGGGATCGCGTGCAGCTTGTCGCCGATGCCGAGGATGCCGCCGCTCGACAGTACCGCGTAGGCGACGCGGCCGGAGCGCACGTCGAGCATGATGTCCTTGATCTTGCCGACATCGTCGCCGTCGGTCGTATAGACCTTGTCGCCTTCCAGCGTATCGGCCGCCATCACGTCGGGGCCAGGGCCGGCCGCCGTCGCGGCACCCTTGCCGATGATGCGGGTTTGACCTTGATCGGAAGTCTGCATGGTTTCCTCCAGGCTGCATGGGGCGCGACGGTGCCCGGGGCGGGCCCTGCGGGTCGCGCGGGTGGGTCGGGACGGGGCGAGGGTCGCTCCGTCACGTCTGCTTCGGTTGCGACACGCCTTCGAGCGTGTTCGCGAGATCGTCCCGCTCGGGGCCGGCCATGCGCGTCGCGATGTCCGCGAGCGACAGCATGCCGACCAGCCGCTTGTCGTGATCGACGACCGGCAGGCGGCGCAGTTGCGCGTCCGCCATGTAGTGCTGGATCTCGTCCAGCGAATCGTCGTCGAAACACCATTCGATCGGGCCCGATGCGACTTCGTGGATGCGCGTCTCCGGCGGCTTGCCGGCCGAAATCGCGCGCACCGCGAGATCCCGGTCCGTCACCATCCCGATCAGCCGGTTGTTGTCGCACACGGGCAGCGCGCCGATGTCGTAGCGCTCCATCAGTTGCGCGGCATGACGGATCGAGTCGGTCGGTGCGATGTGCACGACGTCCTGCGACATGATTTCGTTGACGCGATGCATGAAATTCTCCTCACGAATGCGGTAGTGCAATGGATCGAAATGGGCCGCACAAAATCAGCAAGCCACGTGCCGTGCGCGCTCACGCGTCGCCGCGTTCGCGCTTGTCCTGCCACGGCCCCTCGTCGTGCGTGCCGGGCGGCGTGTCCGGCTCGATGCGCGTGACGCCGCCGGTCGCGGGCGGGTCGCTCGCGGGAAACGTGTCCTCGAGCTGCTTGTCGATATGGCGTTCCGAATGGCGCGTGCGCGCGCGGTCGTGGTGCTTGAGCGGCGGCGACGGATCAGGTTGCCGTTCGTGTGCCGGCGCGTCGTGGCCGGTCCGGGTCGAATCCTTCATCGCAAGCCTCCATGTCGATGCCGATGGCGTGTCCCATCCGCAACGGCCATGCCCGGTCTGCGCCGAGATACGCCGATATGCACCGAACGCACGCGGCACGCGACTTGCCGCGAGGGCGATGACGATGTTGATGACGCAGGCGGATGGCGCAACCGGTGCCGGCCGTGTCTACATCTACATCGAGCGGGAGGCACGATGACGATTCCGAAACGACGACCGGGCGTGCGCTACGAGGTCAACATATGCGGCGGCGGATTCGATTCGTTGAAGAGCCATTTCAACGAATGGAAGCATGAACCGCTGATCTACCGGCCCGAGCGCCGGATGTTCGAAGGCAAGGCAGACGTGAGGCCGCTCGGCGGCGAGACGTTCGGCTCGACCGAGCCCGCGCGGTTCGCGCTGCAGCGTGCGTGCGAGCCGCACGACCCGTATGCGCTCGCCGCGCAGGTGCGCGATGACGGCCGCGAGCTGTGGCTCGTGATGGCCGCTTTCGACGCGTAGCCGCGCCGTTGCAAGATTTGCAGCGGACGGTGTAGCGAAGGCACGGCAGGCCGTTCGCGGCACCCGCGTGCGCGTCGCGGCGGACACGCGGATGGCGAGAACGACGGCATGCGGCTTGCGCACCTTGGGCAGGCGAAGGTCGCGCCCGCTGTCGACCCGCCGACCCCGCAAGGAGGGAGTGCCGATGACACCTGACCCAGCGCAGTGGCTGCAGCGGCCCGAACCGCCGCTACCCGGCATCGGGCCGGATCCGGAACCGCCCGATCCCGACGACGTGCCCCCCGACCTGCCCGAGCCGTACCGGCAACCCGAGGGCGACCCGCCGGGGCATGCCCCGCCCGAGCGCGAGCCGCCGGAGCATACGCCCCCGATGGGCGTGGTATCGCGAACGCGCACCGAGGCATCGCCATGAGCATCCGCGTGAAACCCGGCGTGCTGCGCGACATCGCCGAAACGCTCGGCCGCCATTTCGAGGCGCGCGCGATGCCGTTCCATATCGAGGAAAAGCCGCGCGGCGCGCTGCATATCGGCTTTCGCGTCGACGGTCATCCGGCGTCGCTGACCGTGGCGTTCGACGCCGACGCGTTCGCCGCGCTCGAGCACGCCGCCATCGACTCGCAGCGCCGCGCGCTCACGCGCGTGGCGGTCGAATTCGACGCGATGATGGCGCGTCGCGCCCCGACCGCGTACGCCGGCGATTTCCATTTCAACCGGCTATGAGATGCCGGTCACAGGGAGGATTGCGATGAACCCGATCCGGAAGACGATACGCATGGGCATCCTTGCGTGCGCCGCCGCGTGCGCGCTGGGCGCATGCACGCAACCGGCGAACGGCCCCTACGGCGCCCGCGGGACGCCACCCGACAGCCGTGGCGCACAGTCGACCACGACGATGCCCGACGCGAATACACGTGGCGACACGCGCCCGGCGCCGGGCACCCTGATGCCGCAGGGCGCGGCCGGCGGCGAAGCGGCCGACGGGCCCTCGACCGGCGCGAACGGTGCGCAGGGCGACCGGCCGCTGCCGGGCACGCCGCCGCTGATGCAGTACTGACCCGGCGTCCGTACCTCGCTCACGGCATGCGCGCGGGATCGCGTGCGCCGTGCAGCGCGCCGTCCAATGCGGCGCACGGCATGCCGCCCCGCGATGCGGCCGGAGGAAACCGATGGCGAATCCGCGCGAACACCTGGAAGACTGGCTGCGCGATGCGTATGCGATGGAGCGGCAGGCGGAGATGCTGCTCGCCGCGCAACTGAAACGGCTCGATCACTATCCGCAACTGCAGGATCGCTTGCGCCAGCATCTCGACGACACGATCGGCCAGCAGGCGCTCGTCGAAGCCTGCCTGATGCGGCTCGGCACGACGCCGTCCGCGATCAAGGATCTGGCCGCGCGCGTTGCCGCGTATGGCCGGATCGCGACCGGCATGCTGGCCGTCGATGAAGTGGTGAAGGGCGCGCTGGCCGGTTACGCGTTCGCGCACGTCGAGATCGCCGCGTATACGGCGCTCGCCGCGGCCGCGCAGGCTGCCGGCGAAGCGGAGATCCACGCATGCTGCGAACGGATCCTGCAACAGGAGCGCAGCCTGGCCGCGTGGCTGCTGCGCCACCTGCCGGCACTGACGACCGCCTTTCTCGACCGTTCGGCCGTCGATCGCATCGACGCGAAGCGATGACGGTTGACGATCCGGCATGCTTCACGGCTTACAGAATGTGTGTCCAAAACTTGCCGTCGGCTTGTAAATAATCCGCTCCCGCTCGCGGCGACACGCAGCGCGAACCCGCCACGGACGCGCTTCGACGAGCTGGCACGCTCAATGCATGAGGCATGCAGACGGTCAACCGTGAATCGACTCATCGGGCGGCTTTCGAGGCGGGCTTCGCCGGGGCCACGCGGCCGAGGCATCGTTCTTGCGCGTGGCGCCGTGGCGAAGGATCGCCGGGCGATGACGATTTCGCGAGCCGGCCCGCAGTGCCGTGACGCGGCGTGACGGCCGGGCGATTCGACCGCACTCGACCACGTTCAACCGCGTGCGCGCCACCGCTTGCCGCGATGCGCGCACCCACGAGAGGAGCACGACCATGCCAGCCAAATCGCAGGCCCAGCAACGCGCCGCCGGGGCCGCCCTGTCGGCCAAGCGCGGCGAGACGAAGATGAAGGATCTCAAACCGCCTTCGAAGTCGATGGCCAAATCGATGAGCGAAAAAGAGCTCGAGAAAATGGCTTCCACGCCGGCTCACGGCAAACCGAAACACAAGCACGACGCCTGATCGACGCCGATACGTACCGGCGACCGCTGTCATCCAGGAGGGTTCCATGCTTCGATACGCCATCATCTTCTTCATCATCGCGATCATCGCGGCCGTGTTCGGGTTCGGCGGCATCGCAGCCGGCGCGGCGGAGATCGCCAAGATCCTGTTCTACATCTTCGTGGTGATCTTCCTGGTCACGCTGCTGCTGGGCGTCGTCCGACGATGAGCGTCACGCCCAACCGGTCGCAGCGCATCGCGGAACTCGAGCATGCGCTCGCGAACGGTTCCCCGTCGGCATCGACCGTCGTCGTGCACGCGGACGATGCGTCCGGGCGGCTGACGATCCAGGTGTCGTGGGTGCGTGTGCCGGCCGACGCAAGCGCGCGCGACTGGCGTTGCGCGGTCGACCTGCGGTTCGATCCGGACGTGATCACCCGCTATGCGTCGCTCGACGCGGCCGAACGGCTGCGCGTGCGCACCCATCTGGGCGACCGCGCGCAGCGCGCGGTGGACGCGCGCCAGCCGCGCGTCGAGGACGCGGCGATCGAATGCAACGTCGCGCTCGACGTGACGCGCGCCGAACTCGACGCGGCGTTGCGCGCACCCTGAATGAAGCCACCGCCGGCCGGCGGGTGCGGTTGCGCCCGGCCGCGCCGGTTTTCCTGCTGTTCCCGCCACGTGCGTGCCGCAGTCATGCGGCGCGCGCGGCGGATACCCTTCCGAACGCCACGAGGATTCAATCGATGACCCATTCCCCCTCATCCGGCAAGACGCCGCCCGCCCAGCCGCAGGACAGCGCGAAATCGCGCCAGCTCGACGAGCACCGTTCGCGGCCCGACCACGAGGCGCTGCGCACCAACCAGGGCGTGCGGATCGCCGACAACCAGAACACGTTGCGCGGCGGCCCGCGCGGCCCGTCGCTGCTCGAAGACTTCATCATGCGCGAGAAGATCACGCATTTCGATCACGAGCGCATTCCGGAGCGCGTGGTGCACGCGCGCGGCTCGGCCGCGCACGGCGTGTTCCGCGTGTACGAGCCGATGGCCGACTACACGAAGGCCGCGTTCCTGCAGGACCCGGCCGCCGAAACGCCGGTGTACGTGCGTTTCTCGACGGTCCAGGGGCCGCGCGGCTCGGCCGACACAGTGCGCGACGTGCGGGGCTTCGCGGTGAAGTTCTATACCGAAGAGGGCAACTACGACCTCGTCGGCAACAACATGCCGGTGTTCTTCATCCAGGATGCGATCAAGTTTCCCGATTTCGTGCATGCGGTGAAGCCCGAGGCGCCGAACGAGATGCCGACCGGCGCGTCCGCGCACGACACGTTCTGGGATTTCGTGTCGCTGGTGCCGGAGACCACCCACACGGTGCTGTGGCTGATGTCCGACCGCGCGCTGCCCGCGAGCTTCCGCGCGATGGACGGCTTCGGCGTGCACACGTTCCGCTTCGTGAACGCGGCCGGCGCCGAGCGTTTCGTGAAGTTCCACTGGCGGCCCGTGAGCGGCGCGTATTCGCTGCTGTGGGACGAAGCGCAGCGCATTGCCGGCCATGACCCGGACTTCAACCGGCGCGACCTGTGGATGGCGATCGAGCGCGGCGACTATCCGGAGTTCGAACTCGGCGTGCAGATGATCGATCCGGCCGATGCCGACAAGTTCGACTTCGACCTGCTCGACCCGACCAAGCTGGTGCCGGAAGAACTCGTGCCGGTGCGGCCGATCGGCCGGATGACGCTGAACCGCAATCCCGACAACTTCTTCGCGGAAACCGAGCAGGTCGCGTTTCATCCGGGGCACGTGGTGCCCGGCATCGACTTCACGAACGATCCGCTGCTGCAGGGGCGCCTGTTCTCGTACACCGATACGCAATTGAGCCGGCTCGGCGGCCCGAACTTCCACGAGATCCCGATCAACCGGCCGGTGTGCCCGTTCGCGAACAACCAGCGCGATGCGATGCACCGGCAGACGATCAACGTCGGGCAGGCGTCGTACGAACCGAATTCGACGAGCGGCGGCTGGCCGCGCGAGACGCCGCCCGCGCCGGCCGGCGGCGGCTTCGAGACCGTGCACGAGCCGCTCGAAGGCGACAAGGTGCGCGTGCGCAGCGAGACGTTCGCCGATCATTTCTCGCAGCCCGCGCTGTTCTACCAGAGCATGTCCGAGATCGAGCAGCGGCATATCCGCGACGCGTACTGCTTCGAGCTCGGCAAGGTGACGCAGCCGCACATTCGCGAGCGGGTGGTCAACGACATCATCGCCCGCTTCGACGCGGGGCTGGCCGCGCAGGTGGCCGAACGGCTCGGGCTGCCCGCGCCGCACGGGGGCGCGACGCCGGCAGTTGCGCAGCGTTCGCCCGCGCTGAGCCTGATCGGCCGCGCGAAGCCCGGCATCCGGTCGCGCAAGATCGCGCTGATCGCGACCGGCGGCACGAGCGAGGCGCTCGTCCAGCAGGTGCGCGATGCGCTGCTGGCCGCGCACGCGGTGCCGACGATCGTCGCGCCGACGCTGGCGCCGATCGGCAGCATCGTGCCGCAAGCGACGCTGGCCGGCATGCCGTCGGTGATGTTCGACGCGGTGTTCGTGTGCGGCGGCGACGGCGACGGCCGCGACCTCGCGCACAGCGCCGACGCGCGGCATTTCGTGCGCGAAGCGTTCAAGCACCTGAAGCCGATCGCGGCCGTCGGGTCGGGGCGGCAATTGCTGAGCGCCGCCCACCTGCCGGACCCGGCCGAAGGCGTGTGCGTCGGGCAGGCCGTCGATCTCGACGCAGTCCTGAACGACCTGTCCGACCATATCGGCCGCCATCGCGTCTGGGCACGCGAGCAGCAGGCCGCCGAGTTGCCGGCCTAGCGCCACGCGATCATGGACGTCGTCGTCGCGCTGTTCGGGCAGGGCCGGATGCTCGACCCCGGGCAGATGGTGCTGCGCTCGATCGTCGTGTTCGGGATCGCGCTGGTGCTGATCCGCATCGCCGGGCGGCGCGCGTTCGGCCAGCGTTCGCCGTTCGACTACGTGGTCGGCATCCTGCTCGGCGCGATCCTGAGCCGCGCGGTGGTCGGTGCGTCGCCGTTCGTCGCGACGGTGGCCGCGTCGCTCGCGATCGCGCTGCTGCATCGCGTGATCGGCTTGGCCTGCTTGCGCTCGCGCCGGCTCGAGCGGCTGCTGGTCGGCGCGGAACGCGAGGTGTATCGCAACGGCCGCTTCGACGACGCGCAGATGCGCGCGGCGCTGATCACGCCGACGGACGTCCATGAGAGCGTGCGTCAGGCGCTCGGCGCGGACGACCTGTCGGACGTCGACGCGGCGATCCTGGAGCGCAACGGCCACGTCAGCATCGTGCGGCGCAGCCGTTCCCGAAAGCCCTGACGGTTGCGCGCGGCGACGGACGCCGCAAGGAGGACATCGATGACACGCATGATCTGGAAAGGCGCGATCAGCTTCGGGCTCGTTCACGTGCCCGTGCAGCTGTTCCCGGCCACGCGCACCGTGAAGCCGTCGTTCCGGCTGCTCGACAAGCGCTCGATGGACCCGGTCGGCTATCGGCAGGTCAACAAGCGCACCGGCAAGGAAGTCACGCGCGAGGACATCGTGCGCGGCTACGAGTACGAGAAGGAGCGCTATGTCGTGCTGACCGACGACGAGATCCGCGCGGCGAACCCCGAATCGACGCAGACCGTCGACATCGTCACGTTCGTCGATGCGGGCGCCGTGTCGTTCCTGTATCTCGACACGCCGTACTACCTCGTGCCCGACCGCAAGGGCGAGAAGGTCTATGCGCTGCTGCGCGACGCGCTGAAGGACAGCGGCAAGATCGGCATCGCGCACGTCGTGATGCGCGACCGCCAGCATCTCGGCGCGCTGATTCCGGTCGGGCCGCTGCTCGCGCTCGATACGCTGCGCTGGCAGGAGGAACTGCGGCCGCTCGACGAACTGTCGGTGCCGGCCGACGACGCGAAGCGCGCGGGCGTCAGTGCGCGCGAACTCGCGATGGCGAAGAAACTGATCGACGACATGTCGGGCTCCTGGACGCCCGACGAGTATCACGACACGTTCCGCGACGACATCCTCGAGCTGGTCGAGCGCAAGGTGCGCGCGGGCCGCATCGAGGAAATCGAGGATCGCCCCGCGCAGACGGCGCGCACGGCGACCAACGTGGTCGATCTCACCGAGCTGCTCAAGCGCAGCCTGAAGGGCGGCGGTGGTGCGCGTGCCGCGCGCGCGGACGACGACGAGGAAGACCGTGCGCCTTCGCCGTCGCCATCGACGGGCGCGCGGCGCAAGCCGGCGGCGAAAACGTCCGCGAAGGGCGCGGCGAAGAAGCCGGCGAATGCAGCGGCGAAGCGCGCGGCCGCGAAGCACGGTGCGACCGGCACGCACACGGCGAAAAAGACCGCCGTGCGCCGCAAGCACGCGGCGTGACGATGCGGGAAGGAGGGTGAAGCGATGGCCGGCAAGCTCGAACCCTATCGCCGCAAGCGCCGCTTCGACGCGACGCCGGAACCCGAGGGGGCGCACGGGCGGCGGCGCGTGCGCGCGGATGCGGACGCGAGCGTGGAGAAGGCGCATGTAGCGCATAAAGCAGCGCATAAAGCGCATCAAGCGCGACCATCGGCGCGCACGGCCCGGCCGCTGCGCTTCGTGATCCAGGAGCATCACGCCCGACGGCTGCACTACGATTTCCGTCTCGAACTCGACGGCACGCTGAAGTCATGGGCGGTGCCGAAAGGGCCGAGCGTCGACCCGTCGGTGAAGCGGCTGGCCGTGCACGTCGAGGATCATCCGCTCGAATATGCGTCGTTCGAAGGCGAGATCCCGGCCGGCCATTACGGCGCGGGCTCGGTCACCGTGTGGGACGAGGGCACCTGGACGCCCGACGGCGGCATTGCCCAAGCGCGCGACGGCTACCGCGCGGGCAAGCTGACGTTCCGGCTCGACGGCACGAAGCTGCACGGCGGCTGGGCGCTGGTGCGCAGCGGGCGGCAGCAGGGGCGCCAGGAGCAATGGCTGCTGATCAAGGAACGCGACGACGATGCGCGCGATGCGGCCAGCTTCGATGTCGTCGCGCAGCAGCCGGGCAGCGCGCATGACGGCCGGACAAAGGCGGCGCGCAAGGCGCCTGCCCATCCGCCGCCTGACGGCGGGGCGTGCACGACGGCGCTCGATCCGTCGCAGGTGGAAGGCGCGGTGCGCGCGGCATTGCCCGAGCGCGTGACGCCGCAGCTCGCGACGCTCGTCGATGCCCCGCCCGCTCACGATGATTGGCGCTACGAAGTGAAATTCGACGGATACCGTATCCTGGCCCGGATCGCGGGCGGCGGTGCGCGCCGGCACGTCACGCTGATGACGCGCGAAGGTCGCGACTGGACCGCGAAGCTGCGCATGCAGCGCGACGCGCTCGCGGCGCTCGAGGTCGAGAACGCGTGGCTCGACGGCGAGGCCGTCGTCCTGGGCGAGCACGGGCTGCCCGATTTCCAGGCGCTGCAGAACGCGCTTGGCGCGGGCCGTTCGGACGCGGTGACGCTGTTCGTGTTCGACCTGCCGTTTCTCGACGGATACGACCTGCGCGATGCGCCGCTCACCGCGCGGCGCGCGCTGCTCGAACCGTTGCTCGCCGGTAGCGACCCCGCGCGGCTGCGCTACTCGCCCGATCTCGGCGACGACGTCGCGTCGCTGATCGCGAGCGCGTGCGACACGGGGCTCGAAGGGCTGATCGGCAAGCGCGCCGATTCACGCTATCGCGGCGGCCGCTCGTCCGCATGGATCAAGCTGAAATGCCGGCGGCGGCAGGAGTTCGTGATCGGCGGCTATACCGAGCCGTCGGGCAGCCGGCACGGCTTCGGCGCGCTGCTGCTCGGCGTGTACGAACCGGCCGCGGGCGGCAAGCAACCACGCGGCAAACCGCCGTTGCGCTATGTCGGCCGGGTCGGCACCGGGTTCGATACGCGTCTGCTCGACCGGCTCGCGGCGACGCTGCGCCAGCACGAACGCGGCACGACGCCGTTCGATCCGCCGCCGCGGGAACGGTCCCGCACGCGCGTCCACTGGGTCGAGCCGACGCTCGTCGCCGAATGCGAATTCGCGGAATGGACGAGCGACGGCATCGTGCGGCAGGCGGCGTTCATCGCGCTGCGCGAAGACAAGCCGGCGCGGCAGATCGTCCGCGAAGTGCCGCGGCCAACCGAAACGGAGGCGACGATGAACGAAACCCGCGCGGCGCATGGCGCATCCTCGCATGCCCCGCAACCCGATACGGCGCACGGCCGCAAGCATGGCGCGCGCGCGTCCGCGTCTGCCGGCGACACGCAGCGCGCGGCCGCCGCCGATCGGTTCGGCCGCGTGCGCATCACGCATCCCGATCGGGTGCTCGATCCGCACAGCGGCACGCGCAAGATCGACCTCGCGCACTACTGGCAATGGGTCGCGCCGTGGCTGCTGCCGGACCTGAAGGGCCGGCCCGTGTCGCTCGTGCGCGCACCGGGCGACATCGCCGGCGAACTGTTCTTCCAGAAGCATGCCGAGCGCCGCGAGATCCCGTTCGTCACGCAGCACGAAGGGCTCGATCCCGGCCACGGGCCGCTGCTGTCGATCGACAGCGTCGATGCGCTGCTCGGCGCCGCGCAGATGGGCACGGTCGAGCTGCACACGTGGAACGCGCACGCGTCGAACATCGAGCGGCCGGACCGCATCGTGTTCGACCTCGATCCCGATCCGGCGCTGCCGTGGCGCGCGATGATCGACGCCGCGCAGCTCGTGCGCGGGCTGCTCGACGAGCTGGGCCTCGCGTCGTTCTGCAAGACGAGCGGCGGCAAGGGGCTGCACGTCGTCGTGCCGCTCACGCGGCATGCGGGCTGGGACGACGTGAAGGATTTCTCGCGCGCGGTGGCGCAGCACGTCGCGGGCGCGCTGCCCGACCGTTTCACGGCGACGATGGGGCCGCGCCACCGGCGCGGCAAGATCTTCGTCGACTACCTGCGCAACGGCCGCGGCGCGAGCACGATCGCCGCGTATTCGGTGCGCGCGCGGCCTGGCATGGGCGTATCGGTGCCGCTCGACTGGGACGAGGTGCCCGCCACGACGGGCGGTGCGCAATGGACGATCGACACGCTGCGTGAACGCCTCGATGCGTTGAAACGCGATCCGTGGGAAGGCTATGCGAACGCGCGGCAGCGCATCACCGCGTCGATGCGCGCGCGGCTGGGGGCTGAAACGTGAATGCGTCAACGCCGACGCGGCAGACGGCGGGTGCGTCCCGTGGGCGGAAACGGCACGCCGCTTGCTGCGAAACCGGCGCGGCACGACGTGTGCCGCGTCACTGAAGGAGAGCTTCATGAGCGGAAGGCTGGTTCATTGCAAGGTGGCGATCCTCGCGGTCGACGGCTTCGAGGAAGCCGAACTCGTCGAACCGCAGCGCGCGCTCGCGGCGGAAGGCGCGCAGGTCGACGTGATTTCGGAGAAGGGTGGCGAGATCCAGGGCTTCAGGCACGTCGACAAGGGCGCGCGCGTGAAGGTCGACCGCACGTTCGACGACGCGCGCGAGGGCGATTACGACGCGGTCGTGCTGCCCGGCGGCGTCGTGAACGGCGACGCGATCCGGATGGTGCCGGCCGCGCGCGAGTTCGTGACGGCGGCCGTCGGGGCCGGCAAGCCGGTCGCGGCGATCTGCCATGGGGGCTGGCTGCTCGTGTCCTCGGGCCTCGTGGAAGGCCGCACGATGACGAGCTGGCCGAGCCTTCAGGACGATATCCGTCATGCGGGCGGCAAGTGGGTCGACCAGGAGGTCGTCCGTGACGGCCCGTTCATCACGAGCCGCAAGCCGGACGACCTGCCGGCCTTCAACGGCGCGCTGATCGATTCCCTGGCGCCACGGGCGGCGTGACCCGCGTCGGGCGACGCCATTCGCCGTGTCACGCTGACCGACGTCCACCGACGTTCCGCGGCATTACAAACCGTTGAAAACATTGCACCGACAACCGGCGTGCGTCGAGCCTGCGAGCCCGACGCACGTGCGATTCACCGTGCGATCGCGACCGGTGAATTGACGGCCACGACAGCGGTGTCGTGCTCGAACGGCGGCGCATACACGAACCGGTCGATCACACCGGCTTCGAACAGCAGGCAACAGGTCGATCCGCCGAACTGGAAGTATCCGATCTCGTCGCCCTTGTCGACGCGCTGGCCCGGCACGACGTCGATCACGCAGGACGACACGTCGCCCATGCCGACGAACACGGCGGCCACGGTGCCGATGCCGGGATCGTCGCAGGCAATCGCGACCACGGCGCGCGTCGCGACCGCCGTCGTGTACCCCTGGGAGTCGTTCAGCCCGGCCGGGTCGGGGCCTTCCGCCTCGACGATCGAATAGTAGGTGCCGTGGACCCGATACGCATGCGTGACGACCCCGCGCACCGGTGCGTGCCAGCGATGGTAGTTGTACGCGCTGAGATACGCCTGGTACAGGTCGCCGCCGACGAAGCGCTCGGCGAGCGACAGCCGGGCCGGCGTGAAGATGTCGCGCAGCGAATACGGCTGCGCCTTGATCCAGAAGCGGTCGCGCAGCTTCACGTTCGATTCGACGTGGTACGGCGCGGCCTCGCACGCGCTGACGATCACGTGCGGATCGTCGGGCGCCGCGACCGGGCGCGCGCCGTCGCGAAAGCGCCGCGTGAAGAAGTCGTTCCACGACGTGAAGCCGCCGTGCGGCTGGTCGTCGCGATACTGGAACTGCGATAGCCCGATGCGCTTGCTCGCCGCGTCGCAGAACCAGCCGTCGGGCGCCGACGTGTCGAGATGCGCGCGCGAATGCGGGCCGCCAAGGAAGCCGCACCATACGTTCAGCACGTTCTGCAGATGTGCGTTGACGGCGGCGTCGCGAAACAGCGCATGGCCCGACGGCATGCACATCGGCCAGTCGAGAAAGGCGTTGATCGGGCACACGATCAGGCTCGCGTCGCTGAACGGCGGCGTGTAGGTCATCAGGTGATCCAGGACGGTCATCAACTCGTCGATGGACGTATAGCCGAGCCGGCGGCCTGAATCGACCGCTTCATCGATCGCGCGGACCAGGGTCATGCGCAGCACTGCATGATCGTCGAACAGCCGCGCGAGTTCCTGCACGGCCGGCGTACGCAGCCGGTCGCCGGCATGCGCGCGGGCCTCGGCCGCGATTTTTTCGCGGAACGCGGCCATGTGCGCTTCTTCGCGGGCCATCCATTCGCCGAGCCGATGGCGCTCGGGCGGCGGCGGGTTGAGGTCGGTCGGCATCGTTGTCTCCGGGGCGATGATCAGGAACCGATGCAAGGAGCAATCCGCCTGCCCGGTGGGGGCATCGATCTTGCGGATCGAGTGCGCGCCCATGGCATGCCGCAAGCGCGACGAGCCGCTCCGGCATGCATTCGTGGATTGTTCTGTTTCACGCAACATGCTGATGTTGTCCGCCGACCTACTGTCGGATTCACGATGAACCTAGGATGTGCCGCGTAGGCTGTCGCACAGGCACCAGGGTGAGCCCCGTCATGGGTGCGACTCATGGTTGAAGTGCGAGCCTTGAATCCGCGTCGACGATCGTTGCAGGAACGGCATATCGCGTGTCAATCCGGTCGTGCGAAACATCACATCGAATTTCTCTCAGGATCCCGCCATGAGATTGGGTATTTTTCTGCGATCGAGTATCTGCTCCACGGTACTTTTCGCAGCCGTGCCCGCAGTTGCTTTTGCTGATCCGCTGACGGTAACGGTTGACGATCTCGACCATGACGGTCGGTTCACGAATGCTCAGGTGTACAACGGATTTGGATGTCGTGGCGACAACGTCTCGCCTCGCGTCTCGTGGGCACACGTTCCGGCTGGCACCAGAAGCATCGTCGTCACGATGTACGATCCTGATGCCCCGACCGGGGGGCTCGGCTGGACGCATTGGGAAGTCGTCAATATCCCGCCTTCGGAAACGTCGATTCGGAAAGGGGCATCGGGCGATGTACGGCTCATGCCGGTGGGCGCGCTCGAGACGCTGACCGATTTTGGCGAATCCAGGTACGGTGGGCCATGCCCGCCGCAAGGCGAATCTCATCGATACATCGTGACGGTATCCGCGTTGTCCATTCCGCGTGTCGACGTGAAACCGACGTCGAGTCCGGCGGTCGTTGCCTATCAGATGCACGGAAACATCCTTGGACAGGCACGATATATCGCGACTTACCACCGATCGTCGAATTGACCGTGAGCGCCGGTTCGCTCGTGGGACGATGTTCCGTTTGAGGGGCCGCAGAGGAAAGGCTGACAGGCATTGGCCGACCGCACCGCCACGATTCCACGATCAATGAACTGCGATGGGTTTCCGGGTGAACCGGCCGGCGCACGGCATGCGGGTTGCCCTATCGCACCAGTACCGCCTTCACGCAGGCCGGGCCCAGCGGCTCGCCGTTGTCGGAGAACGCCCTGACTGGGTAGACCCTGATATCCATGCGAGGCCGCTCGAAAGCATCGAAGACCCACCGCCCATGTTCGCCGTAATGGGTGCGGCGACTGAACCCCATTGACTCCAGTGCCTTCGTGAATTGAGCGAAGGTGGGTTCACACGTCGTCAGCGGAGAAGCCTGCGTACCGGGAATCGGATCAAATATCAGATCCACACGCGGGCCGGTATCACCGACCGTTACCCGCTGGAGACTGAATGCCCAGTTGCCCGGCAAGCGTTGACCATAGCCGAACTGATCCTTGCCAATCGCCGTGGTCTGCACGCCGAAGAGGCGGCGTACCGTGTCGGGCGTGATGTCGGTAACCTGGCCGCTTGCCCGAATCAGCGCCAGCATGCGTTGCAGCGCTTGCGTCGTGCTCAGGTCGGCTGGCGCCTGGGACGCGATAGGCGATTTGCCTGCGGAGTCCGGCGTGGCCGCGTCCGCAGGCTGTCCGTACACGCTGCCAAACGGGAGGCAGACACTCAAGGCCGCCACGATGATCCACCGCGTGACGAACCTGCTATCGGTGTGCCGGACTGAAAGTTCGGGAGTGCTGCGTCGGGGCGGCGTCATGCTGAATCCTTGTGGCGGGTGATGATGGGTAAAGGAACCGCTTCGCACTCCAGATGGCGCAATTAGAGCGGACTGATTCGGGTCATGTGCGAGGAGGCTTCGCACCGGCAGAATCGTGCATGTCTTCAGCCCGCGTGGGAATGAACATCGCCAACGCACCCGATGCGCGCGGTTCTCAGCGTGCCGCGCGAGGGTAGCGGCTGTCGGTCAGGCAGGCACGTAGCCAGCCCGTGTCTTCCGTGCCCAGTTCGGCTTCGGCATCCAGCTTGGGCAGGGCCGTTGGCGTCAAGGCCGGGCGGCCTGGATGGAGATTCCAGCCGGCGGCCGCCTTGCGCGTCTCATCCACATCCGGACACGGGCTGCCGCCTTCGGAGCCGTCGCCGCACGCCGCAACGGTTTCCAGCCTGCCCTGGACGACGTTGCCGACCAGGCGCGTCTCGTAGTAGCCGCCGCTCGCCCAATCGTCCTGCAGGGTGCAGATCCTGTCCTGGTTCTGATAGCGGCGTTCGCTGAAGCAGCCATAGCTCAGT
The DNA here is from genome assembly GCF_002223325.1 of Burkholderia sp. AU15512. Classification (NCBI taxonomy): domain Bacteria; kingdom Pseudomonadati; phylum Pseudomonadota; class Betaproteobacteria; order Burkholderiales; family Burkholderiaceae; genus Burkholderia; species Burkholderia sp. AU15512. Next base: position 141,565 of record NZ_NKEX01000008.1, read on the forward strand.
TGACCGTCGTGAGGCAGGAAGTCGCATCGGGTCTCGAATCCGGCGAACGGGCCACCCGTGAATTGAGTCAGAAAGGTGCGCTGCGCAAGGGCCGTTTCAAGCAGGCGCGGCGCGGCCTTGCCGCGTTCACTCAAGGTCTCGGTGCGCTGGCGGATCGCCTGCAGCAGGCTCGCCCGCAGGGCCTTGGCATTCGGTGCGCCGGGGAAATCGACCGGATCCGCGAAACGCTTGTCACGCGCCGCGAGCCAGCGTTTCTGACTGCGGACCAGCATCGCGCGCAATTCGCTATCGTTGCCCGCCTGCTGCATGACGGCCGTATAGGCTTTGCCCATTTCCGCATCGGCGGCCTTGAGTTTTTCATCGGCACAGATCGTGTGCTCGACGCGGTTGCCGGCCTTCTGGCAGTCGATTGCATGTGCGGAAGCCGCTGTGAAGAGCAGGGCGACACAGGCGGCGTGCTGGAGGGTGGGTTTCATGCTGGTTTCCGTGCCGATTCGGTTGTTCGAAGCCTGGGTGAGGCCGCGCTTCAGGTTTTTGGCGGTCATGGCGATGATCGGGGCGTGCGCTCAACGCACGCCGAGCGAATAGTCCTGACCGTACACCGAGCGAAGTTCGCCCGGCTTGCCCAGGAGCTTGAGCGGGCGATACCTGGCGTTGGACAGGATGCGCGTGGCGCGCGGGTAGAACCCCGGGTCGGATGCCAGGCCCTGCACGTGCGCCATGTCGGCCGGGATGCGTGTGAGGGTATAGCGCGTCAGGTCGCACTGGATCTGGCCGCTGACGATCTCGCAGGCTTGCTTGTCGTAGTCCGCGTTGGGGGGCGTGGGGTACAGCCCGTCGATCACGACGGCTTCGCCCGCCGCGACGCTGAACGAAGCAAACTCGCGCTTGAGCCGGGTCGAGACCGCCAGCCCGTCCACGGACTTCTCCCGGGTGACGGTCTTCCATCCCGCGGGCTCGGTCATCTCCGATACCGTTCTCTTCTCCGTCGCCCAGAATGCGCAGCCGCCGCTCTGGACGAAGACCGACGAGCAGTACGTATCCGTGACCTCACGGTCGCGAAACTGCGCGTTGAACCATTCCTGCGACTGGATGAAGTCGGTGTTCTTCTTGGGCAGCAACGCGATCTGCCCCAGCGGCGAACGCCCCGGCTTCTGCTGGGTGCCGAGCTGCGACATCGCGTTGGCGGTCGTCTCGTAGGTGTTGCCGGCGACCGTGTAGGTACCCGGATTGACGATGTAGACGAAGTACTGCGCGTTGCCCGCCACGAAGGTCGAGACATAGCCGTGCAGCCCCACTTCGTTGAAGGGTTCGTCCGGCCCCACGCGTATCACGTCACGGGCGTTGGCCTTGTTTTGCCAGATCGTGGTGGCGGTCACGTCGGTACGGAATGCCCATTTCTTCTCGTTGACGGCTTCGTCGCCGGTGTACTTTCTGTCGAGGTTGATGGCGGGCACGATCACGAGGGACTTGCCGGCCACCACGGCGCGGTTGATCAGCCAGTCGATGCCGGCGTGCCAGCGTTCCAGCTTGCGCTCGCGGGGCAGCGCCGGCGGCTCTTTCGATTCGCCCGGCGGCGCCGCGGTGGCGGCCGCGACGAGCGAGCAGATTTCCTTGCGCAGCGTGTCGTCGTCCATCTCCTGCTTCGGGTTGAGTCGGGCGACGACGGAGATCACGCCCAGCGACTCCTCCAGCATGAAGCGGATCGGGAACGCGCGCTTCTCGCCCTGGTCCGGAAGCGGCTGGACGAGCGTGACTTCGGTCAGCGTGCCGTGCCGTTCGTTCGACGTCACGCTCAGGTTTGCCGCGGTGGCCGCTTGTGTCAGCCGGGCGGCCGCGTCCGCCGGGTTCAGCGCCTTGATCGGCAACCAGGTGGTGTAGTGGCGGCCGGTGACGCCATCCAGCGCGGGGCGGAAGTTGTACGTGCAGGTGGTAAAGGCGGGCGCGCCCGGAAAGGCGTCGCCGGACGACGCGGGCGCCGTGACGGCCACGCCGGTGCTGGCTGCGCTGCGGCTCATGTCGACGCGGCCGAGCATGCCGCACATGCCGCCCCGGATGGCTTCGGGTGCTGCCTGCATGCCCGCGGGCAACGTCGTCGCCACGGAAAGGGTTTTCGAGTCCTGATTGGCCGTCAGCGTGATGGCGAATCCGCGGGCGCGGTCACTTTGCTGTTGCTGGATCGTCAGCTGGCCGGTCGAACCGGTGTAGTGCTCGTCGCCGATCAGGAAGCCGTCGCCCGCGGCGATCTGCTTGAGTTGCGCGATGGCGTTGCGTGCATCCAGGCCCGGCACCGTGGCGAACGTCGAGAAGCGTGTGCCGGCACCGGTGTCGGCTTCACGCTTGAAATTGTCCTCGCAGCCGGCCGCCGCCGCCGCGTGGTGCCAGCCGAGACCCAGCATGAACCCAAGGAAGGTCAGGCGCAGGCGTGTGGAATTCATGATGGTGCTTCCCCCGTGTAGTGATGGCGTCAAGCCGCTGTCTTCCATTCGATCAGCAGTCCGGATGGGTGGTGATGCGCCCGAAACTCGCTGCGTCGGCCGCCTTGGCGGCGCCAGGCAGGCGCTGGCATGCACGGCTCGTGCGGATGCCCTTGCGCCGAAGCGCGCCTGCTCAGGCGTCGGCGCGCTTGCACTTCATGCTCGCGATACGTTGATCCGGCCGGGTGCGGTAGAACACGAAGTTCGTCGCCCCCGGGCCCTGATTGCCGCCCTCTTCATCGACGTAGGTTTCCGCAAACACCGGCACGGCGGCGTTGGCGATGCTGACCCGGAAGAACACGTTGTTTTGTGTGTTCGGCGCGGTGGTGCCGTAGTCGAGCGCGCATCGGCCGGCGATGCGCTTGACCGTGGCGCGGCGGCCGAGCTGGCGCAGCAGGATGTCCTGCGTGTCGTCGCTCGGGTAGAACTTGCGCAACGCGATCGACAGGACCGCGGTGGCATTGCCATTGAGGACGACGCCGACGTGGCCTTCGTTGTCCGTTTTGATGCCGGCGTCCTCGCCGACCTTGCCGTCCGGCACATCCACGTCGCCGAAGCCGGTGAGCAGCGTGCTGCCGCTACGGTAGTGCGTGGTCTCGGGGGAATGGCCGTCCGGATTGCCGAGCGGCTTCGCGTCGGTCCATTGCACGCCGGGCAGGTTGTCGAACGCCGGCCAGGTTGCCGGCTTCGCCGCGCCGAATACGCCCAGCAGCGTTTGCAGCGGCGATGCAGGGGTCGTTTCCGGCACATGGACGGCCGGCAACGACACCGCGGATGCCGGATCCGCCGTCGGGTTGGCGGGCGGCATGGCGCGCTTGCACGCGCTCAGGCCGATCAGCAGGACGCCGGCGGATAGCGCGCACCAGACGGCGGGCGGGGGGCGCATGGGCAGGCGTTGCATGTGGCGCTCCTGGTTGGCGCGGCGGCCTGGGTAAGGCAGCCGACGACGGGCGATCAGCGGCACTTGACGTCGTAATCCGTGACGGACGGGAAGTCCCTCAACTCGGACACCGCGCGTGGCGCGCAGGCATGCGTTTGTGCGGCGGCCGGCACGGTGAGCGCAAGGCCAGGCACCCGGCCGGCGCCGACCAGGCCCTTCGTTGCGAACGACGCGAACGACGCGAACGATGCGGCGAGAAGCGGCAGAACGGCGGCACGCGGCATGGCGGAAGATCCGGAGAGATCGGTGGAAGCGGGCTTCAAGGGACGACGCACATAGGTCTGCCTGTCGCCGGCATGTCGGGCGTGTATTAACCGCCGAATAGCACTTTTATGAAACGTGTTCATTTCCCAAATATTAGGATCGGAAAATATATCGAGAAGTAGAAACACGGCGATCGTTGTGCGTGCGCCGATTGCCTCGGTCTTGCTGATCGCGATTCTAGTCAAAGTAGATCGACTAGTATACATTCATCATATCGTTCTTCTCGCGTCGTCAAGCTGTGGACCGGATGCGAAGCGGTGCAGGGGCGCCGAGTGTGGCTTGCGCAGGAATTTCACGATGACACGGACAGCCAGTATCGATGAGATCGCCCGTAGCCTGAACGGGTTGGAGCCACCCTGGCTGCCGGCCTATGACATGCGCGCCTATGCAGCAAAGGTGGATTCGGAGTGCGGATATAGCTCGGAAATGATGGTCGCCCTCGAGATCAATACGCGAATGTTCGAGGAAGTCGTTGCGTACGTGCATTTGTGCGGCGCGTTCGCATCGCTGCATCCATCCACGGCGCGGCAGTACGAATGCGTGCGCAACGACTCGGCCGAAATCGACGATGTGCTTGCACACCATGCGACCGGCGCATGTCCTACGTACACGGGGTTGCTGGCGTCGTTCGTCGACCGGGGCATCGTCGTGCGACGTGCGCCTGGTTGAGGTGCCGCCCCAGTAACGGCTTCGTGCCGCTTTCCTTTCGACTGCGACGCATCGCATTCGCAGTCGCGATCAGGACCCAGCTCAAGATGACCACGCCTTCCGGACACCCTGCCATGCAGACAACAACCATCAAGCAAGCCTCTGCTTTGTTCGCCTGGGTCAACCGGGCGACCGCCGACCGGTCGCGTCGATGCGCGTCGGCTGTTTGCGCGACAGCCGGGCTATTGCTCGCCGCCAGCATGTTTTCCGGGTGTGCGCCGCTGTCGGCGTCCGCGCCGGCCGATCCTCAACAACAGGCTGTCGCGGAGCAGCGGAATGCGAATGCGTTGTATAGCCGGAAGGTGTTGGCATACAAGCCGATGTTCGAGAATCCTGGCGGCTACGGTCGAGAGCAGATACTGGATGCGTACGAGGCAGTCCTCCAGCAGTACTCCGCCGCTGCGATCGTGTATGCCCGCATCATCTATCCCGACGCTCGACAGACGCTTCCACCTTCGCTGCAGCCATTGCCGGCGCCGTCGGGGCCGGTCACGCTGGCGGTCGTCAATCGCGACTACGAACACGTGCTCGGCATGAGCGCTGCGTTGTGGGAGATGGATATGGCGGCGAACTTTGGCCGGCCGTCGAAATTGCCGATACCGAAATACAACGGCCCGGTGCTGATCATGCCGCCTTTGCCGCCGTTTCCGCCGCTGCAGGATGTTCGCGATCCGAAGTTCGCCCGGCTCGTGACGATGACGAAGAAAGTGGACGACGCGCAGAAGGCGGATCTGGCACGAGAGCACGCCGCGATCGAGCAACAGTATGCGGAGCAGGCCGCGTGGCGGGCACGACACCCCATGGGGCAGTATGACCACCTCGATCCGAGGACCGGGCTGCCGTACGCGCCCCCGCCCCAGGAGACGCAGCGATGGTGCATGATGGGCGGCGGCCGGGTGCCTTGCTGAAACCGCTGCGCGCAGCGGCAATGGTGGCATCCGTTTCCGACGTGGGGCCGTCTGCTTCAAAACCCGTGCTCGTGTCGGCCTGCGTGACGCTGTTCGCGGGCAGCGTATCGGTCGCGCATCCTGGTCAACCGGTATCCGGCAGCGGGCACACGTGCCCGACAGGCTGAAGAGAGCGGTGCGGGCGGCGGTGCTAAGATGCCCGCCCTGTAGTCAGGAGATGCATGAATGCGCGCGAGCAAACGCCAGCAGGTGGTCGACAAGGCAGGTGAGTTGTTTTCCCTCCATGGCTTTCATCCGGTCGGCATCGACCGGATCATCGCCGAAGCGGACGTTGCCCGCATGACGCTCTACCATCACTTCGCCGGCAAGGACGATCTGATCAAGGCCGTGCTGGAGCAGCGCTACACCTTCATCATGGAGAGCATCGCCGCGAAGCTCGACCCCATGCCGCACGCCGCTGCGCGCCTGAAGGGGATTTTCGACTGGTACGGCACCTGGTTCAGCAGCCCGGCGTTCGCGGGCTGCCTGTTCGAGCGTGCGCTGGCCGAGTTCGGCGCGACCTGCCCCAAGGTGACCGACGTGGCGGTGCGCTATCGCGACGACTTGCTGGCCCTCATGGAGCAACTGCTCGCCGAGATCGTTCCGCGTCGCCGGGCACGTCAGCTGGCAGGCGTGTACGTGATGTTACTGAGCGGGGCGACCGCGGATGCGCGTGCGATCGGGGATTCGCAGGCTGCCGCAAGGGCCTGGCAGGCGGCGGAGATGTTGCTGAACGAGTCCAGGGTCGCAGCGGAAAGCACGCGTAAAGCCCGTAGCCGTCGTGCTTGATCGTTGGGGGCCCCGTTTAGCCTTGGCACAACGTCGACCGTAGCGAGTACGAATACGGGCCGACGCTGTCAAGCATGCGGCGAATGCGGTGCCAGATACTCCCGGCATCCATGCCGATGGGTTTCACAAGAACGCGCCGCGATTTCTGCACTGCGTTTTACCGAAGGCAATGCAAGAAGGTAAACGCGCGCCGCGGCCGCCTCATCGATTGAGCACGGAGCTGGCCAGCGTTGCCGCGAACGTCAGCAACACCAGCGACGAGCACCGCAGCACGAGGGAAGCCAGTCGACCCTCCGAGCGGTTCATGACCAGCAGCCGCCCCGACCGGGACCATATCAGTCCGATCGGAATCAGGGTGATCAGAAATACACCGGTCGACATCAGGAAAATGTCGAGCGACCTGAACGCCGCCTCCGGAAAAATGGCGCTTGAAAACAACAAGGCCTTGGGGTTCATCAAGGTCGCAACGAAAAGTGCTCGGAACCCCAGCGGCGGCGAGTCGGTGGCGTCAAAGTCGGCGCCTTTGAACCACATGTTCACGGCGAGGTAGAAGATGAACGTGGCGCTGAGCAACTTGACGCAACTGACGATCCACGGATATTGCGTCGCCAACGACCACAGAAAGAATCCCCATACGGTGATGGCTATCACATAGCCTGACGCCTCCGCAGCGACCAGCCGGCACGCACCGCGCAGATTCAGCTTGAGCCCGGCAGACAGCAGCAGCGTGTTGGTCGGCCCGGGGACCAGCAGCACAAGGGCCGCGTAGAACGACATTTTCAGCATGGGACTCAATGTCAACATGGGCTAACCTCGTTTTTCCAACGATGGGCTCGGTGCAAGTGTCGATGACTGGCGACGCGTGAATCTGCATGGGTTGCCGGAAGGCGACCCCGGCAGGGCTGCGCCGGTAACGTAGAAAGTGGCAGGCAAGGCGACGGTGTCGCGCCCATCATTGTCAGGGTCAAGTCGCTTCCCGGCATACCTGCCGGATAATCATAAGTCGCGAAAAGTGTCACTGACAACGCTTGTTCCTCGCGTTTGGTATTCCGAAACTCCGCGAGCGATTGCTTCGTCCGTTCATCATCGTATATGAATCCTGGACATGATTTATCCGGTTCGAAATTAATATCTGCGAACCTGGAATTGTCGTTGTTATTGGTCCGTAAATTTGAAGGTTCCAGGTCGAACTTACCGCGATAAATATATTCACGTATTAATGACGTAATTTTTGCGTGGTCGTGTTCGAGAATGTAATGTCGGCCACCGATACGTCTGGCAAGGCAGTGCGAAAAAATAGGGATAATTTAATGACAATGCACGAATCATTGAATTGATGACAAATATAGTATTCAGTGTGGAGCGCTTTTCATGTTGGCGTGCGTTGTATTCAGTATTTGGATCGCGCAATGAAATATTGAATAAGGCAAATAAAAATACTGTCAAATATGCCAGTTTAATTTAATTAATCGACGGCCTATTCTAAATGCGGATCAATTGAGCACCATCGCAGAAGTCCATTCGGGTTTTAAATCCTATGGGAAGCGCGTCATGAGCAATCCGATCAAGCATATCGTCATCGTGGGCGGCGGCACCGCGGGCTGGATGTCGGCCTCGTACCTCGTCCGGGCACTCCAGCAGCAGGCGAGCATTACGCTCATCGAGTCCGAGGCGATTCCCCGGATCGGCGTGGGCGAGGCGACCATCCCCAATTTGCAGAAGGTATTCTTCGACTTCCTCGGGATACCGGAGCGGGAGTGGATGCCCCAGGTGAACGGCGCGTTCAAGTCCGCCATCAAGTTCGTGAACTGGCGGAAGTCGCCCGACCGCTCGCGCGACGACCACTTCTACCATTTGTTCGGCAGCGTGCCGAACTGCGACGGCGTGCCGCTGACCCATTACTGGCTGCGCAAGCGCGAGCAGGGCTTCCAGCAGCCGATGGCGTACGCGTGCTACCCGCAGCCCGAGGCGCTCGACGCCAAGCTGGCGCCGTGCCTGCTCGACGGCACCCGCCAGATGCACCACGCGTGGCACTTCGACGCGCACCTGGTGGCCGATTTCCTGAAGCGCTGGGCCGTCGGGCGCGGGGTGAAGCGCGTGGTCGACGAGGTCGTGGAGGTTCACCTGAACGAGCGCGGCGATATCGCCAGCCTGTCCACCAAGGAGGGTCGGACGCTGGAGGCGGACCTGTTCATCGACTGCTCCGGCATGCGGGGGCTCCTGATCAACCAGGCGCTGAAAGAGCCTTTCATCGACATGTCCGACTACCTGCTGTGCGACAGCGCGGTCGCCAGCGCGGTGCCCAACGACGATGCGCGCGTGGGGATCGAGCCGTACACCTCCGCGATCGCGATGAACTCGGGGTGGACCTGGAAGATTCCGATGCTGGGCCGGTTCGGCAGCGGCTACGTGTTCTCGAGCAAGTTCACGTCGCGCGACCAGGCCACCGCCGACTTCCTCAACCTCTGGGGCCTCTCGGACCAGCAGCCGCTCAACCAGATCAAGTTCCGGGTCGGGCGCAACGGGCGGGCGTGGGTCAACAACTGCGTCGCGATCGGGCTGTCGTCGTGCTTTCTGGAGCCGCTGGAATCGACGGGGATCTACTTCATCTACGCGGCGCTTTACCAGCTCGTGAAGCACTTCCCCGACACCGGGTTCGATCCGCGGTTGAGAGACGCGTTCAACGCCGAGATCGTCTACATGTTCGACGACTGCCGGGATTTCGTCCAGGCGCACTATTTCACCGCGTCGCGCGACGACACACCGTTCTGGCTCGCGAACCGGCATGACCTGCGGCTCTCGGATGCCATCAAGGACAAGGTCGAACGCTACAAGGCCGGGTTGCCGCTGACCACCACGTCGTTCGACGACGCCACGTACTACGAAACGTTCGACTACGAATTCAAGAACTTCTGGCTGAACGGCAACTACTACTGCATCTTTGCCGGCCTGGGGCTGCTGCCCGACCGGTCGCTGCCGCTCTTGCAGCACCGGCCGGCGTCGGTCGACAAGGCCGACGCGATGTTCGCCCGCATCCGGCGCGAGGCCGAGCGTCTGCGGGCCAGCCTGCCGACGAACTACGACTACCTGCGGTCGCTGCGTGACGGCGACGCAGGGCGGGCGCGCAGCCGGCCCGGGCCGGCGGTCGCGGCGCCGGAGACCCTGTAGTGGAGCGCGTCCTGGGCCGGGCACGCGCATTCGCGGCCACGCACGCCGCGGTGGCGGCCTGCGATCCGCTGCGCGCGCGGGCGCTCGTGCTGCAGCTGCCGGCCCTGAATCGCAAGAACGACGTGCCCGGCATCGTCGGCCTGTTGCGCGAGTTCCTCCCGGCGCGGGGCGTGCCGTCCGGCTGGGGCTTCGTCGAAGCCGCCGCCGCGATGCGGGACATCGGGTTCTTCCTGGGGTCGCTGAAGCGGCACGGACACGAGCCCGTGGACGCGGTGCCCGGGCTCGAGCCGGTGCTGCTCGACCTCGCGCGTGCGACCGACCTGCCGCCGCGCGAGACGCTCCTGCATGTGACGGTCTGGAACCCCGCGACGGCCGACGCGCAGCGGAGCTACACCGGGCTCGGCGACGAAGCGCACCTGCTCGAGAGCGTGCGCATCTCGATGGCGTCCCTCGAGGCGGCCATCGCGTTGACCGTCGAGCTGACCGACGTGCCGCTGCGCTCGCCCGCGTTCGAGGAAGGGTGCGTCGAGCTGGCGGCCCATCTTCAGAAAATGGTCGAATCGATCGTCTACGCGTACCGCTTCATCTCGCCGCAAGTCTTCTACGACGAGCTTCGCCCGTTCTACGAACCGATTCGGGTCGGGGGCCAAAGCTACCTCGGCCCCGGCGCCGTGGAAATGCCCCTCTTCGTGCTGGAGCACGTCCTGTGGGGCTCGCAATCGGAGCACCCGGCCTATCGGGAATTCAAGGAGACGTACCTGCCCTATGTGCTTCCCGCGTTCCGGGCGGTCTACGCCCGGTTCGCCGGCCGGCAGGCGCTCGTCGACCGCGTGCTCGGCGAGGCGCAAGCGGCCCGCGTGCGGGGCGAGCCCGTCGAGGCAGGGCTGGCGGCCCTTGAGCGGATCTTCGAGATCCTGCTGCACTTCCGCGCGCCTCACCTCAAATTGGCGGAGCGAACCTACGCAGCCGGGCAAACCGGCCCGACGATCGGCAGCGGCGGGTACGCGCCCAGCATGCTCGGCGATCTGCTCATGCTCACGCGCGACGCGCGGTCCCGCCTCCACGCCGCGCTCGCCGAGCCCTGATACCTGACGCCTGACGTGCTTGGCCATGTGTTCCATCTCACCCGGAGAGCTTGCCCCCATGACTCAGAAGAGCACTGCAAACGAGCGCGATAACCATCATTTCGACGTGATCATCCTCGGTTCGGGCATGTCCGGCACCCAGATGGGGGCCATCCTGGCCAAACAAAAGTTTCGTGTCCTGATCATCGAGGAGTCGTCGCATCCGCGGTTCACGATCGGCGAATCGTCGATCCCCGAGACGTCCCTGATGAACCGCATCATCGCCGATCGCTACGGCATTCCGGAGCTGGACCACATCACGTCGTTCTATGCGACGCAGCGTTACGTCGCGTCGAGCACGGGCATCAAGCGCAACTTCGGCTTCGTGTTCCACAAGCCCGGCGAGGAGCACGATCCGAAGGAGTTCACGCAGTGCGTCATTCCCGAGCTGCCGTGGGGGCCGGAGAGCCATTATTACCGGCAGGACGTCGACGCCTATCTGTTGCAAGCCGCCATCAAGTACGGCTGCACGGTTCGCCAGAAGACGAGCGTGACCGACTACCACGCGGACAAGGACGGCGTCGCGGTGTCCACCGCGCAGGGCGAACGGTTCACGGGCCGGTACATGATCGACTGCGGGGGGCCCCGCGCGCCGCTCGCGACCAAGTTCAACCTCCGCGAGGAGCCGTGCCGCTTCAAGACGCACTCGCGCAGCCTCTACACGCACATGCTCGGGGTCAAGCCGTTCGACGACATCTTCAAGGTCAAGGGGCAGCGCTGGCGCTGGCACGAGGGGACCTTGCACCACATGTTCGAGGGCGGCTGGCTCTGGGTGATTCCGTTCAACAACCACGCGCGGTCGACCAACAACCTGGTGAGTGTCGGCCTGCAGCTCGACCCGCGTATCTACCCGAAAACGGATATCCCCGCGCAGCAGGAGTTCGATGAATTCCTCGCGCGGTTCCCGAGCATCGCGGCGCAGTTCCGCGATGCGGTGCCGGTGCGCGACTGGGTCAAGACCGACCGCCTGCAGTTCTCGTCGCGCGCGTGCGTCGGCGACCGCTACTGCCTGATGCTGCACGCGAACGGGTTCATCGACCCGCTCTTCTCCCGGGGGCTCGAGAACACTGCGGTGACCATTCACGCGCTCGCGGCGCGCCTCATCAAGGCGTTGCGCGACGACGACTTCTCCCCCGAGCGCTTCGAGTACATCGAGCGCCTGCAGCAGAAGCTGCTGGACCACAACGACGACTTCGTCAGCTGCTGTTACACGGCGTTCTCGGACTTCCGCCTGTGGGACGCGTTCCACCGGCTGTGGGCGGTCGGCACGATCCTCGGGCAGTTCCGGCTCGTGCAGGCCCACGCGAGGTTTCGCGCCTCGCGCAACGAGCGCGACCTCGATCACCTCGACGACAACGCGCCGTATCTCGGCTTCCTGTGCGCGGACATGGAGGGGTACTACCAGTTGTTCAATGACGCCAAGGCCGAGGTCGAAGCCGTGAGCGCCGGGCGCAAGACGGCGGGGGAGGCCGCCGCGCGGATTCACGTCCTCATCAACGAACGGGAATTCGCGAAGCCGATGTTCGGCTTCGGGTACTGCATCACCGGGGCCAGGCCGCAGCTCAACAACTCGAAGTACAGCCTGCTGCCGGCGATGAAGCTGCTGCACTGGACGCAGACCAGCGCGCCGGCCGAGGTGAAAAAGTACTTCGACTACAACCCGATGTTCGCGCTGCTCAGGGCGTACGTCACCACCCGCATCGGCCTGGCGCTGAAGTAGCCGGCCGACACTGCCACGACAACATGGACGACGTTCAATTTCAATTGCATCCAGCGGATGCCTGGGAGCAACCGTCGGGGGCATACGACGCGACCACGCGCGTGGCCGCGAGCTGGTACGTCGCGATGCGTTCGGACGCCCTCAAGGACAAGCCGCTGGAACTGACGCTCTTCGGCCGGCCGTGCGTGGCGTGGCGCGGCGCGACGGGGCGGGCCGTGGTGATGGACCGCCATTGCTCGCACCTCGGCGCGAACCTGGCCGACGGGCAGGTTCGGGACGGGTGTATCCAGTGCCCGTTTCACCACTGGCGGTACGACGAACAAGGCCAGTGCGTTCACATTCCCGGCCACAGTACGGAGGTGCACCGGCTGGAGCCCGTTCCTCGCGGGGCGCGCCAGCCGACGTTCGTCACCGCCGAGCGATACGGCTACGTGTGGGTCTGGTACGGCGCGCCGCAGCCGCTGCACCCGCTGCCCGAGATCGCCGCGGCCGACGTCGACAACGGCGACTTCATGCACCTGCACTTCGCGTTCGAGACGACGACGGCGGTCCTGCGGATCGTCGAGAACTTCTACGACGCGCAGCACGCGCACCCGGTCCACGCGCTGCCGATCTCGGCCTTCGAGCTCAAGCTCTGCGACGACTGGCGCCCGTGGCCGGAGGTCGAGCCGCTGGCCCGGGCGGGCGCGTGGTTCGGCGCCGGGATCGACTTCACCGTGAACCGCTACTTCGGGCCCCTCGGCATGCTGTCGCGCGCGCTCGGCCTGAACATGTCGCAGATGAACCTGCACTTCGACGGCTACCCCGGCGGGTGCGTCATGACCGTCGCGCTGGACGGAGACGCCAAATACAAGCTGCTCCAGTGTGTGACGCCGGTGAGCGACGGCAAGAACGTCATGCACATGCTCATTTCGATCAGGAAGGCGGGCGGCCCCCTGCGCCGCGCGATCGACTACGTGCTGTTCGGGCTGCAGACCCGGCAGGCCGCGGGGTACGACGTCAAGATCTGGAACGGGATGAAGCCGGACGGCGGCGGCGCGTACAGCAAGTACGACAAGCTCGTGCTCAAGTACCGCGCGTTCTACCGGGGCTGGGTCGACCGCGTCGCCGCCAGCGAGCGGCCAGGCGCGAGTCGACGGCCCTAGTCGATGCCGGCTCCGATCGGCGAGCCGGCATCGACGACGCATCAATACGTGAGACCGAATCCGAACGGATACAACGGATGCGCGGTATCGTGCGGCACGTCTTCCCGCTGCGCCGCGACTTGCGCCATCGACGATGGCAGCTCGAACGGCAGCTTCCCTTGCGGTTGACCTTTGCCGGTCAGCACGTCGAACAGCGCGGCATCGGTCACGCCGAAATTGGCGAGGATCGCGGTGGCCTTGTCCTGCACGTTGGTCAGGATGGCCGGGCGATCCATGTACACCGAGACGATCGACTTCGGCGCAAGCGCGGCCTGCTTGATGGCTTCGTAGTCCGCACTGCCGTCGACGAACGCGAGACTGCCCTCATGCTGCATCGAGCCGAACATATAGTTCGGGTGCAGCGTCTGATAGGGCGTGCTCACGCGGAGAATCGCGACGTCGGCGGCTTGCGGCGTATCGACGACCTGATAGCCGTATTGCCGTGCGACGGCGGGATCGATGCCGTACAGCCAGACTTTCTTGCCCGCTGCCGCCATCGGCAGCAGCTTGCCGTTGTTCTGCAGCAGCACCATCGAGCGGCGCTGCGCATCGAGCGCCTGGGCCTGGAAGCCGGCATTTCCGACGATCTTGCCGGCCGCGTCCGCATCGACATACGGATGGTCGAACAGGCCCTGCTGGAATTTCTGCAGCAGGACGCGATAGGCCGACTCCGACAAGCGCGCTTCCGACAACTGCCCGCGGTTGACGGCGTCGATGAGGTCGCTCGGATCGTCGTCGCCGCCGAACTGGTCGATGCCGGCGTTGACCGCCCGCGCGAAACGCTGCACGCGGGTCGCGCCCTCCATCCCCCAGGGCATGCCCAGTCCGACGAACGACGGCGCGCCCGACGACACGCCGTTGATGCAGTTCGCGTCGCAGTCGTCGGCGATCAGCCAGTCGGACAGGATCACGCCCTTGAAGCCGTATTTCCCGCGCAGCAGGTCGGTCAGCAACGCCTTGTCGTAAGCGCCGCCGACGGGCTCCAGCGTGATGCCGTCGACCGTCACCGTCATGTCCGGTTCGGAATAGGTCGGCATGACCGCGCCGACGTTGGCGGCGAAGGCGCCTTCGAACGGCTTCAGGTGATAGGCGAAATTGTTGCCCGGATAGGTCGCATAGCGGCCGTAGTAGTTGTGGCTGTCGAAGCCGAGTTTCTGCGCGCCGTATCCGGCCCAGTGCTTGACGACGGCGATGACGCTCTTGGCCTGGATGCCGTTGCTGCCGCCCTGGAAGCCTTCGATATAGGCCTGGACCTGCGCGCGGGCGAGATCGGCGTCCTCGCCGAACGTGCCGTTGATGCGGGCCCAGCGCGGCTCGGTCGCGAGATCGGCTTGCGGCGAAAGCGCTTCGGTGATGCCGACGGCGCGATACTCCTGGCGCGCGATATCGCCGAAGCTTCGCGTGAGCGCCGCGTCGCCGATCGCGGCGAAGCCGAGCGTTTCGGGCCACTGCGAGAAACCGCTGCTGCCTGCGCTGGCGCCGAGCGTGTACTGGAAATGATTGCGCGGGTCGGAGCTGATCGTCACCGGGATGCCGAGCCGGGACTGCTCGGCCAGCGTCTGGATCTGGTTGGCCTGGACGGCCATGGTGTGCGCATCGGCACTCATGCGCGTGATGTAGGTATTGACGCCCCGCTGATTAATGAGCGTCTTGAGCGCGGCCAGGTCGTAAGCGGAGCCGGTGCCCGCACCGGTCGTGTCGTTCAGCACCGGCGCGGTGCCGTGCATCATCAAGCCGGCTTTCTCGGCCAGCGTGAGGCGGCCGACCAGGTCGCGTGCGCGCACTTCTGCGCTCAGCCGCCAGTCTTCGTAGGGTTCGAGCTGGCCGCTCTTGTCCATGTCCTTGAACTTCAGGCCGTCCTGGGTGATCAGGTTCAACGTCGTGTAGCCGAAGTCCTGCTGCGTGACCGGCGTGGACGAGGAATCGACGCCGCCGCAGGCAAACAGCCCCAGGGTGAGCGCGGTGCCCGACGCGGCCCATGCCGAGCGGTGGATGGCTGATCTCGTGATGCGTTGCATGCTTGTCTCCTGAATCGGATTTTTTTGGCGCGGCCGTGATGCATGACGCATGGCCGCCGGCCACTTTACCGAGCTGTTTCAGGGGACGTTTTGCCGCCGGGTGCAGTTTTTGCCCCGCCGGGGCGCGATGTGTCAGGCGGCGGGGGGCGTCGAGGGTTCGGGGCGGGCAGGCGCGCCGCCCGACGCGCCCTTGCGTTCGTCCGCGATCCAGCCGCCGAACAGCTGGATCTTCTGCTGCTGTTCGGCACCGTCCGGATACACGAAGTAGTAGCCCATCCCCGTCGGCAACGAGAGGTCGAACGGCATCACCAGCCGGTGCGCCGCCACGCTTTCGTCCGCGAGCGTCCGGTCGCCGATCGCGACGCCGTAGCCGTCGATCGCCGCGTGGGTCGCGAGATCCAGCGTTTCGAAGCTCAAGCCGCGCGTCGAGTCGACGTGCGGCGCGCCCGCATGGTCGAGCCACCGCTTCCAGTCGCGATGATCGCGCGTCGGATGCAGCAACGTGTGACCAGCCAGGTCGTCGAGACTCGCGAGCGGCTGCCGCGCCGGCAGGCTCGGCGCACAGACCGGCGTGAGCCGTTCGTCGAACAACGGGATCGCATGCATGTCGGGGCCGGCGCCGGCCGCGTAGATCACCGCGGCGTCGAACGGCTCCATGCGGAAGTCGACCTGGTGATCCCAGGTGGTGGTGATCTGCACCTGCAGTTCGGGATGCTCGGCCTGGAACCGCATGATGCGCGGCAGCATCCACTGCATCATGCAGGTCGGCACCTTCAGGGCGAGTTCCGTCCGCCGGCGCGACAGGCGCATCGACACCTCCTCGATGCGCGCGAAGCTTTCGCGCACGGTCGGCAACAGGAGTTCGCCCTCGGCCGTCAGCGTCAGCCCCTTGGGCGTGCGCTTGAACAGCGCGAACTGATAGAAGCTCTCGAGCGCGAGGATCTGCCGGCTCACGGCCCCCTGGGTCAGGCACAGGTGCTCGGCGGCGCGCGTGAAGCTGCCGTGACGGGCAACGATGTCGAACACCTGCAGCGCGTTGAGGGAGGGAAGTCGTTTCATCGGAAGAGTCGGGGGTGGAACGGGCGCGCGGCGGCGCGCCACGGTATCGCTCAGTGCAGGATCTTCGCGAGGAAGTCCTTCGCGCGTTCCGATTTCGGATTCGAGAAGAAATCGTCCTTGCGGTCGTCCTCGACGATCGCGCCCTGGTCCATGAAGATCACGCGATGGGCGACCTTCTTCGCGAAGCCCATCTCGTGCGTGACGACCATCATCGTCATCCCTTCCTGCGCGAGTTCGACCATCACGTCGAGCACTTCGTTGATCATCTCGGGGTCGAGCGCGGACGTCGGCTCGTCGAACAGCATCGCGACCGGGTCCATCGACAGCGCGCGTGCAATCGCGACACGCTGCTGCTGGCCGCCCGACAGCTGGCCCGGGAACTTGTGCGCGTGCGCCTTCAGGCCGACGCGCTCAAGCAGCTTCAGGCCCTTCTCGTTCGCCTCGTCCTTGCCGCGGCCGAGCACCTTGACCTGCGCGAGCGTCAGGTTCTCGGTGATCGACAGGTGCGGGAACAGCTCGAAATGCTGAAACACCATCCCGACCTTCGCGCGTAGCTTCGACAGGTTCGTCTTCTTGTCGCCGACCGACTGGCCGTTCACGAGGATCCCGCCCTGCTGGAACGGCTCGAGGCCGTTCACGGTCTTGATCAGCGTGGATTTGCCCGAGCCCGACGGGCCGCACACGACGACCACTTCGCCTGTCCTGACCTCGGTCGTGCAGTCGGTGAGAACCTGAAACGGGCCGTACCACTTCGAAACGTTGCTGATGGAAATCATGGAAGTTCCTGGATCGTAATGAAGCGCGCGCGGCGTCGGTTCAGCGTGCCTTCGCGACGCGATAGCGACCTTCGAGCACGCGGGCATACCACGTCAGCGGGAAGCACATCGCGAAGTAGAGCAGCGCGACCATCGCGTAGATCGGAAACGGCTTGAATACCGCGTTGGTGATGATGTTGCCCGTCTTGGTCAGTTCGGTCAGCCCGATGATCGACGTCAGCGCGGTGCTCTTGACGGCCTGCACGAGGAAACCGACGGTCGGCGGCAGCGCGATCTTCCACGCCTGCGGCCACACCACGTAGCGCAGTTGCTGGGTCCACGTCATGCCGAGGCTGGCCGCCGCGTGCCACTGGCCGCGCGGCACCGCGTCGACGCAGCCGCGCCAGATGTCGGTCAGGTACGCGCTGGCGTTCAGCGTCAGCACGACCGACGCGGCCACCCACGGCGTCACGTCGATGCCGACGAGCGGCAGCCCGAAGAAGCCGAGGAACAGCTGCATCAGCAACGGCGTGCCCTGGAACACCTCGACGTACAGGATCACGAAACGACGCAGCGCGGCCGACGCCGAGACGCGCATCGCCAGCAGCGCGAACCCGGCGACGCCGCCGCCGACGAACGTGATCAGCGACAGCAGCAGGGTCCAGCGCGCGGCGAGCAGGAGGTTCCATGCGATGTCCTGGAAGGTGAATTCGATCATCGTGCACGCTCCGTCGACAGGCGGGTTTGAGGGGAACGGGCCCGCCATGCGAGGCGGGCAAGACAGCCGCGCCGAGGCGCGGCCGCCGCGCCGCGCTGCATGCGGCCCGAGAACAGGCGCCGGCCGACACGATTGAGCAGCATGCGCAGCGCGATCGACAGCAGCAGGTAGATCGCGGTCACGACGATGTAGATCTCGAACGCACGGAAGTTACGCGACTGGATGAAGTTCGCCGCGTAGGTCAGGTCGGGCACCGAGATCTGCGAGACGACCGCCGAGCCGAGCATCACGATCAGCACCTGCCCGAGCAGCGCCGGGTACACGTTCGCGAGCGCCTGCGGCAGCACGACGTGACCGAACACCTGGCGGCCGTGCAGCCCGAGCGCGCGCGCCGCCTGCACCTGCCCGTGCGGCACAGATTCGATGCCGGCGCGCAGGATCTCGACCGCGTACGCGCCGAGGTTGACCGTCATCGCCAGCACGGCCGCCTGTACTTCGTCGATGTGCACGCCGATCCCGGGCAGCCCGAAGAAGATGAAGAACAGCTGGACCAGGAACGGCGTATTGCGGATCAGCTCGACATAGGCCGCGACGAGCGTGCGTGCCCAGCGCGGGCCGGCGAGCGCGACCCACGCGCCGGTGGTGCCGATCAGGCCGCCCAGCACGGTGGCGGCCGCGGTGAGGCCGAGCGTCACGCCGATGCCGCGCGCGAGCAGGCCGGCGTACAGGCCGAAATCGCTGAAGTCGAACACGTAAGTCATCGCGATGCCTTTCGTCGTGAATGCGGGGCGGGGGCGGCGCGCATCACAGGTCGGCCGGCAGGGCCGCGTGCAGCCACTTCTGCGACAACGCATTCAGCGTGCCGCTCTTGCGGGCGCCGGCGATCGCATCGTTGACCTTCTGCATCAGGCGCGGCTCGTTCTTGTTCAGGCCGACGTGATCGGGCGAGCTGAACAGCGAGAACTTCTGCTCCGGATCGATCGACGGATGGCGCGCGATGATCGTCGCGCCGACGTCGTTGCCGACCACGAGCAGTTGCGCCTGCCCCGACAGGAACGCGGCGATCGCGCCGTTCGGGTCGTCGAAGCGCTTGATCGTCGCGCTCGGCGGCGCGACCTTGCTCACGCTGAGATCCTCGAGCGTGCCGCGCGCGACCGCGACCGACTTGCCGGCGAGATCGGCGTTGCCCTTCACGGCCAGCGATTTCGGGCCGAACACCGCGAGGTAGTACGGTGCATACGCGTTCGAGAAATCGATCACCTTCGCGCGTTCCGGCGTCTGCCCGACCGACAGCAGCATGTCGGTCTTGCGGTCGGCGAGATAGGCCATCCGGTTGTCGCCGGTGACCTGCACGAGTTCGACTTTCGCGTTGAGTGCGCGGCCGATCAGGTTCGCCATGTCGATGTCGTACCCTTGCGGCTTCATGTCCGGGCCGATCGAGCCGAACGGCGGGTAGTCCTCGAACACGCCGATGCGCACGACGCCTGATTTCGCGATCGTGTCGAGCGCGTCGGCATGCGCGAGCGGCGCGAACGCGGCAAGGGCCGCGGTGCCGGCGCAGGCGCAGAGGAGGACGGTACGGGCGAGCAGGCGCTGCACGTGACGGGTGGTTTGGGACGTTGCGTTCATGGTGAGATCCTCGTTGCTGGGCTGGACTGCGCGGGAGAAAGGCAGAAAATCAGGCGCCGCGGGCGGCGATGAGCTTGCAGGCATGGGCGGGCAGTTCCGCGAGCACGGGCATGCCGACGTGGAGGTCGGGCGTTTC
This sequence comes from Burkholderia sp. AU15512, assembly GCF_002223325.1. NCBI lineage: Bacteria > Pseudomonadati > Pseudomonadota > Betaproteobacteria > Burkholderiales > Burkholderiaceae > Burkholderia > Burkholderia sp. AU15512. Next base: position 161,201 of record NZ_NKEX01000008.1, read on the forward strand.
GCGCGGCGTCGTCGCGGCCGTCAGCGTGAAGCCGCGGCAGTCGATCGTCGCTTCGATCGACGCGCCGACGTCGCGCACGAACGTGATCGTGCCCGCCAGCGTATTCGGCGCCGCGGCCGGCTGGCCCGGGCGCACGCAGACATCCTCGGGACGAATCAGCAGGCGCACGCCATCGGTCGCGCGCGGCGTGTCCGGCATGCGCCGGATCGCGAGACGCTGCCCGCCGGGTAGCACGATGGCGTCGTCGCCGTCGCACGCGACCGGCAGGATGTTGCCGAGGCCGATGAAGTCCGCGACGAATTCGTTGACCGGATCGCGATAGATGTCGAGCGGCCGGCCGACCTGCTGGATCCGGCCTTTGTCCATCACGACGATCTCGTCGGCCATCGTCATCGCTTCGCGCTGGTCGTGCGTGACCATGATCGTCGTGATGCCGAGCCGTTGCTGGAGCAGCCGGATCTCGACCTGCATCGCCTCGCGCAGCTTCGCGTCGAGTGCCGACAGCGGTTCGTCGAGCAGCAGCAGGCGCGGCGACGATGCGATCGCGCGTGCAATCGCGACGCGCTGGCGCTGCCCGCCCGACAACTGCGTGACGAGCCGGTCGGCCATGTGCGGCAGCTGGATCAGCTCGAGCAGCTCGGCCACGCGCCGCGCCTGCGCGGCCTTGTCCGTCTTGCGTAGCCGCAGCGGATACGCGATGTTCTGCGCGACCGTCATGTGCGGAAACAGCGCGAGCGACTGGAACACCATGCCGAAGTCGCGGCGGTTGGCGGGTACGTGCGTGAGGTCGCGGCCGGCGAACGTCAGCGTGCCGGCGGTCGGCGTTTCGAGGCCGGCGATGATCCGCATCAGCGTGGTCTTGCCGCAGCCGGACGGGCCGAGAAAGCAGACGAGCTTGCCGTCCGGCACCGACAGGTCGACGTGATCGACCGCACACGCGTGGTGGAAGCGCTTCGTCACTTTCTCGAGGATGAGCTGGGTCATGAGGGTTCCTTGCACGGGCGAGGGCGGGGCGGTGCGCGCGTCAGAGCGCGACACCCTTGTCGCCGACGAGTTTTTCGAGCATCCAGATCAGCGCGAAGTCGATCGCGACGGTGAACACGGCGAAGCAGAATACGGTCGGGTCGAGCGACGAGACGGTGCGGCTGTAGAGCCAGACCGGCAGCGTCATCGTGTCGATGCTGTACAGGAAGAACGTCACCGTGAATTCGTTGAACGACACGATGAAGGCGAACAGCATCCCGGCGAGGATGCCGGGCCGCATCAGCGGCAGCACGACGTCGACGAGCGCGCGGCGCGGGCTCGCGCCCATCAGGCACGCGGCTTCCTCGAAGTCGGGGCCGATCGACGCGACCGACGCCGCGCAGTTCTTCACCGTGAACGGCAGCGTCAGGATCACGTGCGCGACGACGAGCCGCACGATGCCGAGTTCGACCGGCAGCGCGTTGAACACGATCAGCAGCGCGAGGCCGAGCATCACGAGCGGATAGACGATCGGCAACGCGACGAGCTGCTCGACGAGCGTCTTGCCGCGAAAGCGGTAGCGCGACAGCGCGTAAGCCGCGGGCACCGACACGGCGGTCGCGATCAGCATCGTCGCGACCGCGACGACGAGGCTCGTCGTCAATGCTGCGCCCATCGATTGCGCGCTGCCCGCATCGGACGACACGAACGTCTGCCACGCGGCGCGATACCAGTGCAGGCTGAATTCGCGCGGCGGGAATTCAAGCGTGCCCGATGCGCCGAACGACATCGTGATCATCGTCAGGATCGGCAGCGACGCGAGCAGCAGCACGAGCGTCGCGAGCGCGCCGGTCGCGCGTCCGAGGCGGCCGGGCATCGGCGCGCGCAGGAGCAGGGCAGTCATCGGTTCACCTCGCCGGCACGTTGCAGGGTGCGCACGAGGCGCTGCGACACCGCCATCACGACGAGCGTCGCACCCATCAGCACGACGCCGGATGCCGACGCGGCGGGCCAGTTGAGCAGCGGCGCGACCTGGTCGTGCACGAGCACGGCGAGCATCGGCACGCGCCGGCCGCCGAGCAGCAGCGGCACCGCGAACGCGCTGGCGTTGTACGCGAACACGAGCAGCGCGCCGGAGACGAGGCCGGGCATCGCGAGCGGCAAGGTCACGTGCCGCAGCGTCTGCCAGCGGCTCGCGCCGAGCGTCGCGGCGGCTTCGTCGTAGGCGCGGGACACCGCGCGCAGCGCGCTCGACAGCGGCAGCACCGCGAGCGGGAACGCGGTCTGGATCAGGCCGAGCAGCACGCCGTGCTCGCGGTACAGCAACTGCAGCGGCCGCCCGATCACGCCGCCGGCCAGCAGCGCGCGGTTGAGCAACCCGGCCGGGCCGAGCATCACGAGCCAGCCATAGCCTTGCAGCAGCAGGTTCACGAGCAGCGGCAACAGCACGCCCGCGAGCAGCAACCGGCGCGCGAGCCGCGATTCGGTCCGCGCCATCGCGAGCGCCACCGGGATCGCCAGCAGCACCGCGCACACCATGCTCTGGAACGCGAGGCGCAGCGTGAGCCACAACGACTTCGTGAAGTACGGATCCGCGAGGTCGAGGTAGTTCTGCAGCGTGAAGGTCCGCCATTCGTCGCCGGACACGCCGACGCTCATGCGCAATACCGTGACCGTCGCGGCGGCGAGCACCACGAGGAACGCGAGGATCGGCGTGAGCAGCAGCCAGGGCGGCACGCCGGGCAGCGCGGGCGCATCGGCGCCCGCACCGGCCGTGCCGGCGGCGGCCGGCGCGGCGTCTCGGGGAGAGGACAGGGAGGCCATGTCGTTACGCCGAGAAGAGGCCCGTGTAGCGCTTGATCCATGCCGGCTGCACGGCCGCGAGCGCCTTGTCGTCATGCAGCACGGCTTTCTCCGCGATCTGCTGCGGCGACGGCACGAACGCGCGGCTTTCCGCGGGAATCACGGCCTTGCCGTTCACGGGGCCGTTCAGCACGTCGGCCGCCATCCGGCCCTGCACGCCGGCGTCGAGCGAATGATTGATGAACGCGTGGATCAGGTCGAGGTCGCCCGGGTGCGCCTTCGGAATCACGGTGAACATCAGCTGCGTCGCGAAGCCTTCCTTCATCCCGTACGTCACGCCCATCTTGTAGTCGGGCTTGCGGATCTGGTCCGGGAAGAACGCGGGCGAATAGATGCCGCCGAGGTCGAGCGAGCCCGTGCGGAACAGGTCGGCGACCTGGTTCGGGTTTTCGCCGAGGGTCATCACCCGGTCCTTCAGTTGCGCGAGCTTCCGGAATCCCGGATCGATGTTCTGCTGCGAACCGCCGGCCAGCTTCGCCGCGATGATCGCGAGGTCGACCGCTTCCGCCCATTCGGGCGGCGGCAGGAACAGGCGGCCCGCATATTTCGGATCCCACAGCGCCTCGTAGCTCGACGGCGCGCTCTTCACGGTCGCCGTGTTGTAGATCAGCCCGTCCGACCACAGCAGGTAGCCGATGCCGAAGCCGTTCGCGCCGGTGCGGTACTGCGGCGCGACGTCCTTCAGGTTCGGCAGCCGGTTCAGGTCGGGCTTCGCGAGCAGCCCCGCTTCCGCGAGACCGGCCGCGCCGACGCCGGCCAGCGTGATGACGTCGTAGGTCGGCCGCTCGCCCGCGGCCTTGACCTTCGCGACCATCCCCGACGTGCCGTCCGCGCGATCGGCGATCACGCGTGCGCCGGTCTGCTTGCTGAAGCTCTCCGCGATGTTGCGCAGCGCGGCCGCGCCGGTATCGTCGGACCACGTGAGCAGGCGCAGCGTCTTGCCTGCGAAACGGCTCGTTTGTGCCTTCGCAGTACTGATGAATGGCATCGGAACGGCGGATGCAGCGAGCGCCGTGCCGAGGGTTTTGATCACCTGCCTTCTGCCCGCCTTGAAGTGTTGCATGGCCGTCTCCTGATGAACGATGCCGGGTGGTTCGATGCCGGGCGCCGACTGCGGCGCGGGGTGTGGATGAACTGTAGGGAGGTCAAATTTCCGCAACAAACGAAATATCCGCATGCGCGGCATGACATAAACGCATGGCGCGGCGACCTCAGCCGGCCGGCATCATGACCTGCTTGATCTCCTGAAAGGCGGCGAGCCCGAACGGGCCGAGTTCGCGTCCGATGCTGCTGCGCTTGTAGCCGCCCCATGAGGTTTGCGGATAGATCAGCTGCGGCGTGTTGATCCACACGACCCCTGACTCGAGCGCGGCGGCGACCCGCCTGGCGCGTGCGGTGTCACGGGTGACGACGGTGGCGACGAGCCCGTATTCGGTATCGTTGGCGGCCGCGATCGCGTCGTCCTCGGTGTCGAATGCGCGGACACACAGCACTGGTCCGAAGATTTCTTCACACCATAGCGGGCTGTCGGCCGGCACGTCGGCGAACAGCGCCGGGCGGATGAAATAGCCGGGGCCGTCGGGCGCATGACCGCCCGCAACGAGCCGCGCGCCGTCGGCCCGGCCCTGCGCGATGTGGCGCTTCACCCGTTCGTATTGCGCGCGATTCGTCAGCGGGCCCATCTGCACGCCGGGGGCGAACGGCGGGCCGACGACGGTCGCGTCGATGCGCCGTGCGACGCGCGCGATCAGTTCATCGGCGAGCGGCGCGGCGACGAGCACGCGCGAGGTCGCCGAACACATCTGCCCGGCGTTGAACAGGCCGCCGCCCGTGACGAGTTCGACCGCGTGATCGAGATCGGCGTCGTCGAACACGATGATCGACGACTTGCCGCCGAGTTCGAGGCCGACGCCCTTGATCGTGTCGGCGGCCGTCTTCATGACCTGCGCACCGACGGCGGTGCTGCCGGTGAACGACAGCTTCGCGACGCGCGGATGCGCGCACAGTCGGGCGCCGACGTCGTGGCCGGTGCCCGTCACGACGTTCAGCACGCCGGGCGGCAGCCCTGCTTCGGCGGCGATCGCGGCGAGTTCGAGCTCGGGCAGCGGCGTGATCTCCGACGGCTTCAGCACGACGGTGCAGCCGGCCGCGAGCGCGGGCGCGAGCTTCCACGCGGTCGTCACCATCGGGAAATTCCACGGCACGATCAGTGCGGCGACGCCGGCCGGCTCGCGCCGGATCCACGCGCGATGGTCGGCATCGGGCAGTGCGATCTCGGTTTCGCCGTCGGTGTCGAGGCGCTCCGCGAGGCTCGCGTAGTAGTCGAAGGTGGCGATCACGTCCGCGACGTCGATTTCGGCTTCGGCGAACGGCTTGCCGTTGTTGAGCGACTGCACGGTGGCGAGCCGCGTGCGACGGGCGTCGACGCCGCGCGCGATCGCGCGCAGCAGTGCCGCACGCGTGGCGCCCGTCGTGCGTTTCCAGCCGGCAAACGCGCGTGACGCGGCCTGCACGGCGTGCTCGACATCCGCGTCGCCGCCTGCGCTGACGTTGGCGAGCACGGCTTCCGTCGACGGATCGACGACGGGCAACGTCGCGCCGTCGACGCTCGCCCGCCAGGCTCCGTCGATGAAGTGGCGCGTGTGCAGCGGCGGATCGAACGCGAGAGCGGGTGTCGTGCTCATCGCTGCACCTGTGCGAACCAGGTTGCCTCGTTGATTTCGATCACGGTCGGGATCGCGCGCGCCGCGGCGTCGCGCAGCGCGGCGGCCAGCGCGCCGGGTGTCGCGGCCGTGTGCGCCGCGCAGCCGAAGCCGCGTGCGAGCGCCTGGAAATCGGGCGTATACGGATCGACGCCGACCGGCGTGATGTCGCGCGCCACCATGTATTTGCGGATCTCGCCGTAGCCGCGGTTGTTCCAGACGATCACGATCACCGGCAGCCGCGCCTCGACCGCGCTCGCGAGCTCCGGCAGCGTGAACTGCAGGCCGCCGTCGCCGATCAGGCACACGACCGGGCGCGCGGGCGCGGCGAGCTTGGCGCCGATTGCGGCGGGCAGCCCGTAGCCGAGCGTGCCGTAGCCGGTCGACGAGTTGAACCAGCTGCGCGGCGCCGCTGCATCGTGGGTGAAGTTGCCGACGTAGACGGGGCTCGTCGAATCGCCGGCGATGATCGCGCCGGGCAGCGTGGCGACGATCGTGTCGATCAGCCGCGCCTGCGACCGCGCGGCGCCGTCGTGCATCGACGCGATCGCGGCGCGCACGGCGGCCACGCGCGGCGCGCCCCAGTCGGCGTCGGGTGTCGGGGCCGGCGTCTCGTGCAGGCGGGTCGACAGCGCGCCGAGCGCCAGCTGGGCATCGCCGGCGATGGCGATCTCGGCGCGGGCGTTGCGCATCAGCTGCTGCGCGTCGATGTCGATGCGGATCAGCCGGCCGTCGATCGCGAAGCCGCCGTCGAACGTGACGTCGTAATCGGTTTCGCCCAGCTCGGTGCCGACGGCGAGGACCACGTCGGCATCGCGGATCGCCGCACGGGTGGCCGGCAGCGACTGGGTCGAGCCGATCAGCAACGGATGGCCGGCCGGCAGCAGCCCCTTCGCGTTGATCGTCAGCGCGACCGGCGCGTGCAGGCGTTCGGCGAGTTCGCGCAATTCCGCCGCCGCGTGGATCGCGCCGCCGCCGGCGAGGATCAGCGGCCGGCGCGCGTGCGCGAGCAGGCCGGCGGCCGCGGCGAGCGCGTTCGCATCCGGCGCGGGCCGCGCCGGCAGCGCGGGCAGGGCGTCGGACAGCGCGGGCGCCGGCATCACGATCACGTCGAGCGGAATCTCGATATGCACGGGCCGCGGCCGCGCGCTGGCGAACACCGCGAAGGCGCGCGCGAGGACCTGCGGCAGGTCGGCCGCGTCGAGCAGCGTGTGCGAGAACGCGGTGAGTCCCGCGAACACGTCGCGCTGGGACGGCAGCTCGTGCAGGCGGCCGTCGCCGCGGCCGAGTTCGCGTCGCGCGTTGACGCTCGAGATCACCAGCATCGGGATCGAATCCGCATAGGCCTGTGCCATCGCGGTCGCGATATTGGTCATCCCCGGCCCGGTGATGATGAAGCAAACGCCCGGTCGGCCCGTGACGCGTGCATAGCCGTCGGCCATGAAGCCGGCCCCCTGTTCGTGGCGCGGCGTCACGTGGCGGATCGACGATGCAGCGAGGCCGCGATAGAGCTCGACGGTATGCACGCCGGGAATGCCGAACACGCATTCGACGCCGTGGCGCTCGAGGAGGTCGACGAGCGCTTCGCCGCAGGTGCGCGGGCGGGGATGGCAGGGCGCTGGCGTGGCCTTGCGGGCCCCGGCGAGGGAGGAAACGGTGGCGGGATGGTTCATGGATCGTGGTGTGCCGATTGGGGAGGGTGAGTGGCCCGTACCGCAAACGAGGGGGCATGGTGCGGATTGTCGGCGTCGATCCGGGGTGCCAACAATCGATTAGTTTTCATGCGCGGCATGAGGGCCGTGCATGGCGGAGTCGAATCGCGGGGCGGGTAATGGACTGCGGGTTTTCACGGCAGCGCGGGTTGCAATGCGCGTCGTACGGACCTCCCGGCGCTGCATGACGGCGTCGACTAGTCTTGCGCGAAACGGGCGCGAAGCGAAGCGGTGCCCGCCGCTCGGCGCGGGGTGTCGCCCGCCCGATGAGCCACGAGCGGCGGGTGCGCGGATTGATGCAGGCGGACGAGCGGGCAAATGGCGCAACCGGCGCAACCGGCGTCTTGCGCGGCGATTCTTCCGACGACGGCGCGCCCGAGCGCGCCGCACACGCGACGCCAGTCGGTATACGGATCGTGTAGCTAAACTGAATATCCGCAGAGAGTGGCGCGTAATATTTTGATGTCGCCCCTTGGCTGGAAGCGGGTTTTATGCGCTGCGCCCTATGCGGTTCCGGGAATCCTCCCGGTGCGACGTTCTGCCAGGAATGCCAGGCCGTGCTGTCCCGCGCCCGCTATGCCTGAACGGCCACCCGATACCGGGTGGTCTGTCGATAGACGGCGTCCGGATGAAGGATCACGGCGCCGCTCAGGCCGGCCATGTTCACCTGGTTCGGAAAGCCGCCCGCCTCCAGGCACAGCGCCGCGTGTGGCGTGCAACGTGTGCCGCCGCTCACGCGCAGGCCATCGAGATAGTTGCCCGTATAGAGTTGCAGGCCCCGCTGATCGGTCGACACGATCAGCTCGCGGCCGCTTTCCGGATCGTAGACGCGTGCGACGGGCCGGGCCTCGTGCGCGCCGTCGCCCAGGACGAAGCAGTGATCGAAGCCGCGCGCGCGGGCCAGTTGCGCGTTCGGCCAGTCGAGGCGCGCGCCGATCGGCGCGCTGTGCCGGAAATCGAACGCGGTACCCGTCACGTCGGCCGTGCCGGTCGGGATCAGCGCCTCGTCCACTTCGAGGAACGCGTCGGCGTCGATCTGCAGCAGATGGCCGCGCACGTCGCTGCCCGGGCGCCCGTTCAGGTTGAAGTAGCTGTGATTCGTCAGGTTCAGCGGTGTCGGGGCATCGGTCCGCCCCGTATAGTCGATCGTCAGCGTGCCGGCGTCGTCGAGCGTGTAGCGAACCTGCACGGTCACGTTGCCCGGAAAGCCTGCGTCGCCTTCCGGCGAATCGAGTCGAAGCGTCAGCCCGCCGCAGTCGTGGATCACGTCCCAGCGCGCGCGATGAAAGCCGTTCGCGCCGCCGTGCAGCAGGTTGCCGTTCTCGTTGCGGTCGAGCGGGTAGCCGATGCCGTCGAGTTCGAAGCGCGCACCGGCGATCCGGTTCGCCCAGCGGCCGACCGTCGCGCCGAGGTACGCGCCGGATTCGAGGTACTCGGCCGGCGTGTCGTGCGCGAGCACGATATCGGCAAGGCGCCCCGTGCGATCGGGCGCGAGCCACGACACGACGGTCGCGCCGAGGTCGCTGATGCCGACGCGCATCCCGTGCGCGTTGCGCAGCGTGTAGCGTCGAACGGGTTCGCCGTCGGGCAGCGTGCCCCACGGCTCGGCATGCACGCGCGCCGCGCCGTGCGTCAGGGAGGAAGAATCGGTATCGATGTGCATGGTGGAGGTCAAATGGGCGGCGGCCGTCAGCAAGAGGCTGAGGCGGCCGCACGTTCCTGATATTCGCGCGGGGTGCAGCCGAGTTCGCGCCGGAACACCGCGTACATGTATTGAAGCGACGTGAACCCGCAACGGATCGCGACTTCTGCGCTCGACGCTTGCCGGCCGGCGAGCAGCGCCTGCGCGGCTTCGAGTTTGTGGCGCAGGATTTCCTGGTGGACGGTGCGCTGCAGTTCGCGCCGGAAGTGCTCCTCGAGCAGCGAACGCGACACGCCGACGTAGTCGGCAACCTGTTCGGTCTTGATCCCCTGGCACGCGTACTGGCGAATGAAATGCCGCGCGCGCATCACGTGCGGGCTCGCCAGCGGCTGATGGCGCGTCGATTCGAGCACGTTGATGCCGACCGGCGGCACGAGAATGCGCTGCCCGGGAAAACGCGCGCCGCGCAGCATCCGGTGCAGCAGGTGCGCGGCGGTACGGCCCATTTCCTCGGTGCCCTGGATCACCGACGACAGCGGAATGCGCGTCAGCGTGCGCGTGAGCGGATCGTTGTCGATGCCGATGATCGCCACCTGTTCCGGCACCGCGATCCCGGCGATCAGGCAGGCCTGCAGCAGGTGCCGCGCACGCGCATCGGTCACGGCGATCACGCCGACGGGCTTCGGCAGCGCATGCAGCCAGTCGATCAGCTGCTCGATCGCGTGATTCCAGCCCGACGCGCTCGTCGACAGCCCGCGGTAGATCGGCGCATCGAGCCCGTCCGCGCGCGCGAGCCGGTCGAAGGCGAGCTCGCGCTGCTGCGCCCACCGGTTCTCCTGCGCGATCGGCAGGCTGTACATCGCGAAGTGCGCGAGCCCTGCGCCGATCAGGTGCGTATAGGCGAGCGACACGAGCTTCGGGTTGTCCGTCGCGATATAGGGGACATCGTCGGGATACTGGGCCGGATCCTCATACGACGAGCCGACCGCGACGACCGGCAGCGGCGAGCTGGCGAGTGCGCTGGCGACGGCGGGATCGTCGAAATCCGCGATGATGCCGTCGCCGTCGAAGCGCTCGATGCCGGTGAGCCGGCAGCGGAAGTCGTCTTCGAGGAACAGGTCCCACACGACGCGCGTCGTGTGCAGGTACTGGCCGATGCCGCTGATGATCTCGCGGTCGTAGACCTTGTTCGCGTTGAACAGCAGCGCGATGCGATGCGGTGTCTGGGCGGAAGGGACGCGTGTCATCTCGATCTCGGGGCACCTGCGTCGAGGGGCGCGGTGCCGTTGTCTCCGGGGCGCGCCCGGGTCGGCGGCGCGCGGTGTCTGGTGTTTGGCGATTGTAGGGCGGAACGCGCGCCGCGCGCAGCGGCTGGCAAGAAACATTAAGCGTGCTGCGCAATTTCGCAATTGCCGCCCGGCAGGGGCGCGGGCACGATCCAGCCTACCGAATTCGGCCGCGTGCGCCACCCCGACGCACGTTGCGCTGCAACAAGACCCAGCACGGAGACGCCATGTCGTATTTCGAACACATTCCCGCGATTCGCTACGAAGGCCCGCAGTCGGACAATCCGCTCGCGTACCACCATTACGACCCCGAGCGGCGCGTGCTGGGCAAGACGCTCGCCGAGCATCTGCGGATCGCGGTGTGCTACTGGCACACGTTCGTGTGGCCGGGGCACGACATCTTCGGGCAGGGCGCGTTCCGGCGGCCGTGGCAGCAGCCGGGCGATGCGCTCGAACGCGCGCGGCTGAAGGCCGATGCGGCATTCGAATTCTTCACGAAGCTCGGCACGCCGTTCTATACGTTCCATGACACCGACGTCGCGCCGGAAGGCGACAGCCTGCGCGAATACGCGGCCAATTTCGCGCGGATGGTCGACTATCTCGGCGAGCGCCAGCAGGCGAGCGGCGTGCGGCTCCTGTGGGGCACCGCGAACCTGTTCTCGCACCCGCGCTTCGCGGCCGGCGCCGCGACGAACCCGAACCCCGACGTGTTCGCGTGGGCCGCGACCCAGGTGTGCCATGCGCTCGACGCGACGCACCGGCTCGGCGGCGAGAACTACGTGCTGTGGGGCGGGCGGGAAGGGTACGAGACGCTGCTCAATACCGACCTGAAGCGCGAACGCGACCAGTTCGCCCGCTTCCTGTCGATGGTCGTCGAGCACAAGCACCGGATCGGCTTCAAGGGCGCGCTGCTGATCGAGCCGAAGCCGCAGGAGCCGACCAAGCACCAGTACGACTACGACGTCGCGACCGTGCATGGCTTCCTCGTGCAGTACGGATTGCAGAACGAGATCCGCGTGAACATCGAGGCGAATCACGCCACGCTTGCCGGCCATTCATTCCATCACGAGATCGCGAATGCGTTCGCGCTCGGCGTGTTCGGCAGCGTCGACGCGAACCGCGGCGATCCGCAGAACGGCTGGGACACCGACCAGTTCCCGAACAGCGTCGAGGAGCTGACGCTCGCGTTCTACGAAATCCTGCGCCACGGCGGCTTCACGACCGGCGGGATGAACTTCGACGCGAAGGTGCGCCGCCAGAGCATCGATCCGGAAGATCTGTTCTACGGCCACGTCGGCGCGATCGACGTGCTCGCGCTCGCGCTCGAACGCGCGGCGGTGCTGGTCGAGAACGACCGGCTCGACGCGCTGCGCCGGCAACGCTATGCGCGGTGGGACGACGCGTTCGGCCGCAAGATCCTCGCGGGCGACTATACGCTGGAGTCGCTCGCGGCCGAGGCGCTCGCGCGCGGCGTGAACCCGCAGCACGTGAGCGGCGCGCAGGAGCGCTGCGAGAACATCGTCAACCAGGCGATCTACGGGCTGCGCTGACGCCATGTACATCGGACTCGATCTCGGCACGTCGGGCGTGAAGGCGGTGCTGCTCGACCGCGACGGTGCGGTGCGCGCGAGCGCGAGCCGCCCGCTCGCGGTGAGCCGGCCGCAACCGCGCTGGTCCGAGCAGGCCCCGCGCGACTGGTGGGATGCCGCGTGCGGCGTGCTGGCCGCACTCGTGTCGGACGCGCGCACGGCGGGTATCGATCCGCGCGACATCGACGCACTCGGACTGACCGGCCAGATGCACGGCGCGACGCTGCTCGACGCGCACGGTGATGTATTGCGCCCCGCGATTCTGTGGAACGATGGCCGCGCGGATGCGGAGTGCGCGGAACTCGAACGACTCGCGCCCACGCTGCGCGCCGTGGCCGGCAACATCGCGATGCCGGGTTTCACCGCGCCGAAGCTGCTGTGGGTACGCCGTCACGAACCCGACGTGTTCGCACGCATCGCCCACGTGCTGCTGCCGAAGGACTACCTGCGCTACCGGCTGACCGGCGCATTCGCGACCGATCCGTCGGATGCCGCCGGCACGCTGTGGCTCGACGTCGCGAAGCGCGATTACGACGACACGCTGCTGGCCGCCTGCGGGCTGTCGCGCGCGCAGATGCCGGCCGTGTTCGAAGGCAATCGCATCACCGGCACGCTGGCGCCGGCCGTCGCACGCGCGCTCGGGCTGCGCGAGATCCCGGTGGTGGCGGGCGGCGGCGACAACGCGGCCGGCGCGGTGGGCGTCGGGATCGTGCGGCCCGGCGATGCGCTGCTGTCGCTGGGCACGTCGGGCGTTTATTTCGCGGTGTCCGACGGGTTTCGCGCGAATCCCGAATCGGCGGTGCACAGCTTCTGTCACGCGCTGCCGCAGACGTGGCACCTGATGTCCGTGATGCTGAACGCGGCAGGCTGCGTCGACTTCACCGCGCAACTGGCCGGTTACGACGGCGTCGCGGCGCTGCTCGACGATGCCGAGACGCATGCGCGCGAGAGCCGACCGTGGTTTTTGCCTTACCTGAGCGGCGAGCGTACGCCGCACAACGACGTGAATGCGAAGGGCGTGTTCTATGGGCTCACACCCGACACGCAGCGTGCGGATCTCGCGAACGCGACGCTCGAAGGCGTCGGCTTCGCGCTGCTCGACGGCATCGACGCGTTGCATGCGGCCGGGCTCGCGCCCGACAGCATCACGGTGATCGGCGGCGGCTCGCGCAGCGCGTACTGGACGCAGATGCTTGCCGACCTGAGCGGCCGTGCGCTGACCTTGCGCGCGGGCGGCGAGGTGGGGCCGGCATTGGGTGCGGCGCGCCTCGCGCATCTCGCGCTCGAACCGGATGCGCCGCTCGACGACGTGTGCCCGCAGCCGCCGGTCATCGCGGTACGCGAGCCGGACATGGCGCGCCACGCGTGGTATCGCGACGCGCGGCGGCCGACGTTTCGCGCGCTTTACCGTGCGCTCGAACCGGTGTTTGCCACGGGCGCTTGACGGGCGGATCGCTGATGCGATGCGCGTCGCACGATGCCGTGCTTTGCAGTGACTCGATGCGGGCGGCGCATTCCGGCGGCCTCCCGCGGTTCGTGAGGTGGTTCCATAACAAGGAGTCTGGAGACATGAAAACCGTGACGCGTCGTACCGTATTGAGTTCGCTTGCCGGCGCCGCTGCGCTGGCGCTGTTCGCGCTGGGCGCACCGCTCGCGCATGCGAGCAAGGACAAGCCCGAAATCGGCTTCTGCATCGACGACCTGCGCGTCGAGCGCTGGTCGCGCGATCGCGACTATTTCGTCGCGGCCGCGACGAAGCTCGGCGCGAAGGTGTCGGTGCAGTCGGCCGACGCGAGCGAGGAGCGGCAGATTTCGCAGATCGAGAACCTGATCTCGCGCGGCGTCGACGTGATCGTGATCGTGCCGTTCAATTCGAAGACGCTCGGCAACGTCGTCGCCGAAGCGAGGAAGGCCGGCATCAAGGTCGTGTCGTACGACCGGCTGATCCTCGACGCGGACGTCGATGCGTACATCTCGTTCGACAACGAGAAGGTCGGCGAGCTGCAGGCGCAGGGCGTCTACGACGCGAAGCCGAAGGGCAATTACTTCCTGCTCGGCGGCGCACCGACCGACAACAACGCGAAGATGCTGCGCGAAGGACAACTGAAGGTGCTGAAGCCCGCGATCGATCGCGGCGACATCAAGGTCGTCGGCCAGCAGTGGGTGCCCGAATGGAGCGCGTCGACCGCGCTGCGCATCACCGAGGATGCGCTGACCGCGAACAACAACAAGATCGATGCGATCGTCGCGTCGAACGACGGCACGGCCGGCGGCGCGATCCAGGCGCTCGCGGCGCAGCATCTGGCCGGCAAGGTGCCGGTATCCGGGCAGGACGCGGATCTCGCGGCGGTCAAGCGCGTGATCGCCGGCACGCAGACGATGACCGTCTACAAGCCGCTCAAGCTGATCGCGAGCGAAGCGGCCAAGCTGGCCGTGGATCTCGCGAAGGGCACGAAGCCCGCGTTCAACGCGCAGTACGACAACGGCAGGAAGAAGGTCGACACCGTGCTGCTGCAGCCGACGCTGCTGACCAAGCGCAACGTCGACGTCGTCGTGAAGGACGGCTTCTATACCCAGGCGCAGCTGGCGAGCCAGTAACGGCGCGACGCGCGGGCGGCTTACCGGCGCGCCCGCGCGCATCCTGCGAGGCAAGAACGAATGACGGAACCCTTGCTGACGATGCGCGGCATCGTCAAGACCTTCGACGGCGTGAAAGCGCTCGACGGCATCGATCTCACCGTGCGGCCCGGCGAATGCGTCGGGCTGTGCGGCGAGAACGGCGCGGGCAAGTCGACGCTGATGAAAGTGCTGTCGGGTGTCTATCCGCACGGCACGTGGGACGGCGACATCCGCTGGGAAGGCGCGCCGCTCGCGGCATCCGGCGTGCGTGACACGGAGCGGGCGGGCATCGTGATCATCCACCAGGAGCTGATGCTCGTGCCCGAACTGTCGGTGGCCGAGAACATCTTCCTCGGCAACGAGATCACGCTGCCGGGCGGGCGCATGCACTTCGCCGCGATGGTCCGGCGCGCCGAGGAACTGCTGCGCGAATTGCGGATCGACTCGATCAACGTCGCGCAGCCGGTGATGAACTACGGCGGCGGCCACCAGCAGTTGATCGAGATCGCGAAGGCGTTGAACAAGGACGCGAAGCTGCTGATCCTCGACGAACCGTCGTCGTCGCTGAGCGCCGCCGAAACGCGCATCCTGCTCGACATCGTGCGCGACCTGAAGCGGCGCGGCGTCGCGTGCGTGTACATCTCGCACAAGCTCGACGAGGTCGCGGCCGTCTGCGATACGGTCACCGTGATTCGCGACGGCCGTCATGTCGCCACCGAGGCGATGCGCGCGCTGACCACCGACCGCATCATCGCGATGATGGTCGGCCGCGAGATCCGCGACCTGTATCCGCGCGAGCCGCACGAGATCGGCGAGGTCGTGCTGGAAGCGCGGAACGTGACCTGCCGCGACGTGACGAACGCGCGCCGCAAGCGGGTCGACGACGTGTCGTTCAGCGTGCGGCGCGGCGAGATCCTCGGCGTCGCCGGGCTCGTGGGCGCGGGCCGCACCGAGCTGATGCAGGCGATCTTCGGCGCGTATCCGGGCGCGTGCACGGCGACCGTGCTGATGAGCGGCCGGGTGCTGTCGATCCGCTCGCCGGCCGACGCGATCCGCGCCGGGATCGCGATGGTGCCCGAGGACCGCAAGCGCCACGGCATCGTGCCGCAGCTCGGCGTGGGCCACAACATCACGCTGGCGGTGCTGCGGCGCTTCGCGGCGCGCGGGCGGATCGACGCGGCCGCCGAACTCGATGCGATCCGCACCGAGATGCAGCGGCTGTCGGTGCGCGCCGCGCATCCGTTCCTGCCGATCGCGAGCCTGTCCGGCGGCAACCAGCAGAAGGCGGTGCTCGCCAAGATGCTGCTGGCCGAGCCGCAGGTGCTGATCCTCGACGAGCCGACGCGCGGCGTCGACGTGGGCGCGAAGGTGGAGATCTACCGGCTGATCTTCGCGCTGGCGAAGCGCGGCGTCGCGTTGATCGTCGTGTCGTCGGAGCTGCCCGAGGTGCTCGGGCTGGCCGATCGCGTGCTGGTGATCGGCGAAGGCGAGTTGCGCGGCGATTTCGTCAACGACGGCCTCACGCAGGAACAGATTCTCGGCGCCGCGCTGAAGCCCGCGCGACTGTCCACCGAACCCACCGCAATGAGCGCGACATGAATTCCGAACTTTCTTCCTCGACCCCGGCGACGCCGGCCGCCGACGCGCAGCGTTCCGCCGGCCGCACGGCGCGGCTGCCGCTTCGCCAGATCTTCGCGCGCTACAAGCTGCTCGCGCTGCTGCTGGCGGTCGTCGTGATCTGGACGTTCTTCTCGGTGCTGACGGACGGCGCGTTCGTCACACCGCGCAACGTCTCGAACCTGCTGCGGCAGATGTCGATCACCGGCATGCTCGCGTGCGGGATGGTGTTCGTCATCATCGCGGGCGAGATCGACCTGTCGGTCGGTTCGCTGCTCGGGCTGCTCGGCGGCGTCGCGGCGATCCTCGACGTCAACCGCCACTGGCCGGTCGCGGCGACGATCCCGGCCGTGCTCGCGCTCGGCGTGCTGATCGGGCTGTTCAACGGCTGGTGGTCGACCTACCGGCGCGTGCCGTCGTTCATCGTCGGGCTGGGCGGGATGCTCGCGTTCCGCGGGATCCTGCTCGGCGTGACGGGCGGCTCGACGATCGCGCCGGTATCGGACGGCTTCGTGTTCATCGGGCAGGGCTATCTGCCGCGCCTGGCGGGGGACGGCCTCGCGATTCTGCTGTTCGCGCTCGTGTTGCTGCTGGTGGTGCGGCAGCGCGCGACGCGGCGGCGCTACCGGCTCGCGGTCGCGCCGCGGTGGCAGGACGTCGCGAAGGTCGTCGGCGCGGGCGCGGTGCTGTTCGCGTTCGTCGCGACGCTCGACCGTTACGGCGGTATCCCGGTGCCCGTGCTGCTGCTGCTCGTGCTGCTCGGCGTGTTCTCGTGGATCGCGACGCAGACCGTGTTCGGGCGGCGCATCTACGCCGTCGGTTCCAACCTGGAGGCGACGCGGCTGTCGGGCGTCGACACCGACCGCGTGAAGCTCGCGATCTTCGCGCTGATGGGGCTGATGTGTGCGTTTGCCGGCCTGGTGAACACGGCGCGGCTCGCTGCCGGGTCGCCGTCCGCCGGCTCGATGGGCGAACTCGATGCGATCGCCGCGTGCTTCATCGGCGGCACGTCGATGCGCGGCGGGTCGGGCACCGTCTACGGCGCGCTGATCGGCGCGCTCGTGATGGCGAGCCTCGACAACGGCATGTCGATGCTGGACGTCGACGCGTACTGGCAGATGATCGTCAAGGGCGCCGTGCTGGTGCTGGCGGTGTGGATCGACGTGGTGTCGCGGTCGAACCGGCGGTGACGCGCCGGTCGGTCGCGAGTCGACAACGAGGAAGACCATGGAACGAAACACGATGCGCGTGCCGGAGGTGGCCGTGCTGGCGGCCGGGCCGTTCGCGATGCCGGACGACGGTTCCGTGCTGGGCCTGGCTGACCCGCGCGACCGGCAGGTGATCGCGGATGCATTGCGCGCGCTGCTGCGCGAGCGTGCCGAAGCGCTCGCGTTCGCGACGCGCATGGCCGACCAGTGCGGCAGGCCGCGGCCCGATGCGGCCGATTTCGCGCTGACCGACATCATTCGGCTCGTTCGTATCGTCGAGCGGATCGAGCGGGACGGTGTGGCGAAGCGCGCTGCCGTGCCCGTGGACGCACGCTGACGGGAGAGGCGGCCGACGCGGCCAACGCGCCGGCCGAAAACCGATTGCGCCGCGCACGCCGCGCGGTCGACGTTCAACGCGGCGAATCGAATCGCACGCCGATTGGGGGCGAGGATTCCCCGCGTCGCGGGCTGACGCGGCCGTTGCCAGATAACGCGTCATTGACCCGCCCGCTCCCGACGCGCATCCTGCGCGGTCGCCGCCGCTTCCCGCCGCTGTCGTCGTCTGCGTTCGGGATGGCATGACTTGCGGCGGCCGGAGCGGGTGCAGCAAGGTGCGAACGGAAACGACGCGCATGGGGGCTCGACGGGAAGCGTCGGGCTGGACGCTGGGCCGAAGGCCGTCCAGCGCCCGAGGTTTTCGCCCGGCTTTCCGGGGCGAGCCGGTGCCGCCGGCCCGGCAGGACGCCCGTGCGCTGCATGGCGAGCGTGGCGGCTTCGCACGACAGGCGATACGCTATGCTGTCGTCCTCAGCCGCCAGCCCGATCCGATGAAGCGTCCGTCGTTTTCCACCCAACTCGTCATGCTCTGGGCACTCGTCGCGGCGCTGTGCGCGACGCTGGTCGCGGTCGTCTGGATCACCGCGAGTTCCGCCGAGAGTCAGCAGGTCGCGAGCGCGAAGGCTGCCGGCGCGTCGGCATGCGAGGCGGTCGCGTCGCGTTACAGCGCGTCTTCCGCGTCGCCAGGCGCCGGGCCGGCCCCGGAGCTGATGCATGCGATCCTCGATATCGTGCTCTCCCGTGCCCCCGACATGGAAGGCGGGTTCTGGATGCCCGGCGCCGCCTCTGCGGCGAGCGGCTTTCTCGCGTATTCCTTTCCCACCTACCAGGGCAGCGGCGTCAAACACGACGTACCGGAAGCGGAAACGCCGCTGATCCTCCGCACGCTGCGCGCCGCGGCCGCGACGCATGCCGCGACCGCGAACGTCGTCGAAGGCGCGCAGGATGCCGTGATCGCGGCGGCCTGCCCGGTACGCGGCGGATCGGGTCTGTACGTGTGGATGCTGACGCGTGCGCGCCCGCCGCTGGGCCGGCACGGCGAGCTGCTGGCCACGGGCCTCGCGGCCGTCCTCGCCGTGATTCTGGCGATCGCGGCGGCGCTGGCCGTGGCGCTGCGCCGATGGAAGCGCAATCTCGCGCGGATCGAGAGCGGGCTGGGCCCCGACGGTCGCGCGCATCACCTGCCGTACGTCGGCGAGCCCGATCTCGACCGCGTCATCGACGCGTTCAACGAGCGGGCGCGGCGCGCGGACCTGCTGCAACAGCAGGCCGACGAACTGCGCACGCGCCTCGCGCAGGCCGAACGCTTCGGCATGCTGGGCAAGCTCGCCGCGCAGGTCGCGCACGAGATTCGCAATCCGATGGGCGCGATGCGGTTGAAGGCGGAAAACGCGCTGGCCGGCGACGGCCGGCGGCAGCAGGACGCGCTGCGCGTGATCCTCGCGCAGATCGAGCGCATCGATGGGCAATTGTCGAGCCTGCTCGCGCTGACGCAGCCGGTGCGCCCGCATGCGACCCGGGTCGACGTCGACGCTTGGCTCGCGCAGGTCGTCGACGCGCACCGCGAGCTGGCGCAGCGGCAAGCGATCGACCTGACGCTGTCGCTCGCGGGGCAGGGCGAACGGCTGGCATGGCCGTCGGATCGTCCTGCTTTCGATCCCGACCAGATGCGGCGGGCGCTCGACAATCTGCTGCTCAACGCGCTGCACCATGCGGGCGACGGCGGCGCGGTCACGCTCGCCGCCGAGCGGCGCATGTTCGCCGGGCGCGACTGGCTGTGCCTCACCGTGTCGGACAGCGGCCCCGGCGTGCCGGCCGCGCAGCGCGAGCGGATTTTCGAGCCGTTCGTGACGGGCCGCGCGGATGGCACGGGCCTCGGTCTTGCCGTCGTCCGCGAAGTGGCGGCGGCGCACGGCGGGCACGCGCGCCTCGACGGGGGCGCCGCATTCGTGATTGAAATTCCATGGCAAACATCCTCATAGTCGACGACGACGCGGCCTTTCGCGACAGCCTCGCCGAAACGCTCGCCGATCTCGGTCATCGGGCCGTCGAGGCCGCCTCCGGCCGCGCCGCGCTCAGCGCGCTGCGCGACGACGGTGGCGTCGAATGCATCTTTCTGGATTTCCGCCTGCCGGATCTGGACGGGCTCGCCGTGCTCGCGCAACTGCGCGACGATCCCGCGCTGGCCGCGATTCCGGTCGTCATGCTGACGGCCCATGCGACCAGCGACAACACGATCGAAGCGATGCGGCTCGGCGCGTTCGATCACCTGACGAAGCCGATCGGGCGTCGCGACATCGCGCAACTGCTCGAACGCATCGTGTCGGCGAATCAGCCGCCCGCGCGCGCGCCGGGCGACAGCGATTTCGCGGGCGAGCCGTCGGCGGACCGACCGCGGCTGCTGGGCGTGAGCGCCGCGATGCGCGACGTGCAGAAGCAGGTCGGCCGCGCCGCGATGAGCGACGCGACCGTGCTCCTGACCGGCGAGACGGGCACGGGCAAGGAGGTGGCCGCCCGCGTGCTGCATGCGGCATCGGCCCGGCATGCGGGGCCGTTCGTCGCTGTCAACTGCGCGGCCATTCCGGCCGACCTGCTCGAAAGCGAGTTGTTCGGGCATCGTCGCGGCGCGTTCACGGGCGCGCATGCCGATCGCGCGGGGCGGCTCGTGGAGGCCGATGGCGGCACGCTCTTTCTCGACGAGATCGGCGACATGCCCGCCGCGATGCAGGCGAAGCTGCTGCGCGCGCTGCAGGAGCGCCAGGTGATGCCGCTCGGCGCGGATCGCGCCACGGCGATCGACATTCGCGTCGTGGCCGCGACGCACCGCGACCTCGCCGCAGCTGTCGCGGACGGCACGTTCCGCGAAGACCTTTTCTATCGGCTGAACGTCATTCCGCTGCACCTGCCGCCGCTCGCGGAGCGTGTGGCCGACATCCTTCCGCTCGCCGCGCATTTCCTCGGCAGCGCGGCAGGCATGCGCGCGCTGCATCTGACGAACGACGCCCAGCGCGCGTTGCTCGATCACCGCTGGCCGGGCAACGTGCGGGAACTGCGCAACGTAATGGAGCGGGCGGCCGCGCTCGCCCCCGGGCCGGCCATTGGCGCGGCCGATCTCGGCCTGGCCGCCGTGCCGGCGCGCGAATCGGTCTCGGATGCGGTGCCGGCGCACCTGCTCGACATGCCGCTGCCCGATGCACTGGCGACGGTCGAGCGCGCGGCGATCCTGCGCGCGCTCGAGCGCGCGAACGGCAACCGCGCGGAGGCCGCGAGGCAGCTCGGGATCGGCCGCCAGTCGCTCTATGCGCGCATGGCGAATCTCGGGATCGAGCGCGACGACTAGGCCAGGCGCGCCGTTTCGACTGTCGGGAATGCCGACATCCGGTGAAGCGACGTGTCGGGAAATCCGACAGGTTTCGCGCGCGTCGTCGTTCGGCGCACGGCCACGCGGGGCGTCGCGGGTTGGCACGGGTATTGCAATTATCGATGCATCGCAACCCGTCGCCGGAGCCCGTCATGAAGTCGTACCTGCCTGTCGTTCGATCACGGCCGCGGCGCCGTGCCGCCGTGCGCCGCTCGTCTCGCATGCTCTGCGCGGCCGCGCTCGTTGCCGTCGCAACGGTCAGCGTGGCGCAGGTGCCGCCCGCACCGCGCGCGGAAGATCCGGCCGGCGCCATGCCGCCGCCTGCTCCTCCTCGGCCTCACGCGCTGGTGCCTGCCGTGCCCGGAAACGACACCGCACGGCATGCGCTGGTGTCCGGCACGCTGTCGCGCCTGACGATCAATCCGGAAGGCACCGTCGACGGCTTCGTGTTCTCCGACGGCACGCTCGTCCGCCTGCCGCCGCATCTCGGTTCGCAACTGACGGCACTCGTGAAGACGGGCGACCGCGTGACGGTCGCCGGCGAACGACGCATCGACGATGAAATCCGTGCCCGCGTCGTCCGCAATGACGGCACCGGCGCGTCGCTGTCCGATCAACCGCCTGCGCCCGTCGCGCCGGTGCCACCCATGCTGCGCGGCGTCAACCTCGCCCGCCTGAGCGTGTCCGGCGTCGTGCGCCGCGTGACGCGCGCGCCGCGCGGCGAGCCGGACGGCGTGATGCTCGACAGCGGCGCGATCGTCAAGCTGACCGTTCCGGCCGCCCAGCAATTCGGCGCGCTGCTCGTCCCCGGCGAGCGCGTGGCCGCGGTCGGCTACGGCACGCGCAACGCCTACGGCGAAGCGCTGCAGGCGACGGCGTTCGGCGCGCCGGGCCATGTCGTGAATCTCTATGACGATGTCGCGCGCTGAGCGCGCGCCGCTTTTCCTCAATCCATCGAAAGGAGTCCTGCCATGCATTGGATCGATCCCGCCTGCCTGCCCGAAACGCGCGGCCGCGTCACGCAGTTCCTGCTCAATCCGCACGGAGACATCGACGGCCTGATCCTGAACGGCGACCTGCAGGTGCACGTGCCGCCGCATCTGGGCCACGAACTGGTGCGCCGTGTCGCGGTCGGCGACCGCATCCGCGTGCGGGGCGTCAAGCCGCGTCGCGCCGAGATGATCGCGGCCGTGCAACTGACCGGCCGCGACGGCGTCGACATCGTCGACGACGGGCCCGCGCATGCGGCGCCGGCGAAGCCGACGCACCCCGCTCGCACTCCGCTGGAATCGAGCGGCGAAGTCGCGTTTGCGCTGCACGGCCCGAAAGGCGAGTTGAACGGCGCGTTGCTGACGAGCGGCGTCGCGTTGCGGGTGCCGCCGCATGCGGCTGAAGCGCTGCACGATTATCTGCGTCCCGGTGTCCATGTGCAGGCGTGGGGGCACGGCGTCGTCACGCCGCACGGCACGACGCTCGACGTGAGCGAGATCGCCGAGCTCGTCGATGCGGATGCCGAATGATCGTGCGACCGTGAGGCGGCCATGAGAGCGGCACGCGCGCTCGAAGCGCTCAACTTCTTCCTGGCCGACGTGCAGGCCGGCATCGGCCCGTTCATCGGCGTCATCCTGCTGTCGCGCGGCTGGGGCGCCGATGCGATCGGCTCGGTCATGACGCTGGCCGGGCTCGCCGCGATGGCCGCGACGCCGTTGGCCGGCGCGCTCGTCGATACGGTGCACGCGAAGCGGGCGCTGATCGTCGTCGCGACCGCGGTGACGGCGCTCGCGTCGCTGGCGATGAGGTTCGTCCACGGCTATCCGGCGGTGGCGGCGTCGCAGGTCGTGGCGGCGGTCAGCGGCGCGGTGCTGGCGCCGGCCGCCGCGGGCGTGACGCTCGGCATCGTGCGTCGGCAAGGTTTCGACCGGCAGTTCGGGCGCAACCAGATGGCGAACCACGCCGGCAACGTCGCCGGTGCGGCGCTCGCCGGGTGGCTCGGCTGGCATGTCGGATTCGACGCGGTGTTCGCGCTGGTCGGCGTATTCACGCTCCTCGCCATCGCGAGCACGCTGGCGATTCCCGGGCACGCGATCGATCACGCGTCCGCACGGGGTCTCGATCCCGCCGGTGCCGCACCGGGAACGGATGCGGCGCATCCGCATGCGTCGGATGCGGCGCCGGCATCGGCATCGGCATCGGCGTCGACGTCCGCGCCGGCATCGCGCGTCGGCGGCCTGCGCACGCTCGCCGACAACCGGCCGCTGGTGCTGCTCGGCGCATCGCTCGCGCTGTTTCATCTCGGCAACGCGGCGATGCTGCCGCTCTACGGGATGGGCGTCGTCGTCACGCATCGCAGCAACCCGAGCGCGTTCACCGCCCAGACGATCGTCATCGCACAGTGCGTGATGATCGCGGCGGCGTGGCTCGCGCCCCGGCTGATTCGCGCGCACGGTTACTGGCGGGTGCTGCTGTTCTCGTACCTCGTGCTGCCGGTGCGCGGGCTGGTCGCCGCGGCGTGGCTGAGCGAAGCGGGCGTGTGGCCGGTGCAGGTGCTCGACGGCATCGGCGCCGGCCTGCAAAGCGTAGTCGTGCCCGCACTCGTCGTTCGCCTGCTGCATGGCTCCGGCCGCGTGAATGCCGGGCAGGGCGCGGTCGCGACCGCGCAGGGCATCGGCGCGGCGCTCAGTCCCGTGCTGGGCGGCGTGCTCGCGCAACACTTCGGCTATCCGTCCGCGTTCGTCGTGCTGGGCGCCGTGTCGACGGGCTCGCTCGCGCTGTGGCTCGGTCATGCGCGTTCGCTGGGCCGCGTGTGCGGCAAGCCCGCCGATCTATCGGCGACATCGTCGTGAAGGCGATGTCGATTTCCATGTCTCCGCCTACTTACCCATGAATCCTGTTTCGCTTGCCTGGCTGATTTCCGCGCTCGCCACCGCGGGCGTCATCACGCGTCCGTTCGGCTGGCCCGAGGCCATCTGGGCCGTGAGCGGCGCGCTGCTGCTGGTCGTGTTGAACCTGTTACCGGCTGCCCAGGCGCTGGACGCCGTCGCGAAAGGCGGCGACGTGTACCTCTTCCTGACGGGCATGATGCTGCTGTCCGAGGCGGCCCGTCGCGAGGGGCTGTTCGACTGGGTCGCGACGCATGTCGTCAATCTCGCGCAGGGCTCGCCGCGGCGGTTGTTCGCGTTGATCTACGGGGTCGGCGTCGTCACCACGGTGTTCCTGTCGAACGATGCGACCGCCGTCGTGCTGACGCCCGCGGTGCTTGCCGCCGCGCGCCGCGCGAAGGCCGACCCGATGCCGCTGCTTTACAGCTGCGCGCTCGTCGCCAATGCCGCGAGTTTCGTGCTGCCGATTTCGAATCCGGCGAACCTGGTGCTGTACGGTGCGCACATGCCGGCGCTCGGCGTCTGGCTCGCGCACTTCGCGGCGCCGTCCGTCGCGTCGATCGTCTGCACGTTCGTGATGCTGCGGATCGTGCAGCGACGTGCGCTGTCCGGCCGTTGCGAGTCCGCGCTGCCGGTGCAGCCGCTGACGCGCGGCGGGCGCATCGCGCTGGCGGGCATCGCCGCGACGGCCGTCGCGCTGATGGCGGTGTCGGTCGCCGATCGCCCGCTCGGGTTGCCGACCGCGCTGGCGGGCGTCGTCACGGTCGCGTGCGTGGCGATGCGCGATCGCGCGGCGTGCGTGCCGATCGTTCGCGAGATTTCCTGGAGCGTGTTGCCGCTCGTCGCGGGGCTGTTCGTCGTCGTCGAGACGCTCGACCGGACCGGCGCGGTGCGCGCGCTGGCGGGCCTGCTGCACCTGCTGATGCAAAGCGGCGAGCACGTCGCGGCGGCCGTGGCCGGCGTCGCGGTCGCGCTGGTGTCGAACGGGGTCAACAACCTGCCCGCCGGGCTGATCGCGAGTTCGACGATCCACGCCGCGAACAGCCCGCAAACGGTGGTCGACGCGATTCTGATCGGCGTGGATCTTGGCCCGAACCTGTCGATCACCGGTTCGCTCGCGACGATTCTGTGGCTGGCGGCGATCCGGCGCGAAGGGCTGCAGGTCGGTTTCCGCGCATTCCTCGCGGTCGGCGCGTGCGTGATGCCGCCTGCGCTGCTGCTCGCGCTGGGCGTGCGGTTCGCGGTCGGCGGCTGACGCGCGAGGTGCGTCGCGTCAGCCGCCCCGGCTGCGCTAGAACGAGTACGCGAGCGACGCGAACAGGCTGCGCGGCGCGCCCGGCGTGACCCACAGGCTGTTGTACGAGCTGACGTAGGTGGTGCGGTTGAACAGGTTGTTCAGCACGACCGACGCCCGCAGGTGCTTGTTGACCTGCACGTAGCCGTTGAGCTGCACGGTCGCGTAGGCCGGCAGCTCGAAGCCGTCCTGCGTGTTGGCCGTGTTGCCGGCGCGGCGGCCGACGTAGATCACGCCGGCGCCGGCGCCGGCCTTGTCCGCGAACGGCAGGGTCGTCTCGTACATCAGCAGCGCGCTGCCGCTCAGCCGCGGTATGTCGACGAGCCGCGCGCCGGGCGTCAGCACCGTATCGCGCGTGACTTCGGCATCGACGTACGCGAGGTTGACGAGGCCGCGCAAGCCGTGGCCCAGGTCGCCGCTCCATTCGAATTCGACACCGCGGCTGCGCACTTCGCCGGCCGCGCGCGAGAAGCCGGCATTCGCGGGATCGGCGGTGAGCACGTTGCGCTTGGTCACGTAGAACGCCGAGACGGTCGTGAGCGAGCGCGCGCCCGCCCATTTCGCGCCGGCTTCGTAGCCGTGGCCTTTCTCGGGATCGAACGCGTTGCCGCCGACGTCCGCGCCGTTGTTCGGCCGGAACGAATACGCGGTGTTCGCATAGAACGACCACGCGGGGCTCATTTCATACACGACGCCGAGACGCGGGCTCACCGCGGTCTGCAACTGGCTCGTCGTCACGCCGTTCAGGCGGTTGTCGATCGACTGGTGGAAACGATCCCAGCGCAGCCCGGCCAGGATCTTCCAGTGCGGCCCGAACGCGAGCGTGTCCTGCGCGTAGACGCCTTGGCCGTTATCGCGTTCGAGCAGGTTGGTCGCGGTGCGCGGCGTCGGCGCGGGCTGGCCGTAGACCGGATCGAAGATGTCGATCGCATACGGCGCCGCGGCGCTCGGCGTCGAGCGCGTGACGAACTGGTCGTAGTTGAAGCGGTACGCATCGACACCCATCACGAGCGTATGGCCGATGCCGCCGGTGCGGAACGTGCCGGTGGTTTCGAGCCGGCCTTGCAGGTCGTTCGAGTGAAACGCGACTTGCCGGTAGCGGCGCCACAGCGTGCGGCCGTCCGGCTGCAACGCGAATGCCTCGGACGAGCGCCCCGACAAGTCGGTGTTGCGTTGCGCGAAGCCGGCATTGATCGACCAGCTCGAATCGATGCGATGCTCGAGCGTGAACTGATGGCCCGTGTTGCGCACGTCGTAGTCGCCGTCGCGCGGCTCGCCGAGAAAGCGCGACGCGGGGATCACGCCCAGCTGGCCGTTGACCGCCAGCACGCCGCGATCGAGCGGCGCACGCTGGCGCGCGCTCTCGAATTCGTAGTGGAGCGTCGTGTCCGCGCCGATGTCCCACGTGAACGACGGCGAGAACAGGTAGCGCTTGCTCGACACCGTGTCGCGAAAGCTGCCGTTGTTCTCGTTCATCGCGACGAAGCGGTACGCGAGCGTTTTCGTGACGGGGCCGGTCGAATCGAGCGTCTGACGCAATGCGCCGTAGCTGCCGGCCGACACGCCGATGGTGTTCGCGCGGGCGAACTGCGGCTGCTTCGTCGTATAGCTGATGATCCCGCCCGGATCGCCGCGGCCATACAGCGCGGACGCCGGCCCCTTGAGCACCTCCATGCGCTCGAGGCTGACGGTGTCGCGCGGCACGCTCATCCCGCGATTCCACGAAAAGCCGTTGACCAGGTAGTCGGTGCCGGACGTGCCGCCGTCGCCGGCGAAGCCGCGCACCGCGTAGTTGTCCCACAGGCCGCCGAAGTTGTTCTGGCGCGACACGCCCGCGACCCAGTCGTACAGATCGTCGCCGCGCGTGGCGGCCACCGTCTGGATCAGCTTCGTATCGACGCTGCTGACCGCGAACGGAATCTCCATCACGTCCGCCTCGCTGCGCGTCGCGCTCGTCGATTCGCGCGTGCGGAACGGCGCCGTCGCGCGTTGCGCGGACACCTCGATGGTCGGCAGCGCCGTCTCCTGCGCGTCGGCGGCGCCCATGCCGGCCGTGCCGACGACGATGGCCAGCGGTGCGGCCGCCCAGTTCCTCCTGCTCATACCCGTCCTTTTCCTCTTTTGTGTCGTTCGCGTTCGGGCACGGCGGGCGGCATTGCGCCGGCATCTGTGTTCCAAACAGTACATTTGCGCGGCAATTTAATGCAAATGAGAGGCATTTGCAATCGTAATTTTGAGATGGGGTGGGTACATGACGACGGGCGGTGTGGCGGCGGTCGCGGAACGCGTGGAATCGCGCTTTTCGCGACGCCAGGGAGCGGCGGTTCTTCGTCCAGCGGAAAGCGGCGACCGGCAATGTCCGGGTCGTCGCGTCTTGCGTGGTTCGATCAGGCAGGCCGACGTCGAGCGACGTCACGCCCGCGCGGGTTGCCGCGCGGGCTCGAATCACGCATCAGCGGATTTCATGGCGGTCGGCACGGTTCATCCCGTGGCGCCGTGCGTCGTGGTGCGACGCCGTGCGTGCCGGTGCCCGTGCGTGGGTCAATCCGGATCGGCTTTCAGCCCACCCTCGATCCACCGCGCTTCGGACGCGCGAAGGTGCGCGCGGATCGCCGTCTGGGCCGCGATCGGGTCGCCGGCCTGCAACGCGAGCAGCACGTCCTCGTGCTCGCGCACCGCGGCGGTCCACGTCTGCGGATTCTCCGCGTGGCCGCGCATCGCGGTGGCGATCGGGTCGTGGCGGCTGTCGAACAGCTCGCCGACGAAGCGGGTGAGCACCGAGTTGCCGGCCGCTTCCGCGATCAGCATGTGGAACTGCCGGTCGGCTTCGACCGGCGATTTGCCGGCCTCCGCCAGCCGCTTCATGCGCTGCACCGTGCGGCGCAGGCGCTCGAGCATCGCGGCCGTCATCCGGGCCGCGGCCAGCGCGGCGACGCTGCCTTCGATGGCCGCGCGCGCCTGCATCAATTCCGACGGACTGTCGCCGAGCGTGGCCATCGGGCCGACCGCGTCGGCCGCCGTGTCGCGCACGTACACGCCGGAGCCCATCCGGATCTCGATCTGGCCGCCGATTTCCAGCGCGATCAGCGCCTCGCGAAGCGACGGGCGCGAGACGCCGAGCGTCAGCGCCAGCTCGCGCTCCGGCGGCAGCCGCTCGCCGATCGCGAATTCGCCCTGACGAATCAACGCGACGATCTGGGCCGCGACGGATTGGTAAAGCCGCTTGGGTTCTGTCGATTTCATCCGATGGAGTGGGATCAATGCGCTTTGGGCGCAAGCGCGTGTCGCGGAGTCTATCACGCCTGCCGCATCGCCCCGCGTGGCGGCGAGTTCATCCCGATGTCCGGGTTTTCACTGTTGGTAAGATCAGATTGAAATAGTTAAATTGGCTTGACCAAAACAGGTTTGGTTGCTGTAATTCATCCGAATTGGACTGACCAGGGAGTGCCGAGGTCGATCCACCTCAAGGAGACGCAATGGCAATGCCTCGCAATCTGCCCGGTCAGGCGGCGCACGACGCAGCGGACCGGGAGATCCTGCGCCTGGACGGGATTCGCAAGCGCTTTCCGGGCGTCCTCGCACTCGACGGGATTCGCCTCGACCTGCGCCGCGGCGAGGTGCATGCGGTGTGCGGCGAAAACGGCGCGGGCAAATCGACGCTGATGAAGATCATCAGCGGCCAGTACCTGCCCGACGACGGCGTCGTTCACTATCGCGGCGCGCCGGTGCAATTTCGTTCGGCATCCGAAGCGCAGGCGGCAGGCATCTCGATCATTCACCAGGAACTCAATCTCGTCCCGCACCTGAGCGTGGCGGAGAACCTGTTCCTCGCACGCGAGCCGCGGCGCGGGCCGTTCGTCGATACGAAGCGCATGAACGCGGATGCGGCGCGCTGCATCGCCCGCATCGGGCTGAACGTGGCCCCGACGACGAAGGTCGGCGTGCTGTCCATCGCGCAGCAGCAGATGGTCGAGATCGCGAAGGCGCTGTCGCACGACGCGCGCGTGCTGATCATGGACGAGCCCACGTCGTCGCTGACGGAAGCGGAAACGGTGCAGCTCTTTCGCATCATCGAGGAGCTGCGCGCCGACGGCGTGGCGATTCTGTATATCTCGCACCGGCTCGACGAAATGGCGCAGATCGTCGATCGCGTGACGGTGCTGCGCGACGGGCGCCACATCTCGACGGACGCGTTCGCCGACGTGAGCCTCGACGACATCGTCGCGCGCATGGTCGGACGCACGCTCGACGACGCCTATCCGTCACGGCAATCGGTGCCGACCGACGAGGTGCTGCTCGACGTGCGCGAGCTGCGCCGCGACGGCGTGTTCGGGCCGGTGTCGTTCGCGCTGCGGCGCGGCGAGATTCTCGGTTTCGCGGGCTTGATGGGCGCCGGGCGCACCGAGATCGCCCGCGCGATCTTCGGCGCCGATCGCGTCGACGGCGGCACGATCGCGCTGCACGGGCGGCCCGTGACGATCCGCTCGCCGCGCGAGGCGATCCGGCACGGCATCGCGTATCTGTCGGAGGACCGCAAGAAGGAGGGGCTCGCGCTGCCGATGCCCGTCGCGGCGAATCTCACGCTCGCGAACGTGCGCGGCATCGCGTCACGCTTCGGATTCCTGCGCTTCGACGACGAGCTCGCCGTCGCGCGCCGCTACGTGCAGGACCTCGCGATTCGCACGCCGTCGGTGGACCAGCGCGTGCGCAACCTGTCCGGCGGCAACCAGCAGAAGGTCGTCATCGGCAAATGGCTGTATCGCGGCTCGAAGATCCTGTTCTTCGACGAGCCGACGCGCGGCATCGACGTCGGCGCGAAATTCGCGATCTACGGGCTGATGGACCGGCTCGCCGCCGACGGCGTCGGCGTGGTGCTGATCAGTTCGGAATTGCCGGAGCTGCTCGGCATGACCGACCGGATCGCCGTTTTTCACGAAGGTCGATTGACCGCGTTGCTCGACACGAAACACACCAGTCAGGAGGAGATCATGCACTTTGCGTCGGGGCGTTCCCATGCTTGAAATGACATCCGATCGAAGCCAGGCCGACGAACGGGCGGCGCGACAGCGGCGGCGCGACCTGATCCAGAAGTTCGCGGCGCTGGGCAGCCTCGTCGTGCTCGTGTTCGCGTTCTCGATATCGAGCGCGGCGTTCTTCTCGGTCGACAACCTGATGACGGTCGGCCTGCAGGTCACGTCGATCGCCTACCTGGGCGTTGCCGCCACCTGCGTGATCATCACGGGCGGCATCGACCTGTCGGTCGGCTCGGTGCTCGCGCTGGCCGGCGTCTGCGCGGCGCTGCTGGTCAAGGCCGGCGTGCCGGTGCCCGCCGCGATGGCGGCCGGCATCCTGGTCGGCGCGCTGTGCGGGCTCGTCAACGGCATCTGCGTGACGCAGATGGGCCTGCCGCCGTTCATCGCGACGCTCGGCATGATGCTCGTCGCGCGCGGCATCGCGCTGCAGATCACCGGCGCGCGGCCGGTATCGGATCTCGGCGACGCGTTCGGTGCGCTCGGTAACGGCGCGCTGCTGCGGATCTCGCGCATCGGCGCGGACGGGTTCCCCGACACGACCTTTCCCGGCATTCCGTATCCGGTCGTGATCATGGTCGTGCTGTTCGTCGTGGTGTCCGTGCTGCTGTCGAGAACGTCGCTGGGCCGCCACATCTATGCGGTCGGGTCGAACGCGGAAGCGGCCCGGCTGTCGGGCGTGAACGTGCAGGGCGTGAAGCTGTTCACCTACGTGCTCTCGGGCGCGCTCGCCGGCGTGACCGGCTGCGTGCTGATGTCGCGGCTCGTCACCGGGCAGCCGAACGAAGGCGTGATGTACGAGCTCGACGCGATCGCCAGCTCGGTCATCGGCGGCACGTCGCTGATGGGCGGCGTCGGCACGATCTCGGGCACGGCGATCGGCGCGTTCGTGATCGGCGTGCTGCGCAACGGCCTGAACATGAACGGCGTATCGAGCTTCATCCAGCAGATCATCATCGGCGTCGTGATCCTCGGCACGGTGTGGATCGACCAGTTGCGCAATCGCCGGCCCTGACCGGCAGCAAGCAGTCCCTACCCACGAGAAGCGGAGCGAGACATGAACAAATCCATCCTGCTGGCGGCATCGGCGTGCGTGTTCGCGGTATGCGGCAGCGGTGCGTATGCGGCGGGCGGCGAGATCGCGGTGATCGTCAAGACGGTCAATTCGAACTACTGGCAGAACGTGCAGAAAGGCGCGAAGGCGGCGCTCGACGGCGCGAAGGGCTACACGATGACGTTCCAGGGCCCGGCGGCCGAGTCCGACATCAGCGGGCAGGTCAACATGGTCGACAACGCGGTCACGCGTCACGTGGCGGGCATCGTGCTCGCGCCGTCCGATCCCGACGCGCTGGTGCCCGCGATCAAGAAGGCGTGGGAAGCGCACATTCCGGTCGTGCTGATCGATTCGGCGATCGCGGATGCCGGCAAGCCGTACTACCAGGCGTTCCTGTCGACCGACAACGAGAAGGCGGGCGCGCTGTGCGCGAAGGCGCTGATCGACCGCGTCGGGCAGTCGGGCAAGATCGCGATCATGTCGTACGTGCCGGGCGCGGGGTCCGAGGTCAGCCGCGTCGGCGGGTTCCGCAAGTACATCGAGAGCCATTCGAAGCTGCAGGTCGTCGGCCCGTACTACTCGCAGTCGCAAATGGCGACCGCGCTGAACCAGACGACCGACGTGCTGTCGGCGAACCCGGACCTGAAGGGCATCTTCGGCGCGAACGAGCCGACCGCGGTTGGGATGGGCCGTGCGCTGAAGCAGTCGGGCAAGGCGGGCAAGGTGGTGGCGATCGGGTTCGACGGCAACGAGGACCTGCAGGGCTTCGTGCGCGACGGCACCGTGCAGGCGATCGCCGTGCAGGGCTCGTGGCAGATGGGGAACCAGGGCGTGCGCACGGCGCTCGACGTGATCGAGCGCAAGCCCGCGCCGAAGCTGATCGACACCGGCGTCGTGATGGTCGACAAGCAGAACCTCGATTCGCAGGCGGCGAAGAATGTCCTGTACTGATCCCTTTCCCGCATCCAGTCACGCCTCATGAACGCACACGATACGCGCACCTTGCCGCGCAGCGGGCTGACGGTGTCCGCACTCGGCCTCGGCTGCTCGCAGCTCGGCGGCCTTTATCGGCCGATGTCGGCCGCCGACGCCGCCGCGCTCGTCGACGCCGCGTGGGCGGCCGGCCTGCGCTACTTCGACACCGCGCCGTATTACGGCTACACGCTGTCCGAGCGGCGCGTGGGGGCGGGGCTCGCCCCGCGCGAGCGCGGCGCCTTCACGCTCAGCACGAAGGTCGGGCGGCTGATGCGGGCCGACGCGAGCGTGCGGCCGGGCGACGACGGCTGGGCCGAGCCGCTGCCGTTCCGGCCCGTCTACGACTACAGCTACGACGGGATCATGCGCTCGCACGACGACAGCCGGCAACGGCTCGGGCTCGCGCGGATCGACATGCTGTACGTGCACGACATCGGCGCGATGACGCACGGCGAGCGTCACGCGCACTACTGGGACCAGTTGACGCGCGGCGGCGGGTTTCGCGCGCTGGATGCGCTGCGTTCGGGCGGCGAGATCGGTGCGTTCGGTCTCGGCGTGAACGAATGGGAAGTCGCGGCCGACGCGCTGAACGAAGCGGCGCTCGATGCGGTGCTGCTGGCCGGCCGCTATACGCTGCTCGAACAGACGGCGCTCGAGCCGCTGCTCGACGCATGCGCCCGTGAAGGGACGGCGATCGTGATCGGCGGCGTGTTCAATTCCGGCCTGCTCGCCGGCAACGGCAAGTTCAACTATGCGGACGCGAGCGCCGACGTGATCGACAAGGCGACGCGGCTCGGCGCGCTGTGCAACCGCTTCGACGTGCCGCTTCCCGCCGCGGCGTTGCAGTTTCCGTTCGGCCATCCGGCCGTCGTGTCGTGCGTGGTCGGCGCGCGCAGCGTGGCTCAGCTGGCGCAGAACATCGCCTGGTTCGAGCGCCCCGCGCCGGCCGAGCTGTGGGAGGCGCTGCGCGACGAAGGGCTGATCGCGGCGCACGCGCCGGTGCCGGGAGCACGCGCATGACCGCACGGATCGACGCCCATCAGCATTACTGGCGCATCGGCGCGCGGGCCGGCTGCTGGCCGCCGGCCGAACTCGCTGCGATTCACCGGGATTTCGGCCCCGCCGAGCTGGCGCCGCTGCTCGACGCCGCGCGCATCGATACCACCGTCCTCGTGCAGTCGCTGCCGAGCGAAGCCGACACGCGCTTTCTGCTCGATCTCGCGGCTGAAACGCCGAGCGTCGGCGCGGTGGTCGGCTGGCTTGACCTGAAGGCCGACGACGCACCGGCGCGGATCGCGGCGTTTGCGTCCGCGCCGAAGGCGCGCGGTTTGCGACCGATGCTGCAGGATCTGCCCGACGACGCGTGGATCGACGATCCGCGGCTGGATCGCGCAGTCGCCGCGATGCTCGAGCACGGGCTGCGGTTCGATGCGCTGGTGATGCCGCGCCATCTCGATGCGCTGCATGCGTTCGCGCGACGCCACCCGGATTTGCCGATCGTGATCGATCACGGCGCGAAGCCGTTCATCGAGCGCGGCGAGATGCAGCCGTGGCTCACGTCGATGCGTCGACTCGCGCACCTGTCGAACCTGCATTGCAAGCTGTCCGGCCTCTGGACGGAGGCGGGGCCGTCGGCCGGCCCGGATGCGGTGCGTGCACGCACGCGGCCGTATGTCCAGGCGCTGGCCGACCTGTTCGGGCCGACGCGCTTGATGTGGGGCAGCGACTGGCCGGTGCTGCGGCTGGCGTCGGCGTGCGGCGGCTACGACGGATGGCTGTCCGCGTGCGAGGACGACGTCGCGCAGTCGCTCGGCGCCGCGGCGCTCGATGGCCTGTTCGGCGGTAACGCACGCCGTTTCTACCGGATCGACACCGCACGCCACGACGAATGAACCCGAACGAAAGGAAACCGACATGCTCAGCGTGATTTGCGAATCCCCCGGCGTGCTGCGCGTGCAGCATCGCGAGCTGCCCGTGCGCGGCAGCGGAGAAGTGCTGTTGCGCGTGCAACGGGTCGGCATCTGCGGCACCGACCTGCACATCTTCACCGGCAACCAGCCGTACCTCGACTATCCGCGCGTGATGGGCCACGAGTTGTCGGCGGTCGTCGTCGAGGCGGAACCGGAGTCGGGGCTCGGCGCCGGCGACGCGGTGTACGTGATGCCGTATCTGTCGTGCGGGCACTGCGTCGCCTGCCGTCACGGCAACACGAACTGCTGCGTGAACATCAAGGTGCTCGGCGTGCATCGCGACGGCGCGCTCGCCGAATACCTGAGCGTGCCCGCGCAGTTCGTGCACAAGGCCGACGGCATTTCGCTCGACCAGGCGGCGATGCTGGAATTTCTCGCGATCGGCGCGCATGCGGTGCGCCGCGCGGACATCCGCGCCGGGCAGCGCGCGCTGGTCGTCGGCGCCGGGCCGATCGGCATGGCCGCGATGATCTTCGCGAAGCTGCGCGGCGCCGACGTCACGTGCCTCGACACGCGGGCCGACCGGCTGGCGTTCTGCCGCCAGCATCTGGCGGTCGATGCGGCGGTGGAGGTGGGGGAAGGGGACGCGGCGCATCTCGCGTCGTTGACGAACGGCGAGTATTTCGATGCGGTGTTCGATGCGACGGGCAACCTCGATGCGATGAATCGCGGGTTCGAATTCGTCGCGCACGGCGGCAAATACACGTTGATCTCGATCGTGCGCGGGCACGTCGCGTTTTCGGATCCCGAATTCCACAAGCGGGAAACCACGCTGCTCGCGAGCCGCAATGCAACGGCCGAGGATTTCGCGACGGTGCTCGACGCGATGCGCGCGGGGCGCATCCCCGACCGCGCGCTGAACACGCACCGGATGCGGCTCGACGAGGTGCCGGACGCGTTGCCGCGTCTGCTGGATGCCGGGCAGACCGTCGTGAAGGCGCTCGTCGAATGCTGATCCGTCGAATCCGGCACGCGGAGCGCACGACATGGTGACGCCGCCGATCCTGCAGTTCGGCACGAGCCGCTTCCTGCTCGCGCACGTCGACCTGTTCGTCTCCCAGGCGCTGGACGCGGAGGAGGCGATCGGCGGCATCGGCATCGTGCAGACGACCGGCAATCCGGCCAGCCGCGCCCGCATCGACGCGTTGCGCGCCACCGGCCGCTATCCGGTGCGGATTCGCGGGCGCGAGCGCGGCGGCGTGGTGGACGAAGTCGTCGAATGCCGCGCCGTGCAGCGCGCGTGGGACGCCGAGCGCGACTGGGCGGACATACGCGGCGCCGCGATCGAGACGGTGCGCGTCATCGTGTCGAACACCGGCGACGCAGGCTATCGCGCCGACCCACGCGACGCCGCGGACCTGCTGGATCACCCGGAGCACGCACCGCACGGCTTTCCGGCGAAGCTGCTCGCGCTGCTGCATGCGCGCTGGCTGGTGCGGCCCGATGACGGCGTGTCGATCCTGCCGTGCGAACTGGTGACGAACAACGGCGACACGCTGCGCGACATCGTGCTGGGCCTCGCGCGCCAGTGGCGGCTGCCCGACGCGTTCGCCGACTATCTGGGCCACCGCTGCACATGGGTCAACTCGCTCGTCGACCGCATCGTGTCCGAGCCGCTGCATCCGGTCGGCGCGATCGCGGAGCCCTACGCGCTTTGGGCGATCGAACGGCGTGCGGGCATGGCGCTGCCGTGCCGGCACGCGCAGATCGTCGTCACCGACGATTTACGTAGCCACGAGCGCCTGAAGCTGTTCTTCCTCAATCTCGGGCACAGCTGGCTCGCGGAGCAGTGGCTCGCGGCCGGGCGCGATGCAGCGCAAACCGTGCTGGACGCGATGAACGATGCGCGGCTGCGCGACGGGCTCGAGGCCGTGTGGCGCGAGGAAGTCGCGCCGGTATTCGTGGCGCTCGGTTTGCGCGAAACGGCCGAACGCTACGTCGACAGCGTGCGCGAGCGCTTGCTCAATCCGTTTCTCGCGCATCGCATCGCCGATATCGCGGTCAACCATCGCGAGAAGGTCGCGCGGCGGATCGCGCCGCTGCTCGCGCTCGCGGATTCGCTCGCGTTGCCGGCCGAACAACCGCGGTTGCGGCAACTCGTCGCCCGCCATGAACCGGCGGCCGGCGCTCCGGCGGCCGGCATCGCAATGACAGGGAGAAAGGCATCGTGAAGCAACCGTCAATCGTGATCCTTCACGGCAACGACAACGTCGCCGTCGCGCTCGATGCGCTGGCGCCTGACGTGCCGATCGACGTGCGCGGCGCACCGCTACGGCTGGCGGACGCGATACCGGCCGGCCACAAGGTCGCCACCGCGCCGATCGCGCGCGGCGGCGCGATCGTCAAATGCGGGCAGCCGATCGGCGTCGCGCTGCGCGACATCGCCGCGGGCGAGCACGTGCACGTGCACAACGTCGGGATGCCCGATCGGCATGCACACGACGGCGCGCCTGCCGACGGCGCGCATGAGGTCGAGACGGATCGCCGCGATACCTTCGACGGCTTCGTGCGGCCCGACGGCAGCGTGGGGACCCGCAACTACGTCGGCGTGATCGCCAGCGTCAACTGTTCGGCGAGCGTGTGTCATGCGATCGCCGATGCGTACCGGCACGGCGCGCTCGATGCGTTCGATCACGTCGACGGCGTCGTCGCGATCACCCATCAGAGCGGCTGCGGCATGTCGGCGACCGGGGACGGCATCGAGCTGCTGCGACGCACGCTCGTCGGCTATGCACGCAACCCGAATTTCGCCGGCGTGCTGCTCGTGGGCCTCGGCTGCGAGGTCAACCAGGTCGGCGCGCTCGCGCAACGGCTCGACGCGGCGGCGCCCGGCACTGTGCGCACGCTGGTGATCCAGGACGAGGGCGGCGTGCGCGACACCGTGGCCAAAGGCGTGTCGATCGTGCGCGAACTGGTGGAGGCGGCCGACGGCGCGCGTCGCAGCGCCGTGCCGGCCTCGCGGCTGACGGTCGGCCTGCAATGCGGCGGGTCCGACGGCTACTCGGGCATCACCGCGAACCCGGCGCTCGGCGCGGCCGTCGATCTGCTGGTCCGCAACGGCGGCACCGCGATCCTGTCCGAGACGCCCGAGATCTACGGCGCCGAGCATCTGCTGATCGCGCGGGCGGCGTCGCGCGACGTGGCCGAGCGTCTGCTCGGCCGGTTGCAGTGGTGGGCGCGCTACGTCGCCGACAACGGCGGCGAAATGAACAACAACCCGTCGCCCGGCAACCTCGCCGGCGGCATCACGACGATTCTCGAGAAGTCGCTCGGCGCGGTGTCGAAGGGTGGCCGCTCGCCGCTGCGCGCGGTCTACGACTATGCGGAGCCGGTACGGCAAGCCGGGCTCGTGTTCATGGATACGCCGGGTTACGACCCGGTGTCGGCCACCGGGCAGATCGCCGGCGGCGCGAATCTCGTGTGCTTCACGACGGGCCGCGGTTCGGTGTTCGGGTCGAAGCCGGTGCCGACGATCAAGATCGCGACGACGACCGGCCTGTTCGAGCGGATGCGATCGGACATGGATTTCGACAGCGGCGGGATCGTCGCCGGTTCGCTCTCGGTCGGCGAAGCGGGCGAGCGGCTGTTCCGGCTGATGCTCGACGTCGCGTCCGGGCGGCCGTCGCGAAGCGAGGAGAATGGGATGGGCGACCGCGAATTCGTGCCCTGGCTGCGCGGCGCGGTCATGTGACGCGCGACGCGGTGTACGGCCGCCCGCGCAATCGGACTGGTAAGGAGACCTTGCGATGGAAACCATCATGCGCAAGCCGGCCGCGGCGATCAGCTGTCGGAACTGGAGAAGGGCCTGCTCGGCGAGGCGCTGCGCTTGCTCGCCGAGACGCGGGCGCGGGCGCTGGAACTCTGTGTCGAGGTGAACCGGCGACAGGGCGGCGCCACGCCGGATGTCCACGACTTCAACCTGCCGACGATCATCGAGCTGCAGCGGCGCTTCGGCACGCGGTCTTGCCCGTCGGGCGAAGCCGGCACGGCGGCGCCCGCCCGCTTTGCGTGAGGCCAGGCTCGGGCCCAAGCCCAAGACGAAGCCCAAGCCCAAGACGAAGACGAAGACGAAGACGAAGCCGAAGCCGATGCCGATGCCGATGCCGATGCCGATGCCGATGCCGATGCCGATGCCGCCCTTGGGCGGCGCCGTTGCGGGATCGATGCCCGCCGCCGACTACGCCGCCGACAGCGTGACCGACACGCCCGTCGCGGTATAAACCGGCGTGGCCTTGAACCCGTCGATCGTCACCGTCGAGAACTTCGCGGCGGCCGCCGCGCCGTCGATCAGCGCGATGGTGTCGCCGGCCTTCGGCGTGTAGCCGTTCACGAATTTCACGTGCAGCGTGCCGCCCGTGACGGTGAGCGGGCCGCCCACGCGCAGGCGTCCGCCGCCGTTGCCGTCGATGTCGAGTTCGAGCGTCGTGTTGTCGAGCTGCGTATAGCGGGTCGCGATCGTCACCGGTGCATTGGCCGCGATCTTCACGCCGCCGCCCGAGCCGACGTACACGTCGCCGTTGCCGAACGCCGTCGTCGACGCGGCCGCGAGCGTGCCGCCGCTCACCTGCGTGCCGCCCGTGTAGCGGTTGTTGCCCGCCAGCGTCAGCGTGCCGCTGCCTTGCAGCGTCAGCTTGCCGGCGCCCGCGACGTCGTTGCGCCACAGGTCGGCCGCATTGAGCCCGCCCTGCGACGCATCCATCGACACGATCACGTTGCCGTTGAACGCGCCGTAGCCGTCGGCGGCCGCGAACAGGTTCAGGCGGCCCCAGCCTTCCGCATCGTCCATGACCGGATAGCCGGACGGCAGTTCGGTGGTCTTCAGCACGACGCGCCGCTGGTCGGCGCTCAGGTACGGGAAGCGCGTCTGCAGCAGGATCTCCGCGCCCTTTGGCACGACCGGCGGCGCGTCCGTCGATTCGATCGCGACGAAGCCGAACGTCATGCGGCGCAGGAACGCGGCCTTGTTCGTCGTGTAGTCGGCGAACCGGTCGGTGGCCGTCGTGCCGGAGTGGGCAAAGGCGGAGAAGGTCGTGGCGCTCGTCGCCGTCAGTTGTTGCAGCGTTTGATGGGCTTGCGTGTACGCGGCCTGTGCGTCGCTGGCGTACGCGGTCAGGTTCGCCGCGCTGACCGCCAGCGCGAGCATGCGGCCGCCGATCACGTCGAGCGGCGAATGCATGCCGGCGAGGATCCGGTTCTCGCCCAGTTCGAGGCCGCGGCTGACCATTTCCTGGAAGCGTTCCGGCACGAGCCACGCCATCGTCGTCGCATCGCGCACAGCCTCGGCCGTGTGGCCGCTGATGAAACCGCCGTCGGTCGCGGGCGTCGTGCTTTCCGCCGGCACGAGCGTCGGCGCGACCACCACGCTCGTGCTCCAGCGGTACGGGCGCGCATATTTGAAGAAGCGCTTCGACGGTTCGGTCGACGCGTTGTTGCCCATTTCGTTGAGCAGGTCGACGACCTTCCCGAAGCTGGCGTTGCCGCTGCTGCTGCCGACGCCGACGTTGTTGCCCGAGTCGTTATAGAGCACCGTCGTCGCGTCGGACGGAATGCTGGTGATGCTGGTCGTCTGCTGGGCCGCGGTGCGCCACGCGGCGGTGAGCGGGCCCATGCCGTCGGTCACGCTGAAGCCCTTGCCGCGCCGGTCGTCGTAGTACGCGGCATCAGCCTGCTGCGGCGTGCGGGCGGTCGTCGCGTTGACCACGTATTGCACGTTGGCCGACAGCACCGCATCGTTCAGGATCGTGCCGCACGACACGCCGCTGTTCGGCAGCCCGGAGCAGGTCGACGGCGAGATGGCCGGGAACGCGCCGTTCGCTGGCGCGCTCACGCCCGCATCGACCAGCATCGTCGCCGGTTGCCAGAGATCGAGGAAGCGGCTCAACACGCGCACCGCGGCGTTGGTCGACAGCGTCGCATAGCGCGCATCGCCGCGCTGGTTGGTCGCGACGTTGTCGACGAACGCGGGCGCGCTCGGGATCGGCGCGCTGTCGACGAAGCCGGGGTCGGCGGGCGGCGCGGGAACGGCCGCGGCGATCGTGCCCGTCGACACGACATCATCGCCGCCGCCGCACGCAGCCAGCACGATCGCACTCGACAAGGCTGCGACGTGCAGCGGGAAACGGCTTCGTGACGCAAACATGCAAGAGTCCATCCTGATGGTCGAAGATGGAGGATTGTGGTGAGCGATCGTTACGCGGCCGTTACGGAATTGTTTCGCATCGGATGCAATGCGCGTGAATTCCCACTATCTGGTTAATTTCGGGTGCTGAGCATGTCGGGCGCGGGATTCGATGCGTCCATCGAGGGCACGCGCACGGCGGGAGGCTATGCGCCGCCCACCCGCGTGTCGAGCCGGAACAGCGATACCGCGTCGGCAAGCCGGCCACCCTGTTCCTCGAGCGACTTCGATGCGGCGGCGGCCTGTTCGACGAGCGCCGCGTTCTGCTGGGTGACTTCATCCATTTGCGTCATGGCCAGATTGACCTGCTCGATGCCGCGGCTCTGCTCGTTCGATGCGGCCGCGATCTCGCCCATGATGTCGGTCACGCGCGCGATCGCATGCGTGACCTGGGTCATCGTCTCGCCCGCGTTGTTCGCGATCTGCGAGCCGTCCTGGATTTTCCGGACCGATTCCGAGATCAGCTCGCGAATTTCCTTCGCGGCGCTCGACGAACGCTGCGCGAGACTGCGGACTTCGCTGGCCACCACGGCAAAGCCGCGGCCCTGTTCGCCCGCGCGGGCGGCCTCCACGGCCGCGTTGAGCGCGAGGATGTTGGTCTGGAAGGCGATCCCTTCGATGATCGCGGTGATCTCGGCGATCTTGGCGGAGCTGGCGCTGATGTCCGTCATCGTGTCGACCATCAGGCCGACTGCCGTGTTGCCGCGCTGGGCGACTTCCGACGCGTTGTTGGCCAGCCCGCTCGCCTGCTGCGCATTGTCGGCGTTCAGGCGCACGGTGGAGGTCAGTTGCTCCATGCTCGATGCGGTCTCCTGCAGTGACGCGGCCTGCTGTTCCGTGCGGGAGGAGAGGTCCTGGTTGCCGGACGCGATTTCGCCGGCGCCCGTCGCGACATTGCCGGATGCCGTGCGGACTTCCGAGATCAGGCGGGTCAGGTTCGCCTGCATGTCGCGCATGGAAGCCAGTACGCTGCCGGCCGGCGCGGCACCGGTCGACGATTCGGTACCGAGGTCGCCGGCGGCGATCCGGCGTGCGATGTCGCTGAGCACGGCAGGCTCCGTGCCGAGCGCGCGCAGCAGGCCGCGGGTGATGAAGACGCCCAGGATCGCCGCGGCGGCTGCCGCCGTGATACACATGACGATCAGCATCAGTCGTTGTGATGCATAGCGGTCGGCCGATTCCGTCACCAGTTGCTCGCCTTGCGCGCGGGCGAACGTCGCATAGGCGTCGGTGGCGCTGACAAGCCTGGCCAGCAGCGGCCGACACTGTTCGTTGATCATCGTGATCGCCTGATCGCGCCGGTTGTTCGCCGCCGCGTCGACGATGGCGCGCGCCACGGGGCCGTACTGCGCCTCGACCGCGCCGATTTGCCGAACCAGTTCGCGGGCCTTGTCGGTCGCGCCGCTCCCCTCGCGCACTGCATTCGTCAGTTCGCCCAGCAGCGCGCCGACGTCGCGGTCGGCCTGCAGCGCCGCGTCCTTCTCGATGTCCGCGTCGCGCGGTGCGGTCGCCAGCACCTGGTTGCGGGCGGCGATCGCACGCCGGTCGACCGCGACGCGAACCTTGTCCGCCAGGATGGCACGGGCGTTGGTGCCATTGACGTAATGGTCGAATGCCGTGTTCGCATTGCCGAGCGATACGATGCCCAGCATGGAGACGAGCAGCACCATGCACGTCAGGAGACTGAACGCCAGGGTCAGCTTCGTGCGAACCGTTAATCGTCGATTATTCATGTGAGCAGTCCAGTTTCATTGATATCAAGTAGCGTTCCT
This sequence comes from Burkholderia sp. AU15512, assembly GCF_002223325.1. Classification (NCBI taxonomy): domain Bacteria; kingdom Pseudomonadati; phylum Pseudomonadota; class Betaproteobacteria; order Burkholderiales; family Burkholderiaceae; genus Burkholderia; species Burkholderia sp. AU15512. The sequence goes on from NZ_NKEX01000008.1 coordinate 203,251, forward strand.
TATTATCGGATTGGTACATGAACAATTTAGGACTGTTGTCCGGCGCAATCGTTTGCGTAGAGGCCGCTGCCGAAAAAGATGCTGGCCACGATCTGTGGCCGATCAGGTCAAGCCACGCGAGCGTGTTGCTCCGTTTCCGCGCAACACACGCGGTTGCGGCCTTCGCGCTTCGCACGATAAAGCGCCATGTCCGCCTGATGCGACAGCGCGTGCACTGACGGAGGGCGCGCGCGATGCCCGGTCGCGCAGCCGATGCTGACGGTGAACGCCGGCACGGTGTCCGCGAACCCGTCGAGCCGGTTGCGTTCGACTTCGCGGCGAATCGCCTCTGCGACCTGCGCGGCCCCGCTTTCGTCCGTATCCGGCAGCACCGCGACGAACTCCTCGCCGCCGTAGCGCGCGGCGAGATCGCCGCGCCGTCGCGTGTGGGTGCGGATGCATTCGGCGAGAAAGCGCAGCGCCGTGTCGCCCACCGCATGGCCGTGCCGGTCGTTGTACTGCTTGAAGTGGTCGGCATCGATGAACAGGATCGACAGGCTGCCGTTGCTGCCCCGCTGCAGCCGTTCCCATTCGTCGCCCAGCGCGATATCGAGTGCGCGGCGGTTGCATAAGCCCGTCAGCGGATCGGTCCGGGTGAGATCCATGAGCAGCGTCTGCTTGCGCAGGTTGTCCCGCAGCGCAAACGCCAGCAGCCAGACCACCGCGCAGAAGAGCGCGCTGATCACGGTGGCGGACACGCCTACCGTCCACGACAGGCGCGTGATGCTCGCCAGCACGTCGCGCTCGGCCGGCGCGACGACGGCGATCAGCGGCGTGCCCGGCACCCGCTGGTACGTATACAGCCGCATGATGCCGTCGATGGTCGAACGAGCGGGGTAGAAGCCCGACTCACTGTGCACCATCCGGTCGAAGGCTTTCGAGCGGCGCAGGTGGTTCATCTGGTTGTCGTTCAACGACGGATTTCTCGCGAGGATCGTGCCGTCCGCGCGCAGGATCGCGCTGACCCCGTTCGGCCCGACATCGAGACCGGACAGGAGCTGCTCGAAATAGGCGATGTCGAGGGCGACCACCGCGATGCCGTTGAACGTATGATCCGGCCGGTCGATCCGGCGCGACAGCGCGATCGATTCCTTGCCGCCGCGCGAGCGTGCGCGATAGGCCTCGGACACGTAGAGGCCGACGTTGTCGGCATCGCGATGGACCTTGAAGTAGTCGCGATCGCTGAAATCCCAACGATGGGTCGTGCCGCAGCAGCCGTCGATCAACTGGCCGCGCCGGTCGGTCACGCCCATGCCGGTCACGTATTGCGCGGCGGTGCGCTCGAACAGCAGGTCGTGCCGCAGCCCGGCATCCATGCGCCGCACCGCGGGCTTGCCGAGATCGGACGCGAGCGCGACCAGCGCGTTGTTCGACGTTTCGACGGTGCGCGCGATCTGGCTCACCAGCACGGCGGCGACGTTGCGCGACGTCTCGTGCGCGTGGTCGATCACTTCGCTGCGCCCGACCCACAGGGTCGCCGCGCTGATCCCGAGCGCCGCCAGCGACATCAACGTGCCCAATGCCCCGACGACAAGGTGGTTGCGTCCGGCCCAGTCGGCGATTTTCTCGATCGAGGTGGTTGCGGCCATGCTCGTGCTCGTGTGGGATGCCGGCGGCAGTGGGGCCGGCGCGGGTCAAACCTGGGTTAACGGCACGGTTAACAGAAAATCGAGGCCGTGCAGGGCCGCCCGTGGGCGCGAGCGATCGCACACGGGAGCGCAAACGTGTGCGAGGCCGCCTGGCTGTTCCTGTCAAGCCCTGCATCGGGCGTTCGCCGCACGCGGAACGATGTGCGGCGACACGCGCCGCCGCCACGTCGATTGATAACCCTTCGACATCAATCCTTCCAAAAATTGCACTTATCGTTTGCCCGGCGACGAGCGAACATGCCGGAAAACGACAATCGATCCACCCCTCCCGCGTATTTCCGGATTTTCAGGAGACACCCGATGCACCCCTCGTCCAGCCTTCCGAACGCCCGTTCGAAGGCCGCTGCGGTTTTCCGCGTCACCGCCGGGAATTTTCTCGAGCAGTTCGACTTCTTCCTGTTCGGCTTCTACGCCACGCAGATCGCCAACGTTTTCTTTCCCGCGCAAAGCGAGTTCGCATCGCTGATGATGACCTTCGCCGTGTTCGGCGCCGGCTTCCTGATGCGGCCGCTGGGCGCCATCGTGCTGGGCGCGTATATCGACGATGTCGGCCGCCGCAAGGGCCTGATCGTCACGCTGTCCATCATGGCGAGCGGCACCGTCCTGATCGCGTTCGTGCCGGGCTACGCGACGATCGGCCTGCTGGCGCCCGCGCTCGTGCTGCTCGGGCGGCTGCTGCAGGGCTTCTCCGCCGGCGCGGAACTGGGCGGCGTCTCGGTGTATCTCGCCGAACTGGCGACGCCCGGCCGCAAGGGCTTCTTCACGAGCTGGCAATCCGCCAGCCAGCAGGTCGCGATCGTCGTCGCGGCGGGCCTCGGCTTCGCGCTCAATCAATGGCTGAGCGCGTCGGCCATCGCCGCATGGGGATGGCGCGTGCCGTTCTTCGTCGGCTGCATGATCGTGCCGTTCATCTTCATGCTGCGCCGTAACCTGGAGGAAACCCAGGAGTTCAAGGCGCGCAAGCATCGCCCGGGCATGAAGGAAGTGTTCGGGACGCTGGTGCAGAACTGGGGCGTCGTGGTGGCCGGCATGATGCTGGTCGCGATGACCACCACGAGCTTCTATCTGATCACGGTCTACGCACCGACCTTCGGCAAGACGGTGCTGCACCTGAGCACCGCCGACAGCCTGCTCGTGACGCTCTGCGTCGGCGTGTCGAACTTCGTGTGGCTGCCGATCGGCGGCGCGCTGTCCGACCGGATCGGCCGCCGGCCGTTGCTGGTCGGCATGACGGTGCTCACCGTCGTGACCGCCTACCCGGCGCTGTCGTTGCTTGCTCACGCGCCGTCGTTCGTCAACATGCTGCTCGTCCTCCTGTGGCTCTCGTTCATGTACGGGATCTATAACGGGGCGATGGTCGTCGCGCTCACGGAAGTGATGCCGGTGCAGGTGCGCGTCGCCGGCTTCTCGCTCGCGTACAGCCTCGCGACGGCCGTGTTCGGCGGCTTCACGCCGGCCATTTCGACCGCGCTCATTCACGCGACGGGCGACAAGGCCGCACCGGGCTACTGGATGAGCTTCGCCGCGGTGTGCGCGCTGCTGGCGACGTTCGCGCTCTATCGTCGCCGCACGGCGACGCTGACGCCCGCGCATTGAGGCCCCGGGCCATCCGGAATGCTTGCCAACCCAGACGAATCCGCACGACCACGACCATGATCATGAGAAACCTGCTCCCGAAATTTTGCGCGGCCGCGCTCGTCCTGGCCACGGCAGTGGCCGCCAACGTGCAGGCCGCCGAACTGCACGTGATGAGCTCGGGCGGCTTCACCGCCGCCTACAAGCTGCTCGGCCCCCGGTTTGCATCAACGACGGGTAACACGCTCGATACCGCGCTCGGCCCGTCGATGGGCAAGTCGCCCGAGGCGATTCCGAACCGGCTCGCGCGCGGCGAGCCCGCCGACGTAGTCATCATGGTCGGCTATGCGCTGGACGACCTGATCAAGCAGGGCAAGGTCATCCCCGGATCGCGCGTCGAGCTGGCCGACTCGCGCATCGGCGCGGTCGTGCGCGACGGCTCGGCAAAACCCGACGTCGGTTCCCCCGAAGGTCTCAAGCAGGCGCTGCTGCACGCGAAGTCGATCGCGTATTCGGACAGCGCGAGCGGCGTCTACATCGAGCGCGAGCTGTTCAAAAAACTCGGCATCGAGGATCAGGTGAAGTCGAAGGCGAAGATGATTCCGCGGATTCCGGTGGCATCGGTCGTCGCGAACGGCGACTACGAGATCGGCTTCCAGCAGGTCAGCGAGCTGCTGCCGGTCAAGGGGGCGACCTTCGTCGGCAAGATCCCCGAATCGCTGCAGTCGGTCACGCGCTTCGCGGCCGGCATCCCCGTCGGCGCGCAGCATCCGGCTGAAGCGAAGGCACTGCTCGACTACCTTGCGTCGCCCGACGTGCAGGCCGACGTGAAATCGACCGGGCTGGATTCCGTCCCCGCTCATTGAGCCTGATCGACGGGAAGGTTGGCGTCAGACCGCCTTCCCGTCACCGTCACCGTCGCCGCCGGCCTCCGTGGCGGCACTCTCCGCATCGACCCCGTTCGGGGCGACCGGCCCCCTGGCAGCGAGCCGCTGCGCAAGATGCGTGCGATCGCATGCGCCTTCCCACATCGACACGAAGATCACCGCGCACGCATTGCTGATCACGCTCGTCAGCGCACGCGCCTCGGACATGAAACGGTCGATGCCGACCAGCAGTGCGACACCGGCGACGGGCAGGTCGCGCATGACGGCGAGCGTGGCGACCAGCGCCACCAGCCCGCTACCGGAAACACCGGCCGCGCCCTTGGAGGTGAGCAGCATCACGGCGAGCATCACGGCGATCTGGGACGCGGAAAGGGGCACGTCGCACGCCTGCGCGATGAACAACGCGGCGAGCGTCAGATAGATCGCGGTGCCGTCCAGGTTGAACGAATAGCCCGCCGGCAGCACGAGCCCCACGACACCCTTGTCGCACCCGAGCGATTCCAGCTTGACGATCAGGCGCGGCAGAACAGGCTCCGACGACGACGTCGCGAGGACGATGAGCAACTCTTCGCGCAGGTAGCGCAACAGCCGCCACAGCGCGAAGCCGTGCAGGCGCGCGAGTGGCGCGAGCACCAGCGCGACGAACAGCGCGCAGGCCGCATAGAAGGACACCACCAGCTTCGCGAGCGAGCCGACCGAACCGATCCCGAAGCGGCCCACCGTGAAGGCCATCGCGCCGAATGCGCCGAGCGGGGCGAGCCGCATGATCATCGCGAGCACGCGAAAGACCACCTGGGCGACCCCGTCGATCAGCGCAAGAACGGGCTGCCCGGCCCGCCGGTGCGCATTCAGCGAGAAGCCGAACAGCAGCGACAGCAGCAGCACCGGCAACACCTCGCCTTGCTGGAACGCGCCGAGCATCGTATCGGGGATCACGCTCAGCCCGAATGCCACGAGCCCGCGCGGCTGCGCCTCCTTCGCGTACTGCGCGAGGATGCTCGCATCGAGATGGTGAACGTCGATGTGCAGGCCGGCGCCGGGACGCAGCACGAACGCGATGACGAGCCCGACGGCGAGCGCGACGGCGGTCAGCAGATAGAAGAGCGCCAGCGCCCGGACGATCGTGCTGCCGATGGCTTTCCCGTTCGCCAGCGACGTGATGCCCGAGACGATCGTGCAAAAGACGATCGGCGCGATGGTCATCCGCACGAGCCCGACGAACGCGTCGCTGAGCGGTTTGAGCGTCGCGCCCGCGTCAGGCCATACGTGACCGACGGTCACGCCGAGCAGCATCGCAAGCAGGACCTGCACGTAGAGCGATTTGAGCAGCCTGGCCAACCTCACGGAACGGTCTTCCTTCGTGTCGCTTGTGTCGTTGTCACGCCGAGGCATCGCTGCTTGCGATGCCGTCGCGCTTCGCGTCGACGATCATCCGGTGAAACGCCTCGGCGGCCGGCGTGAGCGGCCGTCCGCGCCGCTTGACGATGCCCACCCGGCGTTTGACGACCGGCTCGACGAGCGGCACGCTCGTGAGAATCGGATGGTCGTGCCCGGGCATCGCCATCGAGGGCACCGCGGCGACGCCGAGCCCCGCCTCGATCAAGCCGAGCAGGGTCGTCACGTGGCGCGCTTCGCACACGCTCGGCCCACGCGGCGCCACGGCGGCCAGCGCCTGGTCGAGCAACAGACGGTTCCCGGAAGTCTTGTCCACCGACACGTAATCGTGCTCGTACAGTTCGTTCCAGGTCACGCGCTTCTTGCGCGCGAGCGGATGGTCGCGGCGGCACGCGGCGACGAAGCGTTCCTGGAGCAGCATCTTGAACTCGATGTCGGCTTCCTGGCTGCCCATGAAGCTCACGCCGAAATCGGCTTCGCCGCTGATGACGGCGCCCAGCACCTCGTTCGCGCTCGCGTCCAGCAGCTTGACCCGGATGCGCGGAAAGCGCCGATGATAGCGCGCGATGATGGCCGGCAGAAAGTAGTAGGCGACCGAGGGCACGCACGCGATGGTCACATGGCCCAGGCGGCTCGACGACACGTCGCGAATGCCGAGCAGCGCCGCGTCGAGATCGTCGAGCAGTTGTTCGGCGCTCTGGGCGAACACGCGGCCGACCGTGGTGAGCGCGACGCGACGCGTGGTGCGCTCGAACAGGCGCACGCCCAGCGCTTCCTCGAGCTTGTCGATCCGGCGGCTCAACGCGGGCTGGGAAATGCTGACCGATTCCGCGGCCTTTCGGAAGCTGCCCGTTTCCACGACCGCGCGAAACGCCTGCAAGTCGTTCAAGTCGAAGTTGATCCCCACGGGCGCGTCTCCGCATCTCAGATGGGGCGTATTTTGCATGATTTCGCCGGGCGGCCGCATCGGCGGGGCATGCATCCGCGCCACCCTTGATCGCAACCGCGTGCGCGAGGGTGCGGTCTTGCCGCCGATCCGCCGCGCGTCGATGTCGATGGAGCGTCGCGGCCCCGGGCGTTACGGCGCAAGCAGGCCGCGTGCGGCCAGATTCGCATACAGCGCGCGCACGCCGAAGGTCCACGGCGCGATCTCGGTGCACAGCCGCACGGTGTTGACGAGTGCGCCGAGTGCGGGCGTGGAGACGGTGACGCGGTCGCCCAGGTGATGCGTGAATCCGCCGCCGGCCGCGTCGCGGTCCTGGATCGGCGAAAACATCGTGCCGAGGAACAGCATGAAACCGTCCGGATACTGGTGATGCGCGCCGCAGGTCTGCGCGACGAGGTCGAGCGGGTCGCGGCTGATCTCGCGCATGTGGCTGATGCCGTCGAGGACGAAGCCGTCGTCCGCGCCTTCGACGCGCAGCGACACGCTGGCCTCGCGCACGTTGTCCAGCGTGAAACCGTCATCGAACAGCCGCACGAACGGGCCGATCGCGCACGAGCCGTTGTTGTCCTTGCATTTGCCGAGCAGCAGCGCCGAGCGGCCTTCGATGTCGCGCAGGTTCACGTCGTTGCCGAGCGTCGCGCCCACCGGCCTGCCGCCGCTGGAAACCGCGAGCACGATCTCCGGTTCGGGGTTGTTCCAGACCGATACCGGCAGCAGCCCCACGTCCGCGCCGAAGCCCACCGCCGACATCGGCTGCGCCTTCGAGAACACCTCGGCATCGGGGCCGATGCCGACTTCCATGTATTGCGACCACGCGCCGCGGCGTTCGAGTTCCGCCTTCAGACGCAGCGCGGCGTCCGAGCCCGGCACGATCTTCGACAGATCGGTGCCGATGGTGGCCGCGATGGTTGCGCGCACGTCCGCTGCTTTCACCGGGTCGCCGCCGGCCTGTTCCTCGATCACGCGCTCGATCAGGCTGACGGCGAAGGTCACGCCGCAGGCCTTGATGGCCTGCACGTCGCACGGCGCGAGCATGTGGGTCGCGCCGCGCGTGCCGTCGAGCGCCGCCTGCAGCAGCGGCTCGACGCGGCCGAGCGATTCGCCGGGCGCCGTGCGGGCGAGGGCGACCGCGTCGGGGCGGTCGAACAGGTCCGCGGTGGTCGGTACGTTGCGCGTGATGTCGATCACTTCGCCGTCGCGCACGGCAACGACGCTCGGGCCCGCATGGGCGCCGTCGTGCCGCCACACACGGCCGATCAGCAGCGCTTGCGCCAGATCGTGCGGCAGGCAGTCGGAAACGGAAAGAGTACGCATGGTCAGCTCGGCAAGGGTCGTGGCAGGGAGGATCAGTGCGAATGGCGCGGGTTGCCGCGTTGTTCGATCACCTTCAGGTACAGCGTGGCGGGCTCGAGGCAGCCGCCGGTGGACAACTGGCCGACGAACTGGCGATAGAGTGCCTGCCATGGCGTTTGCGCCTGCGGCACCGTGCAGCTCGCCGTCTCGCGACGGCGCGCGAGTTCATCCTCGTCCACGAGCACGTCGACGCTGCGGCGATTCAGGTCCACGCGAATGCGGTCGTTCGTGCGCAGCAGCGCGAGGCCGCCGCCGACCGCCGCCTCGGGCGACACGTTCAGGATCGACGGGCTGGCCGACGTGCCGCTCTGGCGCCCGTCGCCCAGGCAGGGCAGCGAGCTCACGCCGCGCTTCACGAGTTCGGCCGGCGGCGCCATGTTGACGACTTCCGCGCTGCCCGGGTAGCCGACCGTGCCGCAGCCGCGAATCACGAGGATGCAGCGCTCGTCGATGTTCAGCGCGGGATCGTTGATGCGCGCGTGGTAGTCCTCGGGGCCTTCGAACACGATCGCGCGGGCCTCGAACGTGTTCTCCGCGCCCGGCTCGGCCAGATAGGTCCGGCGGAACGCTTCACCGACCACCGACATCTTCATGATCGCGCTGTCGAAGAAGTTGCCCGACAGCACCATGAAGCCCGCGCCATGCTTGAGCGGTGCGACGGGCGTATGGATCACGTCGCGGTCGGCGTCGGGCGCGGTGTCGGCGATCTCGCCGATCGCGCGGCCGGACACGGTCAGGCAGTCGCGCCGCAGCAGGCGGGCCGCATCGAGCTGGCGCAGCACCGCGGGCACACCGCCGGCGCGGTGGAAGCTCTCGCCGAGGTATTCGCCGGCCGGCATGCAGTTGACGAGCAGCGGCACGGATTCGCCGAGGCGTTGCCAGTCGTCCAGGCTCAGTTCGACGCCCATGTGGCGCGCGATCGCGATCAGGTGCGGCGGGCAGTTGGTCGATGCGCCGAGTGCGGACGCGACGACGATCGCATTCTCGAACGCCGCGCGCGTCATGATCGCCGACGGGCGCACGTCTTCGCGCACGAGCTCGACCGCGCGCTTGCCGGTGGCGTACGCCATCTGGCCGCGCTCGCGGTACGCGGCGGGGATGCTCGCGCAGCCCGGCAACGACATGCCGAGCGCCTCGGCCAGGCTGTTCATCGACAGCGCGGTGCCCATGGTGTTGCAATGGCCGATCGACGGCGACGAAGCCGTGGTCAGCTGCATGAAGCCTTCGTAGTCGATCTCGCCGGCGGCGAGCAGGTTGCGCGCATGCCAGATCACCGTGCCCGAGCCGACGCGCTTGCCGTCGTGCCAGCCGTCGAGCATCGGCCCGCCCGACAGCACGATCGCCGGCAGGTCGACGGTCGCGGCCGCCATCAGGCAGGCAGGCGTGGTCTTGTCGCAACCGGTGGTCAGGACCACGCCATCCAGCGGGAAGCCGTGCAGCACTTCCACCAGCCCGAGGTACGCGAGGTTGCGGTCGAGCGCGGCGGTCGGCCGGCGGCTTTGCTCGGCCAGCGGATGCACGGGGAATTCCATCGGAATGCCGCCCGCGTCGCGGATGCCCGCCTTCGTGCGCTCGGCCAGTTCGATGTGGTGGCGGTTGCACGGCGCGAGGTCGCTGCCCGTCTGCGCAATGCCGATCACGGGGCGGCCCGACTGCAACTCCTCGCGCGTCAATCCGTAGTTCATGAAGCGCTCGACATAGAGCGCGGTCATGTCGGCATGCGCGGGATCGTCGAACCATTCCTGGCTGCGCAGGCGGCGCGGGGGCTGTGACATGGCGGGCTGTCTCCGAAGGGGCCTCGTTCATTGTTGCGTGCCGGATTGGTACCGGTAACATAGAGCGGATGTTAGCACGGGGTTTTTGCGTGAAGGAAGGGAATTTTTGGGTGCGGGCGGCGCAGGGGAGGGAGAAAGCGCGGCGCGCGATGCACCGGTTTCGATCCAGTCGAACGGCACCGTATCGACGCACATCGGCCGTCAACCCGGCCTTTCGTTCATGCGATGGCGGGGCGGCTTAAGGACAGGGGAGCGGTGCGCAATCGCGTCGTTCGCGCGCGCCTCGAGCGCACGCCGGTGCTCGCCGGGCGCGACCGGCCCGGTCGCCGGCCCGTCACGCGCTTTCGCGCGCGACGATCGTGTAGTCGATACGGATGCTTTGCGAATCGACCGGCTCGCCGCCGTCGCGCGCCTGCAGTGCCGCCAGCAGCGCCTCGCCCGTGCGCAGGCCGATGCCGTATGCGTCGACCGATACGGTCGTGATGGCAGGGTGGCAGCACGTCGCCACTTCGAAGTTCCCGAAGCCGGCCACCGCGATGTCCTCGGGCACGGACAGGCCGCGCCGGTGGCATTCCATGATCGCGCCGAATGCCGACATGTCGCTGACGCACATCACGGCATCGGTGTCCGGCCACTGCGCGAGCAGGGCCGCCATCGCGGGCCCGCCGTGGCTCATGGTGATCGGCGATTCGCCCAGCCGCACGATGCGCGGCTCACCGAGTTTCAGCGCCTTGATCTCCGCCTGGTATCCCTTGAGCCGGTCGAGGCCGCGCCGATCCAGCTCGCTCGCGCCGCCCAGAAAACCGATGCGCCGGTAACCGCGCTCGGCCAGATGCCGCACCATCGCACGTGCGGCGCGCACGTTCGAGAAGCCGACGGCGGTGTCGATCGGATGCGTGGGCAGGTCCCACATCTCGACCACGGGAATGGCCGAGCGCTCCAGCACCTTGCGCGTCGCATCGGTGTGCTGCGCCCCCGTCAGCGCGATGCAGCGCGGCTGGTGCCGCAGCATCGAACGAACCAGGCGCTCTTCGCGTTCCAGGTCGTAATCGGTGTCGCCGAGCAACAGTTGCAGGCCATGCGGTTCGAGCGCATCGGTCAGGCCGCGCACGGTGTCGGAGAAGTTGGAGCTCGACAGCGACGGCACCAGCACCGCGACGAATTCCGATCGCCCCGACGACAACGCGCCGGCGGCCGCGTCGGCCACGTAGCCGAGCTGGTCGATCGCCGCGCAGACCCGCGCGCGCGTCTCGGTGGCCACGCTGTGGCCGGCGAGCACGCGCGACACAGTCATCTTCGATACGCCGGCGAGGCGCGCTACGTCGGACATGCGGGGCGGCCCGGCAGGCCGGACGGCGGTGGGACTGGGCATCGGAATCGCGATCGGACGGAAGCTGGAAAGGCTCCATCATACCGGTGCCGCAGCCGCGTTCATGCGTGCCGCGCCGCCCCGTCGCGGTGATGCGCGCACTAGGGAAACCACGCGTTCGCCGGCGCTTGTACGCGCCGGTTGACGCGTGCTACCTTCCAATGCGTTACCGGTATCAGTGCGTCGATTGCTCCCCGCTGCCTCATCGGCGTTTTTTTTGCCACGGAATGTTATCGGTAACATCGATGTGTCGAAGAACCGCCGGTACGAAGAAGACCTACACAATCAGGAGACAGACCGATGCCATCCATTACGCAGGCCGCTGCCGCCCCGGCCGCGGCCGATTCATCCGACGATGCCCTGTATCGCAAGGTGATGCGGCGCATCCTGCCGTTGCTGCTGCTCTGTTACGTCGTGGCCTATCTGGATCGCGTGAACGTGGGCTTTGCGAAGCTGCAGATGCTCGACGACCTGAGCTTGAGCGACGGCGTCTATGCGCTCGGCGCCAGCATTTTCTTCTGGGGCTATTTCCTGTTCGAGATGCCCAGCAACCTGTTGCTGCACCGCTACGGCGCGCGCTTCTGGATCGCGCGGATCATGATCACGTGGGGCATCGTGTCGTCGTCGATGGCGTTCATCGTGCCGCTCGCGCAGTTCTTCCACGTGCAGACGTCCACCATGTTCTACACGTTGCGCTTCCTGCTGGGCCTGTGCGAAGCCGGCTTTTTCCCGGGCGTCATCCTGTACATGAACTACTGGTTTCCGGCGCGCCGCCAGAGTGTGGCCATGTCGGGATTCCTGGTCGCGATCCCGCTGAGCCTGACGCTCGGCAGCGTGGTCTCCGGCTGGCTGATGGAGCACACGCACGGTCTGTCGGGCATGAGCGGCTGGCAATGGATGCTGCTGCTCGAAGGGCTGCCGTCGATCGTGGTGGCGTTCGTCGTGCTGGCGTGCCTCGGCGATGGCCCGCAGTCGGCAAAGTGGCTATCCGGCGACGAAAAGGCACGGCTGGCGCGCAACCTCGAAACCGAAGCCGCGCACAAGTCGCACAGCATCGGCGCCGCGCTGCGCAGCCCGCGCGTCTGGCTGCTCACCTTCATCCTGCTCACGTTCAATACCGGCTTCTACGGGCTGGCGTTCTGGCTGCCGTCGATCATTCGCGCGTCGGGCGTGCAGAGCCCGCTGCATATCGGCGTCCTGACCGCCATTCCGTACCTGACGGCCATCTTCGCGATGGTGTGGAACGCGTCGCACTCGCGCAAGACCGGCGAGCGCCGCCTGCACGCGGCGATTCCCGCGCTGATCGGCGGGGTCGGCCTGATCGCGAGCGCGGCGTTGGCGCACAACGTCGCGCTGTCGATCGTATTCCTGACCATCGCGACGTGCGGCATCCTCGCGCTGATGCCGATCTACTGGACCTTTCCGGGGCAGATACTTTCCGGCACGGCCGCGGCGGCCGGCATTGCGCTGAACAACTCGGTGGGCAACCTGTCCGGGTTCACGGGCTCGATGATCACCGGTGTTGCCAAGCAGATGACCGGCGACATCAACAACGGCACCTATGCGCTGGGCGCGTGCCTGCTGGTCAGCTGCGTGCTGATCGCGTTGATTCCGCGCGACGTGCTGCAGCCGCCGGCAGGGCGGTAGGGCGTTCGGCCGGGCGGGGCATCGCGCTGCCCGGCGTTGGATGTCTCACGGCACGTGGGATCGTCACAAGCGGGACTTTCGGCAAAAGCGGGACCTCGTGTGAGTTCGCTCGACCCTCACACGCGGCATGCCGGATGCCTCGAGCCACGGACACCTGGCGCACGACCCGGCTGTCTCGTAGGCGGCCGTCATGCGTCCTCCAGTGCGAAGCGCACCCTGTTTCCGAGCGTGCGCAACCGTTCGACCGGTTCGTTCGAGAACACGAAACGGACATACTGCTCGCCGTGTGCGACGCCCCATCCGGTCATCGCCGTCGCACATACGCCGCGGCGCAGCAACCGCTCCGACATCTGCGATCCGGTCAGGCCGAAGTCGGAGACACGCAGCAGCATCGACCAGCCGCCCGCCGGCATGCCGAACGGGAGCCCGGACAATTCGGCGGCGATCGTGTCACGCCGCCTTTCGAGTTCGCTCACGTAGCCGGGGAGATCTGACGCAGAATGTTCGAGCGCGACCGCCGCAGCCTCCTGGGCAATGCCGACCGGTACCACGACATTGGCGAGCGACACGGCCACCAGATCGGGAATCAGCCATTCCGGCGCGACGATCCAGCCGACCCGCCAGCCAATCATGCGCAGCTCCTTCGACGCCGCGCCGACCGTCACCGTCCGCTCGGCCATGCCGGGCAGGCCGGCGGGATGGATGACCATGCGTCCATCGAACAGCAGCCGCTCCATCGCACTGTCGAGGATCAGCAGCAGATCGTGCTGCACACACAGGCTCGCGATCAGTTGCCAGTCGGACGCATCGAAGACACCGCCCGAAGGCATCGACGGCGACATCAGCAGCATGGCCCGCGTTTTCGGGCCGATTGCCGCCCGCAGCGCGGCCTGATCGAGCTTCCATTCGCCGCCCGGCGTGAAGGCAAACGGGACTTGCCGCGGCACGCTGCCCGCCAGGCGGATGCGGTTCAGCAGACCCGCGTAGGTCGGATCGGTGACGATCACTTCGTCGCCGGTCTCGACGGTGGCAAGCAGCGTGTTCAGAATGCCGGAGAGCCCGCCCGCCGACACCACCACCTGGTCGGCCGTGAAGCGCTGCCCCGAAAGCGCCGACACGTGGGCGGCAGCGCTCGCGCGCAGCCGATCCTGACCGACGAACGGCAAATAGGAGTTGGCCGAGTCTCGCTCGATGGCCTCCCGGGTGAAGGCAAGCGCCTCCGCAGTGGGCGGGATGTCGGTATCGAGATTTTCGAGCCGCAACAGGTCGACGTCGGCATGATCGGCGATCGAACCCATGCGATCGACGCCGATGCCGGCAATGTGCTGCAGACGCACAGGACGGTGGTGGCGCATCGGGCCTCCAGTTTTGTTACAATTTAATAGATAATATATGCATGGTGGTCGGCATGAACTTTGAAGTCAAGGAAGATCGCTCGCTGGCCGATCGGATCGCTGCCGCCTTGGCGGACCGCATCATCTCGGGCGTCATCGCGCCAGGAGAGTGGCTGCGCCAGGATCACATCGCGGCCGAGTTCGGCGCGAGCCATGTGCCGGTACGCGAGGCGTTCAGGCGGCTGGAAGCGCAGGGGTTGGCCGTGGTGGAACCGCGAAGGGGCGTGCGTGCGGCGCCGCTCGAGCCGGCGGACGTGCTTGAAATGGCCAAGATGCGCGCTGCTTTCGAGGCGCTGGCGCTGCGCGAGGCGATGCCCGCTCTCGACGCCCGTGCGCTGGAGGAACTCGATGCGATCCTCGATCAGGAGTCGGCGGCGCGCGGTATCGCCGTGCTCGGCACGCTGAACCTCAGGTTTCATCGCGCATTGACCGCGCGGTGCGGGATGCCGCGGCTCATCGACGCAATCGGCGACATGCATCGGGCGAGTTCGCGGCATCTTTACGCGACGTGGCAGCAACTCGACTGGCAGGATCGCTCGAACGACGAGCACCGAAACATCGTCCGGGCGATACGCGACGGCGATGTGGACGCAGCGTGTGCGGCGCTGTCCGCGCATATTCTGGCTGCGGGGGATGCGCTGGCTCAGGCGTTGGGTAGTCGGTAGGCGCGGACAGGGGGCAAGCTGGCGTCGTCGAGTGGTCGCAAAGGCCAGGTTTGGGAATGGCTGCATCCGACGAATGCCGAGGCTGCGCGATCGATGCTGCAACGCTATCGCCGCAGGCGAGACGGCGGCCGAGCCAACCTGACTCTTGGCCTCCTGTCCGGCCGGTGGCAGAGACGCGTTGCAGGCCCATAAGCTGCGTCGGTGTTTCACAACTGAATCATTCGCGCCGATCTTCCCCCATTCCGTGTGCATCCGCTTGCAGGTGGGTTGCGCCGTCGACTGCGCGTCGACGCTTCACGGTTCATGTCTGAAACATTTCCCCCCTCTCACGCCTTCCTTCATCGGTGTCGCAAGACGCTGTCCCCGCGCGTCAACCGTGTGCGACCGATGGTGCGCAATTTGCTTGTTCGCTGACCGTGCATGGGGGAACGCATGCGGGAAGAAGCAATGAGAGCGCGTCGAACATCGCGTCAGTTTCTTATACGGGGAACAAGAATCATGAATCGACGACACTGGAAGCAGCAGCGGGGCGTTGCGGTTGTTGAGTTCGCATTGGTGCTTCCTTTGCTGCTGTTGGTCCTGTTCGGCATTATCGAATTCGGTCTCGTTATGTTCGACCAGGCCGTCATAACCAACGCGAGCCGCGAAGGTGCGCGAGCCGGGATCGTTTTGAAATCCCCTAAAGCTTCGACGACGGATATTCAGAATGTCGCGCTCAATTACTGCCAGACTCACTTGATCAGCCTGGGTAGCGCGTCAAAGCCTACCGTTGCCGTTCCGTCGGGGCAGGGCGGAAGCTTTGGCACACCGCTCACGGTGACGGTCACGTATAAATTCACCGGCCTGGCTCTCGGGTCGTGGATCGGGCCATTGACCAAGCTGCTGACCTTGACAGCGACCACCGTCATGAACAACGAGTGAGGAGCCGGCCATGGATCACACTCGTTTCCGAGGTGGGCGGTCATCGCGCACGTGCAGACATTCGAAGTACGCTGGCCTCGGTTCGAAGCGCCGCCGGGATCAGCGAGGTGCGGTAGCGATTACGGTCGCTTTCTTGCTGACGATACTGCTCGGTTTTGGCGCCCTGGCGATCGACGTCGGCTATCTTTTTGTCGTGCGCAACGAGCTTCAGAATGCCGCCGACGCTGCAGCGTTGGCCGGTGCGCCATGTATCTATCCGCGAGCGCAATGCGGCAACACGAAGTCGACGGCCCCCGATTGGGCCACGGCGCAGGCGCAGACGGTACAGAGCGTTTCGTTGAACAAGTCGTCAAATATGACGCTGGTCGGATACGCGACCGATGTGACGTACGGCTATTGGGACGTGACGGGAAGCGTCAAGGGTCTTCAAACCACCAAGCCGGCGTCGCCGGCCGTCGGCGAGCCGGCCGTGCAAGTTGTCGTCACGCGTTCGGGAACGAAAAACGGTGGCGGCGTTCCTTCCTTTCTGGCGAAGGTCTTAGGTTTTCAGTCGGTACCCGAGAGCGCGGTGGCTGTCGCGGTCATTTCGGATCCCGGAAATGTCGGCACCGGCGCGCTCTTCCCGGTTGCGATGACGAAATGCATGTACGACCAGTATTGGGATTCGACGAACGGAAAACCCAAGGTCGCAACCTCCACGACGCCGCCTGGCCCCGGTCAACCCAATCAGGTCGCCGGTCAGCCGTACACCTTTTACGTGACCTCGTCCTACCATGCCGGGCCTTGCGAGGCGAGTCAGTGGACGACGTTCGATACCACCGCCAATGATGTGCCGACGGTGCGGAACCTGATAGCCAGCGGCAATCCGAATCCGGCAGCGGTCGGCTCGCCGAGCGGCGTTTGCTCGACCGCTGACAACACGTGCACGTATATCCAGCCCGGCACGAAGACGACACTGTATTCGTCCGTCAACGCGTGTAGTGCGGCCGGCACGAAGGCCTGTGAATATGTGCTGATCCCGATTGTTCAGGATCTCACGACGTCGTCCTACGAGCGGATTCTGGCATTTGCATGTGTGCACATTGACGGCGCGAGTGGCGGGAGTGCGAAATACATCCAGATGGAGATGAGCAACAATCCGGACAAATGCCAGGCATCAGGGGCGGGTGGCATCGGGGCCAACTACGGCGCGTACTCGCCTGCGCGCCTGGTCGAATGAGCGAAAGGAGATCGCAGGCATGTCGATCGGCCCGGGCACCGGCGAGCGGCCGTTCGATCCGCAACGACAAACGATGATTGCCGCATACCCCATCCAGTGCCTGTATGCAGGGTATGCATGAAGCTTGACCGAGTGCCGCCGCCAGGCCCGCGCGGCGGCGGTTCAATCACCGAAACTGCCGGGCGCGCTTACGCCGCCTTGGCTGCCGCCTCTTTTGCGAGCAGACGCTGCGCCTGCGTGTCACCTTTTCCTGCTTCCTGCGCGGTTTGAACCGAGGTCTCCGTTGCTTCCGCCAACATCGCGCGCGCGGCGCTGCTGATGTTGACCGTATACGACGACGTGGACGTGCTGGTGCTTGATCCAGCGGCCGAAGAAGCGGTTGCGCTCGCGGCCGGAGCCGTCGACGCCGACCCCGAAGTCGATGCAACCGACGGACCCGGTGCCTGCGCAGTACTTTGACTGATTGCCTGGATGGACATCTGACTCTCCCGATAGAAAAGGTGTGTACTGCGTTCCTTTTATCGGCGTCGATTCATGAAACATGAGCAGTATATTTTTTCCGTTTGTAGCCGTTCTTAATCATCTGTTAAGAAATGGCGACAATCGGTCTCTGCTGCGTCTCCAGGTCAGGGCCATCGGGTGAGCCGGCTGCTTTCGATTATTGCGCATGCGGTGGCGGCGACCGATCAAGAAGGGGCGCATCAGGCCCAGATCGACTCCGCCGACCCGTGGCGTCACATCTTCATCTCGATCGACGACTTACGACGCGCTGCGTCGCGCCCGCCGCAACTGCAGCCACAATGCCGATATCAGGAAATAGGCAGCGCCTACCGCCGCATAGCCCGCGATCTTCGCGATGGCGGGCGGCATGGACGCGTGGCGCTGCGCGATGAAGAGCACGCCCGCGAGCGCGGATTGCGCGCCGCTCAGGATCATCGCCCACTGCGCGCCGACCTGCTTCCAGCGACGCAGCGCCGTGCCGAGCTGCAGCAGGCCGGAAAGAATCGCCCAGATGCCGAACACCATGAGCACCGCATGCATGCCGGCATTCAACGCAGGAAAAACCGCCAGCGTCGTGGCCGCGCTGATCGCGACGTTGACCGCCTGGGTGCGGTTCGTCGCCGCTCCGCCGCTGCGGGCGAGGTCGACGAAATTGGCGAGCGCATCCCATGCCGGATAGACGATCAGCAGGATCGCCGCGCCGGCCACGCTCTGCCGGCCGACGGAAAATGCCAGCGCGACCCAGAGCAGCGAGAATATCGCCCGGGAAAAGTAGTACCGTTTCAGCCATTGCGCGTCGGCGGGGGCACGGAAATCGGGGGAGTGATCAGCCATTTGCATTCCTTCGTATATCGGATCGTCGTTCCGACCGGCGTGCAGCGTGTCCACCGTGCGAATGCCGTGCCGACCGGATCTCCAGTGCACCGAGTATCGCGATCGTCGCGGCCGCCCGCCATCGGTCGGATGTCCGATGGCGAAGGCGCGCCCGTCGCGCACCGGGCAACGGCCGATATCGCTTCCGGCCGAATGCGGCGGGCAGCCGATCCGCACGCGCATGCACGGCGCGACGTCGTCGCGTATGATCGTTTTCCCGTTCTCGTGAATGCCCGCGCCCCATCCGATGCCCGACGCCGAAGCCCGTCACACCCCGTTGCGCATATTCGACGCCGTACGCGCGCTGGCCTTCATCGGCGATCTCAGCATGGGGCAGCCGACCGATCATTCGCTGCGCACCGGCTGGCTGGCGGCACAGCTCGCGAAGGCGGCGGGATTCGACGCGTCGGTGTGCGACACGGCCCGAGAAGTGGCGCTGTTGCGCTGGTCAGGCTGTACCGCGAACGCCGCGGGTTTCGCTCAGACGTTCGGCGACGATGTCGCGATCCGCGCCGCCATGCTCGAGAACCGGCCCGGCCTCGCCGAAGCGGTCGGCCGCGCCGGCGCCGCGATGATCCCGCTCGCGCAAATCCATTGCGAAGTGTCGGGCGAAGTCGCGCGAATACTGGGCCTGTCCCGCGCCACGGAAACCGCGCTGCGGCACATTTTCGAAAGCTGGGACGGCAACGGGCTGCCCGCACGGCTCGCGCGGGAACAGGTGCCGGCCGCCGTGTCGATCGTCACGCTCGCGGGCGATCTCGACGTATTCAGTCGCACGTACGGCATCGAGCAGGCCATCGAATGGATTGGGCAACGCGCGGGCGCACGCTATCCGGGCTTGCTCGTCGAGGCGGCCGCGCACGATGCCGCGCGCTGGCTCGCGGCGCTCGATCACCTGTCGCCCGACGGTCTCGATGCCGCATTGGCCACGCCCGATATGCAAGGTGCGACCTGCGCCGAATTGATCGCGGACGTCATCGATCTGAAACTGCCGTGGATGACCGGGTTCTCGCGTTCGGTCGCCGTGACGGCGGCCGCGTGTTACGAGCGCCTGTCGCCGGATGCGGCCGCGCGCGAACGCGTCTACCGCGCCGGGCTGATTCATGGCATCGGCAGGGCCGCGGTGCCGAACGACGTGTGGAACCTGCCGACGCGGCTGCCTGCGAGCGCATGGGAAAAGGTGCGGCTCGTGCCGTACTGGACGGAGCGCGCCGGCAGGCAGACCGGCGCGCTCGGTGAAGCGGCGGTGCTTGCGTCGTATGCGTACGAGCGGCAGGACGGTTCGGGTTATTTCCGCGGCGTGCGCGATGCCGCGCTGACGCTGGAAGCGCGCGTACTCGCGGCATCGCTGGCGTGGGTCGCGTTGCGCTCGGCCCGCCCGTGGCGAGCGGCGCTCGACGATGCGGCCGCCGCCGGCCAATTGCAGGAAGAAGCGGCGCGCGGCCGGCTATGCGGCGACGTGGTCGCGGCGCTCGTCACGGGTGGCGCGCCTGCGGCCCGGCGCATGGCCGCTCGCGCGTCGCACGACGGCCCGCGCCTGTCGCCACGGGAAATCGACGTCCTGCGGGCGATCTCCCGAGGGGCGAGCAACAAGCAGGTCGCGCAGGCGCTCTCGATGAGTCCGAGCACGGTGCGCACCCACGTCGAGAAGGCGTTTCGCAAGCTCGAATGCTCGACACGCGCCGCGGCGACGCTCAAGGCATCGGCGATGGGGTTGCTTTGACGCGATCCGCGACGCACGAAGCACGAAGCACGACGAGCATCCGTGAGTGCATCGACCCACGACCCGGCCGACATGAGGTTCAAGGTTCGCCGGTTCTGCCGTGTACGTCGTGAATCAAAAATCGCGTTGCGCCATTCAGGTAGGCCAGTCGTTCGTCGGCCCCCCGCGACCGGCGGTATTCATTCGACGCGCGAGAACACGTCCGTGATGTAACGATCGGGCGCGATATCGGTGAACGCGTCGATATCGGCCATGATGGCGGCCGTCTCCGCGGACGCGAACGCGGCGTCGAGCGCTGCCCGATCCGTGAAGCGGCACATGGCCACGACGGCCACTTCGCTATCCTGCCGTGCGGGGAAGAACGCATCGACGTATTCGAGCCCGTACGGTTTCCACGCCTTTTCCACCAGAGGAATGTGCTGCTCGACGTAGTAGCGGGCATCGAATCGCGCACCCGTCGCGCGGCGATAGGAAACGACGAAAACCATGACGAACCTCCGGGTTGGACTGATGCAACGTTGAATGTCGATACGGGCGATCTCGGGCGATCACGGCCGTTTGCGCGCGGGGCCGAAGGCCGGCTGGCCGGCGGAGCGCACCGACGACGGCGCGACCGGTGCACGTGCCAGCGAGATGCCCAGCGCGGCGCCGACGGCGAGGAACACCGAGATCGACAGGAGTGCGACGATAAACGCGTGTGCAATGGCTGCGGGATCCTGGCGCGCGCCCAGCACCGTATAAAAAATCCCGCCGATGATCGCGACGCTGAGCGACGTGCTGACCTGCAGCGTCGAGCTGGCGATACCGGCGATCATCCCCGACACCGCGGGTGCGACGCGCCCCGTCACCATGCGCATCAGCGTCGGCAGCGCGAGACCTTGTCCGAACCCGATCACGAAGAGCGCGGCGGCGAGCGGCACGGACGCGAGCGGCATCCCGATCGGCGTCGTGTCGATCAGGCAGGCGAGTCCGACGAGCCCCGCGATCTCGAGGCCCATGCCGAGCGGATTCACATAAGCGCCGATCGCACGCGTGCACAAGGGCGTCGACAGCGGGCCGAGCAGAAACCCCACGCCGAACGGCAGGAACACGAGACCCGCGCTCAACGCGTCGACGTGCAACGCATTCTGCAGATACACCGAGAACAGCAGGAAGAACGCGCCGATCGCGTACAGCAACAGCGCGATCAGCAACGCGCGGCCGAGCCCCGGTGCGCGCAGCGCGGCCGGATCGAGCAGCGGTGCGCCGCCGCGGCGGCCCAGCCGGCTCTCGTAACGCCAGAAGCCCCACGCGAGTGCCGGCGCCGCGATCAGCGATGCCCAGGCCCACACGGGCCAGCCCGCCTCGCGCCCTTCGATCAGCGGCACGATCAACGCGCCGAGCGTCAGCATCGACAGCGCGGTGCCGCCGAGGTCGAGCTTGCGCGCATGCTGCGCACGCGTTTCCTTCAGCAGCGGAATGCCGAACACGACGACCAGCATCGCCAGCGGCAGGTTGACGAGGAAGATCGTCCGCCAGCCGAGGTTCAACAGGTTCAGCGAGATCAGGATCCCGCCCAGCGCTTGCCCGATGACGGCGGCGAGGCCGAAGACCGCGCCATACAGGCTGAGCGCGAGCGGCTTTTCCGATTCGGGGAAGATCGCCTGGATCGACGCGAGCGCCTGCGGCGCCATGATCGCGGCCGTCACACCCTGCAACGCTCGCCCGGCGATGAGCATCCCCGGGGAACCCGCGAGGCCGCACAGCGTCGATGCGATGGCAAAACCGATCAACCCGAGGAAAAACACGCGGCCGCGACCGTACAGGTCACCCAGCCGCCCGCCGGTGATCAGCGTCACCGCGTACAGGCCGGCATACGACGAAATCACCAGTTGCTCGGCGGACGACGACGCGCCCAGCTCCGCGCGAATCGACGGCAGCGCGACATTGACGATGAAGAAATCCAGCGGTGGCAGAAACGCGCCGACGAGCAGCACCGCAAACATGGCCCACCGACGCGGGTCGGGCGATACGGGATCATTCCGTGACATGAACGGTTCTCCATACGGAACCAATCGGTTCCAAAGTGGGTAAAAAAATTTCAATCGAGAACGCGCATCGTGCGGTCGACCAGCGCGAGCATGTCGGCCTCGGACACGCCGGTCTTGCCCAGCACGCGCATGCCCTCGACCTGGCAGACGAGCAAACGCGCCAGCACCTGCTCGTCCTGCTCGGCGATCTCGCCGCTTGCCTGGCCGCGCACGATCGTGCCGGCATAGAGCTGCTGCAAGCGGCGGAACATGCGCCCAGTACGCTCCGCGACATCCGCGTCGCGTGCGGCCAGTTCAGTGGTCATCGCGACCGCGAGACAGCCCCGCCGGCCGGCCTCGCCGACGGACAGGCGCGCATAGCGCAGCAGCGAGTCCCGGATGGCGTCTTTCACGGTGCCGGGTTGCGACAGGATGTCCGCGGTTGCCTTGAGCCCGTCGGCCATATACAGGTCGAGCGCCGCCAGCAGCAGCGCCTTCTTGTCGCCGAAGGCCTTGTACAGGCTGCCGCGCGACAAGCCCGTGCCGGCAATCAGGTCGGGCAGGGACGCGCCTTCGTATCCGTGGTCCCAGAAGACAGCCATCGCGTCGCGCGCGGCATCTTCAAGTTCGAATTCGCGTGGGCGGCCCACGCCGGCGGAATTGGCCATTGATCGGTTTCGCAAACGATGCGGTGTCCAGGAATGGATCGCATTATAAGAACCGATCGGTTCCTATGTCAACGCGCGTTTTCAGGCCGGGCAGCGCGAGGCCGCCCTCGCGGACGGCTCGCGCCCGTCCGGTCAATCCAGCCCGCCCTGGCACAGATACTTGATCGACAGGTAATCGTCGAGCCCGTAGCGCGAGCCTTCGCGGCCGTAGCCCGATTCCTTCACGCCGCCGAACGGCGCGGCCTCGCTCGCGAGCGCGCCTTCGTTGATCCCGACGATGCCCGTTTCGAGCCGCGCCGACACGCGCGCGATGCGCCGCACGTCCTGCGTGTAGAAATACGCGGCGAGGCCGAACGGGGTGTCGTTCGCGGCGTCGATGGCGTCATCCTCGGTGTCGAACCGGAACAGCGGCGCCACCGGGCCGAACGTTTCCTCGCACGTGAGCTGCATGTCGACGCTCGCGTCGGCGAGCACCGTCGGCGCGTAGAAGTTCGGCCCCAGCTCGGTCAGGCGCTTGCCGCCGGTTAGCACGCGCGCGCCGCGTTCAACGGCATCGCCGACGTGCCGCGCGATCTTGTCCACCGCGCGCGCGTTGATCATCGGGCCGATCTGCGCGGCCGGGTCGGACGCCGGCGCGACCTTCAGCGCGGCGACGCGCGCCGCGAGCTTCGCGGCGAACGCGTCGTACACGCCGGCCTGCACGTAGATGCGGTTCGGCGATACGCACGTCTGCCCGCCATTGCGGAACTTCGCGGCCATCAGCCCGTCGACCGCGGCGTCGAGCTCGGCATCGTCGAACACGATGAACGGCGCATTGCCGCCGAGCTCCAGTGACAGCTTCTTCAGCGTCGCGGCCGAATCGCGCGCGAGCAGCTTGCCGACGGCCGTCGAGCCGGTGAACGTGATCTTGCGCACGCGGCTGTCGGCGAGCCAGTCGGCGGCCGCGTCGATGCCGCGCTCGCGCGACGCCGTGATCAGGTTCAGCACGCCCGCCGGCACGCCGGCTTCCTGCGCGAGGAACGCGAGCGCGAGCGCGGTGAGCGGCGTGTCCTCCGCGGGCTTCGCGACGACCGTGCAGCCGGCCGCGAGCGCCGGCGCGATCTTGCGCGCGATCATCGCGAGCGGGAAGTTCCACGGCGTGATCGCCGCGACGACGCCGATCGGCTCCTTCACCGCACTCAGCCGCTTGCCGCGCTGCTGCTGCGGAATGATGTCGCCGTACGTGCGCGTCGCTTCCTCGGCGAACCACAGCACGTACGACGCGCCGTACGCGACCTCGCCGCGCGCTTCCGCGAGCGGCTTGCCCTGTTCGCGCGACATCAGTTTCGCGAGATCGTCGGTATGCGCGACGATCGCCGCGTGCCAGGCTCGCAGGATCGCCGCGCGGTCGCGAGCGGGCGTCGCGCGCCAGGCGGGCAGCGCGCGTACCGCCGCATCGGTTGCCGCGCGCGCGTCGGCGGCGCCGCTGTCGGGTGCATGGGCAACGGTGTCGAGCCGTGCCGGATCGGTCACGGGGAAGCGGCTGCCGTCGAGCGCGTCGCGCCACGTGCCGTCGATCAGGTTGGCGGAGCGCAGGAGTTCGGTGCGGGTCAGCGAAAGCGGCATGGCAGGTCCTTGGATGAAGCGGTTCGACGACGGCGGCGCGGCACGCGCGCGACTGTCCCGTACGGACAGCGACGCTGCCGTATTCGCGGGGGCCGCGCGCGGTGCGTCAGTGACGTTCGCCGAACAGCGATTCGAGCGGGTAGTGCCGTTTGACGAACGGCGATTTGATGATCACGTAACTGAAATACTTCTCGATGCCGATGTTCTGCTCGAGCAGCCCTTCGACGATCGTCTGGTAATGGCTCACGCTGCGCGTGATGAACTTCAGCAGATAGTCGTAGCCGCCGCTCGCGAGGTGGCATTCGACGATCTCGTCGACGTTGCGGATCGCCGCGACGAAGCGGTCGAAATCCTCGCGTCGATGGTCGGCCAGCGTGACTTCGGTGAACACGACCTGCACGTCGCCGAGTTTCTCGAGCTGGATGTGCGCGCCGTAGCCGCCGATGTAGCCGGCCTTCTCGAGCCGCTTCACGCGGATCAGGCAGGGACTGGGCGACAGCCCGACCGCATCGGCCAGTTCGACGTTGGTCATGCGGCCGCGCTTCTGCAACTGGGAGAGGATGCGCAGGTCGATGCGATCCAGCTTGCTGTCCGTCATGTTCACGTGAGTCGGGAGTCGGAAAAATGGAATGTCCGGTTACTTTAGAGTCGAAAGATATCCGCTACAAGCCCGGCTTTCCCTTGGCCCGTCAGGCCGGCTGCGCGTGCGCGGCATCGAGCGCGCGCTGTACGCCCGAATCGGCCAGCACGTCGTCGAGCGTCTTGCGCACGCGCTCGAACAGCAGGTCGAACTCGCCCGCGGTGAAGCTCAGCGCCGGCGCGAAGCCGAGCACGCCGTCGCCGAACGCGCGGAAGACGATGCCGTTCGCATAGGCGGCCGCCGCGATCTTGTCCGGCACGTTCAGCGCCGCATCGAAGCGCGTCTTGTGCGCCTTGTCGGCCACCAGTTCGAGCGCGCCGAGCAGGCCGACCGAACGCGCGTCGCCGACGAGCGGATGCGCGCGCAGCGCGTCGAGGCCCGCGGCGAAGCGGGGCGCCATCGCCTGGCCGTTCGCGAGCAGCCCGCCGTCGTGATAGAGCTTCAGCACCTCGAGGCCGATCGCCGCACTCACCGGATGCGCGGAATACGTATGGCCGTGGCCGACCACCGGCGAATCGGCGCGGCTGCCCGCGATCCCTTCGTAGATCTCGTCGGACATCAGCACCGCGCCCATCGGCGCATAGCCGGCGGTCAGCCCCTTCGCGACGGTCATCAGGTCCGGATCGACCTGTTCGGCCTCGCACGCGAACAGCGGGCCCGTGCGGCCGAAGCCGGTGATCACCTCGTCGGCGACGAACAGGATGCCGAGGCGCCGGCACGCATCGCGCATCGCCTTCAGCCAGCCGGCCGGCGGCACGATCACGCCGCCGGAGCCCTGCACGGGCTCGCAGAAGAACGCGGCGACGTTGTCCGCGCCGAGTTCGGCGACCTTCGCTTCGAGCGCGGCGACCGACGCGGCGATCAGCGCCTGCGGATCGCTGCCGAGCGGATGGCGATACGGGTAGGGCGACGGAATGTGGTGCTGATCGGCACGCGGCAGGTCGAAATGGCGATGGAACGCCGGCAGCGCGGTGAGGCCGGCGCCGATCGACGACGAACCGTGATAGCCGCGCTCCAGCGCGATCATCTGCTTTTTCGACGGGCGGCCGGTCGCGTTGAAATAGTGCGTGATGAAACGGATCGCGGAATCGACGGCATCCGAGCCACCGAGCGTGAAGTAGACGCGGTTCAGCGACGGCGGCGCGAGCGCCGCGAGCCGTTCGGCAAGCTCGATCGCCGGCTGCGAGCCGAAATGGAAATAGCCGGTTGCGTACGGCAGCTTGGCCAGCTGGTCGGCGGCGGCTTTCACGATGCTGTCGCGGCCGTAGCCGACGTTCACGCACCACAGGCCGGAGAACGCGTCGAGCAGCGTATGGCCGGCGGCATCGCGCAGGAACACGCCGTCCGCGGATTCGAGCACGGTGACGCCGCGCGCTTCGTGCGCACGGTAATTGACGACGGGGTGGATCAGGTGTTGACGATCGGCTTCGATCAGCGCGGCTTGGTTCATGGCAGGCAGGACTCTCGTCAGGTGTCAGCGGTGAGGTCATGCTAACGGGCGAGAAATCCGGATGCGTCTTCAATTTGCGGCCCGAAACGTATGCGCGCGGCGTTTGCACGGGGCGCTTCGGCATTTTCTGCTGCGCGTCCCGCGCGGCCGGACATCGACGTCAGTAGCCGCGCGCGCGATCGACGACGCCGATCATCGGCTGGCCCGCGCGATGGCGCGCGAGGTTCGCGAGCACCGCATCGACCGCGGTGTCGGGCCGTGTCGCGCTCGCGATGTGCGGCGTGATGCGGATGCGCGGATGGGCCCAGAACGGATGGCCGGCCGGCAACGGTTCGGGGTCCGTCACGTCGAGGATCGCGCTGTCGACGCGGCCGCTCGCGAGCGCCGCGAGCAGCGCGGCTGCATCGAGCTGCGGGCCGCGCCCGACCTGCACGAGCGACGCGCCTGCGGGCAGCGCATCGAACACGCGTGCGCCGAGCAGCCCGCGCGTGCTGTCGGTGAGCGGCAGCAGGCAGATCAGTATGTCGGTGCGCGCCAGGAACGCGTCGAGCGCCGCGTCGCCCGCATAGCACTCGATGCCGTCGAGCGAGCGCGGCGTGCGGCTCCAGCCGGCGCACGGGAAACCGAAGCGCCGCAGCGTATCGAGCACGGCCTGGCCGAGCGTGCCGAGGCCGAGTACGCCGACGCGCCGCGACGCGGCCGCCCGTACGGGTTTCTCGTGCCATACCTGGTCGCGCTGCTGCGCGGCATAGTCGAACAGGTCGCGATGGATCGTCAGCACGGCCTGCGTCACGTATTCGACCATCCCTTCGACGATGCCCGGCTCGATCATCCGTACGACGGGGATGTGCGACGGCACGCGCGACAGGTCGAACTGGTCGATGCCGGCGCCGACCGAGAACACGACTTCGAGATTCGGCAACAGCGCGACCGGATCGTCCGGCGGCTGCCAGGCGGCGAGATAGCGGACGGCCGCGGCGTCGCCGAGGTCCGGCCAGATCCGGAACGGCAGATCGGGCGCCTGTTGCGCGAAGCGTGCCGCCCACTGCGCGCCGCGCACCGGGTCGGCCTTGTAGAGAAAGCTCATCGTGTGTCCCGTTCAGCCGAGCGCCTGGCTCACGATCGCGAACGCGCGCAGCGCCGGGTCGCGCGCGGGCGTCGCACCGCGCGCCATCGTGACGACGGTATCGACGCGCGGCAGCCCGAGCCCATCCAGCCAGTCGGACAGCCCGCTGTCGCTCGGCAGGTCGACCCGCACGAACATCCCTTCATTCAACGCGAGCCAGTGACTGATCAGCGCCTGCGCGCGCAGCGCATCCGGCGCGATCACCGGGCCGATCACGTGGCCCGGGCCGAAGCGGCGGAACAGCGCGAAGCCGAGCAGCTCGCCGTCGCGATCGAGCGCGATGCCGTTCGCGACGTCGAGCAGCGCGTCGGTCACCGCGCCGCGCTCGTAGCCGGCTGCGCGCGACGCGAGCGCGGCGAGGCGCGGCCCGTCGTTGGTGCCGAGCGGGCGCAGGCGCTCGCCGGGCGGCAGCGAGATCAGCGGCGGCCGGAACGCCGCGCCCTGATGCTGGTTGATCGTATCGATCGGCGCGAAGCCGAACGCCGCGTACAGCGGCTCGCGTCCCGGCATCGCATGCAGAAAGACGGTGCGGGTGCCGAAGCCGTCGAGCGCGCGGGCAAGGAGCTCGCGCTCGATGCCGCCGCCCGCGCGCTCGGGCGACACGATCACCATGCCGAGCGCCGCGTGTGACTCACCGAGGCGCCAGCCCAGCGCGGTCCCCACGACGCCGGTCTCGTCTTCGGCGACGATGCCGCCGCCGAGCTGGAGCACGAAGCGCCAGTCCTCGAGCCGGTGCGGCCACTTGACCGCCTCCGACAGCCGATGGGCGGCGGGCAGGTCGGTGTCGGCGAACGGGCGATAGGTGAGCGTGCGGGAAGGGTTGAGGTCGGACACGCCGGACTCCGGATGGGTGGAAATGACGCAGTCACTCTGCCAGCGCGGGTGCGGCGCGGATAGGACGATTCGCCTGTTTTCCGGCGCCGACGGGCGCGCCCGCGAGATCGATGCAAACCCGTTCGATCGGCGCGGACGAACGCGTGGATCGTGCTGGCGCGGCCGGTCAATCCCGCCACTCCTGCTGTGGGAGCACCACTAAGATAAATGCACGGCGGCGCTCCCGCCTGCCGGCGGGCCGCACGGTAGGCGAGCCCGCTGCGGCAGCACGGCGGCCACCGGCCGGCCCCGCCCAGCCGCGCCGCGCCCGATCGCGCCGCAGATCGTGCTGCATGTGCCGGGCAACTTGCGGCGATTGTGCGCTTTGAGCGGCGCCGAACGATGCGCGAACGACTTTTTGCCCTGATTCAATTTCGTTGAACCCAGCCCATCCCCGGCCCTGCCGGGGCTTCACACCGACAGGACGTCACCATGATCCAGTTTGAACCGAAGTACATCACCTTCGACTGCTACGGCACGCTGACCCATTTCCGGATGGCCGAGACGGCGCGCGAAATCTACGCGGACCGGCTGTCGCCGGCGACGATGGAGGCCTTCGTGCGCGCGTTCGCCGCCTATCGGCTCGACGAGGTGCTGGGCGCATGGAAGCCGTACCGCGACGTCGTCGTCAACGCGATTCGCCGCACCTGCGCGCGGGTCGGCGTGACGTTCGACGAGGCCGAGGCCGAGCTTTTCTATCAGGCGGTGCCGACGTGGGGCCCGCACCCGGACGTGCCGGCCGGGCTGTCGCGGCTGGCGTCGAAGTACAAGCTGGTGATCCTGTCGAACGCGATGGACGAGCAGATCATGAGCAACGTCGACAAGCTCGGCGCGCCGTTCCATGCGGTGTTCACCGCGCAGCAGGCGCAATCGTACAAGCCGCGCATGCAGGGCTTCGAATACATGTTCGACAAGCTCGGCTGCAAGCCCGAGGACGTGCTGCACGTGTCGTCGAGCCTGCGCTACGACCTGATGACGGCCGAGGATATCGGGATCAGGCACAAGGCGTTCGTGAACCGCGGCCACGAGCCGGGCACGCCGTTCTACAACTATTACGAAGTGTCGGACATCGGCCAGCTCGCGACGCAACTCGGCCTGTAAGCCGCTAGCGCCGGCCGATTCGTCGATCGTCGCGACGGGACGCGGCCGCGAGGCCGCCGGGGCCCGTCGCGCGTTCGATCAGCGTACGCAACGAGGGTAATTACCGATATCGAGTCGTTCAAGGCGGGGCCGCCCGGGCCGATATATGTACCGAACGGTTAATATTTCGAGGCCCCGCATGAAGTTGTCCACCAAACTGCTGATGCTCGTCGCCGCGGCGCTGCTCGGCGTCGTCCTGCTCGCCGCGTTGTCGCTGCACACGCTGCGCGACGCGCTGATCGACAGCCGCCGCGAAGAGATCGTCATGCTGCTGACCAAGGCCGAGCATCTGGTCGATTCGTATCGCGCGATGCAGACGAGCGGCACGCTCACGCAGGAGCAGGCGCAGCAGCAGGCCAAGGCCGCGCTGGCGGCGCTCAACGCGAATTCGAAGAGTTACTTCTGGGTCACGACGTCCGACGGCGTCAACCTCGTGCACCCGAACGCGAAGTTCATCGGCACGCGCGCGAAAGGCAACCGCACGACCAGCGGCCTGACCGACAGCGAGGCGTACCGCGCGGGCATGGCGCAGTCGCATTTCGCGCTCGTCGACGTGCTGATCAAGCGCAGCCCCGACGCGGACCTGGAGCCGAAGCTGCAGGGCGTGGTCGCGATTCCGGACTGGGACTGGTGGATCGGCACCGGATTTTTCTACGACGACATCAACGCGGCGTTTGCCCGGCTCGCGACGGTGCTGGGCGCGATCACGCTCGTCATCGCCGCGGCGCTCGCGGCCATCGCATGGGGCGTGCTGCGCAGTGTCAGGCGCACGCTGGGCGGCGAGCCCGCGCATGCGACGCAGATCGCCGCCCGCATCGCCGCCGGCGAACTGGATGTGCGGTTCGATACGGCGCACGCCGCGCCCGGCAGCCTGCTCGTCGCGCTCGGCGACATGAAGGCGCGGCTGACCGACACCATCGCCGAGATCCAGACCACGACGCACTCGATCGCCACCGGCACCGGCGAGATCGCGCAAGGCAACCTGGACCTGTCGCAGCGCACGGAGCAGCAGGCCGCGTCGCTGCAGGAAACGGCCGCGAGCATGGAGCAGATGACGTCCACGGTCAAACAGAACGCGGACAACGCACGCCAGGCGAATGCGCTCGTGGGCCAGGCGAAGGCGGCGACCGAACTCGGCGGCGCCGCCGTGCAGGCGGTCGTCGAAACGATGCGGCAGATTTCGGACGGGTCGGTGCGGATCGCCGACATTACCGTCGTGATCGAAAGCATCGCGTTCCAGACCAACATTCTCGCGCTCAACGCCGCGGTGGAAGCCGCGCGGGCCGGCGAGGAGGGGCGCGGGTTCGCCGTCGTCGCGTCGGAAGTCCGCTCGCTCGCGCAACGCAGCGCCGCGGCTGCGAAGGACATCAAGGGATTGATCGACGCGTCGGTCGAGCGGGCCGGCAGCGGCAGCCGGCTCGTCGAGACAGCGGGCGAACGCATGACGGAGATCGTCCGGTCGATCGACCGCGTGGCCGACATCATGGGCGAGATTTCGGCGGCATCGGCCGAGCAGAGCACCGGCATCGAACAGATCGGGCTGGCGGTCGCGCAAATGGACGAAGTCACCCAGCAGAACGCCGCGCTCGTCGAGCAGGCGGCTGCGGCCGCGTCGTCGCTGGACGAGCAGGCGGCGCGCCTGCGGGCCGCCGTATCGGTATTCCGCCTGGCCGCGTGACGGCTGCGCGCCGTCCGCCCGCGGCCGGCGCATCATCCTGCCTGATCGCCTGATCGCCTGATCGCCTGACTGCCTGACTGCCTGACTGCCTGCGGTGCGCCGCGCCGGCACACGCCCTGCGTGCGCGCCGACATGCCGGTGATGGACACGTCGCCGCCTGGCGGCGCGGTTCCTGACGGCTGCACGGCCCCGGTTTCCGGGCAGTCCTGTCATCTTCCCGTCTTCCCCCGAAGCCGTTCCGATCGAGCGGCATTCTTCTGAACTTTCCCACCCGACGTACCGTCGCGATCCCCGCTGCCGACGCCCGTGCGTGCGGCGATTCGCCGTGACGTACCGCTCGTTTCGGCCGTCGTCGGCAGGCGCGCACGCGTTCGATACAAACATGCGGTTTGCGTGAGCCAAACGCGCGCCGGATGCCGAACGGGCAATTTTGTCGGCGCAATCTGCGGCGGCTGCGGCCTTACGATTTCCTGCATCGACACGGGTTGGGCAGCCGCCGTGACATGCCGCCGGGCACAGGGCGACACGTGCGCGCACGCAGCAAATCATGCTGCGCAGGCTACCCAAAACGGTCGATTCGTATCGTGCGGGCCGCCCGAATCGCGACAAACCGCATTTTGGCGATGCTTAAATGAATTGCATGACGACGTTGCGACCGCCACCAGCACGCGGGCGCGGCGGGATTCGAGAACACGCTGGACCCAAGACCCCACTTTCCACAGTCAGGAGCAGTTCGGATGAGCGACGATATCGACAATGGCGGCAAGGGCGGCTTCACGCGCCGCGACATGATGAAGGTCATGGCGGCGGGCGGCATGATGGCCGCCGGCGCCGGCGGACTGCTGATGACCCCCGGCGCTGCGTTCGCCGCGCCCGCGCCGAAGCGCGGCGGCAAGATCCGGGTCGCGAACGAAGCCGGCTCGACGGCCGATACGCTCGACCCGGCCAAGGGCTCGACGGGCGCGGACTATACGCGCTTCTTCATGTTCTACAGCGGCCTCACGCAGCTCGATGCGAGCCTCACGCCGCAGATGAACCTCGCCGAGTCGCTGCAGACGACCGATGCGAAGACCTGGATCATCAAGCTGCGCAAGGGCGTCACGTTCCACGACGGCAAGCCGGTCGGCCCGGCCGACGTGGTGTTCTCGCTGATGCGCCACAAGAACCCGGCCACCGCGTCGAAGGTCAAGACGCTTGCCGAACAGTTCACGGATGCGAAGGCGAGCGGCCCCGACGAAGTCACGTTGACGCTCGCCAGCCCGAACGCGGACCTGCCGGTGATCCTCGCGACGCCGCAGCTCGTGATCGTCAAGGACGGCACGACCGACTTCTCGACCGGCATCGGCTGCGGCCCGTACAAGCTGAAGTCGTTCAAGCCGGGCGTGTCGACCGTCGGCGTGCGCAACGACAGCTACTTCAAGCCGGGCAAGCCGTATCTCGACGAGATCGAGCTGATCGGCATCAGCGACAGCGCCGCGCGCCTGAACGCGCTGCTGTCGGGCGACGTGCACCTGATCAACGCGATCGATCCGCGCTCGACGCAGCGGGTCTCGTCGACGCCGGGCTATGCGCTGAAGGAAACCAAGTCGGGCCTCTATACCGACCTGATCATGCGCAGCGACAACCCGATCGTATCGAGTCCCGATTTCGTCGAAGGGATGAAGTACCTGTTCGATCGCGAGCAGCTCCGCACGGCGGTGTTCCGCGGCTACTCGGTGATCGGCAACGACCAGCCGATTCCGCCGGGGCACCGCTACTTCAACGCGTCGCTGCCCCAGCGGCCGCACGATCCGGACAAGGCGAAGTTCCTGCTGCAGAAGGCCGGTGCGCTGGGTGCCGCGCTGCCGCCGATCTATGCGACGTCCGACGCGAACGGGTCGATCGAAATGGCCGTGCTGCTGCAGCAGGCCGGCCAGAAGATCGGGCTGAACCTGCAGGTCAATCGCGCGTCGCCCGACGGCTACTGGTCGAACCACTGGATGAAGCACCCGCTCACCTTCGGCAACATCAACCCGCGCTCGAGCGCCGACGTGCTGTTCACGCAGTTCTTCAAGTCGGATGCGCCGTGGAACGAGTCGGGCTGGAAGAACGCGAAGTTCGACCAGTTGCTGCTCGCCGCACGCTCGGAAACCGACGACGCGAAGCGCAAGCAGATGTACGGCGACATGCAGGTGATCGTGGCGCAGCAGGGGCGGGTCGGCATTCCGGCGTTCATCAGCTTCCTCGACGGCTACGACAAGCGGCTCGCGGGCCTCGGCTCGATCCCCACCGGGCCGATGATGGGCTTCACGTTCGCCGAGAACGTGTGGTGGAACGCATGACGTTGTCGTCGGCCGCCGTCGCGCGGCCGGTGCGGGCCACCGCGCCGGCCACGCGCGGGCTTTTCAGGAGTGCCGCCCCATGAACCGAATTCTCATTGGCCTGATCGGCCGGCGCATCGCGGTCACCGCGCTGACGCTGCTGATCGTGTCCGCGATCATCTTCACGATCACGAACCTGCTGCCGGGCGACGCCGCGCAGGCCGCGCTCGGCCAGTCGGCGACGCCGGAGACGGTCGCCGCGCTGCGCCAGCAGTTCGGTCTCGACATGCCGGCGCACGTGCGTTACGTGCACTGGCTCACCGGCCTGTTGCACGGCGATTTCGGCCGGTCGCTGTCCGGCGACATGCCGGTGTCGGAGCTGATCGGCGGGCGCCTGCCGAAATCGCTCGCGCTCGCGGCGATCACGACCGCCGTGTCGGTGCCGATCGCGCTGCTGCTCGGCATCCTCGCGGCCGTCAAGCGCGAGTCGGTGGTGGACCGCGTGATCAGCCTCGGCACGTTGTCGCTCGTCGCGACGCCGGAGTTCCTGATCGCGACGGTCGCCGTGCTCGTGTTCGCGGTGAAGCTGCGCTGGCTGTCCGCGTTGTCGTACAGCGGCCCGATCGAAAGCCTGCACGATTTCCTGCGTGCGTATGCGATGCCGGTGCTGACGCTGTGCGCGGTCGTGATCGCGCAGATGGCGCGCATGACGCGCGCCGCGGTGATCGAGCAACTGAGCGCGTCGTATGTCGAGATGGCCGTGCTCAAGGGCGCGAGCCCGGCTCGCGTCGTACTGCGCCATGCGTTGCCGAACGCGATCGGCCCGATCGCCAATGCGATCGCGCTGAGCCTGTCGTATCTGCTCGGCGGCGTGATCGTCGTCGAGACGATCTTCAACTATCCGGGCCTGGCAAGCCTGATGGTCGACGCCGTCAGCAACCGCGATTTTCCGTTGGTCCAGGCGTGCACGCTGATCTTCTGCGTCGCGTACCTGACGCTCGTGCTGTTCGCCGACCTGTGCTCGATCGTGTCGAACCCGCGACTGCGAACCTGAGCGTTCCGTCCTTCTTCCGAGATGCCGCCCATGCACCCGACCGAACCCGTTCAACGCAGCAGCGCGCTGCCGCCATCCGGCGACCCGCCCGTGGGGCGGGGCAGCGTGCCGCCTGCCGCGCCTGCTCCCGACGAGCCGCGCAAGCGCCGCGGCGTACGCATCGCCTTGACCGCCGGCGGCCGCGTCGGCCTGTCGATGGCCGGCCTGATGCTGTTCATCGCCGTGTTCGCGCCGCTGCTCGCGCCGCACGACGTCGGCGCGATCGTCACGCCGGACGTGTTCGCGCCGTTCAGCGCGAAGCTGCCGTTCGGTTCCGACTTCCTCGGCCGCGACATGCTGAGCCGGATTCTGTACGGCACGCGGCTGACCGTGCTGCTCGCGCTCGCCGCGGTGCTGCTCGCCGCGGTGACCGGCACGACGCTGGGGCTGCTCGCGACCGTGTCCGGCCGCGCGGTGGACGAGACGATGAGCCGGCTGCTCGACGCGCTCACGTCGATTCCGTCGAAGATGTTCGCGCTGATGTTCGTCGCCGCGTTCGGCTCGTCGCTGCCGCTGCTGGTGCTCACCGCCGCGGTCAGCTACATGCCGGGCTCGTACCGGATCGCACGTGCGCTGGCGGTCAACATCAGCACGCTCGAATTCGTGCAGGTGGCGAAGGCGCGCGGGGAAAGCGCGCTGTACATCGCATGCGTCGAGATGCTGCCCAACATGATCCATCCGATGCTGGCCGACACCGGGCTGCGCTTCACGTTCGTCGTGCTGCTGCTGAGCGGCCTGAGCTTTCTCGGGCTCGGCGTGCAGCCGCCGTATGCGGATCTCGGCTCGCTCGTGCGCGAGAACATCGCGAGCCTCGGCGACGGCTCGGCCGTCGCGATCATGCCCGCGGTCGCGATCGCGATCCTGACGGTGGGCGTCAACCTGTTGATCGACGGTTTGCCGCATCGCGGCCGCCGCAAGGGCGCGGCTGCCGCCGCGGGAGAACACTGATGCGGGATGAATCGACTCCGGAATCGACGCCGCTCGTCGAGGTGCGCGGGCTGCGCGTGGTCGGCGGCCGGCCGGGCGGCGCGGAAACGACGATCGTCCACGACGTCGACTTCGACATCGGGCGCGGCGAGGTGCTCGCGCTGATCGGCGAATCGGGCTCCGGCAAGACGACGATTGCGCTGTCGCTGATGGGCCATGCGCGCGCGGGCTGCCGGATCGCCGGCGGCTCGGTGAAGCTCGGCGGCACGGACGTGTGCACGCTGAGCGCGCAGGCATTGACCGCGCTGCGCGGCCGCAAGGTCGCGTATATCGCGCAGAGCGCCGCCGCCGCGTTCAATCCGTCGCGCACGATTCTCGACCAGGTGATCGAGAGCGCGCTGATCCACAAGACGATGACCAGGCGCGATGCGCAGGCGAAGGCGGTCGAGCTGTTCCGCGCGCTCGCGCTGCCCGAGCCGGAGACGATCGGCAGGCGCTATCCGCACCAGGTGTCGGGCGGGCAGTTGCAGCGGTTGATGGCCGCGATGGCGCTGATCACCGATCCGGAACTGGTGATCCTCGACGAGCCGACCACCGCGCTCGACGTGACCACGCAGATCGACGTGCTGCAGGCGTTCAAGAGCGTGATCCGGCGCTGCGGGATGAGCGCGGTGTACGTGTCGCACGATCTGGCCGTGGTCGCGCAGATGGCCGATCGCATCGTCGTGCTGAGCGACGGCGTGATCCGCGAGACGGGCGCGACCGAACAGATCCTGCATGCGCCGGCGCACCCGTACACGCAGAGCCTGATCGCGGCGGTCACGCCGAACGATGCCGAACGCGACGCGAAAGCGGCGAGCGTCGCGCCGGCGCCGCTGCTCGACGTGCGCGGCGCGATCGCCGGCTACGGTGGCCGGACCGCGAAGGGCTGGCCCGCGAAGGTGATCCTGCACGAAGTCGACCTGCGCATCGGGCGCGGGCAGACGGTCGGCGTGATCGGCGAATCGGGCTCCGGCAAGACCACGCTCGCGAAGGTGATCGCGGGCCTCGTGCCGGCGACGGCCGGACAGATCCTGCTCGACGGCGAGCCGCTCGCGCTCGATATCGGCAAACGCTCGAAGGAGCAGCACCGCCGCGTGCAGATCGTGTTCCAGAACGCCGATACCGCGCTCAACCCCGTGCATACCGTCGAGCGCACGCTGGCGCGGCCGCTCGCGTTCTATCACGGGATCCGCGGTGCGCGGGCCCGGCAGCGCGTCGCGGAGCTGCTCGAACTCGTGCGGCTGCCGCAGGCGGTAGCCGGGCGACGCACCGGAGAATTGTCCGGCGGGCAGAAGCAGCGCGTGAACCTCGCGCGCGCGCTCGCGGCCGAGCCCGACCTGATCCTGTGCGACGAAGTCACGTCGGCGCTCGATACCGTGGTGGGCGCGGCGATCATGGACCTGCTGCGCGACCTGCAGGCGAAGCTCGGCGTGTCGTACGTGTTCATCACGCACGACATCGCGAAGGTGCGCGCGATCAGCGACGACATCGTCGTGCTGTACGCGGGCCGTCGCGTCGAAACCGGCAGCCGCGACGCGCTGTGCGCGCCGCCTTATCACCCGTATTCGCATCTGCTGGTGTCGTCCGCGCCGGAGCTGCGCGCGGGCTGGCTCGACGATGCGGCCGAGCGCTGCCACCGGCCGCTGGTGCCGATCGGCGAGCGCGAGCACGAGGCCGAGCTGTGTCCGTTCCTGTCGCGCTGCGCGATGCGCGTGGACGGCGTGTGCAATCGCACGGCCCCGTCGCTGCGCACGCTCGAGAACGGTGCGCAGGTGCTGTGCCATCGCAGCGAGGAAGATCTCGTGCGCTTCCAGGCGGAGCCGGTGCCGGCGGGCGGCGCGACGGTGCAGCCGGTACGGCTGTGATGCGCGCCATCGTTCGTGCATCGCGCCTGCCCGCGCCGGCGATCGACGTTGCGCATAGTGTGCTGCGGCAGGCGCGCAAAACGGCAAATGACGCGTGTGGCGCGCGCGAATACGCGGCAACTGCGCTTTTTGATAGTGATTAAATGATTCTCATTGGACGGTCGCCGATCGTCGTCGCCGGAATGCTCGAGAAAATTCGATGAAACTGGAATCGTACTGGCTGGATACCCGTCCCGCGTTTCGCGCCAGCAGCGAAGGGCCGGTCGAAGGGCGCGCGGACGTAGTCGTGATCGGCGGCGGTTTCACCGGCTTGTCGGCGGCACTTGCGCTCGCGCAGCGCGGCGTGTCGGTGGTCGTGCTCGAAGCCGCGCAAGTCGCCGGCGAAGCGTCCGGCCGCAACGGCGGCCAGTGCAATACCGGTGTCGCGCAGGATTATGCGTCGCTGGCCGCGCGCATCGGCGTCGAGCAGGCGAAAGCGTTCTATCGCGCTTATGCAAGCGCGGTGAAGAGCGTCGAGACGATCGTCACCGAACAGGCGATCGACTGCGATTTTCGGCGCGCGGGCAAGCTCAAGCTCGCCGCGAAGCCGCAGCATTTCGCGGGGCTCGAAAAAACCTTCGACGCGTTGCGGCGCGACGTCGATCCGGACATCGAACTGATCGAGCCGTCACGCATCCGCGATGAAATCGCGTCCGACGGCTTTTATGGCGGACTCCTGCAGCGCAACGGCGCGCAGATGCACATGGGCAAGTTCGGCGTCGGCCTCGCGCAAGCAGCCGTGCGGGCCGGCGCACGCGTGTACGAGCACGCGGCCGTCACGCAGCTCGACCGGCTGGACGGCGAGCGTCACCGGATCACCAGCGCCCGCGGCACGATCGTCGCCGACCGCGTGCTGGTCGCGACCGGCGCCTCGCAGCACGGGCCGTTCGCGTGGTTCCGGCGGCGCATCGCGCCGGTCGGCAGCTTCATCGTCGTGACCGAGCCGCTGCCGGATGCGCAGTTGAACCGGCTGTTTCCGCATCGCCGCGCATACGTGACGTCGCGCCAGATCGGCAACTACTTCCGCGTGACGCCCGATAACCGGCTGCTGTTCGGCGGCCGCGCGCGCTTCGCGATGTCGAGCCCGCGCTCCGATGCGAAAAGCGGCGACATCCTGCGTGCGGGCATGGCCGGCTATTTCCCGGAACTGGCGAACGTGCGGCTCGACTACTGCTGGGGCGGGCTGGTCGACATCACCGCCGACCGGCTGCCGCGCGCGGGCCAGCATGACGGGCTTTATTACTCGATGGGCTACAGCGGCCACGGCGTGCAGATGTCGGTGCACATGGGCCGCGTGATGGCCGACGTGCTGTATGGGGCGGCCGCGTCGAACCCGTGGCGCGAGCTCGACTGGCCGGCGATACCGGGTCATTTCGGGCACGCGTGGTTCCTGCCGGTCGTCGGCGCGTATTACCGGATGCAGGATTTCCTGCACTGAAGCGAGCGCCCGGGAGAATTCGATATGACAGTGCAATTCATTGGCTCGGTTGGCTCCGTCGGCTCGCCGCGTGTGGCGCAGCCCGTGTCGCCCGCGATCGGCGACGTGCTGCGCACGATCGATGCATCGTTCGCGCAGCCGCTGAACCTGGACACGCTCGCGGCGGTGGCCGGGCTGAGCGTGTCGCGTTTCACCGCGCGTTTTCGCAGCGAAACCGGGCTGTCGCCGCACCGGTATCTGTGTCTCGTGCGGATACGGCGGGCGCAGGACTTGCTGCGCGCCGGTCTCGCGCCGTCGGTCGTCGCGACCGACGTCGGCTTCTTCGACCAGAGCCATCTGTGCCGGCATTTCCGGCGCGTACTCGGGATCACGCCGCGCGATTACGTGGTCGCCCGAACGGGCGGCGCGCCGGTGCGACCGCCATCGGCGCGCCTGCGCAGCGAACGCCGCGACGCGTCGTGTCACGCGGCGTAGGCGCACGCATGGACGACATGCCCCGCTGAGGATGTCCGGCACAAGCGCCGGCGAACGACGATTTCCGATATCGCATGACGGCTTTCGAACGAATCCGTCACGCACTGCACAGGAGCAGAAATGACCGCAGTTTTCGTGTTGCACCGGGCTGACGGCGCACCGTCTTCCACCGCATTCCGCAAGCAGGCGTTCGGCGCGAGCGATCCGTTCGCGTCGCATCGCGAGATTGCGTGGGAAGGCCCCGACGCGATGGCCGCGGGGCGGATCGTTTTCGTCGGCGAACTGGACGTGGCGAGCTTTCCGCACATCGAAACCCTGGCCGTCATCCAGGGCGAGCTGACGCTCGAAGCGGCCGGGGCCGCGCCGCTGGTGGTCGGCCCGGGGCAAGGCGCCGTCATCGGCGGCGGCACCGCACTGCGCATCGCCGCGCAATCGCCGGTACTCCTGACGTTCTGCGCGGCAGCGTGCGCGCAACCGACGAAACGCGGCGTCTTCGCGCTGCGCGCCGACGCCGATTTCAAGCCGTCCGCCACGCTGCCCGCCGAGGCGCTGCTCGGTCCCGCGCCGCAATGCCGCAGCGACAACGTGTTCACCGACGACGGCGCCGGGTACTGCGCGGGCACGTGGGATTCGACGCCGTATCACCGGATCGTCCGGCCGCATCGCGCGAACGAGTTCATGTTCCTGCTGGACGGCGGCGTAAGGTTCGCGGCGCCCGACGGCAGCGTGCAGTCGCTCGGTACCGGCGACGCGCTGTTCGTGCCGCGCGGCGCGTCGATCGGGTGGGAAAGCAGCGAACGCGTGGCGAAGTTCTACGTGATGCAGAACGTCAAACCTTCCACCGAACGAGACTGAGCATGTCCCCTCCGCTGCGCCATATCGAAACCTTGTCCACGCCGCCGGCCGCGGCCGACGTCGTCGTGATCGGCGGCGGCATCATCGGCGTCTTCACCGCTTATTACCTGGCCCGCCGCGGCATCTCGGTCGCGCTCGTCGAGAAGGGGCGCATCGGCGCCGAACAGTCGAGCCGCAACTGGGGCTGGTGCCGCCAGCAGAACCGCGATGCGCGCGAGTTGCCGATGGCGAGCAAGAGCATCGATCTGTGGGAACGCTTCGCGGCCGAATCCGGCGAAGACACCGGCTTTCATCGCTGCGGGCTGCTGTATCTCAGCAATGACGAAGCCGAATTGTCCCGCTGGGCGAGCTGGGGCGAATTCGCGAAGACGGCAGGCGTGACCACCTACATGCTCGACAGCAAGCAGGCCGCCGAGCGCGGACGGGCAACCGGGCGGCAGTGGAAGGGCGGCGTGTTCTCGCCGACCGACGGCACGGCCGATCCGGGCAAGGCCGCGCCGGCCGTGGCCGCCGCGCTGATGAAGCTGGGCGGCAGCGTCCACCAGCACTGCGCGGCGCGCGGCATCGAACTCGAAGGCGGACGCGTCGCGGGTGTCGTCACCGAAGCCGGCGTCATCAAGACGCGCACGGTCGTGATGGCCGGCGGCGCCTGGGCGTCGTCGTTCTGTCGCCAGCTCGGCATCCGCTTTCCGCAGGCGTCGATCCGCCAGTCGATCCTGAGCGTGGCGCCCGTCGACACGCCGCTGCCCGATGCGATGTACACGTCCGGCGTGTCCATCACGCGCCGCAGCGATGGACGCTATGCATTGGCGATCAGCGGCCGCGCGCGCGTGGACCTGACACCGCAGTTCCTGCGCTTCGCGCCGCAATTCGTGCCGATGTTCGCGAAGCGCTGGCGCAACCTGCTGCCGGGCGGCCTCGAAGGCGTGCGCGGCGGCCATGAAACGCTGAAGCACTGGCGCCTCGACGCGCCGACGCCGATGGAGGCCGTGCGCATTCTCGATCCGAAGCCCGACATGCCGACCGTCACCGAAACGTACCGCCGCGCGGCCGAACTGTTGCCCGAACTGCGCGACGCGAAGATCACGCACGCGTGGGCCGGGTTCGTCGACAGCACGCCGGACGGCGTCCCGGGCATCGGCGAAGTGCCGGGCGTGCCGGGGCTGATCCTCGCGGCGGGGTTTTCGGGGCATGGCTTCGGGATCGGCCCGGGCGCCGGGCACCTGATCGCCGATCTGGCGTCCGGTGCGCAACCGTTCGTGGACCCGGCGCCGTACCGGCCCGGCCGGTTCAGCGAGTCCGCCTGGGGCAAGGTCGCCGATTTCTGATGCAACGCCGTCACATGGATGAGAGGCCGCCTGTATCCGACGCGCGTCGAGCCCGGCCGCCCGCGAGCGGCAGGATCGGGGCAGCGAACGTTCGCCGGCCCGGCAGTGCGATGCGACAGCTTGGGAGTGCCTGATGCGTTTCAGTTCGTACTGGCTCGATACGTCGGAGCCATTCGTGAGCCACTCGCCCGAATTGCCCGACGGCAGTTGCGACGTCGTGGTGGTGGGCGGCGGGATCACCGGTTCGGCCGCCGCGCTGGCGCTGGCCAAGAAGGGCGCGCGCGTGATCGTCTGCGAGGCGGGCACCGTCGGGCAGGCGGCATCGGGGCGCAACGGCGGCATGTGCAACAACGGCTTCGCGCAGGATTACGCGTCGCTGTCGCAGCGCCTCGGCACGGAACTGGCCAAC
Organism: Burkholderia sp. AU15512; assembly: GCF_002223325.1. Lineage (NCBI taxonomy): Bacteria > Pseudomonadati > Pseudomonadota > Betaproteobacteria > Burkholderiales > Burkholderiaceae > Burkholderia > Burkholderia sp. AU15512. The sequence goes on from NZ_NKEX01000008.1 coordinate 245,141, forward strand.
CGGCTCTATCTCGCGTTCGACGCGGGCGTCGACACGGTCGAGCGGCTCGTCAACGAAGAGTCGATCGATTGCAATTTCGCCCGCACCGGCAAGCTGAAGCTCGCGGCGAAACCCGAGCACTACGACAAGCTCGCGCGCAGCCACGCATTGCTCGCGGCGAGCGTGGACCCCGACACGCGCCTCGTGACGAAGGCTGAACTGCGCGACGAGATCGGCTCGGATCGTTATCACGGCGGGTTGCTGTTCGGCAAGAGCGCGGGGATGCATGTCGGCCGATATGTGCGCGGCCTGGCGCGCGCGGCCCAGGCGCGCGGCGCGCACATCGTCGAGCAGGCGCCGGTGCTCGGCCTGAAGCGGCAAGCGGGCGGCGCGTATGCGGTGCAAACACCGCTCGGCGAGATCAGAGCGCGTCAGGTGCTGCTCGCAAGCGGCATTTCGCACGTCGGGCCGTTCGGCTGGATTCGCCGCAGGGTCGTGCCCGTGGGCGCCTTCATCATCGTCACCGAGCCGTTGCCGCGCGAGTGGCTCGACCGCTTGCTGCCGACGCGCCGGATGGCCACCGACACGAAGAACTTCGTCAACTTCTTCCGCACGACGCCCGACGGCCGTCTGCTGTTCGGCGGCCGCGCGCGGTTCGCCACGTCGAACCCGCGTTCGGACGAAAAGAGCGGCGCGATCCTGCGGCGTCAACTGGCCGCCGTGTTTCCCGAGCTGGCCAGCGTGCGCATCGACTATTGCTGGGGCGGGATGGTCGACATGACGGCCAACCGGCTGCCGCGCGCGGGCGAGCGCGACGGCGTTTACTACTCGATGGGCTATAGCGGCCACGGCACGCACATGGCCACGCTGATGGGCACGTTGATGGCGGAAATCATGGACGGGCGCGCGGAGCTCAACCCGTGGCAAGGCTTCGACTGGCCGGCCATTCCCGGGCACTTCGGCAAACCGTGGTTCCTGCCGTTCGTCGGCGCCTGGTATCGACTCAAGGACACGTTGAAATGAATTCACCTGTTGTTCACCTGATGCAAGCCGGCCGGCTCGATCGCTTCTTCATCGACGGCGACTGGGTGTTGCCCGACGGCGGCGACCGATTCGCCGTCGTCAGCCCGTCCACTGAAGACACGCTGGGCGAAATCCCGCTCGGCAGCGCACGCGACGCCGACCGCGCGGTGCAGGCCGCGCGCCGCGCGTTCGAACGCTGGTCCGCAACTTCACCGCAGGAACGCGCCGCGTTGCTCGACCGCGTGCATGCGTTGATGCTCGAGCGTGCCGAACTGTTCGCCACGGCGCTCGCGCTGGAAATGGGCGCGCCGATCAGCTACGCACGCGCCGCACACGTCCCGCTCGCCGCCGAACATATCCGCGTCGCACGCGACAACCTGGCGAACTATGCGTTCGTCAGGCAACGCGGCACGACCGCGGTCGTGCGCGAGCCGATCGGCGTCTGCGCGCTGATCACGCCGTGGAACTGGCCGATCTACCAGATCACCGCGAAGGTCGGGCCGGCGCTCGCGGCCGGCTGCACGGTCGTGCTGAAGCCGAGCGAGCTGTCGCCGCTCAGCGCGCTGCTGTTCGCGGAAGTGATCGCCGATGCGGGCGTGCCTGCCGGCGTATTCAACCTCGTGAGCGGCAGCGGCGAGACGGTCGGCGCCGCGCTGTCGTCGCACCCGGAGGTCGACATGGTGTCGATCACCGGATCGACGCGCGCCGGCGTGCTGGTCGCGCAGGCGGCGGCGCCGACCGTCAAGCGGGTCGCGCAGGAGCTCGGCGGCAAGTCGCCGAATATCGTGTTGCCGGATACGGACCTGTCGCGCGCGATCGCGCCGGGCGTGGCCGCCGCGTTCCGCAACATGGGGCAATCGTGCAGCGCGCCGACCCGCATGATCGTGCCGCGCAAGGTGCTCGGCGCGGTCGAGGAGCTGGCTGCGGCTGCGGCGCGCACGCTGGTCGTCGGTGATCCGTTCGTCGAGGCCACGACGCACGGGCCGCTCGCCAACCGCGCGCAGTTCGGGCGGGTCGCGCAGATGATCGACGCGGGCATCGACGAACGCGCGAAGCTGATCGCCGGCGGCCCCGGCCGGCCCGCGGGGCTCGATCGAGGCTTTTATGCGCGGCCGACGATTTTCTCCGACGTGCGCACCGACATGACGATCGCGCAGCAGGAGATCTTCGGCCCGGTGCTTGCGATCCTTCCGTACGACACCGTCGACGAAGCGGTCGCGATCGCGAACGACACGGTCTACGGGCTCGGTGCGCACGTGCAAGGCACCGACAAGGCGCAGGCCCGCGCGGTGGCTGCCCGCATCCGCGCGGGTCAGGTGCATCTGAACTATCCGGCATGGGATCCCCAGGCGCCGTTCGGCGGCTACAAGCAGTCGGGCAACGGCCGCGAGTACGGGATCGAAGGGATGGAGGAGTATATGGAGATCAAGTCGATCGTCGGCTTTTACGACTGACCCGGCCGCCGCGCGCGGTTCGCGCCGGCGGTACAGTTGGAAGCCCGCTACTTTCCGAAGGTGCCGAAATTGGAACTGGATAACCCCGTCATTCCCGACCCGTTGCTGCAAGCGCATCACGCGCACTGGGCGAAGCTGCGCCGCGACCTGCATGCGCACCCCGAGTTGCGATTCGAAGAACACCGGACGGCCGACGTCGTCGCGAGCGAGCTGGAAGCGCTCGGCTATGCGGTGTCGCGCGGGCTGGGCGGCACGGGCGTCGTCGCGAGCCTGCCGGGCGCCGATCCGGCGCGCGGGATCGTGCTGCGCGCCGACCTGGACGCATTGCCGATCCACGAAGCCAACGATTTTGCGCATGCGTCGTGCACGCACGGGATCATGCACGCGTGCGGCCATGACGGCCACACGGTGATGCTGCTCGGCGCCGCACGCGTGCTGAAGGAGCTGCCGCAGTTGCCCGGCACCGTCCATTTCGTGTTCCAGCCGGGCGAAGAAGGCGGCGCGGGCGCGCGCAGGATGATCGACGACGGGCTGTTCGAGCAGTTCCCCACGGAGGCGGTATTCGGCATGCACAACTGGCCCGGGTTGCCGGCCGGGCATTTCGGGTTGCGCACGGGCCCGATCATGGCCGCCGGCTCGCGCTTCAGGATCACGGTGACGGGCAAGGGCGCGCACGCGGCGCAGCCACATCTGGGCATCGATCCGGTGCCGCTCGCCTGCTCGATGGTGCTGCAATGTCAGACCATCGCCGCGCGGCACAAGGACCCGGTGGATCCTGCAGTCATCTCCGTCTGCATGTTCCATGCGGGCACGACGGACAACGTGATTCCCGACACCGCCGAGCTGCGCGGCACGATCCGCACGCTGTCGTCGGCCTTGCAGCAGAAGCTGCAGCACGACGTGCGGCTCGCGTGCGAGGCGCTGGCGAGTGCCTATGGCGCGCAGGTCGACGTGGAGTTTTTCCAGTACTACCCGGCGACGGTCAACACGCCGGCCGAGACGGCGCTGTGCGAAGCGGTGATTCGCGACACGTTCGGCGACGCGCGCTTGGCCCGCGACGTGCCGCCGAACATGACGTCCGAGGATTTCGGTTTCATGCTGGAGGAGCGGCCGGGCGCTTACGTGCTGATCGGCAATGCACAGGACGGCGCGAGCGCACCGGCGCTGCATCACCCGAAATACGACTTCAACGACGAGATCATTCCGGCTGGCGTCCGCTATTGGGTCGCGTTGGCGCAGCACTACTTCGCGCGATCGCGATGATGTGCGCAGCCGGCATTGAAGTCGGGCCGTGGCGCGCGACGACACTTTTATAAAGACTGCTTGATGAAACAGGACAACGATATGAAGGATTCCGACACGATGCCGGCGCTTCGCTACCGGCGCTTCACTGCCGCGGACGTCCCCGCGGCCCATGCGCTGACCGTCGCGCTTCGCTGGCCGTTCAGGGCGGAAGACTGGCAGTTTTCCGCTGACACGTCGACCGCGTTCGCGGCCGAGGAAAACGGCGTGGTGATCGGCACGGCGATGTGCTGGAAGTACGGTGCCGATCGCGCGGCAATCGGGCATGTGATCGTGTCCGACGCGCATCAGGGCCGAGGCATCGGCCGCAAGCTGATGGAGCTGCTCATCGACGAACTGGGGCCGCGCGTCACGTTCCTGCATGCGACGCCGGCCGGCCGGCCGCTGTACGAGAAGCTGGGTTTCAACGTGTGCGGCTCGCTCGGCCAGTATCAGGGGAACGTGATGCGGCCGGCCGACGTGGTTCTGCCCGAAGGCGTGCAACTGCGTGCCGGATCGCCGGCCGACTGGCCGCGCCTCGTCGAGCTGGACGCGCGCGCGTCCGGCCTCCAGCGCGATGCGTTGATGGCCGCGCTGTTCCAGCGCGGTGAAAGCGTCGTGCTCGAACGCGATGGCGAGGTGGTCGGGTTTTCGGTGCTGCGGCGCTTCGGGCGCGGCGACGTGATCGGCCCGGTGGCTGCGCCGCGCGCAAGCGACGATGCGTATGCGAAGGCGCTCGTCAGCCATTGGCTGACGCAACGGGAAGGTGAGTTCGTCCGCATCGACGTGCCGGACGGGACCCGTCTGCCGGACTGGCTGGCCGAACAGGGTTTGGCGCGGGTCGATACGTGTTCGAAGATGGTGCGCAACGCGCCGGCGTCGGCGCACGAAGGGCCGGCCGATCCGATCTGCGGACAGTACGCGCTCGTCAGCCAGGCGATGTTGTAGTCCGCGGCGACGCCCGCGGGATCGCCTCGCGCACCCGGCCCGGCGTTGCCGGGCCCAGGCGGCGATCGCTTTACTTCACCGGGGTGAGAACCGGCGCGCCCTTGTTCTTGAGCAGCATCACGACGAATTTCGCCGGCTTCGTGCTGCTGGCGTTTCGTCCGACCGTGTGCACGTCGTCCGGTCCTTCGTGGTACGTGTCGCCGGCATGGAGCGTGACCGTTTTCCCGCCGTTCAGGCCCATCACGATGCTGCCGTCGAGCACGTAGACGAAGGCGTGAGCATCGTGGCGATGCACGGGATCGACGGCCCCGGGCGGATAGTCCACGACGATCATTTCCACTTCCTTGCCCGGATACTCGGGCAACGGTTCCGTGGTCAGTTGCGTCACCGTGGCGTGCGGGGCGGCGGCGGCCGGCTGAACGGGGGCCAGGAGCGACAGCGCGAGCGGTGCCAGCGCGAGCATGAGGCGTTTCATGTCGTTACTCCAGGTTGGCCTTGTCGAGCCCGAACATCTTGTCGAACGAGCCGGGCACGACGCGGAAGGCGACGTTCAGCCGGTTCCAGCAGTTGATGGCGCCCACGAGGAAGGTGAGATCCGACAGTTCCTTCTCGGAATAGTGGCCCCGCACGCGTTCGTAGAGCTCGTCGGGCACGCCGTGCGACGGGATCTGCGTCAGCGCTTCGGTCCAGGCGAGCGCGGCGCGCTCGCGCGGCGAGAACAGCGTCGACTCGCGCCAGATCGAGACGTGATGCAGGCGCAGTTCGCGCTCGCCGTGGATCTTTGCCATCTTGGTGTGCATGTCGACGCAGAACGCGCAGCCGTTGAGCTGCGACGCGCGAATCTCGACGAGCTCACGGATCGGCGTCTCGATCGTCGTCTTCTGAAACAGTCCGTCGAGTTCGACGAGCTTCTTGGTCAGCTCCGGCGATTGCTGGAAGTAGTTGATACGTTGCGTCATGATCGGTTCTCCTGAAATGTGGAATCGCGACTGCCGGCCCTGCATGTGGCGCCCCACGCACGGCCTGCCTGACAACATCGTAATCGCGGGCCCCGCGGGCCAGTAGTGCCCGGCAGGTGCGCATTCTGTTGCCGCTTCGGCACCAATCCATGTCGGGGGCGCGGTCGATCTCAACCGCGGCGGAAAGGCGCACGGTTCACTACAGCGCGATGACCGTGTCGCCGCACGGCGCGCCCGCGGGTTCGGCGAGCATCGCCCTGAGATCGCGTTCGATCGTGCCGCACAGCGTCGAAATGGGCACGTCGTTCGCGCCGCCCTCGAACGGGTTCTCGGTGCTCTCGCCGACCTGGTCGAGCGAGGTGTACATCCACGACACCGCGACACTGCACGGCACCACCAGCCAGACCATGTAGCCGTGCATGAAACCGCTCACGCCGTCGTTCAGCCGGTTGAACTCGTTCAGCAGACCGAACGGCAAAGACAGGCAGAAGAACCGGACGAACAGCGAGCTGACGGTCGCGTACTGGCGCGGATACGGGAAATTCTTGAAACGCTCCGCGCGCGACTGGAGGTCGGTGAAATCCCCGATCGTCTTGTGCAGGTCCATGTAGAAGCTCGTCTCGAGGCGGCCGGCCGTGTGCAGCGTCGCGAGCGTGCGGCGTTGCAGGCTCAGCACGAACGTCGCGATGGAGGCGGACGCGCACGCCTGGGCCGCTTCGGACGGCGACAGGTACGCCGGGAGCAGTTCCCGGATGTCCTGTTCCCACTCCGGCACGCGATAGTACCGGCGGTACTCCGCGTTGTAGCGCTTGTTCGTGCTTTCCCAGACGCGCGGGCGGCGCAAGTCGTAGCGCAGCGCGGTGAGCCACGCAAGGTGGCGATAGACGAGGGTTCGCGCGATCTCTTCGTCGCCGACGAAGTCCTGCACGACTTGCCCCCAGCGACGGCTTTTGCTCAGGACGCCGATCCAGATGTCCAGCGCGTCCGCGGCGCGGTTGTACGTCTGGACATTCTTGAAGCCGACGATGAACGACGTCGCGGTGCCGAGCAGCGCCACGATCGTCAGCGGGATCGACAACCATCTGACCGAAAAGAACGTGTACAGGACGACCGGGACGGCCCCGAAAGCGAGGAGCTCGTAAACTTTCCAGCGCGTCCAGATCAGGAATTCCGCCAGCTTGTAGGATTTTCCGAGATGCATGTCTTTGACCTCATCGAGGACTCAGCGGGGCGCGAGACGCGCAGCGGCGCGGCCACGCACGAGGCGACGGCGGCGAAGGCAGGCGGCGGGCCGGGCGCCGCCGCCGCACGACGCGCGTCGGGTCAGTCGACGACGGTCACGACATTCACGGCGCCTTGCCTGGCCATCTTGGCGTACGGGCACAGGCGCTCCGCGGCGCGCACCCGCTCTTCGGCGACGCTGCGCTCGACGCCGCGCATCCGGACGCGAACCTCGAAGATCAACGCATGACCGCCGTCCATCGGATCACGGCCGAACGCAACCCGCACCTCCACCGCGGTCTCTGCCGGCGCCGTGCCGGCGCGTTGTTCGAGCAGGTTCAGCGCGCCATGAAAGCACGCGGCGTAGCCGGCGGCGAGCAGCTGTTCGGGATTGGTGCCGCCGCCCGGGCCGCCGAGTTCGGTGGGCAGGCGCAGTTCGAGGGCAAGGCTGCCGTCGTCGGAGCGGACGACGCCCGACGCGCGGCCGTGTCCCGTCTCGCCGCCGGTCACGGTGACGCTCGTCGTATAGAGCGGCTGAAACGCGTGGCCCCGATACCGGTCGAGGAGGGAAAGCGGAGGGGCCTGGAGCTTCTGGTCGTCCATGATGCGTGCTCGAGTTCAGCGCCGCTTCGATTCCCGGTCAGTCGTGTGTCGAAGCGTGTGGCGAACGGGGCGGCGCGGCCCCGGGCAGATAGCGTCGCCAGGCACGCGTGGCGCGAACGATCGCACGAGCGCTGCGGCGATCTTCCGGTGCGGTGCGATCCCTGGCGGGTCTCCGGGAAAAGACGCCTCCATGCTAGAGGAGCACGATCGGCGGCGGTATGGCCGTCCCGGGCGATTCAATGTTTCCCTTCGGGCACCAATCGGGATCGCGACGCGACGCCCGGCCGTTGCGCGCCGCGCGTCAGCGGTCCAGGCAGGTGCGCAGCGTTCGCGCGTGACGTTGCGCTTCGTCCGCGTCGACGATGTTCGCGAACCCGATGACGAGGCCGCGCGGCGTTTGCCGCGTGTGGCTGTTCGTATACCAGATCGACAGCGGAAGGACCGCCAGGCCGGCGTCGCGCGCGCGGGCAGCGACGGCGAGGTCGTCGACCGGTCCGTCGGGCCCGTCGGTGAACTGCACCGCGAACTGGATGCCGCCCGCCGGCAATTCGACCATCAGCCGCTCGCCGAACGCCTGCCGCAGCGCGTGCACGATCAGCATGCGGCGCTCGCCGTACAGCGCGCGCATCCGCTTCAGGTGCCGCGCGAAGTGCCCCTGCTCGATGAAGTCGGCGAGGGCCGCCTGCAGGAGGGGCGGCGAACCGGCATTCATGCTGCATGCCACGCGCTCGACGCGCTCCACCGCGCGCTCGGGCACGACCGCGTAGGCGAGCCGCAGGCCGGGATACATCGCCTTGCTGAAGGTGCTGCAATAGATCACGTGATCGCGTCGGTCAAGGCTCTTCAGCGCCGGCAGCGGGCGGCCGAGATAACGAAACTCGCTGTCGTAGTCGTCCTCGACGATCCACCCCGACGTCCTGGCGGCCCAGTCCAGCAGCGCGATGCGGCGGGACAGCGACAGCGTATGCCCGAGCGGGCTCTGATGCGACGGCGTCACCAGCGCGAAGCGGGCCTGCGGGTCCAGTTGCATGCCGCGCGCGACGTCGATCCCTTCGTCGTCCACCGGCACGGGGACGAGCTGCACGCCGGTCTCGGACAGGAAGCCGCGGGCGAGCAGGTAGCCGGGATCCTCGAACCACACGCGGTCGTTCGCCCGTGCGAGGCTGCGCAGCATGAGTTCCAGCGTGGCGCGGTAGCCGCCGGTGACGAAGACCTGGTCCGGCACGCAGGTCACGCCGCGCGACAGCGTCAGATAGGTGGCGATGTGTTCGCGCAGCGGCCGGTAGCCGGCCGGATTCGGATAGCCGAGCAGCGCGCGTTCGCCGCTGCGCGCGCGCAGCGACACGAGCCGGTGCCAGACCTTGCGCGGAAACGCGTCGAGCGCCGGGAGCCCGGGCTGCAACGGGCTCGGCTCGCCGCTCAGCGCGACGGCGATCGGCTGCGGGCGCCGCGGCGGCTGGAGGTCGGCGGGCGGGATCGACGGGGCTGACTGGGCCAAAGGGGTCGAAGGGGCCGGCGTCGACGCCCGCGGCGGGGCCGCCGGTTCGCCGGGCCGGTTCGGCGGGGTACCGGTGCGCGGCGGCGACGCCCGGGTCAGCGAGATCGGCAAGGACGGCGAGACGAACGTGCCTGCCGCGCCGCGCATCTGCAGATAGCCCTCGTCGACGAGGATCGTGTAGGCCTGTTCGACGGTGCCGCGCGCCGTGTTCAGTTGCGTCGCCAGGCCGCGCAGCGCGGGTACGCGGTCGCCGGGGCGCAGGTGGCCGGCGGCGATCGCGGCCCGGAACCGCTCGCAAATCTGCAGATAGAGCGGCAACTGGTGCTGCCGGTCGATTTCGATGGTCAGCGGAAGAGTGGGCTCGGACATCGCGGCTTCTCGGGTAACGCACGCAGGGACAGGATCGGATCCAGCTTGGACTAGTCCGATCGCCGATTCTTGGCACTGATGGATAGGACATGATTCTTCCACAATTGCGTCACGCGATGCGACGGTCTTGACCGCCTCCTCCGGATCCGGCACCCGTCACGCCCGGTCGCATTCCCGTCAAATCCAATCGTCAGGAGATTGTGCGATGAAAATCGTTGTCATCGGTGGTTCGGGCCTGATCGGCTCGCGTGTCGTCACGTTGCTCGCCGAAGCAGGTCATCAGGCGCTGGCCGCCTCGCCGAGCACCGGCGTCAATACCGTCACGGGAGAGGGGCTGGCCGATGCATTGACGGACGCGGATGTCGTGGTGGACGTGACGAACGCGCCGTCGTGGGAGCCGCAGGCGGTACTGGATTTCTTCCGCACGTCGGCACGCAATCTCGGCAAGGCCGAAGTGGCCGCGGGCGTGCGCCATCACGTCGCGCTGTCGATCGTCGGTTGCGACCGGATGCCGGAGAACGGCTATTTCCTGGCCAAGGTCGCGCAGGAGCAGGCGATCGAAGCGGCGGGCGTGCCGTACACGATCGTGCGCGCGACGCAATTCATGGAATTCATCGGCGGCATCGCGGACTTCAGCACGCAAGACGGCACGGTCCGCATCGGCGACGGCCTGTTCCAGCCGATCGCCGCGGAAGACGTGTCGGCGCTCGTCGCGCAGATCGCGCTTGGCGGCCCGCAGAACGGCACGGTCGAGATCGCGGGCCCGGATCGCGCGCCGTTCGCGGAGATCGTCGCGCGCTACCTGAAATCGGTCGGCGATCCGCGCGCGGTGGTGACCGATCGCGAGGCCCGCTACTACGGCGGGCGCGTCGAGGAAACCTCGCTGGTGCCGCTCGGGAATGCGCGACTCGGCCGCATCGGCCTCGACGCGTGGTTGGCGCGACGCTGATTCGCGTTCGCACGTGTGACGGTTCGCAGGCGCCCGCGGATCGCGGGCAATCGGGATGATTGGCATGGGGGCAGCGGAAAATGAATCATTCGGAACCATCGGAGTACGGCGTGCGGCGCGACCTGGCCGGTCGCGCCAATGCCCTGTCGGCGAGCTTTGGCGCGAGCTATGCGGGCATCCTGGCATTCGTTGCCGTGGCGAGCGAGGGCAGCTTCACCAAGGCCGCCGAACGGCTCGGCGTCGGGCGGCCGGCCGTGAGCCGGAACGTCCAGAAGCTCGAGGCGCAACTGAGCACGCGGCTGTTCCAGCGGACCACGCGCACGACCGAACTGACGTGCGAGGGCCGGCGCTTCTACGAGAACTGCCATCAGGGCGTGGCGCAGATCGTGGAAGCCATGAACGACATGCTCGAGTTGCGGCAGGGGCCGCCGCGCGGCCTCATTCGCATCAGTTCGGCCGTGGGCTTCGGCCGGAAGATCGTGGCGCCGCTGCTGGCCAAATTCGCGGACGCGTACCCGGACATCGATATCGACCTGCTGCTCGACGACCGGCCGATCGACCTGGTGTCCGAGCGGATCGACGTGTCGTTCCGCAACGGGCGCATCGAGGATTCCAGCATCATCGCCCGCCAATTGATTCCGATGCAGATGGCGCTCTGCGCGGCGCCGTCGTACGTGGCGACGCACGGGCTTCCGCAGAGCCTGGACGACCTCGACCGGCACGCGTGCATCAATTTCAGGTTCGCGAGCGGACGCCTGTTCGAATGGGAGTTCAATGTCGACGGCCGCCCGCGGAAGTACCTGCCGACCTCGCGCCTCACGTTCAACGACGCGGACCTGGTATTGCGCGCGGTGCTGAACGGCGCGGGCATCGCACAGTTGGCGGGCTACCAGATCCGCGACCATCTCGCATCGAAGGCGCTCGTCGTCGCGCTGGCGAAGCATGTGCCGGAAGATCGCGGCCATTACATCTGCTATCTGAGCCGACAACACCTGCCGACGCGCATCCGCATCTTCGTCGATTTCATGACCGAGCAGATTCGCGCGCTCGACCTGAACTGCATGACGCAGTTCAATCGGGACCTCACAGTTGCTTCGTCGACGGGATTGGCTGCTTGAAGAATTAGGGGCTTGGGGAAAGCGGGCGGCCCGCCGGCTTCCATGGAAATCGTCCACCGGCCACGATTTTTTCATCGGTCGAAGCAACGACGAACCACGCAGTGCAAGTCGAGTGCGCAAAGCCGCCTGCCGAATGATCGATAACGGTGTCTTAATGAATGGGCGGTTTATTCAATGTCGTGCAATTAAATCCTGGAAAAACGGGCTGAAATTAAAAACGAATCAGGCGTTTGATCGAAATTAAAAAACTATCAATACGGGACGTTTATTTTTCAGGTTTTAGCGGATAAGGTTCGGTTCGGTGAAAGTGATTTGTCAGAAAACGCGGCGATTCATCATCGCGTGCCGCGGATTCATCGGGTTGCCGCTTTTGCCGATCAGTGTGCGCGACGACGTGTCGACAGGAGCCCCTGCCGGGGATCCTGCGGCGGGCCCGACACGCGCATATCCGTTCCGACATCGATGTCATGAGGGCTCATGAACAAGATCATCCGCAGATACGTTGCTTCCGTGGTGCCATGCGCGTTGACCGGCGTGGCACTGCTGGTCGCGGCGGCCGGTGCTCACGCGCACGGCCGTTTGACCGAACCGCCTTCGCGTATCGTGCTGTGCACGCAAGGGCAGAATCCGAACTGCCACGTCGACGCGTGGCACGCGAACGCGATGGAGAACGGCAAGTTCTTCCCCGCGACGCAAAGCGGCCTGTCCGATCCGTTCGCGCCGGCCGACGCGAAGAATGCCGCACCGCCGCCGGATGGCGAAATCGCCGGCGCCAGCACGAATGGCCCGCTGCCCGTGCTGAACGAGCAGTCGCCGAGCCGCTGGCAGAAGATCCCGCTGCGGCCGGGCGCGTTGCAGAATTTCAAATGGGAATTCAGCGCCGTGCACAAGACGCGTCGCTGGAACTACTTCATTACGCGCGCCGACTGGAACCCGTCGGAAAAGCTGACGCGCGCGCAGTTCGAGCCCACGCCGTTCTGCACGATCCAGAATCCCGGCCAGCCGTACTGGGATCCGAACGCGAACCTGGTGCCGCAGCAGCCGACCATTCACCAATGCCGGTTGCCGATGCGTAGCGGTTACCACGTCATCCTGGCGGTCTGGGAAGTCGCGGATACGGCGATGGCGTTCTATCAGGTCGTCGACGCGACGTTCACCAACGGCGATACGACCCGCAGCCCGTTCTGATACCGCTGCAACCCGACGCGCCCGGCGATGCCCGGGCGTCATGAATGGAAGAGCGCCGCTCAGGAGCGCCGATGCGCTCGCCGACCGACCGGGCAGTCTCCAGCCCGGCTTGCCGAAGCAGCCCCATCATTGCCTCTCCGCCCACCCGCGCGACGCCGTCGTACGGCCGGATCGCATCGCCTGAATTTCGTCGCCTTGAACAATCGGTCGGATGGCTGCGAGCTATCCGTTTGAATTGTCGAATCGCGACAATTGCAATAGGGTGATGCGATCGCGTGAATATTTCGGGTTTCGATATTGATGGAAATAATCGATTCCAGGGTTGATGCCTGATGATTATGTAGTATAACAAATCGAAGTGCCGGCGCTGAATTGAAGGATCACTACATCGGCCGTCGAATTGTTTCTCGTCGTTGAGATAAAGACGGAATCAATATCGGAATTTGTCTTCAAGTGGCAATTTGTCAGGTTGATTTCTTTTGAATTCGACCTGGGCGGAGCGTTGTCAATCGAAAGGGGAAATCATGAGCCAGACCGGAATCGAGGGCATGAAAATGAAGCGCAACCAGCACACCGGAATCATGCGGCGATCAACCTTGAAGGGCGCGCTGGCGCTTTTGCTGGCAGGGTCGTTTTTAGGCGCCGGCACCGGCGCTGCCGCGGCGGGGGCATCGGGTATCGGCACGGCGCCGGCATTCGTCTATAGCCCGTACAAGGACGCGACGATTTCGATGAACTGGAACACCAACGTCATCTCGACGAACGTCACGGGGCAGCTGAGCCCGGTGCTGTCGGTGCTGCCTACCGGTGTCCGTACGATGACGCTCGCGTTCGCGACCGGTGAATGCGGCAGCGAGAACTGGGCGGGCGTCGACGGCGGCGCAATGGCGGCTGCCAATGTGCCGCTGTTCACCGCGGCCAATGTGAATTACGTGATTTCCACCGGCGGCGCGGCCGGCATGTTCACGTGCGGGGCGGATGCGGGCATGGCGGCCTTCATCGATCGTTATGCATCGAGCAACCTGATCGGCATCGATTTCGATATCGAGGGCGGGCAGACGCAACAGGTGATCAACGATCTCGTCCAGCGCGTGGCCGTCGCCCAGCAGAAATATCCCGGCCTGCGCTTCAGCTTCACGTTGGCGACGCTGGCGCCTTCCCAGCAGGGCGCGACCACGGCCAGCTCGTGGGGCGCCAGCGCCCCCGACAGCTTCAACATATACGGCGACTGGGTCATGCAGGCGATCCAGGCGGCCGGCCTGAAGAACTACACCATCGACCTGATGACGATGGACTACGGGTCGGCTAGCGCGGGGAACTGCGTGGTCGCGAACGGCACCTGCCAGATGGGACAGTCGGCGATCCAGGCCGCGATGAACCTGCACGATCACTGGGGCGTCCCGTACAACCAGATCGAGCTGACGCCGATGATCGGCGGCAACGATGTGGTCGGCGAAACCTTTACGCCGGCGGACGCGGACACCGTGGCGCAGTTCGTGAAACAGAATGGTCTCGCGGGTGTCCACTTCTGGTCGTTCGACCGTGACGTCGATTGTCCGCCCGGCGCCGCATCGTCGACGTGCAATTCGATCGGCGGTGTCGGTACGCTTGGTTATACGAACCGGTTTGCCAACGGCCTGGCGCCCGGTAAATGAATGAAGCCGGGCAGGGAGGAGACCATGCGGGCCGCTCGTATGATTGCGACGACGTTTCGCATGGTCTCCGATTTCCTCGACCGGCAACCGGAGGCATCGCCGTTGTCGAGGGCCGTGCCGGCGGCACTCGACGGATGCGCTCGCCAGGGCGGAGCGTCAGCGTCCACCCTGGGACGATGCGCCACGCTTGTCGAAGAAGTGCCCCATCAGTTCGAGCAGCGGCCGGCGTCGCTTGGTCACGGCGAATGCCCACTCGTGGGTCTGGCGCGGCGCCTCGGCCGTCGAGACGGCATCGAGCAGCCGTTGTGCGCGAGGCAGGTCGTACCACGGCAACCACGGGTACGCATGATGGGCGACGTGAAGGTTGAAATTCAGGATCACCCAGCGTGACCAGAGTGGAACGTTGGCGCAGCTGTGCGACACCACGTCCTGCTCCCAGAGCGGCGGGCGTGCCGCGTCGTCGGCCAGCAGCGGGATCTCGGCGTGATGCGGAAGGTTGAGCAGTTCGACGGCCATCAGCAACACGATCCACAGGATCGTCGAGAACGCGATAAGGCTGCCGAGCACGCCCGCACGGTACGCCAGCGCGCCGACCGCCGCGTAACCGGCCAGGTAGATCACACTGAATGCGATCTCGGTATTCGATTTCGCGCGATGCGCGGGCGTATCGCGGTGCAGGAACGGTGCGATCCAGTGGCTGAGGAAATGATTGAACGCCATCATCGGGATCCAGTGCCGCCAGATGAATTCGAGCGTACGCGCGCCGCTTTCCGTCATCACGGAAAACTTCTGGATCATCTTGCGATTCTCCGGATCCCGTGTCGGGTGCGCGGTCCACGCGTGATGGCCCAGATGCGATCTGCGCCGCGGCAGGTACGGCAACCCGATGATCCATCCGCAGAGATGGCCGATGGCCTCGTTGCACGCGCGCGAACGCGATGCGGCGTTGTGCAGTGCCTCGTGCAAGATCAGATAGAGGTGAATCAGCGCGAGCGTGGCGAGGACGAGCGCGGCGATGCGTCCGGGCCCGCCGGCGAGCCAGAGCACCCACGCAGCGGCCAGCAATGCGACATCGGCGAGCCAGAGCGCGAGCGTCAGGTGTCCGGTGGGTCCGTTCGGCAATGTCGCCTTGACCGAGCGCCATTCGTCTTGGGTCATGTGCTACCTCGATTGAGTGGATTGATGGGGGGCGCGGCGCGTGGCCGGCGTGGATCTCAGGTGGACAGGATGCGTTGGCCGATCTCGCGGTAGGCGGCATCGAGCACGTCGATGTGTGCGTCGAGTCCGTTCTTGCTCGCGAAGCCGTTGTCGCGCCGGGCGAGCAGCAGGCAGTCGTAGCGCGCGCCGCGGCTCCAGTGCCACGCCGGCAAATAGGCCGTGATCCGGAAGCCGGCTTCGAGCATCGCCTTGACCAGCGTCAGCTTGTCGGCGAGCACGATCGCGCCGACATAGGTCGTCGTGCCGCGTCGTTTCAGGAAACGCAGCAGATCGGCCGTGACGTCGCGCTCGGTCATGAACGGGCCGCCGGCATGCTGGCAGAGATAGATCGCATCGGCCCGCTCGTCGACACGAAACGTGAAGTCGTCCGCGCACTCGTACCCATGCCCCCAGAAACAGGTATCGGGATACGGTGCCGGCGTTCCGGCGACATCGAGCGGTTCGAAGATCGCGCTGCGCAGAACGTCGGATTCGCGGAAGATCGGCGAGAGCGGCAGGCAATGCCTGAAGCGCGGCGAGCGGAATGTCTCGAGCGCGATGACGTGATGTTCACGCACGCCATGCGCGCTGTCGGGTGACCCGTCGTGTCCGACCACGACGCCATCGAGATGACGCAGCAACGCACGCAGCGCGATTTCGGTGCGGGCAATTGCGAAGGCCAGATCGTGATCCGCGGTCGGCAGCGTGTCGATCGCGGATTGCATCAGCGCCGACAGGACGCCCAGGTGACGATGGTGCCGGGAAATCATCGCACGGCCGTATTCCCACGAGCGATTCTGCGCGTTGTAGCTGACGCTCATGCAACCGATCGTGGCGTGCGTTTCCTCTTCGGCGACAAACCACAGTTCCGATTTGTTCGAGACGGCGCGCCTCACGTAGCCCGCATCGAGACACGGGTGCGACGAGTCGCCGTATTCCCGTTCGAACAGCGCGCAGATTCCCGAAGTGTCCGACACCGTTCCGCGGCGTATCCGGAGTGGCCGGTGGCGGGCGCCGTTGGGCTCGACGCGGTTCCCGCCCGCGGTGCTGCCATCAATTGAATTCATCGCCTTGCTTGCCCTGGTGAGGGTGAGTGGTTGCGCGAATCGAGAGGCGACCCGCGCATCGTCGGCGACGACTTTAATTATCCTTACGTTTGATTGTCAAACAAATTCAATCGATTTATTCATTGTTGATTTCATTTGAATGATGAGGCTGATGGTTGTCGAAAACGAGCGTGACATCATGAGGAGAATGGCGGAAATCGGCTTGTGTGGCGGGTCTCGGGAAGGGTGCCTCACGTCGCCTGAAAATGGATTGAAGAGATGAAGGCGGCATCCGCAAATCTTCTTCAGGAATTGAATAATTCATCGGAGTGGTTGAAGTGCTGTAAATAAAAATATCGTGACATCGGTTCCATTTTTTGATTCTGAAAAACAAAGTCGTTTTATTTTTGCTTTTGATGCGTTATAGGTTTCCAATGTAAAAACGCCGATTTCGCCGGCTGCGGTCGCCGCGTGTCGACGGTGCTCGACCATCACGAAGTTGACGGCTTGCCGACGCCCACCCTGCCCACAAAAATCGACAAATCGGAACAGATGGGCGCAGTGTTCCCGCCTACCATCCGCACGTACCTCGCGCATTCGCGCACCACCGCAGTATCGGCAGAGGCATCGTCCGCGTTCCGCTGCACGTGTTTCCCTCGCACCCTCGCATCCTGACAAGCCGCCCAACAGGCAAAGGATTCGCCATGTCCGCAAGATCGTTCGCTTCATTCGTGCTGGTGCTGCTGCTCGCGGCGTGCGGAGGCGACTCCGATTCGTCCGCTCCCGCCAGCGCATTCGCGGCCACCTCCGTGCGGGCATCGCAGGCCGCCACGTGGAAACCGCTCGTGCCGGGCACGAGCTGGCAATGGCAGATCGACGGCAACCGGATCAACGAGACGGTGCTGGACGGCGTGAACAACCCGCGCAAGATGTTCGACGTCGACATGGAGCTGACCGATGCCGGCACGATCCAGCGCCTGAAGGCGAAGGGCATCTATGTGGTCTGCTACATGGAGGTGGGCGGGCGCGAGGACACGCGTGGCGACGCCGGCAAGTTTCCGGACAGCGTGCTCGGCAACCCCGTCGAAGGATACGAGGATCACGAACGCTGGCTGGACATTCGCCAGACCACGATCCTGATGCCGCTGATGCTGGCGCGGCTCGACCAGGCGAGGAAAAAGGGCTGCGACGGCATCGAGCCGGATCTCGACGACAGCTATCGCCAGGAAACCGGCTTTCCGCTGACGCGTGACGATCAGCTGCGGTACAACACGGCGCTGATTGCCGCCGCGCACGATCGCGGGATGTCGATGGGCCTCAAGAATGGCTCGGGTATCGCTGCCGCCATGGCGAAAGTGGCCGACTGGGCGCTCAACGAGCAATGCAACAGGTTCCACGAGTGCGGCGACTACGCGAGCTTCATTGCGCTGAACAAGGCCGTGTTCAATGTCGAGTACACGCGCCCGGACGGCATGACGCTCGCGGCGTTCTGCCCGGCGGACAACCAGGCCAATTTCGACGGCATTCTGAAACTGTCGAGTGACACGCTGGCGGCGCTGCCGCGTGCGGCCTGCCGGTTCGAGTGAACGGCGGTGCGCGTCGCCGCGTCCGATCGCACCGGCCGCGATGACGACACGGGCATCGCGACTGCGCACACGGACGGGGGCGCGCGCAGGCATCGGTGCGGCATCGACAGCATGCCGGTTCGCGGCCCGCGTCGCCCGGGCCGGCCATTGACGCAGGTCAACCCCATTCCTCATGCAAGCCATACAGTCGAGTCGAACGCTCGCGCGATGCCGCACGCGACTGCGCGCCGGATGCGGGATGGCGGCGGCGACGGGGCCGGATTCGCGCCGGGCGTGTTCATGCCGCCCGCTGGCGGGCGGAACGCGATGCGTTGCGGGGCAGGGTGATGAACCAACGGTTATGGGCGCTCGGCGTGCTGCTTGCATTGAACGCGTGCGCCGGCGCGCAACGGAACGCGGCCTTCCGGTCGACGGAAACGCAGTTGTTCGCGACGCGCCAGGCCGCGGTGCTGCAGTGTTCGACGCCTGCCGAATGCGACCGTGCATGGCACTTCGCACGCCGCTATGTCGAAGCGCATTCGTCGACCCGGATCACGCGCGCCGATGCGGAGACGATCGAAACGGCGGCGCCGTTTCTGGCCGGAGAAGTATATCTGTGGGCCTCCCGCACGGCGTCGGGCGGCGCGTCGGTGATCCGGCTCAAGGCGATGTGCAGGGGCATGTACGACAGCGATGGCGGCCCGGGCTGGCGGTACGACGCGTGCGCGACGAAGATCCTCGACATCGAGCGGGGCTTCCGGTCGTACGGGAACCCGGCGCGTTCGTCCGACGCGCCGACTGCGCCGGTCGTGCCGCGATGATCCGGCGTCGCGCGCTCACTCGCGTGCCGGTTGCCGCGTGATTCCGAACCGTTGACCTCCGTCAACGCCTGTTTCCGGCGAACGCCGATGATGAAAACCAGGCCGAACGCCGCCGGCGCATCGGGTCATCCAGCGAGGTCGGTATGTACACGAACATCATGGTCGCCGTGGACGGCAGCCCTTCGTCGCAACGCGCGCTCGACGAGGGCTTGAAGGTGGCGCGCTCGTACGGTGCGCGCCTGTTCGCCGCTTTCGTCGTCGACAAGTCGCTGATGATCACGTTCGGCGGACGTCTGGACCCGGATGCATTGCTCGACGAGATCCGGCGCGATGGTGCGTCGGTCCTGCGACACGTGGAACGAACCATCGCGCACGCGGCAGTCAATGGCGAGACGGAACTCCTGGAGACCGAGATCGGCGAGAGTGTCGCCGAACGGCTGCAGCGCTACGTCGCCGAGCGGTCTATCGATCTCGTGGTGGTCGGCACCCACGGGCGGCGCGGGGTCCGACGGCTGTTCCTCGGCAGCGTCGCCGAACGGTTCCTGCGCGGATCGAGTTGCCCGGTCCTGCTCGTGCGCGGCAGCGACGCCGCACCGGCCGCGGCGGCAGCTTAGGGCCGCCATGCACGGGGGCGCCGCCAGCCGGCGCCTGCCCGTGCGTAACCTGCCGAGGTGAGCATCATGCAGATCTCCTTTCCTTCCGAACATCCGACGTATTGCGGCCTGGATCCGGCGCTGACCTTTCCGGCGCTGGTCGAAGGCCGCCGCGTGCATTGCGCGATCACCGCTGCGGCGCTGGAGGATCACTTCCGCGCGGCGTCGCCGCGCGAACAGGATCTGGTGGAGGCGTTCGCCCGCCACCGTCCCGCGATCGAGCGCGCCGCACGCTGCCTGCTCGAGGAGATGGGCGGCCGGCCGATCCTGCTCCACAGCGGCTATTTCCGGTTCTGCACGTGAGCGCCCGCAGCCGTTGACGCGCATCAAGCGCATGCCGATACGGGCAGTTACGCTGGAATCCTGATGATCGTTCGTCCGTTGCGCGGCACACGGTGCCGCGCTGATCCGGTCTTCGTCATGGCGTCGCGCGAGCGGGACGAAGGCGCGGCCCGCCTGTCTATCGTTGAAGGAGTACGAACCATGAGCAATGTCACGCGTTACGATCCGTTTTCGATCGAACCCGTCGCCGACCTGTTTCAGGGGCTGTTCAGGCCGCTGCGCGGGATGACGCTGACGGACGAGCCCGACCTGGCCTCGATGAAGATCGACGTGACGGAAAGCGACAAGGCGTACACGGTCAACGCGGAACTGCCGGGCGTCGCCAAGGACGACATCGACGTCCAGGTGACGGGCAGCACCGTCTCGATCCACGCGAAAGTCGAGCGCAACCAGGAGCAGAAGGAGGGCGAACGCGTGATCCGCCGCGAGCGCTACAGCGGCGCGATCAGCCGTTCGTTCTCGCTGTCGGGCGAGATCGACGACGCGAACGCAACGGCGACTTACCAGGACGGCGTGCTGTCGCTGACGCTGCCGAAGAAGGCGCCGGTCGCGCAGAAGAAACTGGCCATCAGCTGATCGGACGGCCGGCAGCGGGCGATGCGGGCACGCGTCGTCCGAACGGAGCTATCGGCGCGCGGCGCGATCCGCGCGCCGTTTCATTGAGGCGGTCGCGCGAACGCCTGCGCATTCGATCCGGCGCCGCCGGCGAAGTAGCGCTCCGTCTGCGCGTCGGGCGGCGTCCGTTGACCTGCATCAGCGCTCCCTCGCCGCGCGTGTGCAAATCTGGAAACGTGCGGCGCACAGGCGCGCCGCGGCTCACGGGAGTGCAGGCGATGAAGACCGACAAGCAGTTGAAGCAGGACGTTCAGGACGAACTGGAATCCGACCCGGCGATCGACGCGACACGTATCGGTGTCGAGGTCGTCAACCGGATCGTGACGCTCTCGGGTCATCCGCCGAGCTATGCGGAGAAACTGGCGATCGAGCGGGCGGCGAACCGCGTGGCCGGCGTCAAGGCGCTCGTCGTCGACATGACCGTGCATCTGCCGGACGACGACGTCCGCACCGACGAGGACATCGCGAACGCGGTGCGTTCGGTGCTGCACTGGACGGTCGGGCTGCACGACGACGCGGTGAAGGTGCAGGTCGAACACGGCTGGATCACGCTGTCCGGCAGGGTCGAATGGGCCTATCAGAGCCATCTGGCCGTGCGGGCGATCTCGCAGATGCGCAGCGTGACCGGCGTGACCGACCATATCGCGGTGCAGGGGGCGATCGGCTCGGCCGACATCGGCGGCAACATCAAGCGCGCGATCATGCGCCATGCGGAGCGCGAGGCGAAGCACATCGCGATCGAGGTGCGCGACGGCACGGTGCGGCTGTCCGGCAAGGTCGGCTCGTTCTCCGAGCGCAAGGCCGTGCGCGGGGCGGCATGGTCGGCGCGCGGCGTGCGCGCCGTCGTCGACGACCTGGTCGTCGAGTAACGCCGGCAAGCGGCAAGCGGCAAGCGGCAACCGGCGACCGGATGCGCGGTCCGCGCGGAAGGGGAGTCAAGTGACACTGTCAGGCGAGGTACACGATGCGGACTGGTCGGTGGCGTTCGAGACGATCGCCACCGGAACGGGCGGCTACCGTTGCAGGATCCACTTGACGCTGATGTCGCCGGACGGCGCGTGCGAGCGCACGTTCGCGCACAGCCGGACCCGCGACACCGAGCGCGAAGCCGCGATCGACGGGCTGCGCGCCGGGATGACGTGGGTCGAGTTGAGGAAGTCGAACATGTTCACGGTTTGAAGCCGGGGCGGTCGTGAACGCGTTGCCTGAGTGGCGATGTTTCGTTCGTCATCCGATGCAGTCGATGCCGCATCGCGTGTGCGCCGACGTGCGTGACCGTCCGACCGATCACGGGCGGCGTGCGGCGGCGCGGCGCGAGCGACGGGTGCGCCGCCGCGCATACCAGCCGCCGATCGCGCGCCAGATGTCGGGGGCGGATTCGCAGTACGTGAACAGCTCGAGATCGCGGCGGTCGATCATCCCTTCGTCCGCGAGGAAGGCCAGGTCCACCGCGCGGCGCCAGTACGCTTCGCCGACGAGGATGACCGGCAACGGCGGGATCTTGCGTGTCTGCAGCAGCGTCAGGACTTCGAACAGCTCGTCGAACGTGCCGTAGCCGCCGGGGAAGAATACCGCCGCCTTCGCGCGTTCGAGCAGGTGTAGCTTGCGGATCGCGAAATAGTGAAACCGGAAACAGAGACCGGGCGTGATGTACGGGTTCGGCGCCTGTTCGCGCGGCAGCTCGATGTTGAAGCCGATACTCGGCGCGCCGCGCTCGTACGCGCCACGATTGGCGGCCTCCATGATGCCGGGGCCGCCGCCGGTGACGATGGCGAGCCGCGCGGTGCGCGTGCACCGGTCGGCGTGGCCGACGATGCGCCCGAGTTCGCGCGCGACGCAGTAATACACGCTGTGCTCGACGAGCCGGCTCGTCATTGCGACGGCGTGACGCCGGACCGCATCGTGCGGCCGCGCCGCGAGCAGGTGATTGGCTTCGTTCAGCCGCGCGTTCGCGACGGCAGGGGCAACGATGCGCGTGCTGCCGTAGATCACGACGGCATGGCCGATGCGTTCGTTCTGCAGGCGTTCCTCGGCCTTCCAGTAGTCGAGTTGCAGCCGGATGCCGCGCATGCCCGCGCGCTGCAGGACGGTGGCATCGTCGTCGGCGGGCGTGCGGTTCGGGCGGTTGGCGAGACGCGGCGCGCGATGCGGGATGCGCTGGACGCGGTCGTCGCCGACGATCGCATCGGGCCGCGTGCGTGCGCGTTTGCCGGGCGCGGCCGCCGGCGTCGGGCCGGCTGCGGTACGTCGGCGCACTCCGCCTCGACGAGCGATACCGGCGGGAACGCGTTTGACGACGGTCGACATGAGCGGCTGGCTGGCGGGCCGGTTACTGGCTGAGCACCCACTGCACGAGCAGGTGCGCATCGTCGGCGGACAGCGGGCCGCCGCGATCCTCGGCGGACGGCATCGGCGTGTCGCCCCAGTGCACGCGGCCGCCGACGCGCAGCTTGCGTTCCAGTTCCGGCGCGGCCGCCGGATCGCCGCGGTAGCGCTGCGCGATGTCGTGGAACGACGGCCCGAGGAACGTCATGTCGGACGTATGGCAGAACATGCAGTGCTGCGCATTGACGAGATCGGTCGGCTCGGGCACGGCCGTTTGCGCGGCGGCAAGGTGCGCCGCCGTGACGGTCACGCAGAAGGCGGCGTCACGCAGAAAGCTCATGATGTTTCCTCGTCCGGATCAGAAAGGCAGCGCCGCCGGGCGCGCTCACGAAACGACATCATCGAGCGGGCGGCGCGGCGAGTGCGGTGTATGCGGGCCGCGCCCAACCCGCAGCAGCAACTGCGGCTCGCCGTGCAGCCCGAGCATGTGACGCAGATGGGCGCGCAGCCCGGCCGTCTCGATCGGCTGGTTCAGGTACGACGCGGTATAGCCTGCACGCGTCGCGACGAGCAGGACGCGCTCCAGCGCCTGTCCGGCGGCGAGCCACGCGTCGCGATCGTCGCGCACGGTCGAAATGCAGACGACCAGCGGCGACGCGCCGACGAGCTGGTGATGCAGCGCGGCCAGCCCGTTGCCGAGATCGAAGGTCCGCACCGCCATCGTCACGACGGGCGCCGCGAAATCCAGCAGCGTCGGCACGCCGGCCGCGAACGCCGGCATGCCGTCGGCGTGCCGGCGTGGATCGATCCAGCTCGCCAGTTCGCGCCTGAAGCGCGGGTCGGCGAACTGCTGCTGATCGGCCTCTGCAACCAGCTCGGCCACCCGTGCGCGGTGCGCGATCGAGTCGACGCAGGTGATCTCGGCGCCTTCCGCGACGCCGGCCGCGATCAGCGCCTGCTGAAGGTCGTCCGGCACGGCGGTCGAGTCGAACGGCGCGCGCGTCGTGACGCGCTCCGGAATCGCATCGAACAGCGCGCCGAGCGACGCGTCGGAATAGCCGTCGTCGCACACCCGGACCAGCGCGAGCAGATCGGGATCGATATCGGACGGAAACGGGCTGATCGTGTGGGCGAGCCCGGCGTGATCGAGCGCGACGCGCAGGTTGAGCAGGGCCGCACCGCAGCTGATGATCAGTTCGCGATCGAACGGATCGATGACGGGCAACGCACGGACACGATCCGCGCAGACCGCGATCGTGGGACCGTCGACGATGAACCGCCACGGCTGCGAGTTGTGGCTGGACGGGGCCAGCACCGCGTAGGCCAGCAGCGACCTCAGATGCGCTTCAGGGTGGGCGCTTGCGGCTAGTGGGGGAACGGATACCATTCGATCATCTCCTGGTCGCCTCACGTCGGGCGTGATGCCACTTCATCGTGTCAGCAACCGCCCGTCCGCCGTTGACCCACATCAAGCGTCCGTCACCGGGCCGTGCGTACGCGACGCGCAGCGACTAGCGTGGAGAGGTGAAGCGTACGCGCCGGCGCGCGCGAGGAGGCGAGCATGCTTGCGATGATGTTTGACGGCACGACACCGCATTTGCGCGAGGCGCGCGTGCCGGACCCGTTGCCGGCGGCAGGCCAGTTGCTGATCGACGTACACGCATGCGGCGTATGCCGGACGGACCTCCACGTCGTCGACGGCGAGCTCGCGCATCCGAAACTGCCGCTGATCCCGGGGCACGAAATCGTCGGCACGGTGCACGCGCTCGGCGCGGGCGTGACGGGCTTCGCGGTGGGCGAGCGCGTCGGTGTGCCATGGCTCGGCTCGACGTGCGGCCATTGCGCATACTGCGCGACCGGCCGCGAAAATCTGTGCGACAGTCCGGGATTCACCGGCTATACGATCGACGGCGGCTACGCAGAGCGCACCGTCGCCGACCACCGCTATTGCGTGCATCTGCCGCAGCGCTACACCGATCTCGAAGCCGCGCCGCTGCTGTGCGCCGGCCTGATCGGTTATCGAACCTTGCGCATGGCGGGCGATGCGCGGCGCATCGGCATCTACGGCTTCGGCGCGGCGGCGCATCTCGTCGCGCAGGTCGCGCATGCCGAGGGGCGCAAGGTGTTTGCGCTGACGAAGCCCGGCGATACCGTGGCGCAGCAGCTGGCGCGTTCGCTCGGCGCCGCGTGGGCCGGCGACAGCGACGAAGTGCCGCCCGAGGCGCTCGACGCCGCGCTGATCTTCGCGCCGGTGGGCGCACTGGTGCCGGCCGCGCTCCGCGCCGTCGACAAAGGCGGGACCGTCGTGTGCGGCGGCATTCACATGAGCGATATCCCGGGCTTTCCGTACGCGTGGCTGTGGGGCGAGCGCCGCATCGTGTCGGTC
Source organism: Burkholderia sp. AU15512 (assembly GCF_002223325.1). NCBI lineage: Bacteria > Pseudomonadati > Pseudomonadota > Betaproteobacteria > Burkholderiales > Burkholderiaceae > Burkholderia > Burkholderia sp. AU15512. The sequence continues at coordinate 270,336 of NZ_NKEX01000008.1, forward strand.
GCCAACCTGACACGTGCGGACGCGGTCGAATTCATGCGGGTCGCCGAGGCGACGCCGCTGCGGGTCGAGGCCGTGCGCTACGCGCTGACCGATGCGAACCGCGCGCTCGACGATCTGCGCACGGGCCGTTTGTCCGGGGCGGCGGTACTCGCGATGCGCGGCTGATGCGCGGGCCGCGCGCGCAGTGCGCGGCGAGGTCAGATTCGCCCGAGGCCTTCCGGATCGACGATGCGGATCTGCTTGCCTTGCGCGGCGACGAGCCCCTTGTGCTGGAACTTCGACATCATGCGGCTGACCGTTTCGAGCTTCATCCCGAGATATTCGCCGATCTCGTCGCGCGTCATCCGCAGCACGAATTCGGCGGCCGAGTAGCCGCGCGCCTTGAAGCGCGTGGACAGGTTCAGCAGGAACGCGGCCACGCGCTGTTCGGCGGTCATCGTGCCGAGCAGCAGCATCAGCGCGGATTCGCGGACGATTTCGCCGCTCATCATCTGGTACACGTGATGCTGCATCGGCCGGACTTCGCGGCACATCTGCTCGAGCTGGCCGAACGGAATGATGCAGACGGTGCTGTCCTCGAGCGCGATCGCGTCGCCGTTGTGGTGCCCGGTGTGCACGCCGTCGAGCCCGAGCGATTCGCCGACGATCTGGAAGCCGGTGATCTGCTCGTCGCCGTCGCGATGCATCACGATGGTCTTGAACGATCCGGTCCTCACCGCATAGATGCTGTTGAACGCATCCCCCGCGCGAAACAGCGTTTCGCCGCGCCTGACGTGCCGCGTCGTGCAGATCATCGCGTCGACGCGCGCGAATTCGTCAGGAGAAAGGTCGGTCGGCATGCAGACGGTCCGCAACGCGCACGTCGAGCAACGGGACGCGGCGCGCTTCGGTTGGTCCGCCCGGTCGACGGAATGCAGCGGGATGTACGGGCGTAACGGCGTGGTCGGCGAAACTTCGGCAGGGCGCTGCATGATCGGCTCCAGTACGTTCAGGACGGCGACGAGCCGCCGTGGGCGGGATCGCGCGGGTGGTAGCGCCCGCGGCCCTGACGGTTGTCGCACTCATGGTGAAGAACCGCGCCGGACGAGCCGGCAGACCTGTCCCGACGGCGAGTGCCGCCTTTGCTCCGCGACGCGCGTACTTGTTTTTCTTGATCTGGAGTATGGAGGTTGCGCGGCGTCAAGGAAATCAGCAGCCATGGAAGATGCAGTAGGTCACATGGAAGTGATGTAGGCGGTTTCCTACACGGGTGCGGCATTCTGTCCGGGCGCGACGCGCGGGCGCACCGGTCGTGCGCCCGCGCCGCCGTCAGAGCTCGTCCGGGTCGTCGAACAGCTTGTGGCGCATCGCATAGCGCACGAGCGCCGTGTCGTTCGGCATTTGCATCTTCTCGAGAATCCGCGTCTTGTAGGTGCTGACCGTCTTGACGCTGACACAGAGCGCTTCCGCGATTTCGGAGATCGACTCGCCGATGGTGACGCGCCGGAACACGTCGAATTCACGGTCGGACAGACGCTGGTGCGGCAGCAGATCGGTCGGCTCGTTCAGGCTCTGCGCGAACTGCTCGGCCATGGTCAGGCTGACGTAGACGCCGCCCGCCGCGATCTTGGTCAGCGCCGCGATCAGTTCGGCGCTCGCGCTCTCCTTGGTCATGTAGCCGGATGCGCCGGCGCGGAACGCGCGCACCGCATATTGCTGCTCGGCGTGCATCGTCACCACGAGGATCTGCAATGCCGGCTTCTCGTCCTTGATCTGCCTGATGAGTTCGACGCCGTTGCGGCCGGGCATCGACAGGTCGAGCACCAGCACGTTCGCGGGGGTATCCCGCACGCGCGCGATCGTGGACGTGCTGTCGCACGCTTCACCCGCGACCTCGAAGCCGCTGGCATTCTGCAGGATGTGCCGCAGACCGTCCCGGACGAGGGCGTGGTCGTCGGCGATGAGTACCCGGATCATGGCAATCCCTTCCTTGCCGGATCGCGTGGCGCGGGCCACGCGGCGGCATGCGTCGATCATCGTCGCGGACCGGCGCGCTCGATCGTTCGATGGTGGCCGACGCCGATGACCGGACGATGTCCATCGTCGTCGGGGCCGGATCGGCACGGGGTCCGGTTCGTCGATGCCCCGAAATTGTGCGCCGGTCGCCGGCGTTCGCCAATCGGGATCGATGCGGACTGCCGCCGTCGCGTGGGCTTGACCGGCGTCAACCGGATCGCGTCGGCCGGCCCCAGACTGGTTCGGCAAGCCGGTCGATGCCGGGCAACGACAGGGAGGCGTCATGTACGCACGGATCTTCGCAGCACTGGACGGCAGCCGCGGTGCGCGGCTCGCGCTCGACGAGGCGATCGCGCTCGCCCGTCATTCAGGCGGCCTGATCGTCGCCGTGTGCGTGGTCTCGGACGCGCCACGACGGACGGACGTCGACCGCGGCTACCTCGACCCGCGCGATCCGGCGGGGCTGGATGCGGACAGGGCCGCGATCGCGGTGGCGGATGCAGAGGCCGCGTTTCGCCTGTGCGGCGTGCGCGGCATCGCGCACACGATCGACGCGTGCGGCGACGCGGTGTCGTCCGTGCTGGCGCGCGCTGCCGCGGAATGCGACGCGGACCTGATCGTGATGGGCACGCACGGGCGCCGCGGCATGCGCCGCGCGGTGCTCGGCAGCGTCGCCGAATCGCTGGTGCGCACCGCCGACCGGCCGGTGCTGGTCGTGCGTGAGGGGCGGGGCGCGTGCGCGGCCGTGTTGTGACGGAAGAGGGTAGCCGCAGGCGGCTGCCCCTTCGTCATGCGTGCGGCGTCAGTGCGACAGCAGCACCGGCACCGTCATCGTCTCGAGGACGGTGCGCGTCGCACCGCCCAGCACGCGTTCGTGCATGCGCGCATGGCTGTACAGGCCCATTACCAGCAGATCGGCATGCAGGTCGGTCACCCGGTTCAGCAGCGTCGCGCCGACGCCGACCGACCGGTCGCGCGGCGTCGTCGAGAACGACGCGCGCACGCCATGCCGCTCGAGATACGCGGCGACGTCGACGCCCGGCGGCGTCTTGTCCGGATCGGGTTGGCCGTGCACGACCGTCTCGACGTTGACGAAGCGCGCGCGGGCCAGCAGCGGCAGCGCGTCGGCCATCACGCGGGCGGCCTCGCGCCCGCCGTCCCAGCCGATCAGCACGTTCTCGCCGATCGTTCGCACGTCGCCCGCGTAGGGCACGACGATCGCCGGACGGCCGCTGCCCATCACGACATCCTCGACGAAATGGCGCGCCACGTAGGTCATGCGATCGTCCGGGTCTTCCTGGCCGAGGATCAGCAGGTCGGCGTGGCGTGCGTGCAGAATCGCGGCGGCAGTTGCGTCGCCGGCCGGCGCCTGCCACTCGACGCTGCGCCCCGCGCGCTCGGCGGCCATCAGGAATTTCTCCTCGGCCTCCTTGCGCCGCTGGTCGCACAGGCGTTCGTACACGGCCAGCTTCAGCGGTTCGTCGGGCCGCCGCAGCGGTTCGAAGAGATCCTGGCAGACCGCGTAGAGGCCGATCAAATGCGCATTCCAGCGCGCCGCGAGTTCGAGCGCGAGGTCGACGCGAGTCGCGCAGCGCGCGCTGTCGTCGAGGTGGACGAGCAGGGTCTTGTAGCTCATGACGGCTCCTTTTCGGTGGAGGCCGCGACGGTCTCGGCGGGTTTGCCGGACGGGCAGGCCGCCGGAATCATCAGCACCGGGCACGTGGTCAGCCGCAGCACGCGCTCGGCCACGCTGCCGAGGAAGAGGCGCTGAACGCCGCGCCGGCCGTGCGTGCCCATGATGATCAGGTCGGCCTCGATTTCGTTGGCAAGACTGACGATCCGGTGCGGGATGTCTTCGCCCGCCGGCGCGACGTTGGAGATCTGCGGCGTGCCGGCGACGTCGCGCGCCTTCAGGCGTCGCGCCGCGTCTTCGGTGACGCGCAGCCCTTCTTCACGAAAGGCGTCGACCAGGATCGACGGATCGTAGCCGTACATGTCGTACGCCGGCACCAGGAAATCGACGACGTAGACGGGCGTCAGCCGCGCACCCGTCTCCGACGCGATGGCCAGCGCGGCGTCGAGGGCTCGGGACGACGTGTCGCTGCCGTCGAGCGCAACCAGAATGTTCGAGTACATGGCATGTCCCTTGAACGGAGGTGGATGAAATCATCATCGGCGCGTGCGCGCCGCTCGCGCTGATCTGGATCAAGCGTCGCGGTTGGCGCGGTGCGCGCGGCGATCCACGCTGCGTGGGTCGTCTCGACGGCTACCGTGGCCGCGCGCGACGCGGCCGACACGACCTGCGCGCGGCCCGCGTTCGCATTCGCGTGCGCGTCCGCAGCGGCCGGTTCAGTGCGACATCAGCACCGGGAGCGTCATCGACGCGAGCACCGTGCGGGTGGCGCCGCCCATCACCATCTCGCGCCAGCGCGGATGGCCGTACGCGCCCATCACGAGCAGGTCCGATCCCGTTTCGTAAGCGCGCGACAGCAGCGTGTCGCCGACCGACGCGCCGGCACCGGTATCGATGTCGAGCACGTTCACGTCACGCGCGTGGCGCGCGAGCATCAACGCGGCATCGGCGGCGGGAACGCGCGTGGTCGCCGCTTCGGCGTCGCCGTCGACCACCGCGGCGACCGTCGTGCGCTTCGCGTGCTCGAGGAAGGGGAGCGCATCGTGCGCGGCACGGGCCGCTTCGCGGCTGCCGTCCCAGGCGACGAACACCCGTTCGCCGATCGACGGGAATTCCCCGATGTACGGCCAGAACAGCACGGGGCGACCGGCGGACAGCACGAGGTTCTCCGGAAACTGGTCGTCGATATAGGTTTCGGGATCGTTCGGGTCGCTCTGGCCCGCGATCACGAGGTCGGCAAGACGCGCGGCGCGCGGCACCGCGACGTTCGCGCGCTCGTCGGCACGAACCCAGGCGGCCGGCACTTTTGCGCGGGCGGCTTCCGCATGGAACAGGCGCTCCAGCGCGGCGAGCCGCTCATCGCGCCGCTCGCGGTGTTCACGGAAATAGTCGGCGGAACCGGCCATCACGTAGAACGAATGCGGCTCCGGCGTGTAGACCGCGAACAGGCCGGTGAGATGTGCACCGAAACGCCGGGCGAGACGCAACGCGAGTTCGAGGCGCGAATGCGCGCGGGCGCTCGTATCGAGGTGTACGACCAGGCTTTTGTAGCTCATCGGAATCGCTCCATCGACGGGTCATCCGCCAGTGCAATCCAGTCTACGAAGCAGGGTGTCCGCGCGCTTGACTCAGATCAACGGCAATTGCGCGCTGCGGCCGCACAGTGAAACGGTCGCGGCGTCGATCATGGGTAGGGGGCGTCAGGGCGGCGGCCGGACCTTCGATCGGATCGAAGGCGGGACCGCGATGCGCTCCGCGCGTCGATGTCGCTGAACGACGTGTGCCGTGCGGGTCGCGATCTCGCGTGGCGGATGTGTGCGCCAAACCGCGACTCGGGGCATGCACCCCTTGCGGGGTGGGTTCGCGGCAACTCACGCACCTGTTGCCTTCGGCGAATCGACCCGGCAGGCGAGGCGCGACGAGACGAACGCGGGCGCCGCCATCGACCGCTATCTGCGCGAGGCCGTACGTACCGGTGCAGTTCAAGCGTGCACGCGTGGCATTCGGCTTCCGTCACGAACGTACCTGTCACCCTTTTGATGGAGGAATCCTAATGAAAGCACTCGTCTACCACGGGACCGGGCGCAAGGCGCTCGAGGAGCGGCCCATGCCGGAGCTGCAGTCGCCCACCGACGCGCTCGTGCGCGTGACGCGCACGACGATCTGCGGCACCGACCTGCACATCCTCAAGGGCGACGTCCCGACTTGCGAACCCGGCCGCATTCTCGGCCACGAAGGCGTGGGGATCGTCGAGCAGGTCGGCGCCGCCGTCGATGCGCTGAAGCCGGGCGATCACGTGTTGATCTCCTGCATCTCGTCGTGCGGCCGCTGCGAATATTGCCGGCGCGGCCTGTATTCGCACTGCACGACCGGCGGCTGGATCCTCGGCAACCGGATCGACGGCACGCAGGCCGAGTACGTGCGCATTCCGCATGCGCAGACGAGCCTCTACCGGATTCCGCCGGGCGCGGACGAGGAGGCGCTCGTGATGCTGTCGGACATCCTGCCGACCGGGTTCGAATGCGGCGTGCTGAACGGCAAGGTGCAGCCGGGCTGCTCGGTCGCGATCGTCGGCGCGGGCCCGATCGGGCTGGCGGCGCTGCTGACCGCGCAGTTCTACTCGCCCGCACGGATCATCATGATCGACCCCGACAGCAACCGGCTGGACGTGGCGCATCGCTTCGGCGCGACCGATTGCATCGACGGCCGCACCGGCGACCCGGTGGCGGAAGTGATGAAGCTGACCGACGGCGTCGGCGTGGATTGCGCGATCGAGGCGGTCGGGATTCCGGCGACGTTCGAGATGTGCACGTCACTGGTGGCGCCGGGCGGCGTGGTCGCGAACGTCGGCGTGCACGGGGTCAAGGCCGACCTGCACCTCGAGAAGCTGTGGGATCGCAACATCTCGATCACGACCCGGCTCGTCGACACGGTCAGCACGCCGATGCTGCTGAAGACCGTGCGCGCCGGGCGCCTCGATCCGAAACGCCTGATCACGCACCGGTTCTCGCTCGACGACGTCGAGCGCGCGTACGACACGTTCGGCCGCGCGGCGCAAACCCACGCGCTGAAGGTCATCATCGAAGTCGGTTGATGGCCGGGTCGCGCGCGGCGGGAACCGGCAGGCGACACCCGGTTCCCGCCCCGTCCCGTGGGACACGCCGTCAGGAGGAAAGCGCGGCCGGCTCGCGCGTGTCGCCCGATTCGACCGCATCGAGATCGACGCACTGCGCATACACCGGCACCTCGCACGGCCAGTGCAGCCGCTCCGCGATGCGCCTCCGCATCGCGTCGGCCGCGGCCGGCTCGCCATGCGTGACGAAGGTTCGCACGGGCGCGCGCTGCATCGTACCGAGCCAGCGGAGGATCTCCTCGTAGTCGGCATGCGCGGAGAGCGTCGTGATCGACTCGACCTGCGCGCGCACGCGCACGTACTCGCCGTGGATCTTCAATGTCGGCTCGTGCGCGGCCAGCGCCGCACCGCGCGTGCCGGCCGCCTGGTAGCCGACCAGCGCGATCGTGTTGCGCGCATCGGGCGCGTAGCGGCTCAGGTGGTGCAGCACGCGGCCGCCGGTGGCCATCCCGCTGCCGGCGATGATGACCATCGGGCCCTGATGGTCGGCAATCGCCTTCGACTGCTCGACCGAGCGGATCATCGTGGCCGCGTGGCCGAGCGCGTTCGCTTCGGAAGGCGTGAGCCGGTGTTCGAGGATATGGTGACGATAGATCTCGGTTACGTCGGTGGCCATCGGGCTGTCGACGAATACCGGCACGCGCGCCATCCGGCCCGACGCCTTCAGGCGCGCGATGGTGTGCAGGATCTCCTGCGCGCGGCCGACGGTGAAGCACGGCATCACGACCACGCCGCCGCGCGCGAAGGTCTTGTCGAACAGCGCGGCGAGTTCGCTCTCGGGGTCCGATTGCGGATGCAGCCGGTCGCCGTACGTCGATTCGACGACCAGGTAGTCCGCATGCGCGGGCGCCAGCGGCGGCTGCATGATCGGGGCGTGATAGCGGCCGAGGTCGCCCGAGAAGGCCAGCACCTTGTGATCCCAGTGCATCACGACGCTCGCCGCGCCGAGAATGTGCCCGGCCGGCAGCAGGCGGAACGCGAGCCCGCCGCCGAGCGCCGTGCATTCGTCGAACGCGACGGGCTTCAGCAGGTGCAGCGCGCGCTGCGCATCGTCCAGCGTGTAGAGCGGCTGCGCTGGATGATGCTTCGAATAGCCGTGGCGGTTCGCGAAATCGGCTTCTTCCTCCTGCAGCCGCGCGCTGTCGCGCAGCATGATGTCGCAGAGTTCGGCCGTGGCCGCCGTGCAGTACACCGGTCCGCGGAACCCTTCGCGCGCCAGCACCGGCAGATAGCCGGTATGGTCGATATGCGCGTGCGTGAGCACGACCGCGTCGAGCGTGTCGGGTGCGACCGGCAACGGGCTCCAGTTGCGCAGCCGCAGGTTTTTGGTGCCCTGGAACAGGCCGCAATCGACCAGCACGCGCCGGTTGCCGTGCTCGACCAGGTACTTCGACCCGGTCACGGTTTCGGTCGCGCCGAGAAATGTCAGTTTCATGGATCGCCTCACGGGAGTGGACGGAGCAGTGAGTCGATTACAGCGCGGATGCGCGCGCGGCGATTGATGGAAATCAGGGATTGCCGTATCCGTATCCGTGCTCGGCCCGGCTCGGGCGAGGTTCGTTCTTCGGCCGTTGCGGCTCCGGGTTGACGTCAATCAACGCCTGGGCAGGACGGCGGCACCGGCGCGTGTCGGCACGCGTCGCTCCGGCCGCCGAGTGCGAGGGTCATCAGCAGCACGGGAACGCGAGGCCGGCGGTCAGCGCGGGGAACGTCGCGCTGTCACGCGCGGGTTGTCGCGGGTTTCGCCGCGTCCGGCGTCATGATCGTGTCGCGCTTTGCCGCGCGGTTGATCTGCATCAACGGACGCATCCGGCATTCGCGCACCCGGCGGCCACGGCCGCCAGCACGTCGTTGGTTGATCCTCGTCAAGCCACTGCCGCCGTCGTGCGCGATGCTGAAGCCGGTGCAGCCCCATCGCCGATCGCGAATGTCGCGACCGGTACGGGGTGACGGGAGACCGACATGAAGTCCGATGCAGCACTCAAGCAGGACGTCGAGCAGGCGCTGTTCTGGAATCCGGCGATCGACGCGCGACGGATCGACGTCGACGTACGCGACCGGGTCGTGACGTTGCGCGGCACGGTCGACAGCTGGGCCCAGAAACTCGAGGCGCAGAAAACGGCGCTGCATGTCGAGGGTGCGCGCGCGCTCGTGCTCGAACTGAACGTCACGCCGCCCGCGAACGCGTGCGCGGATCAGGAGCTGGCGATCGCGATCACGTTCGCGCTCGGCTGGCAGGAGGCGCTGCGCGATCACCGGATTCGCGTCGAGGTCGACCACGGTTGCGTGACGCTCGACGGCGAAGTCGATCATGCATACCAGAGTCGGGCGGCGGAAAAGATGGTCAGCCGGATGATCGGCGTCGTCGGCGTCGCGAATCGCATCCGGGTGCGAACGGACCACACGGTGCCGGACGTCGGCACCCGGATCGCCGAAGCGCTGGCGCGTCGCGCGCAGCGTGAATCCGCCGGGATCTCGATTGCCGCCGACGACGGCATCGTCACGTTGACGGGCAAGGTCGCGTCGCTCGCCGAAAGGCGCGCCGCGTGCGGTGCGGCCGCGTCGGTCAGGGGCGTGCGCGAGGTCGTCGACCGGCTGACCGTTGCATGACGATGCATGAGCAGGCCCGCGCCCGCGGTGCCGGTTCGACGCCATGAAAAAATCATTCGATTACTCCGCGCTGCTGATCCCGTTCGCGTTTGCCGTGCTGGTGGCATATCAGCTGCTGATGGCCCAGCCGGCCACGACGTCGATCTCGTACAGCGATTTTCACCGCCTGGTCGACGCGCGGCTCGTCGACGATCTGGACATCGGCCCGTCGTCGATTTCGGGCGTGCTGCGCATGCCGCAGGCCGGTGCGAACTTGCCGGCATCCGACGCGGCCGCCGTGAAGAAGGCGGGCCCGCCGTGGCGCTTCACGACGAACCGGGTTTCCGACGACCGTCTCGTCACCGACCTCACGGCCGCCGGCATCCGCTATCGCGGCGCGCCGGATTCGGGCTGGCTCGAGACGCTTGCCGGATGGCTATTGCCGGTGATCGTCCTCGTGACGTTCTGGAGCTTCATGATGCGCCGGCCGGGCGGTGTCCGTGACCTGAGCGGCATGGGCAAAAGCCAGGCGCGCGTGTACGTGCAGCAGGAAACCGGCATCACGTTCGACGACATCGCCGGCATCGACGAGGCGAAGGCCGAGCTGCAGCAGATCGTCGCGTTCCTGCGCAACCCCGAACGCTACCAGCGGCTTGGCGGCAAGATCCCGAAAGGCGTGCTGATCGTCGGCGCGCCGGGCACCGGCAAGACGCTGCTCGCGCGTGCGGTGGCCGGCGAGGCGGCCGTGCCGTTCTTCACGATCAGCGGCTCGGCGTTCGTCGAGATGTTCGTCGGCGTGGGCGCGGCGCGCGTGCGTGACCTGTTCGAACAGGCGCAGCAGAAGGCGCCGTGCATCGTGTTCATCGACGAACTCGATGCGCTCGGCAAGGCGCGCGGCGTCGGCCTGATGTCCGGCAACGACGAGCGCGAGCAGACGCTGAACCAGTTGCTCGTCGAGATGGACGGCTTCCAGGCCAATTCCGGCGTGATCATCATGGCCGCGACGAACCGGCCCGAGATTCTCGATCCGGCGCTGCTGCGGCCCGGGCGCTTCGACCGCCACATCGCGATCGACCGGCCCGACCTGAATGGCCGCAAGCAGATCCTGGCCGTGCACACGAAGCGCGTGAAGCTGGCCCCGGAAGTCGACCTCGCCGAGCTGGCGCAGCGCACGCCGGGCTTCGTCGGCGCGGATCTCGCGAACGTCGTCAACGAGGCCGCGCTGCATGCGGCCGAACTCGGCAAGCAAGCGATCGGCATGGCCGACTTCGACGAAGCGATCGACCGCGCGATGACGGGCATGGAGCGCAAGAGCCGCGTGATGAACGACGAGGAAAAGCGGACCATCGCGTACCACGAAGCCGGGCACGCGCTCGTCGCGCAAAGCCGCGTGCATTGCGATCCGGTGAAGAAGGTGTCGATCATCCCGCGCGGCATCGCGGCGCTCGGCTACACGCAGCAGGTGCCGACCGAGGATCGCTACGTGCTGCGCCGGAGCGAGCTGCTCGACCGGCTCGACGTGCTGCTCGGCGGCCGGGTGGCCGAGGAGATCGCGTTCGGCGACGTGTCGACCGGCGCGCAGAACGATCTGGAGCGTGCGACCGCGCTGGCGCGCCACATGGTCATGCAGTACGGGATGAGCGCGAAGCTCGGGCTCGCGACGCTCGACGATGCGACACCGCAGGGCGGTTCGCCTGGCGTGTGGACGCCGGGCGACGGCCGGTGCAGCGAACACACCGCGCAGTTGATCGACGAGGAGGTGCGCGCGCTGCTCGAAGACGCGCACGTGCGGGTCGCGGCGACGCTCGGCGAGCATCGCGACGCGCTCGAACGGATCGCGCGGTGCCTGCTGCAGCACGAGTCGATCGATCACGACACGCTGGTGGCGCTCATGACGCCGCCGGATGATCGCGGCGCGGCGCCCGAGCCGGCGCGAGCCGATGCGGAGCCGGTAGCGGCGGCAGACACGTCGGCCTGATCCGCCACTGGCTACCGGCCACCGGCCACCGGCGATCGTCGTGTCGTCAAGTGGCAAAATTGGCCAATTCATGCCTTTTTGTGGTTTTTCATCCGAATGTCATCCCGCGTCGCGATAGTGCGGAATCGTGCGCCAGTCCCGGTAACGAACGATGCGAGCCGGCCGGTTCGCGTCGCACGCGGAAATACGTCCAGGGGACGCGGCAAGCAGCAACCGATACGCTCGCCCTGAAAGGGCGGCGCATGTCATCTCGACACAAGGAACGTGCAATCGTGAACGCCATCGCAGCGGCAGACGCTTATGACGTGATCATCGTCGGCGCCGGCATCGTCGGCCTCGCCCATGCTTATACGGCGGCGCTCAAGAGGCTGCGCGTCTGCGTGATCGAACGCGATGCCGCATGCGTGGGCGCGTCGATCCGCAATTTCGGCTTCGTCACCGTCACCGGGCAGCACGCCGAACACAGCTGGCGGCGTGCGCGGGCGAGCCGCGAGGTCTGGGCGGACGTCGCGCCGCAAGCCGGCATCGACGTGCTTCACCGGGGCCTCCACCTGATTGCGCGTCGCCCCGAGGCGATGCAACTGATCGATGCGTTCATGCAGACCGGCATGGCCGACGGCTGCCGGGTCATGATGCTCGGCGAGGCAAAGGCCGTCGCGCCGGAACTGCGGCTGGACGGTGCGCAAGGCGTGCTGCACAGCCCGCATGAACTGCGCATCGAGCCGCGTACCGCGATCGCGTTGCTGGCGTCCTGGCTGGCGGAACGCTTCGATGTGCGATTTCGTTACGGCGAGATGGTGCACGAGGTGCGCACGCCAACCGTGCGTACGTCGCGCGGCGTGTTGCACGCGGAGCGCGTGATCGTCTGCGGCAATGCGGACAGTCGCCATCTGGTCGGCGACTGGTTCGCGCGGCACGCGGTGCGGCTGTGCCAGTTGCAGATGCTGCGCGTGCGGCCGCGCCGCCCGCTGACACTGCGCGCCGCGGTGATGAGCGACCTGAGCCTGCTGCGTTACGCGGGTTTCGCGACGCTGCCCGCTGCCGACGCATTGCGCACGCGCCTGAAGGCGGAGGAACCCGTGTGCCTCGGTTACGGCATCCACCTGATCGTGGTGCAGAGCGCCGACGGCAGTCTCGTGGTGGGCGATTCGCACGAATACGGCGCCGCACCGCTGCCGTTCGCGACGCAGGAGATCGACGCGCAGATCCTGCGCCTGCTGCACGAGACGCTCGATGCGCCGGAACTGGACATCGTCGAACGCTGGACCGGCAGCTACCCGTCGGCAGCCGGTGCCGATTGCGTGATCGAGGCGCCGGATGACGGCACGCGCGTCGTCGTCGTGACGAGCGGCGCCGGGATGAGCACGGGCTTCGGGATCGCGCAGGACGTGTTTGCCGCGTGGTGAGGGCGGGGGCCTGCGCGTCGCGCAGTCGCCGGGCTCCCGGGATGCTGTTGCGCGCGATGTGCCTGCCGGCACGATGGCACGATTCACCGGCTGGTTTAGTGTGTTTAGCGAAACATTCGAATCACGAATTTGTCTAGTCATCCTGATCGAAAGATCAGATGAAATGCACCATGTTCGTGCCGAGAATCACCACCGCGACGCACGTCAGAGCCCCGGAATTAGGGGATTTCCCGCGTTTTCCCGGTTTTTTTTGATCAACGCTTGTCGCTCCATTTTTCTTCTTGCATGCTTGTATAGACAAATTCCTGAGGCCGCTTGCATGACCGAAGGGATGACGATCTTCAACGCAAGGAGAAAACTCGTGAACGGCAAGCGCATCAAGTGGGCAGTCAGGACGATCGGCATCATCGCGGCGGCAGCGGCCACGCTTTCCGCGCCGGTGCAGGCGAAGGAATGGAAGACGGTGACGGTGGCGCTCGAGGGCGGCTACGCGCCGTGGAACCTTACGTTGCCGGGCGGCAAGCTCGGCGGCTTCGAGCCCGAGCTGCTCGCCAACGTGTGCGAGCGGATCAAGGTGCAGTGCAACATGGTCGCGCAGGACTGGGACGGGATGATCCCGGGGCTGCAGGCCGGCAAGTTCGACGTCCTGATGGATGCGATCTCGATCACGCCGGAGCGCGAGAAGATCCTGCTGTTCTCGCGTCCGTATGCGGCGACGCCCGCGACGTTCGCCGTCACCGATACGAAGATCCTGCCGAAGGCGGCGCCGGGCGCGCCGATCGTCAAGCTGTCGGGCGACGCGAATGCCGACAAATCGACCGTCGACGCGCTGCGCAAGCAGCTGAAGGGCAAGACGATCGGCATCCAGTCGGGCACCGTCTACACGAAGTTCATCAACGACAGCTTCAAGGACATCGCGTCGATCCGCGTGTACAAGACCTCGCCCGAGCGCGATCTCGACCTCGTCGCCGGCCGCATCGACGCGTCGTTCGACGATGTCACGTACTACGCGGCGAACAACACGAAGAAGGACACCGCATCGATCGTGCTCGCGGGCCCGAAGCTCGGCGGCCCGATCTGGGGGCCGGGCGAAGGGCTCGCGTTCCGCAAGCAGGATGCCGACCTGAAGACGAAGTTCGATACGGCGATCGGCGCCGCACTTGCGGACGGTACCGTGAAGAAGCTCGCCGACAAGTGGTTCAAGACCGACGTCACGCCGTAAGCGCACGTCCGGCCGCCGCCGCGCAAGCGGCATGAGCCGCGCGCGGCGGCGCGCATCCTGCCGATCCACTCAACGCTTGCCGGGAGGCACGCATGGCGATCCTTGAAATGCTGGGCTTCGGAACCGAAGGCTGGGGCGGCGTGCTGCTGCTCGCCGCACTGATGACGGTTGCGCTGACGCTTGCCGCGCTCGCGGTCGGCGCCGTGATCGGCGCGGGCATCGCGGCCGCGAAGCTGTCGCGCTATCGCAGCGCCCGCCTGCTCGGCGACCTGTACACGACAGTGTTTCGCGGCGTGCCCGAACTGCTCGTCATCTACCTGTTCTATTTCGGCGGCTCGACGCTCGTCACGGCCGTGGGCCAGTGGTTCGGCGTGGAAGGCTTCATCGGCGTGCCGCCGTTCGTGATCGGCGCGCTCGCGGTGGGGATGATTTCCGGCGCGTACCAGGCCGAGGTGTATCGCGCGGCCGTGCTCGCGGTGTCGAAGGGCGAGCTCGAAGCGGCGCGCTCGATCGGCATGCCGCGCAGCATGGTGCTGCGGCGCATCCTGATTCCGCAGGTCCTGCGCTTCGCGTTGCCCGGCATCGGCAACGTGTGGCAGTTGAGCCTGAAGGATTCGGCGCTGATCTCGGTCACCGGGCTCGCCGAGCTGCTGCGCACGAGCCAGATCGCGGCGAATTCGACGCATCAGTATTTCGTGTTCTTCGTCGCGGGCGGCGCGCTCTACCTGGTCATGACGGGGCTGTCGAACCGCGTGTTCAACCGGGCGGAAGCGATCGTCGGCCGGTCGTTCCGCCGCAACTTCGCACGCAACTGACGGAGCGCCCATGTCACTCGATTTCGACTTCCTGTTCGACACGCTGCGCCAGCTGCTCGCGGCGGTACCGACCACGCTCGGCCTGTTCTTCGCGTCGCTCGTGCTCGGCGGCCTGCTGTCGCTCGTGATCGTCACGATGCGCGTGTCGCCGCGCTGGCTGCCGAACCGCTTCGCGCGTGCGTACATCCTCGTGTTTCGCGGCTCGCCGCTGCTGATCCAGATGTTTCTCGTGTACTACGGGCTCGGCCAGTTCGGCGTGATCCGCGAGAGCTTCATGTGGCCGCTGCTGCGCGAGCCGTACGTGTGCGCGGTGCTGTCGCTCGCGCTGTGTACGGCCGGCTACACGGCCGAGATCCTGCGCGGCGGGCTGATGGCCGTGCCGGTCGGGCAGATCGAGGCCGGCTATTCGATCGGCCTGTCGGGCTTCGCGCTGCTGCGCCGCGTGATCGGCCCGATCGCGCTGCGCCAGTGCCTGCCCGCGTATTCGACCGAAGCCGTGCTGCTGGTGAAGTCGACCGCGCTCGCCAGCCTCGTGACCGTGTGGGAGGTGACGGGCGTCGCGCAGCAGATCATCCAGCAAACCTACCGGACGACCGAGGTGTTCGTGTGTGCGGCCCTCATCTACCTGGGCCTGAACTTCATCGTCGTCCGCCTGCTCGGCGCGCTCGAATGGCGGCTGTCGGGCCACCTGCGCGCGCCGAAGTCGTCCGGCGCACCCGCGGCCGACGCACGCAATGCGCGACGTGTCGCATCCTGACCGCGTCCTTCCTTCCAGGAGAAATCGATGAACTCTGCTGCTCCCGTCGCCCTGTCGGTCAGGAACATCCACAAGTCGTTCGGCGATCACCACGTGCTGAAGGGCATTTCGCTCGACGCGCACGAAGGCGACGTCATCTCGATCCTCGGTGCGAGCGGTTCGGGCAAGAGCACCTTCCTGCGCTGCCTGAACCTGCTCGAAACGCCCGACGACGGCTCCGTCGCACTGGCCGGCGAGGAACTGAAGATGAAACGCGCGCGCGACGGCAAGCTGCATCCGGGCGACCGGCGCCAGGTCGACCGCATTCGCTCGCAGCTCGGGATGGTGTTCCAGAACTTCAACCTGTGGTCGCACATGACCGTGCTCGACAATCTCGTCGAAGGGCCGCTGCGCGTGCAGAAGCGCAGTCGCGCCGAGGCGGTCGAGGAGGCGGAGGCGCTGCTCGCGCGCGTCGGCCTCGCGGACAAGCGCGGCTACTATCCGGCCCATCTGTCGGGCGGCCAGCAGCAGCGGGTCGCGATCGCACGGGCGCTTGCGATGCATCCGAAGGTGATGCTGTTCGACGAACCGACTTCCGCGCTCGATCCGGAGCTGGTCGGCGAGGTGCTGCGCGTGATGCGCTCGCTCGCGGAGGAAGGGCGCACGATGCTGGTCGTCACGCACGAAATGGGCTTCGCGCGGCACGTGTCGAACCGCGTGATGTTCCTGCATCAGGGCGAGGTCGATGCGGACGGGACGCCCGGCGACCTGTTCGGCGGCCAGTGCTCCGAACGCTTCCGCCAGTTCGTGTCGAGCCATCATGACCGCGCCGCGAACTGAGGCCGCCATGACCGTATTCCGTTCGGCCCGGCCGCTCGACTGGCGGCAGATCGCGGCGGTCGCGGCCGGCGCGCCGCTCGCGTTGACCGACGACGCGCGCGGGCGAGTCGTCGCGGCGCGCGAACTCGTCGACGCCATCGTCGCGCGCGGCATTCGCGCGTACGGCGTCAACACGGGCGTCGGTGCGCTGTGCGACGTGATCGTGTCGCCCGAGCAGCAGGGCACGCTGTCGCGCAACATCCTGATGAGCCACGCGGTCGGCGTGGGCGCGCCGCTCGGTGCGGCGGAAACGCGCGCGATCATCGCGGCCGCGATCAACAACTACGCGCACGGGCATTCCGGCGTGCGGGCCGACATCGTCGACCAGCTGGTCGCGCTGCTCGAGCACGATTGCCTGCCGGAAGTGCCGGCGCACGGGTCGGTCGGCTACCTGACCCACATGGCGCACGTCGCGCTCGTCTGTATCGGGCACGGCCACGCGCGTCATCGCGGCGAACGCGTGCGTGGCGACGAAGCGTTGCGCCGCATCGGCCGCGAGCCGCTGGCGCTCGGCGCCAAGGAGGGGCTGAGCCTGGTCAACGGCACGCCGTGCGTGACGGGGCTCGCCGCGCTCGCGCTCGCCCGCGCGGAGCGGCTGCTCGACTGGGCCGACTGGATCGCGGCGACGAGCTTCGAGAATCTCGGCGGCCAGCTCGCCGCGTTCGATCCGGCCTCGCTGGCGCTGCGCATTTCGCCCGGCATCGGGCACGTCGGCGCGCGCCTGCGCGCGATGCTCGCCGACAGCGCGATGCTCGCCGCGGCGAACGGGCGGCATACGCAGGATCCGCTCAGCCTGCGCACGATTCCGCACGTGCACGGCGCGGCGCGCGACGTGCTGGCGGTCACGGCGGAAGTCGTCGACCGCGAGCTCGCGTCCGTGACCGACAATCCGATCGTCGCGGGCACGCGCGACGCGCCGGCCGTCCATTCGCAGGCGCATGCGGTCGGCGCGGGCATCGCGCTCGCGATGGACAGCCTCGCGGCCGCGATGGCGCAGGTCGCGGCGATTGCCGAGCGGCGGCTCGACCGGCTCGTCAATCCGCTCGTGAGCGGGCTGCCGGCGTTTCTCGCGGCACCGGGCGGCACGTGTTCCGGGTTCATGATCGCGCAGTACACCGCGGTCGCGCTGGTGGCGCAGAACCAGCGGCTTGCCGCGCCCGCGAGCCTCGACGGCGGCATCACGTCGGGCCTGCAGGAAGATCACCTGTGCCATGCGACACCGGCCGCGCTGAAGGCGCTCGACATCATCGAGAACACCACGCGTGTGCTCGCGATCGAGTTGCTGGCCGCCGCGCAGGCGTACGACTTGCAGGAAAACGAAGCATCGCGGGCGGCGCCGACCGACGCGCTGCGGCGATACGTGCGCGAACGCGTGCCGGCGTATCACGACGACCGGCCGCTCGCGGACGACATCGCGAGCGCGGCCGCCATCGTCGCGGGCGTACCGCCGTCGTTGGCGTGACGCAGCGGCGGGGCGGCGGTCGGCAGGTCATCCCATCTTCATTCGATCGAGGGCGCATGAACGAAGCGGAACGATACACGGCGGCCCGGCCGGGGGCGGTACCGGGCGACGACGTGCCGGCGCGCGCGCTGCCGGCCTACCAGCAGATCAAGCGCTACGTGGTGGAGCGGATCGCGAACGGGGACTGGAAGCCCGGCGGCGCGATTCCGACCGAGGCCGAACTGGTCAAGGAGTTCGGCGTGGCGCGGATGACGGTGTCGCGTGCGCTGCGCGAGCTGACCGCCGAGCGTGTGCTGACCCGCATCCAGGGCGCGGGCACCTTCGTCGAGCGCCGTCATTACGAATCGACGGTGCTCGAGATCCGCAACATCGCGGACGAGATCGCCGAGCGCGGCCATCGGCACAGTGCGCGCGTGATGACGCTCGAAAGCAGTGAGGATCCCGAGGCGATCGAAGCGCTCGGGCTGCGCACGGGTCCGGTGTTTCATTCGCGCATCGTGCATTGCGAGGAGGGCGAGCCGATCCAGTTCGAGGATCGCTACGTCAATCCGGCGCTGTTTCCCGCGTATCTCGAGCAGGATTTCACGGTCGAGACGCCGAACCACTACATGGTGCGGCTCGCGCCGATCCAGCGTGCCGAATTCCGCATCTACGCGCAGAAGCCCGATGCGCAGGTGCGCCGGCACCTCGTGATGGAAATCGGCGAACCGTGCCTGCTGCTGCGGCGGCGTACGTGGGTCGGCGGGCAGGTCGCGACGTCGGTGCAGCTGTGGCATCCGGCGTCACGGTTTCATCTGGCGGGGCGGGTGTAGCCAAGGGGCGGGCCGCTGCTGCCGTTCGACGTCTTCGCCCGAACGCGTTCGTCGGGGCGGGGCGCGCACCGGCTGCCCGATGCCCGCTCCGTGCGGCCGGCATTCAGGCCGCTTGCGCGTGCCGGTTGACCGGGTACGCGAGCCCGAGATGCTCGCGCAGCGTCGCGCCTTCGTAATCGCGCCGGTAGACGCCGCGTTCCTGCAGGATCGGCACGACCTTCGTCGCGAATTCCGTGAACGCCGTCGGCGTGCCGCCGCGCACGATGAAGCCGTCGGTAGCGCGCGCATCGACCCACGCCTGCAACCCGTCCGCCACCTGCTCGGGCGTGCCGGCGAACGCGGGGCGCGGCGTGGCCGCCTCGAGCGCGACCTCGCGCAGCGTCAGGCCGCGCTCGGCCGCGTCGCGCTTGATCGTGTCGGTGGTGCTGCGGAACTGGTTGCCGCCGAGTTCGCCGAGATCCGGGAACGGCGCGTCGAGCGCGTATTGCGTGAAGTCGTGGTGATCGAAGTAGCGGCCGAGATAGTCGAGCGCGTTGTCGATCGTCACGAGCCGCGCCGTGTCCTGATACTGCGCTTCCGCGTCGGCGGCCGATGCCGCGACGATCACGCTCGTGCCCTGGAACACCTTCAGGCTGTCGGGTGCCCGGCCGCGCGCCGCGAGCCGCTTCTGCACGTCCGCATAGAACGCCTGCGCGAGCGGGATCGTCTCCTGGCGCGTGTAGATCGCATCGGCATGCTCGACCGCGACCCCTTTGCCGTCGTCGGACGCGCCGGCCTGGAACAGGATCGGGCGCCCCTGTCGCGAGCGGCCGATGTTCAGCGGCCCGGCGACCGAGAAGAATTCGCCGGCGTGGTTCAGCGTGTGCAGCTTGTCCGGATCGAAGAATACGCCGCTCGCCTTGTCGCGCACGAACGCGTCGTCTTCCCACGAGTCCCACAGCCCCTTCGTCACGGTCAGGAATTCCGATGCGATCCGGTAGCGCAGCGCATGCTCCGGGTGCCTGTCGCGCGAGAAATTCTTCGCCGAGCCTTCGAGCGGCGACGTGACGACGTTCCAGCCGGCCCGGCCGTCGCTCAGGTGGTCGAGGCTCGAGAACTGCCGCGCGACGGTGAACGGATCGCTGTACGACGTCGACAGCGTGCCGACCAGCCCGATCCGCTCGGTGACGAGCGCGAGCGCCGACAGCAGCGTGAGCGGCTCGAAGCGGTTCAGGAAGTGCGGGATCGATTTCGCGTTGATGTGTAGGCCGTCGGCGACGAACAGCAGGTCGAACTTCGCGGCCTCGGCCTGTCGCGCGAGCTCGCGCACGAAGCTCACGTTGATGCTTGCGTCGGCGACCGCGTCCGGATGACGCCACGCGGACAGGTTGCCGGACGCGCCCTGGATGATGGCGCCGAGATGGATCGGGCGGGAGGTAGCGGAAGTCGGTTGGCTCATGACGGGCAGGAACGAGAGAGGGGTGGGTGTCATGCGAACGCGGCGCGCGCGGGCGACGGGCGCGCGTCGGGCAGCGTGGGCAGCGCGTCGAGCAGCGACGCGGTGTACGGATGCGACGGCGCGGCGAACACCGTGCCGACCGGGCCGCTTTCGACCACGCGGCCGCGCCGCATCACGAGAATCCGGTCGGCGACGTGATGCACGACGCCGAGATCGTGCGAAATGAACAGCATCGCGGTGCCGTGCTCGGCCTGCAGGTCGGCGAGCAGGTCGAGCACCTGCGCCTGGATCGACACGTCGAGCGCGCTGACGGGTTCGTCCGCGACGAGCAGCGCCGGATTCGGCGCGAACGCGCGCGCGATCGCGACGCGCTGCCGCTGGCCGCCGGACAATTCGCGCGGATAGCGGTCGATGCAGCCGGCGCCGAGCCGCACTTCGTCGAGCAGCTGCAGCACGCGGCGGCGGCGCGCATCGCCGCGCACGCCGATCGCGTCGAGGCTTTCGCCGATGATCTGGCCGACCGAATAGCGCGGGTCGAACGAACTGTACGGGTCCTGCGCGATCAGTTGCAGCCGTGCGCGGCGGGCCCGCCGTGCGGCTTCGGGCACGCCGCTCCACGGTTCGCCGTCGAGCGTGACGGTGCCGTGGTCCGGCTCGATCAGGCCGAGCACGATCCGCGCGATCGTCGATTTCCCGGAACCGGATTCGCCGACGATCCCGAGCGTCTCGCCGCGCGCCAGCACGAACGACACGCCGTCCACCGCGACAGGCGCGTCGTGGCTGCCGTAGCGCTTCGTCACCGCGTCGACGGCGAGCACTTTCACGCGGGCGTCGATCCGCTTGGGCGGCAGCGGGATGCGCGCGGCCGCGGCGTCGACATCGGCCTGCGGATCCGCCGCGAGCCGGAACCCGCGCGACGCGGGCGTCGGAATCGCGGCGAGCAACTGGCGCGTGTACGGATGCGCGGGCGCGGTCAGCACGTCGCGCGCCGGCCCCTGTTCGACGACCTGGCCGGCCCGCATCACGAGCACGCGATCGGCGAGTTCGGCGACGACCGCGAGATCGTGGCTGATCAGCAGCAGCGCATCGCCGGCCTCGCGGCGCGCGCGCAGCAGCGACAGGATCTGCCGCTGCACGGTCATGTCGAGCGCCGTGGTCGGCTCGTCGGCGATCAGCAGCGATGCACCGCCGGCGAGCGCGGTGCCGATCAGCACGCGCTGCCGCAAGCCGCCCGACAGCTGGTGCGGATACTGCGGCAAGCGCCGTTCGGGCTCGTCGATGCCGACCGAGCGCAGCAGGTCGGCGCTGCGCGCGTGAACGTCGCGCCGCCGCGTATCGTGCAGCGCCTCGGCGACGAGATCGCGCACGCGCCACAGCGGATCGAGCGACACGAGCGCGTCCTGCAGCACGTAGCCGATCCGGCGGCCGCGAACGGCGCGCCAGTCGCGTTCGCGATGGCGCCGCGCATCGGTGCCGGCGATCTCGAGGCGTTCGGCGTCCACCACGGCGTGCGGGCCGTTCAGCCCGACGAGGCTGCGTGCGGTGACCGACTTGCCGGAACCCGACTCGCCGACGAGCGCGACGCATTCGCCGGCATGGACGACGAGGTCGAGCGGCCCGACGACGGGGCGCGTGCCGCGCGGGCCGCGGAACCCGATCGTCAGGCGTTCGACGTGGACGAGCGGCGTGGCGTGCGGTGCCGGTGCGAGGGTCGTCATGTCGTCTCCCGGCGTTCGAAGCGAGCCTGCCAGTAGCCGCCGAGCGCATTCACGGCGACGACGGCCGCGGTGATCGCGAGGCCGGGCCAGACCGCGATCCACCACGCGTTGTACAGGTAGTTGCGGCCCTCGGCGAGCATCAGCCCCCACTCGGCGGCGGGCGGCTGCGGCCCCATGCCGAGGAAGCTCAGCCCCGACGCGCCGATGATCGCGGTGCCGAGCCCGACGGTCGCGAGCACCGGCACCTGCGCGATCGCGTGCGGCAGCACGTGGCGCCACACCAGCACCGCCGGCGCGAGGCCGAGCGTGCGCGCCTGCTCGACGTAGCCGGAGCCGGCGACGACGAAGGTCTGCGCACGCACCACGCGCGCGAAACGCGGCACCGACGCGACGCCGAGCGCGAACACGAGGTTCGTGGCGCCCGGGCCGGTAAACGAGATCAGCATCAGCGCGAGCAGTAGGTCGGGGAACGCGGACACGACGTCGAGAAAGCGCGAGATCAGTTCGTCGAGCCAGCCGCGCGCGAGGCCCGCGAACAGCCCGAGCGCGGTGCCGAACAGCGTCGCGACTGCGATCGACGCCGCGCTGATCGACAGCGAGTAGCGGGCGCCGTAGACGACCCGCGAAAAGATGTCGCGGCCGAGCTGGTCGGTGCCGAGCCAGTGTTCGGCACTGCTGCCGAGCTGCGCGGCCAGCGGATCGGCGGCCAGCGGGTCGTAGCGCGCGAGCCAGCCGGGGGCGATCACGGCGGCCGCATTCAGCAGCAGGTAGACGGCCGCGAGCGCGAGGCCCGGATGGCGGCGCAGCCAGCCGGCCGCGCCGATTGGCGCGCGCGGGCGCCACGGCAGGTCGAGGGGCGTGGACATCGGTGTCTCCGGTTCAATGCCGTGCGCGGCGGTCGCGCAGGCGGGGGTCGATCAGCAGGTAGAGCAGGTCGACGGCGGTGCTGAGCGCGACATAGATCGCCGCCGCCAGGATCGCGATCGCGAGGATCACCGGCATGTCCTTCGACAGCACCGCGTCGACGGTGATCTTGCCGAGGCCGGGCCGGCCGAACACCTGCTCGGTGATCACCGCGCCGCTCAGCAGCCCGCCGACGAGCCAGCCGGCGAGCGTGACGGCGGGCAGCGCCGCGTGGCGCAGCGCGTGCCGCACGCGCAGCGCGAGCCCGCCGATGCCCCACGAGCGCACCGTCAGCGCATACGGCTCGTCGAGCGCGCGCTCGATGCCCTGGCGCAGCACGCGGCCGATCACCGCGCCCTGCGCGAGCCCGAGCGACAGCGCCGGCAACACGAGCGACGCGAAGCCGCGATCGCCGGCGACCGGGAACAGCTTCAGCGTGAAGCTGAACACGAACAGCAGCATGATCCCGAGCCAGAACGACGGGGTCGACGCGAGCAGCAGCTCGACGCCGGACGCCGCCCGCCCGGCCCAGCGGCGGCCGGCCGTCAGCACCGCGAGGCCGACCGCGAACACGAGCGTCACGACGAGCGCCGCGCCCGTCAGTTTCAGCGTCGGCCACAGCTGGCCGATCACGAGCGGCGCGACGTCGGTGTTCAGGATGTAGGAGCGGCCGAAGTCGGCGTGCAGCACCCGCCACAGGTAGTGCAGGTACTGCAGCGGCAGCGGCTCGTCGAGCCCCCATTCCTGGCGGATCGCGGCTTCGATCTGCGGTGTGCTCAGCTGCTCGCCGATCAGGATGCTGACGATGTCGCCGGGCGCGACGTGCACGGCCGCGAACGACAGCGTGATCGCGGCCCACAGCACCAGTACGCCGGTGGCGAGCCGCGTCGCCACCGGCGAGCGCAGCACGCGGCGCCACGCGGCCGGCGACGAGGCGGGCGGCGCGGCGGGCGTGGGCGCCGCGGCGTCTTGAACGGAAACAGGGACGGCGCTCGGATGGTTCATGCTCGGCTTCTCCTGCCGGTGCCGCGCGCGGCGGACCGATGTGGCTGGCTCGCTTACTTTTTCACCCACACGTCGTACGGGTTCTCGGGCATCTGCGCGAACGGGCGGAAGCGCAGGCCCTGGACGGCCTTCGCGGCGGCGATCTGGTCCTCCGGTTCGTACAGCGGCACCGCGTACGCCTGCTCGTTGATCGCGAAGTGCTGCAGCTCGCCGTACAGCGTCTTGCGCTCCGCGACGTTCTGCGTGCGCGCGGCCGCCTGCAGCCAGCGCGTCAGTTCCGGCGCCGCCGCGCGGCTGTAGTTCAGCGCGCCGCCGCGATCGACGGGCAGGTAGTGGCCCTCGATGTCGATGCCGTCCGGCGGCGTGTTCGAGTTCGCGATCGAGCCGAACTTGCCGGTCTTGCGCGCCTCGACGTACGTGCCGTCGTCGACGTACTGGATCTTCAGGTCGACGCCGAGCCGCTGCCGCGCCTGCGCCTGCAGCGCCTGCAGCAGCACGTCGCGCTGGTCGCGCACGGTCGCCTGCGCCTGGATCACCGCGATCGTCAGCCGTTCGCCGTTCTTCGTGCGGTAGCCGCCGCTGTCGCGTGCGCGCCAGCCGGCCTCGTCGAGCAACTGGTTGGCAAGCTTCGGATTGTTGCCGTAGGTCTTTTCGATGCGCGCGTCGTAGAGCGGGTCGATCGGCGACGTGATGCCCCATGCGCGCGTGCGCTCGCCGCGATAGATCGACTGCACGATGCCGGTCGTATCGAGCCCTTCGAGCAGCGCGCGGCGCACCTTCACGTCCTGCGTGGGGCCGTAGCCGACGTTCAGGAACAGCGAGTACGGCGTGCCGGTGTTCAGCGCGTGCTGGTAGGTGAAGTCCGGGTTCTTGCGGATCAACGCCGCGTCGTTGCCGGATACGCCTTCGATCACGTCGACCTGGCCGGACAGCAGCGCGCCGGTGCGCACCGACGATTCCGGCAGGAACCGGTAGACGATCCGGTCGAGGTAAGCCGGGCCCTGATGGCCCGCCGTCGGCGGCGCCCAGCGATAGTCGGGATTCCTCGCGAATTCGATTTCCTGCCCCTTCACGTAGCGGCGCAGGATGAACGGGCCGGTGCCGGCGACGTCGGTGCCGCCCGACTTCAGGCCCGGCCGGTCGAACGCGTTCGGCGACAGCAGCGCGAACCGGCCGGCAAAGGTCAGGAATGGCGCATACGGCGCGTCGAGCGTGATCACGACCGTGCGCGCGTCCGGCGTCTTCACGTCCGCGACGTGCAGGATCTGCCCCGCGAGCTGGCTGCCGCCCGAATAGGCCGGATTGCGTGCGTTCAGGAAGTTGCGCGCGACGGCCTGCGCGTCGAGCGGCGCGCCGTCGCTGAACTTCACGCCGTCGCGCAGCGTGAACGTGTAGGTCTTGCCGTCGGGTGACACCTTGTAGCCGGTCGCGAGCCACGGCACGAAGCTGCCGTCCGGCTTGCGCGCGAGCAGGCTCTCATACACGTTGCGCAGCAGCAGCTCGACCTTGTCCTGGCCGTTCAATTGCGGATTCAGCGTGCGCGGCTCGGATTCGACGCCCCAGGTCAGCGTGCCGCCCGTGACGGGCGTGCCCTGGGCGAACGCCGCGGGCGGCAAGGCGAGGGCGAACAGCAGCGCGGCCGATGCCGTGCGGCGCGACGCGCGGAGCGTGGAATCCGGAAAAGCGAAGGTCATGCGGGGCAATCCTTTACAAGTGGCATGGCGGGTGGAACGGGGCACGACGAAGCGCGGTGCGGGACAGGTGTCGAAACGGCGCGCGTGGAACGTCATGCGCTGGCGCGAAGACGCTCGGCGCCCTGAGCGGCATCCGCCGCCGGCGGTTCCCGGTAGAGATCCGGGATCAGGATCTTTCTCAGCCAGACGAGCGGCGTGCCGAGCGTGTTCGTCGAGCGGTCGAACGCGACATAGCCTTGCCGCTCGTAGTACGGCTGCAGCCACGGATGATTGGTCGCGGTCGCGAGATAGGTCGCGGGTGCCTTGACCTGTCCGGTCAGGAATTGCGCTTCGACGTGGCCGAGCAGGGCGAGGCCGACCCCCTGCCGCTTGAACGCGGGCGCCACCGCGAACCAGTGCAGGAACGGATACGGCGTGCGGGGGCGCTCGCCGGATACCCACGGGAACCGCACGGTCAGCGTCGCGGCAGGCGCGCGGCGGCCGTCGGCGTCCGCGCGCTCGAGCACGAAGGTCGTTTCGCGCGCAACGGTCTGCGCGACGTGCTCGATCGGCGAGCGAATGATGTTGAAGTGCACGCCCTGCGGCACGAGCGGCGCATACGCGTCCTGCAGCAATGCATAAAGGGCCGGCACGTCGTCGGCGCCGGCAATGCGGATCGTATCGGTCATCGTGCGGCGCCTTCGAGATCGGGTCGACGGGTGACGGCGGCGGTGTGCGGTGCATGCGGCGTTTCTTCGGTCGCGCGTCGTGACGCCGCCAGGTCATTGCCGTCAGCCGACGCACCGGCCAGCAGCCGCAGCGACGCAATCCTCGGTGCTGCATCGGCAAGCGGCGTGTCGACGACGAATTCCGCGATCCCGTGGCGGCGATGCAGCACGTCGAGTTCGCGCAGCACGTCCTCGCGCGTGCCGTGCACGATCCGCGTCTCGCGGGCGTCGATCCGATGCGGCCCGTCGCCCGCCTGACGGATGTACGCGTGCGCCTGTTCGAGACTGCCGACGTTGACCGCCGGCGTGTCGCCCACTTGCACGCGAAAGCCCTGATGCCCGCTCGCGAGTCGCGCGGCCGCTTCGCGCGTGGCGGCGACGATCACGGATACGGCGAGCAGCGGCGTGCGGCCGCCCGATGCGTGGCGGTATGCGTCGAAGCTCCGTTCCAGATCGGCGGTGGCTGCGTTGAGGTGCGACGCATAGACGAACGCCCAGCCGAGCTGGGCGGCCAGCGCGGCGCTTTCGGCGCTCGCGCCGAGCAGGAACGGTTGGGCGGCGACGGGCGGAAACGGTGTCGCGTGCAGCGTGGCGGCTTCGTTCCCCGCGTCGCCCGGCGGCGTGTGGTTGCCGTCGAGATGGCGCTTCAGCTCGGCGGCGAGTTCGGCGAACGACGCGCGTCGCGCCGGCTCGTAGCCGGCCTGCAGCGCGCGCGTCGACAACGGCAGCCCGCCCGGCGCCTTGCCGATACCGAGATCGACACGATCGGGTGCAAGTGACGCGAGCAGGTTGAAGTTCTCGGCGATCTTGTACGGGCTGTAGTGCTGCAGCATCACGCCGCCCGATCCGACACGAATTCGGCGAGTGTGGGCGAGCACATGCGCGATCAGGATTTCCGGCGACGGGCACGCGAGCGCGGCCGTGTTGTGATGCTCCGCAAGCCAGTAGCGGTGATAACCCGCGTCGTCGGCGAAGCGGGCGAGCGACACGCTGCGCGCGAGTGCATCCACGGCGGTTTCGCCCGGTGCGACGGGGCTCTTGTCGAGCACGCTCAGGCGAAACGGGAGGGCGGGTAGCGCGGTAGCGGAATGAGGGGCGTCGGACGTCATGAGGGTGCGACCGGCGCGGTTCGAAGCGGCACGATCAACGGGTTAGGCATGCCGGATTATTTTTCGACGCCGTTTGCCCGGTCAAACAATCAAGAAGAATATCGAAAGCCGAAAATATTCGTTCCGGCCCACCGGGTGGCTTGCGTTATGGTCGATGGCTGCGCGCCTTGCGGCGCACGCTTGGACCCCGCCGGACGCCCCGGCGCGCGATCGTCGGCAGCATGGTGCCGGCGCGGGTCCGTCGATCGAACGCAATCGTGGGGAATACGAATGAACGAGCGAATCATGTCAACCGGCCGACCTGACGCGCATGCCGGAGCCGCATCATGAGCGAGACACGCAGACGGCTGAAGACGCTCGTCGGTGCCGCGAGCGTGCTGGCTGCGCCGGGCGATGCGGATCCCGCGCATGGCATGCGTCGCGCGGCGGCGCTCGCGCGCAAGGCGGAAGCCGAGAAGATCACCGGCCTCTTCACCGCCGACCTGTTGCAGGCCGATCCGGCCGGGCTCGCCGGCAGCACCGGCAGCCAGGAGCCGATCGTCGCGCTGGCCGCGCTGAGCCAGGCGACGTCGTCGATCGGGCTCGTCGCGACGGTGTCGACCACGTATCACCATCCGTACAATCTCGCGCGGCTGATCGGCACGCTCGATCACGTGAGCGGCGGCCGCGCTGCGTGGAACGCGGTGACGTCGTCGGTCGGCGAGGAGAATTTCGGCGACGCCGCATTGCCCGACCCGGAGCAGCGCTATGCGCGCGCCGCCGAATTCGTCGAAGTCGTCAACGCGCTGTTCGACGCGAACGCTCCCGACGCGGTGCGACGCACGCCGAGCGGCGGCGTGTCGGTCGATCCGCTCAAGCTCGGGCCGATCGATTATCGTGGCGCGCACTTCCAGGTGCAGGGGCCGTTGAACGTGCCGCCTTCGCCGCAGCTGCGTCCCGTGCTGTTCCAGGCGGGGCAGTCGGCGAGCGGCGTGACGCTCGGCGCGCGGTTTGCGGAAGTCGTCTACACGTCACAGCCGACGCTCGAGGATGCGCGCACGTTCGTCGGCGAACTGCACCGGCAGGCGGCGGCATTCGGCCGGGCAGGGCGGCTGCCGCTCGTGATGAACTCGTTCCACTCGGTGATCGGCGAATCCGACGCCGACGTCGCGCGACGGCTGCGCGACAAGCATGAACGCATTGATTACGAGCAAGGCCGGCTGAAGCTCGCCGACATGCTCGGCGGCGGCGTCGACTTGCGCGACCTGCCGCTCGACCAGCCGTTGCCGGGATCGCTGCTGCCGGCGATCGACAGCGTGCATCGCCGGCGCGGCCGCGTCGCGATTTTCGTCGGCTATGCGCGGCAGCGCCTGACGTTGCGCGAGCTGATCATCCGCGCCCAGGAAACCGGCCACTGGTTCGTCGCGGGCACACCCGAACAGCTCGCCGATGCGATCGAAGCGCGTTATCGCGCGGGGCTCGTCGACGTGCTGTCGCTGCACGGGCTCGGGCAGCCCGACCAGGAGGACCTGCTGCTCAACGGGCTGCTGCCCGAATTGCGCCGGCGCAACCTGCTCGATACCGATTACCTCGGCGACGATTTCCGCACGAACCTGGGGTTGCCGGCCTTGCAGCGCGAGACCGCGACGGCTTGAACGGCCAAACGGCGAGCAGGCGGCGCGTGTACGATGGCGGGACGGCGCTTCCGCTTCATCCTCGCGCCGCAACATCGACGCAAGGATGCTGATGTGAATCACGAGATCACGACGCTCGCGCAACTCGAGGCCATCTACGGGACGCCGCACGAACGTGCACTGTGGAAGGAAATCGACCACCTGAACGACGACTACCAGGCGTTCGTGCGCGCGTCGCCATTCGTCGCGCTGTCGTCGGTCGGGCCGCACGGCACCGATGTTTCACCGCGCGGCGATGTGGCGGGATTCGTGTCGATCGTCGATCCGAAGACGCTCGCGCTGCCGGATCGGCCGGGCAACAACCGGATCGATACGCTGCGCAATATCGTGGCCGATCCGCGCGTGTCGCTGCTGTTCCTGATTCCCGGCGTCGGCGAGACGTTGCGCGTGAACGGCCGCGCGACGATCAGCGCCGAGCCCGGCTTGCTCGCGCGCTTTGCCGTCGACGGGAAGGCGCCGCGCACGGTGGTGCTGATCCACATCGACGCGGCTTATTTCCATTGCTCGAAGGCGATCGTGCGTTCGCGGCTCTGGGATCCGGGTACTCGGATCGAACGTGATCAGCTGCCGAGCGCGGGTGCGATGCATCGGCGATTAAGCGGCGGTACGTTCGACGGCGAATCGTACGATCGCGACCTCCCGGCGCGCACGGTCGCCGGGCTGTACTGAGTGCGCGAGAGGCGATCCGCGCGCGCATCGGTGCGAATCGTCCGCCCGGATCGGGCGTCGCATTTCGCGATCGCGTTGAATGACTGAAGTCGGATGAGACCCGGCGACGGGGGCCGGGAACGGCTACTTCAGCCGCTGCACCATGCCCGTTGTTTGCCCGACACTCGCGGCGTCGCCTTCGCTCCTTACGCCGCCAAGAACATCCGTCGGGTTCGCCTTGCCATCTCCCGTCCCGCGCAATCCCCTTGTCTGGCCGTTACAGCCTGGCGTGGCCATCTCCCGGCGAACCGCCGATAGCCCGTGCAACTACTGAGTTGCTGCCGAAAATGGTTTATGGTCAAATGACCATGTCAAGTGACCCATATGTTTGTTTCATCCCCAATTGGCGGCCGCCGCTCGATCGCGGAT
The DNA here is from genome assembly GCF_002223325.1 of Burkholderia sp. AU15512. Lineage (NCBI taxonomy): Bacteria > Pseudomonadati > Pseudomonadota > Betaproteobacteria > Burkholderiales > Burkholderiaceae > Burkholderia > Burkholderia sp. AU15512. Next base: position 300,320 of record NZ_NKEX01000008.1, read on the forward strand.
GGTCCAGACGTGGGCAACATTTTGCGAAGGCGTCCGGGTGGCGTGGCAATTGGCGCGCATCGACCACCGGAAGTCAGGCGAAATCCCGGGAGATGAAGCAGGCGTCCGCGTATCGACGCCTGAGCAGCTTTCGCCCATCGGCTGAAAGCGCCCTGGCTGAAAAAAACAAGAATTTCTGGAGACGGTGCTAGTGAACGAAATGCACAGCAGGACGAACCAAGCGATTGACCCTTCGGCGCTGCGCGCCCAACTGCGAGACCGCGCGTTGCTGGAGACGCGTGCGTGGCTGGCGTCGGGATGGGCGGAGGGCACGGATGGCCGATCGTTTCCCGTCACGAATCCGGCCACGGGCGACATTCTGGCGCGCGTGGCCAGCCTCGACACCGCGGCGGTCGAGCAAGCCATTGCCTCTTCGGCGCTGGCCCAACAAGCCTGGCAGAAGCGGACCAGCCACGAGCGCGCAAAGCTACTGCGCGCCTGGTACGACCTGATCGTGGCGAATGCCGACGATCTCGCGCTGATCATGACGTCGGAGCAGGGCAAGCCGCTGGCGGAGGCCCGCGGCGAAATCATATATGCGGCTTCTTTCGTGGAGTGGTTCGCCGAAGAAGCGAAGCGGGTCTACGGCGACGTCATGCCTCACCCGCAAGGCGACAAGCGCATCGTCGTCATTCGTCAGCCGATCGGCGTGTGTGCCGCGATCACGCCGTGGAATTTTCCTGCCGCGATGATCACGCGCAAGGTCGCGCCGGCACTGGCCGCAGGCTGCTCCATCATCGTGCGCCCCGCCGACCTGACGCCGCTCACGGCGCTAGCGCTTGCCGTGCTGGCCGAGCGCGCGGGCATTCCCGCCGGTGTCCTTCAAGTGGTGTGCGGCCCGTCGCGCGAGATCGGCGCGGTGCTCACGGCCAGCCCGGTCGTGCGCAAGCTTTCGTTCACCGGCTCGACCGAAGTCGGCCGCGTGCTCATGAGCCAGTCGTCCGCGACGATCAAGCGACTCTCTCTCGAACTCGGCGGCAACGCACCCTTCATCGTGTTCGACGACGCGGATCTCGACGCGGCGGTTGAAGGTGCGATGGCGTCGAAGTACCGGAACAGCGGCCAGACCTGTGTATGCGCGAATCGTTTTCTCGTCCAGGCCGGCATTCATGACCGCTTCGTCGACGCGCTCACGCGGCGAGTCCAGGCGCTCAAGGTCGGAAACGGCATCGAACCGGGGGTGCAGCAGGGGCCGCTGATCCAGCAGTCCGCCTGCGACCACCTGAATCAGCTGATCGACGATGCGCTCGGCAAGGGCGCGCGCATCGTCACGGGCGGCAAAGGCCATCCGCTTGGCGGCACGTTTTTCGAGCCGACCGTCATTGCCGATGCAACGCCGGCCATGCGCGTCGCGCGCGAGGAACTCTTCGGGCCCGTCGGCCCGGTGTTCCGCTTCGAGGATGAAGCGGAAGCGATCGCGATGGCCAACGACACCGAGTACGGGCTCGCCGCCTATCTCTATACACGCGACCACGGCCGCATCTGGCGTGTGGGCGAGGCACTCGAGTACGGCATGGTCGGCCTGAATACCGGCGTGATTTCCAACGAGGTCGCGCCGTTCGGCGGGGTCAAGCAATCGGGCCTGGGCCGTGAGGGTTCCCGTTACGGCATCGAGGAATACCTGGAAATCAAGTACCTGTGCACCCAGGTCTAACGGCCACCGTCCGCATCAAGGAAACGTCAATGGAAATGCTCCCGCAGTCGATGCTCTTCGAAACTGTTCCGTCCATTCTCCAGGAATGGGGTTGTGCGCGCCGCCTGGGTCAGGTGATGGCGGCATGGACGGAGCGCCGCCATGTCCTGATCGTGACCGACGCTGGGCTGCACGAGGCCGGTGTGCTGGAACCGGCGAAAGCGTCGCTGGCGGCCGCGGGATTCCGCGTGGCGGTGTTTGATGAGGTCGTGGCCGACCCGCCGGAAAACGTGGTGTTGCGCTGCGTCGAGTTTGCACGCAGTGCCGAGGCGGACGTCGTGATTGGCCTGGGCGGCGGCTCGTCGATGGACATCGCAAAACTGGCCGCCGTGCTCACCGTGTCGCGGCAATCGATCGCGGAAATGTACGGAATCGGCAACGTTCAGGGTGCGCGCCTACCGCTGGTGCAGATCCCGACGACGGCGGGTACCGGGTCGGAAGTCACCAACATTTCCATCGTTTCGGTTAACGAAACAACCAAGATGGGCATCGTCGCACGTCAGCTGTATGCCGACAAGGTGATCCTGGATGCCGAATTGACGGTCGGCCTGCCACGCAGCCATACCGCTGCGACGGGCATCGACGCGATGGTTCACGCCATCGAGGCCTATACCAGCAAGCACAAGAAGAATGCCCTCTCCGACGCGCTCGCACGCGAGGCGCTGCGATTGCTGGTGAGCCACCTGATCCCGGCTTGCGAAAACGGCGCGGACCGCCGCGCCCGCGAGGCCATGCTGCTGGGCGCCACGCTGGCGGGGCAAGCGTTCGCCAATGCCCCGGTGGCCGCGGTCCATGCGCTGGCGTATCCGTTGGGGGGGCATTTCCATATCCCGCACGGCTTGTCCAACGCGTTGATGCTGGCACCCGTGCTGCGTTTCAACGCCGACGCGGCGGCTTCGCACTATGCGGAACTGGCGGACGTCGTCGGCGCGGGTGGAACGGGCGACGCCACGGCGCGCACGGCGGCGTTCATCGCCTTCCTGGAAGACCTGATGGATCGATCCGGCGCGCCGCGACGTCTGCGCGACGTGGGTGTCACGCAATCGAGCCTGCCGACCCTCGCGGCCGATGCGATGAAGCAGCAGCGCTTGCTGTTGAACAATCCGGTCGTCGTCACCGAGTCGGACGCATTGCGCCTGTACGAACGGGCCTACTGAACCGACGCCGGCCAATCCGCAGTCGCCGTAACGTTAATAGAGAGAATGCACCGTGAACAATGTAGAAAGGATTGAGCACCACGAGATCGTTATCCTGGGTGCGGGCTTCGGAGGCCTCGGCATGGCCGCTCGCATGAAAATCGCGGGCATCGACGACTTCGTCGTGCTGGAGAAGCGTCCCGATCTCGGTGGCGTATGGCTGGACAATTCGTATCCCGGCGCGGCATGCGATACCGAATCGCACCTGTACTGCTACAGCTTCCATCCGCATTTGCGCGTGAGCGCGATGTATGCCGGCCGCAACGAGCTGCTGCACTATCTGAAATCGCTTGCCGCGCGGTTCGACCTGACGGAACACCTGCGATTCAACCTCGAGATTCGCAGTGCCGAATGGGATGCCGGTGCAAGCCTCTGGCGGTTCGCGCTGAATGACGGCTCCCGGATGACCGCACGATTCTTCGTGCCGGCATGGGGGCAATTGAACCGTCCGATGATTCCCGCGGTTCGCGGCCTGGCGGATTTCAACGGCGAGTATTTCCACTCCGCCGAGTGGCGGCACGACGTGGACCTGAGCGGCAAGCGGGTGGCAAGCATCGGCAACGCCGCCAGCGCCGTGCAGTATGTGCCGCTCATCGCGCCGAAGGTCGATCACCTGACGGTATTCCAGCGAAGCGCGAACTGGATCATGCCGCGCAACCAGATCGTCTTCTCGGCGGAGCAGCTCGATACCTACGAGCGCGAGCCCCATCTGTTCGAAGAAAGCCGGAAATCGCTGCACGCTTTCCGCGAGTCCGGGTTCGAGCGGACGCGGATGGGGTCCAGCGCGCAGCAGGAAGGCAAGAGTCTCGCGCTGGCGCACCTGCATCGCCAGGTGCCGGACCCGGTCCTGCGCGAGAAACTGACGCCGGACTATGAATACGCGTGCAAACGGATCCTGCGATCGGACGACTACTACCCGGCACTCATGCGCGACAACGTCGCGCTGGAGACGGCGGGGGTGGAATCGTTCGTCGACGAGGGCATCGTGACCCGGGACGGCCGCCTGCTTCCGTTCGACGTGGTCGTGTTCGGAACCGGCTTCGAGAGTCAGGCTTTCCAGGGCAGCCTGCAGGTTCGCGGCACGGACCGCACGTTGGCCCAGGCGTGGGAGGACGGCCCGGAAGCGTATCTCGGCATGACCGTGCCGGGCTTTCCGAACATGTTCATGCTGTATGGGCCGAATACGAACCTGAACCACAACTCCATCGTGTCGATGCTCGAGATCCAGCAGAACTACATCATCGACGCGATCGGCGGCATGGCTTCGGCCGGCGTGAAGGCGGTCGACGTCGATCGGGCCGTGTTCGACGAGTACAACAGCAAGCTGCAATCGGCGATGGTCGGCTCGGCGTTTTCGGCGGGCTGCTCGAGCTGGTACAAGAACGCGCAAGGCAAGGTGATCAACAACTGGCCGGGCACGGTGGACGAATACCGCGCCGTGACGCAATGGGATCAAAGCGTGTTCGCTGCGATCTGAGCGGGGATGCCCATGACATCGATGCACTGGTTGCCGCTGACCGAGGTGGCTGACGATGCGCGGGACGCCGTTCGGGCGTTCCGCGAAGGGGGCGGGCGACACTACGGCAGCTTTTCCGTCGACCAGTCGCGCGTGAACTTCGTGCGCGCCTGCGAATTGAACGGCCTCGCCGCCGACGCAGCGGTTGCCCACGACGATATCGACGTTCCGGTCGCGGACGGCAGCATTCGGCTACGGCTCTATCGTCCGCCCGGCGAGGAGCGCGTCGAGGGCAAACCGCTGGTCGTCTTCATTCACGGCGGCGGGTGGGTGATCGGCAGCGTCGACACGCATGACGGCATCTGCCGTCATCTCGCACGGCATGGCGGTTGTGTAGTCGCTTCCGTGGAGTACCGGCGATCGCCGGAGCACCGGTGGCCGATCCCGCTCGAAGACTGCGAGCGCGCATTGGACTATCTGGCGGCCAACGCTTCCGCGCTCGCCATCGATGCGTCCCGGGTGATCCTGGCGGGCGACAGCGCCGGCGGCAACATGGCGACCCTCATCGCCAATGCGGCACCGGCGGCGGGACCCGCGGTCATCGGGCAGATCCTGTTCTATCCGGTGACGGACCTGACGGCGTCGCTGCCGTCCTACCAGCGCATTCAAGGCGGATTTCCGCTGGTCGCCGAGTCGATGCGCTGGTTCCGGGAACACTACGTGCCGGCCGGCACGCCGTTCGATCTTCCACGCCTGTCCCCGCTGCTGCATGCGGAAGGCCGGCGGCAGCCGCCGATGTTCATTGCCACGGTGGGGCTGGATCCGCTGTGTGACGAAGGCATTGCCTACGCATCGTGCGCGGCCCGTGCGGGGAGCACGGTCGAGCATCTCCATCTACCCGGGCATCATCACGGCATCATCACCGCGGCCCGCACGATCCCGGCAGCGAGATACCTGCTGGATCGCGCCGTTTCCTTTGTCAGGCGGCTTGCCGAACCAGACGGCTTCAAGGCTTGACGCGTCGATCGTCGCGCGGGTCGGCGCATTCGCCCCTTGCGACCGGTCGGGTAATGGAAACTCCTGATTCAAATTGTCCCTCGACTGCATAGACTGGGAACCGTGGAACTTGGTCAATTGATCATGTTCGGGGTGACCGGTCAAACCGGGATGCACACCTCAATGACCCGCGTGCATGCGTGGCCGGGTGTAGCGGGGGGGCACGTACTGGTTTGAAACGTTGTCGCCGGCATGCACGTGCGAGCGTCTTTTTCTTCCGTAGTCACATGACCAAGTCAACTGATCTAGTCGTGCGGCGTTACGGATATTTTCAATAACGGGTCATCGGAGGGATCTCATGACTAAGAATCAAGCAGATTCGGGTTTGCCTGAGCACGTAGAGGTACTAATCATCGGGGCGGGGATCTCGGGGCTCGATGCCGCTTGTCATCTTCGCATGAACTTGCCGGACCGCTCGTTCGCCATCCTGGAAGCCATGGATGGATTCGGCGGTACGTGGTGGACCCATCGCTACCCGGGCGCGCGTTCCGACAGCGACCTGTACACGTACGCATTCGGATTCCGCCCGTGGCAGGGCCGCTCGATCGCCACGGCGGAGGAGATCCACAGCTATCTGGGCGATGTCATCAAGGAATACGACCTCGGTTCGAAGATCCACTACGGGCATCGTGTTCAAACGGTGAGCTGGTCGAGCGAGCAGAAGCGCTGGACGGTCGAGGTGTCGCGCAAGGATACCGGCGAACACTTCTCGATCACCACGGACTTCCTGTGGCTGGGGGCGGGGTACTACGACCATCGGCAGGGCTTTACGCCGAAGTGGAACGGGTTCGACCGCTACAAGGGAACGGTCGTGCATCCGCAGCACTGGCCGGAAGACCTCGACTACGCCGGCAAGCGGGTGGTCGTGATCGGCTCGGGCGCGACCGCCGCGACGCTGATTCCAGCGATGGCCGGCACCGCGGCGCATGTGACGATGCTGCAACGGTCGCCGACGTTCTTCACGGCGGTTCCGTGGACCCACCAGCTGGACGCGACGCTGCGTGAACTGAGCCTGCCCGAGGAGTGGCGCTCCGAGATTCTGCGGCGTGCACACCTGAAGCAGACGTTCGACCTGATCAACCTGTCCGCAGCGAACCCGGACGCCGTTCGCGACTGGTTGATCAACGAGACCCGGCAACAGCTGCCGGAAGGGTTCGACGTCGACAAGCACTTCAATCCCAGCTATCGCCCGTGGCAGCAGCGCGTGGCGGCGGTGCCGGAGGGCGACCTCTTCACGGCGATCCGGGAGGGCAAGGCGTCCGTCGTGACGGACACCATCGAATCGTTCGACGAAAGCGGCATCGTGCTGGCGTCGGGCGAGCACCTGCAGGCGGACATCGTCGTGACGGCGACGGGCTTCGACATGAGCGCTTTCGGCCAGATCGCGTTCCACCTCGACGGCGAACCGGTCGACATGTCGAAGCGGGTCTCGTATCGGGGAATGATGATCGAGGGTATCCCGAACATGGCGTTCATCTACGGCTATTACCGGTCGAGCTGGACGTTGCGCGCCGATCTCGTGTGCGAATTCACCTGCCGCGTCCTGGCGCATATGGACAAGGTGGGCGCGAAGACGGTGGAGCCGTGCCTGCGCGCCGAAGACGCGGACATGCAGCGGCTGCCGTGGACCGACCCGAACAACTTCAATGCCGGGTACGTGATGCGCTCGCAACACCAGATGCACTTGCGTGGCGATCGCATGCCGTGGCAGCACCACTTCGAGTACGAGGAGGAGCGCCAGACCATTCCGGAATTGAGCCCGGATGCCGAAGTCCTCGTGTATCGCTGATCTCCGCGCAACGTTCGAATAAAGGTGAAGTTATGGCACTCGATTTGTACCTCGCTGGTTTTCTCGAATCCCTTGCCGGGTCCGGCGCGAAACCGCTGTCGCAGTCCAGCCCGGAAGAGGCGCGCGGATTGATGCAGCATCTGGCGCGCGCCGTTCGCGCACCGGAGGCCGTGGTCGACGTTCACGGCGTGGAAGACCTGACCGTTCCCGGCGCGACCGGATCGCTGCGGGCGCGGCTGTACCGTCCGACCCAGGAGCGCAATCTGCCGACGGTCGTCTATCTCCATGGCGGCGGATTCGTGATCGGCGATCTGGATACCCACGACAATATTTGCCGGGAGCTGGCGCGCGGCGCCAACGCGGTCGTCGTCTCGGTGGATTACCGGCTGGCGCCGGAGTATCCGTATCCGGCCGCGGCGGACGATGCGATCGCCGCCACCCGATGGGTGATCGCGAACGCGGGTGAGCTGGGCGGCAGCGACGTCGTCGCGGTGGCCGGAGACAGCGCCGGCGGCAATCTGGCCGCGGTCGTGACCCAGCAACTGCACGCCGACGGCATTGCGCTGTCCGCCCAGTTCCTGATCTACCCCGCGGTCGCGCAGGATCGCGCCGGCTTTCCTTCCTTCAAGGAAAACGGCGCAGGCTACTTTCTCGACCTCGAGACGATCGCCTGGTTCGAGCGACATTACGTGCCCGACGGGACCAACCGGGAGGATCCGCGACTGGCGCCGATCCGTGCGAAAAATCTTGCCGGGTTGCCGCCCGCGGTCATCCTGACCGCCGAATTCGATCCGCTGCGCGACGAGGGCGAGGCCTATGGCCGCTTGCTCCACGCGAGCGGCGTGAAGGTCGACACGATCCGGTGCGACGGCATGATTCACGGGTTCTTCGACATGGGGGCGATCTCCCCGGGCGCCCAGGCGTGGATCGAGAAGGGCATCGCGAGCTTTCGAACGTTACTCGGCGCCGCGCAGCACCATTGATACGTTGGCGGAAGCGACCTGATTTCGCTTTTCGCCATTTCGTGGCCGCACGCGGTTCGATGGATGACCTCCAACGGTGCCGATGCGGCCGCGCAGTGCTGATGCATGACGGCATGAAGCCGATCGCGCGGCGGCTCGCTGAGGCCGCGACGCGAATGGCGGAATCGATGCATCAGGTAGTTGCTTGTGAAGCGTGCAGGCATCTATCGAGGACACAGACCCGTGAAGAACTCATTCGATTATCTTGTTGTAGGCGGCGGCTCGGCCGGCAGCGTGCTGGCTTCGCGTTTGACCGAAGATCCCGACGTGACGCTGTGCCTCTTCGAAGCCGGCGGCACCGGCGATGGATGGCCCGTCACCGTGCCGGCCGCCCTGGTGCTGATGATCCCGTCCAAGCTGAACAACTGGGCGTTCGAGACGGTGCCCCAGAAGGGGCTGCAGGGGCGACGCGGCTACCAGCCGCGTGGCAAGGCGTTGGGCGGATCGTCCGCGATCAATGCGATGGTGTACACGCGCGGCCATCATGCCGACTACGACGATTGGGCCGCGCTCGGCAACGAAGGCTGGGGCTGGAACGACGTCTTCCCGTATTTCAAGCGAAGCGAGCACAACGAGCGGCTCGGCAATGAATGGCACGGGCGCGGCGGCCCGCTGTGGGTCAGCGACCTGAGGACGGACAATCCATTCCAGGCGCGTTGGCTGGACGCCGCACGAGAGTGCGGCCTGCCCGTCACGGACGATTTCAACGGTGCGGAGCAGGAAGGCGTCGGCATCTACCAGGTGACCCAGAAGAATGGCGAGCGCTGGAGTGCGGCACGCGCCTATCTTTTTCCGCACCTGAAGACGCGCGGCAACCTGACGGTGGAGACGGGCGCGCAGGTCCGGCGCATCGTGTTCGACGGCAAGCGGGCCGTGGGCGTCGAGGTCACGCGTGGCGGGAATGTCGAGACGGTCTGGGCGAAGAAAGAGGTGATCCTTTCCGCCGGCGCGCTTCAATCGCCGCAGTTGCTGATGTTGTCCGGCGTCGGTCCGAAGGACGAACTCGAGCGTCTCGGGATCCAGGTCGTCGCCGATCTCCCGGGCGTGGGTGAGAACCTGCAGGATCATCCGGACTTCGTCGTCAGCTACAAGACGAACAGCCTGGATGCGCTCGGCGTATCGGTGCGCGGCGCGATCAAGACGCTGGGCGACATCCGGCAATACCGGAACTCGCGAACCGGTACCCTGACCACCAACTTCGCCGAAGGCGGCGCATTCCTGAAGACGCGTCCCGATCTCGATCGCCCGGACGTTCAGATGCATTTCGTCGTCGGGCCCGTCAGCGATCACGGACGGAAGGTGCGGCTCGGACATGGTCTTTCCTGTCACGTGTGCCTGCTGCGGCCGAAAAGCCGTGGGTCGGTCAAGCTGCGAAGCGCCGATCCGCTCGATGCGCCGTTGATCGACCCGGCATTCCTCGAGCACGACGACGATCTCGAGGTCCTGGTCGACGGGTACAAGCTGACCCGGCGGTTGATGGCCGCGCCGGCGATGGCCCGGTTCGTGACGGAGGACGTGTTCGCGTCCCGGTCGCGATCGGACGACGACATTCGTGCGTTGCTGCGCGAGCGGACCGACACCGTGTACCACCCGGTCGGAACCTGTCGCATGGGGAACGACGCGCTCGCGGTCGTCGATTCCCAGTTGCGCGTACGGGGAACGGAAGGATTGCGCGTGGTGGATGCATCGATCATGCCGACGCTGGTGGGCGCAAACACGAACGCGCCGACGATCATGATCGGTGAGAAAGCCTCTGATCTGATCAGGAGGATCTCCCGATTCCCGTCCGCGATACCGGAAAACGCGGTGTGAGTGACCTTCTCGCCGACGTTCGTCGGCACGAAGGCCTCATCCGCACGTGAACGTCGCGAGCATGATGTGTGCAGCGACGTCCATGACCCGAAGGCAACGGCTCGCCGGCCGGTTGCGGCAAGACTGGACGTTGCCGGGGCATCGCGCGCTTTCTGGCGTCGAGCGCTCGCGCGGTGAGTCCTGGTGATGCGGCCAACCGCCGATCATGAACGCATCCTTGCTCGTTGAAGCGCAAGGCGAGCACGAGGCAAGCGATGCCGCCACCCGACGCGCGGATGCCGGGTGGCGACCTGTATGCGCCAACCACCGGAGAAAGACCGCTGCTTGCTTCATGGCGATGAGTCGCCGCAACCGACGAACCAGTCGGCCGATCGATCTCGCTCGGCGTCCGGCCTCGTCCGGGCGCGGGAAATATTTTTCCCCAGCCTCTATCCCGATGGCGTCGGCGTGTGTCATGCCGAACGCCGTCTTCAATTCGACGAGCGATGCCTGTGAACGGGGACCCCCGTGCGGTGCCTGAACGCGGTCCGGAAGGTGTCCGCTTGCACGAAAGGCAACGACTCGGAAATTCAATCATGCACTCGCTCATACTCATCGCGGATGACGCACCGGAAATGTCGTCGACGCTCGATACCTGCCTGACTCGCCATGGCTTTCGAACATTCCAGACCCACCCCGCCCAGACCGTGCTGGCTACGCAACTGAACCTGAAGCCGGATCTGGTCATTCTCGACGTCCGTGAACTGCGTGCGGATACCCTGGACATGCTCGCCAGGCTTCGACGGCAAAGCGATGCCCCCATCGTCGTCATTTCGGCGTGTGACCGGGAGGGGGAGCAGCTGCGCGCACTGCACGCCGGCGTCGACGACTACATCGTCAGGCCGTTCGACCCGGACGTGGTCGTCGCGCGATTGCTCACGATTCTTCGGCGCTCCGGCACGCTCGCGCCTGAACGTCGTCTCCGGGTGGGTACGCTCGAAGTCGATACGGAAAGCTATATGGCGTGCGTGAGAACGTCCTCCGGCGAAACGCCGGTCTCCGTGACACTCGTCGAATTCCGCCTGCTGGCTCACATGGCCAGGCTGCCGAATCGTGCATTTACGCGCGTCGAACTGCTCGATGCGTGCATGGCGGACGTCAGCGCATCCACTCGCACCGTCGACAGCCACATGAGCCGGTTACGGAGAAAGCTGATGGCCGCCGGCGCGTCGGGCATCGTGGAAAGCGTGCACGGCATCGGCTATCGACTGCGAAAATCCGGCTGACGGGGGAGGGTGTCGCGCGTGGCGTGACACGGCGGCTCGTCCGTCAGCCGCTTCTTCTTCGAGTGATCCGTGCCCCCGGGTGGGAGAACTCGATCGCCGTTTGGCTCGACCCTCCATCCGAGGTCAGGCAGGCTTCGACACGGCGGGCCGCGATTCACGATCGCGGCCCGCCGCGCGCTTCAGACATCCGGCCGTTACTGCGCGATGACCCCGTCGCGAGAGAAGATCAGCCACTTGTCGCCGGTCGACGGGAGCGCCGCGGTGTACGTCGTCCCGGTCTGGGTACGCAGGCGCTGGAACGTCTTGCCATCATCGGTACTTTGAGCCTGCAGCCCGTCGACCCCTATCGCCAATACCGTGGCGCCTCGGGACGCAAGCGCGGTAATGGAATTCCGGGTGTCGAGCGTCGCGCGCGACCAGGTATGGCCGTTGTCCTCGCTTCGCATCAGCGTGCCGCGCAGCCCGCCGACCAGCAGCACGCCGTCGGGCAGCGCCACGCCGCACCAGAACGACCCCTTGTAACCGGTCTCCACGCTTTCCCACGTGTTGCCCTTGTCCCGGGAAATCAGGAGTTGCCCCTTCTCGGCCGTGGCGAAGATCTCGCCCTTGCCGTTCGAAAACAGGCCGAACAGATTCAGGTCCGACTTCTTGCCGTTCGGGAGCACGGCTTCCTTTTTGGTCCAGGTCTTGCCGCCGTCATCGGTGACGAGGATGAGCGACCAGAGTCCGACGGCCACGCCGTGGTTGGCATCGGTGAAATGCACGCCGAACAGCGGGCGATCCTCGCTCGTCACGAGACGTTGCACCTCCCACGTCTCGCCGCCGTCGGTCGTCTTCAGGATCGCGCCCCAGTGGCCGACTGCCCACCCTGTCCTGGCGTCGATGAAACTGACGGACGTCAGCGTCGAGCTCAGGGGCACGGACTTGGCCTGACGGTACGTCGCACCGCGGTTGTCGGACAGCAGGACGATGCCGTTCGCGCCGACACTCACGACCCGCTGGCCGGCCCAGGCCGCATCCAGCACGGGGGACTGGGTCGCGATGCTGGACTGGACGGCCGGCACGGGCCGGAGTTCCGATGCGGATGCCGCGCCTGGCATGCTGCCCAGCAGCGCGCCAAGGACGACGGCGCCGGCCGACAGGGAGAGAACCTTGCGATACAGGGTCATGGAATCCTCTTCTTCTTCAATGGGCGAGCAGGCCGGGGGCACGGGCGGGCTTGCGCCGCGGGAAGATGCGCTCGAGCCAGACGGCGAACGCGGGCAGAACCGTCATGGCCATGACCATGTTGACGATGAACATGAACGCCAGGAGCTTGCCCATGTCCGCCTGGAACTTGAGCTCGGAGAACGACCAGGTGGCGACGCCGATCGCGAGCGTGATCGCCGTGAAGATGGTGGCCGTCCCGATCTCGAGGATCGACTGTTCGAGCGCCTTGACGATGCCGACGCCGTTGGCGAGATGCAGCTGCAGCCGGTTGTAGATATAGAACGCATAGTCGACGCCGATACCCACCGCCAGCACCATCACGGGCAACGTGGCGACGGTCAGGCCGATCTGCAGCTCCTTCATGAACCAATACCCGACGAAGGTGCCGATCGTCAGCGGCAGGCAGCAGGCGAGCACCGCGCGCAGGTCACGGTACGTGACGAGGACGAGCAGGACGATGGTCGTATAGACATAAAGCATCATCGGCAATTCGCTGCGCTCGATTTCGTCGTTGACCGCGGCCAGCACGCCGGCGTTGCCGGACGCGAGCCGGATCTTCACGCCCGGCAGCTTGTCCGTATCACGGAAATGCTTCGCGGCGTTGATCACCTGGGTGATCGTGGCCGCCTTGTGATCGGCCAGATAGATGTTCGCCGCCGTCATGCTGCAGTCCTTGCGCATCACGCCGGGCGTACGGGCCACCTCGCCGGCCAGCGATGAATAGTTGTCCGGATCGATGGGGATTGCGGACATCTTCGGATTGCCTTCGTTGTATCCCTCGTTGTATTGCCGCAGCAACGACGAGAATGAAACGACCGACAAGACGCCGGGGACGGCACGCATCGACCAGACGAAGCGATCCTGGTAGGCGCCGACCTCCACGTTGTTGCAGGACTGGGGCGGCGCTTCGAAGACGATCGAAATCCAGTCCAGGCCGACGTCGTAGCTCGATGCAATCGAAACCGAATCCAGATTGAACCGGGCGTCGGCACGCAGCTCGGGCGCGCCGGCCTGCAGCGTGCCGACCACGCGGTCCCGGCTTTCCCAGGCCGCCACGGCGAACACCACGACGGCGGCCAGCAGGACGATCGCCGCATTGCGCGGAATGGCGACTTTGGCGAGCACGCGGAGCACGCGGCCACGACGAACGGCGTGCAGTTCCGCATTCTTCGCATAGTTGCCGTCGACCTTGAGCAACGACGCCGCCAGCGGCAGCATCACCAGGTTCGTGACGATCTTGTACGCCACGCCGAGCGAAGCGGTGATCGCGAGCTCGCGCACCATCGGGATCGGAATCAGGATCAGCGTGACGAAGGACACGAACGCGGTCACCAGGGCGAGCGTGCCGGGAATCAGCAGCCCGCTGAAGCTGGACCGGGCGGCTTGCTCCACCGACTTCCCGTGGGAGATCTCGCGCACGATGAAATTGATCTGCTGGACGCCGTGTGAAACGCCGATCGCGAACACCAGGAATGGAACCAGCACGCCCAGCGGGTCGAGCCCGTAGCCGAGCAGATGCAGCGTGCCGAACTGCCAGACGAGCGAGACGAGCGAGCAGGTCAGCGGCAGGATCGTCAGGCGAATGGAGCGACAGTACCAGTAGACGGCCAACGCGGTCAGGAGCAGGGCGATTGCGCAGAACTTCAGGACGGACGACGCACCGTTTGCAATATCGCCGATCTGTTTCGCGAAACCGATGATCTGGATTTCATAGTTCGCATCCTCGAACTTGGCGCGCAATTGCGATTCGAGCGCCTTGTCGAATGCCACATAGTCCACCCGCTCGCCTTTGGCATCCAGCTCGTTGAGATCGGCGGTGACCATGGCGCTGCTCTGGTCGCGCGACACGAGGCTGCCGACGAAACCGCCCTGGGCGGTCGAGCGCGAAATGGCGCCGACCGTGTTGCCGTCGAGCTGATCGGGCGTCACGGTGCCGGGAATGAGCGGGTCGGCCCGGAATCCGTCTTCGGTGATCTCGTTGACGAATGAATTCGGTGTCCAGAGCGATTGAACACTGCTGCGAGATACGTTCGGCAGGAAGGTGACCGCCTGGGTGACTTCATACAGGCGCTTCAACGCAGCCGGCGTCCAGATGCTGCCCTTGCGGGCCTTGACGACGACGATCAGGCGGTTGGCGCCGAGCAGGTCACCGCGATACTCGTTGAACGTCTGCGTGTATTCGTGGCCCAGCGGCAGCTGCTTCTCGAACCCGGCATCCATGCGCAGCTTGACGGCGAAGCAGGCCATGACGACCGTGAACAACACCAGGAGCCCCAGCACGAGACGCCTGTGACCGAACAGCGTATTTTCCAGCGAATGAAGAATTCTTGGCAGCTTGCCGGGTCGGGCTGCGTCGGAAACAGGCGGTTGATTCATATTGACCTCAGAAATTGCGAGATGCGACGATTGCCACGAAGTCCCTGTCACGTAGCGGGTTGGCCAGCGGGTTGGTCGGGCCCATGAAACGGGTGTAGTTCAATCCGACCTGCCAGTTCGCCGGGTTCTGTATGAAGTTCACATACAGGTTCATGGCCGTCACGCCGCGCATGAACTGGGCATTCACGTTCGGCGTATTGCCGAAGAGGCCGTACCGGACGAATATCCCCGGATTGACCTGCCACCCGGGAATGACGGTGCCGTCGTACACCCAGTTGAAATCGACGTCGATCCCGCCGGAGTATTTCGTTCCCTGGGCACTACCCGGCGTGTTGAGTGCGCCGGTCGCGAACAAGTCGTTGAATTCGTTCCCCCACAGAAGCGCGCCAGGCGAAATCGGCGATCCGCCGTAGCTCTTGTGAAGCCCCGGATAAGCGATGATCACCGTCTCGGTCGTCAGCGTGGCGGTCTGGGCGCCGAGCAGCTTCAGGAAGGCGCCCGAATTGCCCGGTTGCAGCGAGTAGAGGGTCGTCAGGTGCCACTGGAAGCGCTTCTCGTCGACCCAACAGTTCCCCCCTTGCGCGACGCATCCACTGGCCGGATTGAGCGGAACGGCATCTCGCGGGCGGTACGAGAGCTCGGTGCCGATCGCCCAGTCGCCCACCGGGAAGTTGGCGCTGACACCGATCATGTGGCGGTCTTCCGGAAACCGGAAGACCGTCCCGCCCGTCGAGCTCAGCGAGACTTGCGGGAACTTGTCGTGGTACGCGATCGTGTAGAAGCCGAGATTCAGGTCCGTTCCCGCCGGCTGGTAGCGAATGGAAAAACCATACTGCCCGCCGTTCTTCGGATGGATGGTCGAGGCGCCGTACGTGTTGTTGCCGGGCCCGACGATCTGGTTCGACCAATAGCTGCCAACCGGCGGCAGGTAATTCTGGTTCCAGTTGCTCTGGAAGTACCCTTCGACGTTCACGCCGTGACCCACGCCGGATGCGACACTCACGATCGGCGCGGGCAGGATGATCTCCTTGACCTGCGCGCCGGGCTGGGACGCGCGATTCACGTCGATCGCATTCGTCGCATTGACCCCGCCGGTTTCCCAGATGCTTTCGCCCCAGCTGACGACCTGGTTACCTACGCGGATGCGCGCGATCTGGTCGCCGACGTTGAACTGCTTGCTGACCCACAGGTCGAGCAGGCGCGGCTTGAAGCGGATGTTCTTCTCGGCATCGGACGGGAGCCCGCCGCTCAGGTTGGGCGAAGGGTTGTAGAACAGGTCCTGTCCGCTGGTCGCGCCTGTCGTGCGGGTGCCGGAGTAGTCGTATTGCCAGGTGCCCCGTGCCATGAACGTGAGCCCTTGCGACGGCATCTTCAGGACCAGCTCGTGGTTGCCCTTGAGATAGCTCGTGAACGGATCGCCCTTGCCGTAGTTGATGTCGCCCTGATCGGAGAGGCCGCTCAATTGACCGAGCCGGCCGCCACCCGTCTGCGCACCGGTGGCCACGTTGTAGGTCGGCGACACGAGATTGCTGCTCGGCGACGCGGTGCGAATGCCGACGCCTGCCGATATCGTCGAATCGAAACTGCCTTCGACGTTGCCGATCGTGAACGTGAAGGCATGCGCGCTGCCGCACCCGACGGCGACAAGCGCCGCGATTGCCGCGCGCACGAACACCACGCTGGAGCGGGGCTGTAATGAGGAGGTGGTAGCCATTTTGTCTCGGCCCCTGTCAACGCTCGCTCAACGCACGGAGATTATCGGCGTTGTAGAAGCTCGGCTTGTAGTGTTGGTCCGCCGACGAGTCGACCGACCACTTCGCGTCCCGTCCGGCCGCGAGCATTGAACCATCCACGAGATACCGGCCGTCGACGAGGTTGTATTGCGCGAATGCGAGCGTGTCGCAGCTCCCCGTTTCGTACACCGGAATGATGTAGCCCTCGCGAACCTTCGAGACGTTGCCCTGCGCGTCGTAGTCCACCGCGCCGAGGTAGCTCCAGCTGTCTTCGTCGACGTAGAAAAGGCGCTTGGGCGCGGTATGGCGCATCCCCTGCTTGACCGTGGCTTCCACGACCCACACGCGATGGAGTTCGTAGCGACGCTTCGCCGGGTTCACGAAGTCCGGGCCGTACGCATCGTCAAATTTGTCCGAGAAGTCGTACATGCCCAGGTCGTTATAGGTAACGATCATTTCCTTCTTGCCGAGCAGCTTCCAGGAGAAGCGGTCCGTCTGTCCGGAGAAGACCAGCGCTTCATCGATGTTGTACTGGTTGTCGAAGCCGATCTGCGGCGCATCGTACGCATACGACGGCATGCGACGGGTCCGGCGCTGCCCCGGGAAGTAGTAGAAGACTTCGGTCGGCTTGTCGGCATAGTTCGTGAAGATCGCGGCCTGGCCGGCAATGGCCGCCGGGGACTTGTACGCGTAGTAGGCGTTGCCTTCGATCTGATTGACCTTCGCGAACGTCGTGCCGGCCTTGTCGCCCCACGGCTGGTAAATCCATGCGTCGGACACGTTCTTGATCCAGTCGGACGCGCCCTTGCGCGGCGAGACGACGGTGATGATGTCGCGCATCTCGACGCCGGCGCCGCGGTAGTGCAGCTTCGCGTTCCACATCACTTCCGCGCCGGTCTTGGGCGCAGGGAACGGGTAGCCGGGCAGGTGGGCATCGGCGAGTTCCGATCCGTCAGCCGACATCTTGGCGAAGCCCGCGTTGTTCTTCGTGTTCTCCGCGACGAAATCGGGGACGCCGCACGTGCGCCGGGACGGATAGACCGGCATCGTGAAGCCCTTCAGGTTCTTCAGCAGTGCAATCTGGCCCGGGTTGAGCTTGTCCGCGTACTTGTCGACATTGCTGGCGTCGATCGTGTACAGCGGCTTGTCGGACTTGTATTTGAAGAAATCCGCGCGGCGCTTGCCGTAACTCCAGCCTGCCCCGACGTTGCCCACGGGGGTCCAGGCGGGAATGCCGCTCGCGGTGCCGGCGATTTCGGCGCCCGACGGCGTATGTGAGGCATCCGTCCCTTCCGCAAGCGCACCGGTCAAAGACATCGCGACGGCGGAAGCGATGACGGACAATTTCGCTGCCGATCGGATGAGCGAAGCGGATTTCTTGAAAGCATGAGTCTTGACCACGGCTATCTCCTTGACCTTGACCAGGTAACGTGCGCCCGCCAAAGGGTTGTGCATAGGTGAAAACGGATGAAAGGTCCGATAGTCCTGCCCGTTTATTAGCTATGCGAAATGAATTGGGGTGTGCTTGTACTTTGTTTTGCTGAATCACCGAACTCCAGGTCATCGCTATGACGTAGAAGTTCGTATTGTCCGGCGCCTGGGCGTCGCGCCGGACGGTTTGTCAATGCATGCAGCTATTGGGCGCCCGCCAGGGCCGGATACGGCTTGTTCGGCCGGACCGGCTTCGTACGCGCCACTGTCGAACGGCTTCTGGTTTCCGGCTTATGCCGGGACCGACGAGAAGTACTCAGCCCGTTGCGCGTGCCATCCTGCCCAGCGCTTCTCCCAGTAGAGGTTGTGAATCTTCTCGGAGATCGGGCCGGGGCCGTTGTGGTTGCCAAGCGGTTGATCGTCGACGGCGCTGACGGGCATGATCCCGCCTGCCGACGACGACGTGAATGCTTCGTCGGCCTCGCGCAGCTGGGTCGCGGTGTACGTGCCGATGTTCACCTTGATGCCGAGCTCGGCGGCGATATCGAACACGCTCTGGCGCGTGATGCCCAGCAGGCAGCCTTCGGCGGGGGTGTAGAGCTCCCCGTTCTTGGCGAAAAACACGTTCGCACCGGCTGCCTCGGTGAGGTTGTCGTGTTCGTCGACGAGCACCGCCCAGTCCTTCTCCTGCGTCATGGCTTCGAAGAGCGCGAGCTTCATGTCCATCCAGTGGAAGTTCTTCGCCGTGGGGTCGACCGCCTTCGCGGAAATGCGGTTGTACCGCTTGCTGATCAGCAGGTTCGAGCCGCGCGTGCGGACCTCGTCGTCGGCCTGGAAGAAGAACGGCACGGCGAAGGCGAACATCGCGTTCTTCATCGCGCTGCGGTCGCGGCGGTCGACGCTCAGCGGGCCACGGGTGACGCACCACCAGACGTACGCGTCCTTCAGGCCGGCATTGCGCACGAGCGTGTGGAGAATTTCCCGGACCTGGTCGCGATTGAACGGATTCTCGAGGAAGAACTTCGCCGACGACTCTTCCATGCGCGCGAGGTGATCGTCGAGCCGGAAGAAGTTGCCCCGCGAGACGGTGACGACATCGTAGGCCGCGTCGGCGTGCAGGAACCCTGCGTCGACGAGCGGGACGGTCGCTTCGGTGATGGGAACGTACTTGCCGTCACAGAAGGCGCTGCCATCTTCATAGCGGGGTTCATGCGGAGCGCGAGCATGCAGCGGATTCTCGTGCATGATCTGCTGGACTTGAATGATTGCCATGGTAATTACCTTTCGCTCCCGAGGGAGAGTTGTCGTTCGATGTTGACGTCAAAAGCGACCGGATCGCGGTGCGCTTCCTTGCGGATTGCTTGCTTCCAGGCTATCCGCCGTGAAGTCTGCCATATGACTTGATCAAGTGACCGTGTAGTGGAAAGTATTGCTCGAAAAATTCCTTGTCGATGAAGGTTAACCCTCTGTGATGCCTGCCTCGATACGCGAGCGGCGAGCAGACTCGTGCTTGCCGGCCGGTGATCGTCGAACGTCCGTGCCGGTAGCCAAACCGATTCACCTGAGATAAGAGACTTCGGCGTGTTGCGCGCTTCGCCGGAAGCCGCCTCGTGGTTTCGTCTCCATCATCATCCGGTCACACGCGCTGCAGATCTTTTGCAGCAGCATGACGGTTCGTTCCATGAAGCGTCTTACTTTGGCTTGCCGGTGGCAATACTGATTATTACCGAGTCATGTGACTTGGCCAAATGATCAAAAAAGACGTTAGTATGGATCTTCCCGGGCGATCCAGAAGGCTGAAGACTCGCCCTCGATACCAAAATGACATGGAGCGAGCAGATGCCGATTTTCGAAGCAGACCATCTCCGCAAGGCGTTCATAGGCGGCCGTTGGGTGGGGCCGGTGAACGGTGGCGTGGAGCACGACATCATCAACCCGGCGACGGGCGAAGTCTCCGGTGTGTTGCTGTTCTCGGACGAAGCCGATGTGAACCTGGCCGCGCAGGCGGCGCGCGACGCGTTCGCGGCATTCTCGAACACACCGCTCGTCGAGCGGCTCGCGATGCTCGAGCGCGTGATCGCTGCCTACACCGAGCGGTTGCAGGATATGGCGGACGCCATCACGCTCGAGATGGGCGCGCCGATGGACGCCATTTCTCGCCCCCTTCAGGCGGCACTGGGGCTCTGGCACCTTCATACGACGCTGGAAGTGGCGAAGCAGTATCCGTTCGAACGCACCCAGGGCACGTCGCGGATCGTGAAGGAGCCGGTGGGGGTGTGCGGGTTGATCACGCCGTGGAACTGGCCCATGAACCAGGTCATGTGCAAGGTGGCGCCGGCGCTGGTGGCGGGTTGCACGATCGTGTTGAAGCCCAGTCAGAATGCGCCATACTCGGCGATTGTTCTCGCCGAGATCCTCGAGAAGGCCGGCGTTCCTCCCGGCGTATTCAATCTCGTGCAGGGCTCCGGGCAGCGCCTGGGCCGGGCCATTGCGTCCAGCCCGCTCTTCGACATGGTGTCGCTGACCGGTTCGACGAGCGCCGGCGTGGAGGTCGCACAGGCCGCGGCGACGACGATCAAGCGAGTGACGCTGGAGCTGGGCGGAAAGTCAGCGAACATCATTCTGGATAGCGAAAACTTTCAGCAGGGTGTCACGCATGGCGTGCTCCAGATGATGGCCAACTCCGGCCAGACGTGCACCGCGCCCTCGCGCATGCTGGTGCCGGCGCATCGGCTCGAGGAGGCAGAGCAGATTGCGGTCGCGGCGTGCGCGCAGGTCGTCGTCGGTGATCCGCGCGATCCCGGTACGACCATGGGGCCGATGGCAAACCAGCGCCAGCATCGCAAGGTGCAGGAGATGATTCAGACGGGCATCGACGAGGGCGCGGTGCTCCTGTCGGGCGGGCTCGGCAATCCCTCCGGGCTCGAACGAGGCTACTACGTCAAGCCGACGGTCTTCAGCCGCGTGAACAATCGCATGACGATTGCAACCGAGGAGATTTTCGGCCCCGTCCTGGTGATCATCCCGTATCAGGACGAATCGGACGCGGTCGCCATTGCCAACGACTCGCCGTACGGATTGTCCGGCTACGTCTACGGCGACACGATCGAACAGGCGGAGCGCGTCGCGAGACAGTTGCGGACCGGGATGGTGCATTTGAACGGCGCGCCCGTCGACATCGCGGCGCCGTTCGGTGGGTACAAGCAGTCCGGCAACGGACGAGAGTGGGGCTACGCCGGTATCGAGGAGTTCCTGGAGACGAAGTCGATGTTCGGCGCGGCGCCGGGCGCCGTCAGCTAGCGGGAAGCGACGATGGGCGTCCGGCGGTCTGCGGACGTCCGTCTACGGAAAGGCGGCAGGATCGAGGCCGGTCTCGAGGCATCGTGCGGATGGGCAGTGTCGGGTTGCCGGCGATGGTGCAATGACACGCCGCGTCGGCGCTCAGGCCTGCACCGTCGAGCTCGAGAGAGAGGTGGCAAACGCCTCCAACGCTGAACTTACACTATCCAGGTTCGCCTTGAGCTCGCGGATATTCGTGTCGCCTTGCCAACTGTTCAGCAATCCATCGATCAGGATGATGCTCATTCTGGCGACGGATTCAATCGCGTCAGGGTTGACTTGTGGCGCGCACTTGCCGAGGTAAGCGATCGTTCGCTCGATGGTCTCGACATAAGTTTTCAACGCGAAATCGGGGCGATGACGCTCTGCCCACTGGATCAGTTCAGACTGTGCCCGGGCGTACGACGGATGCTGCACGAGCCAATCGACATTCTTGCGCAGCTGCCATCCGGCGAGTTCGCCGAAAGAATGAAATTCCCTGTCGGCGAGAGCATTCGCCGCGAGCAGGTCGAACAGGGATTCGTACACCGCGTCGAACAGATCGTCTTTGGTATGGAATACATAATGCAGCGATGCCAGCGGGCAACTCGCGGCTTCGGCGATTCGCCGCGTGGTGGCTCCAGCGACGCCGTGCGCGGCGATCACTTCAACGGCAGCGTCAACGAAATCTTGTCGCCGCAACGCAGCGCGAACTCTTGTCATTGGTAAACTCCGGTACCCGAAAATCCTCTTCCGTTCACGTCATACACAGGTGTAGTGTTTATCCGTGATACATGGTCAAGTGACCATAACGCTCGTGAATTATGTCGGCTTCTTGAAAGTTTGTCCATGAATGGGCCGGGCCGCGGATGCCATGAATATTCAGTTCGCTTTTTTGCGCTGATTCTGGAAGTTTTGATCGCATGACTTGATCATTTGATCGGTCAACGTTAAGCAGACAAAGAGACGCTGTCGATGGAGGTAAACCCGTGAGCGCAAGAACTGCGACGTAAGTCCGAGGGCTGCCTGCCAGGAGCGTCGGGTTTCGATGCGAATGGAAACGGGGTGCTTGGCTGCAGCCGGTGTGGATTCTCGGTGAAGCCCGTTACGTCGCGTCGAACGTGCGGGGTCGAACGCGAACAAGGGCTCCTGAAAGCACCTTCGAGCAGAGCGTGCGCGCAGGGCGGCGCATGGGTGAAATTGCAACGTCATGCGCCGCGAGCCGTGCGGTCATTTGAAGCGGCGACGCTGCCGCTGTGAGGGCACCGGGGGGGAGCCGGTGCCTCCGCGTAGGTGGCAGCGGTTCAGTGCTTCCGTACCGACTTGCGAGGGGTCTTGGCGGCAGGGCGCGCGTCCGACAGTGTCGCCGCGTAGGCGGCCAGCATCTTGCAGGCGTGGTCGACATCGGTTGCCAGACGCTTCGAATCTTCCTGGGCAAACCACGAGAAGAGCAGGCCGTCGACCAGGACGATGGTCAGCCGCGCAATGGCGTCCAGCACCTTGGCATCTGCACGGGGCTCGGCGGTGGTCAGATTGCTGCGGGCACCTTCCTGGGAGATGCGAAGCGCGTTAACGGCCATGTCGGGCTGATGCCTGAGCGCCCACGTATACAACTCCGACTGGGTCTTCGCGTATGTCGGGTTGGCTTCGAACCAGGTCATCACGGAGCGCAGGTTGAACTCCGCCAGGTCCGACAGGGTGCCGTGCTCCGGAGGCTCGGGGCTATCCGAGCGGATCAAGTCGATCAGGGACTCGTAGACGGCGAACAGCAGCTCGTCCTTTGAGTGAAACACGTAGTGCAGGGACGCCAGTGGGCATCCTGCAGCCTCGGCGATGCGACGGGTCGTGGCACCCTTCACACCGTGCTCTGCAATCACCGCGACAGTCGCCGCGACGAGGTCCTGGCGGCGGACTTCAGCCCGTACTCGCTGCATAGGCCAGCGCTCCGTTTTATGTCTTCGTCCAAAGGCGCTACCCGTGCAGGGTAGTCGAATCCTCGGATATTAGCATGACGATGGGCGGCATTTCGCTAGCAACACAAGGCATTGTCCCCCACGGATATTGCGCCGCCGTGGCGTCGTGAGACGTGCCGTTCGCAGGTACGTGCCGGGCATGGTGATGGCGTCGATGCGCCGCGGCGCAGGACGAACCTCGCGGCAGCAATGCGACTCGGCGGCAGGCTCCCTGAACCAGAAGACGGACTCGCCATCGTGGATCGGCCCGGCGCATCAAGCGGTGCTCCGCTCGTCGAGCGGTGCTTGCGTTCCTGCTTCGATGAGGCCGTCGCAGAGCAGCGCAGGTACGGTGACTCTCACACGTGCACGGTAAAGCAGCCGTGCGGATCGTGGAATGGGCGCCACTGCGTTGGCTCGTGCGGCGCCTTCATGACGAGGCTAATGGAAACTCCGTATTCCCAATGTCCTGTCGAAGCATAAGACTCGTGCCTGTAGATTCGTGGTCATTTGATCAAGTCAACCGTCTGCACCGCGATCGTGACGCTGAGCCTCATCTGGTGCGGCGAATTCCCCGCGCCGGGGCATGCGCATCACCACCGTGCGCGTTAGCCGCCCTTCACGAAGGGCGAACACCCGGATCCGATTGGCATACGGCTTGCTTGATAGTCATATGACCAAGTCTAATGATTCGTGCGGTTGACTTGAACGAAGGATGTTTCTCGGTAGTGTGGTCAACGACAACGATAGGGAATACGAATGAGCCATGTGATTGCCGTCTTGGGCCTGGGGGTGATGGGGTCCGCCATTGCCGCCACCCTGATTGACGATGGTGCGGAAGTCGTCGTCTGGAACAGGAAGGCTGAAAAGGCGCAGCGTCTGCGCGAACTGGGCGCCCGGGTTGCCGAGCGTGCCACGACCGCCTTTGATGAGGCGGACGTCATCGTCGTCGTGACGGCAACACCGGTTGACCTCGCGGCGGACTTCGAGGCGCTGGGCGAGCGCCTGAAAGGGAAAACGGTGGTCAATCTGGCCACGGGTCGCCCGTCCGAGGTCCAGAAGCTGGATCAAATCGTGCGTGGCGCCGGCGCAAACTTCATCAGTGGAACGATCCAGTGCTTCCCGCCGGATATCGGCCGCGAGAACGCCGTCATCCTTTTTGGGGGCGACGAGAAGATCTGGCGCGAAGTGGAGCCTCTGCTCCGGAAGATTGCTCCGCAATCCACCTACGTCGGTGCACGACCCGACGTGCCGAACGTGCTCGATGCCGGGTTGACGGGCACGTTCGTTTTTGGTGCCGGCGCAGCCTTCCTGGAAGGTCTCAGATTCGTGGTGAACTCGGGCATTTCGATCGACGAGATTCGCGACCTGATCCCAAACTATCTCGCCGGTCAGACTCGCTTCATCGAAGGCCTGTTCGAGTCCGTGGCGGCTTCCGACTATCAACCGCGCGGAGCGGACCTCGACATCTACGCACGAGCGACCGAACTGTTTCAGCAGGCGCAGGAAGATATCGGGCAGCCGCCGCGAATCCTGAAGGCGCTACGCGAGCGAATCCTGTCATCCATTGCAGAAGGCAGTGGTGACCGAGGATACGCCGCGCTTTTTAATCATTGACAATTTGTTGGAGGAATCATCATGTCGTTGCAGCGCCTTTCAAGTGGTAGCACTCCTGAGGATCTTGCCAATGCAGTCAGGCAGGATGGTGGAGCGATCGTCAAGAACTTTCTCGATTCCGATTTGCTTGCGCGAATCCAGCGTACGCTCTTCGACACGCTCGAGTCGGCTCCGAACGGAGTAGACGATTACTTCGCCGGTACCCAGACGCGTCGCGTCTCGCGCCTCTTCGCGCGTACCGACTGGATGGCCGAGGTTGCGTTGCATCCGCTCTATCTGGGTGCGGCGCGCAGCATCCTGCAGACGCCGATCAAGATCTGGAGCGGCGAAAACCAGGTCGATGTCGCGCCCGATATCCAGGTGGGGGTGACGCAAGCCATCCAGATTCTGCCGGGGCAGGGCCTTCAGCCGTTGCATCGTGACGATTCCGTATGGCTCTGGCGGCACCCGAACTATGGGCGCGAGGCCCGGTTCCAGGTGATGGTGGCCGTATCGGACTTTACGGCGGAAAACGGCGCCACGCTCGTCATCCCGGGCAGCCACAAGTGGGACGACGAGCGCATGCCCACGCAGGAGGAAGCCATTCCCGCGACCATGTCGGCCGGCGATGCGCTGTTCTTCATCGGCTCCACGTATCACGGCGGCGGCAAGAACACCAGCGATGCGCCGCGCACCGGCCTGACGATGTCGTATGACCTGGCGATCCTCCGGCAGGAAGAAAACCAGTACCTCACGCTGCCGATCGAACGCGTGAAGCGCTATCCGGAAGAGCTGCAGCGCCTGCTCGGCTGGACGTACGGCACGACTTTCGCCGGCTTCGTCGAGCGTAACGGTCAAATGTCGGATCCGAACGACCTGTTGAAGATGAAGGATTTCCTCGAGGTCGGGCATTTCGATTAACGCACGGGTTGGGTGATGGAATCCTGGCCCGGTTTTCACGCGGAAATCGGGCGATTCCATCATCTGGAGGCATCGTGGCCGCTCGACGGGATGCCTGGATCGGTGCAGCGCGAGCGATTCTGATATTGCGATTTTTCGGTTGGATGCAGCAGTCTTCGAAACAGTGCCAGTATGAATGCGAGCAAGAGGGCGATTCGATGCCTCGTCGCGATCTCGTATTCGTGCAAACGACAAGGAGTCGATCGTGAGTGTCGAAATCAAGGGAATCCGAAAAATCGCGCTGCTTTATACAGGGGCCGTGGTCTGGACTCCAACCTATCTGCTCCCATTCAGCATCGAAGAATCGATGGCCCGGTTCGGGCTGTCCGAAAGCACCGCTGGCTGGCTCGCGTCCGCGGTGCTGCTCTGTCTTTCGCTTTCCATCATCTTTTTCGGTCGTCACACGGCGACGTTGAACAAGAGAACGGGTGCGCTCGCTGCGGCAGCGCTTGCCGTTCTGTCGACGTGTGCGATGTTTTCACATAATTTCTATGTATTCGTCGCCGCGAAGCTGGTTCTCGGCGCCGCGTTGGGCGTCAGCTGCGTGTGCGCGTATGGGGTGATTGCACACGTCAAGCACCCGGAGAAGGTCGCGGCGCAAGTCGCCGTTGCGATGGCCATCATATTTTCCTGTGCGATGTACGTCGTACCGATCCTGAATGTGAAGATGGGTCATATCGGGGTGGATGCCGTCCAGCTCGCCGTGGTCGTGGCGGCGCTGTTTTTCGGCGCGTTCATGCATCCTGCCGTCAACGCAAGCGAGGAAGCGGTCGGGAAGGACGCCATCAAATCCAGTGACGTCCGAGGGATCCTGATCAGCGCATTCTTCATCTACGTCTCGCAGACGGCCCTCATGGGATTTGCCGCTGAGGTCGCTGCGACCCGGGGCGTCGAAGCGGAGCAACTCGGCATGCTGTTCATGCTCAATGCGGCCCTCCAGTTGCCGGTGGGGGTGGCGGTCAACTGGCTGGGCGATCGCTTTGGTCTGTTCAAGCCGATCGCACTTGGACTCGCGCTGTTGATCGCATGCAGCCTGGGCATGTATTGCGTGGGCGGCAAGTGGGCGTTTCTCGTGTCGACGGCGCTCGTCAGTGCCGGCGCCACGCTGGTGGCGCCTTATATGGTGGGGGCACTTTCGCAAATGGATGCCAGCGGAAGAAGCACTGCGACCTGTGCGTCGGCAATCAATCTTGGCCTGACGGTGGGCCCGGCGATTGCCGGCACGGTGTTCAGCGTGGCCGGTTTGCGCGCGGTCGGCTGGCTCTCCGTCGGGTTGCTGGTGGTGCCGATCTTTCTGACCAGCGTGGCGATCCGGCAGTTCAAGGCAAAACATGCCGAAGCCGCGGTCGCCTGACGTGCGCGGCGAAGCGATCAACCGAGCGCGGCCGCACTGACCGCACCGGTACCTGGGCGGCGTCACCGTGCCTGACATGCCGGTGCGACGCAGACATCTCTCGAAAGCGCCGTCTCGCGTCGACAGGCAGCGCAAAAAACTGCCGTGAACGTGGACGACGAACGTGGCGGCAGACAAACATCTCGACGATCACGGAATTTTTTCATGGAACTCAAATTCTATCTTTATTGCCTGGCTGATCTCGCGTTGATCGTGACTTCGTTCATTTGTGGCGTGAAGTACTTCCGGAAGCGCAACGGCCTTCTTGGATTCGAGTCGCTGGTCGTGACGTTCTCGGCGACGAATTTAATGATCAATGCCTTGACCGACAAGGCGATTTTTTTCAGTATCTCGCTTTTCTGCGACGCGTTTTCAAGAGGCTTCGGCGTGCCGATCATCATCGTTGCGGGGATGATGTCGGTTACGCATCGATATAAGCCATCGATTGTCGGCGACGTGTTGTATGCGGTGGGTGCGCTGGTGGGGACGGTTATTTTGTGGACCGCGGATTTCATGGTTGGACCCAAGCCGTATTTCTATCTGGTGATGTGGTCGTTGTTCTCGCTTTACCTCATTTACGTTGTCAAGAAACTGGCGAATGCCGGAGAGTATCGTAATGCTGCGAGTGTGATCCTGACACTCGTATCCACGCAGATCATTGCGAGCATCTACGACTTCTTCCATATCCCCGGCGACAGCGATCATATGATTTTCTACATATTTGCATTGCTTTCGTGGTCCTATATGTCAGTTTCGTTGTATTACGCCTATTGTGCGCTGGAACGGGTGCAGGAAAAGGAAGGGAATCTGATTCGAGGTTATACCCTTGGCCGCCTGGAGCGAAAGCCGCAGTAATTGTCGCGTTCCTTCGGGAATGTATTTGAATCTTCATTCGAGAGATCGGATATGGCTACCTTGATCGTGAGTTATCCCGCTGTAGAGGGTATGGAATTTGATCGCGAGTACTATCTTGCCACCCACACCGCGCTCGTACGGGCGGCGTGGGGCGAATGTGGCCTCCAGTCGGTGGAGGTTCTGTTTCCGGCTCCTGGCCTACAACCTTTTGCCTGCGTCACGCTGCTGCGTTTCAGCGATCAGGCTGGAATCGACGCCGCGCTGGCTTCGGCCAGAACAGCCGAGGTGGTCGGCGATGTGCGGAACTTCACCAACGTCCAACCGGCGATCTTCCGCGCCGGCGACTGACCGAGTCGTCGACGACCGAACCTGATTGACGAGGGCAAGAAGGTCTGGGACAAAGTGTCCGCGTGAACCCATGCACTCGGGCCTTGACGACGAAGAAAAGACCTTCGAAGCAGAATGCCGGCCGGCCACGGACGGGATGAGCGACTGGAACTTGACGAAGACGCGGTTCGGGAGTGGATCGAGCCTGGCCTGAAGCCGGACGTATCGATTGCTCGCACGGCCACTCAGGGCTTTGACGCCGGGAGCATTCACCGGGCAAACCAGCCTTCGGCCGTGGGCCGAAGGCGCATGGAACGTCCGGTATTAACGCTGCACCGTGTCCAGGATATCCAGGCGGCTCACTGCCGCCGCCTTCTGCTTGATCGCGCCAAACGCCGTTTCGGTCGCCTCGAGCGTACGCGCGATGTCTTCGTCGGTATGGCTCGCCGTAAAGAACATGTTGTGCCACGGGTGGAGATAGGCGCCATTCTTGATGACTTCCGAAGCCCACGCCCGGCCGCGCGACACGAGCTCGTCGTCACCCGCGAACAGCATCTGGGGCATGACGCTCGGCCCGGTCTGCTTGAGTTCGAAGCCATGTCGCTCGGCTTGCTCGGCGAGGCCGGCGCGCAGCTTGTCCGCCAACCGCCTGGTGTGTTCGAGGTAGTCGGTTTCACGTACCAGGCGCAGCGTTTCGATGGCCGCGGCCATCGGCACGGCCGAGAGCCAGTAGGAGCCCGTGACGAAGATCTTCGTCGCCGCCTCGCGTGCCTTGTCCGAACCGAGCACCGCCGCGATCGCATAGCCGCCGCCGATGGCCTTGCCCCAGCAGCTGAGGTCCGGGTGCACGCCCCAGTCCGACCATGAGCAATCACGCGACAGGCGCAGCCCCGTGCGGACCTCGTCGACGACCAGAAGCGCTTCCTGCTCGTCCGCGAGGCGACGGCACTCCTTCGCGTACTCGATCGACGGGAAAAACTGATCGTAGAGCACTTCGTGCCGGAACGGCGTGGCGTAGATGGCCGCTACGTCGCCTTCGACGCTCTTGACGGCGGCATTGAGGCTCTCGATGTCGTTGTACTCGAAGTAGACGACGTGAGCGCGGTCTTCCTTGGTAATCCCCGTCGTATAGGGCACGTTCCACGGGGACGCACCATGGTACGTGCCGCGCGCCACGAGAATCTTGCGCTTCTCGCGATACGCGCGCGAGATCACCATGGCCATCGACGTGGCGTCCGAGCCGTTCTTGCAGAACATCGCCCAGTCGGCGTGGCTGACCTGTTGAGTGAGCGCCTCGGCAAGCTGAACCATCACCTCGCTGGGGCCCGTCGCCGTGTCGATCTTCTGCAACTGGAGGGCCGCGGCTTGCTCGATCCGCTCGTTGCCGTAGCCGAACAGGTTCGTGCCGTAGCCACACACGTAGTCGATGTACTTGTTGCCGTCGACGTCCCAGAGATGGGACCCTTTCGCTTTTGCGAAGTACAGCGGGAAATCTTCCGTCAGGTACTTGACGCTCTGGTGACCGTACATCCCGCCCGGGATGACCTTTTCGGCTCTTGCGAACCACTCGTTCTTCCTTGCCAGCCTGTCCATGTGCGACTCCTTGTGGAAAATTCGTTTTCGGAACGTCAGACCCGATATAGATTCATTTGACTTAGTCATTTGACCAAATGCGTGAACCCCGGAATTTTGGGGAATGCTGCCGCCGAAATCTCGCGTCCGGGCGTTGGATCGACGCGCCGTCCAGCCTCGCGCCGCGAATGCAGCGCCGCAGCGTCACCCACTTCGGCTTCTGTCGTCGCCTTCGTTAAATGGGTCATTTGACCAAGTCTAGTGTCTACAAATGTCATCCAGACGGAAATTGGCGTTTTCCACTAGTCCGGCACAGCAGTGGCTCAACGTCTCGCTCGGCATGCCGCGGCGATGGGCGAGGCGAGTTGAGCAGCGGCAGTTCGCCGGCGTGCGCGGTGCTACGTCGCTATCTGATCCGCATGAGGAAAACCCCCGCTCGACCTTCAAGCAGGGATGCGGGGCGATCACGGTGAGGATGGGGGCTGGGGGGAGCGGCGGTGTACTTCCGCCAGAAGGTGTCGCGGCGGGCGATCGTGGTGCGTACGGGCGTGTTCAGTCGCACGATGCACGCATGGCAGGGGCAGACTGATCTACGCAGTCGGAAGTATCCGCAGCGCGCGGGCCCGCGCGTCAGCGATGCATGGACCCACTAAGCGTCGGGCCGGATCGAGACAGAAAGCCGACGATCGAAGCGCGAACAATGCGCTACGCGGATCGTGCTGGATACGATCCGCGCGCCAGGCCACGCCGGCAGGTTCGATCTTTCCAGATGGAGGCTATTGGCTCGAGTCGTAGTGCTCGATATGGTAGAGAACCATGAATCCCGGGCTCAATACAAGAAGGAGCCCGGCAACGAGAGAGATTGCGACAAATAAACGCTTCACCATGATCACGCTCCTGAGTTGGATGAGGTGCAATAGAAAGTCGATTCTTGAGGGCCATCCCCGGAAAAGCGCGCAATCCCCGCATTGTTCGCAAGATCGCAACGCGATTCGTCAGGTCGATCTTCATGGGGTGTTTCGCTGGCGGTGATGCTGTCGTGGCCCGCGCATGTGCATCACGGAATCCGTGGAGGGGGATCCCCCTCCCGGACGGATGCAGGCGTCTGTTCGTGGCTCAGAGACCGAGATGCGTCGCGATATCGTCGTAGTCGACTTGCCACAGGCCCGGCGTGCCGGCGGGATATTGCGAGCGGAAGCCGATGATTCGCTGAACGCGTTTCGACAGGCGCCTCACGGTGTCCATCTCGACGATGAACGGATACGCTTCCTCCGGCGTCAGGTAGGACGGTTGCATCGGAATCGTGAGCCCGCGCCGGCGCTCGTTCTTCGTCACGTTCGCGCCGCCGCCGTGGATCACCTTGCCGCTGAACAGCAACGCGTCGCCGGCATCCATCTCGGCGGCAATGGTCATGTCGGGCGTGCCCTTGCTGTTGAAGTAGTCCTCGTCCCAGTTCTGGCTTCCCGGAATAATTCGGGTGGCACCGTTTTCCTCGGTGAAGCGCGTCAGCGCAATCATGAGGTTGGTGAACACCGTCGGCCCGTTGACGCCGAGCGCGCACAGGGGCGGAAAATTGCCGACATCGCGATGCAGCATCTGTGCCGTGTTTCCCGGGCCGATGTCGATGACCTGCGCGGTCGAAAGCCACCAGTCGCCGGACTCTTCACGGTAGAGCACCTCGCCGAGTTCATGAAAGAGGTCGTCATCCAGAACATCCCCGAACGTCTTGCTGTGCGTGACCATGTTCGTCAGGCGCTTCGTATAGGTGCCGTGGAATTCCTTGATCAGTTCGTTGTCGTGCGACGACCCTTCGCGAAGCCGCTCGAGCGGCGCATCGACCTCGCGATTGATGTTCGCGACCTGCTCCTGAGTCAGATAATTCTTGATCCGGACTCCACCATATTGATTCATGAGCGACACGATCTCTTGCGCGCTGGTCTGCTTGGAGACGGTGGGGAGCGCGTCCTGAATGGTCTGAATATTTGCGTTCATGTTTGCCTCAAAGTTGCGTGGACGGGTAAATCAGACGCGGTGGCACGTTCTGATTCGGTGGTGATCCAGACATCAAGTCGAGTTTTTGACTGAGTCATTTGACTGCGTATGCCTTCGCTTTCTGCGATACGTTCCTGTCACGCCGGTTGACGGAACGCGCACGTTGTTCCCGACGTTGTCGCGACCACCGGGTGGCCCAGTACGTGTTCCCGGAAGCGACAGACAGGAGGGCATTCGCCGGGTTTTTCGGTGAACTGGCGTATTCGCGACGAATCAGGTCAAATGACCAAGTCGTATGATCGAGGAAGTTAACATGGCGTTTTTCGACGGTCGATCATGGTTAACCCGTCGCGTTTGAATGGTGTAGGGATGAAAGGAGAGCGGTCGTTCCGGCGTGGATGCGAAAGTTGTGGTCATGCCTGGCGTGGTGTGGCGAGACATGATTCGGAATCGAATGGCCACGCCGGCGACGACGTTCCTCGACACGTTCAGTCTTACGCTCGGGTTCGCGCATACGGGCGGGCTCAGTGTGGCGCGAACCAGGTGATCGGGCACGCAAGCTGCTCGCTCGTCATCAGCGCCTGCGTACGGGACCGGTTCCCGTGCCGTTGCGTGCGCCACGATCGACATCCTTCCCCGGCGCAGCTGCACGGCGACCGGCGCGCGATCCGCGGACGATTTTTCAAGCCCTTGTCAATTCTGTTCCGGCATCGCGACGCGTGACGGCTTCTGCACGACGAAGCGCCGTGAGATGCGCGAGCGCCATGGCGCGAAGGCATGCCGGTATTTTTCATAGCGGCTCGCGCGCTGAGCCAGGCACGGAAATCGCTCGGGTCCGCAATGGAACGCTGCACGACACATGCCCGTCGTGTTTCGGCGAGGCGCTTCACTCAGCGATTTCGCGATTTATTGTCATGAGGGCAACGCCATGCACACATTCACGAACTGGAGCCCATTGGTCTCGCTGATCGCCGGGATTCTCATTCTGGTGGTACCGCGCCTGCTGAACTACATCGTCGCAATCTATCTGATCGTCATTGGACTGCTCGGGCTTTTCGGCGGACATTTCCACTGACGCGCCGCATCGGCGTCTAGATACGTTCGACGTGTACCTCGACTGAATCCCGGGGCACGGTCAATCGCGTGCGGCCAAGCAGTGCATCCGCGGGCGCGGTGCCGTCCGGGTTCAACGGCTTCACCTTGTTGAACGTGACGGAAAAGTATTCCGGTGTGACGGTGGCCGATGCATACCCCTGTGCGTCGTGGTCGGCGTGGCACAGATCGGGGTTGTTCGCCATCAGGAAGCGGTCGAGCCTGGCCGGAGTCGCCACGATCGACGCGAGCGGCGTCCCGTTCCACGCGGCTTTCAGGTACATATAGAAGGACATGCTGCTGATGCCGGCGCAGACGAAATCGACGATGACCGGCACCCCCGTCGCGGGATCGGGATCGTCCCGCACGACGCCGCCCTGAAAGGCATGCAGGTCGCCGGTGATCGCGACGACGTTACGGATCCCGTGCTCCCTCAAGTAAGCGAGCAGTTCGTGCTTGTGCGCCGGATAGCCGTCCCATGCGTCGCAATCCACCACGAGGCGGGCCGCCGGCGCCGCGGGTGCGCCCGGCATCGCGAACCACAGACGGTTCAACATCACTTCGTTGCCCCATACTTTCCAGGTGGCCGGCGAGTCCTTCATCAAGGTTTTCCACCATCGTGTCTGTTCCGGGCCGAGCATCGACGGCGGGCGGCCGAGCTGCTGGGTGTCGCGCGCCTCGTCACGTTGCAGCACGTCCTGCTTGACGAAGTAGCGCGAGCCGGCTGCGTCGTCCCCATGCACCGGGTCGTGCCCGTGCGCACGTGCGATAGCGGCTTCGCTCACGACGTGGTCGTCGCGATACAGCCGCTCGTCCGTCATCACCAGATGCATCAGCGTGCCGAAACGAAAATCGCGGTAGATGCGAATGTTCGTGTACGACGGATTGTCCGGCTCGAAGCGCACATCGTCCCAATCCACCGGCATGTATTCCGCCCACGCGCGACTGGCGCTGCGGCGCCGCCCGGTTTCCTGCCGCTCTTCGTTGGTGTAGACCTGATGATCCTGCCAGCAGTCGTCGGAAAATTCGTGGTCGTCCCAGATCGCGATCATCGGCAGACGCTGGTGCAGCGTCTGCAGGCGCGGATCGGTTCGATAGGTGCGATAGAGCGTCCGGTAGTCGTCGAGCGTGTCGGCATACGCGCGGCCGTCCGCGAGCAGCTTGCCGCCGCTCAGGTGCAGCGGAGGATGCGCCGGTTCGGCGCGCCCGGGAGGAGCGGTTCCGACCGTTTCATAGATGTAGTCGCCCACGTGCACGACGAAATCGAGGTCGCGCTCGTCGGCCAGCAGCGTCATCGCTTGCCAGTGGTTGACGCTCCAGTCCTGGCAGGTGAGCCACGCGAAGCGAACCCGTCCGTTGGCCTCGTTTGCCGCCGGCGCGGTGCGCGCGACACCCGTCACGCTGACGTCGTCGCCGGCGACGAACCTGTAGTGGTAGGTGGTCTTCGGCGAGAAGGCCGTCACCTTCGCGCGCACGGTGAAGTCGTAGAGGGCCAGCGCCCGCAACGGGACGCTGGCGACGAGCGTCGAGAAATCCGCCCGCGTCGACACTTCGAGTCGCAGCGGGATCGCGCGCGCAATGCCTTTTGCATCGTGCTGTACGCCGCTGGATACCGGAACGCATCGCGTCCAGAACACGATGGAGCGATCGCGCGGATCACCGCTGGCAACACCTTGCGGGAATCGAAGGAGGGGCTTGCGCTCGGGGCTGCCCGGCGGGGCCGCCGGTGAAACGTCGTGCGCGGCGGCGACGGCGGCCGCAATGGTAAAAAAAGCCGACGACTTGAGGAAATGGCGACGATCCATTGATCCTCCCGATCGACATCCCGTGGAGGCGGGAAGCGCTGCGGCAGGCGCCCGCTTCTCGCGTGCGACAGCTTGCCACCGCTCCCGCGGCGCGCGGCAGGGGAGCAGTCGATCCGGAACGTTACTGCGAAGCGCGACGACCGGAAAGTCGTGAGAACCCCATTTCGAATTCCCGCACGCCATCCGGCGGAAGGCTCATATATGCAGGAACGCGCCTTGCTGCATACCGGGCAGCAAACTCGGGAGTGAGCAATGCACATCGGCCACAGCGTCGGCAAGGCGGCCGCGTGGCTTGCCGTGAGCGTCACCCTGGCGCTTGCCGCGCTGGTGATCGTCATCGTGACGTTCGACTGGAATCGAGCCCGGCCCTGGATCGATGACAAGGTGTCGGACGCGATCGGACGGCAGTTCGCCATCAACGGCGACCTGCAGGTCGGGTGGCGTCGGCCCGCGAGCGAGCAGGGCTGGCGCGCATGGGTGCCATGGCCACGATTCATCGCACGCAATGTCACGATCTCCAACCCCGATTGGGCGCGCACGAAGTATTTCGTCACGCTGGACGCGATCAGTTTCGAGGTCGAGGCGCTGCCGCTGATGGCACGCCGCATCGTGATTCCGGCAATCGATCTGGTCAATCCGTCCGTCGACCTCGAGCGACTGAAGGACGGGCGAGCCAACTGGACGTTCAAGTTCAAGCAGCCCGCCCAATCGGGCCGATGGACGCTCGACCTGCATGAGATCGCGTTTGCACAAGGCAATCTCGGCTACTACGACCAGCAGAAGCAATTCGATCTGAGCGCGGTGATCGACACGCTTGGCCAGCCAATCCCGTTCGGCGCGGTGATGAAGCAGCAGGAGGCGCTGGCGCACCACGAATCGGCAAAGGCCGTCGGGCCGGCGGGTCAAAGGAAGCTCGCGGCACAGGCGCACGCGGGTGCGGCGCAACCGGTGGTGCCTGCATCGGGTGCCGAAGCGGCGTCACGTGCATCGGCCGCGGCTTCGCAAGCGTTGGCCGCGGCTTCGCATGCTGCCGCGACGACATCCGGCACCGCCATCGCCCCGGCTGCATCAGGCAAGGCAGCGGTATCGAACGCCCCTGCGACTGCCGCACCGGGGGCGGCGGCCTCGGCGCCCGCGGCCTCCACCGGCGTCGGCACTTACACGATCGGCTGGACCGTCAAGGGGATCTACAAGAAGGGCAAGGTCGCCGGCACGGGCAAGATCGGCAACTTGCTGGACGTACGGGGTGCGCAACGTCCGTTTCCGGTTCAGGCCGATTTGCGCTTCGGCGATACGCACCTGGCGCTCGTCGGCACGCTGACGGACCCGTCTCACCTGGCCGCGGTCGATCTCCGGCTGTGGCTTGCGGGCACCAGCATGGCCAAGCTGTATGACGTCACGGGCATCACGCTGTCCGAAACCTCGCCCTATGCGACCGACGGCAGGCTGGTCGGCCAGTTCCGGGCGTCCGGGAACGTCTTCAAGTACGAGAACTTCACGGGACGCGTCGGCGGCAGCGATCTCGGCGGCACGCTGGTGTACGTGTCGCGCGAACCGAGGCCGTTGTTGTCCGGCACGCTGGAGTCGAGGCTGCTGCAGTTCTCCGACCTCGCGCCGCTCATCGGCGCCGACACGAATGCCAGCAAGGCACGGCGGGGCGCCGCGGTCGCCCAGCCAACGAACAAGGCGTTGCCGGTCGAGACATTTCGCACGGACCGCTGGAAGAAGATCGACGCCGACGTTCGATTCACCGGTCGGCGCATCGTCAAGACCGCGAGCCTGCCGATCACCGACCTGTCGACCCACATCGTGATGCAGGACGGCGTGCTGACGCTCAACCCGCTGAACTTCGGTGTCGCGGGCGGGACGCTGGCGTCGAACATCCACCTGGACGGCAGCGGCGTACCGCTCAAGGGGCGGTTCTCGCTGCAGGCGCGGCATCTGAAACTCAAGCAGCTGTTCCCGACCTTCCCGGTGATGCAAACGGCGCTCGGCGAGGTCAACGGCGATGCCGCGTTGTCGGCCACCGGCAATTCGCCGGCGGCGCTCGCCGCGACTGCCAACGGCGAGGTGAAGACGTTGGTGACCGACGGCACGGTGAGCCTCTTGCTGATGGAAGCCGCGGGGCTGAACGTCGCCAACGTGGTGTACGAGAAACTGTTCGGCACACGCGACGTCAAGATCAACTGCGGCGTGGCCGACTTCGTGGCCACCAACGGCGTGCTCGACTCGCGCGTATTCGCGCTCGACACCGAGGATGCGGTGATCGGCATGGACGGCAACGTGAACCTGCGGGACGAGACCATGAACCTGACGATCCATCCGCATACCAAGGGATTCCGGGTGATTTCGCTCCGCTCGCCGCTGTACGTCACCGGCTCCTTCAAGCAACCGCACGTCGGGGTGAAGGCGGGCGCACTGATCGCGCGGGGCGGGGCCGCGGTCGGGCTGGGCTTGCTGAACCCGCTCGCCAGTCTGCTCGCGCTGCTGCAGCCGGGCCGCAGCCGCCCGTTGCCGTGCGGGCAGATGCTGGCCGACATGGAGCGGCGCCCGACGGCGCCGCCGCCGGGCGTCCGGCAGAAGACGAAGGCGGCGCCGGCGTACATGAATGCGCCGTCGGCGGCTTCTTCGGCCTCCGCGCCAGTGGATGGCGAACCCCGGCATGCGAAGTGAGTGAGGTGTGCGGTAGCAACGCGGACGCTTCGCGCCGACGTGGGTGCAGCCAGCGCGCGTCGTCGATACGCAAGCGTTGCGGCCGCTCATCGGCCAGGCCGCCTAGACGGCCCCGGCAAAGGTGCGGCGCAGGCCGACCGCGGCTTCCCATTGCGCGCCGATTGCCGTTTCCAGCGCGTCGCGGGACCGCAGGTGCGCGTGGCGCGCGGCGAGCACATCGCTCATGTCGGCCTGGCCGGCGTCATACAGTCTGGCCGCATTGCGTGCGGCCACCTTGCCGGCCGCCTCGGCGCGTTGCCACTCCTGCATCGAGCGATCCGATGCGGACCATCGGGCCAGGCTCGTCTCGACGTCGACGAGCGCCGCCAGCATGGCCTTTTCGTATTCGGCCATCGCTTCCTGCGCGCGCGCATCGTGTACCGCGACGTTGGCGCGAATCCGGCCGCCGTCGAGGATGGGCAGCGTCACCGACACGCCATAGCCGACGGCCACGCGAGGCGCGGCGCCATCGCCGACCGCGGCCAGCCTTTCCTTCGTCCCGGCCCACTCGATCTGGAGCCGCGGATAGACCTCTTTCCGGGCGGCGCCGGCACGGGCGAGCGCGGCGTCGAGTGCACGCGCCTGACGTTGCACGTCGGGCCTGCGCTCGAGCAGCGTGGCGGGCAACACAGTCGCGGGCGGCGCGGGCAGTGCGGCCGGCACGGCTTGCGCGCCGAGCGCGGGCGCCTGGGGGCTGCCGACGAGCAGCGCGAGCTGGTGCAAACGCACCCGGTGTTCGCCATCGAGCTGGGCAAGCGACGCCTGTTCCTGCGCCAGCTCGGCACGCCAGCGTTCGACATCCAGCGCCGTCACCTGGCCCGCGGCGAATTTGCGCGCCGCCACGACCGCCTGCCTTTGCGCAACCTCGAGCGCCTCGCGCTTGAGCGCTGAGCGCCGCTCCAGCGTGCGCAATTCGAAGTAGGCGGTACTGACGTCCGCGGCCAGCGCGATGCGGGCCGCGCGGAGCGCCTCGCGAGCGACATCGCTGTCGGACCTTGCGGCGTCCACCAGCAACGCACCGCGTCCGAACAGATCGACTTCCCACGCGGCACGCAAGCCGACGCCGCTGCGCTCCGCACGCGGATCGACGCTGTTTTCGCGCCCGCGTTCGCCACGCGCCATCGCATCCAGCCGCGGACGGCGCTCCGCCTCGGCGCTGTCGCCGAGCGCGCGCGCCTGCGCGAGGCGCGCCGCGGCGACCTTCAGGTCGCGGTTGGCGTCGAGCGCGCTGTCCACCAGTCGATCGAGCACCGGATCGCCAAAATCCCGCCACCACATGTCGCCGACGGCGCCCTGGTTCCCGGGCAACGTCTCGGCCCATTGCGAGGGCGCCGCAACGGCGGGCGTCGTGGCAACGTGGCTGGGCGGGGCGATCGCACAGCCGCCGAGGGCGAGTGTCGCGGCAAGAGCAAGACAGGTCAGCGCTCTGTGCGCGGAAATGGGGCGGGAAACAACGGTCGTCATGGATTTACCTTGAGTCTTGACATGGAGTTCGTGAAACTATACTGTACGTATAGTTTAGTTTCAATCCCAAGGAGATGCACCATGTCGACTTCCGAGCGACGAGCCGGCCGCAGCAGTTCACGCGACCGTCTTCTCGATGCCGCGGCCGAGCTCGTGGCCAGCCAGGGTATCCAGAACCTGACCATTGAAGCCGTGGCCGCTGCCGCGAAGGTCACGAAAGCGGGCCTTGTCTACCATTTCAAAACGCGCGACGACTTGCTGGCTGCGCTGATCGAGCGGGTGGTCGGCGAACTGGACATGCTGGACCTGCGGGCGCAGGAGGCGCGTGACGCGCGTGAGGCGGACGATTCCGCGAAGCCGTTGAAGTCGTCGCTGGCGGAACTGTCGAAGCTGACCTTCGACATGCC
Organism: Burkholderia sp. AU15512; assembly: GCF_002223325.1. Taxonomy (NCBI): domain Bacteria; kingdom Pseudomonadati; phylum Pseudomonadota; class Betaproteobacteria; order Burkholderiales; family Burkholderiaceae; genus Burkholderia; species Burkholderia sp. AU15512. The sequence goes on from NZ_NKEX01000008.1 coordinate 339,842, forward strand.
GGAAGACCGCCGCCTGCTGCTGGCCAACCTGCTGGCCGCCACGTCGTTGTATCCGCATCTGGCCGGTCCCGTGCGGGATTTCTACACGCGCAGCTATGCACGGGTCGCGCAAAGCGGCCCCGATGCGGGGCAGGTGCTCGCGCTGGTCGTCGCCCTCGACGGCATCGCCCTGCTCGAATTGCTCAATCTGCACCGGTTCACGCCCGAGCAGCGCCAAGTGTTGCGCGACACGCTGGAAAGCGCGATTCGCAAGCTTCCCTGAGCTCCCTCATTCATTTCGAAGGTTTTACGATGCATTCCCGTTCCATGCCTCAAGCGGGCAGGCTGGTACTCTGCGCGCTCGTCTCGGCAACGCTGCTGTCGGCATGTCAGCCATCCGCCGCGCCGGTTGCCGACGTACCGCGGCCCGTCAAGGTCGAAGTGGCCGGCGGTGCCGGCCAGGCACATGCCGACACGTTCGTCGCGACGCTGCGCGCGCGTCAGCGCACCGACCTCGGCTTCGAGTCGTCGGGCCGTGTCGTCGCGATGCTGGTCGACGTGGGTGATCGCGTCCGGGCCGGGCAGGTGCTCGCGCGACTGGACGAGTCGCCGGCACGCTGGCGGCTCGACAAGGCGACGGCCGATCGTGCCGCCGCCGCCGCGACCCTGGCCGAGCGTCGCACCCACCTGCGTCAGCAGGAGGAACTCGCCCGCGACGGAATCATTTCCGCGCCCGCGTTGCAGGCCGCACAGGCATCGCATCAGCAGGCCGCGAGCCAGCTGGGTGTCGCGGAGGCCGCGGTGGCGAGCGCTCGGCGCGATCTCGCGTTCACGCGCATCACGGCCCCCTTCGACGGCGAAATCGTCGCGCGTCAGGTCCAGCCGTTCGTGGATGTCGCCGCAGGCCAGCGCGTGCTGCAGATGGAAGCCGGCCGCGCGCTGGAAGCCGTCGTGATGCTGCCGGACACGATCGCCGCGACGCTTGCACCCGGCGCCGAAGCCCACGCGGTCAGCGGCACGGATCGCGTGACGCTGACCATGGAACGGCTGTCCGGCCGGAGCGACAACGGCTCGCTGGTGCAAGCCATCTTCCGGGTCCAGGGCACCCCTTCCGGGCTGCGCAGCGGCGGCGTGCTGTCCGTGGCGCTGCCGCGCGGTGAAGCGCATGACATCACGCTGCCGGCGGCCGCCGTCATGGCCGGCACGGAAGCCGGCCGCGGCAGCGTCTTCGTCATCGACGGCGCCAGCCAGACGCTGAAGCGTCGCGCGATCCGCACGGGCGGGCAGCTGCTGCCGGGCGGGCGCGTCGCCGTGATGCAAGGCCTGCGCGCCGGCGAGCAGGTCGTGGTCGCGGGGACTTCCGTCCTGAACGAGGGCCAGTCCGTCGTCACGTATCGGGCGCAGACCCTTCTGCAGGGAGCGCGCTCGTGAAGCTGACCCAGGCCGCACTCAATTCCAGCCGGCTCACCTTCTTCGTCGCGCTGCTGATTCTCGTGACCGGCGCGTTCACGTTCCTCACGTTCCCGTCCCAGGAGGAGCCCTCCACGACCGTTCGCGACGCGCTGGTGTTCGTCGCGAACCCCGGCGTGCCGGCCGAGCGGATGGAGCAGCTCGTCGCCCGGCCGGTGGAGGAGCGCCTGCGCCAATTGAACGAACTGAAGCACGTCACGAGCACCGTGCGTGACGGCAGCGTGATCCTCCAGGTTTCGTTGCGTGAAGACGTGCATGCACTGATGCCGGTGTTGCAGCGCATGCGCGCCAAGGTCGAAGAAGCGGTGCCGCTGTTCCCGGCCGGCACGCTGCCTCCGCAGATCGACGACGACTTCGGCCGCGTGGCGATCGCGTCCATCGCGGTGACCGCGCCGGGTTTTTCGATGAGCGAGATGCGCGAATCGCTGAAGCTGCTGCGCGAAGGGCTGTACCGCGTGCCGGGCGTGCAGGGCGTCAGCTTTCATGGGCTGCAGGAGGAGCGCGTCTATATCGAATTCGACCGCGCCAGAATGGCGGGGCTGCATTTGTCCACCGCGTCGGTCATGCAACAGCTGCAGAAGCAGAACGTCGTGCAGTCCGGCGGCCGGCTCGTGGTGTCGGGCCTGAACAGCGCGGTCGTCAGCTCCGGCGAAATCCGCTCGCTGCAGGCGCTGCAGGATTTCACGCTCACCGTGCCGCCGGCCGGCGCGCGCGCGGAAGCCGCGCCGGGCACCGTGCGCCTGGGCGACATCGCGCAGGTGCAGGTCCGGCCCGTCGACCCGCCCGAGTCCGCGGCGATCTTCCGCGGCGAAGACGCGGTCGTCCTCGGCATCTCGATGCGCAAAGGCCAGAACGTCAAGGCGGTCGGCCAGGCGCTACGTGCGCGTCTGGACGAATTGAAGCAGCAGTTGCCCGCCGGTTTTTCGCTCGACTACGTGACCTTCCAGGCGGACGTGGTCGAGCGGGAAATGGGCCGCATGAACCAGGTGATGATCGAGACGATCGTGATCGTGATGATCGTCGTCGTGCTGTTCCTCGGCTGGCGCGCCGGCGTGGTGGTGGGCGGCATCGTGCCGCTGACCATCCTGGCCACGCTGCTCGTGATGCGCTCGCTGGGCGTCGAACTGCACATCGTGTCGATGGCCGCGATCATCATCGCGCTGGGCTTGCTGGTCGACAACGGCATCGTGATCGCGGAGGACGTCGAACGCCGCCTCGCCGCGGGCGAGGAGCGCCGTCACGCGTGCATCGAAGCAGGCCGTACGCTGGCGATCCCGCTGCTGACGTCGTCGCTGGTCATCATCTTCGCGTTCTCACCGTTCTTCTTCGGCGACACCGCCACCAACGAATACCTGCGCCCGCTCGTGGTCGTGCTCACGCTGTCGCTGCTCGGGTCGTGGCTGCTCTGTCTGACGGTGACGCCGCTGCTCTGCTATTTCTTCCTGAAATCCGGCCATCACGGCGGAGGCGATGCGCACGAGCACGATGCCGACGCGACGGTCAAGCAAAGCCGCTTCTACGGTGCCTATGCGCGCCTGATTCGCCGCGTCCTCGACCACAAGGGGCGGTTCCTGGTCGTGATGACTGCGTTGCTGGTCGGTGCGCTCGCGATCCTGGCCACGCGTCCGGCCGGGTTCCTGCCGGCTTCCGACCGGCCGCAGTTCCAGGTCGAAATCGAGCTGCAGCCCGGGAGCGATGCACGGCTCACGCGCGACGTGGTCCGCGACCTGAGCCGTTGGCTCGACGATCGCAAGCGCAATCCCGAGGTGACGACCAGCATCGGCTATGTCGCCGACGGCGGCCCGCGTGTCGTCCTGGTGCTCAATCCGCCGCTGCCTGCGTCGCATATCGGCTACGTCACGGTCAGCGTCGCGAAGCCGCAGGATCTCGACGCCGTGATCGCGCGAACCCAGGCGTGGATGACGCAACACCATCCCGAAGTGCGAACCGATGCGAAACGCTTCTCGCGCAGCGCCCACGACGCCGGCACGGTGGCGTATCGCGTGTCGGGTCCCGACGAAGCCGTGCTGCGCGAGATCGGCCGCAAGATCCAGGCGGCGTTGCATACCGAGCCGGGCATCGTGCAGATCCACGACGACTGGGGGCCGCGCGTGCCGCGTGTCGACGTCGAGATCGACCAGAACAAGGCACGGCGCCTGGGCGTCAGCAGCGAGGACATCACCACGGCGCTGGCCACGCGCTATACCGGCGTCAACGTGTCGGTGTTGCGCGACGGCGATACGCTGGTGCCGCTGGTCGTGCGCGGCGCGCAAGCCGAGCGCACGCGGCCCGAAGATCTCGCCAATACGCTGATCCATCCGGCGGCGGGCGGCGCGCCGGTTCCGCTGTCCGCGGTCGCGACGGTCACGTTGAATACCGAGCCGTCGACGATTCGACGCCGCGACCTGATGCGCACGCTCACCGTGAAGGGCCGCAATGCCCACGGCACCGCGCAGCAGGCGGTCGATCAGCTCGCGCCGACCATCGGCCGGATCGCGTTGCCGCCGGGGTACCGGATCGAGCTGGGCGCCGAAATCGAGGAGTCCGCCGAGGCCAACGTGGCGCTCAGCGAGTATCTGCCGCACGCGGTGGTCGCGATGCTGGTGCTGTTCATCTGGCAGTTCGGCTCGTTCCGCAAGCTGCTGCTGATCGTCGGGATCATTCCGTTCGCGATGATCGGCGTCGGGCCCGCGCTGATCATCGCCGGCGAACCGTTGGGCTTCATGGCGAACTTCGGCCTGCTGTCGCTGGCCGGGATCATCGTCAACAACGCGGTGCTGCTGCTGGAGCGTATCGAGGTCGAGCTGGCGGCCGGCAAATCGCGCCGCGAAGCGGTCGTCGCCGCGGCCGTGGCGCGCCTGCGGCCGATCGTGATGACCAAGCTGACCTGCATCGCCGGCTTGATTCCGCTGCTGCTGTTCGCCGGCACGCTATGGACCGGCATGGCCGTCACCATCATGGGTGGGCTGCTGCTCGGGACGCTGATCACGCTCGGCATGGTGCCGGTGCTGTACGAACTGCTGTTCAGCGACAGGCTGTCCGGCTGGAGCCGGAAGTTCTTCGGTTCCGGCGCCGTCGATGCGCCCGGGAAATGTTGAAACGGATCGCCTGACCCTATGGCGCCCGTCGATGCGGGCGCATTGGAACCCGGGGGTGACCAACAGGACAAGGTCCTCCCGATTTTTTATGAACGAGGTCGCGAGACCTGCCTCTTTTTTTTGAATGGAGCTTCACGAATGAACAAGACGCTGATCGCTGCAGCAGCTGCAGTATCGTTCTCCACCGTCGCACACGCGCAAAGCAGCGTCTCGCTGTACGGCGTGCTGGACGCGGGCCTGACCTATCAAAGCAACGTCCAGACCGCATCAGGCCAAGGCAAGTCGCGCTTCTCGATGGGCTCGGGCATTGACCAGAGCCGTTTCGGCCTGCGTGGCTCGGAAGATATCGGTGGCGGCCTGAAGGCAATCTTCACGCTGGAAAGCGGTTTCAACCTCGGTAACGGCAAGTTCGCGAACGGCAACGGCGGCATGTTCAACCGCCAGGCTTTCGTCGGCCTGGCGAGCCAGTACGGCACGGTCACGCTGGGCAAGCAATACGACGCGACGCAAGACTACCTGGCACCGCTGACGGCAACGGGCTCGTGGGGCGGCACGTACTTCGCGCACCCGCTGAACAATGACCGCCTGAGCACGAACGGCGACGTCGCGCTGAACAACACGATCAAGTACACGAGCGTGAACTATGCCGGTCTGCAGTTCGGCGGCACGTACTCGTTCTCGAACAGCACGAACTTTGCGAACAACCGCGCATACAGCGCCGGCGTGTCGTACCAGTTTGAAGGTCTGAAGCTGGGTGCGGCGTACTCGCAAGCGAACAACGCCGGTCTGTCCGCGACGGGCGCGGTGAACCCGTCGGTCGATTCGATCAATGGCACTGCATACGGAATCCAGGGCCGCAGCCGCACGTATGGCATCGCGGCAACGTATGCATTTGGCCCGGCACTGGTTGGCGCGGCATGGACGCAATCGCGCCTCGATAACCAGACGAACGGTGCCGGTACGCTGCGCGCCGACAACTACGAAGTCAACGCGAAGTACAACCTCACGGCGGCTCTCGGCCTGGGCGCAGCCTATACGTATACGAATGCGAAACTGAACGGTAACAGCACGCACTGGAATCAGTTCGGCGTGCAAGCCGACTACTTCCTGTCGAAGCGTACGGACGTCTACGCTCAGATGGTGTATCAGCGTGGTACGAAGGGTGCCGGTTTGGGTTCGTCGATCTACAACGGCGATATCAACGCGTTCCCGAGCTCGAAGGTCAGCCAGACTGCGGCAACGGTTGGCCTGCGTCACCGCTTCTAAGCGTCACGGCGGTCGTTCCGCATGGGCGGAACAAACGGGCACGATTCGCGTTTTAATGGACGCCTCGCGCAACCTCGACGAACTTCGACACCGACGATCCGTGTTTCGGTTCGAGTATGGCGTCGACAGATCCCGCGTCGCAGCCTCGTGCAACTACCAAGTTGCCGCAAGTTTCCCTGTATGGTCAAATGACCATATCATTTGACCAGTTTTGGTGTAGCCCCCTGATTCGGAAGTCGCGTCTCGGGGGGCAAGAATTTGCCTGCCAAGCAGGGTGCGATGAAGGCGAAACAAACGGATGGTGGCCGTCGCCCGTCAACTGTCTGCCGACAACGTGATCCACGGCGCCGCTGACTGTCGGCCGACCACGCAGCCCTATCGTTGCGACGAGGGATGTGTCTCGCGTGTTCGAGGCGTCCCGGCATATTCACGCGCGTGATGAGGAGATTGGCGTCGCGCAATTATTCAAACGGGACAGAGGAGATTGGGTATGGAAAAGATCTGGCTTGATGCCTATCCGCCGGGGGTTCCGGCAGACCTTGATTCAAGCGCGTATCGAAACATCACTGCGTTGATCGAACAAAGCTTCAGCAGGTTTCACGCGAAGCCGGCGTTTGCGTGCGATGGCAAGCAGATCACCTATGGTGAGCTCGACAGGATGTCCGGCGCACTGGCCGCGTGGCTGCAGTCACGCGGCCTCGAGCGGGGTGCGCGGGTCGCCATCATGATGCCGAATGTGTTGCAGTACCCGATCTCGATTTGTGCGGTGTTGCGCGCCGGCTACGTTGTCGTCAACGTCAACCCGCTCTATACGCCCCGCGAGCTGCAACACCAACTGAATGACAGCGGCGCGGAGGCGATCGTCATTCTCGACGGCTGCACGGCAACGCTGGATGCCATCCTTGCGCACACGCAGGTGAAGCATGCGCTGGTTGTCGCGCAGGGCAACGCTTCCGGCGCGGAACAGAAGCCGAGCCCGTATACGACATTTGACGACGCGATCGAGGAGGGACGTCGGGGCACATTCGTACCGGCTTCCCAGTCGCCGGACGATATCGCTTTTCTCCAATATACGGGCGGGACAACCGGGGTGTCGAAAGGCGCGACGCTGTTGCATCGGAACATCGTCGCGAATGTGTTGCAGTCGGACGTCTGGCTCAAACCGGCTCGCGATTTGCGCCCTGACGTGACGCAGCTCATCACGGTGGCTGCACTTCCGCTCTATCACATCTTTGCGCTCAATGTTTGCTGCCTGTTGACGATTCACATGGGTGCGCTTTCCATACTGGTGCCGAATCCGCGGGACATCGGCGGGATGATCGAGTCGCTCGCCGGATACAAGATCACGAATTTTCCGGGCGTCAACACGCTCTTCAACGCGATGCTCCATCATCCTGAATTCCCGCGCCTCGATTTCTCCAATCTGCTGCTGGCCAGCGGTGGCGGGATGGCCACGCAGGAAGCCGTCGCCAGGCGCTGGAAGGAGATGACCGGCGCGCCGATCATCGACGGATACGGGCTGTCCGAGACATCACCTTGCGTCGCGGTCAATCCCGTGACCGGGAGTGAGTTCAACGGCACCATCGGCCTGCCGTTGCCCTCCACGGAAGTGTCGATCCGGGACGACGACGGCAACGAAGTGCCGCCCGGCGCAGCCGGAGAGCTGTGCATTCGTGGCCCGCAGGTGATGGCGGGTTACTGGCAGCGGCCGGACGAGACCGCGAAGGTGATGACCGCGGACGGCTTCTTCAGATCGGGTGATATTGCGTCGATCTCGGAAGCGGGCTTCGTGCGAATCGTCGACCGCAAGAAGGACATGATTCTCGTATCCGGTTTCAACGTCTACCCGAACGAGATCGAAGAGGTCGTCGCCAACCACCCCGGCGTATACGAGGTCGCGGCGATCGGCGTGCCCGACGAGCATTCCGGAGAGGCCGTCAAGCTGTTCGTGGTCAGGAAGGATCCGGCGTTGACGTTCGAAGACCTGATGGCGTTCTGTAAAGGCCAGCTGACGGGTTACAAGCGCCCGAAAAGCATCGAGTTTCGCGACAGCCTGCCAAAGAGCAACGTCGGGAAGATCCTCCGGCGCGAGTTGCGGGTGTTGAACAATTGACGTGGTGACCGAGGTGATGCCGGGAGATTGAGTGGCCGGCATCACCCGTCTCCTAACCGGCACGTGAATGGCAGCGCGGAAAAAGTCCGGCGCGCGTCGGCGCCTGGTGCGAGGGCGCATCAGGCGCGCTGGCGACACAAGGTCCGCTCAAGCATCCGCGGAAACGTAGGCAAGGCCCGCAAGAGCGGGGCTGCCGCCCCATTCGTGCTGCGGGTAAAGGCGCGTTCCGTCAGACGACTTCGAACAAGCCGGCTGCCCCCATGCCGCCCCCCACGCACATCGATACGACGACGTAGCGCGCGCCGCGTCGTTTGCCTTCGATCAGTGCGTGTCCAACCAGGCGGGCGCCCGTCATCCCGTACGGATGGCCGATCGAAATGCTGCCGCCGTTGACGTTGTATCGGGCCGGATCGATTCCCAGCTTGTCGCGGCAGTACAGCACCTGGCAGGCAAATGCCTCGTTGAGCTCCCACAGTCCGATGTCGTCGACTGTCAGGCCATGAAGCTTCAGGAGCTTGGGGATCGCGTAGAGGGGGCCGATGCCCATCTCCTCGGGCGCATTGCCGACGACGGTCATGCCGCGATAGATGCCGAGGGGCGTTGCGCCGATCTGTTCGGCGGTCTTGCCGTTCATCAGCACGCAGGCGCTTGCACCGTCCGACAGCTGGCTGGCGTTCCCGGCGGTCACCACGCCACCGTCAATCACCGGTGCGAGCGCTGCGAGCGATTCGAGCGTCGTGCCGGGACGATTCCCCTCATCCTGCGAGAGCGTGACCTCCCTCCGCCACGTTTCGCCGGTCGCCTTGTCGACGACCAGCATCTGTGTCGTGATCGGGACGATTTCGTCCGAGAAGCGGCCTTCCTTTTGTGCGGCGGCAGTGCGCAGCTGGGAATCGAGCGCGTACTGATCCTGCACGTCCCGCGCGATCCCGTATTTGCGGGAAACGAACTCGGCGGTCTCGAGCATCGGCATGTAGGCGGCGGGCTGCACGGCCAGCACGTTGGGATCCTGGTCGGCGCGCGTCCACTCGAAGTAGCGCGTCTGTACCGCCGAGATGTTTTCCTGGCCGCCCGCGACCACCACCTGCATCCCGTCGCACATGATCTGTTTGGCGGCCGTGGCGATCGCCATCAGGCCCGATGCACATTGGCGGTCAAGCGTTTGCGCGCCGACCGAAGCAGGCAGCCCGGCCGCCAGCGCACCTTGTCGGGCGACATTGTTGCCGGCGGTACCCGCGTTGAGCACCGAACCGATGACGGCGTCCTCGATGCGATCCGGTTCGATCCCGGCGCGCAGCACGGCATGCCTGATTGCGTGACCGAGCAGGGTGGGCGAGTGCGTGAGGTTGAATGCGCCACGATAGGCCTTGCCGATCGGCGTGCGCGCGGTGGAAACGATGACGGCATCAATCATATGACATCCTCATGAATTAAACGAAAGCAACGAAATGGAGGCTGCGCGCACGGGTCAGAACCAATGCTCCGGCATCGTCAGGGGCGTGGTTTCCACGGGATTGAGCACCGCCAGCCACGCGGCCACCTTGGGCATTTCCCACCCGAAGAAGTAGTCGCACGCGGCGAGCTTGCCGCGATGGAAGTCGCTGCCGGTGGGGCCGCTCTCGAGCGTGTTGGCCACGATCGCCTGATCGAGCCAAAGCCAGCCGACGACGACATGGCCAAATGCTTCGAGGTAGGCCGCCGCATTCGCCAGCTGGAGCTCCGGGTCGTCGAGCCGGTGCAGCGCGTGGGTGACGAGTCGGATGCGCTCCCACGCGCATTCGAGCGTGTCGGCATGGCCATGGAGCGGACGGACCGACCGTGCCTTGAACACCGTCGCGGCGATTTTCCGGTCGAGCGCCTTCATCGCGGCGCCGCCGTTTGCACGTGTCTTTCGACCCAGCAGGTCGAGCGCCTGGATACCGAATGTGCCTTCGTGTATCGGGTTGAGCCGATTGTCGCGATAGAACTGTTCGACGTTGTATTCGCGCGTGTAACCGTAGCCGCCATGAACCTGAATGGCGAGATCGTTGGCGACGAGACCCCATTGGGACGACCAGCTCTTGACGACGGGCGTGAGCAGGTCAAGCAGGCCATGCGCGTCCTCGCGGTCGCGGGCGTCTTCCTGCGAATGGATATCGTCGCTCAGTCGAGCCGCATACAGGCACAACGCGAGTGCCCCCGACACATAGGCCTTTTGCGCGAGCAGCATGCGCCGGACATCGGCATGACGAATGATGGGGACCTGTCCCGACGCGGGCGATCGGTCTCCGCGTGTCCGGCCCTGCAGGCGCGTCTTCGCATAATCTAGCGAGTGAAGGTAGCCGGTATAGCCGATCGCGGCGGCGCCGAGGCCGACCGAGATACGCGCCTCGTTCATCATGTGGAACATGTAGGCCAGGCCTTTGCCGGGCTCGCCGACGATCTCGCCGATGGCGCCCGCTTCGCCTTCCGGGCGGTAGCGACCCTCACCAAAGTTCAGCAGGCAATTGACGGTGCCGCGGTACCCCATCTTGTGATTGATGCCGGCGAGTACGACATCGTTTCGCTCGCCGGGCAGCCCGTCGGCGTCGATCAACTTGCGCGGGACGGTGAAGAGCGATATCCCTTGAATGCCCGGAGGAAGCTGGCCGTTTTCGTCGGGAATCTTGGCCAGTACCAGGTGGACGATGTTCTCGGCAATCTCGTGATCGCCGCCGGAGATCCACATCTTGTTGCCGAACAGGCGGTAGCGGCCGTCCCGGCTCGGAACCGCGCGCGTGCGGATATCGGCAAGACTCGACCCGGCTTGCGGCTCCGACAGGCACATCGTGCCAAAACATCGCCCTTCCGCCATGGCCTTGACGTAGGGCTCGACCCGGTCGCGCTCGCCGTGGGCCATCAGCAAATTGGCGTTGGCGATCGTGAGAAAGGCGTAGCCCGCGGTTCCCGGATTGGCTGCCAGCAAATACGCCATGCCGGCCCGCTCCACGGTGCTCGGCAGGCTCATGCCGTTCCACTCGTTCGGGAACGACGCGCTGATCAGGCCGGCGGCCGCAAATGCGCGCAATGCGACCCCCACTTCCGGGTTGATGGTGACGCGTTCTCCGTCGAATGCGGGTTCGTTGCTGTCGTTCTTCTTGTTGTGCGGTTTGAAGAGATCCGTGGCAAGCGATTCGTACACATCCAGCACGGAGGTGTAGTCGAAGCGGTCCTGCCCGGCAAATCGTGGCCGATGGGTAAGCGATTCGACCTGCAGCCAGTCGAAAAGAATGAACTCCACGTCGCGGCGGGAGAGAGTGAGTTCGCTAGTCATGGCATCGGATGAGTGTGTATCTGGTGTCTTGGCGCGATTTCGAATCGCTTCAATAAATTCCGGAATGCGAAATTATGGGTTCGAAGCGATCGAGATGGGAGACGCTGGAGGACATCATGGGGTGATCGGCATCGTCCATCCCGCCACGACATCGGGGTGATCGATCACGCATATCCGGAGGCGGCATGCATGGAGCGATTCACGTGGTTTCCAGGGGGACGGCATATCCATACCAATGTTGATCAAATGACCAAGTCATGTGGCCGATGAAATTAGCATGGTGTTCATCGACGGTCGATCGTGGTTAACCCGTCGCTTTCCGAACCGTCCGTCATTGAAAGAGGTGCGGTCGATTCGACGCAGTCATGCGGTGTGTGATCAATCCCTGGTTCCGGTCGGAACTCGACCGGAACCAGGGTGAAGGACGCAAGGAAAACAGGGCACGGGCCGGGATCGAAGCACGTGTCGCATCCGTTCCGGAAAGCGGTGGCGGGGCAGCTCAGATGTCTGAAGCAACCGGACGTGGCAGGATCACGTCACCGTCATGCAAACACGTCGGCAACATATCTGCCATGCTCCCGCTCCATCGTGTCGATCCACGCGCTGGCGATTTCATCGTTCGCTCCCGTTGCCTCCTGATAAATGCGGGCAAGCGTGGCGCGTACGGCAGGCGCCATATTCTTTCCATCCCCGCAGACGAAGACGGTGGCGCCTTGCGCAAACAGTGCGGCGATCTTCTCGCGCTCCAGCCAGACTTTGTCCTGAACGAACCGGGCACCTTCCTCCGGTCGGTTCGAGTAAGCCGGCATCACTTCGACCACACCGCATCGAGCCCATTCGTCGAGTTCGTCGCGATAAAGAAAGTCGACGTCGGGGTCATCGATGCCGAAGAAGAGCAACGACTTGCCGACGTTTTCCCCCTGCTGCTTCTGTAGTGCACGCTCTTGCAGGAAGCCGCGGAATGGGGCGATACCGGAACCGGCACAGATCAGGATCATCGGAAGGCCGGTCTCGGCGGGCGGCCGAAAGTGTGCATTCGATGGCCTGACTGCAACGGACAGGCTGTCCCCGGTGTCGAGTCGCGCGAGAAACGACGACGCCACCCCTTCATGGCGACCATGGCCGGAGAGCGCCGGTGCATCGACCACGGCTACCGTCAGCGTGACATGGTCTGCTTTCCAAAGCGGGGAAGACGAGATCGAATACTGGCGTGCTTTCAGCGCGGGCAGCATATCGAGGAACTTTTCGAGCGACAGATCGACGGATCCGAAGCGTTCGAGCAGATCCATGACGGTGGTCCGTTTCCCCAGGATCTCGCCTTCGAAATCGTCGGCGCTCAGGCGCTCGAGCTCGACCTTCTCGGGAGGACAACGCGTGGCGGCGGCCAGGGTGGATACTTGTGATCGCGTAGCAGGAACGGCGAGTTCGACGTAGCTCGAGAACAGGTCACCGCAGCTGATTGGCTGGCCGAGCGGAAGGCGCGGATTACTTGACGTTCCTTCGATCACCACCTGCGTGTCCCAGCTCACGCGAAACCGGCGCAAGACGCGATCGACGTTGTTTTTCGAGTTGCGCGGCAGAACGGCCAGGTAATCTCCCGATTGATAAGTCATCGCTTCCGGCAGTTTCAGTTCGATATGCTTTTTGGAGCGGCTGCCGGCCACGCTGATATCGACCAGTTCCCTGTTGTCGACGATGGACGCATGCGCCATGTCACCGAAATTCAACAATTTTTCGCGGGTATTCTCGGCGAAACTGACTTTCAGTGCGGTATCGACATGTTGCACGGTCGAGATTTCCTTCCCGGCGCTGATGGCAAAGCGACTCCACATTTCGGTGTACCAACGGTCGAATTCACCAAAGAAGTCGCCGCCGGAATCGAGTTCGCCCCTGAAGTGCACTCTCGTGGCGCCGGCCTTCTCGAGCGCTTCATCGACTCGCTTGGGAATCGCCTGGTAGGTCCGTGCCCATTGCTTGTTGCCGCACCCGAGCACCGAAAAATGGACACCGTCCAGCGCGCCTTCGCCGAGTGCTTCGACATACGGGACGAATGATCTGGCGTTGTCCGGCGGTTGTCCTTCGTAGGAAGCGGTGACGATCACGATGGCAGGATATCCGTCGAGTTTTCCCGTGAAATCGTCGAGGGGCGCGCACGTCGCGTGAAATCCGTGACGACTCGCGTCCCCTGCAATGCGTCTTGCAAAGGATTCGGCGGAGCCCGTATTTCCCCCGAAGAGGACGAGCATGGTCGACACGTCTTCGCCGGAAGGAGCCGACTGAACCGGAGCGACACTCGGGCTTTGAGCGCTCGAGCGGGCGCGAACGGCCGTATCGGGCACTTTGAGCGCACCCCGGGCCCGCGGTTTCACGTTGATCCGTAAGCCGGTCGGCTTCAGCGTAAGCGTTTCGGCGACCTCCAGCTCGTAGTCCGGATCGGCGAACGAGAAATCGAATCGCTGAAGCAGCATGATCAGGACGAGATGCGCTTCCTGCATTGCAAAAGGGCGACCGATACAGGCACGGGCACCATTGCCGAAGGGCTTCCATGAATTGGGCGGGAGTTGCTCCGCATTCTCCGGGGCAAATCGCTCCGGGCGGAACGCCTCGACGTCCTCGCCCCAGACGCTCACATCCCGATGCAACATGGGCGTCAGGATCATGATGATGTCGTCGGGAGAAACGGCATATTTCCCGCCGAACGTGGTGTCGGCGAGCGGCGACACGGCGAATGCCGGCGCGGTCGGCCAGATTCGCAACGTCTCCATGAGGATGTGTTCGATGTAACGCAGTCGTGCGAGATGCTCGATCCGCGGCGTCTCGCTGCCCACCACCTCGTCGACCATGTCCCGTGCCTTTTGCAGGATGTCCGGGTTCTTGAGGAGGAAATAGGTGGCAAAGGACAGGAGCCCGCTGGTCGTTTCATGTCCGGCGATGAGAAAGGTAATCATCTGGAAGACGATGTTCTCGTCATCGAGTTTTTCTCCCGTCACCGGATCGACGCCGTTCAGCATTCGGTCGAGCAGGTCCATCGACTCTTCGTTGACGTGCGGGTTTTTCCGCCGGTCTTCGATCATTTTGGTCGCGAGCGATCGCATGACTTCGATGTCCGCGTCGAACTTTCGACTGCGATTGACCATCAGCTTCGACACCAGTTTGGGTCGCAACTCGCGCTTTCCGGCCTCGCTGAGGGTGTTGACCATGGCATCGACAAACGGGTGCTGATCTTCACGGTAGAAGCTGTTGAAACGACAATCGAACGCACACAGGGCAATCGTATCGAGCGTCAGTCGCGTCATGTGATCGGACACATCGACCGGCGTCTCCGGGCCGAATCGCTCCCAATGGAGAAACATTTGATCGGCAATGTCGACCATCTTGTCGAACATCGACCAGATACTGAGCGGGCCGAACGCCTGCATCAGCACACGATGCGCCTTGGCCCAGTTCGGTTCGTCACCGAATGCCGTAAATAACCCGTCGCCGATCGCCGGTCTGAGTTCGAGTAGCGACTGGTGCACGCACTTCTGAAATCGGCTTTCATCGCACACTTCATTCACGAGTGTTTGGCCGCTGACAACGTAGTAACCTTGGCCGAACACCTCGAACCAATAGACCGGCCCGTAAGTGCGCGCGAGATCCATCATCTTGGCAAGTGGAGACGGCCCGAGGACCTCCATCAGATGACCGATGACGGGTTTCAGGGGCGGCTGGGGGACGAGGGATGAGGATTTCATTTCAATAGCCTTTCAGAGGTATGTCGATGCATCACATCTCAATCTATTGAACGAATGTAAAATAGACAAAACCACGTGTCCAGAGCTTTTTATGCCACCTGATGTAAGCCCTAATACCGCCGATCCTCGCTTTCAACGGAGTTACGACGCGCTCGTTCGCGCGATGACCGAACTGCTCGACGACGCGCCGCTGAACACGCTCAGCATTGCTCAACTGGTGCAGCGCGCGGGCGTCGCGCGTCCCACGTTCTATCAGCACTTTCCCGACCTTCAATCGGCCGCCCAGCGGGCGGCGATGGTGAGGCTCGACCACGCGTTTGCATTCGTCGAGGAGCAAGGCAAGCTGATTAACCCGCCGAATACCACGTTCATCCGGTCAATGGAGGTGGAAACCGCGCTGATTCTCGAGCATCTGCATGCGCATCAGTCGTTCTATCTGACCGTATTCAACGACGCGGCAACATCGGCGTTTTTCGATGAACTGGTGACCTTCGTTTCCGGCCGGCTCCTTCCGCCCTATGAAGGCGTCCGGACGCAAGCAGAGCAGGATTGCCTGACGGTGCTAGGCGGGGGATTGGTCTGGACGGCGGTGCACTGGCTTCGCCAGGGCGCCATGCGCGAAACGCCGGAGGCCATGGCGAAGCGCATGGCCCGCACCGCGGCGACGATCCTCGACGCGTTCGGGCTGACGCTCGGGTTCGCTCAGGCGGATTCGGAGTAGCGAGAGAGGGCGCACGGGAGGCGGGCGGGTTGATCGACATGCGCCGCCCGTGTGCCGAAGCGACTCGGATCGAACGCGTTGCGCAGGAATGGCATCTTCGGTCGTGTCACCAACCGGCAGTTATTGGCCGATACCGATGATCGCGAGGCTCAGTTGGTGTGATCTTCGCTTTGAAAAGCAGTTTGCATTGCTTATTGTGCGTGCGTTAGCTGCGACGACTCATTGCACTGCTTCCACATGCTCCGCAAATGGAATGCGGTGGGGAATGCTGGCGCAGCGTGCCGAGGCGTCGGCGCGCTTCCGCCAGTGGTCACCGATTACCGCTTCATCGCCTCCGCCTTTTCGTGCCCACGTCGCGCTCACATCGGCTGATGAAATCGCCCGCGAGCGGCCGGATCGGGAAGCCATGCCCATATTGACTCGCGGCGCGGGCGCCGGCAAAAGCTGGATGAAATGTGACGTCCGTAGTGTTCCGTGGGGAGGGCGGCGGAATCCGTTGACGCTCCGACTGGCAAGGGCCTTCGAATGGGTGAGCGGTTGATGTTTGCCGAGCACCTGTTCGCGCCGAGATTTTCAGTGCTCGCCGGGTGGCACGGCGAATCCGGACTTTGGTTGGCCAATTGAATCGACTGGGACACGAGCGTTGTTTGACTATGGATGCGAATCACACCGAGCGTCTGATGTGCATTGATGGACGGAACCTTACCCCTGCGGCACGATCGTCCGTTCAGACTCAGGCTCCGCACAACGCGTGGCACCGGCTATCGGCGCTCCGGGGGGGGCACCGGTCTCTGCGACGCCGGGCTCGATGGCAACTTTAATTCTCGTCGGACAATCCCTTGATTCACAAGGGTCTCGCGTTTCTTGGTCGGCTGAGACCGGCGCAGTGACATTTTTCCTTCGCAAGCGGCGACGACTTTATTTTGGTCTACGCACGATGTGCCGCGTTCCGTGTTCATCGTCATGCGCCGCTCAGCCGTCGCGCTCGATCGCCGCGCCGCCGACAGCCTTGTGCAGCGCGACAACCGCGAGGCTTTGCTTCTCGATCGCCTCGACCGAGGCCAGGTCGGCCTCGCGGGTCGCCAAGCCTGCTTCAATGCGCTCGATCCGGCTTGCCATCCCGCGTTGCCAGAGCAGCGCGGCGTGAGCGTCCGTGCGCCGCGCGGCGTCGACGTGCAGTGCGAGGTCCGCCGCGCGGCGCCGCTCGGCCGCGAGCGCGTTCAGCGCGTTTTCGGTTTCCTCTATGCCTTCGAGCACGGCGTGCCGGTACGCGACGATCGCGGCAGCGAGTTCCGCTTCGCGTGCACGCACGGCCGCGCGGCGCGCGCCCCAGTCGAGCAGCGGGATCGTCACGGAGAGCGCGCCCGAGCCGACCGTGTTGCGTCCCGGCAGTGGCATGCCGACCAGATTGCCGCTGATGACGATGTTGCCGACCAGGTTCAGGCGCGGATAGAGTTCTGCGGTCGACACGCGCAGCTCGGCCGCCGCCTGCTCGACCGCACGCTCAGCGCGGCGGATGTCGGGCCGTGTGCGCAACAGGTTCGCCGGCACGGCCTGTAGCGCGATGGGCGGCACGGCGGGTTGTGCGCGTGCGGCGAGCCAGCGGTCGTCCGGTTCCGGCTCGCCGGTGAGCAGCGCAATGCGTTGCGCTGCTTGCTGCTCGACCTGATCCGATGCCGCGCGGCGGGTCGCGAGCTCGGCGGCGCTGGCGAGCGCGCGCTCGACGTCGAAATCGCTGGCGACGCCCGCCTTGCGTTTCTCGCGGGTCAGCACGATCCGTTCGCGCTGGTCGGCAACGCTCTGCGCGAGCAGCGCGCTGCGGCGCTGTGCACCGCGTAGCTCGATGTAACAGCGCACCAGCTCGGCGACAACCGTCATGCGCGCCTGCTGCCAGTCGGCCTGCGCGATACCCACACCCGCGCGCGCCGACGCGGCGGTGGCCGCGAGACGGCCGAACAGGTCGATTTCCCACGACGCATCGAAGCCCGCCTGGTAGTAGCCGCTGGCGCGGTCGGATGGCACGAACGGCGCGTCGTCGGACGGAAATGCCGTGCCGCCCGCTTCGCTGGCGTATTCGCGGGATCCGTCCGCGCCCGATATGCGCTGCTGCCGCTGCAGCTCGCCGCTCATACCGATCTGCGGCAAGCGCGACGCGTCCGCCTGCCGGGCGATCGCGCGCGCGGCCTGCAGGCGATAGCCGGCCTCGGCGAGCGTCAGGTTGCGTGACAGCACGGCGGCGACCAGCGCGTCGAGCGCCGGATCGCGGAACACGGCCCACCAGTCAGCGGGCGCAGGCGCGACCGTCGGCGCGGGCTCGCCGCGATTGCGCCAGTCGGCCGGCACAGGCTGATGCGCATCGGGCAACAGCGCCGGTTGGACGCAGCCGGAAAGCAGGCCCACACCAACCACCAGCGCGAGACCGCGCATCCACAGGCCGAGCAGCCGGCCTGGCTTCCTGTCATCCATGACGCTCATGTTCGCACTCATTCTCGGCAACGCGGCTTGACGCATCGACCCAGCCGCATAATAATAGATCGAGTAGTCAGTCTATTAAATATTCGAAGCAACGTCCAGTGCGGAGTGCATGGTGAGAAAGGTCGATCCGGAAAAAGTGGAAGCGAAGCGGCGTCAGATTCTGGACGCGGCGATCGAATGTTTTGCGCGCAACGGTTTCCATGGCACATCGACGGCGGCGATCTGCGCCGCCGCAGGCATGAGCCCCGGCAACCTGTTTCATTATTTCCCGACCAAGGCGGCGATCATCGAGGCGATCGCGCAGGAAGACCGGCAGGAGTCGGCCGAGCTGTTTGCGCGATGGGCGGGCGCTGACGACGTTGTTGCCGCGATCGAAGCACTGGCGCTCGAAAAGATGAAGGCAGCCAGCGAGCCAATCTATGCGCGCATCAGCATCGAGGTCGCGGCCGAGGCATCGCGCAATCCGGAGATTGCCGCGCTGTTCGCCGAAAACGAGGCGCATGAGAAGGGCTTGCTCGCCGCGTTGGTCAAGCGCGGCATCGCGCAGGGGCAGATCGACCCGACGCTGAAGCCGGATCTGGTCGCTACGTGGCTGATCGCGCTCGCGGAAGGCGCGGTCGGTCGGGTCGTGTTCGAGCCCGGCTTCAAGACAAAGACGCATGCACCGATGTACCTGCTGATCATCCGGAGAATGCTGCAGCCGCAATGACGCGCGCGGCCGTTCGCCGCGTGACTCCCTTCCTCTGAAGACTCCCATGATTCGGAAACAACCCGCGACGGGTGCCTTGTTGTGCTGGAAAGCCGTTGCGCGCGTGCGCTGCGGCCTCGTCACGTACATGCTGCTGATGGCGCTGGTGGGCGGCGCAGTGAGCCTGATGCCGTCGCTAGCGCATGGCGAGGTCGCGCCGCGACCCGCGCCGGCCATGCAGCGCGTTACGGTCGCGACCGCCGGGCCGGCTGTGTTCGCGCGCACGATCCGGCTGACGGGCACAGTCGTTGCGCGTGACGACATCGCGATCGGTACGCCGCTGCAGGATCAGCGCGTGACGGCCGTGCTCGTCGAGGAAGGCGATCGCGTGAAAGCCGGCCAGATCCTCGCGAGGCTCGACACCACGACGCTCGACGCGCGGGTGCGCGACGCACGCTCGGCCGTCGATCGCGCACGTGCCGCAGTCGCGCAGCAGCAGGCGCTCGATGCCGACGCGCAGGCCGTGTGGCGCCGCATCGAGCCGCTGGGCCGGTCCGGCGCGGTGAGCGACCAGCAGGTCGACCAGCAGCGCGCGCAGGTCGCGGCGGCAGCGGCAAACCTGCGCGGTGCGCGCGCGGACGAGGAACAGGCGCTCGCGCGGCTCGCCGAGGCGCGCGCGGAACGCGACAAGGCCATCGTCAGCGCGCCGACCGATGGCGTGATCGCAAGCCGCGCCGTGCGCGCCGGGGCGCTGGCCGGCGGCGAGCCGCTGTTCCGGCTGATCGCCCGCGGCGAACTTGAATTCGATGGTGACGTGGCCGAACGCGAGTTGGGCGCGATCCGCGCCGGGCAGCGCGCGACGATCGTGTTGCCGGACACGCCAGGCACCGTCGACGGCACCGTGCGTCTCATCGCACCGCGTATCGACCCGCAAACCCGGATGGGCAAGGTGCGCGTCGCACTGGGCGATGCGTCGCGTTTGCGGGCCGGCGGCTTTGCGCGCGCGGAGCTTGCGGCCGATCGTATCGAGGTGCCGGTGGCCGTGCCGCAACGCGCAGTCACGTTCGGCGCGCAGGATGCGGCATTCGTGTCGCAGGTCGACGCGGCGGGCCGCGTGACCCGCCGCGCGATCGTTGCGGGACGGCGCGACGGTGCATGGATCGAGGTGCGTAGTGGCCTCAAGGCGGGCGATCACGTCGTTGCAGTGGCGTCGGCGCTGGTGCGCGACGGCGACATCGTGCAGGCAGCCGGCAACGGCGTGGCGGGGGCGAAATGAGTCTCCGGCTGTCGTCGTGGGCGATCCGCCGCCCGATTCCGACCATCGTGCTGTTCGTCGTGCTCGCGGTGGCGGGCTGGATGGCGTTCCTCAAGCTGCCGATCAACGCTAATCCGCGCGTGGATTTTCCGATCGTCGCGGTGGCGATCGCGCAGGCGGGCACCGCGCCCGCCGATCTCGAACATGCGGTCACGCTGCCGGTCGAGCGTGCGGTGTCGGGGCTCGCGGGTGTGCGGCACATCACGTCGACGGTCGGCGACGGTCTGTCGGTCACGGCCGTCGAGTTTCAGCTCGGCGTCGATACGGCGCGCGCGTTCAACGACGTGCGCGAGGTCGTGGCGCAGAACCGCGCGAACCTGCCGCAGTCGATCGAGGAGCCGATCGTCACGCGGTTCGAAGTCGAAGGCGGCGCGATCCTCAACTATGCGCTGCGCGCGAAAGGACGCAGCGTCGTCGAGCAGTCGTGGTTCGTCGACGATACGCTCAGCCGCGAATTGCTGGCCGTACCGGGCGTGCAGCGCGTGCAGCGGCTCGGCGGCGTCGACCGCGAGATCCGCGTGCAGCTGCGCCCGGAGCGGCTCGAGGCGCTCGGCGTGACGACCGACCAGGTCAATGCGCAACTGGTGCGTACCAGTGTCGACGTGCCGGGCGGCCGCGCGGTACTGGCCGGCAGCGAGCAGTCGGTGCGCACGCTCGGCGGCGCGACGTCGGTCGACGCGCTCGCCGCAATGCCGATCGCGCTGTCCGACGGGCGCTGGGCCACGCTGTCCGACCTCGCGACGATCCGCGATGGCGCGAGCGACGCGCGCTCGCTCGCGCGGCTCGACGGCGCGGAAGTGGTCGGCTTCGCCGTGTATCGCGCGAAGGGCTCGAGCGATACGATAGTCGCGTCCGGCGTACAGGCGGCGCTCGAACGCCTGCGGCGCCAGCACCCAGACATCGAGATTCGCGAGGTGGCGTCGATGGTCGACTACACGCTCGCAAGCTACGACGCGACGATGGCGACGCTGATCGAAGGCGCGGTGCTCACGGTGCTGGTGGTGTTCTTCTTCCTGCGCAGCTGGCGCGCGACGCTGGTCGCGGCCGTCGCGCTGCCGCTGTCGATGCTGCCGACTTTCGCGGTGATGCTAGGGTTCGGCTACACGCTGAACAGCATCACGCTGCTGGCGCTGACGCTCGTGATCGGCATCCTGGTCGACGATGCGATCGTCGAGATCGAGAACATCGAGCGCCATCTGGATCTCGGCAAGCGGCCGTTTCAGGCCGCAATCGACGCGGCCGACGCGATCGGCTTCGCGGTGGTCGCGATCACCGCGACGATCGTCGCGGTATTCCTGCCGGTGAGCTTCATCGGCGGTATCGTCGGCCGGTATTTCACGCCGTTCGGCGTTACGGTGTCGGTCGCCGTGCTTGCGTCGCTGTTGGTCGCGCGGCTCGTCACTCCTTTGCTGGCCGCCTACCTGATGCAGCCGAAGCCCGCCGGCGCGCTGGGGCACGCATCGGCTGCCGGTGCGCCGCCCGGGCGCGTGCTCGGCCGCTACCTGGCGCTGCTGGACTGGGCGCTTCGGCACCGGCGCACATGCGTGTTCGCGGGCGCGGCGTTCTTCGCCGTGTCGCTCGCGATCGTGCCGCTGCTGCCGTCCGGCTTTCTGCCGACCAACGACGTCAGTCAGTCACGGATCGAGGTGACGCTGCCGCCGGGCACGCCGCTCGCGAAAACCGACGCGGTGCTGCAGCAGATCGCCGCGGAGGCGCGTCGCCGCCCCGAAGTGCTCGCCGCGTTCACGACGGCGGGCGGCGAAGATGCGTCGGGCACTACCGACGTGTCCACCGGCACGGTGATGCTGAGACTCCTGCCGGCGGGGCAGCGCGAACTCGGCCAGAAGGCGTTCGAGCAGTCGCTGCGCCCGGCGCTCGACAAGCTCGCGGACATCCGCTACGCGTTCCGCGCGGACGGCGCCGCGCGTGACGTGTCGATTATCCTCGTCGGTGCCGATCCGGCACGACTGTCGGCAGCCGCGTCGGCGCTGCAGCGCGACATGCGCAATGTGCCGGGCATCGCGAACGTGCAGGTCAACGAACCGCTGGCGCGCCCCGAGATCCAGGTGCGGCCGCGTTTCGACGAGGCGGCGCGCGCGGGCGTGACGACCCACGCGATCGGCACCGTCGCGCGCATCGCGACCGTCGGCGACATCAATGCGAATTCGGCACGCTTCAACCTGCGCGACCGGCAGGTGCCGGTGCGCGTCGCGTTGCCGGAGGCCGAGCGCGGCGACCTGAATACACTGCGGCAACTGCGCGTGGCGACCGACGGCGGAACGAGCGTACCGCTGCAGGCGGTCGCGGACGTCGATTTCGGCAGCGGGCCATCGCGGATCGAGCGTTTCGACCGCTTGCGGCGCGTGTCGGTGGATGCCGACCTGACGAACGGCATGACGCTAGGGACGGTGCTCGATGCGGTCGACGCGCTGCCGTCGATGCGCGCGCTGCCCGACGGCGTGCGCCGCGCTGAGTACGGCGACGCCGAGTACATGAGCGAGATGTTCTCCCGGTTCGGTGCGGCGATGACGTTCGGTATCCTGATGGTGCTCGCAGTGCTAACGCTGCTGTTCCGCGACTTCCTGCAGCCGCTGACGATCCTGACGGCGCTGCCGCTGTCGGTCGGCGGTGCGCTCGGCGCGCTGCTGCTGTATGGCGCCGCGATCGACCTGCCGGTAGTGATCGGCATGCTGATGCTGATGGGCATCGTCACGAAGAACTCGATCCTGATGGTCGACTTCGCGATCGAGAAGCGGCGCGAAGGCATGCCGCGCCACCAGGCGCTGCTGCAATCCGGCGCTGAGCGCGCGCGGCCGATCATCATGACGACGATCGCGATGGTGGCCGGCATGGTGCCGTCGGTGATCAGCACGGGTGCCGATGCGGGCTTTCGCGCGCCGATGGCCGTCGCGGTGATCGGCGGCCTGATTACGTCGACGCTGCTCAGTCTCGTGTTCGTGCCGGTCGCCTATACCTGCATGGACGACTTGCGGGCCTGGTTCGCCGTGCGGCTCGCGCGACTGACGTCGGTGACGGCGGATGATCGCGCGCAAGCTGACCGGCGTGGAGACTAGCGAAGCCCCCAGTTTCGAATAGGCTGCAGGGGAACATGGGCATGCGCGGCTCTGCCGCCGTCGCAGTTGCCGAATAGGTCCGACGCAGCGGAATCGATCCACGCCTGATCGAGGTGCGCTATTCGGCAACGTAGGTCTTGCCTCTCGCTCATACAGTCTGATGCCAGCTGTTCACGTAGACACGTAGCATCAGAGTGTCGCGATTTCTACACAAGAGTGTCGTTGCTCGATCGCTTACGTTGCGATTCGTATTGACCTCAGAAATTTCGAGATGCGACGATTGCCACGAAGTCTCGATCACGTAGCGGATTGACCAGCGGGTTGGTGGGACCCATGAAGCGGCTGTAGTTCAATCCGACCTGCCAGTTCGCCGGGTTCTGTATGAGGTTCACGTACAGGTTCATGGAGGTAACACCTCGCATGAACTGGGAGTTGATGGACGGCGTGTTACCGAACAGGCCATATCGGATGAATATCCCCGGATTGACCCGCCATCCAGAAATGAGTGTGCCGTCGTAAACCCAGTTGAAGTCGACGTCAATCCCGCCGGAGTATTTCGTTCCTTGTGCACTACCCGGTGAGTTGGGTGCGCCGCTCGAGGACAAGTCATTGAATTCATTTCCCCACGCGAGCCCGCCCGACGCGATAGGTGATCCACCATAGCTTTTGTGAAGCCCGGGATAACCAATGATCACCGTCTCGGTCGTCAGCGTAGCGGTTTGGGCACCGAGCAGCTTGAGGAACGCGCCGGAATTGCTTGGCTGGAACGAGTAGAGTGACGTCAGATGCCACTGGAATCGCTTCTCGTCGACCCAGCAGTTTCCACCTTGTGCGACGCATCCACTGGCCGGATTCAGGGGAACGGCATCTCGCGGACGGTACGAGAGCTCGGTGCCGATCGCCCAGTCGCCAACGGGGAAGTTGGCGCTGAGACCGATCATGTGACGGTCTTCCGGAAATCTGAAGACCGTCCCACCCGTCGAGCTCAGCGAGACTTGCTGGAACTTGTCGTGGTACGCGATCGTGTAGAAGCCGAGATTCAGGTCCGTTCCAGCGGGTTGGTAGCGAATGGAAAAGCCATACTGCCCGCCGTTTTTCGGATGGACGGTCGCAATGCCATACGTGTTGTTGCCGGGCCCTGTGATCTGATTGGACCAATAGCTGCCAACCGGGGGCAGATAATTCTGATTCCAGTTACTCTGGATGTAACCCTCGACGTTCACGCCGTGACCCACACCAGACGCGACACTCAGTATCGGTGCAGGAAGGACCGTTTCCTTGACTTGCGCGCCTGGTTGGGCAGCGCGATTCATGTCGATGGCATTTGTCGCATTGATCCCCCCGACTTCCCAGATGCTCTCGCCCCAGCTGACGACCTGATTACCCACACGGATGCGTGCAATCTGGTCGCCTACGTTGAACTGTTTGCTCACCCACAAGTCAAGCAACCGAGGTTTGAACCGGATGTTGCTCTCGGCGTCGGGCGGGAACCCGCCGCTGAGGCTGGGTGGGGGGGTATAGAAAAGGTTCTGTCCGCTGGTTGCGCCTGTCGTGCGGGTGCCGGAGTAATCGTATTGCCAGGTGCCTCGCGCCATGAACGCCAGCCCTTGGGAGGGCATCTTCAGGAGCAGCTCGTGGTTGCCCTTGAGATAGCTCGTGAACGGATCTCCCTTGCCGTAGTTGATGTTGCCTTGATCGGAGAGGCCACTCAACTGGCCGAGCTGACCGCCACCGGTCCTTGCGCCGGTGGCCTGGTTGTAGGTCGGCGATACGAGATTGGAACTTGGCGAGGCAGTTCGAATGCCGATGCCCGCCGATATCGTCGAATCGAAACTGCCTTCAACATTCCCGACCGTGAAAATGAACGCGTGCGCGCAGCTGGACCCGAGGGCGACCAGCGCCAAGATCGCCGTGCGTACGAAAGCCATGCTGGGCCGGCGCTTAAATGAGGACGTGATAGCCATCTGGTTGTCGGCTCCTGTCAACGCTCGCTCAATGCACGGAGATTACCTGCGAGCGTCCATGCGGGAATGCCGCTCGCGGTGCCGGCGACTTCGGTGCCCGACGGCGTATGAGCCGAATCCGTACCTTCCGCCAGCGCACCGGTCAAAGTCATCGAGACCGCGGAAGCAATGAGTGGCAATTTCGCTGTCGATCGGACGTGCGAAGCGGATTTCTTGAAAGCATGAGTCTTGACCACGGCTATCTCCTTGACCTTGACCTGGTAACGTGCGCCCGCCAAAAGGGTGCGCATAGACGAATGCAGATGAACGATCTGAAAGTTCAGTCTATTTATTAGCTATGCGAAATTATTAAGGGTGTGTTTTGCTTTATTTTCTTGAATCTGCTGACTCCAGGTCATCGTCATGACGTAGGAGTCCGCATTGCCGGGAACCCTGATGGCGTGCCGACAGTTTGCTAATGCATACAGCTATCGTGCGCTGGCCGGCCATGGTGATTACCTTTCGCGCACGAGGGGAAGTTGTCGTTCGGCGATGACGTCTATAAGCGACCGTGTCGAAGTTCAGTACTTTGCGAATTGCTCACCGCCTGGCTATCCGGGACAAAGTTTGACAAATGACTTGGTCAAATGACCATAAAATAGAAAGAAATCGGAAAGAGATTGGAAAATATTGTCATATCAATTCCGTGTCGATAAAGGTTAACCCTCTGTGGTATGAAGTCATCGTCTACAAGGCCGTTGACCTGCTCCCCGCGTTTAGTGCGGTGACGGTGGAGAGTCCGTTCCGGAGTGAGCGGTCTGAATCTTGATGACAGAACGCGCCGTGGGTGTTGTGCGGGCCTGCGGGCCGGGAGGGATGTCGCGCTCGCTGGTTCACGACGAATCACACCGCCGAATTGACGACGAAGCGCTGACTGGCTGGATGATGGCCATCGCCGCGCAGAAGCGCCGCTACGATAGAAGAAGCGGGAGGACCATACGATTGGTTTCTGGCGGGCCGGCCTTTGGTCGGCGGTTTCGATGCCTGAACGTGGTCGACGATTACACGTGCGAGTGTTTGGTCATCGAAGTCGATACTTCGCTACCGGGCTGACGAGTGCAGCAAGTGCTCGAGCGGCTCACGGTGATACGAGGCGTGCCCGGATCAATCACGGTCAAAAACAGGCCGGGGTTCGTTGGCAAGGTCTGGTGCACGCGCCTACGAAGCCGGTGGAGAATGCCTATGTCGAGAGCTTCAACGGGCGGTTCCGCGATGAATGCCTGAACGAGCACTGGTTCGTCTCAATGCGGCACGCCAAGCGGTTGATTCAGGAGTGGCGTAGCCGCGACGAAAGTGGCGAGAACCTGACTAGTCAGTGAGGTCATTTCACCAATCCGGATTGGTCTGTCTTGAACAAGAAGACAGCGTTTTCACGATACACGTGCAAAAATTCAGGAAGCTAGTTGAGCAAGCACGGGGCTGACCATGCAGTCAGCTGAAAAGGTGATACTGACGACGCGCGAGCTGGACAGGTTACAGGTCTTCGGCACATGCCGGACGGCAAGGCCAAACCATGGCGTGCGGCGGAACGACCGGGATTGACGCCACGGCAGACAGTACGGCTGATCATCGGGACGCGCGGGCTTGTATCGTCGCTTGGGACGTATCACGTCCGCTTTTTCGTGTTCGGACTGGAGTGAGTAGCGATTCATTTTTGGGGCCGGCCTTGGAGACCTTGCGGGCATTGGTTCACAGCGCCGGCACAATCCAAAGTTAAATGAAATGTGATCACTCCCCGCCGCGCCGCAAAATTTTGCACAATGGCGGCAGCGCGGCCGTTGCCGCGATTCCCCCCGGAGAACCCGGCCAGCCGGACCGGGCCCGAACCGATACCCGGCACCGACGTGCCGCCGCCCGCCGCCATGGACCAACCGAAACGCATCCTGATCGTCGAGGACGACGCCGATATCGCCGACGTTTTGAGCCTGCACCTGCGCGACGAGCGCTACGAGGTCGTGCACAGCGCGGACGGCGCCGAGGGGCTGCGCCTGCTCGAACAGGGCGGCTGGGATGCGCTGATCCTCGACCTGATGCTGCCGGGCGTCGACGGCCTCGAAATCTGCCGGCGCGCGCGTGCGATGACGCGCTACACGCCGATCATCATCACCAGTGCGCGTTCGAGCGAGGTGCATCGGATCCTCGGCCTCGAGCTCGGCGCCGACGACTATCTGGCCAAGCCGTTCTCGGTGCTCGAACTCGTCGCGCGCGTGAAGGCGCTGCTGCGGCGCGTCGATGCGCTGGCGCGCGATTCGCGGATCGACGCGGGCACGCTCGACGTCGCGGGGCTGGCGATCGACCCGATCGCGCGCGAGGCGAGCGTGGACGGCGCGCGCATCGACCTCACGCCGCGCGAATTCGACCTGCTGTATTTCTTCGCGCGGCACCCGGGCAAGGTGTTCTCGCGGATGGACCTGCTCAATGCCGTGTGGGGTTACCAGCACGAAGGCTACGAGCACACGGTCAACACCCACATCAACCGGCTGCGCGCGAAGATCGAGGCCGATCCGGCCGAACCCGTGCGGATCCTCACCGTGTGGGGCCGCGGCTACAAGCTCGCCGCGCCGGGCCAGCGGGACGCATGATGAAGCTCACCCTTACCCAGCGGCTGTCGCTCGTGTTCTCGGTGCTGTTGCTTGCGTGCTCGGGCGCGTCAGCGTGGTTGCAGATTCGCGCGAACGACATGCGCGAGCAGGAAGTCGTGCAGGGGCTGTCGCGCGACCTCGCCGCCAATATCGTCAACAGCGTGACCCACAGCGCGCCGCTGATGGACGCGAACGGGCTGCGCCCGGATGCGGTGCGCACGCTGTTCGGCCAGTTGATGGGCGTGAACCCGAGCGTCGAGGTCTATCTGCTCGACAACGCGGGGCGGATCAAGGGCGACGATGCGCCGCCCGGCCACGTGAAGCGCGACCGCGTCGATCTCGCGCCCGTGCAGCGCTTCATCGCGGGCGAGCCGCTGCCGATCCTCGGCGACGATCCGCGCAGCCCCGATGCGCGCAAGGTGTTCAGCGCCGCGCCGCTGCAGCTGGCGCGGCAGCCGCCGTCCGGCTACATCTACGTGGTGCTGCTCGGCGAGGCGCACGACCAGCTGGCCGCGCGTGTCGACGCAGGCAACGTGCTGCGCACGACGCTGTGGTCGATGGCGCTGGTCGCGCTGCTCGGCCTGCTCGCGGGTCTCACCGCGTTCAGCTTCATCACGCGTCCGCTGCGCCGGCTGACGGACGCGATGCGCCGCTTCGACGCGAACGGCACGCCCGACACGCAGCCGCCGGTGCCGCGCTCGCGGCCGGGCCGGCGCGGCGACGACATCGTCGTGCTCGAATCCGCGTTCGCGCAGATGGCCGACCGGATCGGCG
The DNA here is from genome assembly GCF_002223325.1 of Burkholderia sp. AU15512. Taxonomy (NCBI): domain Bacteria; kingdom Pseudomonadati; phylum Pseudomonadota; class Betaproteobacteria; order Burkholderiales; family Burkholderiaceae; genus Burkholderia; species Burkholderia sp. AU15512. The sequence goes on from NZ_NKEX01000008.1 coordinate 368,426, forward strand.
ACCAGTGGCGCGCGCTGACGCACCAGGACCAGCAGCGGCGCGAACTGATCACGAACATCTCGCACGACCTGCGCACGCCGCTCACGTCGCTGCACGGCTACCTGGAGACGCTGTCGCTGAAGTCGGACGCGCTCGCCGAGAACGAACGGCGGCGCTACCTGTCGATCGCGCTCGCGCAGAGCGCGAAGGTCGGCCGGCTCGCGCAGGCGCTGTTCGAGCTCGCGCGGCTCGAATCGGGCGGCGTGCAGGCCGAGCGCGAGCCGTTCTCGCTCGTCGATCTCGTGCAGGACGTGTTCCAGAAATTCGAGCTGACCGCGCAGGCGCGCGGCGTCGCGCTGCATGCGCGAATTCCGCCGCGGGTGCCGGTCGTGTCGGCCGATCTCGGGATGATCGAGCGCGTGCTGACCAACCTGCTCGACAACGCGCTGCGGCACACGCCCGCGCACGGCGAGGTCGAGGTCGCGCTCGAGCCGCGCGGCGACCGCGTGCTCGTGACCGTGGCCGATACCGGCGAAGGGATTCCGGCGGCGCGGCGCGAAGGGCTGTTCCAGCGGCCGCAGCGGCCGATGAGCGGCGGCGCGGTGACGAGCGGCGGGCTCGGGCTGCTGATCGTGCACCGGATGCTGGCGCTCAACGGCAGCCGTATCCGGCTGGTCGACCGGGCCGGGCGCGGGGCGGTGTTCGAGTTCGCGCTGGCGGTGGCCACCCCTGCGGCCGGCGACGGGCGCTGACCGTCTCCCACGCAATGCCAGCGTTCAACCGCCGCGCTTGCGCCGCACGTCGCTCGGCGTCATCCCTGTCCAGCGCTTGAACGCGTGGCGGAACCCCACCGCGTCGCTGAAGCCGAGCGTCGATGCGATGTCCTCGGTGCTGAGCGTGGTCGTGCTGAGATAGTCGATCGCGAGCGCCTTGCGCACGCTCGCCAGCAGTTCGCTGTACGACGTGCCTTCGGCTTCGAGCTTGCGGCGCAGCGTGCGCGACGTGATGCACAGGATCGCCGCGATCGCGTCGATGTCCGGAAACTGTCCGGGCGTGCGCGTGAGTTCCTGGTACACGCGCCGCGTGACGCCGGCCTGGCTGCGCAATTCGTCGAGCAGGCTCGCGCAATGCGACGACACCTGCGCGGCGGTGATCGGATTCGCGAGCTGCGGCGCGCGCGTGAGCCAGGCGGCCGGGTAGCTGAGCACATGATGCGGCTGGTCGAAGGCGATCGGGCATTCGAGCGCATCGGCCAGCCGCGCCGCGTGCGCCGGCTGCGGCTGCGCGAACTGCGCGCGCGCCGGCACGCACCACGCTCCCATCACGTCCTTGATGATCGTCACGTGCAGCGCGAACTGCATGTCGATCAGGAAACGGTACAGCGGCTCGTCGAGGTCGGGGAGCGCGACTTCGTGCCGGTCGGGAAACTGCCACGACACGATGTCGCCCTGTTCGACCCAGCGGATCGCGAGCATGCCGTTCGCGAGCCGGTGATACTTGACGGCGGATTCGAACGCGTGCGCGAGCGATTCCGAACACAGCATCGCGTAGCCGTACATCCCGTAGCTCGACGCGTGCAGCCGGTGGCCGACGCGCACGCCGAGATCGGTGCCGTCGTAGCGGCCGATCGCATTGCGCGCGGCCGTGAGGAACTGCAGCGGCGACGTGAGCGTGAACGGGTCCGCGACGGCGGCCGGCGTGAGGCCGGTACCGTCGAGCACCGCGGCCGGGTCGAGGCCGGCTTGCGTGGCCACGTCGAGCAGCACGGCCAGCTTGGCCGGCGTGAAGCGCTGCTGGCGCAACGCGTGGGTCGGCTCGACGTCCGGCAGGCGGGCTGCGCGGGCGGTCGTCGGGGTCAAGAGCGCACTGCGCGGCATGGGAGCATCCTGCGTCCGAATCGATATCGTTGACGGCACGCAATTCTGCTCGGGATCGGTCCCATGCGCCACAGGGTTCACCCTGATACGCGCGCCGGTGCGACCCGGTGCAGCGGGCGTCGGTGGCACCCCTGCCGCCGCAGCCGGCCTGGCGCGTGCCGGCCGGCCAGGTCGGCGGTGTCCGCCGACGTTACCTGGACAGGTGCGGCCCGTATGTCCGTTTCGATCATCTTTTCGGCCGCCCGAATCATTTTCAAAGTGCGCCGCGCGGGCGATAGTCGCCGATCAGGCGATGGTCCGCGCTTCTCCGGCGTGCAGGCCGTCGTGCGAACGGCGCGGCCGGCGCGCCGTCCCCCGTGGAGTGAGACATGACGAAGAGACACTGGACCGGGTCGTATGGCTCGATCCCCGCCGAGATCGATCCCGATCGCTTTCCTTCCGTAAGCGCGTTGCTGGACGACGCAATGCGCCGATTCGCCGGTCGCCCGGCGTTCCACTCGTATGGCCGCACGCTGACCTATGGCGACGTCGATCGCCTGTCGACCGCGCTGGCCGCCTATCTGCAGCAGGTCGTGGGCGTGCGCAAGGGCGATCGCGTGGCCGTGATGCTGCCGAACGTGCTCGCGTTTGCGGTCGCGTTCGTCGCGGTCGCGAAGATCGGTGCGATCCAGGTCAACGTGAACCCGCTCTACACGGCGCGCGAGCTCGAGCATCAGCTCAACGACGCGGGTGTCGAGGTCGCGCTGGTGTGTGGCGGGTCGATGGGCACGTTCGCCGAGGTGGTCGGCGGCACGCGCGTGCGTACCGTGCTGAGCGTCGGGCGTGGTGATCTCGGCGTCGTCGATGCGCCGGCCGGGACATGCGACGCGCTGCCGCCCGGTTCGATCCCGCTCGCGGATGCGATTGCCGCCGGCGAATCGCTCGCGCTCGAGCCGGTTGCGCTCGGCGGCGCGGACCTGCTGCTGCTGCAGTACACGGGCGGCACGACCGGCTTGTCGAAGGGCGCGGCGCTGTCGCACCGCAACCTCGTCGCGAACATCGAGCAGTTCGGGGCGATCGTGCCGGCCGCGCGCGTGCCGGGCGAGGAGGTCGTCGTCACGGCGATCCCGATGTATCACATCTTCGCGCTGACGGTGAACTTCCTGTCCTACTTCGCGATCGGCGCGCAGAACTGGCTGATCGCGAACCCGCGCGACATGGACGGCTTCATCGACGTGCTGAAGGCCGCGCGGCCGACGGTGTTCGTCGGCGTGAACACGCTGTACGCGGGGCTCGCCGGCCATCCGCGCCTGACGGAAGTCGACTGGTCGCGGCTGAAGCTGTCGGCCGGCGGCGGCGCGGCCGTGATCGACGTGATCTCGTCGCGCTGGAAGGCGGTGACGGGCAACTTCATCCGCGAGGGCTACGGGCTGTCGGAAACGTCGCCGGTCGTGTCGTTCAACCCGCAGTCGATCGACTCGTTCACGGGCACCACCGGCCTGCCGCTGCCGTCGACCGACGTGAAGCTGCTCGACGACCAGGACAACGAGGTGGCGATCGGCGGCGCGGGCGAGATCTGCGTGAAGGGGCCGCAGGTGATGGGCGGCTACTGGCGGAAACCGGACGCGAACGCGGCCGCGTTCACGGCCGACGGCTATTTCCGCACCGGCGACGTCGGCGTGTTCGACGAAGCCGGGTTCCTGCGGATCGTCGACCGCAAGAAGGACATGATCATCGTGTCGGGCTTCAACGTGTACCCGAACGAGGTGGAAGCGGTCGCGACCGCCGTGCCGGGCGTGGCCGAATGCGCGTGCATCGGCGTGCCGGACGCGCGCACGGGCGAGGCGGTGAAACTGTTCGTGGTGCTGGCGCAGGACGCCGACGTGACGGAGGAGCAACTCGTCGCGCATTGCCGCGAGAGCCTCGCGGCCTACAAGGTGCCGAAGCTGATTCGCTTCGTCGACCGGCTGCCGAAGTCGACCGTCGGCAAGATCCTGCGCCGGGAACTCAGCCGCACCGACTAATGGCGTCGGCGCGCCGCGCAGCGCCCGGCGCGCCGACGGCCCGGAAGGCTCCGCGCGGGCCGCTCAAGTACAATGCGAGCGGTTCGATCGACGGGGACGCGATGACCGGTTCAGATTCACTTTCCGCCCAGCCCGGGCCCGCACCCGGGCGGGCGCTGCCGTCGCCGAGCGCGACGGTGCCGATCTCGCTCGTCAACGGCTTCCTCGCGAGCGCGGCCGTGCAGCGCGACGTGGTCGAGCGCTACCTGGGCGGGGCCGGCATCCCGATCGAGCTGCTCGGCGAACCGCATGCGCGCGTGACGGAGGAACAGTTCTCGACGCTGTACCGCACGCTCGCGATCGAACTCGACGACGAGATGCCCGGCATCTTCTCGCGCCCGCTGCGCGGCGGCACGCTGAAGTACCTGTGCCTGAGCCTGCTCGACGCGCGCAACCTCGAAACGGCGCTGCATCGTTTCGGGCAATTCTTCCATATCCTGCTCGACGATTTCTTCGTCGAATCGAAGCGCGACGGCCTCGTCGCGCAAACGGTGCTGCGCCCGAACGACGCCATCGGCCCGATCGGCGCGCTCGGCCAGGAACTGATGCTCAAGCTCGTGCACGGCGTGTGCTCCTGGCTGATCGGGCAAAAGATTCCGCTGCTGCAGATCGAGTTCGCGTGCCCGCGGCCGCGCCATGCGGTCGAGCACCTGTACTTCTTCACCGGCGCCGTGCAGTTCGACTGCGAGCGCACGCTGATGCGCTTCAGCGCGGATTACCTCGACGCGCCGATCCGGCAGAGCAAGCGCAACTTGCGCAAGTTCCTCGCGCGCGCACCGGGAGACTGGATCTTCGAATCGTTCAGCGAACAACTCGTGTGCCATCGCGTGCGGCAGTACCTGTCGGAAGCGTTGCCCGCCCTGCCGGTGATCGACCAGGCGGCCGAGCACCTGCATTGCTCGGTGCGCACGCTGAGCCGCCACCTGGCCGCCGAAGGGACGACGTTCCAGGCGCTCAAGGACGAACTGCGGCGCGACATCGCGATCCAGCGGCTGACCGATACGCCCGACACGATCGCGGCGATCGGCGCCGACATCGGCTTCGACGATCCGAGCGCGTTCCATCGCGCGTTCCGGCACTGGACAGGGAGCACGCCGGGCACTTACCGGCGGCGCGCGTAGCACGTAGCGCGTCATGCATCGCTTCAAGGTAGCCGGTTCCCATAACCGGATACCTTCGCGCGCTCCCATGGACGGCTCCCCTGGGCGGGCGGTTTACGAATCGGCGGGACAGGCAGGGCGGCCGTTGCCGACGCTGCGCACCGTGCTCGCGATCCGCGTGGCGAACTGCTCGATCATGCGCTGTTGCACCCGCACCATGTCCGCGTAGCCGCCGGGTGCCGCCTCGTTGAGCCGCGTGCTGCACGAAATGCGCGTGCCCGGCGTGCCCGGCGTGCCCGGCGTGTCCTGCTGCACGCCGACGACCCAATCCGCTTCGAACTGGGCCATGCTGCCGGGCCACGCATCGAAGCGGCGCACCTGCGTGCGGATGCTCATGACGATCTGGTTCGACGGACGCGGCAGGCCGGTGACGTTGCGCGCGCCCAGCTGCTCGACGAGCGCCGACGAAAGCGCCGCGCGCAGCTCGTCGCCGAGCGGCGCGACCCAGCGTTCGTTGTCGAGTATCCGCGCGGCGCCGGTCCCGCTGCGCACGACCATCTGCTGCTGATCGAGCTGGGCGGGGATGCCGACCGGCAACACGTTGATCGCCAGCGGCGCGGCGGCGCGCGCGGTGGTCGACGTTGCCGTTGTCGTCGCGGACGTGGCCGGCGAGACCAGCGTGTAGTAATGCACCGGGTTCGACGCGCAGGCGGTCAGCGCGATGACGGCGCCGGCGCCCAGGGCGATCGTCCTGGCGCGAATCGGGAAGCTCATGGTTGTCGTGGCTCCTGCTGGACAGGCGAGGTGGAAGGGGCGACCGGCGCGATCGGCGCATGATCGGCGCCGGTGCCCCGGAGCAGCGCGTCGGGACGGCGGCCCAGCATGTCGGTGAGCGTGCGCAACGAGCGCGCTGTGCGCTGGACTTCGGTCAGCGTGTTCGTGAGGTTTTCCTGAAGCGGGCCGTCCTCGGCGATGCCCTGGCGCAACGCGCCGAACGTCTGGTTCGCCTGGTCGAGCGCGCGCGTCGTCGACGGCAGCACCTGGCCGTTGACCTGCCTGAGCGTCGCGTCCAGGTTCGTCAGGCTCGAATCGACATGCTTGCCGATCGACGCCAGCGGCAGCTTGTTGATCTTGTCGACGATGTCGGCGAGCTGCTCCGGCAGCTTGTCGAACGTACTCGGCACGGTGGGCAAGGTCAGCGGCGTGGCATTCGCATCGAACGGCACCTTCGGCGCGTTCTTCACGAAATCGAACGAAATGTAGAGCTGCTCCGTCAGCAGGTTGCCGGTACGCGCCTGCGCACGGAGCCCATGCTCGACCAGGCCCGCGAGAAACTGGGCCGCGCGCGGATTGCCGTTGCCTTCGGTCTTCTGCAGCTTCTCGATGACGGGGCCGAGCCGATACGGATAGACCTTGACCATGACGACGGACTGGAAGCGCCGGGTGCTACGGTCGAAGTCGAGCTGGGTCGACACCACCTTGCCCATGTTGACGCCGGAGAATTCCACCGGCGCCCCGACTGCGAGCCCGCGCAACGGCTGCGCGAAACGGAGTCGAATGAGTTGGGATGGGCCGTCCGGGGCCGCCATCGCGGACGTTTCGTTGTCGGCGAGCGTAAACAGGTGGTTTGCACGGGCCGCCGCCGCATCGCTGTCTTCCGGCGTCGCGAACGCGATGCCGCCGCCCACGATCGTCGCGACCGACTGGGTCTTCAGCTTCAGGCCGTTCGCGTCGAGCGACAGATCCATCCCGCTCGCGTTCCAGAAGCGCGTATCGGTCGTCACCAGCCGATCGTACGGCGCATCGATGAACACCTGCAGGTTCATGTCGCGGCGCTGCATGTCGAGCTTGTACGACGCGACGTGGCCGACCATCAGGTGGCGGTAATAGACCGGCGAGCCGATATCGAGCGAGCCGAGATCGGTGGCGCGCAGCGCGAAGCTCGTCCCCGGCATGCCGTTGATGACGGTGGGCGGCGTCTCGAGCCCGGTGTAGGCCTTGCGCGATTGCGTCGAGCCGCCCGTGTCCATGCCGATATAGGCGCCGGAGAACAGCGTATCGATGCCCGATACGCCGCTCATGCCGACGCGCGGGCGCACGACCCAGAAGCGCGTGTCGTCGCGAATGAGGTTGCGCGCATTCTTCACGAACGAGACCGTCGCGACGACGTGCGAACTGTCGTCGCTCAGCGAGATGGCGGTCACGGTGCCGATCACGACGTCCTTGTACTTGACGGGCGTCTTGCCGGCTTCGAGGCCTTGCGCGGTGTTGAACGTGATCGTGATTTCCGGTCCGACGGACAACCACGCGTGGATCACCATCGACAGGCCGATCAATGCCGCGACGAGCGGCACGAGCCAGACGAGCGACAGCCGCAGGCGGTTGCGCGTCACGGGCGGGTCGTGGGGTTCGAGGCCTTGCGGGCCGGATGGAGGATTCATGCTTCTTCGGCGTCCCAAATGAGGCGTGGGTCAAAACTCATCGCTGACAGCATCGTGAGAATGACGACCATGCCGAAAAACAAAATGCCGGCGCGCGGCTCGATCTCGGACAGCGGACCGAACTTCACCAGCGCACAGATGATCGCGACGACCAGCACGTCGAGCATCGACCAGTAGCCGACCAGCTCGACCGCGCGATACAGCACGGCCCGCTCGCGCATGGCCGACACGCTGCGCCGGCCCGTCGTGACGAGCAACATGCCGAGCGCGAGAAACTTCGTGCACGGCACGACGACGCTCGCGATGAAGATCACCGACGCGATGCCGTACGAGCCGGCTTTCCAGAACACCACGACGCCGCTGAGAATCGTCGATTCGCTATGGCTGCCGAGCAGCGTGGTGCGCATCACCGGCAACAGGTTGGCCGGGAGATAGAAGATCAGGCTGGCGATCAGCAGCGCCCACGCGCGCATGAGGCTGTCCGGGCGACGCGCGTGCAGCGCCGACCCGCAGCGCGGGCAGCGTGCCGCTTCGGCGCCACGCGCGTGCACATCCTGCGCGGCGCAGGCATGGGTCCGGCAGACGAGGCCGCACGCATGGCACCCGACCATGCCCATCTGACTGGCGCGCACGGGCAGGCTCACGAGCGGCCTCCGGCGGGTTCCACCGGCACGACCCAGTCCCACAGCTGGCGCGCATCGTGGCCCGCGATCAGCGGGATCAGCACCATCAGCACGGCCGTGGCCCACAAGCCCGCGCCGGGAATGATCTGCATGATGCTGGACAGCTTGATGATGGCGATCAGGATGCCGAGCAATCCGACCTCGATCATGCTCCACGGCCGCAGCGCGACGAGCAGCCGCATCAGCGGGCCAAACGCGGGCGCGCGATGCCCGGCGCGGGCAAACGCCAGCAACCAGATCAGCGTGGCGATCTGCAGGAACGGCACCACCACGATGGCGAGCGCCGTCGGAATCGCGATCGGCGCGGCGTAGCCTTTGGCCAGCGCGAGCGCGGATTGCCACAGCGTGGCTTCGCTGTGCAGCCCCTGCACGCTGATCCGCATGATCGGGCAGAGGTTGGCGATGGCAAACACCACGCCTGCCGCCATCGCCAGCGCGAGCCACCGGTCGATATCGAGCCAGCTCGAGCGAAACAGCACGGCCGAACAGCGCTCGCACCGCGCGACCTCGTGCGGCGCCAGCGCGCGGCGTCGGTAGACGCTGTCGCAATGCTCGCAGGCGATCAGGGCTGGAAACGTGTCCATGGGTTCGTGTTGCTCGCGCATGCGGTCTCGGTGATGGGCTTCGCAGTGTGCTTCGCGTCGATGGACGCTTTGGTGCGGTTTGATGGAGAAATGATGGAGGCGGAGCGGGCTTGAAGGCGTTGCGTCTCCATCGATGGCGATCGCCTCATGCCTTGGCGGAAATGGCGCGGAGTTCCTCGAGATCGAGGTCGCGCGTCAGTTCGTGCAGCGTGTGCTCGTCGATGTCGCCGGCGCGGTAGAGGCGCATGAGCTCGGCCCGTCCCGCCGCGATCAGTTCCAGCACGGTGTCCGAACGCGCCAGGAGGTGGGGCTTGTATTCGTCGGCGTGCCGCGCGTAGCGGGCCATGTCCTCGGCCTTGTGCCGGTGAATGTCCAGGAGCATCGGGTGAACGAGTTCGCCTGCCGCGTTGTAGGCCCGTTTTGCCATCAACTCGTACTGCACCTTGGCGATCACGGCCTGCGCCTCGCTCATGCTCAGGCGAGGCTGGTCGCTTTCCGGCGCCGCGAGCCCGGTCCAGCGGATCACGGCGCCGAGCGATTGCCCCTGCACCAGCACGGTGGCGAGGATGACGGCGATGGCGGTGACGAGGATGAAATCGCGCCCCGGAAAACTCTCCGGCAGGCTGGCGGCGAGCGCCAGGGTGATCACCCCGCGCATCCCGGCCCAGCTCAATACCGTGGCATCGGCCAGCCCGAGCGGATGGAAGCGGGTCACGCCCAGCTTGCGCAGCACGATGAGCGCGCCGTCCGACACATACACCCACGCAAACCGCGCGAGGATGACGGCCAGCACGACGATCAGCACCGGCACGCCCATCTCCGCGAGCATCGAGTCGAGCCCGTCGCCCCGCTGGATCAACTCATGCAGCGAGGATCCGATGATCAGGAACACGAACGCCTCGAGAATGAAGATCGTGACGGACCAGAAGCCGGTGCCGTACAGGCGTGCCGACGCGCCGAGCACGCGGTGCTGGAACCAGGCGCAGATGAGCCCCGTCGTCACCGTGGCGATCACCCCCGACACGTGGAAGCGCTCGGCCAGCAGATAGGAGCCCCACGCACACAGCGGGCCGGCGGCGATGATCAGGCTGTCTTCGTCGAGATGGCGCATCAGGATCACCCAGGCGCCTCCCACGAACGCGCCGACCAGTACGCCGCCCAGCGCCAGCAGGGCGAAGCTGCCGAGGGCTTCGGCCGGACTGAACAGGCCCGTCACGCCCGCGGCCACCGCGAAGCGGAACAGCACGAGGCCCGTTGCGTCGTTGAACAGGCTCTCGCCCTCCAGGAGGATCAGGAGGCGGCGCGGCAGTTTCACCTGCTGCAGCGCGGCGCGGGCCGACACCGCATCCGGCGGCGCGACCAGCGCGCCCAGGGCCGCGCAGGCCGCCCAGGGCAGGGCGGGCACGAGCCAGTGGGCGACGAGGGCCACCACGGTCGTGGTGAAGAGCACCGCCCCGATCGCCAACGCGCCGACGCCCAGCATGTGCCGGCGCAGATGGTCGAGCGAGATGCCCAGCGCGCTGTCCATCAGCAACGGCGGCAGGAAAATCACCAGCACCAGTTCCGGATCGATATGCACCTCGGGCAGGCCGGGCAGAAAGGCGATGAAACCGCCGCCGATGATCAGCGCGACGGCAGGGGGCAGCCCGAGCTTGTGCCCGACGTAGTGCAAGACAAGGATCGCCAGGAGCAGCGCGATCATCAATTCGAAAATAGCCATGGTGAGGGTTCTGTAGTCGGCGCTTCAGCGCTTCAGCGCTTCGGTGGTGAGTGGCCCATGAGCGCTTCGGCCGGATGGAAGGCGCACTGAGCGGCCCGGTTTCCAGGAGCCGGAGAGCGTCGGCGCCCGGCCGGGAGCGGGAAGGGCGTCACGTCTATGTCGTGATCCGCGCAAAGTCGATGCAGGCGATGTGAATCGCGAGAATCATCGCGGACGCGTTCGTCGGCCGGCCATTTCGCGCGCTTGGCCGAAATATCTCGTCGCCCGGGGTGATGGGCACCCCGCTCATCGCGCATATCCCTGCCCGTCTGGCGAATCCTTTGTGCCAGTTTTGATAGCCGTAATGTCCGCCCGTCGAATCCCGCCACGAAAGCACCACCGTGCTGGACGTCGGTCGATCCAGGATGTCGATCGTCGCGCTGCATCTCGATCGATCGCCCGAAGTCACCTTTCTGCGTGAATCGATCACGCCATCCTTGCGCTGCCGGTTGATGCGCGCGCCGTCGCTGCATGCGTTGAGCGAGTGCATCATGTGGCGCCAGCGTTCCTCCGGTTCGATTGCGTCGATCGGAATCGACGTTACGCGGCCGATCCGGGCATCGTCGCTGCTTTCCCGTTCGCGAGCATCGCCATCGATCGACGAAGAGACATTGCCCTGATTGCTCATTTCGACCCTCGCTGCGCGCATGCGGTTGATCAGATCTCTGGAAAAGGCGTTTTTCCGATAACGATTCGAAAACAACGGAACCGCAGCGTGGCACGCCGGCATGCAATGCGCGTCGGCCTGTTGCTACGAGCCCGTTCTGCGCGCCAGTCTGACGAGATCGACGATCGTCGCGACCAGCGCGGCCAGCAATACGGCTGCCAGCATCGGATAGCTCGGCGTCTCCCGGATCATCACCGCGATCGGGTTGCCGGTCGCCGGAGACGACACGGCCAGGATCAGGCCGTAGGCGACGAACCATCCGGTCGCGATCGTCAGCACGACAGCAACCATCAGGAGTCCGACGATCCGCGCCCCGCGCCGCCGCGATCCGTGACGCGCATTCACTGCGTGCTGCGCAGCCGGTAGCCGACCCCGCGCATCACCTCCGGCATCCCGGACGCGCCCGCGCATTCGAGCTTCTTGCGCAGCCGGCTGATGTGGCTGTCGACGGTGCGCTCCAGCGCATCGACGTCGGCGAGGCAGGCGTCGATCAGTTCGCTGCGCGTGAACACGCGGTTCGGCGAGCCGGCCAGGTGCGCGAGCAGCCGGAATTCGGTCAACGTCAGCGAGACGCCGGTTGCTCCGGTGTCGGTGCGAACCGTGGTCAGATAGCTTTGCGTGTCGATTTCAAGGTTGCCGACCTTGATGAAGCGCCCGGACGTGGCCGTTTCGAAACGACGCAGGATCGCGCGGATGCGCGCGACCACCTCGGCCGGATTGAACGGCTTCGTGATGTAGTCGTCCGCGCCGAAACGCAGCCCCTGCAAGCGATCGATCTCGCGGTCGAGCGCCGTGATGATGACGATCGGCGTGTCGCTGCGGCGGCGCAGTTCGACCAGGACTTCCCAGCCGTCCTTCTTCGGCATCCTGACGTCGAGCAGGATCAGGTCGGGCTTCAGGACGGGCTCCACGTCGAGCACGGCCTGGCCGTGATCGACGCGGTAGGTGCGAAAGCCGTCGTGGGCGAGGTACGCGTCGAGTATGTCGGCGATCTCCGGATCGTCTTCGGCAATGAGTATCAGAGGGTTCATCGGGTTCACTGGAAGTGAGCGTGTCCTTGGGCGGGCCGGCGGCGCGGCACGTGCGCCGCCGGACTTCACCGTGCTTTCGGTCGTCGCGGACGGCTGGGCGACGGCCCATTGCTCAGTTTTTTGCCACGCTGTTGGCGGGGGGCACGTCGGTGTCGGTCAGCCCGCCACCGAGCGCCTTGTAGAGCGCGACCGCGTTGCCCAGTTCGGCGTTGCGCAGATCCAGCAACGTCTGGCGCGCGGCATACAGCTGGCGCTGCGAGTCGAGCAGTTCCAGCCGATCCTCGATGCCGGCGCGATAGCGCAGGTTCACGAGATCGGTACGGCGCTCGGCGCTCTTGACGACCTTGGTCTGCGCGTCGATCTGGCGGCTGAAGGTCTCGCGCCCGGCGAGGCCGTCGGCCACTTCGCGGAACGCGGTCTGGATCGAGCGTTCATACTCGACGACCGCGCTGGACTTGCGCACTTCCGCGAGATTCAGCTCGGAACGCAGCCGGCCGCCCTGGAAGATCGGCAGCGTGACCTGCGGCGCGAAACTCCACACGCGCTGGCCGCCGTCGAACAGGCTGCCCAGCCCCGGGCTGAGGAAGCCGATCGACGACGTCAGCGACAGGCGCGGGAAGAATGCCGCGCGCGCCGCGCCGATGTCGGCGTTGGCGGCGACGAGATTCTGCTCGGCCTGCTGGATGTCCGGCCGGCGGTACAGCAGTTCCGACGGCAGTCCGGCCGGCAGCTTGGTCATCACCGGCTGGCGTTCCAGCGACAGCGGATCGGGCAGGTTCTTCGGCAGGTCGGTGCCGACCAGCAGCCGCAGCGCGTTGCCCGCCTGCTCGACGGCGCGCGAACGCGCCTCGAGATCGGCGCTGGCGCTCGCGACCTGGCCTTCGGCCTGTGCGATGTCGACGCCGCTCGCCTGGTCGGCGAGCTTCAGGCGGCGCGCGAGGTCGAGCGACTGGCGCCAGTCGTTCAGCGTGCGTTCCGACAGCGCGCGCTGCTCTTGCGCGAGGCGCTCGGCGAAATACGCGTTGGCCACGGAGCCGACGAGCGCGATCTGCACCGCCCGGCGGCCGTGATCGGTCGCGAGGTAGCGCGCGAACGCGGCATCCGACAGCGACTTCACGCGGCCGAACAGGTCGATCTCGAACGCGCTGAGACCGATGTTCACGCCGTACTGGTTCTGCGTGTTCTCGAGCAGCGGCGGGTTCGATTGCGAGTCGGCGGCCGTGCGCTGACGCGTGAAGCTTGCGCCGGCGCCGATCGACGGCAGGCGCGCGGAACGCTGGATGCCGTACTGCGCTTCGGCAGCCTGGACGTTCAGCGCGGCCAGGCGCAGGTCGCGGTTGTTCTCGAGCGCCAGCTCGATCAGGCGCTGCAGGCGACGGTCGCCGAACATCGAGCGCCAGCCGAGATCGGCCGCGTTCGCGTGCTGGTCGGCCGCGACAGCGGTCGTATAGGCGGTCGGCACCGGCATTTCGGGCTTGACCAGCTTCGGCGCCATCGAGCACGCCGACAGCGCGAGCGCGGCGCAAACCGCTGCGGAAAGAATGAGTAGTCGCATGGCATCAACCTTCATGTTCGTGGGTCACGGCGGCGGGCTTCTTGCCGGATGCGCGCCAGGCCGAGATGCGTTCCTGGATGCTCATCACGAACACGTAGAAAACCGGAACGAAGAAAATGGCCAGCACGGTGGCGGTCACCATGCCGCCGAACACGCCGGTGCCGATCGCGTGCTGCGTCTCGGCGCTGGCGCCGGTCGCGATCATCAGCGGGACGACGCCGAGGCCGAACGCGAGCGAGGTCATCAGGATCGGGCGCAGACGCAGCTTGGACGCCTGCACGGCCGACTCGATCAGCCCCATGCCTTCCTCGCGCAACTGCTTCGCGACTTCCACGATCAGGATCGCGTTCTTCGCCGACAGTCCGATCACGGTGATCATCCCGACCTTGAAGAACACGTCGTTCGGCATCCCGCGCAACATCACCGCGGCGAGCGCGCCGATCAGGCCGAGCGGCACCACCAGCATCACCGACAGCGGAATCGCCCAGCTCTCGTAGAGCGCCGCGAGCACCAGGAACACGACGACCATCGACAGCGCCATCAGCATCGGCGCCTGCGAAGCCGACTCACGCTCCTGCAGCGACTGGCCGGTCCACGCGACCGTGAAGCCCGGCGGCAACTGCGCGGCCAGATGCTCCATCTCGGCCATCGCCGCGCCGCTGGAGTAGCCGGGGGCCGAGCCGCCCGAGATCCGTGCGGACGGGTAACCCTGGAAGCGCACCAGTTGCAGCGGGGTTTCCGACCAGACCGGACGCACCACTTCGGACAGCGGCACCATGCCGCCGGTCGCGTTGCGCACGTAGAGCTTCATCACGTTCTCGATCTGCATGCGGGCCGGCGCATCCGCCTGGATGATCACCTGCTGCATGCGGCCCGCGTTCGGGAAGTCGTTCACGTAGGTCGAACCCATCGCGGCCGACAGCGTGTCGCTGATGGTCGTGAACGACACGCCGAGCGCTTCGGCCTTGTCGCGGTCGATGTCCAGCTTCACGCTCGTGCCGGCCGGCAGGCTGTCCGGATAGACGCCGGTCACCACCTTGCTTTGCGCGGCCAGTTCGAGCAGCTTGGCTTCAGCCGCCTTGAGTGCCGCGTAGCCCTGGTTCGCGCGATCCTGCAGGCGCATCGTGAAGCCCGAGCTGGTGCCCAGCCCGTCGATCGCCGGCGGCAACAGGCTCATGACCGTGCCTTCCGTCACGCCGCCCATCGCGGCCTGCGCGCGCATCGCTTCGTCCATCGCGTTTGCCCCGTCGCGCTTGTCCCAGTCCTTGAGCACCGCGTAGTTCAGCGCCGCGTTGGAGCCGAGGCCCGAGAAGCCGTAGCCGATGATGGAGATGCTCGACTCGATGCCCGGACGCGACGCGAGATGCTTCTCGAGGGTCTTGACCACGTCGCCCGTGCGCTCGACGGTCGAATCCGACGGGAGCAGGAAGCCGGTCATGAAGTAGCCCTGGTCTTCCTCGGGCAGGAACGACGACGGCAGCATGCGGAAGCCGAACACCAGCGCGGTGGAGATCGCGACGAACAGCAGCATCACGCGGCCCGTGCGGCCGACCAGCTTGCCGACGCGCGTTTCGTACCAGCTCGTCATGCGGTCGAAGCGGCGGTTGAACCAGCCGAAGAAGCCGCGCTTCTCGTGGTGGCCATGCTCGACCGGCTTGAGCATCGTCGCGCACAGGGCCGGCGTCAGCGTCAGCGCGAGCAGGGCCGAGAACATGATCGACACGGCCATCGACATCGTGAACTGCTGGTAAATCACGCCGACCGAACCGCTCGACATCGCCATCGGCAGGAACACGGCCGTCAGCACCAGCGTGATGCCGATGATCGCGCCGGTGATTTCCTTCATGGCCTTGATCGTCGCGTCCTTCGGCGACAGGCCTTCTTCCACCATCAGGCGTTCGACGTTCTCCACGACGACGATCGCATCGTCGACGATGATGCCGATCGCGAGCACCATGCCGAACATCGTCAGCACGTTGATCGAGAAGCCCGTCATCAGCATGACCGTGAAGGTGCCGAGCATCGCCACCGGCGCGACGATCGCCGGGATCAGCGTGTAGCGCACGTTCTGCAGGAACAGGTACATCACCAGGAACACGAGCACCATCGCTTCGATCAGCGTGTGAATCACCTTCTCGATCGAGATCTTCACGAACGGCGCGGTATCGAACGGGATCGAGTAGGTCATGCCGGACGGCATCGTCTTGGCGATCATGTCCAGTTGCTCGCGCACGGCCTCGGCGGTCTTCACCGCGTTGGCGCCCGGCGCCAGCTGCACGCCGGCGAAGGTCGCGGGTTTGCCGTTCTCGCTGTTGACGAAGGTGAACGACTGCGGGCCGAGCTCGACCCGCGCGACGTCGCCGAGCACGACCTTCGAGCCGTTCGCGTTCGCGCGCAGCACGATCTTCGCGAACTGCTCGGGCGACGTGAGCTGGCCTTGCGCGGTGAGCGGTACCGTGACGCGCTGGCCCGGCAGCGCGGGCGCCGCACCGAGGCTGCCCGGGGCGATCTGCACGTTCTGCTGGGCGACGGCCGTCGTCAGGTCGTTCATCGACAGGCCGTAGGTGATCAGCTTCTGCGGATCGACCCAGATGCGCATCGCCTGTTCGGAGCCGAACAGCTGCACCTTGCCGACGCCTTCGACACGGCGCAGGTCCTCGACGACGTTGCGCGCCATGTAGTCGGCCAGCGCGTTTTCGTCATAGCGGCCGCTGTCCGACTTCAGGCCGACGAACAACAGGAAGCCGGTGGAGGCGGACTCGACGATCACGCCGTTTTGCCGCACGACGGGCGGCAGGCGCGGCTCGACCGACTTGAGCTTGTTCTGCACCTCGACCTGCGCCATCGCCGAATCGGTGCCGGGCTTGAAGGTCGCGGTGATCTTCGCCTGGCCGGACGTATCCGACGCCGATTCGAAGTACAGCAGGTTGCGGACGCCGGACAGCTCGCGCTCGATGAGGCTCAGCACGCTGTCGGTCATCGTCTGCGGCGTGGCGCCCGGGTAGGTGGCGGTAATGGTGACGGTCGGCGGCGCGACCGACGGATAGCGCGCAACCGGCAGTTCGGGGATGGCGATCAGGCCCAGCAGGATGATGAAGAGGGCGATCACCCACGCGAAGACCGGGCGCCGGATGAAGAATTGGGACATGACTGGATGCTCCCCGTGACTCAGTGCGACGAAGCGGTCTTGACCGCTTCAGGCGCCTTCCAGGCGGTCGCCGTCACGGGCGCACCGTCGCTCAGGCGCTCCATGCCTTCGACGACGACCTTCTGGCCCGCCTGCAGACCCGACTTGATCCGATAGCTGCGGTTCGTCAGCTCGCCCACTTCGATGGCCTTCAGGTGTGCCTGGCTCTTTGCGTCGAGCACCCAGACCTGCGGCTTGCCGCCCGCGCGGACGATCGCCTGTTGCGGCACGGTCAGTGCATTCTCGAAGTGCCCACGCGGGATGCGGGCACGCACGTACATGCCCGGCAGCAGCTCGCGCTTCGGGTTGTCGACCAGCACGCGCAGCAGCACGTCGCCGGTGCCCGGGTCGACGTTGACGCCCGAGAACAGCATGCGGCCCTTCACGTCGTAGCGCGAGTCGTCGTCGCGCAGCACGTCGACCGGCAGCCCGTTGCCCGCGGTGTCCGGCTGGGCCGCGAGCGCGCCGCGCAGCGCTTCGAGCGACGCGGCCGGCTGGCGCACGTCCACATAGACCTGGTCGATCTGCTGGATGCGTGCCATCGGCTGGCTGTCGCTGCTCGCGACGAGCGCACCCTCGGTCACGAGGGCCTGGTCGATGCGGCCCGTGATCGGCGCTTCGACGGTCGCGAACTTCAGGTCGAGCTGGCGGCGGGCGAGCGTCGCGCGCGCCTGCGCGACGTCGGCGGCAGCCTGGTCGCGTTGCGACACCGAGTCGTCGTACACCTGGCGGCTGATCGCGTCGGCCTCGACCAGCGGCTTCAGACGGGTGGTCTGCACCTTGGCCCGCGCGAGCGCGGCTTCCGCGCGTTGCAGGGCCGCCGCGGCCGTGTCCATGTCGGCCTTGAACGGCGCCGGGTTGATCTGGAACAGCGGCTGGCCGGCACGGACTTCCGTGCCCTGCTCGAACAGCCGCCGCTGCACGATGCCGCTGACCTGCGGCCGGATCTCGGCGATCCGGACAGCCGCGACGCGGCCCGGCAGGTCTTCGGTCAGGTCGAGGGGGGCGCCTGCCAGCGTCATCGCCGCAACCGGGGTGGCCGGCGCGGCGGCCTGCTGTTCGGTGGGCCCGCAGCCCGCCAGCATCGCCGCCACCAGTGCGCACACGGCGCCGTAGCAGGCTCGTTTCTGATTTTTCATGTGGACTCCATGGGACGCAGGCACCCAGTGGCCCGCATTTTCGGATCGAAGTGTGCGTGCGCCCGATGGAGTTTTTTGTGCGGAAAGATGGAGGTTCGATGGAGGGCGTGAAGGATTCGCGGAAGGGCGATTCGCAGGCGGGGCGGGCCGGAAGATGATGGGCGCCGGGGCGGCTTGGCGCTATCCGGATGCGGGGTGGGCGGCGCGCGAGTCCCGGAATGACGCAATCGTCTGATGAAATGCCGGTGGCTGTGTGTGCCATCGGCATGCCCCGGCCGGCGCCCGGGGGATGCCATTGCGAGGTTCGCGTCGGTGGAGGCGGCGCGGGATGGATCAGGGCCGGCGCACCTCCCGTTCCGCTGCTGCGGCGGCCGGGGGCGCGAGGCGGCGAGGCGGCGGCCCGGCGCACAAGGCGCGTCGACCGCTCGCCGGGAGGTTTACCGCGGGTCGGTGTCGACGGTGCGCTGCGTGGTGGACGGCAGGTCCTTCCGGCTCGATGCCGCCGCGCGTACCGATGCAGGGCGGTCGGGCCAGCGCAACGCGAACGACGTGCCGCCGCGCGCGGTTGGGCGACACGATGCTTCGCCGTCGTGCGCCTGCGCAATGGCCGCCACCACGGCGAGCCCCAGGCCGCTGCCGCCCTTCTGGTCGGAATGCGTATCGTCCACGCGCCGGAAGGCATCGAAGATCCGGGCTGCGCAATCGGCGGGGATGCCCGGACCTTCGTCTTCGACCACCAGCTGGCACGTACCGTTTTCGACCCGCGTGTGAATGCGGATCGCACCGGGCACCGCGTAGCGCCGTGCATTCTCCAGCAGCGCGAGCAGCGCCTGGCGCATCCGGAACGCGTCGCAGCGCACGGGCCGCGTATCGAGATCGAGCACCATGTATTGACCGGCCGCGGCCAGCGAATCCTCGAACATCTCGACGACCGCCTTGACGTGCATCGCCAGGTCGGTCTCCTGGATACTGACGCTCAGGTGCCCGCTTTCGGCGAGGCTGATCACGCGCAGATCCTCGATCAGGCGCGTCAATCCTTCCGCCTGGGTCAACAGGCTTCGGAACAGCGCCTCGCCCGGCTGGAAGACGCCTTCGGCCAGCCCCTGCAACCGCCCGCGCAGGACCGTGACCGGCGTCCGCAGTTCGTGCGCGATCGCGGCATTCCAGAATGCCTGCTCGTCCGTCATGCGCTGCAGCTGGGCGGCGAGCGCATTGAAGTCGTCCGCGATCAGCGCGGCTTCGTGAATCGATCGATCGCCGGCGACGGCGCGCGCGGTCAGGTCGCCCCTGGCGACGCGACGAATGCTGTCCGCGACCGAGTTGAGCGGCACGAGGATCCGATGCGCGAGCCGGGCCGACACGACAATGGCGAGTATCAGGCCGATCAGCAGCGTGATACCCAGGCATATCCACTCGGGGTTGGACGGAATCCAGCTTGCCTGGTGGCAAAACTCGCTCCAGTGCCGGAGCATCACGTAGTAAAAAACATAGGTCATCAGCACGACGATCAGCATGATGCCGAGCGCCAGCTCCGCCATCGACACCGCAATCTTGCGGCCCAGCCCACCGAGTTTCATTTCGTGCTCCCAAGCGTGGTGTTGCGTCGATTCACGACGGGACAGTCGTGCGGTTGGATGGCCGTGGCGTCAAGGGAGGGGTGTGATCGAGGCGGGCGAGCGGTATGCCTCGGTGCGTCGAGGTTTCCCGCGGCAGGTGTGTCGGAGGTGCGATGTGGCTCGAGACCGGAAAAGGCCGGGCTTGCATCGACGGGATCGTTCCCGGCCGACAGGGACAGCGGCCGGACAGCGCGATGTGTGCGGGACGGTATGCGTTCTTCAATCATGGTGTCCGCTTGGGATTCTGCTATTCACTTCATCGAATCGCAATATTACCGCACGTAATTGGCCATCGGATGACACGATGATTCGGTGTACGTTGGAACGCGCGCGGCGAGATCGTCGTTTTTCCGCTGCCGTTGGGGGTGGGTAAGTTCGGCTTGAAGTTGCAGCGCCGGTCTATCCGCCCGTAAATGGAGTCGCGGCAGCGTGCACCTTCGCCACCCGGATACACTGACGCCTTCGCCGTATCCGTCGCGGCAGCGTGGGCCGTCGGCTGCGGATTCGTGGAGAGATCACCCATGAGCATCGTCGTTCGTCGAAACCGGATCGCCAGCCGATTAGGCCGGGTGCTCATCTCGGGCGCGTTGATCGCTTCCGTCGTCGGCTGTGCCGCGACGGCGGTCGACGACACGTCCATCGCGCCGGATCTGCATGAAACCGTCGTCAAGGTCCCGGTCGACGAGGGGGCGAGCACGCGGGACATCGTCGCCACCACCTACATGCCGGATGGCCCCGGACCCTTTCCGCTGATCGTGCTGAGCCACGGCAGCCCGCCCGATCCGCGCGACCGGCCGAAGGTGCGCCGCTATCGCGCATTGCCGCAGATCCGGACGTTCGTGAAGCTCGGCTTCGCGGTCATCGTGCCGATCCGCCGCGGGTACGGGGCGACGGGCGGGGTCGATGAAGAGGATGCCGGTTCGTGCCGGCATCCGGATTACCTTGCTGCGGGGCAGCAGGCCGCGCGCGATGTGCTCGCGGCCGTGCGGTATGCGCAGACGTTGCCGCAGGTGGATCGAAACCGTGTCGTGCTGGTCGGGCAATCGGCGGGTGGTTTTGCTTCGCTGGCGGCGGCGAGCTACGCGCCGCAGGGGGTGGTCGCGGTGGTGAACTTCTCGGGTGGGCGTGGCGGGAACCCGACGACTCATCCCGGCATGCCGTGCGATCCGAAGCAGATGGCCGACACGATCGGGCATTTCGCGAGCACGACACGGGTGCCGGTGCTGTGGCATTACGTGCAGAACGACAAGTATTTCGCGCCTGAAGTCGTGGCGACCTGGTTTGCCGCGTTTCAGGGGGCGGGTGGGCGCGGGCAGATGGTTGTTGAACCGCCGTTTGGCAAGAACGGGCACGGGATGTTTGCGGTCACGGAGGCGATACCCATTTGGTTGCCGCACTTTGAGGCGTTTGTGGGGCCGTTGGTTGTGGTGAAGTAGGGGGCTGATTCGGGGGCGGTCGAATCGGGTCGCAGGGAGCGGGCACTTGCCTGTTGTGATCGTCGGCCGCAGGTCGAACGGTGGAGCGCGCTTGCGGGTCGTGGTTGCTGGCAGATTCGCATGGTCAAGTGGACCTTTCCCGCGTGATGAGGACACTAACGTTCCCGTGCGTCTGCGAGCGGTACTTCAATGACCGGTAGTGCCTGTCCTTTGCTTGAAAGGGCCCCGGTCAGAAAGATGAGCCGAGGCCCGCGCTACAGGGTGTTGCAGCGGCCGTTGCCGGCCCGAAACAGGCATCCCCCGCGCCAGACCGAATGACCCAAGCTCACTCGTCGACGGCCGACTGCATCGCCACGTTCAAGAACATCGCCGAATGATTTCGAGGTCCTCAACACGCTCGACGGAGTAGTGTCCGTCGCGGCTGTCAATGTGATACACATCGACCTTCATCGGCGTTCCAAAACGGACTGCTACCTCATAATTTTCCCCGGATTTGGGGGTGAAGCGAAAGGCGCTGTCGTATTGGTCTCGTCCCGGAAGGGCAACGCGCAGCGTCAGCAAGTGATCGGCTTGCATCCTGAGTTCGAAGTAACTTTGGTCGATATATTTATCGGCGATCGGCATTCCCAGCCTCGGCTGTTGTCGATGCGTCGAAAAGAGAATGATCGTGTGATCGTCTTTGAAACGAATACCCGCCACGCCAATGGGTTCGCCGCCCAGCGGATCGCTCGGCACGTAGCAACCCGGCAACGGAGGGGGTTGATAGAGGTAGAACGTACCTTCGCCGATTTCACGGAAGCGAACGTTTGCAGTCGGCACGCCTGGCGGTGGCATGTAGTTTGTTGTTACACACCCTGTCACCGACAAGGAGAATGCAAACATCGCCAATCGAGTCACGAGTTTCGCCGCCGATGCTTTAACTTTCATTGGTGCGCAACCTCGTGTTTTACCTCTACCGTGCCGCTATAAGCATTGGGGATCGCCCACCGTTTGCCGGTTTGTGCCGTGAGAATCATCCGATCGGATTCTGACGAAGCCGAGTAGAGGATGAAGAATCGTGCGCCGGAAGGGACGATGAAGTAGGCTTGTCTGTAGTGGCCCTTCACGAAGGTCGATCCGTCGGTGCTCTCGAATGACTCGACGTTGCTGACAACGCGCTTGTCGGCATCGAGGAACATGACATACGGCTTCAGCACCGTTGCCAGCGGCAACCACGAACTCGAAAACCATGTGCGGACGCGCAAAGTGGTTGCCGTGGACTGTTGATCCAGGGAGAAGGGAGCATAGACGCCAAGGCCGTCTGGAAATCGAGCCACCGGAGAAGTGCTCGCGTCGAAGTCAATCGTCTTTGCATCGTTCAGTGCAAGTGGTTGATAAGACATCTCTGCGTAGCTCTTCACGCCGATCCGTGATTCAGCCAAAGGCGTAGCCACAAGTTGCCGGGTTGCACATCCACTAAGCGCCGCACAAATTAGCCCGATTCCAATCCAGAATTGCCGTTTCACGTCGTTCCCGAAACTCGATTTCCCAATAGATCCCTGATTACGGCAATCGGAGGCGATTCTTTAGTTCAAACGCGTGGATGAGCAATGTCCACCGCAAACAGGCCGGAACTCGGTGTCCGATGGCCGACGCAGACCGGACGTCTCACTATCTCGGCGTACGTGTCGCCTTGGGCGGCAAGCGACCGCCATTGCGGCAATCCAGCCGCGGCTGCCACTCGGATAGCCCCGGCCGGGTATGTCGATTGCTCGCCGATACATCGGAAGAATAAAACCCACCCCCGCCCAAACCCCCACCCAGCCAGCCTTCCCCCGCCCGACCCCCCAATCCCGTGGCCGATTTTGTCACCACATGGGCCGGATATGACAATAAGAATCGCCCGGCCTAGGATTACGATGCCTCACGTCGTCGCCCGGGCCTGAGCCGTTTTTCCCGCCTCTCGCCCGAGAGCGCCCCTCATAAAACGTCTGATTGGAACATCGACCATGAGCTATCACGCCCCCGTCAAGGACATGCTGTTCGTGCTGAAGGAACTGGCCGGCATCGACGCCGTTGCGCAGTTGCCGGGCTTCGAGGATGCCGGTTACGACACGGCGCAGGCCGTGCTCGACGAATCCGCGAAGTTCTGCGGCGAGGTGCTGGCCCCGCTGAACGTCGAAGGCGACCGCAACCCGAGCAGCTGGAAAGACGGCGTCGTGACCGCAACGCCGGGCTTCGGCGAAGCATTCCGCCAGTTCGTCGAAGGCGGCTGGCAGGGGCTGCAGCACCCGTCCGAATACGACGGCCAGGGGCTGCCGAAGCTGATCGCGACGCCGTGCATCGAGATGCTGAACGCATCGAACCTGTCGTTCGCGCTCTGTCCGCTCCTGACCGACGGCGCGATCGAAGCGCTGCTGACGGCCGGCACCGACGAGCAGAAGCAACGCTACGTGCCGAAGCTGATCTCGGGCGAATGGACCGGCACGATGAACCTGACCGAGCCGCAGGCCGGCTCCGACCTCGCACTGGTGCGCTCGCGCGCCGAGCCGCAGGGCGACGGCACGTACAAGGTGTTCGGCACGAAGATCTTCATCACGTGGGGCGAGCACGACATGGCGGACAACATCGTCCACCTGGTGCTGGCGCGCACGCCGAACGCGCCGGAAGGCGTGAAGGGCATCTCGCTGTTCATCGTGCCGAAGTTCATGGTCAACGACGACGGCTCGCTCGGCGCACGCAACGACGTGCACTGCGTGTCGATCGAGCACAAGCTCGGGATCAAGGCGAGCCCGACGGCGGTGCTGCAGTACGGCGACCACGGCGGCGCGATCGGCTACCTGGTCGGCGAGGAAAACCGCGGCCTCGAATACATGTTCATCATGATGAACGCGGCGCGCTTCGGCGTCGGGATGCAGGGGATCGGCGTGGCCGATCGTGCGTACCAGAAGGCCGCGGAATTCGCGAAGGAACGCGTGCAGAGCCGCCCGGTGGACGGTTCGGCCAAGCAGTCGGTGACGATCATCCATCACCCGGACGTGCGCCGCATGCTCGGCACGATGCGCGCGCTGACCGAAGGCGCACGGGCGCTGGCCTACGTGGCCGCCGCGCACAGCGACATTGCCCACCGCCATTCGGACGAGGCGACGCGGTCGCGTCATCAGGCAATCTACGAGTATCTGGTGCCGGTGGTGAAGGGCTGGAGCACGGAGATGGTGAACGACGTGGCGAGCCTGGGCGTGCAGGTGCACGGCGGGATGGGCTTCATCGAGGAGACGGGTGCAGCGCAGTATTACCGCGATGCCCGTATCCTGGCGATCTACGAAGGCACGACGGCGATCCAGGCGAACGACCTGGTGGGCCGCAAGACGATGCGCGACGGCGGCGCCGTGGCGAAGGCGCTGATCGCGGAGATCGGCGACACGGTGGCGGCGCTGGGCAAGCTGGACGGCGCGGCGGCTGCGTCGGTGAAGGCGCAGCTGGAGAAGGGCGCGAAGGCGCTGTCGTCGGTGGTCGATTACGTGGTGGCGAACGTGAAGCAGGATCCGAACGCGGTGTTCGCGGGCAGCGTGCCGTACCTGAAGCTGGCGGGCGTGGTGCTGTGCGGGTGGCAGATGGGCCGCGCGCTGGTGGCGGCGCACGCGAACCGCGCGAGCGACCCGGCGTTCTTCGATGCGAAGATCGCGGTCGCGCAATGCTATGCGGAGCACGTGCTGGTGCAGGCAGGCGCATTCGAAGCGTCGATCGTCGGCACGAAGGGCAACGAGGGCGTGCTCGCGTTGACGGAAGATCAGTTCTGACCGGCTGACGGTCGGGACGCAGGAGGAGACAGGATTTTGACCACACAGGACTTGCTCGCGCAGTACGGCCCGCGCGAATCGATGGAATACGACGTCGTAATCGTCGGCGGCGGCCCCGCCGGGCTGTCGGCGGCGATCCGGCTCAAGCAGCTGGCCGCCGAGAAAGGCACCGAGATCGGCGTGTGCGTGCTCGAGAAGGGTTCCGAGATCGGCGCGCACATCCTGTCGGGCGCGGTGATGGACCCGCGCGCGATCAACGAGCTGTTCCCCGACTGGAAGGAGCGCGGTGCACCGCTCGACGTCGAGGTGACGGAAGACCGCTTCCTGTTCCTGTCCGAGAAGAGCGCGGTCACCACGCCGAACTGGGCGCTGCCCGCGAACTTCCAGAACCACGGCAACTACGTGATTTCACTGGGCAACGTCACGCGCTGGCTTGGACAGCAGGCCGAGGCGCTGGGCGTCGAGATCTTTCCGGGCTTCCCGGCCGCGGAGATTCTCTACAACGACGACGGCTCGGTCAAAGGCGTCGCCACCGGCAACATGGGCGTGGGCAAGGACGGCGAGCCGACCGAGAACTTCCAGCTCGGCATGGAACTGCATGCGAAGTACACGCTGTTCGCCGAAGGCTGCCGCGGCCATCTGGGCCGCCAGCTGATCTCGAAGTTCAAGCTCGACGCAAACGCGGATCCGCAGGCCTACGGGATCGGCATCAAGGAACTGTGGGAAATCGACCCGGCCAAGCACAAGCCGGGCCTCGTGATCCACACGGCCGGCTGGCCGCTGAAGTCGGATACCTACGGCGGCTCGTTCCTGTATCACATGGACAACAACCAGGTCGTGGTCGGCTTCGTGGTCGGCCTCGGCTACACGAACCCGTACCTGTCGCCGTTCGAGGAATTCCAGCGCTACAAGACGCACCCGTCGATCCGTGCGTTCCTGGAAGGCGGCAAGCGCGTGTCGTACGGCGCGCGCGCGATCACGGCCGGCGGACTGCTGTCGCTGCCGAAGACGGTGTTCCCGGGCGGCGCGCTGATCGGCGACGACGCGGGCTTCCTGAACGCATCGCGGATCAAGGGCAGCCACGCGGCGATCAAGACCGGCATGCTGGCCGCCGACGCCGCATTCGACGCGGTGCAGGCCGGCCGCCAGTCGGACGAGCTCAACGCGTACCCGGACGCCTTCAAGCAGTCGTGGCTGTACACGGAGCTGTACCGCGCGCGCAACTTCAAGCAGTGGATGGCGAAGGGGCTGTACCTCGGCACGCTGATGGTCGGGCTCGAGCAGAAGGTGATGGGCGGCAACGTGCCGTGGACGCTGCATCACAAGCATGCGGACCACGAGATGCTGAAGCCGGCGTCGCAATGCCAGCCGATCGAGTATCCGAAGCCGGACGGCAAGCTGACGTTCGATCGCCTCTCGTCGGTGTTCATCTCGAACACGAACCACGAGGAGAACCAGCCGGCGCACCTGACGCTGAAGGATGCGAACGTGCCGGTGAACGTGAACCTGCGCACCTACGCGGGGCCGGAGGGGCGTTTCTGCCCGGCGGCCGTGTATGAGTTCGTGAAGAACGACGACGGCAGCGATCGACTGGTGATCAACGCGCAGAACTGCGTTCACTGCAAGACCTGCGACATCAAGGACCCGACGCAGAACATCGTGTGGGTCACGCCGGAAGGCGGTGGCGGGCCGAATTACCCGAACATGTAACGCAACGCATCCCCGCGCCTGCGGGCGCGAACGAACCGGAGTGAGACGATGAGCAATGCAGCGAAAGAAGTCGTGGTGGTGAGCGGTGTCCGTACCGCGATCGGTGATTTCGGCGGCAGCCTGAAGGATTTCTCGCCGACCGACCTCGGTGCGAAGGTGGTCGCCGAAGTGCTGTCGCGTGCGAACGTGCCGGGCGACGCAGTCGGGCATGTCGTGTTCGGCCACGTCGTGAACACCGAGCCGAAGGACATGTATCTCGCGCGTGTCGCGGCGATCAACGGCGGCGTGGCGCAGCATACGCCCGCGCTGACCGTGAACCGCCTGTGCGGGTCGGGCCTGCAGGCGATCGTGTCGGCCGCGCAGACGATCATGCTCGGCGACGCCGACATCGCGATCGGCGGCGGCTCGGAAAGCATGAGCCGCGCTCCGTACACCGTGCCGGCCGCGCGCTTCGGCCAGCGCATGGGTGACGGCAAGCTTGTCGACATGATGCTCGGCGCGCTGCACGACCCGTTCCAGACGATCCACATGGGCGTGACGGCCGAGAACGTCGCGGCGAAGTACGGCATCTCGCGCGACGCGCAGGATGCGCTGGCGCTTGAATCGCATCGTCGCGCGGCGCGTGCGATCGCGGAAGGGCGCTTCAAGGATCAGATCCTGCCGATCTCGATCCGCACGAAGAAGGGTGAGGTTGCGTTCGACACCGACGAGCACGTGCGCCTCGAAGCCAGCGCGGATGATTTCACGAAGCTGAAGCCGGTGTTCCAGAAGGAGAACGGCACCGTCACGGCCGGCAACGCGTCGGGCATCAACGATGCGGCCGCGGCCGTGCTGATGATGAGCGCGGACGCCGCGCGCGCGCAAGGCGTGAAGCCGCTCGCCCGCCTCGTCGCGTATGCGCACGCGGGTGTCGATCCGGCATACATGGGCATCGGCCCGGTGCCGGCCACGCAGAAGGCGCTCGAACGCGCGGGCCTGAAGATCAGCGATCTCGACGTGATCGAGGCGAACGAGGCATTCGCGGCCCAGGCCTGCGCGGTCACGCAGGAGCTCGGCCTCGATCCGGCGAAGGTCAACCCGAACGGCTCGGGCATCTCGCTCGGCCACCCGATCGGTGCGACCGGCGCGCTGATCACGGTCAAGGCGCTGTACGAACTGAAGCGCATCGGCGGGCGTTACGCGCTCGTGACGATGTGTATCGGCGGCGGCCAGGGGATTGCTGCGATCTTCGAGAACATCTGATAATCGAACGCTCAGCACCCGAACACACAGGAAATTTCATGGCCATCGAAATCGTCGGCGTCGTGGGCGCCGGAACCATGGGCAACGGCATTGCGCAGACCGCCGCCGTTGCGGGTCTCAACGTCGTGATGATCGACGTCAGCGACGCGGCGCTCGAGAAGGGCATCGCGACGCTGAAGGGCAGCCTCGAGCGGCTCGTGTCGAAGGACAAGCTCGACGCCGCCACGCGCGATGCGGCGCTCGCGCGCATCACGACGTCGACCGACTACGCGAAGCTCGCAGCGGCCGATATCGTGATCGAAGCCGCGACCGAGAACGTCGAGCTGAAGGGCCGCATCCTGAAGCAGATCGAGTCCGTCGCGCGGCCGGAAGCGATCATCGCGACCAACACGTCGTCGATCTCGATCACCGCGCTCGCGGCGCCGCTCGCCGATCCGGCGCGCTTCGTCGGCATGCACTTCTTCAACCCGGTGCCGCTGATGCCGCTCGTCGAGATCATCCGCGGGCTGCAGACGAGCGACGCGACCGCGCAGGCGGTGCGCGAGCTGACCGAGCGTTTCGACAAGTCGCCGATCGGCGTGCGCAATTCGCCGGGCTTCGTCGTGAACCGGATTCTCGTGCCGATGATCAACGAGGCGTTCTTCGTGCTGGCGGAAGGCATCGCGTCGGCCGAGGAAATCGACGCGGGGATGAAGCTCGGCGCGAACCACCCGATCGGGCCGCTCGCGCTGGCCGACCTCGTCGGCCTCGACGTGTGCCTCGCGGTGATGGACGTGTTCGTGAAGGACTTCGGCGATCCGAAGTATCGTGCATGCCCGCTGCTGCGCGAGATGGTGACGGCCGGCAGGCTCGGGCGGAAGACGGGGCGTGGGGTGTACGACTACAGCAAGTAAGCAGAGGGCTGGAAAGACCTCAACGCGGGTGGCGAGTCGTGCCGGATGGTGTCGTTTATCCGGTGCGGTTCGCCATCCGCGTTTTTCATTGATGGAAGTGGCTCACCGAATCCTGTCCGCCGGTTGAATCATTTCGAAAATCGATTTTAATCGTTAAATAGTTAAACCAATTAACGTTGATATTTTCCATATCGATTAAATTGACGTTTCAATGTGTAATGTTATATCTTGGTTGCCCAAAAACAACCGAGAGAAAATAAAGTGGCAATAAACGAGGGGTTTCAAAAAAAATGCCGCTGGTCGGCCATCGTCGCATGGTCGGTATTCGCCGGACTGGCCGGCACCGCATCGGCCAATACCGAGCCGGCGCAGCAGACGCAACCCAGGCAGGCGCGCATGCCTCGCGTGCCGCAGAATCTGCCGGTGTCGCCCGAGCAGGCGCAGTACAACCTGCCGCTCAGCGAACAGGATCGCGCGGCGCTGACCCGGCCCTCGCCGCTCAAGCAACCGGCCACGCGCAGCAAGCGCAGCACGTCGGGCGCCGATTGCCGCGACATGTCGGCGATGACCCAGTATCGCGGCGCGGCACTCGCCGATTACATCGCGAATCTTCCCGATTACGAATGCCATTACGGCCTGTTCTCGGTCGATAAAGCGCAGGCCACGCAGATCTTCAATGCCGAGAACGTGCACGCTGTCGCGGGTCGTTTCGTGCAGGAAATCTATCAATACGACGCGAGCAATTTGATCCTGGTCAATTTGCTGATTTATCTGCGTGCCGCTTATTACCAATATGATGTATCGGGCATCGCGAACCCGATTCCGAATCTCGCTGTGTCGCTGCGCCCGTATATCAAGCAAGGCCTGGAGGGCGATGCGCTCTATCGCGACAATTCGCGTGCGCCGAGCACCGCGAACGAGCTGATGAAGCTCATCACGAACATGCGGGACGAAGCGTACTACCTGCCGACGCTGAAGAACCGCATCGCGTCCTACACCGTGAGCGCGGCGAATCCGCAGGCAGCGGCGCCGCTGCTGCAGCGCAGTGCGGCGGGCGGCTTCACCGGCTTGCTCACGGTGTTCTTCTACGCGCACCAGCGCAGCGGTGCGCAACCGATGCTCGACAGCGATGCGACGCTCCCGGAGACGCTCAACCGCTTCGTCACCGCGAACCGCGCGAGCCTGTCGAACACGAGCGCCGCCTATCAGCTGGCCGACGCGGCGCGCGAAACGTTTCGCTTCCTCCGTTATCCGACACAGAAGCCGCGCGTGAAGAAAATGATCCAGGACCTGCTGGCGTCGACGAGCATGACGGGCGCGGACAGCGACCTCTGGCTCGCGGCGGCGGAAGCGGTCGACTACGGCGATCCGGGCAGCTGCGCGGACTACGGCACCTGCGACTACAAGAAGCGGCTGACCGACGCGGTGCTCTCGCATCGCTACGCATGCAATGCGGGCGTGCGCATTCTCGCGCAGGACATGACGATGCCGCAGCTGCAGTCGGTCTGCACGGCGGTCGCGCGGCAGGACGACTACTTCCACCGGATGATGAAGACCGGGCGCAAGCCGGTCGCGGGCGATCGCAACGACACGATCGAACTCGTCATTTTCGATGACTACGCGAACTATCGAAAATACGCGTCGGTGATCTACGGCATCAGCACCGACAACGGCGGCATGTATCTCGAGGGCGATCCGTCCGCGCCGGGCAATCAGGCGCGCTTCATCGCGCACGAGGCATCGTGGCTGCGGCCCGAGTTCAAGGTGTGGAATCTCGAGCACGAGTTCACGCACTATCTCGACGGCCGCTACGACATGGCGGGCGACTTCTCGGTGAGCACCGCGAAGCCGACCGTGTGGTGGATAGAAGGCGTCGCCGAGTATCTGTCGAGAAAGAACGACAACCCGGAGTCGATCGACGCGGTGCGCACGGGCGCGTACCGGTTCTCGGACGTGCTCGGCACGCGTTACACGTCGAGCGACTACGTCACGCGCGCGTACCGGTGGGGCTACATGGCGACGCGCTTCATGTTCGAGCGCCATCGCGCGGACGTCGACACGATCGTGTCACGCTTCCGGGTGGGCGATTACGACGGGTACGCAAACCATGTCGCTTACATCGGCAATCGCTACGACACCGAGTTCGCCGACTGGGCGCGCAGCGCGACGACGGCGGGCGAGCCGCCGGTGCCGGCGAAGCGCTGACCGGCATGGGCCGGCGCCGCGTGATCGGACGCCGGCCTCCGATCGCCACACCCGCTCTGCCCGGGTGCTCGGCGCCGGCCTGCACGAACGGTTGCGCTGCTCCGATGTCGATCACGCGCCGTCGGCATCGCACGCGTCTACCGCGCGCCTTTCTTCCACGACCGAAACAAATCCAGCAGCGCGCGGCACGGCGTTGACGTTGCGCCCCCGCGTCGCCATACCGCACCGACATCCATCGTCGGGACGGTCACACTCAGGTTGCGCCGGCTGATCCGGTTTCCTTCCAGGGACCACGGACGATAGACGAGATCCGACAGGATCGTGACGCCTTGTCCGAGCGCCACGAGGCTCCTGACGGCCTCGATCGATTTGCTCTGCATCCGGACGTTCGGCGTGATGCCGTAGCTTCCCCAGTACTTGCCGACGGTGCGCAGGTGCTCGTCCATGTCCAGGAGCAGGTAGTTTTCGCGCGCGACGTCCTCCAGCGTGACCCGATGCGCGTCCTGCAGCGGATGATCCGGATGGGTCCACAGCCGGCGCGGCGAGCGAAGCATCGTCTCGTATTTCAGGTCGCGAATCTCCGCCGTGTTCGACACCAGGAGCAGTGCGATATCGAGGCGGTCGTCGACGAGCATGTCCTCGATCGCTTCGCGCTCGCTTTCGACGAGGCTGACGCTCAGGTTACCGAACCGTTGGGAAATGACCGACATCAGCGACGGCATCAGATAAGCCGAGATGGTTTCGGTCACGCCGATACGAACATGCCCCGAGATCTGCTCGGGCTCTTCCTGCGCCGCCACCACGGCACGATCGATCGACAGGGTCGCGTGTTGCACGTGACGCAGGAATCGCTCGCCTGCCGGTGTCAGCCGCACGCCTCTCGAATGACGCTGAAGCAGCGTGACGCCCACCCTCTCCTCCAGATTCTTCAGTGCGATGGTCATCGACGACTGGGACACCGAGCACAGGTTGGCCGACTGCGAGATCTGGCCCGTGTCGGCCACGGAGACGAAATACTCGATCTGGCGAAGCGTGATGTGCGTGCTCACGGGCGAGGCTCCAGGCAATCCGGGCGGCGCCGGAACGGCGCCGCCTCGACGGTCCGAACGGTACACCGGATCGGGTCGCGCGATATTGATTCAATATATATCACGCCATCAAAAGGATGAATTTGTCGTGGCCGTTGCCGCTTCATAGCATGGAGTCAAACATGAAGCGGACGATGCGAATCGATGGAAACGCAGGAGAAAAAGGGCTTTTGCACGTTGTGCCGGTCGCGGTGCGGCACGATCAACGTCGTGCGTGGCGACATGATGATCAAGGTGCGGCCCGACGCATCGCATCCGACCGGCCAGGCGATGTGCATGAAGGGGAAAGCCGCACCTGAACTCGTGCACAGCCCGAACCGGGTGTTGTATCCGATGCGGCGGACCCGGCCCAAGGGTGCCGCCGATCCGGGCTGGCAGCGCATCGGCTGGGAGGAAGCGCTGTCCGAGATCGCGGAGCGCCTTGCGCATTTCAAGCGCGAGAACGGAGCCGAATCGGTGGCGTTCGGCGTCACGACGCCGAGCGGCACACCCATGAGCGACAGTATCGACTGGGTCGAACGGTTCGTCTGGTTGTTCGGAAGTCCGAACATCTGCTACGCGACCGAGATCTGCAACTGGCACAAGGACAGCGCGCATGTCTTCACGTTCGGCTGCGGCATGCCGACCGCGGATTATCAGCATGCCGACCTCATCGTTCTGTGGGGCAACAATCCCGCCAATACGTGGCTGGCCCAGGCCGATGCGATCGCAAAGGGGCGGCGCCGCGGAGCGAAACTGATCGTCGTCGATCCGCGGCCGACGCCGCTCGCACGCGAGGCGGACCTGTGGCTGCGCGTCAATCCCGGCACCGACGGTGCGCTCGCCATGGCCATCGCGAGGCAGATGATCGCGATCGGCAACGTCGACGAACCCTTCGTCCGGCGATGGACGAACGGCCCGTTGCTGGTGCGTGCCGATACCGGACGGTTCCTGCGTGAACGGGATATCGACCCACGCGCGTCGGGCAATCGATACGCACTCTGGAACCAGACGCTCGATCGGCTGGAGCTGGTTGACGAAGAGGCTGGTACGGCGCTCTCCGATCTGTCGATGACCGGCACGCGCCAAGTCGGGATCACGGACTCGGCCGGCCGTCTCATGCAAGTGGCATGCACGCCTGCGTTCGACCTCTATTCGCGTGCGCTCGCGGCCTATACGCCGGACCATGCCAGCACGATCACCGGAGTCGATGCCGCCGACATCATGAAGGCCGCGCACATGCTGCATCCCGGGCAGGGCATTGCGTATCACGCGTGGTCCGGCGTGGGGATGCACACCAATGCCACGCAGACGGAACGCGCCATCGCGACGTTGTATGCGTTGACGGGCGCGTTCGATACGCGCGGCTCCAATCGGGAATGGGCGAAGCAGCCGGCCAATGCGGTCAGCAGCTACGCGATGCTGGATCCGCAGCAGCGCGCGAAGGCGCTCGGCCTGGCGGAGCGGCCGCTCGGCCCGCCGTCGCAGGGTTGGGTGACGGCACGCGACGTCTATCGCGCCATTCTCGACGCCGAGCCCTATCGGGTACGCGCGCTGTTCGCGTTCGGCACGAACATGGTGCTGTCCCAGGCGGACGGCGGTATGGCCCACGATGCGCTGTGCGCGCTCGATTTTCACGTTCACTGCGATCTCTTCGAGACGCCGTCGTCGCGCTACGCGGACATCCTGCTGCCCGTGAACACGCCGTGGGAGCGGGAAGGCTTGCGGCTCGGCTTCGAGATCAACGAACGTGCGATCGAACTCGTTCAGTTGAGGCAGCGCATGGTGCCGCCGCGAGGGGAAAGCCGCGCCGACTACGACATCGTCTTCGATCTGGCCGTTCGGCTCGGCATGAAGGATCGGTTCTTCGGCGGCAGCATCGAGGCGGGATGGAATCATGTGCTCGAGCCGCTCGGGATGGACGTCGCGATGCTGCGCGAACATCCGGAGGGGATATCGCGGCCGTTGACGCAATACGAGCGTCGATACGCTTCGGCGACACCTGACGGCGCGCGCGGTTTCAACACGGAGACGTCGCGGGTCGAACTGTATTCCGAGCAGTTGCATCGTCACGGCTACCCGGCGGTGCCCCGATATGTGCCGCCGCAGCATGGACAGCGTGGGGAGGCGAACGATCGCCGCCGCTTCCCCTGCACGCTGACCTCGATGAAGAACGGCTACTACTGCCACAGTCAGCACCGCGGGCTTCCGAGCCTGCGCCGCCGCGCGCCGTACCCCGTCGCGGAACTCAATGACGCGCTGGCGGCGGAGCATGGCATCGTCGACGACGACTGGTTCCTGATCGAAACGACGAACGGCCAGGCGCGCTTCAAGGCACGCGTCGTGCCGGAGCTTGCGCATGACGTGATCGTGGCCGAATACGGCTGGTGGCAGGCCTGCGACGAGATCGGCATGGATGCGCTCGCCGTGGCGGGGCGCAAGCACAGCAACTTCAACCGGCTGGTTTCGGCGGCCACGCTCGATCCGGTGAGCGGATCGTCGCCGCTGCGTTCCGTCCGCTGCCGGATCCGCCCGGACCCGTCGATCGATCCGTCGCGCCGTGCGTGGAAAGGGCTGCGGGATTGTGTCGTCTCCGCCATCCACGAGGAAGCGAGCGGCGTGCGAACGGTCACGTTCCGGGCGTCGGATAGTGGGGCGTTGCCGGACTACTTGCCCGGGCAGCACGTGACCGTGCACGTTCCGACGCTGGGCGACGGCGGGACGACTCGCGCCTATTCATTGACGGGCGCCGCCTGCGAAGACGATCGCCGGACTTACGCCATCTCGGTGCGCCACCAGAAGGGCCGAACCGGGGAGGGTGTTCCGTTCGAAGGTGCGATGTCCTCCCATATCCATCGATCGCTCGAGGTGGGGGACCCCGTGTGGCTCGGCGCGCCCGCCGGCACCTTCATCGTGCCGCCGGCGTCGAAGCAGCCCGTCGTGATGTTCGCGGGCGGCATCGGCATCACGCCGTTCATCTCCTATCTGGAGTCGATCCGGGATCGGGGCGCGCAGGCGCCGGAATCGAAACTCTTCTATGCGAACCTGAACAGCGCGACGCACGCGTTCCGTGCGCGCATCGAGATACTGAAGCAGCGGCTGCCGAAGCTGGAAGTCGTCAACTGCTACAACCAGCCGCACGACGAGGTGCTCGGGCGTGACTACCAGATGAGGGGCTATCTGACGGCGGACGTCGTCAGTGACGACCTGATTCGACGGCGCGCACGGTTTTACTTGTGCGGCCCGGAACCGATGATGCAGGCGATTACCGCGGGATTGATCGAACGCGGTGTTCCACCCTTCGACATCTTCAAGGAGGCGTTCAGATCACCGTTCAGGCCGGCGCCCGACCCGTCGAAGCGATTCGTCGTCCAGTTCACCCGATCGCGTCGCGTGGCCACCTGGACGCCTAGTGACGGCAGCCTGCTGTCGTTCGCGGAGTCGCTCGGGGTCGCGATGCCGAGCGGCTGCCGTGTCGGGCAGTGCGAGAGCTGCACGGTCAAGGTCGTATCGGGTGAAGTCGCGCATTTGAGCGGGCACGGGCCCGATGAACCCGATGTGTGTCTCGCCTGTCAGGCCATTCCGGCAACCGACGTTGCCATCGATGCATGAACCCGCCGAAGGAAATGTTCACCATGAAATATTTTGACGCCGTGGCAACACGTGACGCACTGGATTTTGAATCGCTGGTATCGCGTCTGAGGCAAGCGTTCGTCGACGGCTGTCACGTGCCGCTTCGCCATGCGCATGCGATCAATGCCGGCAGTGAAGACGAAGGCACGGTGCTCATCATGCCCGCGTGGGAAGACACCGGCTATCTGGGCATCAAGACGGTCAACATCTTCCCGGGCAATGCACGGCACGGCTTACCCGGGCTGCATTCGACCTATGTGCTTTATGACGGGCGGACGGGAAAACCGCTTGCGCAGCTGGACGGGGACGAGATCACGTCGCGCCGCACCGCGGCTGCATCGGCCCTGGCGGCGACCTATCTGGCCCGTCCGGATGCGTCGCGTCTCGTGCTGCTGGGCGCCGGACGCGTCGGCAGCCTGGTTCCGCTCGCGTATCGCAGCCAGTTGCCCATTTCGGATATCGAAGTGTGGGACAGGAATCCCCGGGCAGTGGCCGAGCTGGTCGATCGGCTGGCCGGGCTCGGCTTCAACGCGGCGCCCGTTACCGATCTCGAGAAAAGCGTTCGGCGCGCGGACATCGTGAGTTGTGCGACGCTCGCGACGGAGCCGATCGTCCATGGCAAGTGGCTTGCGCCGGGATCGCATCTCGACCTGATCGGCAGTTTTACGCCGCGCATGCGCGAGGCCGACGACGATTGCTTCCGGGATGCGGCGATTTACGTCGATACGGACGAGGCACCGCAAAAATCCGGTGATCTCCTTGGCCCGCTGTCACGCGGTGTCGTCGCGATCGGCGGCCTGAACCGGACATTGTCGGCGTTGTGCAAGGGCGAAGCGAACGGCCGGCAGAATGACAGCGAGAGAACGGTGTTCAAGGCCGTCGGTACCGCGATGGAAGACCTGGCCGCTGCGATTCAGGTCTATGAAAAATCAAACTAGCGTGTTGACGGACAAGGAGACAAGGATGAAGGAGTGGATGGAAGTGCCGCGCGTCGATGCGCCGGCGACGGACCGCGAAGGCGCGCTCGAGCGAATGGCCGCCGGCGTCGCGCGCTGGTCGGAGAAGTGGTTCCCGGACGCTTATATCTTCGCCGCGATCGCCGTGGTCATCGTGGCGTTGGGCGCGCTTGCGATCGGTGCGCCGGTCAGGCAGGTCGGCGTGGCGTTCGGCGACGGCTTCTGGAGCCTCATCCCGTTCACGATGCAGATGGCGATCGTGGCCATTTCGGGTTATGTCGTCGCGGTATCGCCACCCGCGTCGAAACTGATCGACGCGCTCGCGCGGCTGCCGTCGTCCGGACGGGCGGCCGTGGCGTTCGTCGCGCTCGTCAGCATCGTCGCCTCGTTGTTCAACTGGGCGATCAGCCTGATCTTCAGCGGCCTGCTGGTCCGGGCACTGGCGCGTCGCGCCGATCTGCGCATGGACTACCGGGCCGCGGGCGCGGCCGCTTATCTCGGCATGGGGGCGACGTGGGCGCTTGGCTTGAGCTCGTCCGCATCGCAACTGCAAGCGAACCCGGACAGCTTGCCCAAGACGCTGCTCGCGATCACCGGCGTCATTCCGTTCGCGGAAACCATCTTCCTGCCGCAGTCGATGCTGATGGCTGCCGTGCTGACGGTCGTTTCGGTGCTGATTGCGTGGCTGTCCGCGCCCGGCGGCACGCGTGCAAAGACGGCGGCGGCGCTCGGGATTTCCCTCGACGACGCCCACGCCGCGATCCCGCGCCCGACTCGCCCGGGAGACTGGCTCGAGTACAGCCCGCTCGTCACCCTCGCGATCGTTGCGATCGGGACGATCTGGATGGCACACACGTTCACGACGAAAAATCCGCTGATCGCGATTTCGAACCTGAACACGTACAACTTCCTGTTCCTGATGCTGGGCATGCTGCTGAACTGGCGGCCGAGGCGCTTCCTCAATGCCGTCGCGCGTTCCGTGCCGTCGGTGGCGGGTGTGCTGATCCAGTTTCCGCTGTACGGCGGCATCGCGTACATCCTGACGAAGGCGTCGGCGCCTGCCGGATTGCCGCTCTCCGATCATCTCGCGCATTTCTTCGTCGCGCTGTCCTCGCAAGCGTCGTTTCCCGCGGTGATGGGGGGGTACTCGGCCGTCCTCGGATTCTTCGTGCCGTCCGGCGGCGGCAAGTGGATCATCGAGGCGCCCTACGTGATCGAGGCGGCAAAACTGCTGCACGTCCACCTGGGGTGGGCGGTGACGGTCTACAACGCGGCCGAGGCGTTGCCGAACCTGGTCAATCCGTTCTGGATGCTGCCGCTCCTCGGTGTGCTCGGGCTGCGGGCCCGCGACATCGTCGGGTTCACGTTCACGCAGCTGGTGGTGCATTTGCCGCTGGTGATCTTCATGCTCTGGGCCCTTGCGAGCACGCTCAATTACCATCCGCCCGTCATGCCCTGACGAACGTCGGGCTTGCTCGCCGCCGGCGGAATGCGTATCCGGCAGGCGCGGCGTGAAGTCGGTGCCGGCCGCGTACCGCGTTGGACACGACTACGCGCCCAGCACCGACAGATCGCGCGGCAGCGCACGCTTGAACATCGCGAGAATCTGCTGCGCCGCCTTCGGCGGCAGCGTGATCGCATGGCGCACGGCCGCCGCGATCTGGATCATCATCAGCTCGGCGAAGGTGCTCCGTTGCGCATGCGGAATATCGGGCGCCACTTCGCCCAGCGCATCCGCGAACAACCCCGCCAGAAACTCACCGTCCGCCCGGTCGAGTGCCTGCAATGCGCGGTCGGCCTGCGTGGCCCGCCAGATGTCGCGCATCAGCGGCTCGTCGACGAACATCCGGTAGTAGCTGTCCGTGATGCGGGCGAGCGTGGCGTGCAGGTCGTCGAGCGTCTTCATCGTCGCGAGGTCGCGTCGCACGCAGACGTGGCCCGCTTCGTTGTAGCGCTCAGCGAGCGTGCCGATCACGGCCGCCTTGTCAGGGAAGTACTGGTACAGCGAGCCGAACGAGATGCCCGTGCGTTCGACGATGTCGCTCATCCGGAACGCATCGCAGCCTTTCTCGATCATCACTTCCGACGCGCACGCGAGGATGCGCTCGAACCGCTCGCGGCTGCGCTGCTGCGTCGGCACCAGCCGTGCGCGCGCGGGCGTATCCGCCGTGTCCGCTGCCGCTTCGGGCCCATCGTTCTGCCCCGATTTTTGTCGGCCCATGCCGCCTCCAGAAAAACTTGACGTTGCTAATGCGAGAGTCTATCGTGTTTTTGAAACGCGAGACATTCTCGTATTTTAGCCAAAGGAGACGGTCATGTCGGCACTTCCCATCCTCATCGTCGGCGGTTCGGGCAAGACGGGCGCCCGCGTCGATGCGCGGCTGCGCGCGCGCGGCATCGCGCCCCGGCCCGTGTCGCGCACGTCGGCCGTCCGCTTCGACTGGACGGCGCCCGACACGTGGCCGGCCGCGCTCGACGGCGTATCGGCCGCGTACGTGACCTACCAGCCCGACCTGGCCGTCGAAGGCGCGGTGGACGCGATCGCCGCATTCGCGCAGCTTGCGCGGGAGCGCGGCGTCGAGCGGGTCGTGCTGCTGTCCGGGCGCGGCGAGCCCCGCGCGCAGGCCGCGGAGGCCGCGCTGCAGGCGTCGGGCGTGGAGTGGGGCGTGGTGCGCGCGAGCTGGTTCAACCAGAACTTCTCCGAGGGCTACCTGATCGACGGCGTGCTGGCCGGTGAAGTCGCGCTGCCGGCCGGCGCGGTGCGCGAGCCGTTCGTCGATGCGGACGACATCGCGGACGTCGCCGTGGCCGCGCTCACCGATGCGCGCTTCGCGAACCGCGTGATCGAGGTCACGGGGCCGCGCGCGCTGACGTTTGCCGAAGCGGTCGGCGAAATCGCACGGGCCGCCGGCCGGCCGGTCGTCTATCGCGAGATTCCGGCCGATGCGTTCGTCGCCGGATTGCGCGAAGCCGGCGTGCCGGAGCCGATTGTCGCGCTGCTCGACGATCTGTTCAGCGTGGTGCTCGACGGGCGCAACAGCGCGGTGACGCACGGCATCGAAGCGACGCTCGGGCGGCCGGCACGCGATTTCGCCGACTATGCGCGCGCGACGGCCGCCACCGGCGTGTGGAGTGCACGATCATGATCGCATTCGCGACCACCGCCTTGCTGTGGGGCTCGGCCGTCGGCTGCGGGTTGATGGCAGGCGTGTATTTCGCGTTCTCGACCTTCGTGATGACGTCGCTCGGACGGATCGCGCCGCAGGCCGGCGTGGCCGCGATGAATGCGATCAACGTCGACATCGTGCGTTCGCCGTTCATGCCGCTGTTCCTCGTCACGACGCTGATGGCGCTCGCGCTGGTCGTGCTCGCGTTGTTCCATCGCGAGCAGCCGGGCGCGATGCTGGCGGTCGCCGGCGGCGTGCTGTACGTGGTCGGGATGTTCGCGGTGACGATGGCCGTCAACGTGCCGCTCAACGATGCGCTCGCCGCGGCCGATCCGTCGACCGCACAGGGCGCGGCGCTGTGGACGCGTTACGTGCACGACTGGACGATGTGGAATCACGTGCGCACGGTGGCGTCGGCCGCCGCGTGCGTGTGCTTCATCGCGGGGATTGCCGCGCGCTAGCGGCGGGCGTCATGCGGTGGGCCGGGCGTGCGCGGGCGCGAGCGCGCCGCGCACGCCCGGCCCTACGCATAAAACGCCGACGGCGACACGCCGAAATGCCGCTTGAACATCGCGGAAAACGCGCTCTGGCTGCTGTAGCCGTGATCCATCGCGACGGTCAGCACCTTCTCGCCGTGCGCGAGGCGCTTGAGCGCGAGCAGCAGCCGCGCCTGTTCGCGCCATCGACGGAAGCTGAGCCCCGTCTCGCGCCGGAACGCACGATGGAGCGTGCGGACCGACAGCCCGAGCAGGTCGGCCCATTCGGCGATCGTGCGCAGATCGTCGGGCGCGGCGACGAGCGCGTCGCAGATCGTGCGCAGGCGCGGGTCGTGCGGCCACGGCAGGTACAGCGGCAGCAGCGGCGCGACCGTCACCTCGGCGAGCAGCAGGTGCATCAGGTGATCGTGGCGCGAGCCCGGCGCATAGTCGAGCGGCACGTCCACCGCGGCGAGGATCAGCTCGCGCAGCAGCGGATGCACTTCCACGACGCAGCTCCGCGCGGGCAGGTGCTCGACCGCGCCCGGTTCGACGAACACCGTGCGCATCTGCACGTCGCCGCTCATCTGCACCGTGTGGTCGAGACCGGCTTCGAGCCACACGCCGCGCGTCGGCGGCACGACCCACGATGCGCCTTCGGACTGCACGTGCATCACGCCCTCGATCGCATAGAGCAGCTGCGCGCGGCGATGCCGGTGCGGCGCGATCGACGTGCCGTGCGCGTACGTCGCCGCCATCGCCGAGACGGGCATCGGCGTCGATTCGAAGCGCAGGTGGGCACCGGGCGGCGTGGACTCGAGTGTCCGATTGGCGACAAGTCGTGACATTTTGGCGTGAGACAGGCAGGTGGACGGGCGGGCACGATGGCGTTCCCATCCACGCCAACCCCCTGTCGGGATATTAATCCGTCGAATGCGATGAACAAGTCTCCTTTTCTGTTTCCCTTCTGCGCGATCGCGCTGTGGGCCGGCAACGTGGTCGTGTCGAAGCTGTCGGCGTCGACGATCGACCCGTCGGCGATCACCTTCTACCGGCTGCTGCTCGCCGTCGCGCTGATGAGCGTGTTCACGCTGCGCCCCGCGTGGCGCAATCGCGTGGCGCTCGCAGCGCACCTGCCGAAGCTCGCGGTGCTCGGCTTTCTCGCGATGGCGCTGTTCCAGAGCCTGTCCTACGAGGCCGCGAAAACGACCAGCGCGACCAACATGGCGATCATCACGGCGCTCGTGCCGCTGATGACGATGGCGCTCAGCTCGCTGCTGCTCGGCGATCCGCCCAGCGTGGGCATGATCGGCGGCGGGGTGCTGTCGCTCGCAGGCGTCGTCTACCTGATTGCCGAAGGGCACCCGACGACGATCGCCGCGCGCGGCGTGCATACGGGCGACCTGCTGATGCTGGCCGCGTCGGCCGCCTATGCGCTGTACGGCGTATTGCTCAAGCGCTGGCGCATCGGTGCGCTGCCGGCGTGGCAGTCGACCTACGTGCAGGGGCTCGCCGCGCTCGTGTTCATGGCGCCGATGCTGCTGCGGTTGCCGGCGCAGGCGGCATGGCCGACGCGTGCGAGCGTGCCGCTGATCCTGTATGCCGGCGTGCTGGCGTCGGTGGTGCTGCCGTATCTGTGGATGCAGGGCGTGCGGCTGCTCGGCCCGAGCCGTTGCGCGATGTTCATGAACCTGCTGCCGGTGATGACGGCCGGCGGCGCGATCGTGCTGCTCGGCGAATCGCTGCGGCTGTATCACCTGATCGGCGGCGGCGTGGCACTCGTCGGCGTGGCGATCGCGCAGCGGTTTCCGTTCCAGGCGCGCGCTTCGCAGGGCGTGCGGCAATGAGTGGCGACCGCGACATGCAGCACCTGATGGCCGCATTGCCGGCCGCGCGTGCATCCGTGGAGGGCCCGGCGCTCGCTCACTCGCTCGAAAGGATCGCAGCCGCGCTCGAAGCGCTCGCGGGCACCGGCCAGCCGGCGCCCGTCGACTTCGACGCGGCCGTCGCATTCCGCTGGCGCGGCTTCGACGGCGGGCCGCGCGCGGCGCCGCTCGAACCGGTCGCGGCGCCCGCGCTCATCGCGTTCGATGCGCTGCGCAACGTCGAGCGACAGGTGGCGATCGTCGAACGGAACATGCGGCAGTTCGTGCGCGGTTTCGCGGCGAATCACGTGCTCACGGCATCGTGGCCCGCTGCAACTCAAACAGTCCGCCGTGAAGGAGCACACCAAAAATTCCACTGGTTGTCCCAATTTCATCTCCCACACATCGACCAGACTGTTGGGCGCTGTCCGACAGATGAAGAAGTGTCCGCCGTCGATACACTCGATCTTTCCTTGCGCGTGAAGATCGCTCCAATGGAACTCGTGGTACTCGTCCGTCTCGGCGTCAGCCAGGAACCGGCGCAGAGATCGCTTTTGATGCGTTTCATCGGTGCGGGATGACATCGACCAGCGAGTCAGATCGGAGCCATACCTCGACGGCAGGCGCGCAGCGCGTCGGCGTCATTCACTTTCTCGATGGTCAGCGTGTCGACTGCCCGGTCGACGAAATGCTGGCTGTCCTTGTCCCAGGGGAACAGGGTGTAAACGCCTGACCACAGATCCGCATGCGTGTCCCTGGCGTG
The DNA here is from genome assembly GCF_002223325.1 of Burkholderia sp. AU15512. Taxonomy (NCBI): domain Bacteria; kingdom Pseudomonadati; phylum Pseudomonadota; class Betaproteobacteria; order Burkholderiales; family Burkholderiaceae; genus Burkholderia; species Burkholderia sp. AU15512. Next base: position 411,278 of record NZ_NKEX01000008.1, read on the forward strand.
AACGGGGCCGGACGCAGCAATCCACAACAGGACAATGAGCAGGCGTTTCATTGGTATCCCAGGGTCTGCATGACGTTGAACATGGTGCGCGGATCTTGCTGTCGGCATTGCGTCCTTCCGCGGAACGGCAACTGCGGCGTCAGTCCGATTTGCCCTGGTGCGCATCGAATTGCGCTCGATTGAACAGCTCGAAGTACAGCACGTCGTTCCATTCCAGACCCAGCGGATGTTCGGTATCGCCGGTGCGCGTGCTGTCACAGTTGTCGTCGAAACGCAGGCCGAAAAAGGCATCGAGCGGCGCGGGGCGCCGCTCGGCCGCGGCGCGCTGCAGCACGCGAGCCGCCTCTGCGGTGTCGCCCGGCAACGCTTCGAAGGCTGCGCCCACGTGACGGCAGCGGCCGATCTCCGCGTCGACGAGTCCGCGCAACGCATGCGGATCGCTTTCGGACATCAGGTCGAGTTCGACGGTTTCGAGCAGCAGGTACTGGTCGCGATGCTGCTCGAGAAATGCGAGGGTCTCGTCTAGCCATTCGGGCAGATGGTCGACCGCGGCGGGTGTCCCCGGTATCGGCGCGGGTGCGGGTTTGGACGCCGCCGGGGCAGGTGTCAGACCCGCCCAGCGCCGCATCCGGTCCACGAGCGTCGATTTCCCCGGGGTTTCCGGCGGCGGAGCGGCGGGCGTCGGCGCCGCATGCGATTCGATCAGCACCCTCAGGATGGCGACGAAACGCCTGACACGCTCGAATCCGGGCGCGAACGGGCTGCTGATCGCATGAAGCGGCACTTTCGCGCCGTCGAGTCCATCCGAGATCAGCGAAGCGCAGGGCTGCGGGTCGCACGACATCAGTAACCGATACATGAATGGCACGTCGTACGCCCATTCCGACAGCCCCGATATCGTCTCGGGACGATCTTCATACGAGGTCGGCCGGTTGCCGAGGCTATAAAGATAGGATCGATTGGCCATGCTGGCTCCCTGTCGACGAGAAGATGGTCCGATGCGGCGTGCGTGTGGCCGGCGCTAGCGATCGTCCGCAGTGGCGCGCGGATAACCGATCTCCACGAGATCGTCGTGGAGGGAGGCAAAATCACAATCGGGATTGAGTCGCCGGACGAGCCCGGCGGCAAGCGGTTCGTGGCGATACACGGCCGCGACGTCGCGCGGATCGATGTCGCACCCGTAATACTCGGCGGCGAATTCGACGTACTGCCCGGGCCGTCCGGCCAGCATGCCGAGCAATCGGGCGGAGCCGTCGGGGTCTTCAGCCGTGGACGATTCGACCGGCCCGCAGGACCAGCGCGTTTCGTGCGCCAGCCGCCAGATGCAGAACGTGCTGTCCTGGGTGGTGAATGCCGGTTCGTGCAGCAGATTGACGTGAAAGGCTTCGGGCAGGCCGCTGAAGATGGCGGGCGAGGGCTTTCCCGGCCGGTACGTCGGCGCGTCGCGCAGCACGCCACGGAGGGCGGCGCCCGCGGCGGAGAAGATCGCGAACCACTGGTCCCCGGAGCCGTTGCGCATCGAGGCCATCTTCTCCCCGTCTGCCCATGCCTGGTTGAACGAGTAGTACCGGTATTCCCATTCCGGTGACAGGACCGCATCGAGGATCGCAAGCGACTGCGTCAGGCGCATCAGGCCGTCGATGCCGGGGAGCGTGTTCAGATCGCGTGTCGAGACGTTCATGTCGTGTGTACCGGTCGCGAGCAGGATGCCGGTTCTCGATCGAAAGAAGCGTGTTCTCGTTGGACCGGCGAGGGGCCGCACGCGAATCGGCGCGCGGGAGCGCCAAGCGTACCACCGCGACCGCGTCCGCCAATCCTTCGGCGGCCGGGGCGTCACTCAATACCCCGACCCACTCCCCCCCTGATCCATCACGATCGCCACCCCCGAGCTCGTGCCGAGCCGCGTCGCGCCGGCCTCGATCATCGCCAGCGCGGCCGCGCGGTCGCGCACGCCGCCCGACGCCTTCACGCCGAGCACGGGGCCGACCGTGCGGCGCATCAGCGCGACATCCGCGAGCGTCGCGCCGCCGTGGCCGAACCCGGTCGACGTCTTCACGAACGCGACGCCGAGATCGCGGCACATCTCGCACACGCGCACCTTCTCGTCGTCGCTCAGCAGCCCCGTTTCGAGGATCACCTTGAGCGGCACCGCGCCGCATGCCTGATGCACGGCGTCGATGTCGGCCTTCACGTCGTCGGCGCGGCCGCTCTTCAGCGCGCCGATGTTGATCACCATGTCGATCTCGCCGGCGCCCGCCGCGATCGCGGCGGTGGCTTCGAATGCCTTGGCGGCCGACAGCCCGGCACCGAGCGGAAAGCCGACCACCGCACAGACGAGCACGCCGGTATCGGCCAGCTCGCGCGCGGCGAGCGGCACGTTCGCCGAATTCACGCAGACCGAGTAAAAGCGATGCTCGGCCGCCTGGCGGCAGAGTTCGCGGATCTGCGCGTCGCTCGCGTCGGGCGCGAGCAGCGTGTGATCGATGGTTTGAGCGAGTTGGGCGTTGGAAAGCGGCATGTTTCAGGACTCCACGGAGCGTGCGCCGGAAGGGCACACGTAAAGTTGATGTTTTCACATCGGTTTGTTACAAATACGACATTCCGGCCGGGCCCGCGCGCCCGGCACGACGAGCGACGGATGCGGCAGGCACGCAGGATACTGGCATGGAAACGAAGAAAGGCGAACGGATCAAGACACTGATGAACGTGCTGCAAGGGCAGAACGCGATTCATCTGAAGGAAGTGGCCGAGCTGTTCGGTGTGTCCGAGATGACGATCCGCCGCGATCTCGCGGACAACCCGCACGGCCTGAGCCTGATCGGCGGCTACGTGACGCGCCACTTCGCCGCGCAGCGCAGCGACATCGGCGAGTACGTGGTCAGCACCGAGAACGACCGGCAGACCGAGGAGAAGCGCCGCATCGGCAAGCTGGCCGCGCAGTTCGTGACGACCGGCGACACGATCTTCGTCGACTGCGGCTCGACCACGCCGTTCGTCGTCGACTTCATTCCGGACGACCTCGAATTCACCGCGGTCTGCAATTCGCTGAACGTGTTCGCGAAGCTGCAGCAGAAGCCGCATTGCAGCGTGATCCTGTGCGGCGGCGTGTACCACCGCAAGAACATGGTGTTCGAGTCGGTGGCCGAGACGGGCATCCTCGACACGGTGCGCGTGTCGAAGGCGTTCATCTCCGCCGCCGGCGTGAGCGACCGCTGTGGCGTGACCTGCTTCAACTTCCACGAAGTCGACGCGAAGAAGAAGGTGATGGCGCGTGCGCAGAACCGCTTCCTGCTCGTCGACCACACGAAATTCGACGAAGTGCGCGCGGCGTACTTCGCCGAGCTGACCGACTTCAACTACGTGATCTCGGACGGGCAACTGAGCCGCCGCTACGAAACGGCGATCCGCGAACACGGGATCGCGCTCGTGACCTGACGCCGCGCGGCCGCGCATCGCTTCACGCATCGCGGGCTTCCGCCGCGCTCAGGTAGCCGGTGACGACTTCGAAGCGGCGTGTCGCGCCCGGCGCGAGCGCCGCCACATGGCCCTTGCGGCGTTCGGCTTCATACCCCTCCGGCTCGCAGGTCGACGGCAGCGCGAACGCGGCGACCTGCTGGTCCGCGTTGTGCAGGATCCAGCGCGTCGCATGCGGGAATTGCTCGGGACGGTATGCGGTGTGGAACGCGCCGCCATCCGGATGTTCGAGCAGGAAATGCGCGACGCCGTCCGCATCCGTTTTCGCACCGTTCATGAAGAACACGATCTCCGGGTCGTACAGCGCGGGCGCATCGAGCGTGTGGAGCCGTTCCGGTGCGTGCGCGAGCGTGGCCGTGTAGTCGCGCCACGCGGCGGTCGGCTTGACGTGCGCGGGCACGCTGTCGCGCAACCGCAGCCCGCCTCGAGGCAGCGACTGCACGAAACGACCGCCCGGCACGTACGCATAGTTCAGGTGCGCCATGTACATCAGGTCCATCGGCGCGCCGCCGAGATTCGTCACCTCCATCGCGATCGTCATCTGCGCGTCGTGCTCGGCGAGCCGCACCGACGGGCGCGCGATGTAGTGGCTGCCGAATCCCTGCACGTATTCGTATTCGCCGGTCACTTCGACGAACGCGCCGCGCGCCTCCGCGCCGACGACGACGCTCGCGCGATCCATCGGCGCGCACGGCATCTCGCCGTGCAGCGCATGCGTATCGTCCGGCCCCGGGCAACCGTTGCGCAGCAGCCCGCTGTGGAACATGAAGCAGCCGTAGGTATCGATGATCGACGCCGCGCGCTTCGGCTGCCGGAACATGTGCTTCATCGTCAGGTCGCGGCCGTCGAACGCGGCGGCCCAGATCATCTGGCCGAGATACGGCAGCACGACGAGGTGGCCGCGACGGTTCTCGAGTTTCAGCGCCTCGACGCCGGACGGATACGCGAACGCGGTGACGGTGAGCCCGTCGGTGCGGTACAGCGTGCGCGGCGTGTCGCGAAAGTCGTCGCGGCGCAGTTCGATTTCGCCTCGCATGCTCAGGCTCCCGACGTGTTGCGCGTGGCGGCGTAGCGCGCGGGCGCGTGGCCGTCGGCGGCTGCGTCGGGTGTCGCGGCCGGCAGGTGGCGCAGGCAGTAGAAGCCGTAGTAGACGATCACGACGAAGCACGCGAGCGGCACGACGAACGCGAGCTGCATGTTGCCGCCCGTGTGATCGGAGATCAGCCCCTGGATCAGCGGCACGACCGCGCCGCCGACGATGCTCATCACGAGGATCGAGCCGCCGTATTCGGTGTCCTTGCCGAGCCCGTCGATCGTGAGGCCGTAGATCGTCGGCCAGCACGGGCCGAGGAACACGCTCACGCCCACGGCCGCATAGACGGCCGTGATGTCGTGCACGCTGATCGTGTACGCGAGCAGCGCGATGCACAGGATGCCGTAGACGATCAGCACCTTGGCCGGCCCGACACGCTTCATCACGAGCGTGGCGACGAGCTTGCCGACGAAGAAGGCGAAGAACGTGGCAAACAGGTAGTGCGACGCGCCGCGCTCGGTCAGGCCGCCGATCTGCATCGCGAGCCGGATCGTGAAGCTCCACACGCCGACCTGCGCGCCGACATACAGGAACTGCGCGACGACGCCCGCGACGAAGCGCCGGTTGCCGAACAGGCGCGCGAGCGTGCCGCGCGCGTCGATCCGGTGCGTGGCCACGCTCGGGCCGTTGCCCTTGCAGGCCGGGTAGGGCGTGAGCGCGAACACGATGAACACGGCCACGAGCACGACGATCAGCCACTTGTACGGCTCCAGCGTGGCCTGGATCATCGCGAGCTGGTGCACGTGGGCTTCGGCGGCCGACATCGCGGCGAGCTGCGCATGCGACGCATCGCCTTCCTTGAAGATCAGGAAGCTGCCCATGTACACGCCGGCCATCGCGCCGAACGGATAGAACGTCTGCGAGATGTTCAGCCGCCGCGTGCTGGTTGCGCGCGGGCCCATCAGCGTCGAATACGAATTCGATGCGGTTTCGAGAAACGACAGGCCGGCCGCGATCACGAACAGCGCGACGAGGAACATCCCGTACTTCGCCATCGACGCGGACGGGAAGAACAGCAGGCAGCCGGTCGTGTAGAGCAGCAGGCCGACGAGGATCGTCGTCTTGTAGCTGAACTTCTTCACGACGGTCGCGGCCGGAATCGCGAGGAAGAAGTAGCCGAGATAGAACGCGGACTGCACGAAGGCCGATTCGAAATCGGACAGGAAGAACGACTTCTTGAATTGCGCGATCAGTACGTCGTTCAGGTTCGCGGCGGTGCCCCACAGCGCGAACAGGCAGCACAGCAGCGTGAACGCGAAGAGCGGCGTGCGGTTCAGGTAATAGCCGTCGGGGGTGTGTTCGATTCTGGCTCGGCCCATGGGTGTCTCCTTCCCAATTGTCTCGTCGATGAAGGCGCCGCTTACATGCCGGCGTCGCGGAGGAAGCGTTCGAACGTCGCGGTGTCGGCGTACGACTTCTGCGTGCCGAGGCCCGTGACCGAATGCGCGGCATACGCGGACGCGTAACGCATCGCATCGAGTGCATTGCGTGACGCGGCATAGCAGCGCGCGAAGCAGCCGATGTACGCATCGCCGGCGCCCGTCGTGTCGCGTGCGTCGACCGGCACGCCCGGCACGTGCCGCACGCCGTCGCGCGATACCAGCAGCGAGCCGTCGCCGCCGAGCGTGACGAGCACGTGCTTGAGCCCGCGCGCGACCAGCGCTTCGGCGGCGCGCGCCGCGCTGTCGCGCGAATCGACCGGCATGCCGGACACGATCGCGAGCTCGGTTTCGTTCGGCACGAAGAATTCGACGGCGCGGATCCGCTCGAAATCGAGATCGGCCACCGCGGGCGCGGGGTTCAGCAGCACCGGAATGCCGTGGCGCGCGCCGAATTCGATCGCGTGATAGACGGTGTCGAGCTCGATCTCGAGCTGCAGCACGATCAGCGCGCATTCGGCGAGCTGCGGCGCGGCCGCGTCGATGTCGGCCGGCGTCAGGTGGCGGTTCGCACCCTTGACGATCAGGATGCTGTTGCTCGAATCGGGTTCGACGAAGATCGGCGCGACGCCGCTCGGCACGCCGGCGACCTTGCGCACGTGCGTGGTGTCGATGCCTTCGCGCGCGAAGTTGCGGATCGTGTTGTCGGCGAAGACGTCGTCGCCGACCTTCGTGACCATCACGACGCGCGCGCCGAGGCGGGCGGCCGCGACGGCCTGGTTCGCGCCCTTGCCGCCGCAGCCGAGCTCGAAGTTCGGTGCTTCGAGCGTTTCGCCCCGGGCGGGCATGCGTGCGACATAGGTCACGAGGTCGACCATGTTGCTGCCGATGACGGCGATTGTCTCCATCTGCGTCTCTTCCTTGGTATGGGGTGCGCCGCGCGCGTGGTGGGCGGCGACGTGCAATGCACGATAATAAAATCACATAAAATGTGAAAATGCAATCATACGATGTTCGGAGGGTTACTTTTGTCGGGGCGCAGCTGTGCCGGCATGTGCTATCGATGCCGCCTGATGCAAGCCTTGATCCGGCCGGGCGGCGCTTTCGGGGCAGTTCCGATGCGCTCGTCCGGGCCGTGACGAAACCGCTCGACGAAACGCCGCTCAGCAAGCTCGGCGTGGGGCAATTGGTGCGGCGTGCAGGCATGAAGGAATCCGAGCGCAGCGGAAGGGGGGGGCCTCACCGTGCTGGGCGGCGGCCTGATGTGAAAGGCGGTGCACCGGCTTCGGCAGGGCCCGCGCGCGCGAACCCGGACGCGATGGCCACGCGAATGGCCAGCACGTCGGCGACGATCCTCGACGCGTTCGATCCGACGTGCGGGTTCGCGCAGGCCGGTTCCAAATAACGGCGGCGACGCTCGGGAAGACGCCTTTAAGTTCGGTTGCATACGCAGTGGCGACGCGTGAGATGTGCGGACATCTCCGTCCGGGGCGTCCTCGGTTCCCGGCATCCGCACCGCGCCCGCGTGCACAGGGCTACCCGTCTCCGGCATACCGATCGGCGCCGCCAATGGGGTTCGGGGGTTCGCCACCGCACGCCACGCTGACGGCCCGATTACCGTTTTGTCATCAACCGCGTTCCCGCTTGCGCCGTACAGTGCGCCGTCGCCGTTTCCCGGTAACATCGCCGCATGTCACCACGACCGCGACGGAACCGCCATGCGCATCCTGATAGTTGAAGACGAGCCGAAGACGGGCGCCTACCTGAAGAAGGGTCTCGAGGAGTCGGGGTTCAGCGTCGATCTCGCGAAGGACGGCGGCGAAGGGCTGACGCTCGCGCAGGAAGAGCGCTACGACGTGATCGTGCTCGACGTGATGCTGCCGGTGCTCGACGGCTGGGGCGTGCTGAAGCGGCTGCGCGACACGCATACGACGCCGGTGCTGTTCCTGACCGCGCGCGACGACGTGCAGGACCGCGTGCACGGCCTCGAGCTCGGCGCCGACGATTACCTGGTGAAGCCGTTCGCGTTCGTCGAGCTGCTCGCCCGCATCCGCACGCTCGCGCGGCGCGGGCCGCCGCGCGAGACCGAGCATCTCGCGGTGGGCGACCTCGAAATCGACGTCGTGCGCCGCCGCGTGAAGCGCGGCGCCACGCGGATCGACCTGACGCCGCGCGAATTCTCGCTGCTGCAGCTGCTCGCACGCCGGCAAGGCGAAGTGCTGAGCCGCACGCAGATCGCGTCCTACGTGTGGGACATGAACTTCGACAGCGATACCAACGTCGTCGAAGTCGCGATCCGGCGCCTGCGCGCGAAGATCGACGACGCATTCCCGGTGAAGCTGATCCACACGGTGCGCGGCGTCGGCTACGTGCTCGAACCGAAGGACGACGCATGAGGTGGCCGCGTTCGCTGGCCGCGACGCTCGCACTCGCGATTGCCGCCACCACGCTGGCCGCGTTCGGGCTCGTCGGCGTGTACGTGTACGCGAGCCTCGAGCGGCAGGTCAATACGCAGGACGACCTCGACATCGTGCTCGCCGCGCGCCATACGCGCCGGCTCGCGGGCGAGCTCGAATCGCTCGACGCGGTGCGCGCGCATACGGAGCGGCTCACGAGCCAGGTGCTCGGCAACGAGGCGCTGTCGATGGTCGTCACCGATGGGCAGGGTGACATGCTGGTGCGCCACAACGTCACGCTCGCCGCGCTCGACGACGCGCGGCCGGCCGCGTCGGCGCCGCTGGCGGACGCGCAGCTGGTTGCGCCGAATGCGACGCCGATACCCGCGAACGACCGGATCACGGCCGATCGACTCGTCACATGGGTCGCGGCGGGCGGCACGCCGATGCGCGGCGTCGTGATCGAGGCCTTGCTCGGCGACCGCACGCCGATTCACATCGCGATCGCGCGTAACATGCGCGACCGGGCCGCGCTGCTCGACGGTTACCGCGACCGGCTCAAGCTTGCCGGCGGCCTCGGCGCGTTGTTCGCGCTGCTGCTCGGCTACGGGCTGATCCGCACGGCACTCGAGCCGCTGCGCGAAATCGTCGACAACACCGGCCGGATCACGGTCGACAAGCTCGACACGCGGCTCGACGCGTCGCGCGCGCCGCGCGAGCTGCGGGCGCTCGTCGATGCGCAGAATGCGATGCTCGGCCGCCTGCAGCAGGCGTTCTCGCATCTGTCGCAATTCAGCGCCGATCTCGCGCACGACCTGCGGACGCCGCTGAACAACATGCGCGGCGCGACCGAAGTCGCGCTCGCGCGGCCGCGCCCGGCCGACGAATACCAGGCGTTGCTCGAATCGCATCTCGAGGAATACGACCGGCTCGCGCGGATGATCGACAACGTGCTGTTCCTCGCGCGCGCCGAGCATCCGAGCTTCGTCACGCGGCAGCGGGCATTCGACGTGCGCGACGAACTCGAACGCATCGCCGGGTATTTCGAGGGGCTCGCCGACGAAGCGGGCTCGACGCTGCGCGTCGACGGGCAGGGGCGGCTGACCGCCGACGTCGAGCTGTTTCGCCGCGCGATCGGCAACCTGCTCGCGAACGCGCTGCGGTATACCCCGGCCGGCGGGGTCATCACGCTCGCCGTCGACGAAACGCCGGACGCGGTGCGCGTCGTCGTCGCGAATCCGGGCGAGCCGATCGATCCCGCGCTGCTGCCCCGGATCTTCGACCGGTTCGTGCGCGGCGACCCGGCGCGCAGCGGCGGTGCGCCGGGCGGCACGGCCGGGCTCGGCCTCGCGATCGTGCGGTCGGTGATGGAACTGCACGGCGGTTCCGCCCGCGTCGAAAGCGATGCGGCCGGCACGCGTTTCATGCTCACGTTCAGCCGGCCGTCGGCCTGATGCCCAAAACCCGGCTCATCCTCAGGCAGAAGGGCGACCCATTCGAGCTTAGCGTGAAGCGTCGCGTGAATTTCGAAGGGGAGGCAGTGGAGTATTTGGCCGCTGACAGCCTCAAAGTTACGTCGCCAGTTTGTATCGGGCTGCTGGCCTCGGAGCCGGCTTCAGCAGCCACTCAGGCCGCCGGACGTGTGCAACGCGGCTGATAGCTAACGGACATTCGCTTGAAACCAGTTCAGATCCTGTTGGGGCACGCACATATCGATCACGTTGCGCCCTACGTCGATGTCTCCCAGCGAGACATGCGCGAAGCGATTGCCGCGATCGACCTTGGGGAGTGAGGGGGGGCAGCTTGGCGATTTGGCCTCAACTTACGAGTGCTCGCGGCCGATAACTGTACGGTTGGCTGCACCGCGCCTTCGCTCTCGCTGGTATCTTCAATGTAGATACAAAGTGCTTGCCTTTTGATCTGCGGGTATCTACAATGGATCTACATTTGGAGTGATGATATGGAACTCAAAATTCAGAAGTGGGGCAACAGCGCGGCAGTCCGGCTTCCGGCCGTGTTGCTTGAGCAAATCGACGCGTCGGTAGGTAGCTCGCTGAATGCCGATGTGCGCCCCGATGGTGTGTTGCTTTCGCCAGCCCGGCGCAAGTATTCACTGGATGACCTGATCGCGCAGTGCGATCCGAAGGCCCCGGAACCGGCCGACCTGGCCGGGTGGGGCGAATCCAAGCCGGTGGGGCACGAAGCATGGTGAGGCGCGTCAAGTTTGAGAGGGGCGATATCGTGCGCGTTAGCCTGAACCCGACCGTAGGCAAGGAGCAACAAGGGGATTTTCGCCCCGCGCTCGTTCTGTCGCCTGCTGCGTTCAATGCGCTTGGCGTGGCGCTCGTCGCGCCGATTACGCAGGGCGGCGAATTTGCGCGATACGCGGGATTCGCTGTGCCCCTCTCGGGTTCGGGCACTGAAACGCAGGGCGTGGCCCTTGTGAACATGGTTCGCACGCTCGATCTTGAGGCGCGTGGCGCACGCAAGGTCGAGCGCGCCCCGTCCGAAGTGGTCGAAGATGCGCTCGCGCGTCTCCAGACCATTCTCGAATAAAGGAAAACAACATGGCAAATTTCAGCGTTTGGCACTGGACTATCCTGATCCTCCTGCCAATCATTTATCTGGTTCCTGCCGCACGCATTCTCCGAAAGGCAGGCTTCTCAGGCTGGCTTTGCTTGCTGTTGTTGGTACCGGCGGTCAATCTGGTGATGTACTGGGTCTTTGCTTTCGTCCGATGGCCAGTTGAAGGCGCCACCACCCGTACCAGTGCATAGGCATAGGAAAAGTGGTTGGCGTTTGAGGACGGGTATACCCGAGCGTCGCGGTCATAAACAACAAGAATGAGTTCAATATGGGCACTACCCCTGACGTGAAGACCGACGAGATATTGGTCACTGAAAAATCGTTGGCAAATGCTAAGAAAGAGAGCGGGGACCCGTTTGGGTTGGCGCGAGCCGCAGAGAGTTTTCGACATGGTTTCGTCGATAGCACCAGGATTCGCGAAGAGGAGAAGACCTTGCGCGATGCCAATGCGCATACGCAGAAGATGCTTGAGCTCGAACACACAGAAGCGGAACGTAAACGCACCTTTAGGTCGAATTGGGTAGTGGCGGCTGCGTTCTGCTTTTTTCAAGCCTTGATTGCCCTCTATGGCTTTAAGTCGAACAACGTGACGTACATCCTCACCGCCGCCAACGGCTTTGGAGGATTCTTCATTAGCCGGAAGTTTTGAGGTGTCGGAAAACAGGGGAAAGAAATGACGAGTCAAATATCCGTACAGCGCATGTTCAACGGACCGGGATACGACCTTGAATGGTTGCTCTCGAAGGCGGAGCGAGAACTTCAGCGAGCGATGTCGAGTATGTGCCTAGAAAATCCTGGCCGCGATTGATCGGTACAAGACGAGTCGGTAGGAGAACACCGGCGCGACCGGTACCGAGGAAAACGCATGGTTCGTCGAAAATACAAAAGAAAAAATCATCTTGCAGAGGCGATAAATCGCTCAAGTCCGGGATGGCAAATGCTTTGGTCCGTTATCGTTGTTTTTGTATTCGTCTTCTCGATGGTGATGTACTTCTCTCACTGAAAGTTCGGAAAAACCATGCTTTTCAGATGTGTAATTTCTCACCAGTTGCCTGGTTCTCGGTAACACTCCATCGTGCCACTTCATTGGCGTGGCGCTCGCCACGGTTGGACCGTTGAGCGCTGTTGCCGCGCCGAAACGGGAATCGCGGAGAGTGTGACGGTTTCTGATGTGCGCATTGCTCCCCACGACTTTTTCAGAAAGAGCCATGACGACCGCTCACTCGGACCGCGACCTGATCGACTATGCGACCCCGGAGGGCGCTCGGCACCTACTCGAACACGACGGTATTTCCGTGCGCAGGGGCTTTCTCGAGGCTTTGGCGCCGCAACTTGACAACATGGTCGATGCGCTGGCCGCGTGCTTCAAGTGGGTGCAGCCGGTCATGGATGCGGCGGCCGCGATGCGCACCGAGCGTACCGATCTGCTGAAGCTCCTCGCGCTTGGCGGAATAGACGACCTTGTGGTGTCGACCAAGCTGCTGCTGAGTGGCAAGCACGCGGCATCCGGCAACGTCGCGCGCCAGGCGATCGAGGGGGCCGCGATGGCGATGCTCTGTTCGACCGCTCAACCATTGGTGATCCAGCAGGACCGGACGAAGGGCGCAGTGCGGGCGCTCTATTGGCAGGAGGTGCTCAAGGAAGACCGGCGAGTGCAGGGGCAGCACGCCGTACGGCAGTTGGGCTGGAACGTTGAACTACTGGGCACACCAAAGATTTGGTTCGAAGGGCTCGCGGCTGGCCAGAGGCATTTCAGTCGCCTGAGCCACGCGGGCATTGATACGGTGGCATCGCGGATCACGTTTGCTGAGCTCGGATGCGGCGCGATCGAAATGGGCGGGCACTTCGATTCGAAGAAGACATCGTTATACAGCGGCGAGCTATCGTATCGGATAAATATGTGCCGACAGCTCACGCTTTTTATGGAGCATTTTCTCGCCACGATGACGCCGACACGCTGCGTATGACGGCTTCCGGACTCAAGCGAGCAGCGATTGATTATTCAAGGGGAAACTATGCTGAAATGGTTTTTCGATGAGATTCGGGAGGAATTGGGGCAGCCGGTGAAACTCAGGAAGTTGCTTGCTACGAAGTCAAATGTTCGCGTAAACCTCGGCGCGCCGTCCCCCTGTATTCGTGCGTCGAGCGTAATAGCTTGGCATCGGCTTGGAGAGGCCGATGTATCACACTGGCCGATGTTACGACGAGGCACATTGAGGGGTTGGAAGCACGTGGGCGGCCAATATTATGGATATGAAATCCATCGCCCCGAATATGAACAAATCGGCGTCAAGGAAGTTGTTAAGGGTTGGAGATGCGACATCTCGGATGTGCATGGGTTTTCTGCTTCAAAATCGGATCTTTCGATGTTTACGTCAACCGATGAAATGGTTGAACGAAACAGCCGCGATATGATTAGCGATATCACTATCGAAAAGCTCAACGAAAACCTCGCGCATCAAGAGATACGCATCCTGCATTCAGAAGGTACGACCGATTATTTTGAATGTTACCAGTGGGACAGGCGCGTTTGGCTCATGAACAGTGGCGGATCGCATCACTTCGCTGCGGCGAAGTACATCGCGGTACGTTTGAACCGACGGGTTCCACTACAAGGTTCGCTCAATTGGTATTCGATTGATGGAGAGAAGATCGCTTCGCTCCGTCGCGATTTCGAAATGTTCGTCATTCCGGATGACGCGGAATTTTCCAACGCCTTTCTCGACGTCATGCGTGGTTTCCGAGCGACGTGGCTGTGGCATGAAATGCCGCGTCCGTTCAATGCAACGCGGGCAATCCTGTTGCCCCGAACGGAGTCCCGGTCGATGCGCGTAGCAGACGAATTTAGGAGGGCAGGCGTGATTGACTTGGGCGAGTTCCTATCGAACCTGGCCGCTAGTCAGGGGACCAGCATCGGTCTCAATGGCGATGCTCCCACCATAGCTCAAGACGCGATGAGAGCAGAGTAGAGCGCCACGAAAAACGCCAGGAGCATGATCATGGTTCGCTATTTCGTTAGGGAGGAGGGTCGCTTGACCTTCCCGCCATATTCGAGAGCCGGTACAAGTGACAACGAGGCCCTTGCCGTTCGAGGGGGAAAACAACTTTCATGGAGTCTGAGATGATAGAGCGCCAGTTTTCGCCGACAGTCGCTGCTGGACAGGACGCTCCAAAGGTCGAGGCGGTGTACCAGAGGATCTGGACGGCAATGCTGGCGAACGCCTTTCCCGATCCGCTCAAAAACTTGGGGCTGCGATACCACGCCGTCGACGATGTGGTCTACGCAGACCTGCACGGTTTCAGCGTGCGGATGCGGTACGACCATGTGTGGCTGAAAGATGGATTGCCAACTGCAAGGCTGGGCGGTCGACTGCGCTTTATCCTCGTGACCACCGAAGGAAAAGATGGGGAAAAACTGTTCCAAGTGCTGTTCGATCCACGGGGCAATGCACGCTTTGGCACCGAGCAAGGCTACTTTTCGAGCGCTGGCAGCGACCCGCAGGATTTGACTTCATTCGTGCGCAAGACCAGTCTCCAGCTCGCAAATGCGGTTCACGCCAAGATGTCAGTCATCGAGTAGGGAAAACGGGAACGACGATGCGCTTCATGCTCGGCTGGAAGAAGCCTTCCATCTGGAGCGCGTCGGGGAAGAGGACCGGCGCGCGATTGTCGAAACGATGACCGCGATCATTCGGCAGGTATGGATCGAACGGGGCCCAGCGAGAACCAGCAGTAACAACTAGGAAATCGCGATGCAAATCACTCTTGACACCGCTAAGGCGGTCTACCTCAAGGCAATCGGCGCGGGCGCAAGTGATGGAGAATACATGGTTCGCGTGACTGACCGTGACATGCCGTGGGGTGACGTCAACGACCCGTATTACCGACGTGCAGCCTTTCATCCGCCGATTGACGAGTTGGAATGGCGCTACAGCTGCGCGCCTCTCACGTTCAACCGGCCGCCGGCAGCGTGACGGCGGGTTCGGGTCGCGCGGCCGCTGCGGGTTCTTTCTTGCCGGTGTTCGATTCCGCGCCTGATTCTGCACTCGCACTCGCCTGCCAGCCACCGCCCAACGCCTTCAACAACCCGACCTCGGCCTCCATTCGCCGTGCATCGATCTGGTCGGCCGTGCGCCGGTTCGTCAGCGCGATCGTCTGCGCGGTCACGACGTCCAGGTAGCTGACGGCGCCTGCATTGAACCGGTTCGTCGTCAGCCGCAGCGACAGGTCGGCCGCGTCGGTCGCGCGCTGCTGGCTGCGTGCCTCCGACGCGAGCGCATCGAGCGACGACAGCTGATCCTCGACCTGCTGGAATGCCACCAGCACGGTTTGCCGGTAATCGGCGACCGCGCCGTCGTATTGCGCATGCGCGCCGCGCAGCGACGCACTGCGGCGCCCGCCGTCGAACAGCGTGCCGGCGAGCTGCGGGCCGAGCGACCAGAACAGGCTCGGTGCGGTGAGCCACGGCGCGAAGAACGAACTTTCGAGCCCGGCGCTCGCCGACAGCACGAGGTCCGGAAAGAACGCCGCGCGCGCCTCGCCGATCTGCGCGTTCGCGGCCGCGACGCGACGCTCGGCCGCCGCGATGTCCGGCCGCCGCTCGAGCAGTTGCGACGGCACGCCGGGCGGGATGGCCGGCACGTCGTACGACTGCACGCGCGGCGGCAGCGCGAACGTCGACGCGCTTTCGCCGACCAACGTTGCAATCGCATGCTGGCGCTGCGCGCGCGACGCGTCGATGTCGGTGTCCTGCGTGCGGGTCGCTTCGAGCTGCGTGTCGGCCTGCGCGACCGCCGACGCGTCGATCGCACCGGCCGCAAGCTGCTGCTTCAGCAGCGTCAGTGCGTCCGCGTACGCGTGCACCGTGTCGTCGAGCAGCTGCTTCTGCGTGTCGAGCGAGCGCAGCGCGAAATAGTCGGTCGCGAGCTCGGCCGTCACCGACAGCTTCACGGCCTGCAGGTCGGCCGCGCTCGCGGCGGCGTTCGCCTGCGCGCCCGCCACCGCATCGCGCACGCGGCCGAATACGTCGGGCTCCCAGCTCGCGGCCACGCCGGCCTGATAGTCGGGCGTGGTCTTGCCGGCCAGCGACGAGCCGAGCCGGTTCTGCGACACGCGTGCGCGGCTTTGCGCGGCGCCCGCGGCGATCGTCGGCAGGAAGCCCGCATGCTGGTAGTCGACCATCGCGCGGGCCTGCTGCAAATCGGCGAGCGCTTTCTTCACCGTCTGGTTCGATACGTCGACGCGTGCTTCGAGCGCGTTCAGGTCGGCGTCGCCGAACACGGTCCACCATGCGCCGCGCGCGTCGGCGTCGGCCGGCATCGCGACGTGCCAGCCGGCTTGCGCAGGCGGTGCGGCCGGTGCGCCCGCGTAGTGCGCCGGTACGGCGACCGCGGGCGGTGAATACGGCGGCAGCGTCGTGCAGGCGGTCAACGCGGCCAATGCCGCGGCGGCGCCGAGCGCGACGGCGCGGCGGGCGAACGGGAGCGGATGAGCGAGGCGCATGGCGGATATCTCGTCAGGGGTTTTCGATAGGTCAGCCGCGTGCGGGCGCCGAGGCGGGTGTCGATGCGGCCGGCGCTGCGCCGCTCGCGCGCATCGGCGGCATGCCGCCCGCACCGCTCGCGGGCGCGGGTTGCGCGCTTTGCACCGACGAAGCGGCGACCGGTCCCGCCGCGTGCGCGATCGACACGATCTGCACGACTTCGCCGGCCGTGATCGCGTCGCCCGGGTTGTCGATCACGCGATCGCCTGCGGCGAGCCCCGAGACGATCTCGACGCGTGTGCCGAAATCGCGCCCGAGCTGCACGCGCTTGAGCACGGTGCGTCCGTTCGCGGCGACGGTCGCCACCGTCACGCCGTCCGGCCGGAACAGCAGCGCGCTGACGGGCAGCTCGAACGCGGGCGCGGCGCTCGCGACGACGAGGTGCGCTTGCGCATACGCACCGGGCAGCAGCGCGCCGTCGGCGTTGTCGACGTCGATCTCGACGCGCAGCGTGCGCGTGACCGGATCGATCGCGCCCGCCGTGCGCGCGATACGCGCGGCAAAGTGCCGCCCCGGATACTGCTGCGTGGTCAGGTAGACCGGCGTGCCGGTCGAGACGTCGGCCGCGCTGTCCTGCGGCACGTCGACGAACACGCGCAGCGTGCCGGTCTGCTCCAGATGGAACAGCTCGCCGGACAAGCCGGGACTGCCCGGCGTGCCGCCCGCGGTGACGAGCGTGCCGACGTCGACGTTGCGCGCGGTGATCACGCCGTCGAACGGCGCGCTGACCGCTTCGTACGACACCAGCTCGTTCAGGTGCGCGACGTTCGCCTGCGCGGACGCGAGCATCGCACGCTTCGCGTTCATGTCGGCCACCTTCGTGTCCGTATCCTGCTGCGACACCGATTGCGACTTCAGCATGTCCTGCCAGCGCTGCGCGGTCGATTTCGCATAGTCGTAGTTCGCCTGCGCGGTGGCCGCGTCGGCGCGCGCCTGGCGCAACTGCGCATCGAGATCGGGCGCGGCGATCCGCGCGAGCGGCTGGCCGGCCTTCACGTGCGTGCCGAGATCCGCGCTCCAGTGCGCGATATAGCCGCTGGTGCGCGCATAGATCGACGCTTCCGCGAACGGCATCACCGAACCGGGCAGCGTCAGCGTCTGGTCGGCGGGCGCCGTGCCGGGCGCGATCACCGATACCGGCAGCGCTTGCTGCGCGGCCACCTGCGCGCTCTGCGCGGCGCGCGCATCGATACGCGGCACGATACCGGTCGCGAGTAGTACGGCGGCGAGCGCGACGGCGGCGAGCGGCACGGTCAGTCGACGGGCGCTTCGGCGGTGCGGCGCGTCGGGCGCCGCCTCGCGTGAGCGGGGCGGGACGGCCGCGCGTTCGATCGTGCTTCCGGCAGGGTGGGCCGCGTCGGCGGCCGGCGGGGCGAGGGGTTCGATCGAGTCGTTCATGATGGGGGCTCGAGGTTGGACGAATCGGATGAAAGGGCGGCGGCGCGATCAGCCGAGCGCCGGCGTATCGGAGGTGGGCTGCGCGCGTCGTGCGGCCGCGGCCTCGCGACGCCGGTCGAGCCATGCGTGGACGAAGCCGAACACGACCGGCACGAACAGCAGCGTCGACACCGTGCCGAACGCGAGCCCGCCGATCACCGCGCGGCCGAGCGGCGCGTTCTGCTCGCCGCCGTCGCCGAGGCCGAGCGCCATCGGCAGCATCCCGATCAGCATCGCGAGCGCGGTCATCAGCACCGGGCGGAAGCGGTTGAACCCGGCGTCCAGCGCGGCCTGCCACGGCGGCGCGCCGCCGGCGAGCAGTTCGCGCGCCGTGTTTACGACGAGGATGCTGTTCGCGGTCGCGATGCCGATGCAGAGGATCGTGCCCGTCAGCGCAGGCACGGACAGCGTCGTGCGCGTGACGAACAGCATCCACGCGATGCCGGCGAGCGACGCGGGCAGGCCGCCGACGATCACGAGCGGGTCGAGCCACGACTGGAAATTGACGACCATCAGCAGGTAGACGAGCGCGACCGCGAGCACGAGGCCGCCGAGCAGGCCCGCGAACGATTCGTGCATCGCCTGCACCTGGCCGCGCAGCACGATCGACGAGCCGGGCGGCAGTTGCGCGCGGGCTGCGTCGACGAGTGTCGTCACGTCGGCGGTGACGCCGCCGAGGTCGCGCCCCTGCACCGACGCGAAGAGGTCGAGCACCGGCTGCACGTTGTAGTGCGACACGACCGCCTGCTGCGTCGTGCGCGAGAAGCTGCCGAGCGTGCCGAGCAGGTTCTGCGCGGGTGCGCCGGCCGCCGGGC
This sequence comes from Burkholderia sp. AU15512, assembly GCF_002223325.1. Classification (NCBI taxonomy): domain Bacteria; kingdom Pseudomonadati; phylum Pseudomonadota; class Betaproteobacteria; order Burkholderiales; family Burkholderiaceae; genus Burkholderia; species Burkholderia sp. AU15512. Next base: position 430,000 of record NZ_NKEX01000008.1, read on the forward strand.
CGCCGGCCGGCGTCTGCGGCGCGCGGGCGGTGCCGGCGGGCAGCGGCACGTTCGCGAGCGCCTGCAGCGAATTCACCGTGTATTGCGGCGTCTGCACGAGCACCGGGTAGCTGACGCCGTTGCGCGGATCGAGCCAGAAGTTCGGCGTGGTCTGCGAGCTGCCGGACAGCGCGATCAACAGGTTCTGCGCGACGTCGCGCTGCTGCAGCCCGGCCAGGATCGCCTTGGTGCGGTCGACGTTCACGTCGATCGCCGGTTCGTCGCCGGGTTGCTGGATGCGCGCGTCGACGAGGCCGCGCACGCCGCGCAGCTTCGCGAGCAGCGCGTTCGCGACCGCGCGGTTCGGGTCGAGCTGGTTGCCGACGATCTGGATGTCGATCGGCGCGGGCAGCCCGAAATTGAGGATCTGGCTGACGATGTCGGCCGGCAGGAACGCGAACGTCACGCCGGGGAACGACTGCGCGAGCACGTTGCGCAGCTTCGCGACGTACGCGGCCGTGGACGCATGGTTCGGCTTCAGCGTGATCAGCACGTCGGCGTCCCCGGTGCCGATCGGGTCGGACGCGTCGTACGTGAGGTTGATCCCGCTCACCGGCACGCCGATGTTGTCGAGCACGCCTGCGAGTTCGGTCGTCGGAATCACGTTGCGGATCTTCGCTTCGACTTCGTCGGTCAGCCGTGCGGTTTCCTCGATCCGCGTGCCGGTCGGCGCGCGCAGGTGCAGGCGGATCTCGCCGGTATCGACCGACGGAAAGAAGTCCTGGCCGGCGAACGCGAACAGGCCGGTCGATGCGACGCAGGCGAGCAGGAACGCGGCCGCGAAGCGGCGGCGCCGGGCGATCGCCGCGGCGAGCAGCGCGCGATAGCGCAGCCGAACGGCCTCGAAGCGATGTTCGAACGCGGCCTGGAAGCGCGCGAGGCGGGCGAACACGCCGCGCGGCGGCCGGCCGTGGCCCTTTGCGCGCATCAGCGCCATCGCGAGCGTCGGCACCAGCGTGCGCGAGAAGAAGTACGACGCGATCATCGCGAAGATCACCGCTTCGGCCAGCGGCACGAACAGGTAGCGTGCGACGCCGGTGAGCAGGAACATCGGCACGAACACGATGCAGATCGACAGCGTCGACACGAAGGTCGGCACCGCGATCTCGCCCGCGCCGGTCAGAATGGCTTCCTCGAGCGGCGCGCCGAGCTCGAGATGATGCGTGATGTTCTCGATGGCGACGGTCGCGTCGTCCACCAGGATCCCGACCGCGAGCGCGAGCCCGCCGAGCGTCATGATGTTGATGGTCTGGCCGAGCACGGCGAGTGCGAGCAGCGACGTGAGCACCGCGAGCGGGATCGTGATCGCGATGATCAGCGTCGCGCGCCAGCTGCCGAGGAACAGCAGGATCATCAGCGCGGTCAGGCAGGCGGCGATCAGCGCTTCGCGCACGACACCCTGGACCGCCGCCTTCACGAATACCGACTGGTCGTCGAGCGGCGAAATGTGCAGCGCCTTCGGCAGCCCGGCCGCGATCTTCGGCAGCATCGCCTTCACCTGGTCGATGATCGTCAGCGTCGACGCGCTGCCCGTTTTCTCGACGGTCAGCAGCGCCGCGCGTTTGCCGTCCACGCGCACGATGTTGGTCTGCGGCGCGTAGCCGTCGCGCACGTGAGCGACGTCGCGCACATAGACGACCGTGCCGCCGATCGTCTTCACCGGCAGGTCGTTCAGCGCGGCCACCGTCTGCGTGCTGCCGTTCATCTGCACGTCGTACTCGTGCGTGCCGATCTTCGCGGTGCCGCCGGGCAGGATCAGGTTCTGCGCGTTGATCGCGTTCACCACGTCGATCGGCGCGAGGCCCTTCGCCTGCAGCGCACGCGTGTCGAGATCGACGACGATCTGGCGGATCTTGCCGCCGAACGGCAGCGGCACGGCCGCGCCCTGGACGGTCGCGAGCTGCGTGCGGATGAAGCTGTTGCCGAGGTCGTACAGCTGCTGCTCGGCGAGCGTGTTGCTCGACAGCCCGAGCTGCAGGATCGGCACCGTCGACGCGTTGTACGTGATGATGTTCGGCGGCAGCGTGCCGGGTGGCAGGATGCGCAGGATCGACGCGGCGTTGCTCGAGGCTTCCGCGATCGCGCGATTGATGTCGGCGCCCGGGTGGAAGAAGATCTTCACGACCGACACGCCGTTCAGCGATTGCGATTCGATGTGCTCGATGTCGTCGACGTCCGACGTGAGCGCGCGTTCGTAGTTCGACGTGATGCGCTTGGCCATGTCTTCGGCGGAGAAGCCGTTGTATGACCAGACGATGCTGACGACCGGAATGTCGATGTTCGGGAAGATGTCGGTGGGGGTGCGCAGCAGCGCGAGCGGCCCCGCGATGAAGATCAGCAGCGCGAGTACGACGAACGTGTAGGGCCTGCGTAACGCCAGCCGGACGATCCACATGATGGTGCTCCTCGAAGCGGGGAATGGACGCGCATTCGATGCGACGAGCACGCAGTCTGCCGGCGCGGCGTTGACCCGACCCTGACTCGAAGATTACGAAACCGTTATCTGCGCCGGCACGACGGCAGCGGCCGTGCGGCGGGCCGCGCGGCGCGATGCGGGCTGGCCAAACACGCGCCGCCGACGGCGGGGCGCCGCTTCATCCATAATGTCCGGCGGCAAACCTTCGCTCATTCGCGTATCTCGCCGATTTCAGGAGCCAGACCGATGTCGTTGCGCACCGATGCAAACTTCTTCCTCCTTCTTGCCGACTCGTATCGCCGGCTCGTGAACCGGCCGCTCGTGCCCGACGGCATGAGCGCCTCCGACGGCGCCGCGTGGCTTTACGAGGCGGCGCCGTTCGGCATCCTGGCGCATGACACGTCGGCCGATCCGGTGTTCGTGTACGGCAACCGGCGCGCGCAGGCGATTTTCGAATACGACTGGGATGAACTGACGGCGTTGCCGTCCCGTCTGTCGGCGGAGCCGATGGAACGACACGAGCGCCAGGTGTTTCTCGACAAGGTGATGCGCGATGGCTTCGTGGCCGAATACCGCGGCGTGCGCGTGACGAAGTCCGGCAAGCGGTTCTGGATCGAGCGCGCGACCGTGTGGCAGCTCATGGACGCGGACGGAGTCGTGCACGGCCAGGCCGCGATGATTCCGGAAGTACGGCCGCTCGACGCGCCCGCATGAACGCGATGCTCGACTGGCATGCGCGTCGCGTTGAGGGCCCGCGCCGCGTGCGGCGAACCGGGTCGGTCCGCCCACGACGGACGCGAGCGCTCAGATAACAAAACCGTAATCGAAGCCTCACCTTCAGGAAAGCGCGCGAATCGCAGAATGAATCCAACTCTTCATCACATCGATGGGGAGCGGATGTCCGGCCTGATCCGCGGACGCGAACACGCCATCATTGAGAGGTGAACATCATGAACAACCTGATTCGTGCAGTCCTGCTTTCCTGCGCACTGAGCGCACCGATCGTCGCATTGGCGCAAACCACCGACCATGCGCTCACACGGGCCGACGTGCGCGCCGATCTCGTCCGCGTCGAACAGGCCGGTTATCGGCCGATCAGTAACGATCCGAACTATCCCGAGGACATCCAGGCCGCCGAGGAGAAGGTCGCCGTGCAGCAAGCGCAATCGGCCGCCGCACCGAGCGTCGCCGCAAAGCGCACTGATGCGCAATCGCTCGCGTCGCTCGACGAGCGCCAACTGTACGACCATCACTGAGCATGGTTGGCGACCGCCGTCCGCGGCTCGACGGCGGTGCCTTCAACGGACGGCATGCATGCCGTAGCGAGTCAGTCGTCGCCTTTCTCGAGCACGTTCTGCGTGAGCGCGATCGACGGAATCGTCGGCTTCAGCAACGCGCGGCGCGCGCGACGGCTCAGCCATTTCCAGCCGGCCACGAGCAGCAGCGCGACCAGCGGGATCGAGGCGATCGTCCAGGTCCCGTTCGGATAGTCGAATGCCATCAACACCAGCACGCCGAGCAGGAACAGCAGCGTGAGCCACGACGTCACGGGTGCGCCGGGCATCCTGAACGATACGTCCTCCACGTCGCCGCGCCTGACCGCGGCGCGGAACTTCATCTGGCACACGACGATGAAGCCCCATGTGCTGATGATGCCGAGCGACGCGATGTTCAGCACGATCTCGAACACGCTCGACGGCACCAGATAGTTGAGCAGCACGCCGACCACATAGATCGCGACCGTCACCAGAATGCCCGCGTACGGGACGGATTGCCCGCTCATCCGCGCGAGGAACGCGGGGGCCGAGCCGCCCATCGACAGCGAACGCAACACGCGCCCCGTCGAATACAGGCCGGAGTTGAGGCTCGACAGCGCGGCCGTGAGCACCACCAGGTTCATCACGGAGCCGATGCCCGGCACGCCGAGCGCGCCGAAGAACGTGACGAACGGGCTCTGGCCCGCCTTGTACGCACTCCACGGCAGCAGGCAGACCAGCAGAACGACCGATGCGACGTAGAAAATCGCGATGCGCCAGATCACGTTGTTGATCGCGCGCGGCAGCACCTTGCGCGCATCCTTGCATTCGCCGGCGGCCGTGCCGACCAGTTCGACGCCCGCGAACGCGAACACCACGCCCTGCACCAGCACCAGCGCCGGCATCAGTCCGTGCGGAAAGAACCCGCCGTTGTCGGTGATCAGATGCAGGCCGGTGCCATGGCCGGCCACCGGCATGCCCGTGCCGAGGATCGCCGCGCCGATCACGAGAAACAGCACGATCGCGGCGACCTTGACCAGCGCGAACCAGAACTCCATTTCAGCGAACCATTTCACGCCGATCAGGTTCATCGTCGCGACGATGCACAGCGCGACGAGCGCGAAGATCCACTGCGGCACGGCCGCGAACGGCGCCCAGTAATGCATGTAGAGCGCGACGGCGGTGATGTCGACGATGCCGGTCATCGCCCAGTTCAGGAAGTACATCCAGCCTGCGACGAACGACGCCTTCTCGCCGAGGAATTCGCGCGCGTACGACACGAAGCTGCCGCTGCTCGGGCGATGCATCACGAGCTCGCCGAGCGCGCGCAGGATCAGGAACGAAAACGCGCCGCAGACGAGATAGACGATCGCGAGCGCGGGGCCGGCGGCCTGCAGCCGGGCGCCGGCGCCGAGAAACAGCCCGGTGCCGATCGCCCCGCCGATCGCGATCATCTGCACCTGTCGATTGCCGAGGGTCTTGTGATAGCCGGCTTCGTGCGATTCGAGCCAGCTGCGTTTGTCGGTTTCGCCGGTTGTCGACGGGTCGGGAATCGATGCCATGACGGGTTCCTCGCGCAGGGAGGGGATGGGATTCGTCCCGGTCGCGGACGATCGGGACCACCGGTACCGGAGGTCCGGCGCGCGCAATCGCGCGCGCCCGTCCTGATGGCGGTTCGTCGAACGTGACGAAAGGCACGGTACGTCGCGAACGTAGTCAGCCGTAATTCCGGTCACAAACGGAATGCAAATTTGGACTGGGCCTGTTCGAATCCATGCATAGGGTGTCGGCGCCGGGTGAACCGGATAGGTAATTTGGTGCGCCGGCGCGCGCTGCGGGGGCAACCGTTACCGATGGCGCCGGCTCATGCACCGAAATGAGGAATCCGGCGCATCGAAATTTCCGTCTGGCGCCGGTGCGGCAAGCGTTTCACGGCGATGGCCCGGTTTTTGCTGGAATGGTGTCGGCCGCGCAATCGTTGCGCGCTGCCCGACGACATACCAGACAAGGAAGATTCACCGTGAGCCCGACGACCCGACCGTTCCCCCGACGCACCTGGCTGGCTGCGCTGCTCGCCGCCCCCGTGATCGCGCTGTTCGCCGCCGCGCCGGCCCACGCCGATGCGCTCGACACCATCGCGAAAAACGGCACGCTGCGCGTCGCGGTGCCCGAGGACTATCCGCCGTTCGGTTCGGTCGGCACGGACATGCAGCCGCAGGGCTACGACATCGACATGGCAGGCCTCCTCGCCAAGGCGCTCGGCGTCAAGTTGAAGCTGGTGCCCGTGAACAGCGCGAACCGGATTCCGTACCTGACGACCAACAAGGTCGACATGGTGATTTCGTCGCTCGGCAAGACCCCGGAGCGCGAGAAGGTCATCGATTTCTCGAGCGCGTACGCGCCGTATTTCCAGGGCGTGTTCGGGCCGTCCGACGTGAAGGTGAGCGCGCCCGCCGACCTCACCGGCAAGACGGTCGGCGCGACGCGCGGCGCGCTCGAGGAGATCGCGCTGTCGCAGCTCGCGCCGAACGCGACGATCAAGCGCTTCGAGGACAACAACGCGACGATCCAGGCGTTCCTGTCGGGGCAGGTGCAACTGATCGCGGCCGGCAACATCGTCGCGGCGGCGATTCTCGCGAAGAATCCGCCGCGCCGCCCCGAGGTCAAGTTCGTGATCAAGAATTCGCCGTGCTTCGTCGGCGTCAACAAGAACGAACCGCGCCTGCTCGCGAAGATCGACGATGCGATCGCGCATGCGAAGCAGGACGGCTCGCTCGGCGAGCTGTCGCGCAAGTGGCTCGGCCAGCCGCTGCCGGCCGGGCTGTGACGTATCGCAGTGCAGCCTGACACGTCGCCGCGGCCGGGATGCCCGGCACGGCGCGTGTCGTTGTCCGAACCCGAATTCATCCGTTTCCCATGAGCTACCAGCTTCAATTCGGCGAACTCGCCGATTACGCCGGCGTGTTCGCGAGCGGCGCGGCGATCACGCTCGCGCTGACGGCGGTCGCGACCGTGCTGGGCGTAGCCGTCGGCGTGCTCGGCGCGGCCGCGTACAGCGCCGACGCGCGCGCGGCCGTGCGGTTGCGCCCGCTGATCGGCGCGTACGTCGAGGCGATTCGCAATACGCCGTTCGTCGTCCAGCTGTTCTTCATCTTCTTCGGCTTGCCGGCGCTCGGCGTGCACATCGACGAGTACGCGGCCGCGATCCTCGCGATGACGCTCAACCTCGGCGCGTACTCGGTCGAGATCGTGCGCGCGGGCGTGGCCGCCGTGCCGAAAGGGCATCTGGAGGCGGCGTCCGCGCTGGCGATGTCGCGCGCGCAGATGCTGCGCCACGTCGTGCTGCCGCAGGCGCTCGCCAAGGTGTTTCCCGCGCTGTCGAGCCAGATCGTGATCACGATGCTGGGTTCGGCGGTCGTGTCGCAGATCTCGGTGGCCGATCTGACCTATGCGGCCGGCTACATCCAGTCGCGCAATTTCCGTGCATTCGAGACGTACTTCGTGATCACGCTCGCGTATCTGGCGATGGCGCTGCTGATGCGCGCCACGCTCGGCGCGATGGGCCGCCGCCTGTTCTCCCGCCGCGTGCGAGGTGCGCGATGACCGATTTCACGTTCGGGCAGATTCTCGCGAACCTGCTGCTGGCCGCGCGCTGGACGATCGTGCTGTCGATCGTGTCGTTCGTATCCGGCGGCCTCGTCGGCCTCGGGCTGCTCGTGATGCGCGTGTCGAATTCGACGGCGCTGCGCGGCATCGCGAAGCTCTATATCGAAGTGTTCCAGGGCACGCCGTTGCTGATGCAACTGTTCATCGTGTTCTTCGGCCTGCCGCTCGCCGGGCTCGACGTGCCGCCGTGGGTCGCGGCCACGGCGGGGCTCACGTTCTTCACCAGCGCCTATCTGGCGGAGATCTGGCGCGGCTGCGTCGAGGCGGTGCCGAAAGGGCAGTGGGAGGCGTCGGCCAGCCTGGCGATGAGTTATGTCGAGCAGTTGCGTCACGTGATCCTGCCGCAGGCCGCGCGCATCGCGATCGCGCCGACGGTCGGCTTCGGCGTGCAGGCGGTGAAGGATACGGCGCTCGTGTCGATCATCGGCTTCACCGAGCTGACGAAGGTCGGTATCGCGATCTCGAACGCGACGTTCCGGCCGTTCGTCGTGTATGGCCTCGTCGCGCTGATCTATTTCGCGCTCTGCTATCCGCTTACCCGTTATGCGCGCACGTTGCAAAGGAGATGGCATGCCGCTCGTTGAAACCCGGGGTCTCGAAAAGAACTTCGGCACCCATCATGTGCTCAAGGGCATCGACCTGTCCGTCGAGCGCGGGCAGGTCGTGTCGATCATCGGCCGCAGCGGCTCGGGCAAGAGCACGCTGCTGCGCACGCTCAACGGGCTCGAGAGCATCGACGCGGGCACGATCTCGGTCGACGGCGAACGCGTCGATGCACGGCATGCGGACTTGCGTGCGCTGCGGCTGAAGGTCGGCATGGTGTTCCAGCAATACAACCTGTTTCCGCACCTGAGCGCCGGACAGAACGTGATGCTCGCGCAGTCGGTGGTGAAGAAGGCGCACCGCCAGCAGGCGCGCGCGATCGCGGAGCTGATGCTCGAGCGCGTCGGCCTCGGCGACAAGTTCGACGCGTTTCCGGAACACCTGTCGGGCGGCCAGCAGCAGCGCGTCGCGATCGCGCGTGCGCTCGCGATGAAGCCGAGCGTGCTGCTGTGCGACGAAATCACGTCGGCGCTCGATCCCGAGCTCGTCGGCGAGGTGCTGGGCGTGATCGAGCAACTCGCGCGCGAGGACATGACGCTGATCATGGTCACCCACGAGATGAACTTCGCGCGTGCGGTGAGCGACAGGATCGTGTTCATGCACCAGGGCCGCGTGTGGGAGAGCGGGACGGCCGACGAGATTTTCGAGCGTCCGCAGACGGTTGAATTGACGCGGTTTCTCGGCAGCGTGCGGCACCCGGAAACGGTTGCGCGCTGACCGACACGGCCGTGCGGCCGGGCCGCGACCCGATGACAAGACCGTAATCGAAGCCTCACCTTCCGGAAAGCGCGCGAATCGCAGAATGGACACCACTCCTCATCGCATCGATGCGGAGCGGATGTCCGGCCTGATCTGCGGACGCGAACACGCCATCTCGAGAGGTGAACGTCATGAACGACCTGATTCGTGCAGTCCTGCTTTCCTGCGCACTGAGCGCACCCATCGCCGCATTCGCGCAAACCGCCGACCCTGCGCTCACCCGCGCCGACGTGGTCGCCGACCTGATTCAGGCGGAGCGCGACGGCACGCTGCCGACGTCGAACTGGGACTATCCGCCGAGCGCGCAGACGATCGCGCGCAATCGCGAGCTGTATGCGATCGCGCACGGCGAGCCGCGCACCGCGACGGCGGGCGTGGGAACGCCCGCGGCGGCGCCCGTCTCGACGGCGAGCGCGCAATGAAGCGGGCCACGGTATCGGCACGCGTGGCGGCCCTGGCGCTCGCCGCGTGGTGCGCGGCGCAGGGCGCGCCGGCCGCCGCGCGCGGCCAGCCGCAACTGCCCGACGACGATGGCGGGCGCGCCAGCGTGCTGCGCGCGCTCGATCCGTCGAGCGAGGCGCTGCGCCGGCCCGCCGACACGCGGCCGGCCCACGTTCAAGCTGCACCCATCCGGCGGGCGCCCAGCGCGATGCCGCGCGCGGCGATCACCGCACCCGCGGCGCGCTGACGGGCGTCCCAGCCCGCCAGCGCGGCGTCGAACCCGCGGCCTTGGCCGACGTCACGCAGCGCTTGTGCGAGGCCGAACGCATCGTCCGCCGCTTTCGCGACACCGGCCGCCGCGGCTGTCCAGGTCGTGCGGTGATTGCTCGAATATGCTGGCGTCCCAGCCGGTTGCGCGCAGGGCGGTCGCGGCGAACCGCGCGCCGACCGACTCGCCGATCGACCCGCCGACGATGACGGCCTTGCGGCCCGATCCGTGTTCCATCCGATGTCTCCCGATGATGGCCGAGCATAGGGCAAGCAACGGACGCAGCGTTTGAATCGTTCTGAAGCGGCCTGCGTGACAGCGCGACAGCGTGACGCGTGCGCCGCCGCTCAGCCGCGGCGGGCGTTTGGCGGGGGTGGCGGAGGAGCGGGAGGCCACGCGTTGCAGTGCGGCCGGCGTGCCGTTCAGGAACGCGTCGACCTGCCGTTCGATTTCGGCGTCGGGATCGTCGGGCACCGCCACTCCGCATACCCGCTTGCGCACGCCGAGAGGGAAGAAGCTCGCGCAGGCTCCAGCCCCGTTCGATTCGCGCGTTGCGCTGCGCTTCCGTCGCCGGCGTTGCTTCAGAAAAATTCAGTTCGCCGCCATGACTTTCAGGCGCACGTCCCCTAGTCTTGCTACCGAACCGCCGCATGGGCCGGCCGCGCAGGTTCAGGGCGCGGACTGCGCCGGCAAAACCATGGAAACCACGACATGCAACCTGGACAAGTAACGGCCGCCGGCGCGGTCGCGCCCGATCGCCTGCCCGGCGAGGACGTCTTTCTCGCGTCGATCGCAGGCTATGTCGACACGCTCGGCTTCGTCGCGCTGTTCGGCCTCTTTACCGCCCACGTGACCGGCAACTTCATCCTGATCGGCTCGGGCCTGGCCGGGGTCGGGCAGGGGCTGCTGATCAAATGGCTCGCGTTTCCGGCCTTCATCGGCGGGATCGTGGCCGCCCGCCTGCTCGACCACCGGATGCGCGTGCGCGGTCACGGCGCGCGGGCCGGTTCGCTGTACGCGTTGCAGGCGATCCTGCTCGCCGGCTTCATGTTCGCGGGGATCGCGGCGTCGCCGATCGGCAGCGCCGACGCGCCCGCGACGATCGTCTGCGGGCTGCTCGGCGCGGCGGCGATGGGCGTGCAGAACGCGCATGGCCGGCTGACCGCGCGCGCGGTGGTCGCCAACACGGTGATGACCGGCAACGTCACGCAGGCCGTCATCGATGCCTTCGACTGGCTCGTGCCGATCGCCGCGCCGGCCGAACGGGACGCCGCCCGCGCGCGGCTGCAGCGCACGCTGCCGCCGGTGGCCGGTTTCGCGCTCGGCGCGGGCGCCGGCGCGACGGCGTACCTGTATGCCGCGTTCTGGGCGCTCGCGCTGCCGCTCGCGGTGCTGGGCTTTCTCACGTATCGATCCGCACGCTTGGCCGAGCTGCCCGCCTCGCGCTGAACCCGTTTTCGCGCGCGGCGTGCCGCTGCGCGCCACCTTCAAGGAGAACCCGATGATTTCACTGAACCTGCGCCATGTGCTGCGCATGACGACTGCGTCGACGGCGCTGCTCGCCGCGTTGCTGGCGGCCGCCCCGTCGCATGCCGACGAAACGCATCTGGACGACACGGCGCGCCAGCCGGCCGCCGCGCGCTTCCCGGCGGTCGCGGTCGGCCCGCAGTACGACACGACGCACGTGTGCGTCGCGCCGGAAGACTTCGACCGCTTCACCGACAGCTTCGTCGCGACGTTCGGCGGCAAGAAGTCGAAGCAGGGCGTGTTCCAGGTCACGCCGACGCCGAGCCAGACGATGTCGCAACTGGTGCTCACGCCGGTCGGCACCATCTCGGTGTTCGGCTTCAAGACACCGATCCCGTATCCGTTCTGCGAGGAGCGCACCGGCTATCTGGTGACCGACATGGACGTGGCCGTGAAATCGGCGCGCGCGCATGGCGCGGACGTGGTCGTCGCGACGTTCCCCGATCCGATCGGGCGCGACGCGATCATCCGCTGGCCGGGCGGCGTGAACATGCAGCTGTACTGGCACACGCAGGCGCCGAATTACGACCCTCTGCAGACGGTGCCGGAAAACCGCGTGTACGTGTCGCCGGAACGCGCGAGCAAGCTCGCGCACGACTTCGCCGCGTTCTCGCACGGCAAGATCGTGTCGGACGTGCGCAAGGCGCCGGGCATCGAGATCGGCCGGCCGAACGACACGTACCGCCGCATTCGTATCGAATCGGGCTTCGGCAAGATGACGGTGCTCGCGACGGACGGCCATCTGCCTTTCCCGTTCGGGCGCGAAATGACCGGCTATGAAGTCGCCGACCTGGCCACGACGCTGAAGCAGGCGGAAGCCGCGGGCGTGACCGTGCTCGTGCCGCCGTTCACGTCGGACGGCCGCGACGCGGCGCTCGTGCAGTTCCCGGGCGGCTACGTCGCCGAAATCCACGCACGGTCGAAATAACGGTGCGCCGGCCGATCAAACCATCGTGGCGCGGCGCGCTGCCGGGCGTCGTGCTGGCCGGCGGCGTCGCGCTGCATGCCGGGACGGCGGCCGGTGCCGATGCGGCGGCCGCAGCAGCCGCAGCAGCACCCGCCGCTCAGCCGCAGGCGCCGGCGGCAGCGAGCGCCGCCGTGGCGTGCACCGCGAAGCGTCCGACCGTGCTGTTCAACCGCTGGCAGGAGGACTGGTCGGTGCTCGCGAACCCTTGCGTGCCGCGCAAGCCGTTCGACGCGCTGAAATACGTGCCGCTCGGCGACGACCCGTCGACCTACCTGTCGCTCGGCGCGAACCTGCGCGAGCGCTTCGAGCTGAACAACGCGCCGCTGTTCGGCCTCGGCTCCGCGCACGACGACAACTACCTGATCCAGCGCACGAACGTGCACGCGGACCTGCGCTATCGCAGCCATCTGCAGGCGTTCGTGCAGTTCGTCGATGCGCGGCCGTTCGGCAAGAATACGGTCGGCCCGGTCGACAAGGACCAGCTCGACATCGAGCAGGCGTTCGTCGCGTATGTCGACCAGATCGGCCCCGGCACGTTGAAGACGCGGGTCGGCCGGCAGGAGATGGCGTTCGACTTGCAACGCTTCGTGTCGGTGCGCGACGGCCCGAACGTGCGGCAGGCGTTCGACGCGCTGTGGGCCGATTACGAAATCGGCAAGTGGCGGCTGATCGGCTACGTGACGCGCCCGGTGCAGTATCGCGACGCCGCCGCGTTCGACGACGTGTCGAACCGGCACCTGCGATTCGACGGCGTGCGCGTCGAGCGCAACGGCACGGGGCCCGGCAACCTGTCCGCGTACTGGTCGCGCTACACGCGCGACAACGCGCGCTTTCCGGATGCGTCGGGCACCGAGCGGCGCGACGTGTTCGACATGCGCTATGCGGGCAAGGCCGACGGGCTCGACTGGGACGTCGAGGCGATGCTGCAGACGGGCCGCGTCGGGCAGGACACGGTGGGCGCGTGGGCGTTCGGCGCGTTGGGCGGCTATACGTTCGCGAAGACGGCCGGCACGCCGCGCATCGGGATCCAGGTCGACGGCGCGTCGGGCGATGCTCACCCGGGCGACCGGCGCGTGGGCACGTTCAACCCGATGTTTCCGAACGGTTATTACTTCACGCTCGCCGGTTATACGGGATACAGCAACCTGATCCACGTGAAGCCTTCGCTGACGTTCAAACCGGCGAGCACGGTCACGGTGCTCACCGCCGTCGGCTTCCAGTGGCGGCAGACGACCGCCGATGCGATCTATGGGCAGGGCATGTCGGCCGTGCCGGGCACGGCGGGCAAGGGCGGTGCGTGGACAGGGATGTACGCGCAGGCTCGCGTGGACTGGCTCGTCAATGCGAACACGGCCCTGGCGGTCGAGGCGGTGCACTTCCAGCTCGCCGATTCGATTCGCGCGCTGGGCGCGCGTAATGCCGACTATGTCGGCGTGGAAGCGAAGTTCGGTTGGTGACGCGGCGCGCGCCGCCGCTTCTGTCAGGGCGGCGCGCGCGTGACCGAACGACGCCACGCACGGGCAGGTCGCCAACGACCGGCGCGCAGACGCCGTTCACGCAGGCGATTGACGAACATCTCGAAACACACGCGAGCGCCTCGACCGTCCTGGTCGCATGCGCTCGAATTTTCCGATCACAGCGGTGTCGATTCGCGGCGCTTCGCGGCAGCGTCAGTTGCATGGGCGCCGGGCAGCGCACCGAACATGTGCTGGCTGCACTTCGCGTCGCGCCATGCGGTTCCCAGCCGGATTCCGCTGAACACGCGTCGCGCGAGCGGAAGAATCTGTTCGCCGGCCAGAATGCCGAGCAGGCCCACCAGGGCGACGGCGGGCGGCGCCGGCGATTGCACGCCGATCAGCGCATAAACGATGCCGGCGAGGATGCCGGCGAACAGCGAAGCAGAGTACGGTTTCATAGGTTTGAAATGACGTGACGGCAGTAAAAAATATGGATAACTACCAATATGGCGTCGATCCTAAAGTCGTGGATCAGCCTATCAGTTCTGCATGCTCGTTGTGAGTGTATTCAATGAAATTCAGATCTTTTCAGTCTGGATTTATAAAGGCCGCGAGAATCAGAACTATTAATTGGTGCGGTCGCAAATAAGCCTGTTGAATGACGCAGGCCGGCTGCCGAGTCGTCCGCCCCAGCGTATTCGACGCGTCGCGGATTCGTCGGCCCGGCGAGCCTTATTTCTCCCTGCGTCAAAGGACATCACCGCCATGAGCAACCCGAAGCTTGAAGTACTTACCCCGCACAACAGCCAACTGATCTTCATCGACCAGCAGCCGCAGATGGCATTCGGCGTGCAGTCGATCGATCGCCAGACGCTGAAGAACAACGTCGTCGGGCTCGCGAAGGCCGCGAAGGTCTTCAACATCCCGACCACGATCACGACGGTCGAAAGCGACAGCTTCTCCGGTCACACGTATCCGGAGCTGCTCGACGTGTTCCCGAACCAGAAGACGCTCGAACGCACGTCGATGAATTCGTGGGACGACCAGAAGGTGCGCGACGCACTGGCCGCGAACGGCCGCAAGAAGGTGATCGTGTCCGGTCTGTGGACCGAAGTCTGCAACACGACGTTCGCGCTGTGCGCGATGCTCGAAGGCGACTACGAAATCTACATGGTCGCCGACGCGTCGGGCGGCACCACGCAGGCCGCGCACGACTTCGCGATGCAGCGCATGGTGCAGGCGGGCGTCGTGCCGGTCACGTGGCAGCAGGTGCTGCTCGAGTGGCAGCGCGACTGGGCGCACCGCGAGACGTACGACGCCGTGATGGCGATCGCGAAGGAGCATTCGGGCGCGTACGGGATGGGCGTCGACTACGCGTACACGATGGTCCACAAGGCCGCGCCGCGCACCGCGACGCCGCACGAGTCGATCGCGCCCGTTCCGGCGAAGTAAGCGCGGACGGCCCGCGATCGCTGATGCCGGTGCGGCGGGTTCGAGGCGAACGCGCCGCATTGGCTCCCTTGCGCGGGCGGCGGACGGGACCGAAACACGCATGCCGCCCGCGGCAGGCTGATCGGACCACGGCCGCCGCATTCGAAATTTCCGGGAGATTTATCGCATGGAACCTTATCTGGTTTCCCTTGGTGCGGGCCTCTTGATCGGCGTGATTTACAGCGCGATCAAGGTTCGCTCTCCCGCACCGCCGCTGATTGCGCTGGTCGGGTTGCTCGGCATGCTGATTGGCGTGCAAGCGTTGCCCACCGTGAAACAGCTGCTTGGCTTCTGATCAACAAGAGGTGATGCATATGACCGCAACCGTGACCCAACCGGATCTGATCCTGCATAACGGCAGATTCACGACGCTCGACCGCGCGAACCCCGTCGCGACGGCGGTCGCGATTGCCGCCGGCCGCTTCGTCGCCGTCGGCAGCGACGCGGACGTGATGCCGCTCGCGGGCCGCGCGACGAAGGTGGTCGATCTCGGCGGCCGTGGCGTACTGCCGGGTCTGATCGACAACCACTGCCACGTGATTCGCGGTGGGCTGAACTACAACATGGAACTGCGTTGGGACGGCGTGCCGTCGCTCACGGTCGCGATGGACATGCTCAAGCGCCAGGTGGCCGTGACGCCCGCGCCGCAGTGGGTCCGCGTGGTCGGCGGTTTCACCGAGCATCAGTTCGTGGAGAAACGGCTCCCGACGATCGACGAACTCAATGCCGCCGCGCCGGACACGCCGGTTTTCATCCTGCACCTGTACGATCGCGCGTTGCTGAACGCGGCCGCGCTGCGGGTGGTCGGCTACACGAAGGACACGCCGGAGCCGCCGGGCGGGACCATCGTTCGCGATGCCGCCGGCAACCCGACCGGCCTGCTGCTTGCGAACCCGAACGCGACGATCCTTTACGCGACGCTCGCAAGGGGCCCGAAGCTGCCGTTCGAGTATCAGTACAATTCGACGCGCCATTTCATGCGCGAGCTGAACCGGCTCGGCGTGACGGGCGTGATCGACGCGGGCGGCGGCTCGCAGAATTATCCCGACGACTACGAGGTGATCCGCAAGCTGCACGACTCGGGCGAGATGACGATCCGGATCGCCTACAACCTGTTCACGCAGAAGCCGAACGCGGAGAAGGAAGACTTCGTGAACTGGACGAAGAGCGTCAAGTACCACGACGGCACCGACTATTTCCGCAATAACGGCGCCGGCGAGATGCTGGCGTTTTCCGCGGCCGACTTCGAGGACTTCCGGGTGGCACGTCCGGACCTGCCCGACCAGATGGAGGATGATCTCGAGGGCGTCGTTCGCGTGCTCGCGGAAAACCGTTGGCCGTGGCGCATGCACGCGACCTATGACGAGACCATCAGCCGCGCGCTCGACGTGTTCGAAAAGGTGAATCAGGACATCCCGCTCGACGGACTGAACTGGTTCTTCGATCACGCGGAAACGATCTCGGAACGCTCGATGGACCGCATCGCCGCGCTCGGCGGCGGCATCGCGGTGCAGCACCGGATGGCGTACCAGGGCGAATATTTCGTCGAGCGCTACGGCGCGCAAGCCGCGGAGGCCACGCCACCGGTGGCGAAGATGCTCGGCAAGGGGCTCAAGGTCTCGGCCGGCACCGACGCGACCCGCGTCGCGTCGTACAACCCGTGGGTGTCGCTTGCATGGCTCGTCACCGGCAAGACGGTCGGCGGCCTGCGGATGTACCCGCAGCGCAACCTGCTCGATCGGGAGACGGCACTGCGCATGTGGACCGAGTACGTGACGTGGTTCTCGAACGAAGAGGGCAAGAAAGGGCGCATCGCGGTGGGGCAGCTGGCCGACCTGGTGGTCCCGGATCGCGATTTCTTCGGGTGTGCCGAGGACGACATCGCCGGCACGACGGCTTTGCTCACGGTCGTGGGCGGAAAGATCGTGTGGGGGGCGGGGCCGTTCGCGTCGCACGACGCGCCGATCCCGCCGGCGATGCCCGACTGGTCGCCCGTGCGCGAGTTCGGCGGCTATGGCGGCTGGGGCGCGACGCAGCGCGCCGGCGCGCCGCTGCAACGGGCGGCCGCCGCTGCGATGTGCGGTTGCGCGAACGCGTGCAACGTTCACCAGCACGCGCACGCGAGTGCATGGGCGAGTGCGCTACCGACGTCCGACGCAAAGGGCTTCTGGGGCGCGTTCGGGTGCTCCTGCTGGGCGGTCTGACATGGCGACGCGGACCCATTGCGACTGCCCGACGTGGGCCCGTGCGCTTCATCGCCCTTGACGCTGTTTGCGAGCCCCTGGGACTCATCGGCGGGCTCGTCCTCGCCACTTGTGCTCAACCAGGGACGAGACCCGGCCGGCAGTCGTCCCGCCATTCGGTGACGATACGACGACCGGGATAAAGCGATGAGCCCGCTCCCTCCTCCAAAAAGGTGGATGGAGCGGGCTGACGCCGCAATATGTCGGATCGGACAGAGTGCGGCATGAACCTCGATTGAACAATCGGCCGGGCTATCGGCGCACGACCGCGACCGCGCAGAGGCTTCAGCGCGAGCGTGCGCGCCGCCACGCGCCGGGCGGATGGCCGACGATCCGCGCGAAGATGCGGTTCAGATGGCTCTGGTCCGCGAAGCCGCACGCGATCGCGATGTCGGCGAGCGTCATGTCGGAGGTCTCGATCAGTTCGCGCGCACGCGTCACGCGCTGTTCGAGCAGCCACTGGTGCGGCGTGCGGCCGGTGGTGCGCGAGAATGCGCGAATGAAGTAACCGCGCGACAGGTCGCATTCGGTCGCCACTTCCTCGATCGATACGCCGAGATCCGCCTTTTCCAGCAACAGCTCCTGCGCGCGCGCCAGTTTCGCCGGCGACAGGCTGCCCTTGTGGTCGAGTTCGCGCGTGCGCGCGTTGCCGTAACGGCGCACGAGGTGCGTGCCGATCGCGAGCCCCACCTGCTCGATGAACAGCGCGTTCAGCGGGCCGGGCGCGTCGAGGCTGTCGGCCACCGCGTGCGCGAGATGGCCGAGCACCGGATCGCGCACGTCGGGGCGGCACGTGAGGCCGCCGATTGCCTGCCCGCCGTGCTCCGGGCCGACGCGCTCGAGATACGCATGCGGCAGCTCGACCAGCACGAAGTCGAAGTTGCCGTACAGGTCCGCATGGAAGTGGCGCGAGAAATCGCGAATGTAGATCGAGTGATGCTGGAACCGGCGCTCGCTCGCGCCGGCGCGCCCGTAAAGCGTGCGGCGATGGCCGGCGGCCAGCGACACGCCGACCAGGAAGCCGCGGTCGCACGCGGGCATGTCGATGTGTTCCACGTGCGCGTCGCGCATGCATTTGCGGTGAAGCCGCAGGCCGCCGGTGGCGGTCTCGACATCCTTCGACAGCAGGCTGGCCACGCAGCCGAGCGTGTCCTTCGGCGGTGGCGGCGGGGATACCGCCGGCGCTGCGGTAACGGAGTCTGACATGGAATTCCCGGGCAAGTGACTCGGCGCGCGAAATGGCGAGTCCAGTTTAGCGACGCATGTGAACATTCAAAATGAATTTGCACAAACGTCCGCTCGCGAATCTGACGAATTGCTTTCAATGACGGCGCACGGCCGCCGTATCGCCCGTCACGACAGGCGTACGAGCGGCCCGGAAGCGTATCGCGCCCTACTTTTTCATGCAAGCGAATGCGCCGATCGCGTGGTCCGGCCGCCGCCCACAGCGCATTTTCCTTCAAGATTTTCGTCGCGCGCCCGTCTACACTCGGCCCGTAATTCAACAGTGTCCGGCCGGCGCCACGGTGCGCGGGGCCGGACATCCTGCCGGGTGGACTGCCGCGTTCACCGGGCGGTCATCCTGAGGGACCCGGAGGCGGCCATGATCCAGATCGGAACGTTGTCGGTGGATTTCGAGCAGCGCGACATTCGCCGTCAGGGCGCGTCGCTGCGCATCGGTGCACGCGCGCTCGACATTCTCGAAGTCCTGCACCGCGCGAGCGGGGCGGTCGTGTCGAAAGACGACATCATGGACGCGGTCTGGCCAGGCCTGATCGTCGAGGAAAACCGCCTTCAGGTGCATGTGGCGACGCTGCGCAAGGCGCTCGGCACGAGCCGCGATCTGATCAAGACGGTGCCCGGGCGCGGCTACCTGCTGGTCGCGTGCGCGTCGCCCGGCCCGGAACCGATGCCCGCGGCCGACACGCCGGCCGCCGTCCCGGCTGCCGTACCGACCGATGCCCGCGCGTCGTTGCTGCCTGCGCCGCTCGTCGGACGCGACACCGAAATCGCGCAGATCGTCGAGATGCTCGAACGCACGCCGGTCGTCACGCTCGTCGGCGCGGGCGGGATCGGCAAGACGAGCCTCGCCGTACGCGTGGCCCACGCGGTGCGCAGCCGCTCGCGCGAGCGCGTGCTGTTCGTGGAGCTGGCGCGCGCGGGGACGCGCGCCGACATGCTGATCGCCGTCGCGGCCGAACTCGGCCTGGATACGCAGCGCGTGCCCGCCATCGAGGACATCGGCGCCGCATTCGCGGCGTCGCGCTACCTGCTCGTGTTCGACAATGCCGAGCACATCGTCGATCTCGTCGCGAGCCTCGTCGAAACGCTGACGTCGTGCGCCGGCTCGCTGCGCGTCCTCGTGACGAGCCGCGAGCCGCTGCATATCTCGGCCGAAGCGGTGCTGCGCATGAGCCCGCTCGCGGTGCCCGGCGACGACGCGCGCACCGACGAGATCGTTCGTTGCTCCGCCGTCGAGCTGTTCCTGGAACGGGTTCGCACGGCTGCGCCGGATTGTCCGGTCGACGAAGCCGGCACGCGGCTGATCGCCGATATCTGCCGGCGGCTCGACGGGCTGCCGCTCGCGATCGAACTGGCCGCGGCGCGCGTCGCGACGCTCGGGCTCGCGGTCGTCGCGTCGCGGCTGGACGACCGGCTGAACCTGCTGACCGGCGGGCTGCGCTCGGCGCTGCCGCGTCATCAGACGCTGCGGGCGACCTTCGACTGGAGCTACGTGCTGCTCGACCCGGCCGCGCGTGCGCTGTTCCGCCGGATGGGATGCTTCATCGGGCCGTTTACGTTCGATGCCGCGCACGCGGTCGCCACCGAGCCCGGCACATCGGCCGCGAACATGATCGCGGTGCTCGGCGAACTGGTCGCCAAGTCGCTGGTGACCGTCGAGTTCCACGGCGCATCGGCGCGGTACCGGCTGACCGAGTCGACGCGCGCGTATGCGCTGGAAAAACTGCACAACGAGGGCGAGTTCGAGCGCATCGCGGCGCGTCACGCACGATACGAGCGCGAGCAAGGGCAGGGATACGAGCACGGGCACGCGGCGGCGAGCGTGGACGCGGCGCGGCGCAACGATGGGGGCGCCGAAGCACTGAACGACGCATCAGCGGAGGTGGGCACCGGGGCACTGAACGACGTGACAGCCGATGCGGTCACGGCAGTGCCGAACGACGCACCAGCCGATGCATCGACCGACGCGCTCGTCCTGGCCGCCGACGCAACGCCCGTGCCCGAAGCGGAACGCCTGGCGCGCGCGCTGCTGGAGCCGGCACGGATGCACGAATGCGCGGCGCGGGCGCGCCAGGTGCTCGCCGCTTTCGACACGGCCGCGGCCGACCCGGTCGATGCCGCGCGCGAGATGCGGTTGCGCGCGGCCTGCGCGTCGGCGCTGCTGCATACGGACGGCGACGCCGTGGCCGCGGCCGCGATGTGGGACCGCACGCTCGGTCTGGCCGCGCATGTCGGCGACGATACGTTCGATGCGCGCGCGCTGGTCGGGCAGTGGCATACGATGCTGACGCTGTCGGACATTCACGAATCGCTGCGTTACGCGACCCGCTTCGAGCGCGCGGCCGAGCGGCGCGGCGACCGCGCGCAGCGGCTTCTGGCCAACGCGATGGTCGCCACGTCGCTGCACTACTTCGGCGAGCACGCGCAGGCGCGCGAGCGGCTCGAAGCGGCGACGGCCGAACTCGGCGCGGTGGGCGAGCCGCCGTGCGCGCAGGCCGCGCTCGGCGTCGACATGACCACGCTCGCGCGCACGATGCTCACGCGGCTCGTGTGGATTCAGGGCGACCCCGACCATGCGATGCGCATCGCCGCGCAAGCGGTCGAGTGCGCGCGCCGCGGCCCGTCCGCGCTCGCGCTGTGCGTGGTGCTGGGGGCGGCCGCCGTGCCGATCGCACTGCGCTACGGTGACCACGACATCACGTCCGACTATCTCGCGACGCTGCGCGCGACCGCGAGTGCGCACGGCTTCGACATCTGGCGCAATCACGCGGAATGCCTGACCGGCCAGTTCGACATCCAGGCCGGTCATCCCGGCGCGGGCCTCGCGCGGCTCGAACCCGCGCTGCGGCGTGTCGAGGCGAGCGGGTTCCGGCGGCTGCTCGCCCCGTTGAACGTCGCGTATGCGGAGGGCCTCGTGCGCGTCGGCCGCGCAAGCGAGGCGCGCACGCGGCTCGATGCGACGCTCGCGCGCTGCCGTGCGCACGGCGAGCATCTGTTCGTGCCGGAACTGCTGCGCGTGACGGGTATCGCGATGCTCGAACAGGCACGGATTGCGGCCCCGGATGTCGCGCTCGCGTACGAGGCCGACGGCCATCGTCATCTGCAGATGGCGATCCAGACCGCGAACGGGCAGGGCGCCGCGATGTGGGCGCTGCGCGGCGCGCTGGATCTCGCCGATCACCTGATCGAGCGCGGGCGCATCGCGCACGCGTCGACGCTGGTCGCCGGCGTTGCGCGGCACTTCGATCCGCATTCGCGCGCCCATGATGTGCGGCGCTTGTTGCGTGTGCAGAATTTCGTCCGCCAGGACATGCCGCCGCCGTCCCGCCCGCCTGCGCGCCACGACGCCGCCGACGCGGCGCAGCAGGCCGCATAGCGATGCGCGAGTTCCAGGCAACAGCGCGACTGCGCGATCGCGGGATGCGTGCCGATGCGCGCGACGCAGCCATGTTCCGTCGTTCGACGACGCGCCGCACGCGCGGCGCGGCGCGGCGTGCGCGTGCGCACGGGAGGCCCGACGGTGCTTAGAGCGACGGAACCCGCGCGCGCGGCGGACCTCGTCGTCTTCAACGGCAAGATTGCGACCCAGGACGAGCAGCGCTCGTTCGTCAGCGCACTGGCGGTGAAGGACGGGCGCATCGTCGCGACCGGCGACGATCGCGGTGTGCTGCGTCATGCGCACGGCGACACGACCTGCATCGACCTGAACGGCCGCACGGTGATCCCCGGCCTCGTCGACGCGCACCTGCAGGCCATCCGCGGCGGCACGCACTTCAACCTCGAGCTGCGCTGGGACGGCGTGCCGTCGCTCGCCGCCGCGCTCGACCTGCTGCATCGGCAGGCCGTGCGCACGCCCGCACCGCACTGGGTGCGCGTGGGCGGTGGCTGGACCGCGCTGCAGTTCGCGGAAAAGCGCGGCCCGACGGTGGCCGAGCTGAATGCGATCGCACCCGATACGCCGGTGTTCGTCCGGCATCTCGGCGACAGCGCGTGGCTGAATGCGGCCGCGCTGCGCGCGATCGGCTACGGGCGCGACACGCCCGATCCGCCGGGCGGCGAATTGCGGCGCGACCGTCATGGGCGGCCGACCGGGCTGCTGCTCGCACGCCCCGATCCGGCCGTGCTGGCCGCGGCGCTCGCGCGCGCGCCGGTGCTCGGCGCGGCCGACCGGATCAACTCCACGCGGCAGTTCATGCGCGCGCTGAACCGCGTCGGCGTGACGAGCGTGATCGACGCCGGCGGCGACGGCCTGGCGTATCCGGACGATTACGCGGCGGTCATCGCGCTGGCACGCCGCGGCGAACTGACGACGCGCATCGCGTACGCGCTGGGCGCGCGGCACGCCGGCCGGGAAATCGACGACTTCGCGCAGTGGATCGCGCTGACCTCGCCCGGCGACGGCGATGCGTTCCTGCGCGCGAACGGCGCGGGCGAGCGGCTGCTGTTTTCGGCGGTCGATCTGGGGAATTTTCTCGACCCGCGCACCGAACTGCCCGCGTCGGTCGATGCGGAACTGGCCGCCGTCGTCCGGCTGTTGGTCCGCCACCGCTGGCCGTTCCGGCTGCATGCGACCTACGACGCGTCGATCGGCCGCTTCCTCGACGTGTTCGAGGCGGTGAACCGCGATACGCCGTTCGCCGGGCTGCGCTGGTGTTTCGACCGGTGCGAGACGATGTCGGATGCGAACATCGCGCGCGTGGCGGCGCTGGGTGGCGGCGTGACCGTGCAGCCGCGCATGGCGTTCCAGGGCGAGGCGTTCATCGCGCGCGACGGTGCGGCCGCGGCGACGCGCGCGCCGCCGATCCGCGCGATGCTCGCGGCCGGGCTGCCGGTCGGGGCAGGCTCCGGCGCGCTGGATGCGGGGAGCTACAACCCGTTCGTCGCGCTGTACTGGATGGTGTCGGGGCGCAGCATCGGCGGCACCGTGCTGTATCCGGCGCGCAACCGGCTCGGCCGGATGGAGGCGCTGCGCCGCTACACCATCGGCAGCGCATGGTTCTCCGCCGACGAGCATCGCAAGGGGGCGCTGGTGCCCGGCCGTTACGCGGACTTCGCGGTGCTCAGCGACGACTATTTCACGATCGACATGGCGCGCATCCCGCAACTGTCGTCGGTGCTGACGGTCGTCGACGGCAAGGTCGTGCACGCGGAACGGGAATTTGCGTCGCTCGCGCCGCCGCCGCCGCCCGTCAGCCCCGGATGGTCGCCGGTCGCCGAGGGCGGCGGCACGCCTGCGCCCGGAGCGAACGGACACGGCGGTCCGCGCGCATCGACGGCGGGCGACGCGTGCACGGAACCCGGTACCGATGCGTGCCGGGCACGCGGCCCCGGGCGCCGCTTCGCACGGCCGCGCTATCCGACGGCCAGCGCGGCCGGCGGCCGCTGCGACGCGTGCGGCGGCCGCTGCGCCGCGTGCTAGCCGGCATGCACCGGTGCGCGCGCCGCCGTGACCGGCGCACGGCATGGCCTTGAACGATTTTTCGTCCCGTGCACGGGACAGGAAGGAGACACGATGAACGTTGCGCACACACGCGCACCGTCGACCGCCGACGAAGTGGCCGGCGTCAGCATTCCGCGCACGACGCTTGCGGTCGAGGCGGCCGACGCGGCGCGCGCATCGTTGCCCGCCGCGCTCGCCGATCATGCCGCGCGCGTGTTCGTGTTCGCGTCGCTCGCCGCGCGGCGTGCGGGCGAAGGGTGCGATGCCGATGCGCTGTACGTCGCCGCGATGTACGCGAACATGGGGCTGAGCCCCGCTTACTGCCGCTCGGCTGAACGCTACGAGCTCGACGGCGCCGATGCCGCGCACGCGCTGCTGGTGCGGCATCGGCGCGCGCGCAGCATGCGCGACGACGTATGGCACGCGATCGCGCTGCATACGACGCCCGGTGTGGCCGCGCGTGCGTCGCCGCTCGCCCGCGTGCTGGCACGCGCCGTGTCGACGGATCTGATGGCCACCGATTTCGACAGCTACACCGCCGACGAGCGCACCGCGCTGCTCGCGGCGTACCCGCGCGGCAGCGGATTTCGCGAAACCTTCCTGGCCGCGGTCGCGCGCGGCGTCGAGCATCGGCCGCAGTCGACGTTCGGCACGTGGAGCGCCGACGTGCTCGAACGCGCGGATCCGGATTTCCAGCGGCCGAATTTCTGCGGGCGCGTGCTGGGGGCGCGCTGGAACGACGCGTGACGGCGCCGTTGCACCGCGCGGGAATCGGCCGCGCGGGCCTGGTGTCGTAAGGGGGGAGCGCGACGACGCGTGCCGCGACGCGCCGCGTCCGGTCAGCCGCGCTTGCCCTGCAGCGTCGGAATCTGCTCGAACAGGCCTGCGAGCCAGTCGACGAACACCTTGAGCTTGACGGGCACGTGGCGATTGGGCGGATACAGCACCGAGATCGGCCGGGCCGGCGCGTTGAAATCCGTCAGCACCTCGCGCAGCCGTCCCGATTTCAGATAGGGCTCGACGAGGTACAGCGACGTCTTGATCAGGCCGATGCCCGCGATGCCGCACTCGATGTAGTTGTCCGCATCGTTGACGGCGACCGTGCCGCACATCTGCACGACGCGCGGCTCGCCGTCGACGACGTAGTCCCACACGCGGGGGCGCCCGGTATCGGCCGAGATGTGGCTGACCGCCACGTGCTGCGCGAGATCGTCGACGGTCTCCGGCTCGCCGCACCGTGCCAGGTACGCGGGCGACGCGCACGTGCAGGTGGTCAGGCTGCCGATGCGCCGCGCGATCATCCCCGAGTCGTCGAGCGCGCCGATGCGCACCACGCAGTCGACGCCTTCGCCGACGAGATCGATCTGCCGGTCGGTCACGCCGAGTTCGATCATGATGCCGGGATGGGCATCGAGGAACGCGGGCAGCGCGGGCACCACGACCTGCTTGGCCATCGCCGGCGGCAGGTTCACCTTCAGCCGGCCGCGCGGCACGTTGCGCGCCTGCGAGACCGACGCCTCCATGTCGTCGATTTCGCGCAGCACCGCGACGGAACGTTCGTAGTACGCCTGGCCGTCCTCGGTCAGCGAGATGCGGCGCGTCGTGCGGTTCAGCAGCCGGCAGCCGAGGTGCTGTTCGAGCGCGCTGAGCAGCGCGGACACGCGCGGCGTCGTGAGGCCGGTCGTGTCGGATGCGCGCGTGAAGCTGCCGGTTTCGACGATGCGCGTGAACACGCGCATCGAAAGCAAGGTATCCATCGTCGGGAGGGCTCCAGTTCTGTCGGGGCGCGGCGCCGTTGCATGCCGGCGCCGTCCGTCTTGTCGGGTGTGTCGGCCGCGCGTAGCGGGCGCGACCGAATTGCTATGCGTCGATGCGTTGTCTCAGCGCGTCGCCGGCGAACGGCATTTCGCGCATGCGCTGGCCGGTCGCGTCGAAGATCGCGTTGGCCAGCGCGCCGGCGGTCGGCCCCATCGACGCCTCGGCCGCACCGAGGAACGGCGCGCCCGGGCGATTGATCAGGTGGACCTTCACGCTTTGCGGTGCGGCCGAGAAGCGCAGGATCGGGTAGCTGCTCCAGTCGAAGCTGCGAATCCGTTCGGTGTCGTACTTCAGCGCCTCGTACAGCGTCCAGCTCGCGGCCTGCACGATGCCGCCCTCGATCTGGTTGCGGATCCCGTCCGGCGACACGACCTGCCCCGCGTCGACGGCGGCTTCCGCGTGCTCGAGCGTCACCTGGCCGGTTTCCGGCACGATCGACACCTCGACCGCGATCGCGACGTACGCCATCAGGTTCTTGTACTTGCCGAACGCGAAGCCGACGCCGCGGTTGCGCGCACGCGGCGGCCGCGGCCAGCCGAAGTGCTGCGCGGCGAGCTTGATCACCTGAAGCGCGCGATGATCTTCCATGTGGCGCAGCCGGAATTCGACCGGATCGACACCGGCCGCGTGCGCGAGTTCGTCCATGAAGCTTTCGATCGCCCACACGTTGGTGTGTGCGCCGAGCGAGCGCATCGCGGACGTCTGCAGCGGCATCGTCGGCGAGAAGTGGTTCACGATGTGCTGGTTCGGCAGCGCATACAGCGGAATCGCGTTGCGGTCGGCGCCGCCCTCCGGTTGCAGCATCGGCGTCGACGGCGCGGGCACGAACGGCGGCTCCAGCATCCGCGCCGGCAGCAGCCGGCCGGCGTTGACGATCCGCTCGTTGTGCGAACTGCTCCACAGCGCGTAGTTCCAGTCGACGATGTGGCCGCTCGCGTCGAGCGAAGCGCTGACCTCGGTCACCATCGCCGGCGTGAAGTGATCCCACGTGTGTTCCTGTTCGCGCATCCATTGCACGCGAATCGGCTTGCCCGGCATCGCGGCGGCGATCAGCGCCGCGTGCGCGGCGGCGTCGTCGGCCCCATTGTGTCCGTAGCAGCCCGATCCTTCGGTGTGAATGCAGCGCACGCTCGCCTTCGGCATCGACAGCATCTCGGCCAGCGCGTCACGAAGCGGGTAGACGCCTTGCGAATGGGTCCACACCGTCATCGTCCCGTTATCGAGGTGCGCGACCGCACACGACGGCCCGATCGAGCCGTGCAGCAGGTAGTTCTTCAGGAACGTCGCGTTCAGCGTTTTCACGGCCGGCGCGGTGGCCGCGTGCGTGTTGGCGATCTCGATGCGCTGCGTCGAGATCCGCTTCAGGTCGGCGTGCACGGTGGCGCGATCGGGCAGCGTGCGGCCGGGCGACCAGCGGCACGCGGCGGCCAGCGCGCGTTGCGCGACCACCGCCTGCCATTCGCCGTGCGCAACCACCGCGAGCATGCTGCCGTTGCGCACGATCCGCACGACGCCCGGCAGCTTCAGGATCGCCGCTTCGTCGAACGACAGCAGCTTCGCTTCGTACACCGGCGGCATCACGACGCGTGCGTGCAGCATGCCGGGCAACTGCATGTCCTGCACGTAGCTGACGCCGCCCGTCACCTTGTTCGGGATGTCGACGCGCGGCAGCGACGTGCCGATCACCGTGAACGTCGCCGGGCTCTTCAGCGGCGACGTGGGCGCGGCGTTGCGATGCAGGTCGACGGTGCGGATCGCGTCGCCGTAGGTCATCGTGCGGCCGTCGGGCGCCTTGATCACTGCGTCGGCGGTCGTCAGCGTGCGCGCGTCGACGCCGAAGCGCTTCGCCGCGCCTTCCACCAGCAGCGCACGCACTTGCGCGGCAGCATTCAGCAGCGCGGAACCGCTGTCGGCCATCGTGTGGCTGCCGGCGGTCAACCCTTCGTCGGGCGAGGCGCCGGTGTCGGCCGTCAGGAACGTGATCAGCGACGGCTTCATGTCGAGCTCCTCGGCAGCCACCTGCAGCAGCGCGGTGCGCACGCCGGTGCCGAGCTCGACCTTGCCGGTAAAGACGGTGACCTTGCCGTCCGGTGCGATCTTGATCCACGCGTCGAGCAGCGGATTGGTCTTCAGGCTGCCGGCGAGCACCTGCGTGGCTTTCGCCACGTGCACGGCGGCGCCTTCGTCGGCGATCACCAACTGCGCGGCCGCACGCGACGCGGGCGCGAGCGTGAACGCGACGAACAGCGCGCCGGAGACGATGAAATGCCGGCGGCCTTCGTCGATATCGTCGTGGGCATTCATCACAGTCCTTTGCTGATCGTAACGGGGGCGGAGGCGGGTTCCGGGGGCGGCAGCCCGGCGACCGAGCGCACGGCCGCGAGGATCCGCATATGCGTGCCGCAGCGGCACAGGTTCGGCTCCATGTGCGTACGCAGTTCCTGTTCGGTCGGCTTCGGGTTGCGCTCGAGCAGGGCCTGCGCGCGCATGATCATCCCCGCGATGCAGTAGCCGCACTGCGCGGCCTGATGCTCGACGAACGCGCGCTGCAGCGGGCCCGGGTGCTCGGCGGTGCCGAGGCTCTCGATGGTGCGCACGCTGCGCGCACCGACCGCGGCCACCGGCATCAGGCACGAGAACGTCGGCTTGCCGTCGACGATCACCGTGCAGGCGCCGCATTGGCCGAGGCCGCAGCCGAACTTCGCGCCATGCAGGTGCAGGTCGTTGCGCAGCGCATACAGCAGCGGCGTGGACGGATCGATGTCCAGCGTGTGCCGCACGCCGTTGACGGTGAGGGTAATCATCGGGCGGTGTCCTCTTTTCTGAGCGTCGCGGCCATCGCGTCGACGCCGGACCATGCGGGGCGATCGGTGTAGGTCGCGCGCACGTACGCGGCGAGATCGGCGATCTGCGCGTCGTCGTACTGGTCGATGAACGACGGCATGTAGTTCAATGTGTCCTCGCCGTGCCAGCCGATGCCGTTGAACATCATCTGGATCGCATTGCGCGGCGTATCGGCGTTGACGGCCGTGCTGAACGCGAGCGTCGGCCGCTCGCCGATCGACTGCATCGGCGCGGCCGGCCCGTGGCACTGCGCGCACGATGCCTGGAACAGCACCGCGCCGCGCTGCGCGGCGGGTGTCGTCGCGGCACGTTCGGCCGGTGCGGCGGCCGTGGTTGCATGCCCGTTCGCCGGCTTCTGGATCGACAGGAGGTACGCGGCGATCGCTTCGACGTCTTCCACCGGCACCGTCGCGAGATCGCGCGTGACCGGCAACATCGGCCCGGCCGCCGCGCCGTGCTCGCTCGCGCGGCCGGTGCGCAGGTACGTGACGAGCTGCGCCTGCGTCCACGGCCGCACGGCCTGGCCGAGCGTATTGAGCGGCGGCGCTTCCCAGCCGTCGACGATGCCGCCGTCGAACGCACGGCCGCTTTGCTCGCCGCCGATCGCGTTCAGCGGCGAATGGCACGACGCGCAATGGCCGAGCCCGTCGACGAGCATCCTGCCGCGGTTCCATTGCGCGGACTGCGCAGGGTCGGGTCGATACGCGCCTTCGCGCAGGAACAGCACGTTCCAGAATGCGACCAGGGGCCGGAAGTTCAGCGGAAATATCAGGTCGTTGGCGGGCGCCGTCGCATGTACCGGCTCACGCGTCATCAGGTACGCATACGCGGCGGCGATGTCGTCGTCCGACATCTTCGTGAAATGAATGTACGGAAACGCCGGGTACAGCGGCTGGCCGTTGCGCCCGATGCCGGTGCGCAGCGCACGGGCGAACGCGTCGCGCGACCAGCGGCCGATGCCGGTTTCCGGATCCGGCGTGATGTTGGTCGCATAGATCGTGCCGAACGGCGTCGCGAGCGGCAGGCCGCCGGCGAACGGCTTGCCGTCCTTCGACGTGTGACATACGACACAGTCGCCCAGCGCGACGACGCGCGCGCCGGCGCGCACCAGCTGCGGATCGAACGAAGCAGGGGCGGGCGGATCGATCGGCGCGATCGACGGCCGCACCATGATGCCGATCGCGACGGCGCAGGCCGCGATCGCGATGCCGGCCGCGCCGATCCAGAGTCGTTTGTGCTTCATGCGCGCTCCAGGCGAAGTGGTGCGGCGCGACGCACGTGCGGCACGTGGTGCGTCGGCCGGTGCGGCCGCGAGCGCATTGCCGCGCGGCGGTGATGGGCAACAGGGGCCACGTTGTCACTCCGGAGGTCGAAAAGGTGCGCAGGCTCGCCTGCGCGGTCGCTCATGCAGTCAGTCTACTGAGGCGCCCGCTTCATTTCCTGAAGGGGGGCTGAAACGTTCTGAACGCGCCGGCACGCCATGCTTCGCGCCACCCGGTTCGACCCGAGCGCTCCGGCGGTGTCCAGCCGCCGCCCAACGCGCGCACGAGACTCACCGTCGCGACGGCTAGCGCCTGCCGGCTGTGAATCGACTGGCGCCGCGCATTCAATGCATCGCGATCCGCATCGATGACTTCGAGATAGCTGACGTAGCCATGCGCATAGCGGCTCAGCGACAGCCGTGCGGCGGCGTCCGTCGCGCGTACCGCGTTGTCGTAGCGCGCGATCCGCGCCTTCTGCGCGGCGATGTCGTTGAGCGCGTCCTGCACGTCGCGCAGCGCGCCGATCGCGGTGGCGCGATAGTTCGCGTCGGCTGCGTCCATGCCGGCACGCGCGGCGGCCACCGTGGCGTCGCGCTTGCCGCCGTCGAACAGTGTCAGCGCGACGTTCGCGCCGAGACTCCACAGCGAGCTGTTGCGGTCGAGAAACGTGCGTAGATCGCGGGTGGCGAAGCCACCGTCGGCGGTCAGCGTCAGTGTCGGCAGCCACGCGGTGCGCGCGATGCCCAGTGCGAGCGACGCCGCATCGGCGCGCCGTGCCGCCGCGAATACGTCCGGGCGTTGGGCGAGCAGCGCGGACGGCAGCCCGGCCGGCACGTCGGGCACTTGCACGGGCACGGGGCGCGCGTCGACGTCGAACGCGGTCGGCGACACGCCGGTCAGCACCGCGATGGCGTCGACGAGGTTCTCGCGCAGCCGGCGGCTCTCCGCGAGATCGGCGTGCGCGGTATCGAGATCGGCCGACGCGCGCAGCCCGTCGAGATCGCTCGCCGCGCCGGCCCGCACGCGGGCGGCGATCACGTCGAGCGCGGTGCGCCGCAGCCCGATCGCACGCGTGAGCGTCTCGAGATCGTCGTCGACGTAACGCAGCGTCAGGTAGTCGACGGCCACTTCGGTCGCCACCCGCAGACGCACCGCATCGCGGTCGGCCGCCGCCTGCAGCACGTTCTGTTCGCCGATGTCGGCATCGCCGCGCAAGCGGCCCCATAGATCGACTTCGTAGCTCGCGGCGATGGGAACCGACCAGTTGTGCATCGTGCGCTTCGGCAGCGCGTTGTCGACCGTACCGGATACGCGCGTGCGGCTGAACGACGGATCGACGCGCACGGTCGGCGCGAGTGCGGCATCGCGCACGCCGAGCAGCGCCTGCGCCTGGTCGACGCGTGCGGCCGCCGCGCGGATATCGAGGTTGTGCGCGAGCGCGGCGTCGACGAGGGTGCCGAGTTGCGGATCGCCGAACCACGCGGGCCACGCGGCGAGCGACGGCGTGCGCGTAGCGGGCGACGTATTGGTCGACGGATCGGCATGGCGGAACCCGTCGTGTCCGACCGGCACGGGCGCGAGCGGCTGCGGCGCGATCGAGCACGCGGCGAGCAGGCTGGCGGCGAGTACGGCGGCGGCGCGCTTCATCGCGATTCGCCGCCGGGTTGCAGCGTGACGACGACCGACAGCCCGGGCCGGATGTGCGGCTCCGTCGCGGCCGGGCCGTCGAGCAGGATCTTCACGGGCACGCGCTGCGTGACCTTCGTGAAATTGCCGGTCGCATTGTCGGGCGGCAGCAATGCGAACTGGGCGCCCGTCGCGGGCGACAGGCTGTCGATGCGGCCGGTGAACGCACGCTGCGGCAGCGCATCGAAGTGCAATTGCACGGCATCGCCGGCGCGCACGCGCCGAAGCTGCGTCTCGCGGAAATTCGCGACGATCCAGGGGTGCGGCTCGACCAGCGTGAGCAGCGCCTGGCCGGGCGCGACGTGCTCGCCGGTCTCGACGGTCTTCTTGCCGACGTAGCCGTCCGACGGCGCGACGACCGCCGTGTAGCCGAGCTGCAGCAGCGCGTCGCGCAATTCGGCATCGTTCTGGCTCGCAGCGGCATCGGCTGCCTCGGCGGCGGCGACGGCGCTGCGCCGTTGCGCATCGGCCGCCGCGACGCGCGCGCGGGCCGACTTGCGCGCGGCATCGGCCGCATCGAACTCCTGCTTAGACAGGCCGCGCGGCGTCTCGCGGGTGAGTTCGCGTGCACGCGCGTAATCGAGTTCGGCCTTTTCCGCATCGGCGTGTGCGGACACGAGCGCCGCGTCCGCCTGCTCGATCAGCGCGTGTGCGCGGCTCGCATCGGCATGTGCCTGGGCGACGCGTGCGCGCTGCGCGGCGACCCGCACGTCGAAATCGCGCCGGTCGATCTGCACGAGCGCGTCGCCGGCATGCACGAACTGGTTGTCGTCGACGAGTACGCGTTCGACGGTGCCGGCGACGCGCGGCGAGATCACGTGCAAGTGGCCGGTCACGTATGCGTCGTCGGTGCCGCGATCGCGCGCGTCGAACTCGTACACGAGCAATGCGACGAGCAGCAGCGCGATCGCGGCGATCGCGACGATGGCCGGCAGGCGCGAGCGAACGGGCGCGGCAGGCGGCACGGCCGAGGCGGCCGGCGTATCGGCGGAAGGTGAGGTCATGATCGACAAACTCCATCGTACGGGCAGGATTCGACGCATCGCGTTATGCTTGCGCCAGCTTGACAGCGGGGAGCCGCCTGACGATGAACACCACGTTTGCGACCGGTCGTGCCGCGCCGGCGGCGGCCTCCGACATACCGACGTTCCGCTCGATCGCCGCGATCGCGGCCGTATTGCTCGGCGCGGTCATCGCGACGCTGACCTCGCGCATCACGTCGCTCGGGCTCGCCGACGTGCGCGGCGCGCTCGGCGTCGGCTTCGACGAAGGCGCGTGGATCAACACCGCGTTTACCGCGTCGCAGATGTTCGTCGGGCCGCTGGCGATCGCCGCGGCATTCATGTTCGGCACGCGCCGCGTGCTGGTCGCGGGCGCGGTCGTGTTTCTCGGCGCCGAAACCGTGCTGCCGCTCTGCACGCAGTTCGGCGCGTTCGTCGTGTTCCAGGCGATCGCGGGGCTCGCGTCCGGCGTGTTCGTCCCGCTGACGGTCGGCTTCGTCGTCCGGACGCTGCCGCCGCGCCTCATTGCGTTCGGCATCGCCGCGTATGCGATGAATCTCGAGATGTCGCTGAACCTGTCGGCCACGCTCGAGGGCTGGTACAGCGAACACCTGAGCTGGCGCTGGCTGTTCTGGCAGAACGCGGTGCTGACGGTGCCGTTCATCGCGTGCCTGCTGCTGTCGCTGGCGGACGAGCCGGTCAAGCGCTTCACGTCCGGCCTCGATGCGCGGGGGATGCTGCTCGGCGCCGGCGGCTTCGCGTGCCTGTGCGTCGCGCTCGACCAGGGCGAACGGCTGTTCTGGTTGCAGTCGCCGCTGATCGTCGCGCTGCTCGCGCTCGGCATCCTGATGGTCGCCGCGTTCCTGATCCATGAGCTCGCGTCGCCGCGCGCGGGCCTCGACCTCGGCTATCTCGCGCGGCCGAACGTCGCGCTGCTGATCGTGCTCGTCGGTCTCGTGCGCTTCACCGTGCTCAATACGAGCTTCATCCCGTCGCTGTTCCTCGCCAGCACCTACGGGCTGCGGCCGTTGCAGATCGGCGATACGCTGCGCTGGATCGCGATCCCGCAGCTGCTGTTCGCGCCGTGCGTCGCGCTGCTGCTGCAGCGCGTCGATCCGCGCCGGTCGATCGTGGCCGGCTTCGTGACGGTGGCGATCGCCTTCGCGCTCGGCGCGCGCCTCACGTCCGCGTGGGCCGAACCCGACTTCATTCCGTCGCAACTGCTGCAGGCGCTCGGGCAGACGATGGCGCTGACGTCGGTGATCTTCTTCTTCGGCAAGCACGTGACGGCCGAACACGCGTTGACGTTCGGCGCGGTCGTGCAGACGACGCGCCTGCTGAGCGGGCAGCTCGGCACGACGTCGATCGCGGTGATTCAGCGGATCAGGGAGGGTACCCATTCGAATCTCGTCGGTCTGCATGTGTCGCTGTCGGATCCCGAGACGCTCGAGCGGCTGCGCGCCGGTGCAACCTCGCTGGTGACGCACGGCGCCACGGTCGCGACCGGCAACCAGGCCACGTACGCGCTCGTCGATCGGGCGGTGCGCGTGCAGGCGACCACGCTCGCGCTGGCCGACAATTTCCGCGTGGCGATGGTGTGCGCGCTCGCCGGTGCGCTGATCGGCCTCCTGTTGAGGCCGGTGCGGGCGCAGTGAGCGCGGCGCGGCTGAATTGTTCTGAAAAATCCTGAACGGCACGTCTGCCGAAGCGGCATGCGCGCCGCGACGGCAGACGGTGCGCTTACGCCTGCAGGAACGCGAGCAGCTCGGCGTTGATGCGATCGGCGTTCACGACGCACATGCCGTGCGAGCCGCCTTCGATCACCTTCAACTGCGCGTGCTTGACGATCTTCGACGACAGCCGGGCCGAATCGTCGATCGGCACGATCTGGTCGTCATCGCCGTGCAGCACGAGCGTCGGCACGTCGATCTTCTTGAGATCGTCCGTGTAGTCGACTTCGGAAAACTCCTTCACGCACAGATACTGGCCGTGAATGCCGCCCATCATGCCCTGCGACCAGAACGCGTCGATCGTGCCCTGCGACGGCTTGGCGTTCGGGCGGTTGAACCCGAAGAACGGCACCGCGAGATCCTTGTAGAACTGCGAACGGTTCTCGGCGACGTTCTTGCGGATGCCGTCGAATACGTCCATCGGCAGGCCGCCGGGATTGGTCGGCGACTTCACCATCTGCGGCGGCACCGCGCCGATCAGCACGGCCTTCGACACGCGCTTCGTGCCGTGGCGGCCGATGTAGCGCGCCACTTCGCCACCGCCCGTCGAGTGGCCGACGAGCGTGGCTTCGCGCACGTCCAGTGCGTCGAGCAGGGCGGCCAGATCGTCCGCGTACGTGTTCATGTCGTTGCCGCGCGACGGCTGGCTCGACCGGCCGTGGCCACGGCGGTCGTGCGCGATCACGCGATAGCCGTGCTGCACGAGGAACAGCATCTGCGCGTCCCACGCGTCCGCACACAGCGGCCAGCCGTGCGAGAACACGACCGGGCGGCCGGTGCCCCAGTCCTTGAAGTAGATCTGCGTGCCGTCCTGGGTGGTGATCGTGTTCATCGAATGGGCTCCTGGGTGGGCTGAAGCGGCGCTGCGGGCGGGGGTGCCGGCCGCGGCCGCGATCGCGGGCAGCGCGGCGGCCGCGACGGCCGTCGCGCCGGCAAGCAGCATGTCGCGGCGGCGCGCCGACGAAACGGCGTCGGTCTGTTCGGGGTGCATCTGGACTCCTGAAATATGCGGCGCAACGATGCCGCACGGGATGGTGGATCGGTGACGACCGGCCGCGGCCATCCCGCCGGCAGCCGGTCCGCTTGCGTCGTCGCACGTCGGTTCGTGCCGCGTGGACGAACGAAAGCCGTCGGGAGCGTATCGCGGCGCGCCGCGCGCCGTACTGAAATCAGGCTGAATTTTCTTGAACGCGCCGCGTCGCGGACGGAAATTCGCCGGGCTGCAGAAAAATTAAGCGCGCGACCGGGACTCTTCAGCGCGCGGCGACTATCGTCGACATCGGATCATCCGCGCACCGTTCGCGCCGCGCGCACGGATCCGACCGCCCGCACCGCCCGTCACTCGCCTGGATATGCCGCCATGGATGCCTTCAATCGCTGGGAGCACATGATCACGTCGCTCGGGCCGCCTTCCCTGGCGGGCGTCCGATCGATGCCGATGCCGCGCGCGCGACAGGCGGACGGCCCGCGCCGCGGCCATCGCGGCGACGCGCCGACGCCGTCGAGCGGCGACATACGCCGCCGCAGCGCGATCGTCACCGCCGAGCGGCAGACCGATTCGTCGATGCTGGTGTCGTGGAGCGACCCGACGCACTGCCGCTACGACGAGCAGCGCTGGATCAGCGCGAAGGCGCGCGGGCTCGGGCGGTGCGCGCTCACCGGCGGGCCGATCCGGGTCGGCGATGCCATCTACAAACCCCAGTGGCGCGGCGCGAAACGGCCGGCGAACTGCCGCGAGATGATTCTGGCGTCGGCGCTCGACGCGTTCGCCGCGCGACAGTCCCGGCCATGACGCCGGCAGCGCGGCGCTGCGCCGGTAGCGACCGGCGCGATACATCGTGAAGCCGCCAGCCGCGGAACGGGAGTGACCGCGACACGCTCGCCGATACCGCGACGAATGGCCGCTGTTTGCACCGGCCCGATCGCACGGCTGCTCGAAGCGGGACTCGTTCCGCTATCGGTGCGGAGCGATGCTCGACCGGCGCAACATGCGGAGTCCGCGCTGATTCGATCGATCGGCCGAATCAAAAGGAAAATACGCCGAATTTTTCAGAACCGGCAATCGTATCGTCTGATATATGGAAATCACATTTACAAACGAATCGGCCATTCGCACATGAATCGTGCGCTGCCGTGCCGAGCCTGCCGCATTGCAGTGCAGATGGCCACGCGCGTGCCGCACATCGTCACGGCGTTTTTCGTCATTTCAAAAAATTCGATCGCTTCATTCTGATAATTTGAATCATTCTGCGACGTAAATACCGTAGCATTGACGCGAAACCGGCGCGCGGTTTAAACCGTGCGCCGTTGAATGTCACCATCAAGAAATTGCGATGATCCGAATTGGAACACTTCACGTTTTTCTCGACAGACGTGAAATTCGTTCGAACGGCAAGCTGTTGCGCATCGGTAGCCGCGCATTCGAGATTCTCGAGCTGTTGATTCGGGCGAACGGCGCACTGGTATCGAAAGACGAAATCATGCAGCGCGTGTGGCCGCACACCGTGGTGGAAGAAAACAACCTGCAGGTGCACATCGCGTCGCTGCGCAAGGCGTTGGCCGACGACCGGAACCTGATCGTGACGGTGCCGGGCCGCGGCTATCGGCTCGTCACCGAGCAACATGACGACGGCGGCGCGCCCGTGCGCCCCGCGATGTCGCGGCCGTCCGCCGCGCCCGGCGCGCTGTTCGGCCGCGAACGCATGGTCGGCGAGGTGCTGGCCGCGTTGCAGGACGCCCGCATCGTGACGCTGGTCGGCGCGGGCGGCATCGGCAAGACGCGCATCGCGATCGAAGCGGCCGCGCGCGCGGACGCGCGTTTTCCCGAGGGCACCGTGTTCGTGTCGCTCGCGACGGTCGCGTGCCCGCGCTTCGTGCCGGATGCGCTCGCGGGCGCGTTCGGCATCGCGCAGCCGACCGGCGCGCTGACCCTCGAAGCGGTGCTCGCCGCGGTCGCACGCCGCCGGATGCTGCTCGTGCTCGACAATTGCGAACACCTGCTCGATGCCGCGGCGCGGATCGCGAGCGCGCTGACCGATGCGGACGACGGGCTGTGCGTGCTCGCGACGAGCCGGGAATCGCTGCGCATCCACGGCGAGCGCGTGTGCCCGGTGTTGCCGCTCGACGTGCCGGACGAAGGCGCGGCCGAACACGATGCGATGCGCGCGAGCGCCGTGCAGTTGTTCGCCGCGCGCGCCCGCGCGGCCGATCCGCGTTTTCCGCTCGATGCGCGCAGCCTGTCGCTGATGGCGTCGGTCTGCCGCCGGCTCGACGGTCTGCCGCTCGCGATCGAACTGGCCGCGGCGCGTGCCGCCGTGCTCGGCATCGACGTGCTGGCCGCCCATCTCGACGATCATTTCCGGCTGCTGACGGGCGGTTTCCGCACCGCGCTCCCGCGCCATCAGACATTGCAGGCGATGTACGACTGGAGCGACCGGCTGCTGGGCGATGCCGAGCGCCTGCTGTTGCGATGGCTCGGCGTGTTCCGCGACGGTTTCTCGATCGAGGCCGTGCGCGCGGTGGTCGGCCCGAACGGGCTGGCCGGTGCCGACCTGCTCGATACGATCGCGGGCCTCGTGTCGAAATCGCTGCTGATTCTCGAGACCGCGCACGGCGCGCCGCGCTACCGGTTGCTGACGACCACGCGCGCGTACGCGCAGCAGCAGCTCGACGCGCACGGCGACGGCGCGGCGGCCGCGCGTGCGCACGCTGGCTATTTCCTCGAGTTGTTCCGGCAAGCGGCGCATGGCGGTGGCGCGCGGGGCGGCGATCAAGGCGGCTCCACGCGGCTCGAGGCGGTGCGGCGTGAGCTCGGCAACCTGCGTGCCGCGCTCGACTGGGCATTCTCGGCGAACGGCGATGCGGCGCTCGGCGTCGCGCTCGCGGCGGTCGCGGTGCCTTGCCTGTTCGACCTGTCGCTCGTCGACGAATGCCGCGAACGGGCGCGCGTGGCGCTCGATGCGATGCGCGACGCCGACACCACGGCAGAGACCGCCGATGCGCGCGTGCGCTTGCTCGCCGCGTATGCGGCGGCGCTTGCGCATACGGCCGGATCGACGCAGGCGGTGCACGACGCGTGGTCGGAAGTGCACGCGCTCGGCTTCGATGCGGCCGAGGCGGAGCTGCCGGCGCGCGACGGCTGACGGCGGACGGGCGGGGTGCCTGCCGCGCTTCAGAACGTTTCAGCGCGGCTCAAGGACACGGGCACGCGGCATGCGTAGAGTGCGAGCGTAAGGCGCGGCCATCCCGGCACGCTTGCGTGGCGATCCCGTGCGCGCGCCGAGATATCGCGACGCCATCCGCCAAGCGGGCGTCGCGACACGTGCGGCGCCCCCTGCGCCGCCGCGTGCCCGCCCAACCGGACGAACCGCCGCATGAAACTTCCCGAATCCGACCTTTCCCGCCACGCGGCCGACCTCGGCCTGCTGTTCCTGCGCGTCACCGCCAGCGTGCTGCTGCTCGTGGTTCACGGCTTGCCCAAAGTGCTTCACTACACGTCGGAAGCCGCCGCCATCGAGGATCCGTTTCATCTCGGCCGCACGCTGTCGATCCTGTTTGCGATCTTCGCGGAAGTCGTGTGCCCGGTCTTCATGATCGTCGGCGTATGGCCGCGGCTGGCCGCGTTGCCGGTGATGATCATCACGCTCGTCGCGCTGGTGTTCGTCCATCCCGACTGGTCGCTGCGCGATGCGCAGTTCGCGTGGATGCTGCTGATCCTGTTCGGCACGATCGCGATCGCGGGGGCCGGCCGCTATGCGTTGCCGGGCGTGGTGCGCCGGCGCGAATAGCGTGGCCGCGGGCGCGCCCGCGCTCAGCCTCTCGTCGCAGCGGCGCCGGCCCGACCGTCACGCCGCCGTCGCGATCGTTCCATTCCGTTCCGCTTCGTTTCGATATGCTGAATCTTTCCGACACGGCGCTCTACGGCGCGCCGATCGTGCTGGCCGATCTCGTCGCGTGGCGCCTGTTCGGGCGCGGCCGCGGCGCGACGCGGGCGGTGTGGCGCTGCGCGGCCTTCGCCGCACTGACTGCCGTGCTGTTCGCGCACGGCGTGAGCCCGCTCGCCGTTCCCGCGTCGGCCACCGGCCTCGACCGCATCGCGCTCCAGGCCATCTGCATCGCGTGGTGGCTGCAATGCGCGATCGTCTTCAGCCTGCTGCTCGATCATCTGCTGTTGCCGCCCGCGTGGCGCAGCCAGCGGCTCTTTCACGACATCGCCGCGGGCGTCGTGTTCGGCGCGGCCGTGGTCGCCGCGCTGGGCTACGTGCTCGGCCTGCCGTTGAGCGGCGTCGTCGCGACGTCGGGCGCGGTGGCGGTGATCCTCGGTCTCGCGCTGCAGAACACGCTGAACGACGTATTCTCCGGGCTCGTGCTGAACACCACGCAGCCGTTTCGTCTGAACGACACCGTGTCGATCGGCGAAATCGAAGGGCGGATCGTCGAGAGCAACTGGCGGGCGACGAAGCTGATCGACAGCCTCGGCAACCTGGTCGTCGTGCCGAACAGCGCCGCGGCCCGCGCCACCATCGTGAACCTCAGCGAACCGTCCGGCCTGCACGGCGTGACGCTCACGCTCGACGTCGATCCCGCGGTGCGGCCGGCGGTCGTGGTCGGCGCGCTCGAGCGCGCGGCGGCCAGTTCGCTCGACGTGCTCGCGCGCCCCGCGCCGGTTGCCGTCGTGAAGGCGTTCGGCACCAACGCGATCCGCTACGAGCTGCTCGGCTACGTCGACGCGCTGCAGAAGACGACGGCCGTGCGCAACGCGCTGTACGATCTCGCGCACCGGCATCTGGCCGCGGCAGGCACCGCATGGCGGCCGCTCGCGAGCGCCGCGCCGGCAGCGGCGCAGGACGGGCGCGACGGGCACGATCGGCGTGACGTATCGCGCCGGTTGCTGCTGTTGCGTGCGGTGGACCTGTTCGCGCGCGTCGACGGCGACGATCTCGCCGCGCTGGCCGATGCGCTGGTCTCGCGTTCGTTCGGCCAGGGCGACGTGATCTATGCGTCGAATTCGGATACGCGCGTGCTGACGATCGTCGAATCCGGCGTCGCGGCCGTATTCGTGCCGGGCCCGGCGGGCGACGTCGAGGTGCGGCGCATGGCGCCTGGAGACGCGATCGGACAATCGGTCGTGCTGGCCGGCACGCGCCTGCATGCGACCGTGCATGCGGTGACCGCGATGACCGTCCTGCAACTGCGCAGCGACGACCTGTCGGCGCTGATCCGCAGGAAGCCGGAGCTCGGCAGGCTGATGTGCGAATCGGTGACCGAGCACATCGCGGCCGAGGAAAGGATGATGATCCCGCCGGTCGAGAAGGCGCACGCGTCATTCAGCCTGATCGCGTGGCTCGAGAAGGAAATGAAGCGCGTGCACGACTCGATCGTCTGACGCGGGGGGGTGACCTTCGCCGGCGCCGAACGCGATCAGGCGAGCTGCAAGAGGCGATCGACGAGGTCGGGGCGATCGAGTTGCTCGACCCACCACAGGAGTGCACGGCCGGCCTCGTCGCTGCGCCACGCGAGATAGCAATGCGTGGTATCGCGCATGCCGGTCACGCGGCGGGCGACGAGCTTGCCGTCGGCGATCGCACGGGCGGCGATGCATTCCGGCAGCGTGCCCACCGCCAGCCCTTCGCATTGCGCATCGAGCTTGGCCGCGAGCGTCGGCACCGCGAGCGTCGGCTGGCCCGCGTCGATCGCAACCGATTGCGGCGGCAACTCGCGCGACGTATCGCTGATCACCGCGCCGCGATACTGGACGACCGTTGCCATCGACAGCGGCTCGGGAAGCGCGGCGAGCGGGTGGGTCGGCGCAATGGCGAACACGTGTTTCAGCGCGCCGATCGGGCGCGCGATGATGTTCGGCAGTTCGGGCGGCGCGCCGGCGGCGCCGACGACGAGATCCGCGCGGCGCGAGATCAGCGCGTCCCAGGCACCGCCGAGCACTTCGGTCGACAGCCGCAGCCGCGTGTCCATCTCGAGCGCATAGAACCGGTGCACGAACGGCCACATCGCATCGAACGGCAGGATCTCGTCGACACAGATGCGGACCTCGGTTTCCCAGCCTTCCTGCGCGCGCTGCGCCTTCATCTCCAGCTGTTCGGCCGCATGCAGGAGCCGCCGGCCTTCCTCGACGACGATGCGGCCGGCGTGCGTGAGCTTCGCGCGTCGCCCGCTGCGGTCGAACAGCATGACGCCGAGATCGCTCTCGAGTTTTTG
Organism: Burkholderia sp. AU15512; assembly: GCF_002223325.1. Classification (NCBI taxonomy): domain Bacteria; kingdom Pseudomonadati; phylum Pseudomonadota; class Betaproteobacteria; order Burkholderiales; family Burkholderiaceae; genus Burkholderia; species Burkholderia sp. AU15512. Next base: position 471,371 of record NZ_NKEX01000008.1, read on the forward strand.
TACCAGGTAGGTCAGGGCGGACGGCACGCGATGCAGCAGTTCCGCGGCTTCGGCGAACGTGCCGGTACGGTCGATCGCATCCAGTGCTTCGAGCGCTTCGAATGACAGCTTCATCGCGAGTTCCGGGTGGAGGAGGCTGGCGCATCATACCAGCGCGTGCCGCGCGGAGGGCCGCGCGCGTCATGGTGGTTTGCTAGACTGATGCTCCTCGTCATTCACCTGCTTGTCTCCACTCATGACTGCGCGTCAGCCGGACAATGCTTCTTCCGATTTCATCCCGGCCGACGTCCGGCAGACCGTCGTCGCGCAGGCGCTCCCGAAGGGACAGGTCAGCATCGTCCGGCTGAAGTCGCCGCGCCGCAACAGCGGGCTCACCGCGCCCTATCAACTGGAGAATTCGGATCTCATCGTGTTGCAGTTGCGCCCGTTCGGCGAGCAGGATCTGTGGCTCGACGGCCGCCGCGCGCCGTTCGTGCCGTACGGCGCGGGCACGGTCACGGTTTACGATCTCGATCGCGAGTGGGTAGCCGATCTGAAGGGCGCGTTCGACTGCCTGCATTTCCACATGCCGCGCCCGCTGCTCGAGGAAACGGTGGACGACCTCGGCGGCCGGCAGCGGCCGCGGCTTTACCTGCCGCCTCATCTGAGCGCGCACGACCCGATCATCCACTCGCTCGGCCAGTCGCTGCTGCCCGCGCTCGCGCGGCCCGACCAGGCATCGCAGATCTTCATCGATCACGTCGGGCTCGCGTTTCAGGCGCACGTGGCCCACCGTTATGGCGGCGTCAGCGAGCGACGGGAAAAGACGTACGGGAAACTCACGCCGTCGCAGGCGCGCCGTGCGAAGGAATTGCTGCTCGAGCATCTCGACGGCAACCTCGGGCTGGCCGACGTGGCGAGTGCATGCGGCCTGTCTCGCAGCTATTTCGTGAAAGCGTTTCATCAGACGACCGGGCTGCCGCCGCATCGCTGGCTCATCGTGCAGCGTGTCGAACGGGCGAAGGAGTGGATGCGCAATCCGAGCCTGCCGTTGAGCATGATCGCCGACGCGTGCGGTTTTGCCGATCAGAGCCACTTCTCGCGGACCTTCACGCGCCTGACCGGCGTCAGCCCTCGACGCTGGCGAGCGGACCATACCTGAGCGTCGTGATGCGGGGCCGGGCAGGTTTCCGTGATGGCGGGTGGGCAGTTGCCCGGGGAAATCGAACCTGCCAGGCGCGCGCCCATTCGAATGCGCAGCAGACGCTGAGCGCAGCGTGCTTATGCGTAGAAGCCGATCAGCATGTCGAGATTGCGTTGCGCGTGCTGCTCGAGCGGCGCGAATTCCGCCGATCGAAACAACGGGGCCTGCGCGCGCAGATGTTCGAGCGCCTGCCTGCGGCCGGCGCGGAAGGCTGCCGACGGCGCATCGGGATCCTGCGCCCACTCGCGCGCGATCGCGCGGTCGTATTCACGGAGCCGGTCGGGTGCGGCCGCGAGGATCGCGAGATCGGCGTCGAGAAAAATTTGCGCGGCGCGCTGCAATTCCGGATCGACGGCGAACCTGTCAGGCAGCCGGTGCGACTTGGTCGCCAGCACCAGGTCGCGGGCCACGGACACGTGCGATGCATGCGCATGCAACCACGCTGCGTCGCAATGCGCGTGCGTGACCTGCGCGAGCCATTGCGCGCTGAGCGCTTCGTTGTCCGCATACGCCGGCAGTGTCGTCGCGTAGACGATGTCGTGTGCCCACACGGCTAGCTCGATGGCCGGCCACAGCGGGTCCGCGCGATACGGCGCGAGGTGCGCGAACAGTTCCGCCAGATGGGCGAGCGTGTGGTAGAAGCGCTGCGGCTCGCCGTACGCGCGTTCGACGAGCGGCCACACGGCCGTCGTGCCGAAGCAGGCGTCGCAGGCCGCGCGCAGCGTGCGCGCGATATCGGGATCGAGGGCGTTCATGGTGGCGATCGGCTCGGGCAGGCGGTGCGCGGAGCATAGCAAACATGGCCGCGAGCAGGCATGCCGCTTGCGCACGCGCACGGATTGCACCGTATCGGAGGTTGCCATGAAACGCATCTGGCCGCGCTGCCCGCTGCTCGCGATCTGGGCGGTCGGGGCGCTCGCGCTGTCCGCAGACCTCGCATCGGCGGCGCCCGACGTCTCGATCAGCCGCGCGGATGACGGAACGACCGCGGCCGGGCAGCCGGTGAGCGAGTACACGCTGGCGAACCAGCGCGGCGTGACGCTGAAAGTCATCACGTACGGCGCTATCGTGACCTCGCTCGACGTGCCGGACCGCGCCGGCCACGTCGCCGACATCGTGCTCGGCTTCGATTCGCTGCACGACTACGAAGCGCACAACGGCAACATCCATTTCGGCGCACTGATCGGCCGGTATGCGAACCGCATTGCCGGCGGGCGGTTCCCGCTCGATGGCCGGACGTGGACGCTGCCGGTCAACGACGGGCCGAACACGCTGCATGGCGGCCCCGGCAGTTTCGACGCGAAGGTATGGACGGTCACCGGTACGCACAGCGACGCGAGCGGTTCGAGCGTCACGCTGCGCTACGTGAGCCCCGACGGCGAGAACGGCTTTCCCGGCACATTGACGACCGACGTGACCTACACGCTGACACGTGACAACCAGATCCGGATCGACTATCGCGCGACGACCGACAAGGACACGGTCGTCAACCTCACTAACCACAGCTACTTCAATCTGGCCGGGCACGCAGGCGGCAGCGTCGAGCGGCAACTGATCGAGATCGCCGCCTCGCGCTTCACGCCGACCGACGAGACGTCGATTCCGACCGGGCAACTGGCGAGCGTCGCGGGTACGCCGATGGATCTGCGCCAGTTGACGCCGATCGGTGCGCATTTGCGCGACGCCTATCCGCAGCTCGTCATGGCGCATGGGTACGACCAGAACTGGGTGCTCGACCAGGGCGGCCAGCCGGCGCCGGCGTTTGCCGCGCGCGCCTATGATCCGGCGTCGGGGCGTTTTCTCGAGTTGTACACGACGCAGCCGGGGCTGCAGTTCTATACGGCCAACGGATTGAACGGCAGCGTCGCGGGCAAGGGCGGGACGGTCTATCGGCAAACCGATGCGTTCGCGCTGGAGGCCGAGCATTTTCCCGATTCGCCGAATCATCCGGCATTCCCGACGACGGTACTCAAGCCCGGCGAGACGCTGCACGAAGCGACGGTGTGGCGGGTGGGGGCGCGATGAGCCGGGGCGCGGCCCGGATCGTCTCCGCTACAGGTTGACCACGCCGCGCCCGAGTTCGATCACGCGGCCGCCCACGCCGATCTCGCCGCTCGCACTGACGGACAACCGCAACCGGCAAGGCCGGCCGATAGCGTCACCCTGTTCGACCTGAAACGCGGCCGGCAGGTCACGCTGCATCGCAAGCAGCCACCCGCCCAGGTTTGCGCAGGCCGACCCGGTGCCCGGGTCTTCCGAGACGCTGCCTTGCTTCACGAAGAAGTAGCGCGACACCACCGTCCCCGGGCGCTCGGCATCGAACGCGAAGACGTAGGCGGTCTTGCGGCCGAGGCTGCTGGTCGGCCAGATATCGAGGCAGGCGCTGTCGGGCTGCGCGCGGCGCACGGCGGCGGGATCCTTGAGCGCGACCAGCAACTGGTCGGCGCCGGTGTCGACCCAGATCGGCGGCGCGAGCAGATCGTCTTCCGTGAGCCCCAGCAAGGTCGCCGTCCGGGCGTCCGACAATTCGCACGGCGCCGTCTTCGGCATGCCTGCGTGCGGCGCGGTGAACGTCCACACGTCGTCATGCGCGCTCACGTCGACCACGCCTGCCTTGAACTCGAGCGCGAGCGCGTGGCCCGCACCCTGCAGGTCGCGCACGACATGCGCGGTGCCGAGCGTCGGATGGCCGGCAAAGGCCATCTCATGGCCCGGCGTGAAAATGCGAACCCGCGCATGGGCGCGCTCGGACGGCAGCACGAAGGTCGTTTCGGACAGGTTGAACTGCACCGCGAGCGCCCGCATGGTCGCGTCGTCCATGCCGCGCGCATCGTCGAATACGCAAAGCGGGTTGCCGCCGAAAGTCGATTCGGCGAATACGTTCAGCAGGCGGAAGGCGTAGGAAGGCATTTGAATCTCGTGTGGGTGCGGCAATCGACGGACCGAGGGGGCACGTTTGTCGCCGGCTTGCGGCAGAGCGGCGGCGGCATGCCGTCGTGATGCAATGCGTCATTGTGCCCGCAAGATGCGATGAAGGGGCGGCATACGGGCTGTCCGCAATTCATGCATGATCGGGGTTCTCCGGTTGGCCGACGGAGATTCGATTTGATCGTTCAACTATCCGCAACGTGCAGGTTCAAGCGTGGAAGGGGAAGACATGGGATCTGACGAAAGCGCTTCGAATACTGGTGGCGCTCAGGTGAGTACCGGCTCGCCCCAACCGCTCCTGGACGCGATCGTCCGTGGCGTCGAAGGCCACGGCATCCCTGCCGGCACCGATTGGCCGACCGCGAGGCAACTCCTCGCGGACAACGAGGGGCAGTGGAAATTCTCGGCGGTGCTGGTCGCGATCGTCGCGCGGCGCGAGCCGACGATCCTGTTGACCCGACGCGCGTCGGACCTCAGCGAATACTCGTCGCATGTGAGTTTTCCGGGCGGACGCCCGGCCGAGTCCGACCGCGATATCGGCGCGACCGCCTTGCGCGAGGCATTCGAGGAAATCCGCCTCGCGCCTGATGTGGTCCGCGTGGCCGGCAGCTTGCCGATCCACAAAACCAGAAAACGCAATCACGCGATCTTTCCCGTGGTCGGCATCGTGCCGGACACGGCGATATGGGAGGCGGCGCCCGCGGAAGTCGCGGAGATCTTCGAGTTTCCGTTCGCCGTGCTGCTGAATCCGGAGCTGCTGCGGCAATACACGGACGGCGAGCGCACGGGCGCATGGTACTGGGCGGAGCAGACGCAGGACATCTGGGGCGTGACGGCGCTCATCCTGAGGTCGCTCGCCGGTCTGGTGCGCGATGCCATGCGATGACGGCATGCGTTGACGGTCGCATGCCGACGCACGTCAATGCGACGACACGAACACAGCATCCTCGAAGGCTTCCGGAATCGCGAAGCTGTCGCGCATGCGCTGCGTTTCCTTCGCCGGCGTCAGGCCGAACAGGCGCTTGAATTCGCGGCTGAACTGCGACGGGCTCGCATAGCCGACCGCGTAGCCGGCCGCCTCCGCCGTCAGGTCCTCGCGCACCATCAGCAGGCGCGCCTGATGCAGCCGCGTCGACTTCAGGTACTGCATCGGCGACACCTGCGTGATCGCCTTGAAGTGACTGTGAAAGCTCGGCACGCTCATGCCGGCTGCGTCGGCCAGTTGCGGCACGTCGAGCGGTTGCGCGTAATCGGCATGGATCACGCGCAGTGACCGGCCGATCCGGCCGAACTGCCCGTGCATCGCCAGCGCGCTGCGCATCGCGCTGCCCTGGGCGCCGGTGAGCACGCGGAAATACAGCTCCCGCAGCAGGGCCGGGCCGAGCACCGCGGCGTCGAGCGGCCGGTGCATCGCCTCGACGAAACGCAGCACCGACGCATGCATCGTCGCGTCCATCGGCGTCGACATCATGCTCCTGGGCGCCTGCACGGGCTCCGCCGTCCCTTCGCGGTCGATCTGCGCCGCGAGTTCGGCGGCCAATGTGAAATCGAGGTGCAGGTACAGCGCGAGCAGCGGGCGCTCGGGCGTGGCGTCGGTTTCCATGCTGAACGGCACGGGGACGGACACCGCCAGGTAGTGATGTTCGTCGTACAGATAGCGCTCACCGCCGAAGTAGCCGCGCTTGCAGCCCTGGCACACGATCACGATGCCCGGGTCGTACAGCACCGGCGTGCGCGTCAGCGCGCGGTTCGAACGCAGGATGCGCACGCTCGGCAGCGCCGTCAGGTTGTAGCCTTCGTCGGGCGCCAGCGTGCGCAGCAGCGCCACCAGGCGCTTCCGGTCGCGCGGCGGCAGCGTCGGGGATCGGGCGGGGATGGGATCGGCGCTCATAGTTTTGTGCAAGAAAATCAGCGGAATCGGGCTTATTCGACGGGGTTCGTCAGACTAGTATGCATGCTCCAATCGACATTCGGGAGAAGCTCACATGGCATCCGGCAAGCTCATGCTCATTACCGGCGTCAGCAGCGGCTTTGGCCGCGCCCTCGCGCAGGAGGCCCTCGCGGCGGGTTACACGGTGGTCGGCACCGTGCGAAGCGCGCAGGCGGCGCAGGATTTCGACGCACTGTCCGCGCAGGCGTTCGCGCGGGTGCTCGACGTGACCGACTTCGACCGCATCGACGGCGTCGTGGCGGACATCGAGGCGAACGTCGGCCCCGTCGACGTCCTGGTGAACAACGCCGGCTACGGGCACGAAGGGATCATGGAAGAGGCGCCGCTCGCGGAGATGCGCCGGCAGTTCGACGTGAACGTGTTCGGCGCGGTCGCGATGATGAAGGCGGTCATCCCTTACATGCGCGAACGGCGGCGTGGCCATATCCTGAACATCACGTCGATGGGCGGCCACATCACGATGCCGGGCATCGCGTACTACTGCGGCAGCAAGTTCGCGCTGGAGGGCGTGACCGAAACCGTCGGCAAGGAGCTGGCGCCGTTCGGCATCGCGGTGACGGCCGTGGCGCCGGGGTCGTTCCGCACCGACTGGGCCGGCCGCTCGATGGCGCGCACGCCGCGCTCGATCGCGGATTACGACGCGCTGTTCGATCCGATCCGCCAGGCGCGCGAAGAGAAGAGCGGCAAGCAGCTGGGCGATCCCGCGAAGGCCGCGCGGGCGATGCTCGCGGCGATCGCGGCGGACCATCCGCCCGCGCACCTGCTGCTCGGCAGCGATGCGCTGCGGCTGGTACGCGGCAAGCTGGCGGCGCTGGACGCGGAAATCCGCGCGTGGGAGGCCGTGACGGTGTCGACGGACGGTTGAAGTGCGGCGCTGGACGATCGTTCGCCCGTAGCGGGATCGACCACGTCGTCGACATCGTCGACGGTCATTCGCAACTTGGCATCCTCGTTTAACAAACCTGTCCGATAATGGCTGCCGGCCAGTGCGCCGTTCATCCACCTCTCAGGAGTCATCGCGATGCCATACGTCACCACGAAGGATCACGTCGAGATCTTTTACAAGGACTGGGGCCCGAAGGACGCGCAGCCCATCGTCTTCCATCATGGCTGGCCGTTGTCCTCGGACGACTGGGACGCGCAGCTGCTCTTCTTCGTCCAGAAGGGCTTTCGCGTGGTGGCGCACGACCGGCGCGGCCACGGCCGGTCGGCGCAGGTGTCGGACGGCCACGACATGGATCATTACGCGGCGGACGCTTTCGCGGTCGTCGAGGCGCTCGACCTGCGCAATGCGGTGCACATCGGCCACTCGACCGGCGGCGGCGAAGTGGCGCGCTACGTCGCGAAGCACGGCGAGCCGGCCGGCCGCGTCGCGAAGGCGGTGCTGGTCAGCGCGGTGCCGCCGCTGATGGTGAAAACCGCATCGAACCCGGAAGGCTTGCCGATCGAGGTGTTCGACGGCTTCCGCAAGGCGCTCGCCGACAATCGCGCGCAGTTCTTCCTCGATGTGCCGAGCGGTCCGTTCTACGGGTTCAACCGCGAAGGTGCAACCGTGCATCAGGGCGTGATCCGCAACTGGTGGCGACAGGGGATGGAAGGCAGCGCGAAGGCGCATTACGAAGGCATCAAGGCGTTTTCGGAAACCGACCAGACGGAAGACCTGAAGTCGATCTCCGTCCCGACGCTCGTGCTGCATGGCGAAGACGACCAGATCGTGCCGATCGCGGATGCCGCGCTGAAGTCGATCAAGCTGCTGAAGAACGGCACGCTGAAGACGTACCCGGGCTACTCGCACGGGATGCTGACGATCAACGCGGACGTTCTCAACGCCGACCTGCTGGCTTTCGTGCAGGCGTAACAGTGTTGGCGCGGGCCCGCTTCGGCGGGCTGCGCCGCCATTGCGGGCCGGCGGCGCGCGGTCGCGCCCGTCGCGCTGCCGGCCACGCGGCCGGATCACCGGCCGCTGCGGTTTAGCCCGGGCCGTTGAAGCGGATGCCCGGAAACGTCAGACGCGGGAGCCGGCTTTCCAGGAACGCCAGCAGTTCGCGCACCTGCGCGGCCTTGGCTGAATCGTCCGGCCACACGAGGTAGTACGCGTCCCCCGTATTGACGGCGGTCTTGAACGGCAGCACGAGCTGCTTCTCGTCGATGGCCGTCGCGCACAGCGCGAGATCGCCGATCGAAATGCCGTGGCCGGCAATCGCCGCCGCGATCCCCTGTTCGAGCATGTCGAACACCTGCCCGCGCGTGATGTCCACCTCGAGATCATGGCCGCTGCCCTTGAGCCAGCGGCGCCAGTCGCGCCGGTCGGGCGACGGGTGGATCAGCTCGCACGCCGCCGGATTCGTGCGTGCGACCGTCGCGGTCGCCCGCGAGCACACCGGAATCAGCCATTCGTCGAACAGCTTCACGCACTGCGTGGCCTCGCCGAACTTGCCCGCGCCGAGCAGGATCGCGCAATCGTAGGATTCGCTGAAGAAATCGACGGTATCGACGTCCATCCACACGCTCGCGATCTGCACCTCGAACGCGGGCCGCGTGGCGCGAAACGCGGCCAGGGCGTCGAGCAGCCAGCGCATCGTGAGCGTGGACGGCGCCTTGAGCCGCAGCACGTCGCGTTGCGACTGGAACAGCACGCACGCTTCCTCGATCTGCCGGAAGCCGCGCCGCAGGCCCGACGCGAAGATGTGCGCTTCCGCCGTCACGGTCATTCTGGGGCCGTGCCGGACGAACAGCTTCCGGCCGAAGTACGCCTCGAGCGTCCGCACGTGCTTGCTCACCGCGCTTTGCGTGAGGCTCAGTTCTTCTGCGGCCAGCGTAAACGAGCCGGTACGCGCGGCGCTTTCGAACGCGCGCAGCGCGTAGACAGGCGGGAGCGGTTTGGCCTTCACGGGTTTTGAACAGGAATAAAACTCATGTCATCCGGCAGGATTATCCGTTTTTCAACGGCAGGCCGGGTACGCAATACTTCAGAAAACCGTGCAATCCGGTGCGCTGAAGCACGATGATGCCACCGTGGCGGGCACGCGCGTCAATTCACCCCACAACTTTTATTCATGACACTTCATTACCCGCTGCTGTTCGCCTATCTCGCCGCGATCGTGCTGCTCATCGCGACGCCCGGCCCGGTGGTCATGCTCGTGGTCGGCACCGTCGCGCGGCGCGGCTTCCGCCAGGGGATGCTGACCGCGGTGGGCGCGAATGCCGCGAGCCTCGTGATGATCGCGGGGGCGATGCTGATGGTGTTCGGCGTCGTGCTCGTCAGCGAGCGCCTGTTGACCGGGTTGCATGTGGCCGGTTGCGTGTTCATCGCGGTGCTGGCCGTCCGGACGCTGCTCGGCGAATGGCGCGCCGGCCGCGCGCGTCACGGCAACGACGCCGCGCAACGCGAACCGGCGTCGCAGGCGCGCGGCTTGCCGGGCGTCGTGCGCGGCTTTCTCGTCGGCATCGCGAATCCGAAGGACCTGCTGTTCTTCGTCGCGTTCTTTCCGCAGTTCGTCGGCATCACGCCGGATTCGCGCGTGAGCCTGGCGATCCTGGCCGCCCTGTGGATCGCGGTCGATTTCACGATCCTGACCAGCTACATGGCCGCGATCAACCATCCGCTGATTCATCGCAAGCAGCGCTGGATCACGGCGTCGTCGGCGGGCGCGCTACTCGTGATTGCGCTCGCCGGGCTCGGCAGCACGATCGCGGGTGCCGCGTAAGCGGTCCCGATTGACCGCGCGAGTCATATCAGCCGTTGCGCAGGAACACGACGTAGCCGCGGAACCACGGATTCGTCGCGAGGTACGGCGGCGCGTCCCATTCGCCGCCCTGGATGATGCCGATGCGAAACGGCAACTGCAGCCGCGCGACGCGCGGCAGGTAGTCCGCATAGTCGGGGATCGTGCGGCGGCCCTGGTAGGTCTGCACGACCACTTCGTCGACGATCCCCCTGAGCTGGTTGACCTGGTCGGTGTCGATGCGGCTGCTCCAGTCGAGCAGCCCGGTGATGCTGAGCCGATAGTCGGCGGGCAGCGTGTCGCGCAGCGACTGCAGGAATGCGAGGTAATCCTGCAGGTGGCGCGTGCGCGCATCGAAGTCGATCTGGATGCCGGTGATCGTGCGGCCCGACGCGCGCCAGCGCGTGAGCTGCGCGAGCATGATCTGCGTGACGCGCGGCGTCCAGCGCAGCGTATGCGCGCGATAGACGAGCCACACGCGCGCCTGCGGCGCGGGCGGCAGCGCGACGCCCTGCGCGATCACGCGGACCTGCGACTCGTCCCGCGGCGACGCCTCGATCTGCCCTTGCAGCACGTAGACGGTGCGCGCGCCGTGCACGACCGCCTGCGGCTTCACGCCTGCCCACAGCCAGAACGCGTCGTACCGCGCGGCATCGACGGTGCCGGCCAGTGCGACGCGTCCGGCCAGCAGCAGTGCGAGGCACGCCAGGCATGCGATGCGCGTCACGCGGCGCTTACCAGTAGTAGCGAAGCTTCTGCGCCCACGGGCTGCCCGCGTAGCTCGCCTTCAGCGTATCGAACCAGCGCTTGCGCACGTTCTTCGGCACGTCCTTGCCGCCGCATTCGTTGGAGCCGCCTGGTGCATAGCACTTGATCGCGCGGTAGTACGCGTAGGCGCGGTCGTTCGGGTTCGCCTGCGCATCGGCCATCACCGTCAGGTAGCTCGACATCCGCTCGTACGGTTTGCCGTCGAACTGCGACGGCCCCGCGCCGAGCGTCGGCGGAATGCGCGCGGCGGCCGTCGTCGATGCGTTGCGGATCCACAGCGGCACCGGATCGCTTTCGAGGCCGGGTGCGGGCGGGTGCAGGCGCACGAAATCGGCGAGGCAGTTCAGCCCTTTCGCATCGGCGGGATTCTGCTGGAGCGCCGTGGCGATGTCGTGCGCGGACGGGCACGTATATCCGTCATCGTTCCTCGCGCCGGCCGCGATGAACGGCTTCAGCGGATCGGCCGGCTTGCCGGACACCAGCGCGGCATCGGCGATGAACTCGGCGTAATGCGAGCGGGTGAGTTCCTTGTACAGCAGCGTGGTCAGCGCGGTGTCGCGCAGCGCGCCGCCGGTCGCCTGGTTTTGCGCCTGGGCGCGCAGCAGGTCCGCATTGGCCGAGCGTTGCAGCAGCACGGCGCGGATCGCGGCGTTCTGCACGGGCGAATCGTCGGCGAACGCGTCGTTGACGAGCCCGGCCTGCTCCAGGTTGATCGCGAGCGCGAGTTCCAGCGCTTCGCGCTGGAAGCGGAATGTCGCGAGCGGGATCAGGTCGCGCCACAGCTGGCGCGCCTTGTCGGACTGGCCGCTATCCTCCAGCGCGAACCCGCGCAGCGCCTGCTGGCTCAGGCCGAAGTAGTCGAGCGGCTCCGCGGGCGTCTGCGGCAGTAACGCGAGCGCGGCGTCCGGCTTGTGCCCGATCTGGACGTACCAGGTCGCGAGCAGGTAGTCGTAGAGCGCGGGCGCGTTCGCGAAGCGCGGCTTCTGCGCCTGCAGGTCGTCCAGCGTCAGCGGCTTGCGGTTCGAATCGCTGCTGTCCGACGTGCGCATGCGCAGCAGGTCGACGGTCGCGAGCACGGTCGGCGACTGGATCTGGCTCGCGTCGAATTCCGACCCGAACAGCAGCTTGCTGTCGAGTTCGTTCGCCAGCTGGATCAGCGGCACGTTCGACGTCGCCGGCGACCAGCGCGCGAGCGCGTGGCCGTACAGGTCGGCCTGCTGCGTCACGTTGCCGCCGAGCCATGCGACCCGCCGCAACAGCCCGTTTGCGGAGGTCGCATAGCGCCCCTGCGGGTACACCTTCAAGTAAGTGCGAAACACCGTGTTCGCGGCGTCGAGCGACACCTTCGTCACGCGGCCGCGCGTCGGCGTGGGGCTGTCGTGGTCGAACACGTTGGCCTGCGCGGCGTTCAGCTGCGCGCGCCCGGCCATGTAGAGCCCGGTTTCCTTCAGCCACGGGTTCGCGCTGTGCGAAGCGCTCGCGAAGGCCCGGGTCGCGGTGAGGAAGTCGGCGCGGTAGAACGCGTTCGTGCCGTCGAGGTACGCGGCGAACTGCTGGCCGAGTGGCGACTTGGCCGGCGGTTTGGTCCAGGCGGCACTCGCGCCGGCGGCGGCGCAGGTCTTCTGCGCGATGTCGGCACGCGCCGCGCGCAGCCGTGAGGCTTCGTCGGCGGGGAGACCGGCACCGCCCAGTGCGTCGTTGAATGCGTCGGCGCCCGAAGTCATGCTGCGGCAGATGCTGCCTTCGCCGTCGGCGTACTGGTTCGACGGCGCTTCGGCATCCGTTGCGCTGCCGGTCTTGTCGGGCTCCTTCTGCCCGATATAGATCCATCCGGAGAAGTCCATCTGGAACGGCACGATGATCTGGTGGATCCGGTCTTTCGCCGGGATGGTCTTCGGATCCGGAAACGCCTGCGCGACCTTGGCGCTGTCGACCATCATCAGCATCGCGTTGATGCGCGTGTCGTTGGCGGGGCTCAGCATCGGCACGTTGGCGCAGGAGTAGGTGGTCTGCCGGAGCGTGGTCGGCGCATAGCAGCCGTCGTCGCCGCTGGCATGGGCCGCCGGAATCCAGAACAGGCCGACCGCCAGCGCGGCGAACAGGTGGCGGTGCAGCAATGGGGTGTTGGGCATTTTTTTCTTGTGCCAGGTAGGGGGCCGCAGCGGCCGGGTCTCTCAGGTGAGGCGTTTCGCCCCGGCGCGTATCGTACCGCACCGGTCGCTTCGGCCGCGAGCGCGCGCAGGCCGGCCGATCGCCGCATCGAATGCGGGCCGGCGAAATGGAAGTCCACTTACTGTAGACGCAACGCCACCTTGAATCCGGATCGTCTGAATTAAGATGCAGCCGGCAGTGATGGACATCCGACGATAGACGACTTGTCGTCGTCGCTGCCCGACGGGGGGCTGCCGGAAGCGGCGTTCGCATCGATCCGCACGACGGAGTCGATCATGATTGACGGCGAGCGGCCGCCGGTTTCCATGCCTGTTCAATAGTATTGCTTATCAATAGGCCGAACGATGCGAGGCATCGTGAGGCGAACGGCAGACGAGAGTGCGCCGGCACACGAAAAGAAGAGGATTCCGATGAAACCCATTACATGGATGGTCATGGCAGTCGCGCTCGCGCTGTCCGCCTGCGGCGGCGACGACGTCGCCACGAACGGCGGCGCGTCGTCGTCGCCGAACACGCCCGGTTTGCCTTCCGGCCCGACGTCGCCCGGTGGCGGCTCGAACGGCGGCTCGAACGGTGGGCCGACGGGCGGCGGCGGGACGACGCAACCGCAGGCCGGCTGGTCGAAGGCTGCCGCCGTGGACGGCAAGGGGCCGGAGGGCCAGCCCAGCGTGACCATCGACGCGAGCGGCAACGCGCTCGCCACCTGGATGACCAATGGCCCGGCCGGCACGAACGGCAACGAAATGTGGGGCGCGCGCCGTGTGGCGGGCTCGGGCTGGGGCAGCGCGACGCGGCTCGACACGGGCGACGGTTCGCATGCGATGAACACGCTGACCGGCGTGCAGCCGAAACTGGTCGGCAACGCGAGCGGGCAGGCGGTCGCGTTCTGGACCGAATGGACGCCGGGCGCCAACACGTACGCGTTGTGGGCGCGCCCGTACAGCCCGGGTAGCGGCTGGGGCACGCCGGTCACGCTGGCGCCGGACATGGCCGGGTCGTCCTATTCGGCCGGCATGGACAGCCAGGGCAACGCGCTCGTCACGTGGACGCAGTCGATCAGCCTGCTCGATACGCGCATCGCGTGGACCCGCTATACGCAGGCCGGGCAGTGGTCACCGACGGCGCTGGTCCAGATGCCGGTGCAGAGCGGCCCGGACGCCGTGACCGGCGACACCGACAACGTGAGGCCGATGCTGTCGGTGCTGTCATCCGGCCGGGCGGTGCTCGCGTGGCGGCAGACCAACCATACGAAGTCGGCGCTGTGGACGGCCACGTACGACGCGACCAACGGCTGGACCAACGTCAACCCGGCCGTCTCGAACTCGAGCCTGTTCACGACGATCATCTCGCCGGTCGCCGGCATGGACGCGAAGGGCAACATCACGCTGGTTTGGGGGCAACTCGACGTGACGGGCGGCAAGCTCTACAACGCCACGATGTCGCAGCGCTATGTGTCCGGAACCGGATGGCAGCCGGCCCAGCCGGTCGCCCCGGCGATCGTGGTGCCCACGGGCTTCATCGCGACGCCGATGCTGACCGTCAACGAAAACGGCGTGGCCGCCGCGATGTGGGCGGAAGGCGGCGCGGTGCTGCAGGCGAGCGTGTCGGATGCCAGCGGAAACTGGGGGCCGCTGCAGAAGCTGACGGAACACCTGAACGGGGCGGCGCTTCAGTACCCGCCGCTGGTGATCGACCCGGCCGGCAACGTGACGGTCGCCTGGGAGGACACGGGCACGCCGAACGCGTCGGTCCTCCTCGTGGGCGGCTACCGCAACGGCGCATGGAGCACGTCGACCGCGGATCCGCAGGATGGAACGTGGCCGGCGCTGGCCGTCAACGCGGCGGGGGCGATGGCGCTCGTCTGGCAGGGGTTCGCCGCGAACATCGGCAGCCAGATCCAGTCCAGTTTTTATACGCCGGGCTCGTAATCGTGTCGCGTCGGGCATTCGAAGGAGAAGCCATGAAGCAAGTCTTGCAGTGCACCGTTGTTACCTTGCGGACCGCGCTGGGCGCGGCGGCCGCCGGCCTCGTGTTGTCCGCGTGCGGTTCGACGCAGATGAACATGGTCGACGTGCAGACGTCGACCGCGAAGACGCTCGGCCTCGCGTCGTCGGACGAGATCACGATTGCCAACGTGCAGTACGGGAAGAAGGACGGGCTGGGTGGCCAGAAGGTGGGTTACGACGCGACGACCGGCAAGGGGCGGCGTTTCGGCTGTACGGTGTTCATGATTCCGGGGCTCACGCCGATCGATCGGCCGACGTACAACAACTGGGAATGCCATCCGCAACGCTGATGGCCGCGAGATCGACGGCGCCCGTCGCAGGGCGCCGGTCGGCCGCTTCTGTGGACGACATGCCGCGCCGGCCTTGCGCCGACGCAATTTGGTCCGATAATCGACGAACCGATCTATCCTCTCGTGTCGGCTCGATAAAAAAACTGTCATGGATCAAGCGGCATTCGTCCCTGTTTTCAAGTTTCGCACGATCGACTACCCCGAACAGGACCGATTCCACGTCTGGGTCAAGGACATGCTGTGCGACTACCGTCTCGATGACGACGGCGGCCACGGCGTGTTCGACGCGGAAGCGAGCGGCGCGGCGCTCGGCCCGCTGATCCTGTCGGGCCGGCAATGGCGGTCGCGCGCACCGGCCTATCGGGTCAATCGCACCACGCGGCGAATCCGGCTCGACGGCCAGGACTCGATCCGCTTCACGCTGCTGCTCGGCGGGCGGCTGGCCAGCCACACCGGCGGGCCCGAACTGGTCAAGCGCGCCGGCGACGTGTTCGTCTACGACGTCGCGCAGGTCAACGACTGCCGGGTCGAGGCCGGCGACGTGATCAGCCTGGTCGTGCCGAGGTACCTGCTGCCGAGCCATGCCGCACAGGCGCACGGCCAGACGCTGACGAGCGGCGTGGGGCGGCTGCTCGGCGACCACATGCTGTCGCTGTTCCGCAACCTGCCGACTCTGCGCACGCACGAGATCCCGAGCATCGTGCAATCGACGTTGCTGCTGCTGGCCGCGGCCATTTCACCCACCATGCAGGCGCTGAACGACGCACGCGGCCCGATCGACGGGGCGCTGGCCGAGCGGGTCCGGCGCTACATCGACGTGCATCTGCTGGAGCCCGACCTCGATCCCGACCGGATCTGCCGTGACATCGGCGTGTCGAGAGCGCGGCTCTACCAGCTGTTCAAGGAAGACGGCGGCGTGATGCGGCAGATCACGCGCCGGCGGCTGCGCCATGCATACCACGTGCTGGGCGACCCGCAGCGCCGGCATCGGCGCATCGCGGAAATCGCGTGGGCGCACGGCTTTCCCGACGAGAAGTATTTCCACCGGCTGTTCAAGGCGGAGTTCGGCCACACGCCGAAGGAAACGCTCGAATGCGCGACCGCGCCGGTGCTGCTGCCATACGATGCGGCCGAGGATCGATGGGCGGACGGCGGCCGCCTGACAGGATGGACGTTGCCGTTCGGCGTGCTCACCAACTGAGCGGGCGGGGCACGCCGGCCGCCGCACGGCGGTTCGTGTCGTGCGTCACGCGTACGCGCTGCTCGCCACACCGCCTTCATCGACATCGTCGATCGCGGCCCGCCAGTCGTCGATCGCCACCATCAGCTCGCGCACCTGCCGCAACGACGGGTACTGGTGCAGCACCGCGTGCCATTGCGGCAGCGTCAGCAGCGCGTGCCAGACCACACCGAGGCCGCCCGGATCGGCATCCGGCCGCTGCGCGAGCGCGCTCGCGTATTCGAGGCTGGCCTGCGCGGACAGCAACTGCATCCGGCTGGCGGCGCCCAGCAGGCGCGGCGTCGTGTCGGCGGATGCATCGCAGCAATAGAGCACTTCGCGCGGCAGCGTCGCTTCGTCGGTCGTCAGCGCGCGCAGCGACGCGCCGTGCACGCGCACCGTGCCCTGGTGCGTCTCGAACGCATAGAGCGTGTCCGGGTCGGCCTGCGCGAGCAGGTTCAGGCCGCGCAGCAGCCGCGGCAGATCGGTCGTCGCGGCATCCGCGGATGCTTTCGCTTCGACGAGGAAGCGCACGTTCCAGGCGGGCGCCGGGTCATCGCCGCGCGGGCGTTCGAGCAGGATCGCGTCCCATTCGGTTTTCGCGCGATCGTGGCGGCCCGGAATCGATGACGGCACGCGCATCGACGTCACCACCCGGTACGTGCGGCGTGCGTCGACGGCGTCGAGCCGGCGCGCCAGCGCGTCGAGCGCCTGCGCGGCCAGCGCTTCGACGGCCGCGCCGCGCTGCTGCGACGCGACGCCTTGCGCGACGGCGACGGTGCTGCCTTCGAGCGGGCCCTGGCGTACCCAGAGCGCGCGGTAGCGACGCACGTGCTCGTCCGATGCCAGTGCGTCGACGCGCAGCATGCGTTCGAGCGCGGGGCTGTCTTTCAGCTTGACGATGTCCTGCTCGAACGCGGCGTCGGTCGCCATGTCGGGCAGCGCGAGCAGGTGCAGCAGCGTGTCGTGCAGGTCGGCCCACGACGCGGCGGTGGCGGCCGCATGCAGCCGCGCGAGCCCGTCGCGTTGCCAGGGGCGGGCGCTGCGCTCGAGCTTGGCCGGGTGCGCGATCGCGTTGACGGCCGAGTGCAGCGCGCGACGGTCCTGTTCGGCGTGCGCGGACAACGACGCGTATTCGCGCACGCTCGGCGCATCGTGCCGCAGCACCGCGGCCTGAAAGGCGGGATCGCCGGCGTGCGTGTCCATTGCATCGCGGATCATCCGCGCGAGGGCGTCGATGAAGCGCTGCCGCAGTGCCGCGTCGGGCGTCTGTCCGTCGCTTTGCATCCGGCGCGCTGCCTCGATCACGATTGCGAGCGTGGCGGCCGGGTTCGCGGCATCGGCCGGCGACAGCGTGCTGTCGAGCGGCGGCAGCCGGTAGCGGCGTGCGACGGTGCGCAGGGTTTCGTCGAGCAGGGCGGGAAGCGGTGTCAGCGACATGGTCGGTATCGGCTTGAAGGCGATGCGCGTGCCCGGGGTTGGGGGAGTGAAGTGGTGGACGCGATGATGTGCAACGTTATCACGCCGGGTCGGTCGGCACGACGGCGCAAGCGTCCCTGCGCGTCAGCGATCAGCGCAACCGCTCCCGCCCACCCCACGCATCACGCCGTCAACGTCACCGACAGGCTGCCGAGTTCGCCGAAGCGCACCGTCAGCGCATCGCCGAGCGGCACGTCGATCGCGCCGGCGTACGAACCGGTCGTCACGATCTGTCCGGCGCGCACGGCGTCGCCGCGCGACGCGAGGAAATTGACGAGCCACACCAGCGGCTTCAGCGGATCGCCGTCCGGATGGCGGCCGTCGATCGCGCGGTTCAGTGCGCCTTCGAACGACAGCGCCAGCGTCTCGAGCGGCACGTTCAGCCCGTCGGGCACGACCGGGCCGACGCACAGCCCCTGGTTGAATTGGCCGTCGGCCAGCAGCTCGAACTTCGACGCGCGCGTGGGCTCCGCATAGCGGCAACCGAGCACTTCGAGCACGATGCGCACTTCGCGGATCGCGTCGCGCACGTGCTGTTCGTCGTAAGGCTGTTCGTCGTAAGGCTGTTCGCGCGCAGGCAGGTCGCGATCGAGCACGAATGCGATTTCCGGTTCGATCCGCACGATCGGGCCGCCGACGACGCGGTACGGCGCATCGGCTTCGCGGATCGTCGACGCGAAGATCGGCGCGAGGATCGCGCGGTCGGGCGGCGGCAGCGCGCATTTCCAGCCGCCGACGGGTTCGCCGAGCAGGTCGGCCACGCGCTGCTGGATCGCGAGGGCGGTCTCGACGTTCTCGGGGCGCAGCGCATCGGGCAGCAGCGGGCCGGGCGAGCCGGCATGGCGGGCGGCGACGAGATGCTGGGCGGCGCCGTCCACGCGTTCGGTAGTCGTTGTCATGTCGGTTGAGCGAGTTGAAAGTGGGCCGGCAAATAAGGGCCGGACGAAAGTCGCACATTCGATGATAGCGCTTTCGGCACGATGACCGCTCGATCGCACCGCTTCGGCTGTTGTGTCAGCCGGGTTCGCGACCTGGCCGCAAGCGAGCGGTATCGGCATCACGTCGCGACGCTTTGCCGCACAGCCGGCCGCCGGTGGACCTTGATCGCCATCAACATTCGAACCCGCCATCCGCCGATGATGGTGACAAGGCCGCGCGATCGGAAGCGTGGCCACTCACCCCAGCGAGGTTCGCATGTACGAGAAGATCATGGTGGCCGTCGACGGCAGCGCTTCGTCGAAGCAGGCGCTTGCCGAGGCAGTGAAGGTCGCGCTGGCAGGCGACGCACACGTCAGCGTCGTGTATGTGGTGGACAAGTCGGTGCTGTTCACTTACGCGGGCCGTTTCGATCCGCACGCACTGGTCGAGGAGATCCGCGACGACGGGCGCAAGGTGCTGCGCGAAGCCGAGCAGATCATCGCGCTGGCCGGCGCGAAGGGCGAGGCCGAACTCGTCGAGACCGAAAGCATCGGCGAGGACATCGCGGAGCGCCTGCAGCGCTACGTGAAGGAAGGCGGTTTCGATCTCGCGGTGGTCGGCACGCATGGGCGGCGCGGAATCCGGCGCGTGCTGCTCGGCAGCGTCGCGGAGCGCTTCGTGCGCGGCTCGAAGTGCCCGGTGCTGCTGATTCGCGGCGACGATCACGACGTAGCGGCCGCCGCCGCGGCTGCCTGACGCGGCGCGCGATGATCCGCCGCCAGTCCCGCATCGTCGTCGCGGCGATCGCCGTGTTCGTGTCGCTCGCGGGGATGATGGCCGTCGTGTCGGGGCTGCTGTTCGACAACGCGATGGCGCTGCGCGGCGGCGCGATCGCGCTGGTGGTCGGCGTGGCCGGCTTCGTCGTGATGCTCAATCCGGGCGCGAAGGGCGAGGAGTGACGGAAGCGCGCGTGGTCGGCCTCGTCCGGTGAAGGTGCCGGACACGGCCGGCCGCCGCGCTCCACGCGCCCCCGCGACAGCCGCTGCAGCGCCAGGCATCCGCTTGCGTGTCCGCTCGCGTCGCCGGCTATTCGCTTGCCGTACCCGGCGCCTTCGCGCCATCCTGCCCGAGCGGGATCGCCAGCCGTTTCAACGTCTCCGCCAGATCGGCGTTCTCCGGCTGAACCTGCCGCGCCTGCGCGAACGCCTCGCGCGCTTCATCCCGGCGCGCCAGCTTCCACAGCACTTCACCCTTATGCGTCAGCCCGCTTGCATAGGCTTCGCGCGCATCCTTGTCGATGTCGCCGTCCTTCGCGAAGATCGCGATCGAGCGGTCGAACCACGTCAGCGCGTCGTCGTTGCGACCAAGGCGATACAGTGCCCAGCCCTTGCTGTCGAGCGCATACGCGTCGTCCGGCGATTTCGCGAGGCGCGCATCGATCATCGCCATCGCACGATCGATCTTCAGGCCGGCATTGACGAGGTCGTAACCGACCGTGTTCAACATGCGATCCGTGAAATTGCCCACATCGAGCGCGGTGTCGATGCGGCCTTCGTCCCGTTCGGCAATCGCCAGCGCGACCATCTTGGCCGCGATCTGTTGCCGGAGTGCTCGGCCGAGATGCTGGCCGTCGGCGACCAGGCTGCCGAGGTACTGCGTGTAGAGATCGGGCGCGCCCGGATTGCCGGCACTGTTGGCGATGTTCGTGGCGGGCCCTGCGCACCAGTCGGTGTCCGCGGGCACGCGCAATACCGTGGGGTGCAACCAGAGCTTGCGGTCCTCGTGCGATTGCGCGAAGACGGTATAGCCGTTGGCGTCGATCTGCCCGCAGGCCAGGTAGGCCCCCGTCACGTCGAGTACGTACGAGTAATGGCCGTAGGGTCGCCCCGTATCGATGTCGATCACGCGGAACGTTCCGCCCATGTCGCCTTCGCCGACGATGGGCTGAAGCGCCCACTCACGCTCGGGATGACGGGCGGGCAGGCGGATCCGCACCGTGCGTCCGGCGGCATCGGTCGTGCCGAACACGACGCTTTCGCCGCCTTTTTCATGAGGCGGCAGCCCCGCGATCGCCTGCCCGGGCAGCAGCAGCCGGTAGCGCGCATTCGGCAGCGGCTGGTGCGTGACGGGGTCGCGCAGCACGAACTGGTGAACGTAAGCCCCGGTTCCGAGCGACGCGGTCGGTGCGACGTAGGTGCGTGCGTAGGCGACGGGCAGGGCGGCGCAGCTCAAGGCCGCGGCAACGAGCGCGGCGAGAAGGCGGGATGTCATGGAATGGCGGTTCTTGTTGGTAGAGGTGTGATTGACCGACGGCCGGAATTGCATTGGACGATCCACGCAGCCTTTGATATCCGGCTGCGCATTCCGATTCGGATGGCCGGATCGTCCAGCGCAGTTCAACGCGGAACCCGCCCGTCGCAACGTGATGCGAAGAAGCGGCAGACGGATGACGCGGGAATGCAGTGCGGAGCATAGCAGGCCGTGTCGAGCGTCACGCTCGTGAACGCGCCTCACGCCCGACACGCCGCGTACGACGTATCCGGCCGCGCGCGCTTCTGTCAAACTCGCGGTCATGAAACCGCGCCTCGCCTCACCGCCTTCCTCCGATTCCACACCTGCGCCCGCAGGCTTTCCCGATGCCGACGAACTGGCCGCGCTGCGTGCGTGGTACGCGGGCATGACCGTGCGCCAGGCCGTCGAGCGCTACCTGCCCGATCGGCTCGGCGAAGGGCGCTCGGCGCGCGGCGTGATCGGCGGCATTCGCCGCCGCCTCGTGCGCGTCGCGCGGCAGGTGGGCCGGCCCGATCTCGCGGAGCGGCTCGGTCATGCCGACGGGGAGCGTATGCGGGAAGCGAAGGCGGCCGCCGAAGCGATCGGCCTGCTGCGTCATGCGCGTGCGCCGGTCCCGCAGATCAGCGACGACGTCGGCCTGTGGCTGCCCGCGCGTGCGGTCGGCGCGCTACGTGCGCACGGGATCGCGACGCTCGCCGATCTCACGGTGCGGATTCCGCGGCGGCGCCAGTGGTGGCGTGCGATCGCGGGCCTCGGCATGGCCGGTGCGCGGTACATCGAGGCGTTTTTCGCCGCGCATCCGGCGCTGACCGAACGGGCGCGCGCGCTGATCGCGGCGACGCCGCGCGGCGCCATCGTGCCGTGGGAGCAGCTGAAGCTGCCGCACGAGGTCGACGGATCGGCCGGCACCTTCCGCGCGCCGCGCGCGACCAGCACGCTCGATGCGGACAACGATTACGCGGCCGTGCATGCGTGGCTGTCGCTGCACGAATCGGCCGCGACGCGGCGGGCGTACCGGAAGGAGGCCGAGCGGCTGATCCTGTGGGCGATCGTCGAGCGCGGCCGCGCGCTGTCGTCGCTGACGACCGAGGATGCGGTCGCGTATCGCGCGTTCGTGCGGCGCCCGACGCCGCACGAGCGCTGGGTCGGGCCCGTGCGGCCGCGCAGTGCGCCCGACTGGCGGCCGTTCTCGGGTGCGCTGTCCGCGCGCTCGGCCGCCTACACGCTGTCGGTGCTCGGCGCGCTGTTCCGCTGGTTGATCGAGCAGCGCTACCTGCTCGCGAATCCGTTCGCGGGCGTCAAGGTGCGCGACACGCGCGGCCCGAACGCACTCGACACGTCGCATGCGTTCACCGAAGGCGAGTGGCTGCTCGTGCGCACGATCGCCGACGGGCTCGAGTTCCGCAAGGGCACGCCGGCCGCGCCGCAGTCGGGCTGGACGCCGGCCGCCGCGCAACGGCTGCGCTTCATTCTCGATTTCGGCTATGCGACCGGGCTGCGCGCGAGCGAGCTGGTCGGCGCGACGCTCGGCGACATCGAGACCGATGCGCACGGCGACGCGTGGCTGAAGGTGATCGGCAAGGGCAGCAAGGCGGCGCGCGTCGCGCTGCCGCCGCTTGCACGCACGGGGCTCGACCGTTTCCTGGTCGCACGCCGGCTGCCGGTCACGCCGTCGCGCTGGCGGCCCGACACGCCGCTGATCCCGAGCCTCGCGGAAGACGGTGCGGCCGCGATCACGAGCGTGCGGCTGTGGAAGGTGATGCAGCGCTTCTTCGCGCAGACGGCCGATCAGGTCGATGCCGACAACCCGGCGCTCGCGCAGAAGTTGCGGCAGGCCAGCCCGCACTGGATGCGTCATACGCATGCGACGCACGCGTTGGCGCGCGGCGCGGAGTTGACGACCGTGCGCGACAACCTGCGCCATGCGTCGATTTCCACGACGTCGATTTACCTGCATGGCGACGACGTGAAGCGGGCGCGGCAGATGTCGAGCGCGTTCGCGGCTGACAAGTAACGGCGTCTTGCCGATCGGCGCCGCGTCCGGAGACGGGGCGGGTTTGCAATCGGCGCCGCGCCGCCATGCGTTGTTCCGTGGTCGCAGGTCGTTCAATCACCGGCCGGATCGTCACGCTCCGCCGCCACGCGGGCGAGCCATTCCGCAAAACTCGATGCGATCCGTTCGCGCTGCTCGTCGTCATGCCAGACCCGGATCACCTGCCCGACCGTGCCGCCTTCCGCGGGATCGAGGTCGACGCACAGATGATTGCCGCTGCCGTCGTGCGTGAACGGAATCCACTTGAGGTTGTACCAGTCGTCGCGGATGCCGGCGGCGGGGTCGGACGTCATGTCGTCGAAGTCGCCGCCGGAAACGAGCTTGTTCCAGATCGACCATTGCGCGCCGATCTCGTGTGCGCTCAGCATGGCATCGCCTTCGGCGAAGACGGCGTCCGGATCGGCTTGTCCATCGTGCAGCCGGAGGCTTTCCAGCAGGTCGTCCGGCAGCGTCGTGCCCAGCGCGGCATGCAATGCGGCGATCGCGTGCCCCGGGGCCGGTCCGTTGAGTCCGCCGGGCAGGCGTGCCGGATCGGCGGCGATCCAGCCTTCGATCCGTTTCCACGATTCGCGAACGGCGGGGACGGTTGCGCCGGCAATGGATGTGTAGGGTACGTTCATCGGGTTCCTTGCAGAGATGCTTCGGGGCGCACCGCGATTCGGTGGGCTGGCCCGTGCCGCTCTCCCGGCACGTCGGCGAAGCACATTTTTTGTGAAGCGCTATTGGACGATTCACCGCGCGGTAATGCAACTGTCAGGGATATCAGGAGGGGACGGGCGATTGCGATGGGACGTGCGTGACCGGAATGCTCACGCCGCCTTCCAACGGATGATGCCCCGCAGCGCATCTGCCAATCAGGCGGAACGGTCGGCCACCCGCTGCGGTCATAAACTTTTTCAAAGGAACAGCGATGGCATCGAGCCAAGGCACAGTCGATTTCATCGTCGAGCAGATGGCGGCGGCCGGCACGGTATCGGCGCGCAAGATGTTCGGCGAATACGGCATTTATTGCGACGGCAAGATGGTCGCGCTCGTCTGCGACGATCGGCTGTTCGTCAAGCCGACGGCCGAAGGCCGCGCGTTTCTCGGCACGTGCGAAGAAGGTTCGCCGTATCCGGCCGCGAAGCCGCACCTCGTCATCGCCGGCGAGCGCTGGGACGATCGCGAATGGCTGTCGGCGCTGATCCGGATCACGGCCGCGCAGTTGCCGGTGCCGGTGAAGCGGAGCCGATAACGGCGCGTTCGCATGCGATGTTGCGCTGCGGCCAGGCGTATTCTGTGACACATGTGCGCGACCATCGCGCATCCGGTGGGAGCACAAGAATGAAGACATCCGGACATCCGCGCGGCACGCGGCTTGCTCGCCGCGCCCGGCACGCGCTCGTCGCGGCCCTGTGCGCGGGCTGGAGCGCGCTGTCGTTCGGCGCGGACGACGCGGCGACACTGCTCGAGCGGTACCGCAGCCTCGGCCCGCAACTGAAGGACAACGCGTTTCACCGGCCGCTGGTCCTGGAATCGGCGGAAGCGTCGTCGTCGCTGAAGGGCGACATCTACGCGGTGGTCGACTATCCGTATGCGGTGGTGAGCGGCCAGCTCGACGATCCCGCCCAGGGCCCCGCGAACTGGTGCGCGGTGCTGATCCTGCACCTGAACACGAAGTATTGCCACGCGTCGACCGGCAGCAACGGCCCGGTGCTCGACGTGAACCTCGGCCGCAAGATCCAGCAGAAGCTGCCGGACACCTACCGCGTGCAGTTCCGCTATCGCGCGGCGGCCGCGACGCCCGACTATTTCCAGGTCGACCTGACCGCCGACAGCGGGCCGATGGGCACGAAGGATTACCGGATCGCGCTGGAGGCCGTGCCGGTCGGCGCGTCGCGCACGTTCCTGCATCTGACGTATTCGTATGGCTTCGGCACGGTGGGCCGGATGGCGATGAAGACCTACCTCGCGACCGTCGGCAGCGACAAGGTCGGCTTCACGACCGTCAGCGGCGGATCGGCCGCGCAGCCGCAGTACGTCGGTGGCGTGCGCGGGCTGCTGGAGCGCAACACGATGCGCTACTACCTCGCGATCGACACGTATCTCGCGACGCTCGACAAGCCGCTCGACCAGCGCCTCGCGCGCTGGTTCGACGCGACCGAGCAGTATCCGCAGCAATTGCACGAGGTCGAGCGCGGCGCCTATCTGCAGATGAAAGCGCAGGAGGTGCAGCGGCAGCAGGCGGCGCGGTAGGCGGTGCATGCCGCCGCATCGCCGCCTCAGTCGAGCAACCCCGCGACCACA
This sequence comes from Burkholderia sp. AU15512, assembly GCF_002223325.1. Classification (NCBI taxonomy): domain Bacteria; kingdom Pseudomonadati; phylum Pseudomonadota; class Betaproteobacteria; order Burkholderiales; family Burkholderiaceae; genus Burkholderia; species Burkholderia sp. AU15512. The sequence goes on from NZ_NKEX01000008.1 coordinate 496,641, forward strand.
TCGACGATCCGCTGCAGCAGCGCTTCGTCATAAGGCAGCCACGGCACCGCGCGCAGCGGCGACGGCGGCGGTTCGATCGAAGGTTCGACGGGTTCGCCGTCGCGCATCACGCGCCCGGTCGCGCAATGCACCGACCACGCGCCGACGCGCACATGGCGATCGTCGAGCGTCACCCGGCCTTGCGCGATCGGTTCCGCGAACACGAGCGCGAGCACCTGCTTGCGATGCCGCGCCATCGCGCCGAGCGGCAGGTCGGACAGCCGGTGCAGGCGCTGCGCGCGCGCGTTTCGCGCGGCGCGCTGGCGCACCGGGTCCGCCGGCGTGTCGGCCGCGCGCGTCGCTTCATCGTCGAGCGCGAAGGCGGCGACGCTGACGAGCAGGTCGACCGCGCGCGCCACTTCCGAGAACACGACGGGATCGATTTCGCCGATCGGCGCGGCCATCCACCGCCGCTCGAGCCTGCGTTCGACGTGCAGCCGGCCCGACGTGCCCTGGCCGTCCGTGCCCGGAAAGAGCCGCGCGGCGACGCTGAAGGTCGCGCGCACGTCGCCGAACTCGCGTGCAAGGCCGTCGTCGTACGCGCGGATCGACCAGCCTTCGCGGCGCGCGACGCCGAGCAGCGGGCGACTCGCGAGGACATGACCTTCGAACATCGCGGAATGACTGGTCGCGGTGTCTTCGTCGGCCGGCACGTAGAACTCGCGGAACGCCTGCCGAACGGGCTGCCGGATCGCACGGCCGACGATCGCGCGCTGCCACGCGAGCCGCTCGTCCGCATCGGCCAAGAGCGGATGCCAGAGCCGGATCTCGCTGTCGGCATCGAGTTCGCACGCCGCGCCGGCGGCGTTGCGCAGCACGACCTTGCCCTTCGCGATATCGGGCATGAACGAAACGGTCGCGCCGTCGCGCGCGCGTGCCTGCCAGATCGTGCGGGTCGAGAACGCGGCGCCGGCCGGCGCATCGACGAGGCGCTCGCGCCATTCGGCATGGCCGAGCGTCATCGACTGCCAGAAACCCGCTTCCATGCAGGTGGCGAGCATCGTGAGCTGCTTCTTGTCGGGCTTCGCGTCGAGCGTCATGCGCAGCGCGGTGTGCGGCCGTTCGCCGAGCGCGCGTTCGGCGGGCTTCAGGTTACGCGCGAGCTTCTTCTGCACGCCCGCGTGGCGCACGGTGGCCAGCGCATCGCGCAGCGCACGCACGCTCTCGGGTGTCGGGATCGTCTCGACCGCATGGCCGAGCGCGATCGCAAGCGATTGCGACGGCGCGGTTTTCGCGGCGGTCGGCGCGACGCACACGCCGGTCAGCAGCGGCCCGATCAGCGGGGGGAGCCACGGCGCGTCGCGATAGGCCGCGACGCGCGCCGCGCGCGCGACGACCTGCGCGTCGTCGGTCGTGAACGCGCGATCGGCCTGATAGGGGACGTCACCCGCGTGAATCGCGGCGACGTGCCGCGCCGCTTCGGTCAGCGTGTCGCGCGCGAAGTCGACGTAAGCGGGCTCCTCCGCGAGCGTGGCGGCCGGATCGTCGGCGTTGAACCACAGCCGCTTCGGCGCGAAATAACCGTCGTTCGTCGCGGCCAGCGCGAGCAGCGCCGCCGGCCCGAGTTCGGGCAGCACGTCGAGCTCGCGCACGCGAAACGGGGAATCGGCATTCGACTGCGCATACGCATCGCGCAAGGCCGTGATGTCGCGCCGGCCGGCGAACGAATGGAGCGCATATTCGCCGTACACGGAGAGTCGTTGCAGGCCGTCGTTCTGCGGTTCGCCGAGGATGCGCGCGAGTTCGGCCTGCAGTGCGGGCGCGGGCAGCGCGTCGAGACACGACAGTTCCTGTATCGCGCGCTGCCACGCGCCGGCCGGAATGTCGCGGAACAGTTCGAGCGCGGCTTCGGCATCGACGAGCGGCGCGAGCTCGAGTGCGTCGATCTGGGTGCGTAGCCAGCGTGCGAATTCGGCGCGCGGATCGTCGTACGCGTAGTCGTGCTGCGCGACGTGTTCCTCGGTGCGGCGCAGCGCCGGCCACACCGCGCCGAGCGCGTGCGCGTCGAGCGTCGACAGGTCGAGCGGCGCGCCGGTGAAGCGCGGGTGGTCGGCGCTGCCGGTCAGTCGAGCGACGAGCGGGTCGACGATGGGCGGGCGGACAGATTGGGTCATGATGTTCGGCGGCCTTCGCGTGGCGGCATCGGATCGTCTTGGGTGGTGTTTGGCGTCAGCGCGGGCGCAGCCGCTCGACCATCTCGTGGATGACGATATGGCGGATCGCGCGCAGCAGGTGCATTTCGCCGCCGAGCGTCGCCGTGAGTTCGGGGCGGGCAGTCTTCATCGCGTCGTTGTCGGCGGCGATCTCGAGCAGCAGCGCGTCGGCCTGCGCCGGAATGCGCGCGAGCACTTCGTCGATGTGGCGATGCGCGGTCGCGCGCGTCAGCCCGAGCGTCGCGCCGGCCTGGTCGAGCACGTCGCGTGTGAAATCCGCATAGCGCTGCACACCCACGACGGGCCGCGTGAATTCCGTCAGGTCCGACCAGCGGCTGCGCGCGCTATAAGTCGCGGTTTCGTAGACACCGTCGCACAGCAGGTCGTAGTGCGGTGCCAGCGCGAGCCCGCTGTCGGTGACGAGGAAGCTCAGATTCTTCAGGTGTGAATCGCCGTTGCCGACGACGATGCAGAACACGAGCCAGCGGAACAGGCGCAGGCGAACCGGTGCGGGCGCGCGGCACGCGTTGGCGAGCGTTGCGAGCGCGTCGAGCGACCAGCCCGTGTATTTCATCGTCGCGGGCAGGTTGAGCGCCTGGCAACCGTCGATCGCGTGGCGTCGTTCGACGCCGGTATCCATCTGCGCGCGGTCGAAGCGGCGGATCACGTACACGGGCGCCGGCACGTAGCGGCGCTCGACCTCGGGCACGTCGAGGCCGACGCGGCGTGCGAGCGTCATCACGAACCACTCGTTGATGACCGAATGCGGATAGTCGTGCGCGTGCGGATGATTCGGCTTCAGGATGTGCGTCGACACCGCCTGGCCGCTCGGCTCGAACAGCGCGCCGTCGCGCAGCACGACCGGCAGCTTGTGCTGCGCGCCGGCGAGCGACATCTTCTTCGGCGCGTCGTGCGTCAGCGGCACGGCAGGCAGGTGGCGGATGCGCGCGTCGAGTTCGGTATCGTCGAGCGGGCGCAGGCGCGTGTCCTCGTCGGCCGTGTCCGCCGGCAGGCGCAACGTCACCGAGCCGGCCGATTCGCGTCCGTAGTGCTCGAGCAGCGCGAACGCGTCGCCGATGTCGGGCAGGCCCGCGTCACGCGTCAGCAGCGCCCGCACCGATTCTTCCGGCAGCAGGTTGTCGAAATACCACTGGACGGGGCGGGTGGTCGCGCCGTCGCGCAGCACACCGGCCTGCAGCGGGAGATGCGGGCTCAGCGCGAAGCGGGACGCCTGCGCGAGCCACGACGGCGCGTATTCGAATGCCCACAGATTGCGGTTTTCATGCAGCGTGCCGATTGATTGGCCGTCGATGGCGGCGACGAGGGTGCGCTCAGTCATGCGACGCGTCCTCGTCGGCGGGGCGCGCGTGGTCGGGTACGGCTTCACCGGCGTCTGTCAGCACGCGGCGCGCGATCTCGATTGCACGGGCCGAGGCCTGACGGCCGGCGTCGGTCGTCCTGATCCGCGGGCGGCGCGTGTCGTCCGCCCCCACGCCGGACGCTTCGGCAGGCGACAGCACGAGACGTGCGGCCGAGAGCACGCGTGCGGCCGCGCGGGCGGGCGGCGCGGATTCGCCGGCCGGGGCCGGGTGCGCGGCGTCCGCGCGCAGCAGCAGGCGCTCGGCCGCGCGCCGTGCACGCACGCCGGCCCGATGGCTCGCGCGCGCCGACTGGCGTTCGAGCAGTTCCTCGCTGGCGTCGGGAATGTCGACGACGACCCGAACGCCGAGCCCCTGCAGGATCTGGAACACCTTGGCCCACTGGATGGTGTCCGCGCCGCGCTCGGCCTTGACCATGAACGACTCGCTGACGCCGACGCTGCCGGCCGCGTCGTCCTGGCGCAGTTGCTGCACTTTCCGCGCGGCGCGGATCACGCCGCCGATGTCGGATGCCTGTTCGATCGTGTATCGCATGGTGGGCCCTGCTACCGTTGCCGGCTCGGCAGGATGAAAACTGTGAGATCAAACAGTATTGCATCTCGATGCAAGAATTCAAGGGAAAACTGTGCGATCGACGAGTTTTGGCTCGTTGGCGACGGTACCGAACGAAAAACTGTTAGATCGAACAGTTTTTCATCTCCGAATGGCCGGCAACGTGTACCGGCCGCTCCGCGACCGCCTGGTGCATTCGCGGTCCGTTGTCGTGCCTTCCCCGAAAGCCCCGCGCACCGTCCGGCGTCGCTGCGCGCGATTCACCGCCCTCGCGGCCCATTCTTAAGACGTACAGTTTTCCTGCTGTGAGCGATGCGCGCCGAACTGTACTCTTGTTCGCGCGATCGATGTGTGTACTCGTCGCCAACTGTTCTGCTCTTAAGATTCCACCATCAAGTGCACAGTGCCGCGGATCCAGTCGCACCGGAACCCTGTCGGCGCATCTTCAAGAGAGAGCCAGTGCGATGGAAAAGGCAAAACCGGAGGGAAGGATCAGGAATCACGACGGCCCGGCCGGCGGGCGCAACACGGGCGTGTCGGACGCAAACGGCGGGGCAGCCCAGCTGCGCCGCCCGGCGGGAGGCACGCGATGAAACTCTATGAAAAACTCGCGGACGACATCGAGCGCCTGATCCGCCAGGGCGTGTACCGGCACGGCGACCGGATTCCTTCGGTGCGGCAGGCGAGCCAGCAGCACCGGATCAGCATCACGACCGTGCTGCATGCGTATCTGCTGCTGGAAAGCCGCGGGCTGCTCGAAAGCCGTCCGCAGTCGGGCTATTTCGTGAACCTGCGACGCGACGACAGCCATGCGCCGGTGCGCGAGCTGCGCCCGTCGAAGCCGATCGCGATCTCGTCGTCAGTGGACGTGAGCCGGCTCGTGCTGTCGACGCTGCGCTCGATCGGCACGGACGACGCGGTGCCGCTCGGCTCGCCATACCCGGACCCGAGCCTGTTTCCGTTCGAGAAGCTGAACCGCTACGCGTATGCGGCCGGCCGCGACAAGTCGTTGTGGGGCGTGACGGATGGCTTGCCGCCCGGCCATCCGCGGCTGATCCGGCAGATCGCGCGCCGCTACCTGGAAAACGGGATGTCGGTGGACCCGAACGAGATCATCGTGACGGTCGGCGCGACGGAGGCGATCAACCTCTGCCTGCAGGCGGTCGCGAAACCGGGCGATACGATCGCGGTGGAATCGCCGACGTTCTACGCGATGCTGCACGCGATCGAGCGGATGGGGATGAAGGCGATCGAGGTGGCGACGCATCCGGAATACGGAATCGACATCGCGGCATTGGCCGCGATCGCGAAGTCGCAGCCGATCGCCGCGTGCATGGTGATGCCGAACTTCCAGAACCCGCTCGGCTTCCAGATGCCGGACGAGCGCAAACGCGAGCTGGTCGAGTTCGCGACGAAGACGGGGATGCCGCTGATCGAGAACGGCGTGTACAACGAGCTGTATTTCGGCGATGCGCATCCGAGTTCGCTGAAGTCGTATGACCGCAGCGGGATCGTGCTGCATTGCTCGTCGTTCTCGAAGAGCCTGACGGCTGCATACCGGATCGGCTGGGCGCTGCCGGGCCGCTATCGTGACCAGGTCGAGAAGCTGAAATTCCTGAACACGCTCGCGACGCCGTCGTTGCCGCAGCTCGCGATTGCCGAGTTTCTCGAACGCGACGGCTACGAGCATCACCTGCGGCGCCTGCGCAAGGCGTATGCGCAGCAGGCGAACCTGATGCGCGCGATGGTGTCGCGGTTCTTTCCGGAGGGCACGCGCATCTCGAGCCCGGCGGGCGGATACGTGCTGTGGGTCGAACTGCCCGCGCAGATCGACGCGATGCGGCTTTACCAGCTCGCGCTGGAGCAGGGGATCACGATCGGGCCCGGCTACATGTTCTCGATCACGGACAGCTACCGGAACTTCATCCGGCTGAACTACAGCAGCCCGTGGTCGCCAGAGATCGAGCAGGCGGTGATCACGGTCGGGAAGCTGGCGGCGGCGTGCATGCGGTGAGCGGGCACGCGCGGTATCGTGTGCTTCAACGACGAAGCCGGCCTGGTGCCGGCTTTGTCATTTCGACGGTATGCAGCGGTGGCCGTGCAGACGCCATCGCCGGCCGGGCGCTCGCAATCGCGTGCCCCGGAGCCTTGCCTGATCGATGTTACCCGCCCGTCACCGGCGGGAAAAACGCCACCTCGCTATCCTCCCGCACGACGAATCCCCCCGTCACCATCTCGAGATTCACGGCGGCCCGCACGGGCCGGTCCATCCGCAGCGCTTCCGCGCTGCGCGCGTCGCGTGCGGCCAGCGTGTCGCGCAGCGCGTCGACGGTGAGTTCGCGTGCATCGATCTCGACGATTTCCTCGTCGCGCTCGAGTTGCTCGCGAATGCTTGCAAAGTATTTGATCGTCAGTTTCATTGCGATGTCTTGAAAGGAATCACTCGGCGGAATCGGAACATGCGCAGCGCATACGTTCAGCCCCAGCGTCGCATCGCCTGGTCGTCGTGCGCTTTCGCCTCGACCCAGCCGGATACGCCGTCGTGGCGGATCTCCTTCTTCCAGAACGGTGCGTGGGTCTTCAGGAAGTCCATCAGGAATTCGCACGCGTCAAACGCGGCGCCGCGATGCGCGGCAGCCACCACGACCAGCACGACCGCCTGGCCGAGCGGAATGCGCCCGACGCGATGCACGATCCTGATCGTTTCGAGCTGCCAGCGCGCGCTGGCTTCCTCGACGATGCTCCACAGCGCCTGTTCGGTCATCGTCGGATAGTGCTCGACCTCGAGCGCGATCACGTCATCGACGTCGCCTTCGTTGCGCACGACGCCGAGGAAATTCACGACCGCGCCGACATTCGGATTGCGAACGATCGGTGCGAGCTCGGCACCGGCATCGATCGACGCGTACTGCACGCGCACTTCGAAGCCCGCGGCGATCGACGGTGGCGGTTCGGGATGCGGGTCGGTCGCGTTGTCGGGCGCGGGGCTGCCCGCGTGCAACGGATCGTCCGGCAGCCCGGCACGGGATTCGGTGAAGCTCGTCATGACGATTCTCCTGTTGGCGGTGCGTCCTGGGTCGCGCGGCGGCCCCTCAGCCGCCGACCAGCGACATGCGCACGGTCGGATAGGTCTTGCCCGGCGCGCGGGCAGGCCGTGCGGCCCGGCGCTCGGAATAGCGGTCGTCGCGGTGCGTCCAGCGCTCGCGCACGGCGGCGGCGAGGTCGGCGCTCGACGCGGCGTCGTCGAGCCACGGCCGCAGGTCGGTGCCTTGCGTCGCGAACAGGCACGTATAGAGCTGCCCGTCGGCCGACACGCGGGCGCGCGAGCAGGTGCCGCAGAACGGATGCGACACGCTCGCGATGAAGCCGACTTCGCCCGCGCCGTCGATGTGCGCGCAACGAATCGCGGTCGCGTCGTGCGCCGGTTCGCCGACGAGCACGAGCGGATAGTGTTCGTCGATCAGTTCGCGCATCCGCGCGGCCGGCACGACCTTGTCGCCGGACCAGAAGCTCGCGCCGCCGACGTCCATGTATTCGATGAAGCGCACGGCCACGCCGGTGTGCCGGAAGTGCCGCACGAGCGGGAGGATCTGGTCGTCGTTCGCGCCGCGCTCGATCACCGCGTTGACCTTGACCGGCGCGAGCCCGGCCGCCTGCGCGGCCTCGATGCCGGCCAGCACGCGCGACACGGGCACGTCGGTGTCGCTCATCCGGCGGAACAGCGCGTCGTCGAGCGCATCGAGGCTGACCGTCACGCGCGACAGGCCCGCGTCGCGCAGCGTGCGCGCCTTCGCGGCCAGCAGCGAGCCGTTGGTCGTCAGCGCGATCTCGACGGGCTTGCCGTCGACGGTCGTCAGCGCGGCGAGGCGTTCGATCAACGCTTCGAGGTTGCGGCGCAGCAGCGGCTCGCCGCCGGTGATGCGGATCTTCTCGACGCCGAGCGACGTGAACGCACGGGCGATCTTTTCGAGTTGCGCGAACGACAGCCGCTCGGACGACGGCATGAACGCATAGTCGGCGCCGAAGCTTTCGCGCGGCATGCAGTAGCCGCAGCGGAAATTGCATTGATCGATCACGGACAGGCGCAGGTCGCGCAGCGGGCGGCCGAGCGTGTCGGTCGTGCGGGGGAAAGCGCCGGGCGATGCGCCGCCGGACAGTGCGGCAGCGGCCGGCGCGGCGGAAACGATGGCATTCACGATCGGTTCGTCTGCCTGCAAGAAGTAAGCGGTGGGGCGTTGCCGGTCGGCCGTGCGTGTGCGGATGGGCAGGCGCACGGCGCGTGACGAGCCTCATCGTGAGGATAGTCCGCGGGGTTTTCGCGGCAGGGACACAATCGCGCCCGAATTGCAGGGATACAGTTCGCCGGGCGGCCGGCGCGGCGGCGAATGCCGCGAATCGGGCGGGTGAGCGGCGTCGCGCTCATGCGAGCCAGTGCGCGAATTCGTAATACGGAACCGCGTCGCCGCACGCGATGCGCTGCCCGGCCGGCAGCCGCGCCAGCCCGCTCGCCTGCACGAGCGACTGCAGCGTGCCGGCGCCTTGCTGGCGCAACGTGTCGAGCGCGGGCGTGCCGTCGAGGCCGACGGTGCAGTGCACGCGCACGAAGCGCTCGCGCTGCGCATCCGGTTCGAAGTCGGCGTCGATCGGCAGCGACGGCACGATCGGCAGGCGTGCGTGGCGCCCCTGCAGGCGCCGGATCAGCGGTGCGACGAACAGCGCGAACGCTGTCATCGCGGCCCCCGGATTGCCGGGCAGCAACACCACCGGCCGCGTGTCGAGCCGGGCGAGTGCAACCGGCTTGCCCGGCTTCATGCGCACGCCGGCGACGATGAACGACGCGCCGAGCGCGTCCAGCGCGGGGCGCAGCAGATCCTTGTCGCCGACCGACGCGCCGCCGACGCAGATCACCAGGTCGCAGCCCGCATGCAGATCGCGCAGCGCACGATCGACGGCGGCCGCGGTGTCGGCTGCATGCAGGCGCATCGCGACCTCGGCCCCGGTTCCCGCGACCAGCGCGGCGAGCATCGGCGCATTGCTGTTGTAAATCTGTTGCGGCGCACGCGGCTGCCCGCACGCGACGAGCTCGTCGCCGGTCGTCAGGATGCCGACGCGCAGCGCCGGGCGCACGTCGACGCGCGCGAACCCCTGCGCGGCGGCCACGCCGACGTGCATCGGGCCCATGCGCACGCCGGCCGGCACGAGCCGGTCGCCGGCGCGCACTTCCTCGCCCTGGCGGCGGATGTGCGAGCCGCTGCGCTGCGGCGCGTCGAACGCGACCCAGCCGTCCCGCTCGCGTGCGTGTTCCTGCATCACGACGGTGTCCGCGCCGGGCGGAATCACGCTGCCGGTGAAGATGCGTGCGGCCGTGCGCGGGGCCAGCGGTGCCGGCGTGTCGCCCGCATAGCAGCGCTGCGCGACGTGCAGCGGCTCGCCGTGCGCGAGATCCGCGTGACGCACGGCGTAGCCGTCCATCGCGCTCTGGTCGGCCGGCGGCTGATCGAGCACGGCGGTGAGCGGCGCGGCCAGCACGTGGCCGGCGGCTTCCGCGACCGGGACGGACGTGGTGGCGCCGAGCGGCGCGAACGCAGTGGCGAAATGCTGCTGCGCGGTGTCGAAATCGGTCAGGGGTTTCATCGGGAGCGCGCCGGATGCGCTTGAGCGAGCGCGGGTTGATCGGGTTGAGAGGGTTGAGCGGCGTCGGGCGACACGTACTCGACGAAGCCGTCGTTGCGGCAGAAGCCGACCAGCCGCACGCCGGCTTCACGGGCGACGTCGATCGCGAGCGAGGTCGGCGCCGAGATCGTCGCGATCATCGGGATGCCGACCCGCGCGGCCTTGCGCACCAGTTCGTAGCTTGCGCGGCTCGACAGGAACACGAAGCCGTCGTGCAGGTTCGCGCGGCGCCGCGCGAGCCGGCCGATCAGCTTGTCGAGCGCGTTGTGGCGGCCGACGTCCTCGAACACGTCGAGCACGTCGCCGTCGCGGTTGCACCACGCAGCCGCATGGATGCCGCCCGTCTCGCGCATCAGCGTCTGGTGGGCCGGCAACGCGCGCGCGGCACGTTCGATCGCAGGTGCGCCGATACCGGCGGCCGTGCCGGCGGCGGCGATGCGCGGCGGGTGCAGGTCGAGCTGCGCGATGCTTTCGATCCCGCAGACGCCGCAGCCGGTGCGGCCGGCCAGCGCGCGCCGGTGCGCCTTCATCGCCATGAACGCCTGCTGCGACACGGTCAGCCGCACTTCGGCGCTGCCGGCACGGCATTCGCTTTCGATGTCGAAGACGTCCGATGCGCGTTCGACAATCCCTTCGCTCAGCGCGAAGCCGAGGCCGAACACGTCGAGGTCGATCGGCGTCGCCATCATGACCGTGTGCGCAATGTCGTTGAACACGAGTGCAACCGGCGTTTCGTCGACGACGCTGTCGACGGCGTCGCGCGCTTCGCCGGCACGGTGGCGCGTCACCTGACACGCGGTGCTGCCGGTCGGAGCGTCGCGGCGGATGCAGGACTCCATGCGGTTTTCTCCAGGCGGATCGGCCGGCGGGCCGGCCGGGTCGGGCGGGTACGCCGGACCAGGGGAATCGGGAGGCTGCCGGGCGGGCGCGGCCGAAGGGGCGCGCCGTCGCTTCGGGCAGGCGTTTCATGGGATGTTAACGGGGATGACAGGCGCGCCGGATGTACAGCGCTGCAATGCCGAAAGCAGTACAGCTGACCCTCCCGCAGGCACGAAATGTGTTTTCCGTGCACACATCTTCGGCGGCGTAAGCAGCACAGTTTCAACGCACGTTCGAACGATTGCGAGTATCGTTGCAAACGCGATATCGTCATTCACGCTTCGATGCCATGCGAGTGACCGTTTGTGTTCGCATGTGTTGTCGCCAAGCCGTCGCGCGATTTCCTGCTTCGAGCGTACGTCCTCACAACCACGAGCAAATTACGGTCATGGAAATCTTCGATGCGTTCCATCTCGCCCGCTTGCAATTCGCGTTCACGGTGTCGTTCCACATCGTGTTTCCCGCGATCAGCATCGGTATGGCGAGCTTCCTGGCAGTGCTGGAATGGCGCTACCTCGTCACCGGCGATGCCGCCTACAAATCCATGTTCCAGTTCTGGTCGAAGATCTTCGCGATCGGCTTCGGGATGGGCGTGGTCTCCGGCGTCGTGATGGCGTACGAGTTCGGCACCAACTGGGCCGGCTTTTCGCGTGTCGCGGGCAACATCACGGGCCCGCTCCTCACGTATGAAGTGCTGACGGCGTTCTTCCTCGAAGCCGGCTTCCTCGGCGTGATGCTGTTCGGCTGGCAGCGCGTGAGCCCCCGCGCACACTTCTTCGCGACGCTGATGGTCGCGGTCGGCACGCTGATCTCGACGTTCTGGATCCTCGCGTCGAACAGCTTCATGCAGACGCCGCAGGGCTACAAGATCGAGAACGGCCTCGTCGTGCCGGTCGACTGGTTCAAGATCGTCTTCAACCCGTCGTTCCCGTACCGACTCGTGCACATGACGATCGCGGCGTTCATCGTCGCGGGCTTCATCGTCGCCGCGTGCGGCGCGTGGCACCTGCTCAAGGGGCGCCGCGACGAGCCGGTGAAGCGCAGCTTCTCGATGGCGCTGTGGATGCTGCTGGTGCTCGCGCCGATCCAGATCGTCGTCGGCGATGCGCACGGGCTGAACACGCGCGAATACCAGCCGGCCAAGATCGCGGCGATCGAGGGGCTGTGGGAAACCGAGAAGGGCGGCACCGCGCTGAACCTGTTCGGGCTGCCCGACATGCAGGCCGAAACCACGCGCTATGCGATCCAGGTGCCGCACCTCGGCAGCCTGATCCTCACGCACAGCTGGGACGGCGAGATTCGCGGGCTGAAGGAATTCCCGCCGCAGGACCGCCCGTATTCGCCGATCGTGTTCTGGACGTTCCGGATCATGGCGGGCCTCGGGATGCTGATGCTGCTCACCGCGCTGCTCGGGCTGCTGCTGAGAAAGGGCGGGCGCCTGTATGAAACGCGCTGGTTCCAGTGGTTCGTCGTATGCATGGGGCCGTCGGGCATCCTCGCGCTGCTGGCCGGCTGGATCACCACCGAGGTCGGGCGGCAGCCCTGGACCGTGTACGGCGTGCTGCGCACCGTCGATTCGGTCGCGCCGCTCAGCGCGCAGCAGGTCGGCGTGTCGCTGCTGATCTTCGTGGTCGTGTATTTCCTGGTGTTCGGAACGGGTATCTATTACATGATGAAACTGATGAAGCGCGGGCCGGCTGCCCAGGCCGGGTATATCGAGCTGCACCGGCATCCGGGGCTGCGCAAGAGCGCGCTGTCCACGCCGCTGAACGTCACCGAAGCGGAGTAAGCCATGCACATCGATCTTCCTGTCATTTGGGCCGCGATCATCGGCCTCGGCGTATTCATCTACGTGATGCTGGACGGCTTCGATCTCGGCATCGGCCTGCTGTTTCCGTTCTTCGATGCGAAGGCCGAGCGCCAGGTGATGCTCGACACCGTCGCACCGGTGTGGGACGGCAACGAGACGTTCCTGGTGCTCGGCGGCGCGGGGCTCTACGGCGCGTTCCCGGTCGTGTATTCGACGCTGCTGCCGGCGAACTACCTGCCGCTGGTGCTGATGCTGGTCGGGCTGATCTTCCGCGGGGCGGCGTTCGAGCTGCGCGCGAAGGCCACGCGCACGCAACACATGTGGGATCTCGCGTTCATCGGTGGCTCGGCGCTGGCCGCGTTCTGCCAGGGGATCGTGCTCGGTTCGCTGCTGCAGGGCATCAAGATCGAGAACAACCAGTTCGCGGGCGGGCCGTTCGACTGGCTGTCGCCGTTCAGCCTGCTGTGCGGGATCGGCGTGCTCGTCACGTATGCGACGCTCGGCTGCGGCTGGCTGATCCTGAAGGTCGATGGCGAGCTGCAGCGCAAGATGCGCCTCCTGATGAAGCCGCTCGCGGGCGTGCTGCTCGCCGTGATGGGCGTGGTCAGCCTGTGGACCGTGATCGGGCTGCCGGCCGTCGCGCATCGCTGGTTCGGCAGCGGCAACCTCGGCTGGTTCCTGCCGGTGCCGGTGCTCGTCGTCGCCTGCGTGTGGGGCATCTTCCACACCGTGAAGCGCGCGCACGAGGCCACGCCGTTCCTGCTGACGCTCGCGCTCGTGTTCCTCGGCTACACGGGGCTCGTGATCAGTATCTGGCCGAACATCGTGCCGCCGTCGCTGTCGATCTGGGACGCGTCGTCGAGCCACTCGAGCCAGCTGTTCGCGCTCGTCGGCACCGTGATCGTGCTGCCGATCATCCTCGTGTACAACGCGATGCAGTACCGCGTGTTCCGCGGCAAGGTGCGCGAGGGCGATATCGGCTATCACTGAGCGGCCATCGCTGAACGCCGCATGATGTGACGGGCGTGGCGGGCGCGGGCGTATCATCACGCGCAGCGCGTTGCCCGCCCCGGCCTTCACCCGACAGCGGCCCGCCACGCGCGGGCCGTTGCGCATCGGGCGCCGGCGCGCCGTTTGATGCATTCCCTGCAGTCGAGAAAACACCATGATCGTCCGACCACAACAAAACTGGCTCAGGATGCTGTTCGTCTGGAACGGCTCCGTGCTGCAATCGATCATTCCGCAGCTCGTGTTCATGGCGGTCGTCAGCACGCTGGCGGTCTTCACGAACGGGCGCATCTTCGGCGAGAAGATCCCGCTCAACACCGCGCCGTTCACGCTGTTCGGGCTCGCGCTCGCGATCTTTCTCGGGTTTCGCAACAGCGCGAGCTTCGAGCGTTTCAAGGAAGCGCGGCATCTGTGGGGCAACCTGCTGATCGCGGCGCGTACGCTGACGTCGCAGTTCAATCGCTACCTGCCCGACAGCGTGAGCGACGCCGAGCGCAACCGGCTCGCCGACCTGCTGATCGCGCTCACCTATGCGCTCAAGCATCAGCTTCGTCATACCGATCCGACCGCGGACCTGCAGCGCATGCTCGGTGCGGACCACACGGCCGAGCTGGGCGGCAAATGCTTCAAGCCCGTCGCGATCCTCGACGAGTTGCGCGGCGACATCGTCCGCGCGCTGGGCCGTGCGCCCGGTAGCGATGCGACTTGCTGGATGTTCGAGACGCAGCTCGACGAGGTCGGCAAGTCGGTCGGTGGTTGCGAACGCATCCTGTCGACGCCGATCCCGTTCTCGTACAGCGTGCTGCTGCATCGCACCGTGTATGCGTATTGCGTGCTGCTGCCGTTCGGCCTCGTCGATTCGACGGAGTTCTTCACGCCGCTGATCTGCGTGTTCATCTCGTACACGCTGATCGCGCTCGAAGCGATCGCGAGCGAGGTGGCCGAGCCGTTCGGCCTCGCGCCGAACGCGCTGGCGCTCGATGCGATGACGCGTACGATCGAGCGGTCGGTGCTCGAACTGGGCGACCGCCCGCTGCCGGAGGAATTCGTGCCGGCGTCGACGTACCAGATCACGTAAGCGGCGGCACGTCGCGGCGCTGCATCGATTTCGGGCCGGCGCCGGGCGGCAGGGTCGGGCGAGTCGTGCGTTTCCCGCATGATCCCGACCGCGATGCGGTGATCGCCGACGACTTCGACGGCTACCTGTGCACGCTGATCGACAACGGTGATGCATTTGTCATCGATTTCGGCGAAGAATAGTGGCAGGGCGGTGGCTGCCGCGACAGGAGCGATTGACATGCGAATCTACGTGACGAGTATCTTTGTCGACGACCAGGACACGGCGTTGACGTTCTATACCGACAAGCTCGGGTTCAAGCTGAAGAACAACGTGCCGGTGGGCGAGACCCGCTGGCTGACGGTCGTGTCGAAGGACCAGCCGGACGGCACCGAGCTGCTGCTCGAGCCGAGCCACCATCGCGCGGTCGGGCCTTACAAGCAGGCGCTGTACGAGGACGGCATTCCGGCGGCATCGTTCCAGGTCGACGATCTCGATGCGGAGTTCGCGCGGCTCACGGATCTCGGCGTGCGCTTCACGCTGGAGCCGATGGATGCCGGGCCCGTGCGTGTCGCGATCATCGACGATACGTGCGGGAACTTGATTCAGCTGATGCAAATGAAGTGACGTAACACGCCGCGAGCGGGGCGCTCAGCGCACCGCGACCGGCGGCGCATCGTGCATCCAGCTGCGCTCCTGCGTGCGGCTCCGGATGCGTCATCCGCGTTCGTTTTGTACCGGCAGGTCGCGAGTGGACCAGCGGCCGCTCCGCCGTCGGCTCGGATAGCCGCTCGAGCGACGGTGGCGGAGGCGCAGAATCGCCCACGAGCAGCAGGGTGACTCCGGTGCGAAATGCCCCGCTCAGGTAGACTCGTGTGCCCTTCAACGGAGTAGATGCGATGCAACTGCTTGATCATGTGTCAATCAGCGTGCCGGATATCGATCTGGCGCGCCCGTTCTACGATGCCATCATGGCCGCGCTCGGCGCAGCCAAGGTTTATGACCGGCCGACCGCGCTCGGCTATGGCGAACGTTGCAATGCGAACGACACCGCATCGACTTTCCTGGCGGTCTATCTGGATCCCGCTGAAATCGGCGCGAGCAAGCGGCACTGGTGTTTCAAGGCCGCGAGCCGCGAGCAGGTGGATGCGTTTTTCGAGGCCGGCCTGGCGACGGGCGGGCAGTCCGACGGCGAACCCGGCTTGCGGCCGCATTACCACGGCGACTACTACGGCGCGTTTCTCGTCGACCCGGCCGGCAATCGGGTCGAGGCGGTGTGTCATGCGTCCGTGCCGGCGCAGGCATCGCGATGAAGGTGCGGTTCACTCGACACTCGCTCGCTCGATCGCTCGCGCACGTGACGCGGTGAACGCCACGCGCCGGCTCGATACCGACCGGCGCGCAAAGCGCGTTCGCGCACGCGCCGCCTGCGTCGTTCAATCGAAGTAATTCAACCCCATCGCGCCCTTCACCTCGGCGAGCGTCGCGCCGGCCACGTCGCGAGCGTGCATCGTGCCGCGCTTCAGGATCGCCATCACTTCGGCCTTGTCGGCCTCGAATTCGCGACGGCGCGCGCGGATCGGCTCGATCAACGCCTGCAGCCGCTCGTTCAGCACGCGCTTGACGACGCTGTCGCCGAGCCCGCCGCGACGGTAGTGCGCCTTCAGCTCGTCGACCTTCTGCACGTCGGGTTCGAACGCATCGAGGAACGTGAACACGACGTTGCCCTCGACCTGGCCGGGATCGCTCACGCGCAGGTGGTTCGGGTCCGTGTACATGTCCTTCACCGCTTGCGTGATCTCGTCCGGCGTCGAGCCGAGCGTGATCGCGTTGCCGAGCGACTTGCTCATCTTCGCCTTGCCGTCGATCCCCGGCAGCCGCGTGACCGCCGACAGCACGGCCTCGCATTCGACCAGCACCGGCTGCTCGACGGTCGCGTTGAAGCGGCGCACGAGTTCGTTGGTCTGCTCGATCATCGGCAACTGGTCGTCGCCGACCGGCACGTGCGTCGCCTTGAACGCGGTGATGTCGGCCGCCTGGCTCACCGGGTAGGTCAGGAAGCCGGCCGGGATGTCGCGCTCGAAACCGCGCAGGCGGATCTCTTCCTTGATGGTCGGATTGCGTTCGAGGCGCGCGACCGTGACGAGGTTCAGCAGGTATTGCGTCAGCTCGGCGAGCTCGGGCACCTGCGATTGCACGACGATCGTCGAGATCGCCGGATCGATGCCGACCGCGAGATAGTCGAGCGCGACTTCGATCACGTTCTCGGTGACGCGCTGGCGGCGGCCCATGTTGTCGGTCAGCGCCTGCGTGTCGGCGAGCAACAGGAACTGCTTCGCTTCGTGCTGCATCTGCACGCGCGCGCGCAGCGAGCCGATGTAATGGCCGAGGTGCAGCGGGCCGGTCGTGCGGTCGCCGGTGAGGATGGTCGGTCGGGCGGGGTGGGTCATGTTGGTTGTAGCTCCGGGTTATCGAAGCCGCCAGCCATGGTGTGTGCGCAGAAACGCAAATGCCGCCATCGCTGGCGGCATCACGTTTGGGACATGCAAAAGGAAACGGGCCGCCTGGGTCAGGCGCGCCACCAGCAATGCACGTTGGGCGAGGCGGTTTGGGTTTCCATTGCGCGAGTATAGCGTAGTGCGGGGACGGATGGCCGTACGCGTCAGCGGATCACCGACTCCATCGCGAGGTACGCGGTTTCGGCCGACGGCCACAGCAGATACAGCAGGCCGGCCATCAGCAGCAGCGCGCCGGCGCGCGCCAGCGGCGTGCGGTCTTTGTGCTGCGGGGGGCGGGGGGGCTGCTTCGAGTTCTTCATGCTCACAGGCGCGGGTGCGCCACTCCAACGGTTGCTGCAACGGATCGCGCGGGGCGATGCCGGGGTGTTGCGGGGTTCGACGGGGGCTGTGGGGTACCGTGTTGCCTGGGCTGGGCGCGACAGGGATGGCGGGGCACGATCCATTAAAAGGGATCGATCGGGTATCCTGTGACTGCCTTTCATGCCGAGGCGACCGGCATCCTACCAGTTTGGCGATGTGTGCATAGTCAAGAATTGTCGGAGAGGCGTGCGGCCGGCGGCGGCACCTCCGACTCGCAGTGGTTCACAACGCTTGCGGTGCGTAGCGCGCGGAGCCGTCGCCGATGATCGCGACGACGGGCTTCCCGCCTGCCGTCTTGGCCCCGGCGATAGGTCGACCGCCGCTCCCTGACCCGATCCGAGGACGGGACACGAGCTGCATCGAAAATAAACTGCTGCTGATGTTGATCGACGACAGTTTCTTCACGTTGGGAGCGCCGACCGGCTTCCTGCATCCGTCCCATGATGAGCGTGCGACAGGCGTTCGCTTTTCCTGAACAGGCTTCCCGAATCGTGCTGAATCAATTGCGTTCGACTTCCGCCAACCGTATCGGCTTGACCCGATTGGTTTCGGCTTTCCTGTTCATTGCATGCGCAGCCTGCTCGATGAATGATTCTCTTCCGCGAAACATGTCGCTCGACGCTTTCAACCCCCATCGGGATACGTTCGTTTGTGTACACGAAGCCGCTGTCGTTCCGGGAGTCGACCCGGACGCGGATCGCTGGAATCAGCAGGCGATGAAGATGACAAGTGCATTGTTGTGGCCGAACCAGCGCGACTACGTTGGTGCAGTTGCGCTATGGGAGAAGGCTGCCGAGCGCAAGCACTGGAAGGCGATGCTCAACCTGGCGAACGCCTACGCTCAGGGGTTGGGTGTGGATCGCAATACCGAGCGAGCCGTGCAGATCACCGAAGCTGCAATGAAGCTGGGCATCCCCGCAGCTTACGACCTGATGGGCACGGACTACATGAACGGAGTGGGCGTAAAGCAGGATGCCAGTCGTGCCTACGCCTTCTGGCAACTTGCGGCGGACAAGGGCAGCCCCAGCGCCATGGCTTATTTGGGCAGCAAGCTCGATGCAGTCTACGATGATCCGAAATCCGGTTTCTGGGGGAACCGAAAAATTGCGCTCAAAATGCTTGAATGTGGATTCGCCCAGGGTAGCGGCGATGCCGCGTATGCGCTTGGAACGACGCTGGTTGGCTCCGACAAGTCGCTGGACGAGGACAATGCGCGCGCATTCAAGATTCTGCATGAAGGCGTGAAATTCGGTAGCGCCAAAAGTGCTGCATATTTGTTCGGTGCGTTCGATGATGGCGATCCGGTAGCCGGTGGCGTGAAGGATCGCGCCCGCGCCGAGCGTTATAGCGTCCTTGCCGATCGCCTGGAGCGCGACCCCGACCTGCGTCTGCCGAACCTGGACAAGGTGGTGCCGCTGCCGCCCGCCAAACTGCCCAAATGGGACGGCAAAAAGGAGACGTTGATCGACGCGGCGAAGGCGGTGACGTCTGCGCCGGCAGCGAGTACACGGCTACTTTCGATGTGACGGCGTGGAAGGTCGCAGGGATGCCGTTGATCAGGCGAGCATGCCACTGCGCAATATCAAAAGAAGGCGCGGCCATCTCTTGTCAGACGAGGCCGCGTTCAAGCTGATCTGGAAAAGTGTGATGACGCGGTTTGCGCTTATTTACCGGAGCGCTTTGGCATCGGGATCCGGGTTTTGACCGGCGTCACACGGAAAGTCGCGCGTACGCCAGGCGGCGTTCGTCACTATTCACGATGCTCGTGCTCGTGCTCATGCTCGCGCCATGGATCACGATCACGCGGATGACGATGCCTCCACTCGTCGCGTTCCCAGTAGCGGTGGCCGTCCCAGTAGCGGTCGCCGTGCATGCCGATCTCGACCGATACACCGGCCTCCGGGGCGCGCTCTCGCTCCTCGACCCTCGGTTGCGGTGCACCGTAGCCTTGCGCGAAGGCCGTGCTGGTCGCGGCGAGTGCACCGCCTGCCACGAGGGTCGCCAGAATGCGACGCGTTGCAATTGTCAGGGGTTTCATCGAGCCGTCCTCCATTGAATGCCGACCACGACTCACGCGCATGATTCGTTCCCGTATGGCGCGGCAGATGCCTCGCTCGCCATGTCGACCTGCCGCCGCGTCACCTCGCAGCGAGTGCCGACCCGGCGTCGGAACGCATGATGTCTCCGTCTGGAGGCATCCCTGATCCCCCAGCTTTTTTCTCGTCAACAACCACAAAAAACATCATTTCGCCCACGCCGGGCTGTCAGCAGAATGTCTCCATTCCCACTCGCGCGACGACACGAGCATCCGAGCCTCGCAGCGAGCCGCACTTCAGAAGGAGACAGCCGTGGCAGTCGAAACAACTTCAATCGATACGCTCGTCGTCGGCGCCGGTCAGGCCGGCGTGGCCATGAGCGAGCACCTGGGCAAGCTGGGCGTACCGCATCTCGTGCTGGAGCGCAGCCGCATCGCCGAACGCTGGCGCACCGGGCGCTGGGATTCGCTGGTCGCGAACGGCCCCGCATGGCATGACCGCTTCCCCGGCCTCGAATTCGACGGCCTCGATCCCGACGCGTTCGCCTCGAAAGACCAGGTCGCCGACTACTTCGAAGCGTATGCGCGCAAGTTCAACGCGCCGATCCGCACCGGCGTCGAGGTGAAGCAGGTCGTGCGCAATGCGGGCAAGCCGGGTTTCATCGTCGAGACGTCCGACGGCACGATCGAGGCGAACCGCGTGGTCGTCGCGACCGGGCCGTTCCAGCGCCCGGTGATTCCGCCGATCGCGCCGGACGACGCACGCCTCGTGCAGATTCATTCCGCCGACTATCGCAACCCGGCGCAGCTTCCGGAAGGCGCGGTGCTGGTGGTCGGCGCGGGGTCGTCGGGCGTGCAGATCGCCGACGAGCTGCAGCGCGCGGGCCGGCAGGTGTACCTGTCGGTCGGCCCGCACGACCGGCCGCCGCGTGCGTATCGCGGCCGCGATTTCTGCTGGTGGCTCGGCGTGCTCGGCGAATGGGACAAGGAAGTCGCGACGCCCGGCCGCGAACACGTGACGATCGCGGTGAGCGGCGCGCGCGGCGGCCATACGGTGGATTTCCGCAAGCTCGCGAACCAGGGCGTGACGCTCGTCGGGCTGACGAAGTCGTTCGACGGCGGCGTGGTCACGTTCGAGCGCGATCTCGCGATCAATCTCGCACGCGGCGACGAGAACTACCTGTCGCTGCTCGACGTGGCCGATGCCTATGCGGCCCGCAACGGCCTCGACCTGCCGGAAGAACCGGAAGCCCGCCGCATCCTGCCGAATCCCGATTGCGTCGCGCATCCGATCCTCGCGCTCGACCTTGCCGGCGCTGGCGTCACGTCGATCGTCTGGGCGACCGGCTACGCGGTCGACTACGGCTGGCTGAAGGTCGACGCGTTCGCCGACAACGGCAAGCCGCAGCACCAGCGCGGCGTGTCGAAGGAGCCGGGCATCTATTTCCTCGGGCTGCCGTGGCTGTCGCGGCGCGGCTCCAGCTTCATCTGGGGCGTGTGGCACGACGCGCGGCACATCGCCGATCACATCGCGATCCAGCGCACCTACCTCGAGTACCACGACGCGTCGCAGCGCCGCTCGACCGCGCAAGCGGAGCAGGACGTTGCCGTGCCTCATGCCGACACGCAGCCGCTCGCCGACGCGGTGAACTGACCGAACCCCCGCCGCCCGCCGCACCGCGTCTGCTGCCGGTGCGGCGGCGTGCCCCCTGACGACTGAAGGATTCCGATGAGCCAACCCACCCATACCCGTATCCGCATGTTCAACACGAAGGATACCTACCCGAACCAGACGCTCGACAACGACCTGTGCCAGGCCGTGCGGGCGGGCAACACCGTCTACGTGCGCGGCCAGGTCGGCACCGATTTCGACGGCAGGCTGATCGGCCTCGGCGATCCGCGCGCGCAGGCCGAGCAGGCGATGAAGAACGTCAAGCAGCTGCTGGAGGAAGCCGGCAGCGACCTCACGCACATCGTGAAGACGACGACCTACCTGATCGATCCGCGCTATCGCGAGCCGGTGTACCAGGAAGTCGGCAAGTGGCTGAAGGGCGTGTATCCGATCTCGACGGGGCTCGTCGTGTCCGCGCTCGCCCAGCCGCAGTGGCTGATGGAAATCGACGTGATCGCCGTGATCCCGGACAACTGGCAGCCGAACCGCGCGTAGGAGGGAAACATGACTTTCTCCATCGTCGGGCGTTGCCCGGAGACGGGCCAGCTCGGCATCGCGATCAGCTCGTCGAGCATCGCGGTGGGCGCGCGCTGCCCGTGGGTGCGCGCGGGCGTCGGCGCCGTCGCGACGCAGAACATCACGCTGCCGGCGCTTGGGCCCCAGATCCTCGACCTGATCGAGCACGAGCAGCTCGCGCCCGCCGCGGCGCTCGACCGTGCGCTCAGCGCGAACGGCTGGAGCCAGTACCGGCAGGTCACGGTGATCGACGGGCAGGGGCAGACGGCCTGCTTCACCGGCAAGGAGGCGCTCGGCACGCATCACGCGGTGCAGGGCGAGCAATGCGTGGCGGCGGGCAACCTGCTGGCCGCACCGGCCGTGATCGACGCGATGGTGCGCGCCTTCGAACAGGCGCCCGGCCTGCTCGCCGATCGCCTGCTGGCCGCGATGCGCGCGGCGATGGCGGCCGGCGGCGAGGCAGGGCCGGTGCATTCGGCCGCGCTGAAGGTGGCCGGCGATGTGACCTGGCCGATCGTCGACCTGCGCGTCGACTGGGCCGAGGCCGATTCGATCGGGCAGCTCGATGCGCTGTGGCAGGCATATCGGCCGCAGATGCAGGACTACCAGACGCGCGCGCTGAATCCCACCGACGCGCCGAGCTACGGAGTGCCGGGCGATGAATGACACGTCGAGCCGCGCACTGCTGGAACGGCTGATCGGTTTCGCGACGGTCAGCCGCGAGTCGAACCTGGAGATGATCGGCTTCATCCGCGACTATCTCGCGGGCTTCGGCGTCGAAAGCGAACTGTTCTACAACGCGGAAAGCACGAAGGCGAGCCTGTACGCGACGATCGGGCCGCGTGATCGCGGCGGCATCGCGCTGTCGGGCCATACCGACGTGGTGCCGGTCGACGGGCAGGCGTGGACGGTCGAGCCGTTCCGGCTGACCGAGCGCGACGGCCGCCTGTACGGCCGCGGCACGGCCGACATGAAGGGCTTCATCGCGTCGGTGCTCGCGGCCGTGCCGGCGTTCGTCGCCCGGCCGCTGAGCATGCCCGTGCATCTCGCGTTCTCGTACGACGAGGAAGTCGGCTGCCTCGGCGTGCGGCCGATGCTCGATGCACTGGCCGCGCGCGAGCACCGGCCGC
The DNA here is from genome assembly GCF_002223325.1 of Burkholderia sp. AU15512. Lineage (NCBI taxonomy): Bacteria > Pseudomonadati > Pseudomonadota > Betaproteobacteria > Burkholderiales > Burkholderiaceae > Burkholderia > Burkholderia sp. AU15512. Next base: position 519,423 of record NZ_NKEX01000008.1, read on the forward strand.
GCCTGTGCCTGATCGGCGAGCCGACCGAACTGAAGCCGGTGCTCGGTCACAAGGGCAAGCTCGCGATGCGTTGCCATGTAAAGGGTGCCGCATGCCACTCGGCGTACGCGCCGTCGGGCGTCAACGCGATCGACTACGCGGCGAAGCTGATCGGCCGGCTCGGCGAGATCGGCGCGGCGCTCGCACGGCCGGAACGGCACGACGCGCGATTCGATCCGCCGTTCTCGACGGTGCAGACGGGGCTGATCAAGGGCGGCCGCGCGCTGAACATCGTGCCGGCCGAATGCGAGTTCGATTTCGAGGTGCGCGCGCTGCCGGATTTCGATGCGCACGACGTGCCGAGGAAGTTGCAGGACTATGCGGAATCCGAACTGTTGCCGAGGATGCGCGCGGTGCAGCCCGATACCGACATTCAACTGCAGCCGCTGGGCGCGTATCCGGGGCTGGCGACCGCGCCGGACAGCGAGGCCGCGCGCCTGCTCGCGATGCTGAGCGGCTCCGATGCATTCGGCACGGTGGCGTTCGGCACCGAGGGCGGGCTATATGGCGAGGCCGGCATTCCGACCGTGGTGTGCGGGCCCGGCAGCATGGACCAGGGGCACAAGCCCGACGAATTCGTCACGCTCGACCAGCTCCACGGCTGCGACGCGATGCTGGGGCGGCTGGCCGTCCATCTCGCCGCGGCCGCCTGACGCGGCGCGCCTGACCGACACGCACGCACCGCCTCCCGCGGCGCGTGCGCTTTCGTGTTCCTTCAGGTTCCTTATCGCACCGTTTCCGCGACGATCTGCGCGAGCCGCTCGCGGCAGAAATCGACGAACGACTGCGCCTGCTTCGTGAGTTGCCCGCGCTTCAGCCGTGCGCTCACGAGCCCCGACGGGCTCACCGTTTCGCTGAGGCCGATCGTCACGACGCGCTGGCCGTCGTACGTGTATTCGGAATGCGGGCGCGTGACGAGCAGCGAGAAGCCGAACCCCTGGCCGACCATCCCGCGCACCATCTCGATCGACGGAGAGCCGAACACGATGTTCGGCGTGAGCCCGAGTTCGTGAAAGAGACTGACGAAATACGTGCGGCTCGGCTGCACGTCGAGCAGGATCATCGGCTCGACACAGAGGTCGCGCAACGACACGTGCGTCTGGCCCGCGAACCGGTGATTTTCCGGCAGCAGCACGTACGGCTGCTGCGGCGGCATCAGCGGCTCGGTTTCGATCGTGCCGTCGAGATCGTGGTCGTACATCAGCGCGAGATCGAACGTGCCCGACGTCAGGCCCTGCACGAGCTCCTGCTGGTCGCCGTCGCGCAGCCGGATGTTCACGCCCGGGTAGCGTTCGCGAAAGCCCGCGATCAGTTGCGGCAGATAGAGCGGCGCGACCGTCTCGAAGCAGCCGATGTCGATCTGCCCGGTGATCACGTCGTTGTCGGCGAGCGCGTTCTGTTCGAATTCGTGCGCGATGCGCAGCAGCTCCTGCGCCTTCCGGTAGAAGCGCGTGCCGCTCGGCGTGAGCGACACGCCCTGCGCGTGATGGCGGATGAACAGCTTCACGCCGAAGCTTTCCTCCAGACCCTTGATCGCGCTGGAGATCGACGGCTGCGCGATGAACAGCTGGCGCGACGCCTCGGCGACGCTGCCGGATTCCACCGTCGTCACGAAGTATTTCAGTTGCCGCAAAGTGTAGTGAGCCACAAGCACCTCTGATGCACGGCCCCGGCGTGCCGCCGCGGGCGCAATCTGTCCATGGTTTGCGTAGCACCTTACCTGAAAGCCCCCCGGCGCCGAAATGTCCGCTGCAGAGCTTTTTCGTATGTCCCGGAAATATTTTTAGTATTTTCCGGTCGCGCGGGTCGTGGCGCACCATCGTCTCCAACCTGGATCAAGAAGCAAACGAAGCGGCCGCGCACGCACCGGCGGGACATGGCATCCGCCCCCGCATGCGTATCGTCCGCTTCGTTCGATGCCGCCGCGCGTGCACGCGGCGCGTCGTCGCTCGCGTATCCGGACCCGATTGCAGGCGCGCCCCCAACGCGCGCCGGCTGACACGGCAAGCGCGCATCGCCGCGCAGGACAGGAGACATCACCATGACGAACGTGGACCGCAACGCGTCCCCGATGATAGAGAAGCACACGATCGGCTACGTGCCGCCCGCGGAGCGCCACGGCAAGGTGCGCGACCTGTTCACGCTCTGGTTCGGCGGCAACATCGCGCCGCTGCCGATCGTGACCGGCGCACTCGGCGTGCAGCTCTTCCACCTGAACCTGATGTGGGGCATCGTCGCGATCGTCGTCGGCCAGGCGGTCGGCGGCGTGCTGATGGCGCTGCATTCGGCGCAGGGGCCGCAGATGGGCATCCCGCAGATGATCCAGAGCCGCGCGCAGTTCGGCTCGTGGGGCGCGCTGCTGGTGACCGTGATCGCGGCCGTGATGTACGTCGGCTTCTTCGCGTCGAACATCGTGCTGGCCGGCAAGTCGGTGCACGGCATCGCGTCGTCGGTGCCGGTGCCCGTCGGCATCGTGATCGGCGCGGTGGGCTCGGGGCTGATCGGGATCGTCGGCTACCGGTTCATCCACATCCTGAACCGGATCGGCACGTGGGTGCTCGGCATCGGCATCCTGGTCGGCTTCTGGATGATCCTCACGCACGTGACGACCGACGATTTCCTGACGCGCGGCGGCTTCAACTTCGCCGGCTGGCTCGCGACGGTGTCGCTGTCGGCGTTGTGGCAGATCGCGTTCGCGCCGTACGTGTCGGACTATTCGCGCTATCTGCCGGAAAACGTCGGCGTGGCGTCGACGTTCTGGGCGACCTATCTCGGCTGCACGATCGGCTCGACGCTCGCGTTCATCTTCGGCGCGGTCGCGGTGCTCGCGGTGCCCGCCGGCGCGGACGCGATGGATGCGGTCAAGCAGGCCACGGGCCCGCTCGGCCCGCTGATGCTCGTGCTGTTCCTGCTGAGCGTGATCAGCCACAACGCGCTGAATCTGTACGGTGCAGTGCTCGCGGTGATCACGTCGGTGCAGACGTTCGCATACAAGTGGATTCCGACCGCGAAGGCGCGCGCGGTGGTGTCGGTCGTGATCTTCGTCGCGTGCTGCTACGCGGCGATCGGCGCGTCGACGAACTTCGTCGGCAACCTCGTGGATCTCGTGCTCGCGCTGCTCGTCGTGCTGGTGCCGTGGACGGCGATCAACCTGATCGACTTCTACGTGATCCACAAGGGCAAGTACGACATCAAGTCGATCTTCATGGTCGATGGCGGGATCTACGGCCGCTTCAACCCGCAGGCGCTGCTCGCGTATGCGATCGGCATTCTCGTGCAGATTCCGTTCATGAACACGCCGATGTATGCGGGCCCGATTCCCGCGCATCTCGGTGGCGCGGACCTGTCGTGGCTCGTGGGGCTGGTGCTGACGTCGCCGCTGTACTACTGGCTCGCGACGCGCGACAGCGCGTACCGGCGCCGGCAGACGGGCGCGACGATGCCGCCGACGGCGGCGCGGTAACAACGGGGAAGGAAGGGGGCCATCGCATCCGTTCAGACACGGTGGCCCGTGGAGGAAGTCGGGCCGGCTCGCGGTAGCCTGTGCGCCGCGAGCCGGCCCGTCAGTACGTCAGACCACCGCCGAGCGCGCGACGCGCACCGGCACCGACTTGTACGACGGCGTGCCGCTTTCCTTGTCGATGTAGTCGAGCGGCACGAGCACGTTCGCTTCCGGGTAGTACGCGCCGACCGACCCCGGGGCGATGTCGTACTCGATCGCGGTGATCTTCTCGAGGCGCAGTGCGCGACCCGATGCGGTGACCGTCTCGATGTCGACGAGGTCGCCGTGCTCGAGCCCGTACTTCGCGAGATCGGCAGGGTTCATGAACAGCACGTCGCGCCGGCCGAACACGCCGCGATAGCGGTCGTCGAGCCCGTAGATCGTCGTGTTGTACTGGTCGTGGCTGCGCAGCGTGATCAGCCGCAGCACCTGCTCGGCGCCGAGCACGTCGGCATCTTCCTTCACGCCCTTGTAGACCGAGAACATCGCCTTGCCGGTCGGCGTCGGCCACACGCGCTCGGTGGGCGGCAGCGGCAGGCGGAAGCCGCCCGGCGTGCGGATGCGCTCGTTGAACGCCTCGAAGCCGGATACCGTTTTGTCGATCAGGTCGCGGATGCGGTCGTAGTCGTCGATCAGGTCGAGCCACGCGACCTTGCTGGCCGGCAGCGTCGCATGCGCGATGCCCGCGACGATCGCCGGCTCCGAGCGCAACTGGTCGGACGCCGGCTTGAGCTTGCCGGCCGACGCGTGAACCATCGACATCGAATCCTCGACGGTGATCGACTGCCGGCCGGTGGCCTGCATGTCGAGCTCGGTGCGGCCGAGCACCGGCAGCACGAAGGTTTCCTTCGCGACCAGCAGGTGCGAGCGGTTCAGCTTGGTGCCGAGATGCACGCTCAGGTCGAGCTTCGCCATCGCCGGGAACGACTGCTCCGGATCGGGCAGTGCGACCGCGAAGTTGCCGCCGAGGCACAGCAGCGCCTTCGCGGTGCCGTCGATCATCGCCTGCATCGCCTGCACGGCGTCGTGCCCGTGATGCGCGGGCGGCGTGAAGCCGCACACGTCCTCGATCTTCTTCAGGAACTCGGCCGACGGCTTCTCGGTGATGCCGACCGTGCGGTTGCCCTGCACGTTCGAGTGGCCGCGCAGCGGGCACACGCCGGCGCCGGGCTTGCCGATGTTGCCGCGCATCAGCAGCAGGTCGGCGATCAGGCGCACGGTTGCGGTGCCCTTGTTGTGCTGCGTGACGCCCATCCCGTACGTGACGATCGTCGCGTTCGACTTCGCGTACGCGAGCGCGACCTGTTCGAGCTGCGCCTGGCTGAGCCCGCTCGCGCGCTCGATGTCGTCCCACGACGTGGCCTCGAGGTCGGCCGAGAACGCGTCGAAGCCGTTGGTGTGCTGCGCGATGAAGTCGCGGTCGAGCACGTTGCCGCGCTCGGCTTCGAGCTGCAGCAGCGCCTTCATGATGCCCTTCAGCGCGGCCGCGTCGCCGCCGGCGTCGACCTGGTAGTACGTCGATGCGATGCGGGTCGAGCCGAACGACGCCATCTCGATCATGTCCTGCGGATCGGCGAAGCGTTCGAGCGCGCGCTCGCGCAGCGGGTTGAACACGATGATCGGCACGTTGCGGCGCGCGCACTCGTGCAGCGTGCCCATCATCCGCGGGTGGTTCGTGCCGGGGTTGTGGCCGATCGAGATGATCAGCTCGCAGTGGTCGAAATCCTCCAGCGATACCGTGCCCTTGCCGATGCCGATCGACTGCGGCAGGCCGACGCTGGTCGGCTCGTGACACATGTTCGAGCAGTCGGGGAAGTTGTTGGTGCCGAGCTCGCGCGCGAACAGCTGGTACAGGTACGCGGCTTCGTTCGACGCGCGGCCCGACGTATAGAACTCGACCTGGTCGGGCGGCAGCGCGCGCAGCACTTCGCCGATGCGCGCGAACGCGTCGTCCCATTCGATCGCGCGGAACGTGTCGGTCGCGCGGTCGTAGACGAGCGGATGCGTGAGCCGGCCCATGTTCTCCAGCTCGTAGTCCGACATGCGCAGCAGCGACGACACGGTGTTCGCCGCGAAGAACTCGGGCGTCACGCGCTTGGTGGTCGCTTCCCACGTGACAGCCTTCGCGCCGTTCTCGCAGAACTGGAACGTCGACTTGTGTTCCTTGTCGGGCCAGGCGCAGCCGGGGCAGTCGAAGCCGTCGGGCTGGTTGGTCCGCATCAGCACGATCGGCGCCTCGATGGTTTCCATTTGCGTGCGCACCGCATCGGCTGTCGCGCGAAGCGCGCCCCAACCACCGGCGGGCCCGTCGTACTTCCTGATGCCTGGCACTTCGCGTCGATTTGTCATGTTGAATCTCCATCAGCCTTACCCGGTGCGGGCGGCTCGGTTTGCGCCGTGTCGCGGCGTGGGGCGGCTCCGCCCGGAGGACGGAGCCGGTCATGCGTGCCCCGGGCGTGCGGGGCATGCTGTTTTTCAGTGCGCGTCCTTCTTCGCGCCGGACGACTTCTTGCCGGACGCTTTCGCGGCTGGCGCGGGCGGCGGTGCGTCGGCGGGCGTGTCGCCCGTCTTCGCATCGTCGCTGGCCTTGGCCGCCTTGCCGTTCGATTTCGCCTTGCCGTCGGCGTCCTTCTTCGCGTCCCGGGTCTCCTTCGCTTCAGGCGCCGCGAGCTTGGTGAACGTCACTTCGTCGCTGGCCTTGTCGTAGTCGACTTCGCACCGGTCGCCCGACTTCAGCCGGTCGGCGAGGATCTCCTTCGCGAGCCGGGTCTCGATGGTCTGGCGGATCTGGCGCTTCAGCTCGCGTGCGCCGAACTCCGGCTGGTAGCCGGCTTCGGTCAGGTGCTCGACGAGCGCGTCGCCCATCACGAGCGTGATGTCCTGCGCGGCGGCGGTGCGCACCACGCGGTCGAGCTGGATCTGCACGATCGCGCGGATGTTCTCCTTCGACAGCGCATGGAAGACGATCACCTCGTCGATCCGGTTCAGGAACTCGGGGCGGAAATGGCTCTTCAGCACCTGCATCAGCTCCTCGCGGATCGCCTTGTCGGTCTTGCGCGCGGCTTCCGGTTGCGTGAGGTTGTCCATGATGATCGCGGCGCCGAGGTTGCTCGTCGCGATGATGATCGTGTTGCTGAAGTCGACCACGCGGCCCTTGCCGTCGGTCAGGCGGCCGTCGTCGAACACCTGCAGCAGCACGTTGTAGACGTCCGGATGCGCCTTCTCGATCTCGTCGAGCAGGATCACGCTGTACGGGCGGCGCCGTACGCGCTCGGTGAGCTGGCCGCCTTCGTCGTAGCCGACGTAGCCGGGCGGCGCGCCGATCAGCCGCGCAACGGCGTGCCGCTCCATGTACTCGGACATGTCGATGCGGATGATCGCCTGTTCGTCGCCGAACACTGTCTCGGCCAGCGCCTTCGCGAGCTCGGTCTTGCCGACGCCCGTCGGCCCGAGGAACAGGAACGTCGCGATCGGCCGGTGCGTCTGGCCGAGCCCCGCGCGCGACAGCCGCACGGCATCGCTGACGGCCACCACGGCATCGCTCTGGCCGACCACGCGCTCGCGCAGCTGCTCTTCCATCTTCAACAGCTTCTGGCGTTCTTCCTGCGTGAGTTCGGACACGGGGATGCCGGTGAGGCGCGACACGACCTCGGCCACCGATTCGACCGTCACTTCGAGCGTCTCGGAGCCCGTCTTGCGCTGCCACGCCTCCATCTTCTCGTCCACGGATTTCTGCTTCGCGTTGATCTGCTCCTCGAACTGCTTCGCTTCGTCGAAGCGCTTGCGCGATGTGGCGTAGTCCTGCTCGCGCTTCAGTTGCGCGATCTGCGCTTCGCCTTCCTGGATGTCGACCGGACGCGACGTCGCGCCGATCCGCACGCGCGCGGCGGCCTGGTCGATCAGGTCGATCGCCTTGTCGGGCAGGAAGCGCGACGTGATGTAGCGATCGGCGAATTCCGCGGCCGCGACGAATGCGTCGTCGGCGAACGTGACCTGGTGGTGCGCCTCGAGGCTGTCGCGCAGCCCGCGCAGGATCACGATCGTCTGCTCGACGCTCGGCTCCGGCACGAACACCGGCTGGAAGCGCCGTTCGAGCGCGGCATCCTTCTCGATGTACTTCTGGTATTCGTTGAGCGTCGTCGCGCCGATCAGGCTCAGCTCGCCGCGCGCGAGCGCGGGCTTCAGCACGTTCGCGATGTCGAGGCCGCCTTCGCCGCCGCCCTGGCCGGCACCGACGATCGTGTGCAGCTCGTCGATGAACAGGATCAGTTCGTCCTGCTTCGCCGTGACTTCGTCGATCAGCTGCTTCGCGCGCTCCTCGAATTCGCCGCGATACTTCGCGCCGGCCACCATCGAGTTGATGTTGACTTCGACGAGCCGCTTGTCGCGCAGCACCTCGGGCACGTCGCCGTTGACGATCCGTTGCGCGAGCCCTTCGACGATCGCCGTCTTGCCGACGCCCGGCTCGCCGATCAGCACCGGGTTGTTCTTCTTGCGGCGTGCAAGCACCTCGATCGTGCTCTCGATTTCCTGCGCGCGGCCGAGCACCGGGTCGAGCTTGCCCTGGCGCGCGATCGCGGTGAGGTCGCGGCCGAATTTGTCGAGGTTCGGCGTACCGGTCGGCGCATCGACGCGGCCGTCCTCGGCGCCTTTGCCGACCACCTTCACGACTTTCTGGCGCAGCGCCTCGGGCGTCACACCGTATTTCTTCAGCAGCGTGCCGGCGACGCTGTCCGGCACCGACGCGAGCCCGATCAGCAGGTGCTCCGGGCCGATGTACGAGTGGCCGAGGTCGCGCGACGCCTGGAACGCGTACTGCACGGCCTTCTTCACGCGCGGCGAGATCGACAGCTTGTCGAGCGGCGCATCGGGGGCGGCCGTGCCGGTGTGCGCATGCGCGTCGATGTACGACTTGATGTCCTCCGGCGACAGCTTCAGTTCCTTCAGCAGCGCGGCGCACACGTCGGTGTCCGCGAGCGCGTACAGCAGGTGTTCGGAATCGAGCTCGCTGCGGCGCAGCTCGTGCGCCTTCTCGGCCGCGCGCTGCAGCAGCTCCAGCGTCTGCTCGCTGAACGCGTCGGTCGGGTCGACCGATTCGCGCGGAATCTCGGCGGCGAGCGGCGATTCGTCATCGAGCCCGCCGAACAGCGACGACGAGCCGCCACCGCCGAGCAGCGAATCGAACGGGTTCAGCATGCTCTGATGCCGCATCAGCTGACGGAAGTGGTAATCGCAGATCGAGATCGTCTTGCGCTCGCCGTCCTGCATCACGGTTGCGCGCGCGACGGCCGGCCGCGCGTGGCAGATATCGCAAAGTGCGGGCATGGTGGTCTGGCTCCTGTCGGTGAAAGTGGGTCGAAGGGTGAAGTCCCGATGCGGTGCGGCGCTTGGACGCTACCGACCGCGAACGCACGACACGCGGCACGGCGGCGCACGGGCGGCACCGGTGCTGTCACGCAGCGCGCGTCGGCGTCGTGCACGGTCGCGGTCAGGGCGGCAAGCGTGCGTGCCGGGAGGAGCCCACGGCATCGCTTCGACTGCGTTCAAAATAGCGAATCGGCGCAGGCTATCCAAGGCACAGTTCCGCACCGGCCCGGCCGTGAATTGCACCCTCGCATGCGCGCGCGCACGGGTGGCAAGGAGTACAGACGGGCGGGCGCACGGCGCCACGGGCGTGCGCGGCGTGCGCGGCGGGTGATGACAGGAAGCGGAAGCGGGCGGCGCGCGAACGGATCGCGGTGCGACATCGGCGCGCAGGGCGCCGGTGATGGGGGGATCAAAGGCAGCGCGGATGGGGAGGCGCGACGGAAGCGCGGCAGGGGGCGCGACACGGGGCGCGTGCCGCGAGCGGCCAAGCGCCACCACGCACGCACCGCGGACGATGCGTGTGGGGCGGCCGCAGGCGAGGGCGGGTTGCACGGTCCGGGCCGGACGCGGCGCAACCGACGCGTGCCGCGATCAGTCCGGGAGGGTCATCGCAAGCCGCTGCCGGGCGATCTGCTTCACGTCCTGTGACAGTGCCGCATTCGGCAGGCCATTGGCCCAGACGGAGAACGAATCCTCGATCAGGTTGCGCGTGTCGGGCGGCAACTCCGCCAGGACCAGCGACAAGACGGTGAACAGCACGGCGGTGTCGCCGGCCTGGCTGCTCGCGTTCGCGTCGACCGCCTGCTTCAGGTGGTCGACCGACGTCTGCAGCGCCTGCAATGCCTCATTCGACTCGCTCATCACACACTCCATGCAAGATGGGTTTGATCGGCGACGAACATGCGGCCGGCAGTGCGGCCGCTCGCGCGCGACACCCGGCGGGCATCGCGCGCAGGCAACCGCGGTCAGGCCGCCGTGCTGGCCTGCGGCGCCACGGCCACCGATGCTTCGCTCGTGAGCATCAGGAACGTGAACGTTTCGCGCAGGTACAGGCGGACGACCTTGTCGGTATGGCTCGTGTAGCCGATCGATACGTCTTCCCCGAGATGCAGCTCGTAATCGCCGCCGCGCGTGGACAGCACGCAGCCGCCGCTGATCGCCGGCGCCCAGATGATCTCGCCGCTGACGATCCGCTTGATATGGCCGAGGACCGGATAGCCCTGGTCGCGCGCTTCGCTGAGCGCCGTGTACGCATCCGAGCCGAGCACGACCGAGTACGGGCCGTCGACGCCGGCAAGCCGCAGCGCTTCGAGCGCGTCGCTGATCGCGTCGGGATACGCGGCGACGTCCGCCGGCAGCGTGAGCTTGCGGTTCGACGTGCCTTCGCGGATGCCGAGAATGCCGGCGGCCCGGTAGCCGTCGAAAATCGCGCCGTCCTCGGCGAACGCGAGCCGCTGCGCGGCGTCCTTCGCCGGTTGCCAGTCGGCGTCGCGCGCGCCGCGCTCGACGCTGTCGATCGCATCGCGGCTTAAATCGAACGGCACCGTCAGCTCGACGATCGTGCGGACTTCGCGCAGCCGCGCATTCACCAGCTCGCGCGGGGCGGCGACGTCGACGAGGTGCCCGGTGCCGACGGCCGACAGTTCGGGGCCTTCGGGGCCGTCGACATCGACGACGCGGCGGCCGGCCACCGAGCGTTTGAACGTGCGTGCCACTTCCTCCTCGATTTGCTCCCAGGCGGAGGACGAGATCGGGGCGAGTTCGCGGTGCAGGTTGTTCATGGGTTTGGGTTGCCTCACGTCAGCGAAAACACTTCAGGGTGGGCCGATCGGCTGACGGACTGCGTCTGAGCCCGGCAGGCCGATCGCGGACGAAAATGCATATTAGCAGGCTCTATTGACACCGCTGCAGCACAAATCGAAACGACACACTGCGGTGGCGCAACTGTTCTGCAATTCACGTGCGGGGAGAGGCGGTGCGCTTGAGCTGAACGCCGCGACCGGATGGCGATGCCCGGGTTCGCGCCGGCGCTCGCGTCGCTCGGGCCGCGCTCGCTGGCGAGCCGAACCCTTGGCGGTCGACGGCCGATCACGTGTCGTGCATTCTTACGAACATTCATCCGGCAGGGGTTCCGGACGCCGGGGCTCGGCCGCGTTCAGTTGCCGGGGCCGAGCCCGGATGAATCATAGGCGCAGTCTATTGAAGCTTCGCAACGAGTGGAGGGCATTCATGGCGCGACCATTCGCCTCGCCCGGCGCGGGGTTGGCGCGCCGGACTGCCCTTGGTGATGATGTGCGTTACGACGGCACGCCTTTCAGCGAGCCGATCTTCAGCGAGCCGTCGCGATGCGGCGCGGAAGATGCCGGCTCCGGCTCCGCGGCATCGGCGGCCGGCGCCGCGCGATCGGCGAGCGCTTCGAGCAGGTCGGCGGACGGCACGAAGAACAGCGAGCCGGTGACCGCGCGGCTGTAGTCGAGCAGGCGGTCGTAGTTGCCGGGCGGGCGGCCGACGAACATGTTCTCGAGCATCTGCTCGATCGGCGCCGGCGAACGCGCGTAGCCGATGAAGTAGGTGCCGAATTCGCCCGCGCCCGGGCGCCCGAACGGCATGTTGTCGCGCAGGATCTTCACCTCCTGGCCGCCCTCGTCGAGCGTGGTCAGCGAGCTGTGCGAGCACGACGGCTTCACGTCCGGCGCGAGCTCGATGTCGGCGAGCTTGGTGCGGCCGATGATGCGCTCCTGCGTCTCGACCGCGAGCGCGTTCCAGCCGGCCATGTCGTGCAGGTACTTCTGCACGATCACGTAGCTGCCGCCGGTGAATGCCGCGTCCTCGTCGCCGATCACCGTGAAGTCGACCGCCGCGCGGCCTTCCGGGTTCTCGGTGCCGTCGACGAAGCCGATCATCGCGCGCTGGTCGAAATTGCGGAAGCCGTGCACCTCGTCGACGACCGTGACGGCATCGCCGAGCGCGCCGAGCAGCTGCGTCGCGAGTTCGAAGCACAGGTCCATCGCTTCCGCGCGAATGTGCAGCAGGATGTCGCCCGGCGTCGCGACCGCGACGCGCTGGCCCGCGCCGAATTCGCGGAACGGATGCAGCGCGGCGGGGCGCGGGTTGCCGAACAGCGCATCCCACGCGTCGGCGCCGAAGCCGCACACGCAGGTGAGGTTGCCGCCCGGCACGCGCTTGCCGACCGAGCGCACGAGCGCGGCGATGTCGCCGCACCATGAGCGGATCGTATCGGCGTGATCGGCGCCGGGATTGATCGTCGCCACGAGGAAGATCGCGCTGCGCGTGATCGTGCTGTGAACGTTTTGGGGGAGCGGGGGAGGTGTCTGCATCGTGGGCTGCCGGTCAGTCAGGTCGGGACGGAAGTGCCGTGGCGCGCGAGGGCGAACGGTTGAACTGTGTCATGCGACTGTTCTCTTTGTGTCACGCGGATGAAGGACGCTGTGCGGGCATCCCGCAACGGGCCGCAGCGGTGGCGGCCGCACGGGGCGCGCGACCTGCCCGCCCCGCGTGACGTCGTCGAGCAAGCAATCTAGCAGCTTCGACCGGTCTTTGGAATACGAATCGCCAAACTGTCATGCGAATCCGTCAAACAGGGCCGGATTTTGGCCGGCGCCCGCTCAGCTGTACTCCTGGCGCATGCGGCGCTGTGCTCTTGAGCGTGCGTGCCGCGTGCAGTAGATTAGGTCCCGCTGCGCCGCCACGAGGAGCGTCATCATGAACCTGCTGGAAGCGATGCGTGTGTATGTCGCGGTGGTCGAGCATGGCGGCCTGTCCGGTGCGGCGTCCGAGCTGCAACTCGACGAAGCGCAGGTGAGCGAACGGATCGACGGCCTCGAACGGTATCTCGGCTGCCGCCTGCTGCTGTGCCGCGACCACGACGACGTCGCCTGCACCGACGCGGGTGACGCGTTCCACGTGTGCTGCCGCCGGACGCTGTCCGCGGTCGAGCAGGCGACCGGCGCGGCCGGCCCGCATGCGACGGACAGGCCGGATCGGCCCGACGCGCACGATACCGTGCATGCCGCCGCGCGCGACGCGACGTTCCCGCCGCCGCCCGGCGCCGCTCATGCCTCAACCCAGCGACTGTCACCTTGAATACGACCTCCATTGCCTGCTCGCCCGCCGAGCGCATCCGCCGCCGCTTCGGCCATTTCCTTCACGCGGCCGAACTGGCCGGGCTGATCGTGATCGGGCTCGCGACCGCGTTCGCGATGGCGCAGGAAGCGTGGAAGGTCGTGCTCGCGGGCGAGGTGTCGCTGACCGACCTGCTGCTGATGTTCCTGTATCTGGAAGTGCTCGCGATGGACGTGCGCTACCTGCGGCTTGGCCGCTTGCCCGTACGGTTTCCGCTGTTCATTGCGATGACGTCGCTCGCGCGCGACCTGATACTGCGCGGCGCAACCGACAGCCCCGAGCGGATGCTGATGACGACGGTCGGGATCGTGCTGCTCGCCGTCGGCGTGCTGATCCTGAGTTTCGGCCAGCACCGCTTCCCGGCCGACGTCGCCGATGTCGAGGACGATGCGCAGGCGCGCAGGTAAGCGCGCGGGCGGCCGCATGCATTTTCGCTGTCCCTGCAAGGAGGGAGCTGGATGAGCACACATTCCGTTGAATCGAAGCGGGCGATCGAGCTGCAGCACGCGGCGTCGGACGCCTACCGGCTGGCGCGCGACACGCGCGATGCCGATCCGGCGCTCGCCCGCGCGCCCACCGTCGCCGGGTTGCAGCGAGAGGCTGCGTACGCCTATGCCGACGCGGCGCGTGCACGCGAGGCGGCCATCGGTATCTGAATCGAACCCCGGCGTGCCGCATCGGTTGCGGCGCTGCCACTGACCCTCCAACCGAGCGAGGTATCGCATGACCCAGCAACTGATCGTCGCCGTGTTCGGCAGCGTCGACACGGCCCGCCAGGCCGCGAACGATTTCGAGGCGCTGTCGGAGAAGGACGAGGGATTCCACATCGAGAACGGCGTCGTCGTCGAGAAGGACGCGACCGGCAAGCTCGCGGTCCTCCACGCGGAATCGCGGCCATTCAAGGGCGGCGTGATCGGCGCGATCGCGGGCGGCTTGCTCGGCCTGCTCGCCGGGCCGCTCGGCGTGGTCACCGGCATGGCGGCCGGCGCGGGCGCCGGCATTCTCGCGGAAGCGGCCGGCAACGCGCTGCTCGACGGCACGTTCGTCGAGACGGTGGCGGCGCGGCTCGTGCCCGGCAGCGTCGCGATCATCCTGGAAGCGAAGGAAGACACGCCGTTCTCGGTCGACAACGTCGTGACCGGATTCGGCGGCAAGGTGTTTCGCCAGTCGCTCGACTGAGCGTGTCGTCGTCGAACCGTAAAGGGAGAACCGCATGCACATCGAACAATCGTACCGGCGCTTCGACATCACGGCGACGCTGTCGCCGCTGCCCGGCCACGGCAACCGCGCGATCGCGAGCGTCGACGTGACGACCGACGATCCGGCCCGCCTCGCCGATCTCGGCACCGGGCAATTCCTGCAGATCCGCAAGTGGGTCGAGTCGAACGACATCGCGTTGCTGACGGTGGTGTTCGACGAGTGCAAGGTCGCGATCGATCACTACGCGGACAACGTCGACGACGCTTGAGCGCACGCGGGGCCCGCGCATCAGCGGGCTTCGCGTGACTGCCGCCCGACGGCGTCCGGCAAACCGCGACGACGCACGCCGGCACCGCGCCCGGCGAATGCTTGCCGCGCGATCGCGCGGGGCCGTTTGCCGTCGCGTTCGAATCTGTTCACCACGCCGGCCGGATTTCACGTTTCCTCGCCAAACTGTCACTTACATTCGTCGAAATGACGCAGTAGGATGCCGAACCTTGTCTTGATGAGATTCGCATTGCTATCCGCCTTCAATTTCGATAACGGACGAGGTTCGCACCGGCACGCCCGCGCCCGGGCACGGCTATCCGGCTTCGTGCACCGGCGCGGCCATGCCGCCCGTGCATCGCACGCCGGTTCACCGCTGGCGGGGCGAGGCGGATGAAGCTCTACGAGAAATTTGCAAACGACATAGAGAGACTCATCCGGCAGGGCGTATATCGACACGGCGATCGTGTCCCTTCGGTGCGGCAGGCGAGCCAGCAGCACCGGATCAGCATCACGACCGTGCTGCATGCGTATCTGTTGCTGGAAAGCCGCGGGCTGCTGGAGAGCCGGCCGCAGTCGGGCTATTTCGTGAACCTGCGGCGCGACGACAGCCATGCGCCGGTGCGCGAGCTGCGGCCGTCGAAGCCGATCGCGATTTCGTCGTCAGTGGACGTGAGTCGGCTGGTGCTGTCGACGCTGCGCTCGATCGGCACCGACGATGCGGTGCCGCTCGGCTCGCCGTATCCGGACCCGAGCCTGTTTCCGTTCGAGAAGCTGAATCGCTACGCGTATGCGGCCGGCCGCGACAAGTCGCTGTGGGGCGTGACGGACGGGCTGCCGCCCGGCCATCCGCGGCTGATCCGGCAGATCGCGCGCCGCTACCTGGAAAACGGGATGTCGGTGGATCCGAACGAGATCATCGTGACGGTCGGCGCGACCGAGGCGATCAACCTGTGCCTGCAGGCGGTCGCGAAACCGGGCGACACGATCGCAGTGGAATCGCCGACGTTCTACGCGATGCTGCACGCGATCGAACGGATGGGGATGAAGGCGATCGAGGTGGCGACGCATCCGGAATACGGGATCGACATCGCCGCGTTGGCCGCGATCGCGAAGTCGCAGCCGATCGCCGCATGCATGGTGATGCCGAATTTCCAGAACCCGCTCGGCTTCCAGATGCCGGACGAGCGCAAGCGCGAGCTGGTCGAGTTCGCCGCGAAAGCCGACCTGCCGATCATCGAGAACGGCGTGTACAACGAACTGTACTTCGGCAACATGCATCCGAGCACGCTGAAGTCGTTCGACCGGCACGACATCGTGCTGCATTGCTCGTCGTTCTCGAAGAGCCTGACGGCCGCGTACCGGATCGGCTGGGCGCTGCCGGGCCGCTATCGCGAGCAGGTCGAGAAGCTGAAATTCCTGAACACGCTCGCGACGCCGTCGCTGCCGCAGCTCGCGATCGCGGAGTTTCTCGAACGCGACGGCTACGAGCATCACCTGCGGCGGATTCGCAAGGCCTATGCGCAGCAGGCGAACCTGATGCGTACGATGGTGTCGCGGTTCTTTCCGGAGGGCACGCGCATCTCGAGCCCGGCGGGCGGATACGTGCTGTGGATCGAACTGCCGGCGCAGATCGACGCGATGCGGCTGTACCAGCTCGCGCTGGAGCAGGGGATCACGATCGGGCCCGGCTACATGTTCTCGATCACGGACAGCTACCGGAACTTCATCCGGCTGAACTACAGCAGCCCGTGGTCGCCGGAGATCGAGCAGGCGGTGATCGCGGTCGGCAAGCTCGCCGCCTACTGCCTCGACTGAGTGAGCCGCCGCGCGTCGCGCGTCGTGCGGCACGCGCGCGGCGTCACGTCAGCCGGTACGACTGCGCGCCCGTTCCCGCGAGCGTGCCGCCGTCGACGATCAGGTATTCGTTGCGGATCGGCTTGCCGTCGAACCAGCATTGCAGGATCTCCAGCGTGCCGGCCGCGTAGCGGGCCTGCGCGGACAGCGACGTGCCCGAGATGTGCGGGGTCATCCCGTTGAACGGCATCGTGCGCCACGGGTGATCGGCCGGCGCCGGCTGCGGAAACCACACGTCGCCGCCGTAGCCCGCGAGATGCCCGGACGTGACGGCGTTCACGACCGCGTCGCGGTCGACCAGCTTGGCGCGCGCGGTGTTGATCAGGTACGCGCCGCGCTTCATGCGCGCGATCATCGCCGCGTCGAACAGGCGCTCGGTCGACGGGTACAGCGGAATCTGCAGGTTGACGATGTCGACGGCGCTCGCGAGCGACGCGGCATCGGCGTGATACGTGAGCCCGAGTGCCTGCTCGACCGATGCATCGAGCCGGTGGCGCTGCGTGTAGTGCAGCTGCAGCCCGAACGGCTGCAGCCGGCGCAGCACGGCGAGCCCGATGCGGCCCGCGCCGACCGTGCCGAACTGCATGCCTTCGACGTCGTAGCTGCGCGACACGCAATCGGCGATGTTCCAGCCGCCTTGCTGCGCGATCGCATGCGACGGCAAGTAGTTGCGCACCAGCGCGAGCGTCGTCATCACCACGTGCTCGGCCACGCTGATGCTGTTCGAGCCGGTGACTTCGGCGACGGTGATGTGCGCGCGCGCGGCGGCGTCGAGATCGACGTGATCGGAGCCGATGCCGGCCGTCAGCGCGAGCTTCAGCTTCGGCGCCCGGGCGATTCGTTCGGCCGTCAGGTACGCGGGCCAGAACGGCTGCGAGATCACGACATCCGCTTCGGGCAGCCGGCGCTCGAATTCGGAGTCGGGGCCGTCCTTGTCGCTCGTGACGATCAGCGTGTGGCCGTGCGCTTCCAGATAGGCGCGCAAGCCGAGCGCGCCGGACACCGAGCCGACGAGTTCGCCGGGACGAAAGCCGGGCGGGCCGGCCGGCGTCGGCGCGGTCTGCCCGTCCGCGTAGTGCGTGATGACCGGAATCGCATCGCGCACGTAGCGCGGCGGATAGCCGTCCACGGGATCGGGGTAGAGCACGCACAGGACGGTAGCCATCGGGTAGTACTCCTGGTGACGGGGAGAAGGCGGCACGCGGCTTGCGCGGGAGGCGCGGCGTGCGTCGCGGGCCGCTGCCGTGTTGCGCCGCAACGTTGATGACGTTCTACGCCCGTCATGGATCGCGTACAAGCTACAGTGCGTGTTTGCGTGCGCTGCGGGGACGTCTGTACCTGTTCTTTTCAGGAGGGATGTCGATAATGGGATCGTTACCTGACTTTTCGGGAGCCACGTCATGACTGAAAGCGACGATTCGTCGTCACGCCCCGATCTCACGCAAGGCATCGCGCTCGACGATCTCGCCGACGGCGCAATGATAGAGGGCCATGTCGGCGATGCAGCGGTGCTGCTCGTGCGCCGCGCCGATGAACTGTTTGCCGTGGGCGCACAGTGCCCGCACTACGGCGCGCCGTTGGCCGACGGCCTGCTGGAAGGCGACACGATCCATTGCCCGTGGCATCACGCGGCGTTCTGCCTGCGCACCGGCGCGCTGCTGCGCGCGCCCGCGCTCGACGGGCTGCCGTGCTGGCGCGTCGAACGCCGCGACGGCCGCGCCGTCGTGCTCGACGAGCGGCCGGCCGCCGCACCGCCTGTATTGAATGCAGCGGGACTGCCCGCGTCGGTGGTGATCGTCGGCGGCGGTGCGGCTGCCATCGCGGCCGCGGTGACGCTGCGGCAGGAAGGCTATCCGCATCCCGTCACGCTGCTCACCGCCGATGCCGATCCGCCGTACGACCGCCCGAACCTGTCGAAAGACTATCTCGCCGGCACGGCCGATGCCGACTGGCTGCCGCTGCGTGCGCCGTCGTTCTATGCGGACCATCACATCGACATGCGGTGCGGCACGCGTGTCGTACGCATCGACCCCGCGCGGCAGGCGGTCGAACTGGCCGACGGCAGCCGCGTCGGCTACGGCGCGCTGCTGCTTGCAACGGGCGCCGAGCCGAACCGGCTGACCGTGCCCGGCGCGGATCTGCCGCACGTGTGCGTGCTGCGCTCGCGCGCCGATTGCGACGCGCTGATCGGCAAGCTGAAAACGGCGCGTCGCTGCGTCGTGGTCGGCGCGAGCTTCATCGGGCTCGAAGCGGCCGCCGCGCTGCGCACGCGCGGGCTCGACGTGCAGGTCGTCGCGCCCGATGCGCATCCGATGGCGCGCGTGCTCGGCGAAGCGCTCGGCAGCACGATCCAGGCACTGCACGAGTCGCACGGCGTCGTGTTCCATCTCGGCGCGACGCCCGTGCGGATCACGCCGGACAGCGTGACGCTGTCGACCGGCGACGTGCTGCCGGCCGATCTCGTGGTGGTCGGCATCGGCGTGCATCCTAACGTGGCACTCGCGCAGGACGCGGGGCTGGCCGTCGAGCGCGGCGTGACGGTCGACCGCTTCCTTCAGACGAGTGCGCCCGGCATCTACGCGGCCGGCGACATCGCGCGCTGGCCCGATCCGCTGACGGGCGAGCGGATTCGCGTCGAGCACTGGGTCGTCGCCGAGCGGCAGGGCATCGCCGCCGCGCGCAACATGCTCGGGCAGCAGCGGCCGTTCGACGCGGTGTCGTTCTTCTGGAGCCAGCATTACGACCTGACGGTCAACTATGTCGGGCATGCGGAGCAATTCGATCGTGTCGAGATCGACGGCGACCTCGGCGCGCACGATTGCTCGATCGCGTACTGGCGCGGCAACACACGGCTCGCGGTCGCGACGGTCGGTCGCGATCTCGACAGCCTGAAGGCGGAAGCGGCATTCGAGCGGCAGATTGCAGCCGCGTGACAGCGTTGTGACGACATGATTCGAACCCGGAGGCGAGATGAATCCCGATGTGCGTACCCGTTTCGAAACCGAGTTTGCGCCGCGCATCGCGGCGCGCGTGCTCGGCCTGTATCAGCCCGGCGAAGTGAGAGTGGACGTCGTGCCGCACGACGGGCAGGGCAGCTCGACCTGTGTCGACGTGATCGGCCTCACGTCGACGGTCGGCTTGCCGAACCGGCTGAACGCGCGGCTCGCGTGGCGTGACGATGCGATCGATGCGTTGCTGGCCGAGCCCGACCGCAGCCGCTTCGACCGCTATCTCGCGGCGCTGCCGGTCACGATCGAACGCTGGCAGATGGAGTTGCCGGTCGATTTCAGCACGCGCACCCAGCGCGATCGCGAGATCCTGATCGGCGATCTGGATTTCGATGCGTGAAACGCGCCGTGCGATGCGTGCGGATGAGCCGGTTGCCGCTAGCGGTCGCGGGTCTTGATGATCACGCGGCCCTGGTCGATGCCGCCGCGCAGGGCTTCGTCGCACGTGAGCCATTCGGGTGTGACGAGCTCGGGCGCGGGCAGGTCGACCGGCGCGCCGTCGCGGAAGATCTGCACCTGCGCGACCCACGCGCCGTTCGCGTTGCGCGTCGCGTCGACGCGAATCTCGTGATCCATGAAGGTGTCGGTGGCTTGCATCGGTCGGGGCCCTCCGTCGTGCGTGAACGCGGTGCGTCGATCGTAGCAGCATGGCGTGCGCCGTGCATCCGAAACGAAGCGGAACCTGCGCGCGATTCGACGCACGTATCGCCGCGCGAGACGGGAGCGAACCTGTGGCCTTCGACCTGACCTTTTCCATCAAGGTATTCGCGGCGCTGTTCGCGATCATGAACCCGATCGCGAACATCCCCGTGTTCCTGTCGCTGACCGAAGGCGCGGCGGACGGCGTGCGCCGCAAGGTCGCGCTGACGGCCGCGATCGGCGTGACGGTCGGCTGTATCGTGTCGGCAGTCGCGGGCGGCGCGATCCTGCACGTGTTCGGCCTGACGGTCGACGATTTTCGCCTCGCGGGCGGGCTGCTGGTGTTGCTGATCGCGCTGTCGATGCTGCATGGCGCGCCGAGCCGCCAGCATTCGCCGGGCGACGACGAAGGCGCCGATCCGGCCGCGGCCGAGAGCGTCGCGATCTATCCGCTGACGATCCCGCTGCTCGTCGGCCCCGGCACGATCGCGACGATGATCGTGCTCGGGCACACCGCGTTCTCGACCGGGCAGGCATTCGCGTTCGCGCTCGGGCTCGCCGCGTTTCTCGTGTTGCTGGCCGTGTCGCTGCTGTCGGCACCGCTGATCGGCCATTACCTGTCGCCGCGCGTGACGGCGGTGACGCAACGGTTGATGGGGATGATGCTCGCGGCGATCGCGATGCAGATGATCGTCGCGAGCCTGAAGGCCGCGTTCGGGCTGCCGCACTGAGTGCCGCCCCTCTCGAACCGGCCGCCTGATTTCATGGAGTCGTTGATGAATACGTTGATCGTGTTGTCCTATCCCGACCTCGCGGCCGCCCATCGCGCGCTCGCCGAACTCGATACGTTGCGCGACCGGCACGTCGTCGCGCTGTCGGGGGTGGCGATCGTCGAGTGCACGGCTGACGGACAGTTGCGCGCGCATGCGCTCGACCCCGATCGCACGCCGCCCGCGTCGCTGCTCGACAGCGTGGTCGAGCACATCGAATCGTCGCTCGACGCATGGCGCGAGAAGCCGGTGGACGACGCGCTGATCGATCGCGTCGCACGCAAGGCGCGCCCCGGCACCGTGTCGCTCGGGCTGGCCGCGACGCAACTCGATATCTACGCGCTGAGCACGGCGCTCGCACCGTTCGGCGGAGACGTGATCGACACGACGTTGTCGATCGACGACGAACTGAAGCTTGTCGAAGCGATCTCGAAAGCGCGTGACAGCGGCAGTCAGGCCGCGACCGACTGACGGATCCGCGAAGCGGACAGAACGCTCGATGCGCGGCAAGTGACGCAGCAGGGTCTGAATCGAACGCACGCCATCGAGCGACCACTCCCGCCATCGGAACATTCCGACATGCGAAAAACCAGACCGGAAAGTTTGACCGCATGGCACGTCAAAGTGCGCAAAAGACGTGATCTGCACGATTTCACGCCGCATGATCCCCTTGAAACGACGGCGTTCTTACCGATTGCCGCGCATTGAATCTGGCAATGCAGATGACGAGTGCGGATAGATTTATTCGATGACCGGCGAATGCGCGACATGCCTCTCCTATACTCACAGGGACTGCTTTTCACGGGAGGACAGCCCATCCGCACGAGTGCATCGATCAAGCCGTATCGTCGTGCGACCAGTGGCCGGACCTCGCTGCAACCTGCCGCGGTTCCGGCAGCTACGCGCGCCGGGCTGCTTCACAAGGAGCCACGATGCCCTACGTCCTGATCGTCGAAGATGACGCCGATACGCGCGCCATGCTCGCGGCGCTCGCGCGCACTCAGCAGCTTGCGTGCGATACGGCCGCGACGCTCGAGGAAGCGCGCACGCTCGTCACGACGCACCCCCCTGATCTCGTGCTGTGCGATCTCGTGCTGCCGGACGGCAACGGGATGGATCTGTTCGATGCGTTGCCGAAGCATTCGCACTGCGAAATGGTGCTGACCACCGGCCACGCGAGCCTCGAAACCGCGATCGACGCACTGCGGCGCGGCGCGACCGACTACCTGGTCAAGCCGCTGAACATGCAGCGGCTGAACAGCATCTTCGCGCGCGTGCCGCGCACCACCGCGCTGCATGAAGAGATCGCCGAGCTGCGCTCCGAACTGCAGCGTCTCGGCCGCTTCGGCCGCATGCTCGGCAGCTCGCCCGCGATGCAGACCGTCTACGACGCGATCGGCCGGGTCGCGCGCACCGAGGCATCGGTCCTGCTGACGGGCGAATCGGGCACCGGCAAGGAGCTGGCCGCGCAGACGGTGCACGACCTGAGCCTGCGCCGCCGCGGCCCGTTCCTCGCGGTGAACTGCGGCGCGATTGCCGCGAACCTCGTCGAGAGCGAGATGTTCGGCCACGACCGCGGCAGCTTCACGGGCGCGGAGCGACAGCACAAGGGCTTCTTCGAACGCGCGGACGGCGGCACGCTGTTTCTCGACGAGATCACCGAGATGCCGCTCGAGTCGCAGGTCAAGCTGCTGCGCGTGCTCGAGACGGGGCGCCTCACGCGGCTCGGCTCGACGCGCGAGATCGACGTCGACGTGCGCATCGTCGCGGCGACCAACCGCGACCCGGAGGCCGCGATGGCCGACGGCAAGCTGCGGCCCGACCTGTTCCACCGGATCAACGTGTTCCCGATCCCGCTGCCGTCGCTGCGCGAGCGCGGCGACGACATCCCGATGCTCGCCGATGCGTTCCTGCAGCAGTTCAACGCCGAAAGCGGCCGGAACCTGCGCTTCGCACCGGCCGCGCGCGATGCGCTGAAGAGCTATGCGTGGCCCGGCAACGTACGCGAGCTGCGCAACTTCGTGCAGCGCGCGAGCATCTTCTGCGACGCGGACGTGATCGATACGCTGCCGCCGCCGATCATGGACGAACTGTCGAACCTGGCCGATTCGCACGAGGATCGTGTGACCGTGCCGTTCGGCACGTCGCTCGAGGAAGCCGACCGCAAGCTGATCCTCGGCACGATCGCGCAATGCGGCGGCGTGAAGGCGCAGGCGGCCGAGGTGCTCGACGTCAGCCTGAAGACGATCTACAACCGGCTCGCGCAGCTCGAAGACGAAGTGGACAAGCCGGAGTCCTGATGCCGCCGCGACCGACCCGCCGGCAGGAGCGTGATCGATGATCGACATTTCGCGGACTCGCGCGGGCAACTACGTCACGGCCGTGATGCTGGTTGCGATCGCCACCGTGCTGCAGGCGCTCGCGATCCGCTTCGGCGGCGTGAACCTGCCGCTCGTCCTCTACTATCCGCTGCTCGCGGGCGCCGCGTGGGCGACGTCGTTCCTGTTCGGGATGGCCTCGACGGTCGTCAGCGGCCTGCTCGTGTGGACGCTGTTTCTCTCGGATCCCGCGGCCTATACGCAGCCGCTGCCCGATCGGCTCGTGCGGCTCGGCACCTTCGTGCTGATCTGCGCGCTCGTCTGCGCGATCGCGTCGATGCTGCGCCGCGCGCGCTTCACGAACGATGCGGCGCTACGGCGTGAAGCGGCCGCGCGCCGGCGGCTCGAAGCCGTGCTGCAGGCGTTGCCGCATGGCGTGATCGCCACCGATACGAACGGGCGGCTCACCTACCTCAACGCCGCCGCGGCCGCGCTCGTCGGCTGCCGGCCGGACGATGCGACGGGCCGCGCCGCGCGCGACGTGCTGCGGATCGTCGATCGCGACGGCCGGCGCGTTCAATCGACCCCGCTCGATCTCGCGCTCGGCGGCGAGGGTGTCACATCGGATCGCCACTGGCTGCAGGCGGAAGGGAGCGAGCCGGTGCCGATCGTCGAGGTGGCCGCGCCGCTCGGCGATGCGGACGGCAACGTCGACGGCGCCGTGCTGCTGCTGCGCGAAGCCGGCGCCGACCGTTCGCGGGCCGATGCGTCGCGGTTGCAGCGCGCTGTCGTCGACGCGTCGCCCGACGCGATCGTCGGCATCGATGGCGACGGCCGCATCGTCAGCTGGAACCCGGCCGCGCAACGCATGTTCGGCTACGACGAAAGCGATGCGCATGGGCGCACGTTCGAATCGCTGGTGGCGATGCGCTGGCTGAAACGCAAGCCGCTCGTGCAGTCGTTCGACGACATGCACGCAGCGGTCGGGCCGATCGACCTGCTGTGCGTGCGGCGCGATGGCCGGCGCTTTCGTGCGACCGTGTCGGCGGGCCCGGTACGCGGCGACGTGCGTGCGTCCGTCGCGTTGTCGCTGACGCTGCGCGAAGCCGGCGCGCAGCGCCGTCATGACCTGCGCGCGCAGCGGTCGCTGCAGGGCGCACGCGATGCGCGCGACCAGGCCGATACGTCGAACCGGCTGAAGGACGAACTGCTCGCGACGGTGTCGCACGAGCTGCGCACGCCGCTGAACGTGATCTACGGCTGGGTCGAGGTGCTGCGCAATTCGGGCGACAGCGCGCTGCAGCAGCAGGCGATCGACGCGATCGACCGCAGCGCGCGCTCGCTCACGCGGATGGTCGGCGACATCCTCGATGCGTCGTCGCTCGCGACCGGCAAGCTGCAGCTCGACGCGCGGCCGGTGGACGTCGTGCGGCTGTTCTCCGATTCGGTCGGCGCGTTCCAGACGGCCGCGTCGTCGGCCGGCATCGTGCTCGAATTCGACTGTGCGGCGTCGACCTGCGTGGTGTCGGGCGATGCCGAGCGCTTGCGGCAGATGCTGTCGAACCTCGTGTCGAACGCGCTCAAGTTCACGCCGTCCGGCGGCAGCGTGACGGTCGGGCTCGCCCGCAACGATGCGCGGGTGGTGCTGACCGTGAGCGACACGGGGCAGGGCATCGTGCCGGCGTTCCTGCCGTACGTGTTCGACATGTTTCGCCGCGCGGAGGATTCGCCGGCGTCGTCGCGGCGCGGGCTGGGCCTCGGCCTGTCGATCGTGCGGCATATCGCCGAGCTGCATGGCGGCGGCGTGACGGTCGAGAGCGCGGGCCGTAATCGCGGCGCGACGTTTACCGTGACGCTGCCGGCCGGCTGGCAGCCGGTCGGCGCGATGGCGTGGGGGAGCGCGCACATGGACGCCCATCGCGCCCCGTTGACGCTCGATACGCAACGCATCCTGATCGTCGACGACGATCCGACCACGCGCGAGAGCCTCACCGCCGCGCTGACGACGTTCGGCGCGGCCGTCGCGATCGCGTCGACGGGGCGCGAAGCGCTCGCGGTGGCCGCCGACCTGCGGCCGACCGTCGTGCTGTCCGATCTCGCGATGCCCGACGGCGACGGCTTCTGGCTGCTCGACGCGTTGCGACGCGCCGGCATGAACGGCGGCGGCGGGCCGCCCGGCATGCGGGTGCTCGCCGTGACCGCGCATGCAGGCCTGGCCGACGAACGCCGCGCGCTCGAGGCCGGGTTCGACGGCTATCTGTGTAAGCCGGTCGACGTGCGCGAACTGGCGGACAAGATCGTGCGCGTGACGAAGCAGCACGGCTGACGCGGCGGCCGTCCGTCGTTGTCCTGATGCGACGGCCCGTTTCGGTGATGCGGGGCCGATCTTGGCCGGAGGCCGGCAGGCAGTATCGCGCGCGGCCTTCGATGCGCCATCACGTCCGCTTCGGCTGCGACACGCCTTCGAGCGTGTTCGCGACGTCGTCGCGTGCCGGGCCGGCCGAGCGCGTCGCGATGTCCGCGAGCGACAGCATGCGGACCAGCCGCTTGTCGTGATCGACGACCGGCAGGCGCCGCAACTGCGCATCGGCCATGTCATGCTGGATCTCGCCAGCGAATCCTCCTCGATGACCCGAACGTCTTCGCAACGACCATGCCCGGGGTCGGCACGCGGCACGCGACTTGCCGTAGCGACGCGGAACACGACGAAGATGACGACGACCACGTGCGGCGCGACCCGTGCCGGCCGCGCGCCCATCACACGGAGGCACGATGACGATTCCAAAACGGCGAGAGGGCGTGCGCTACGAGCTCAACGTTTGCGGGGGCGGGTTCGATTCGGTGAAAAGCCGCTTCCAGGAATGGAAGCGCGAACCGCTGATCTACCGGCCCGAGCGCCGGATGTTCGAGGGCAAGGCGGACGTGCGGCCGCTCGGAGACGAGACGTTCGGCGCGACCGAGCCGGCGAGATTCGCGCTGCAGCGTGCATGCGAGCCCGCCGACACGTATGCGCTCGCGGCACGCGTGCGCGACGACGGCCGCGAGCTATGGCTCGTGATGGCCGCGTACGACGCCTAGCGGCGCGCAGGCAGGCATCGCGGCGAACGACGGCGGCCCGCGACCTTCGGGCGCACCGCGGGACGACGTGCTTGACGCGTGAACGGACGGCACGTGGATTGCGGATTGGCCGGGGCCTGCCCAACCGATTCCGCGGCTGCCGCGGATGTCAGGAGGTGTTCGATGAAACCGATCCGCACGATCCGCACCGGCGCATGCCTGCTGGCCGCCGCGTGCGCGCTGGCTGCCTGCACGCAACCTGCTCCCTACGGCGCGCGAGGCGCGCCGCCCGCGCCGCCCGGCGCCCATCCGCCGTCGCCGGGCACGACGATGCCCGATGCCAATACGCGTTACGAGCCGCGGCCGTCGCCGGGCAACACGTTGCCGCCGGGCGCGACGGGCGGCGATCCGGCCGACGTGCCGCCCCCCGGCCCGAACGGCACGCCGGGCGACCCGCCGCTGCCGGGCACGCCGCCGCCGACGCAGTACTGATACATCCCACGGCCGGCGCGTGGCGGGACCGTGCGCGAAACGCGTGCCCAAAACTTGCCGACCCGCTTGTAAAAAAGCGGCCCTCGACGGTTTGCAAGACGGGGTACGAACCCGCGTGACCCGCGACGCGGTGCGGTCGCGCCGTCTGGCATGGAAGCTGCATCAATCCTGACCGAATACGAAACGAAACCCGTGAAACGTCAGGAGGACCATCGATGTCCGTCTCGCTTGCGCTGCAGATGCGACAGCATCTGGCACTTACGCCGAGGCTTCAGCAGTCGCTGCGGTTGCTGCAGTTGTCCTCGCTCGAATTTCAACAGGAATTGCGGCAGGCGCTCGATCAGAATCCGTTCCTCGAGGATGGCCAGGCAGACGAGGAGGCTGGCGCCGACGCCTCCGGGCAGCCGGCCGAGGCGGCCGCGCCTGAAGCCGCACCCCAGCCCGACGACGCTCGCCCGCAGGACGGCGAAGCGCCCGAAGTGCCCGACGTGTCCGAAGTGTCGTTGACGGCCGCGCCCACGCCGCACGGCACGAGCCGCCACGGCGACGATGCGGGCGGCCAGTCGCCTGGCGAATGGCTGGCCGCGGAGCCGTCGCTGAATCAGCAGTTGCACGATGCGTTGCGGCTCTATCCGTTGAACCGGCGTGACCGCGAAGCCGCGCGCATCGTGATCGACGCGCTCGACGATGACGGTTACCTGCGCCAGGAACTGGCCGAACTGCTGGTCGCGGCCGACCCCGCGCTGCTGCTCTCCGAGCAGGATCTCGCGGTCGCACTGCGGCTCGTGCAGATGCTCGACCGCCCGGGCCTGGCCGCGCGCTCGCTGTCCGAGTGTCTCGTGCTGCAACTCGATGCGATTCCCGCCGGCACGCCGGCGCTCGCGGAAGCGAAAGCGATCGCGCGCGAGCATCTCGAGCGTCTGGCACGCCGCGAGACGGCCGAGATCCAGCGGCGGCTCGGCTGCGACGCGCCGACGCTGCAGGCGGCCTGCGCGCTGGTGCGCGGGCTCGACCCGCGCCCCGGCAATCATTACGGCAGCACGCGCGGCGACTACGTGGTGCCCGACGTGATCGTGCGCCAGGTGCGCGACGAGTGGATCGTGACGATCAACCCTGCCGTGCTGCCGCGCGCGCGGCTGCATGAACGCTATGCGACGCTGTTCGCGCAGTCGAGCGGCGAACGCGATTCGCCGCTCGGCCAGCAGCTGCAGGAAGCGCGCTGGCTGATCCGCAACGTGCAGAAGCGCTTCGAGACGATCCAGCGCGTCGGCGAATGCATCGTCGCGCGGCAGCGCGATTTCTTCCGCTACGGCGAGATCGCGATGAAGCCGCTCGTGCTGCGCGACATCGCCGAGGAGCTCGACCTGCACGAATCGACGGTGTCGCGCGCGACGGGCAACAAGTACATGGCCACGCCGCACGGCACGTTCGAGTTCAAGCATTTCTTCCCGCGCAAGCTCGAGGCGGCCGGCAAGGGCGTGTGCTCGGCGGCGGCCGCGAAGGTGCTGATCCGCGACATGATCGCGTCCGAACGGCACACCGATCCGCTGTCCGACGTCACGCTCGCGCAGAACCTCGCGGGCCGCGGCATCCTGCTTGCGCGTCGCACGGTGACGAAGTATCGCCAGGCGATGAAGATTCCGCCGGCCGACCTGCGGCGCCGCGACGCCGCATGACGGCGGCCTGGGCGAACCCGTCGCGTGCATGTGCCGACCGTCGCGTCGACGCGTGCACCCACGACCGGCGCGCAACCATGCCGGCAACGTCCCGTGCCCGGCAGGGCGCGGCGCGTGCCGTGCTGTCGGCCCGATGCGGCAACACGACAATGCGGGATCTCATGCCGCCGGCGAAGCCGATCGCCAGGTCGATGAACGAAAGGGAACGTGAAAAAACGGCGTCCAAGCCGAGACGCGGCAAACCGGAGCACAAGCACGATGCGTGACCGGCGACGACGTGTATTGACCACTGCTGCCATCCAGGAGGTATCCATGCTGCGATACGCCGTCATCTTCTTCATCATCGCGATCGTCGCGGCCGTGTTCGGCTTCGGCGGGATCGCGGCCGGCGCGGCCGAGATCGCGAAGATCCTGTTCTACATCTTCGTCGTGATCTTCCTCGTCACGCTGCTGCTGGGCGTCGTGCGACGATGACCGGCACACCCGGCCGGTCGCAGCGCATCGCGGAGCTCGAGCATGCGCTCGCGAACGGTTTTCCGTCGGAATCGACCGTCGTCGTGCAGTCGGACGACGCGTCCGGGCGGCTGACGATCCAGGTGTCGTGGGTGCGCGTGCCGTCCGACGAGGACGCGCGCGAATGGCGCTGCACGGTCGACCTGCGGTTCGAGCCGGACGTGATCACGCGCTATGCGTCGCTCGGCGCGGACGACCGGCTGCGCGTGCGCACGGTTCTGTGCGACCGCGCGCGGCGCGCGGTGGACGAGCGCAAGCCGCGCGTCGAGGAGGCGGCGATCGAATGCAACGTCGCGCTCGACGTGACGCGCGCCGAACTCGACGCGGCGCTGCGCGCGCCCTGACGCCGTTGCCGTTCGCAGGATGGCGACGCGGCGATCCGCGTGGTCGCTGCATCCCGAACGCGGCGAGCGCATGTCGATATCGATGCTTCCCTCACCCACGCGGCGCCACCCGCTGCGTGGCGGCCCGATTGCGTGGCCGCGCGCATCGTCATGCACGCGTCAGCGCCGATGCTGCAGCCGGTGATACCAGTTCATCAGCGGCGTCGCGGTGATCCCGTGCGCGATCACCGATGCCGACACGACGGCCAGCACGGGGGCCGCGAGCGGGCGCACCGCGGCGGCGGGCCCGTGTTCGAGCGCGAACAGCAGGTAGTAGAACGAGCCGATTCCGCGAATGCCGAACCACGCCATCAGCCGTCGCTGCGCATGCGTCGCGCGCGAGCCGGTGAGCGTGACCAGCACGGCGAGCGGGCGCACGGCGACGAACAGCACGACGGCCAGCGACGCCGCGCCCCACGTCAGCAGCGGGCCCGGCAGCGTCATGAGCACGCTGCCGATCATCGTCATCACGATGGCTTCGGCGATCCGTTCGAGTTCGATCGTGAAGCCGAGCACCGATTCGGCCATGAACGCGTGCGCTTTGTCCGGATGCTTCTCGGTGGCGACGACGTCGGCCGAATCGATCTGGCCGATCACGTCGCGCGGCGCGCGATCGCCGCTCGCGCGGTGCTCGACCCGCCGCATCGCGACCCCGGCCGCGAACGTCGCGATGAACCCGAATGCATGCGCGAACTGCGCGGCGCCGAACGACAGCACGATCAGCGCGAGCGCGAAGAAGCCTTCGAGGCCGAGCGCCTGGGCGTGGCGCGTGCGCAGCCAGCCGATCGTCTTCGTCGTGATCCAGCCGAGGCCGCCGCCGATCGCGGCCGCACCGGCGATGCCCCACAGCGCGGTGAGCGCGAACGCGCCCGACAGCGGCGGCAGCCCGTGCGTCGTGCCCGGCGCGCCGCACAGCGCGAGCCCGGCCAGCGCGAACGGCAGCGCGATCCCGTCGTTCAGGCCGCCTTCGCCCGACAGCGCGAAGCGCACGAGATCGCGATCGCCCGGGTCGTGCACCTGCACGTCGTGCGCGAGCACCGGGTCGGTCGGCGCGAGGATCGCCGCGAGCAGCAGCGCGGGGCCCCAGTCGAGCCCGAGGGCGAGCATCGCGCACGCGGCCAGCAGCGGCACGGTGAGGCCCATCGCGAGCAGGCCGAGGCGGCACGGCACGCGCCACAGCCGGTCGGTGAGCGGCACGCGCAGCCGCAGCCCGATCGCGAACAGCGAGACGAGCAGCGCGATCTCGACGATCTCACGCAGCAGCCGTGCATCGCGTTCGAGGTCGAGATCCAGCAGGCCGGCGCCGGCCGGGCCGAGCACGACGCCGAGCACGAGATAGATCATCGCGGTGCTGACGGGCAGGTGGCGCAGCGCGGACGTCGCGACGCCCATGCCCATCAGCACCGCGCCGACGATTACGTACCAGAGCGTCTCGTGCATGTGTGCGGTAGCAGGCAGATATCGGGTCGCGCGACGTCAGGGCTTGCGGCCGAACGCTTCGCGCAGCTTCCGTTTCGCGCGTTCGAGCGTGGCGCGGCGCGTTTTCGGCAGGTTACGGCCCGCGCGGTTCACGTAGAAGTTCAGCATCGACATCGCCGACTGGAACGGCGACGCCTTGCGGCGGCGGCTGTGTTCGGCCGAATGCTTCAGCGACGCGGCGATCGCGGCCGGGTCGTCGGACTTGAAGATGTCCGGTTCGAGGTCGAGCGCATCGCTTTTTTGCATGACGTCGGCGGACCAGCGCTTGCGGTGCGGGTCGTTGCCGCGGGCGCGGCCCGGGCGTCGCGTCAGGTGCTTGCCATGCGCGTGGGTAGCGGTAGCGGAAGGCATTAAGTCGGCTCCATTGGGGTGACAGGGACGTAGTGACGGGGTGGGCGACGCAAACCGCGTGCCGCGCGGCGCGCGTGATCCGTACGACGAACCCGTGCCGGCCGCGGCACGGGTGTTGCTGCAGAAGAGGGGCTGGACATGCCATCCCGCCATCCCGTCATCACGCAGGAGGACATCATGCAATCGCATTCCCGGATCTGGCTGGAAAACGACGAGATCGACAACGATGCCGATGGCGACATGATCGACGCCGACGATCTCGATACGACGGTCCATGTCGACGTCTCGACGGGCAGGATCATGTTTCAGGCGGCGTGGGCGGAGGCGGCCGACCCGCCGCCCGAGACCGCGCGGCATTCGGTCGTGCTCGTGCTCGACTGCGACACGATGGAACGCTATGCGGATCTCGACGAAAGCACGCGGATGCGCGTGCACGCGATCCTGCACGCCACGGTGGAGGATCTGCTCGAGCGCCTGCCCGACGAACACGTGACGCTGACGGTCGAGCTGACCGATGCGATGCTTGACGCCGCGCGCCGTCTGCAGTAGCCGTGCGGATCGGTTTTCGATACTTGACTTGCGCGCGCGAATGGGCTCCAGGCACGTCGCTTGCTGGGGGACTGGCATGGCACGACACGTGCCACCACGCGGACGGAGGGGCTCATGAGCAGAAGGTTGGGGCATTGCCAGATAGCCATTCTCGCGGTCGGGGTCGCACCAATTGATCGCGTTTCGGCGCGGGGCGCCTGACACCATGGCCGCCGATCCCGCCCGCCGCGTGACGCTGGTCGACGAGCCGCCCGTGTTCGACGGGGCGGCGCTGCAGTTGCGTTTCGTCGTTGATGTCGATGGCGAACCGCAAACCTGCGCGATCACGGTCGAAGCGCTGGAAGATCATTTCGGCGCACGCTCCGCGCTGGAGGCCGACTTGCGCGATGCGTTCGAACAGGGCCGCGCGCGGATCGAAGCCGCCTGCGCCGACGTGCTGGGCGACAGCAACCGCGACGGCAACGGCGGCGTGGTGCTGCACAGCGGCTATTTCCGTGCGCCGGCCGGTCGTGCGCGAGCGGGCCTGTTCCGGTCCCGGCGATCCTGACCCGGTTGACGTTCCCGGCGTGTCCCGCTCCTGTTTCCCTCCTGCCGGTTTTCCTCCCGCATTACACGCCGTTGAAAACTTTGCACCGCGCACGGGCCGCGGTGTGGTGCCACATCGCGCCGCGCGCAGGCAGCACGGATGACGGGGGCGCCACGCAACCCGGCATGGTCCCTGCATGCATTGCTGCTCGCCGGCGCGCATCTCGCGCAGCCGCCCACGGGGAACGAGCATGCTGACCGCACATGAATTCGCCACGCTGCTCCTGGTGCATCGCGCACCGGAGCAGATCCAGATCGACCGCGAGGATGTCCTTGCGCTGGTCGAACAGCACCTGATCGTGATGCAGCACGACGACGCGTCCGGCGAGCGCCGGCCCGCGTTGACGGCCGACGGGTTGTCGGTCGTGCAGTGCGTGCAACGCAACGACGCGCGCGAGCCCGACGTCACCGACGCGTGACGGGCGGATGCGGAGTTTCCTGTGTAGCGAAAAGCTGCGCGTTGCCGGCGGCTGTGTTGTCGTGAGGCTTGCTTTACTGTCCGGCCGGTCGTTCAGGGCGGTATCGATCAACGATCGCGGGCTAGATACACGGCTGCTGCAAGACGGGCATCTCCTTCGCCCCAGCCAATGCGCAAAACCGATTATGAAAGCTCGTTTCTGGCGTAAATCGATTTTGGATGTACAAAAACGATTACACGCAGGCTGTCTTGCACAAATTTGATTTTGCCCCTGGCAACTTGGGTACGAGCAAATACGCGATGCTCGTGACTAAAGGCAAACGCCACGACTTCCCGGAATTTCATCCGCCGGAAACGCGCGTGCGCTGGACGATCGCGATTCGCTCGTTGGACGCGCAGCCACCAGCACGGCAACCGGTAGCGCGGCGAGCCAGTCACCGAGCTTGATTAACCCTCCCGCCACGTCGATGGCATCCCCCGCATTCAGCCCATCCACCCACGGCCCGTCGATATCGCGCGGCAGCACGACCGCCGTATCGCCCCATTGCCCGGGTTCCATGCGCGGCAATTCCGGCGCTTCACCGAGCAACCGGCCCGCAAGCCGTGTCGCGACCACCACCACGGTGGCCTCGTCGCTGCACCGTGCGAACGCCACCGCATGACGCCCGAGCGGGCCGCGTACGCGCAGCGGCACGTACGCGCCGTCCGCGAACGTCGCCGGCCATCGCGCGCGCAGCGCCAGCATGCGCTCGACCAGCGCCCGTTTCACGCGCGCATCGGGCCACGTCGCCAGATACGACGCGACCGGCCCGTCGACCCGCTCGGCCGCGAGCGCCGCGAACGGCACGTCGCGGCGGTTGTCCGGATCGACGAGCGAGTGATCCCATGCTTCAGATCCTTGATACAGGTCGGGCACGCCGGGCGATGCCATCCGCAGCACGGCCTGCGTCAGGCTGTTGACGACGCCGGCCGGCGCGATCCGCGCGACGAACGCATGCAGCCGATGGGCGAAGTCGCCGGCGCCACGCGGCTTCAGGATCGCGCGGACGAACGCTTCGCAATCGCGCTCGTAGCGCATGTCGGGCGCGAGCCAGTCGGTATGACGCTTCGCCTCGCGCAGCGCTTTCGTCTGCCACTGCACGACGCGTTCGGTGAGCGCCGTGAGCCCCGCCGCATCGTCGGGCGAGAGTTCGGGCGGCCAGCAGCCGACGAGCGTCTGGTACAGCATCGCCTCGGCGGCCGGCCCCGGTGCCCATGCGAGGTCGCGATGCGCGCTGCCGCGATGCGGCCGGTTGAGCGCGGACCAGTCGAGCGACACCGCGCGCCACGCGTCGGGCATTTCGCTGAGCACGGCCAGCCGCGCACGCGCATCCTCGCCGCGCTTGTGGTCGTGCGTGGCGGTGGCGACGAGCCCGTGCGGCACGGTGCGCGCGCGGCGCCGATTGCGCGCATGGAACGCGCCGCGCGACAGGCTGAAGTCGCCCGCGTCGGCGCCGACTTCGTTGCGCGACAGAAGCCGGCCGTAACGGTAGTGGGCCGTATCCTCGACACCCTTCGCGGCCAGCGGCGCGGTGAGCTGCGCGAACGCGACGCGCGCCGCGTGCAGCGCGGCGGCGTCCGCGCGCGGCACGCGTACGACCGGCCACCCGAGCCAGGTGGCGACGTGATCGAGTGCGAACCGGTCGGCAGGATCGACGGCCTCGACCGCCCGTTCGTACGCCTGCGCGAGCACGCGGCGGTCGGCGTCGGCGGGTTCTTCGTCCTGCACGGGATACATCCGGTACACGGGCAACTGCACCGCGAGTTCCCCCAGTACGCGTCGAATCGCGATCCGGCTGACGTCGCGCGTCGCGGGTGCCGCACGTGCCACGCCGTGCAACGCCCGCGCGGCGCGCGCATGCTCGACGGCGAGCTGGCGCATCAGCACGCGCCGCTTGCCGTCGAGCGCTTCCTGCGCGAACGTGCGCGACACACCCGACACGTGGGCCCAGTGCGCGGCGAGCGGCGCGGCGCCGGCCGGATCGTGCAGCAGCGCGCCGACGTCGTTCATGAAGTCGTAGCCGGTCGTGCCGTCGACGGCCCAGTCGTCGCGCAGCGTTTCGCCGGGCGCGAGGATCTTCTCGACGACGATGTACGGCCGCACGTCGCGTTGCGCGGCAAGCCGCTGATGCAGCCGCCGGCCATACGCGCGCGGATCGGCGAGGCCGTCGACGTGATCGACGCGCAGGCCGTCGATGTAGCCGGCCGCATGCAGCCGTAGCGGCAGCGCATGGACGGCATCGAACACCGCATCGTCGTCGACGCGGACGGCCGCGAGCGTCGCGATGTCGAAGAAGCGCCGCCAGTTCAGATCGTCGGCGGCCGTGCGCCACCACGCGAGCCGGTAGTGCTGGCGTTCGAGCAACCGGTGCAGGCAGGCGCGGGAGCGCGCGCGGCGCGGATCGACGCCGCGCAGCACCGCATCGAGCGCGTGCGGGCCGTGCGCGGCCGCATGATCGCGCAGCGCCGCATGCGCGGCGGCCAGTCGCGTGCTGTCGCGCGGCGGCGCGGCGTCGAAGCGTTCGGCGAGCGCGTTCAGGTCCGCGCGGTTCGCGATGCGCAGGAGCTCCGCGTAGGTGGCGGCGGCCACCGGCAGCCGTCGCCCGGGGCACGACACGAAGAAGCGCCCGGTGGCCGGATCGGCGTCGAGCGTGATGTCGCCGGCCGCGAGCGCTTCGCCGTACGGCGTGCCGAGGCAGGGCAGCAGCACCTTGCCGTCGAGCGCCGCGTCGGGCGGATGCCAGTCGATGTCGAAGTAGTGCGCGTACGGGCTCGCGGGGCCCCATTCGAGCACGTCGTTCCACCAGCCGTTCGACGAACCGCCGACGCCCATGTGGTTCGGCACGATGTCGACGATCACCCCCAGCCCGTGCGCGCGCAACGCATCGACGAGCCGGACGAAACCGGCTTCGCCGCCGAGCTCGGGGTTGAGCGTGCCGTAATCGACGGTGTCGTAGCCGTGCCGCGAACCGGGTTCGGCCGTCGCGACCGGCGACAGGTACAGGTGGCTCACGCCGAGCCGCGCGAAATAGTCGGCGTGCGCGGCCGCGTCGTCGAACGTGAAGCCCGCATGCAGCTGCAGTCGCAGCGTCGCGCGTGGCGTCATGGGCCGGGCTCCCGCGAACCGCGTGCGCGCACCACGGCCGCGATGCGCTTGCGCACGTCGGCGTCGAACAGCGTGTCGATCGCGCGCGGCAGGCGCTGCCGCCAGTTCGGGTGCCCGCAAGGCGGCCCCGGCAGGTTCGGCTGCATGTCCAGCGCAAGCAGATCCTCGAGCGGCAGGATCGCGAGCGGCGACGGGCTGCGCGCGACGTACGCGAGTATCTCGGCGACCGGCGGCGCATCAGCCGGCGGGGGGGCGGCGTCACCGGCCGGCGCGCAGCCCGCATGCTGCAACGCTCGCCACAGCGCCGCGCGTTCGGTGGCGCGCGCCGCATGCGCGGCGACGACGTCGGGATCGACGGCGGGCGGCGGGGTGGCCGGGCCGGCTTCCGGGGGCGGCGTGGCGGTGGCCGAGGTGGCCGCGCGGGGCACGGTGTCGTCCTGCTCGTGCTCGGTCAACTCGTCTGGCGGCGCACGCGGCGCCGCATTGCGCGCCTCCCCGTCGTCGGACTGCTGCGCCGCCTCGGCCGCGATCCGCCGCCAGGCCAGATCGACCCCGCGCCACCAGCCGGCCACGGTCGGCAGATCATGCGTCGACGTCATCGCGATCGCATCGCGATCCCATGCCGACGTTGGCCGGAAGGCGCCGCCGGCGTCGCGCTCGAACCACAGCACGCGCATCCCGGCGATGCCCTGCGCGCCGAGCCGTTCGCGGAAGCCGGCCGGCACCGTGCCGAGATCCTCGCCGATCGCGAGCGCGCGATGACGGGCCGCCTCGAGCGCGACGAGCCGCACGAGATCGTCGACCGGATAGCGCAGGTAGGCGCCGTCGCGCGGCGAGCCGCCGTCCGGCACGATCCACATCCGCGCGAAGCCGAGCACGTGATCGATGCGGATGCCGCCCGCATGCGCGAACGCCGCGCGCAACAGTTCGACGAACGGCACGAAGCCTTCCGCACGGAGCGCGGCGGGCGTCCAGGTCGTCACGCCCCACGCCTGGCCGGCCGCATTGAACAGGTCGGGCGGCGCCCCGAGAGACACGCCGCGCAGCAGCGTCGCGCCGTGCGCCCACGCGTCGCTGCCCGCGCGATCGGAGCCGACCGCGAGATCGGCGATCAGCCCGGTGGCCATGCCCGCACCGCGGGCCGCGTGCTGCGCGTCGCCGAGCGCGCGCGACGCGCACCATTGCAGGTACGTGTGGAACGCGACCGTATCGGCATGGGCGTGCGCGAACGCATCGACTTCCGCCGATCCCGGTTCGCGCCACGGCGCCGGCCATTTCCGCCAGTCGATGCCCGCCCCGTGCTCGAAGCAGAATGCCTGCAACGCGTCGAAGCGCGCATGCGCATCGAGCGCCGCCCCGCCCGCGGCGCGAAACCGCTGGAATGCGTCACGCGACGGGTCGTCGCCGGCGCGCCACGCGTCGAAGCATGCCCGCAGTCGCCGCAGTTTCAGCGGCAGCACGTGCGGCCAGTCGATCAGCGGCGTGTCGGCCGCGGCACCGGTTGCGTGCTGCACGGCCGCGGCGCCCGGCACCGCGTCGCAGTCGAGATACGCGACGTTGTGCCAGCGCCGCGACGACGGCGAATACGGGCTGTCGTGCGCGGGCAGCGCCGGAAAGCCGGCGTGCGTCGGGCTGATCGCCACCGCCTGCGCGCCGTGCCGTGCCGCATGCGCGGCCAGCCGCGCCAGCGCGGTGTAGTCGCCCGCGCCGTCGTCGCCGTCGCGGCGCAGGCTGTAGAGCTGCGCCGCGATGCCCCAGCGCCCGCCCGCATCCGCCGCGCGCGGGTCGACCGGTTGCGGGCGCGGCGGCGCGATCGTGAGCCCGATGCGCTGGTCGCCGACGTCGAGCGCGTGATAGCCGGGGATCGCGAGCGGCGGCAGCGTGCCGTGTTCGCCTTCGCCTTCGCCTTCGCCGCCCACGCGCCCGTCGACATGCCCGCCGGCTTCGAACGTGACCCGGAAGCGCGCGCCGGGCGGGGCGATCGCGGCCGGCAGGGTCAGCGGCAGGCCGGCGTCGCCGGTGACGATGCGCGGGGGCGCCGCGTTCGCGTCGGCGAGCGCGGCGGCGCTTTCCACCCGCTGGGTCGCCGTGCCGCACGGCCAGCCGAGCGCGTCGACGAGCGCGACGAGGGCGTCATCGTCCACCCGCCGCGCGATGCCGCCCGCATCGGTCCAGTCGGTTTCCAGGCCGGCCGTGCGCGCGAGTTCGGTGATCGACACGTCGGAAGTCATGATCGTCCCTGCCCATTCAGGCGGTGCTGCCGCGCATCGTGGTTGACCTCGCCGTCGCGCCACGCGATGCACGCGCGGGGCGGCAGCCGCAGGTCGCGCAGCCGGTCGCGTGCACGTGGCGGCGTCTCGAACACGATCTTGCCGACCGGCAGCGCGGGCAGCACCGCGTCGTGCGCGCCGAGGTTCAACGCGATCGTCAGCGTGCTGCCGTCGCCGAGGCGCCAGCGCGCGGCGAGCGCCTGCGGGTCGCCGTCGCCCGCGAGCAGGTCGACGCCGAGCGCGCGGGCGCCGGGCAGGTTCGGCGTCACGAGCGCCGCACGCACGGTCAGTGCGCTGCGGTAGAAGCGCCGCCAGGCGTCGGTGTCGGGTGTGGTTTCGTCGCTGCTGCCGTGCAGCGTCGAACGCACGAACGTCGCGATGTCGTTCGGATCGGGAATCGCGTCGCGATGCGCGGCATCGGTGAACGCCGGAAAAGCCGCGAATTCGCGGCGCCGGCCCTCGCGCACCGCGTCGGCGAGCGCGCCGCGATAGTCGGTGAAGAACTGGAACGGCTGCGTGCTGCCGTCTTCCTCGCCCATGAACAGCAGCGGGATCGACGGCGCAAGCAGCAGCAGCGCGGTCGCCGCGCGCACCGCGTCTTCGTTCGCGAGCGTGCGCAGCCGTTCGCCGAACGCGCGGTTGCCGACCTGGTCGTGGTTCTGCAGGAACGCGACGAACGCGGTCGGCGGCAGGTGCGCGCTCGGTTCGCCGCGCGGGGCGCCGTCGTGCAGCGGCGACGGTTCGCCCTGGTACGCGAAGCCTTCGCCGAGCGTGCGCGCCAGATGGCGCAGCGGCGCATCGGCGTACGCGCGGTAGTAGCCGTCGCGCTCGCCGGTCAGCAGCACGTGCGCGCTGTTGTGGAAATCGTCGTTCCATTGCGCGTCGAAACCGCCGGGCCCGAGCAGGCTCGCCGCGTTGCGCTCGTTCTCGAGCACGAGGTGCACATGGCGCGTGTCGCCCGCGTACGCGCGCACGCGGCGCGCGAGTTCGCGCAGCCACGCGTCGTCGTCGATCGCGTGCGCGGCATCGATGCGCAGCCCGTCGAAACGGAATTCGTCGAGCCAGTACAGCGCGTTCTCGATGAAGAACGCGCTCGTCTGTTCGCGCGAAAAGTCGATCGCCGGCCCCCATGCGGTCTGCCGGTCCGCGCGGAAGAATGCGGGGGCGTAGCGCGGCAGCAGGTTGCCTTGCGGGCCGAAGTGGTTGTAGACGACGTCGAGCAACACCTGCAGCCCGAGCCCGTGCGCGGCATCGATCAGCGCTTTCAGTTCCTCGGGCCGCCCGTACGACGGATCGGGCGCGAACGGCAGCACGCCGTCGTAACCCCAGTTGCGCGCGCCGGGAAACGTGTTGACGGGCATCAGCTCGATCGTGGTCACGCCGAGCGCGGCGATCTCCGGCAGCCGCCGCTCGACGCTCGCGTGGCCGCCGCATGCGCCGATGTGCAGCTCGTACAGCACCGTCTCGTGCCACGGGCGGCCGCGCCACGTGTCGTGGCGCCAGCGGTACGCAGCCGGATCGACGACCTGGCTCGGGCCGTCCACGCCGCCGGGCTGGAAGCGCGACGCGGGATCGGGCACCACGAGATCGCCGTCGAGCCGGTAGCGATACAGCGTCCCGGGGCCGCACGGCACGACGGCCTCGAACCAGCCGTCGCCCACCGCGGTCATCGGGATGGCGGGTCGGTTTTCGCCTTCGATTTCGACGGCGGCCGTGCGGCTCGCGGGCGCCCACAGCCGGAAGCGCGTGCGGTCGGGCTCGACGCAGGTCGCGCCGAACGACGTGTCGAACGCATGCGAACCCGATGGGCGGGCGGGGCGTGATCTCATGTCGGGTCTCCCGGAGACAGATCGGGCGGCACGGCGGCCACCGCGATCGCGGCCGCGTGCGCGGCGACGTCGAGGCCGTCGGCCGGCCACGAGCGCGGGCCGGCATCGGGCGTGGCCGTGTCGACCAGCACGCGATAGTCGAGCGCCGGCGCGGGCGGCGCGAACACGACCGTCTCGGACGACGCGTTCAGCATCACGAGCAGCGCCTCGGTGCGCCCGGTGCGGCCCGTGCCGACGCGCCGCATCGTCAGCGCGCGCCGCTCGCGGTCCTGCCACGCGGGCACGGTCATCGCGTCGCCGCGCTCGTCGAACCAGCCGATCTCCGCCATGCCCGGCGCCGCTTCGCGGTCGCCCGACGGATAGCCTGGCGTGGACATCACCGGATACATGCGCCGCAGCGCGGCAAGCCGCGACACGAAGCGCATCAGCGTCACCGCTTCGTCGCCGCGCGCCTGATCCCAGTCGAGCCACGACAGCTCGTTGTCCTGGCAGTACGCGTTGTTGTTGCCGTGCTGGGTGCGGCCGAACTCGTCGCCGGCCACCAGCATCGGCGTACCGAGCGCGGTGAACAGCGTCGCGAGCATCGAGCGAGCGACGCGCGCACGTACCGCGCGGATCGCCGCGTCGTCGGTCGGCCCCTCGGCGCCCCAGTTCGCGCTGCAGTTGTCGTCGCGGCCGTCACGGTTGTCCTCGCCGTTGGCTTCGTTGTGTTTCGCCGAATACGACGCGAGATCGGCGAGCGTGAAGCCGTCGTGCGCGGTGATGAAATTGACCGACGCCCACGTATGGCGCCGCTGGTGGTTGAACAGGTCGGCCGAGCCCGCGAGGCGCGCGGCGAGCTCCGGCCGCTGGCCCGGGTCGCCGCGCCAGAAGCGCCGCACGGTGTCGCGGAAGCGGTCGTTCCACTCGGCGAAACCGGGCGGGTGGCGGCCGAGCTGGTAGCCGCCGGGGCCGAGATCCCACGGCTCGGTGATCAGCTTGCGCTGCGCGAGCACCGGGTCCTGCCGCAGCGCGTCGAAGAACCCCGCGCCGGGATCGAAGCCGTGTTCCTCGCGGCCGAGCGTCACGCCGAGGTCGAAGCGGAAGCCGTCGATGTTGAACGCGGTAGCCCAGTAGCGCAGCGAATCCATCACCATCTGCACGACACGCGGATGCGACAGGTTCAGCGTGTTGCCGCAGCCGGTCTCGTCGACATGAAAGCGGCGGTTGTCCGGCATCAGCCGGTAGTAGCTCGCGTTGTCGAGGCCGCGCCACGATAGCGTCGGGCCGAGCTCGTTGCCCTCGCACGTATGGTTGTAGACGACGTCGAGCACGACCTCGATGCCGGCCGCATGCAGCTGGCGGATCGCGATGCGCATCTCGTCGAGCCGCCGCGTCGCGAGATACGCGGGCTCCGGCGCGAAGAACGCGGCCGTGTCGTAGCCCCAGTAGTTGCGCAGCCCGCGGTTCACGAGCGCGCGCTGCTGCAGGAACGCGTGAACGGGCAGCAGCTCGACCGTCGTCACGCCGATCGACAGCAGGTGATCGATGAACGCCGGATGCGCGAACGCCGCGAACGTCCCGCGCTCGGGCGGGCGCAACCCGGCACGCCGCATCGACGCGCCGCGCACGTGGGTCTCGTAGATCACCGTGTTGCGCCACGACACGCGCGGGCGCCGGTCGGTGCTCCAGTCGAACGCCTCGTCGACCACCACGCACTTCGGCATCGCGGGCGCCGAGTCGCGCCGGTCCATCGACAGGTCCGCGCGGTTCGAATGCAGGCGGTAGCCGAACAGCGCGTCCGACCAGCGGAACTGGCCGACCAGCTTGCGCGCGTACGGGTCGAGCAGCAGCTTGGTCGGGTTGAAGCGATGGCCGTGCTGCGGCTGGTACGGGCCGTCCGCGCGAAACCCGTACACGGTGCCCGGATGCGCGTTGGGCAGGTAGCCGTGCCAGATCTCGTCGGTGCATTCGGGCAGGTCGAGGCGCGCCAGCTCCTTGCGGCCGGTCGGATCGAACACGCACAGCTGGATGCGGTGCGCGTGCGCGGAAAACACCGCGAAGTTGGTTCCGAGGCCGTCCCAGGTCGCGCCGAGCGGGTAGCTGCGGCCGGATTCGAGACGGGCGGGCAGGGCAGTCGGCATGCGGGGGATCTCCGTGTCGAGGGCGCAAGCATTCAGATGGGGCGCAGCCACAGCGTCGCGAGCGGCGGCAGGCGCAGGGTGGCCGACCACGCCTCGCCATGCGCGGGCACGGCTTCGGCCCACACGGCGCCGTCGTTGCCGGCGTTGGTGCCGCCGTAGGGCGCGGCATCGGTGTTCATCAGTTCGCGCCACTGTCCGGGCGCGGGCAGGCCGACGCGATAGCTCGCGCGCGGCACCGGCGTGAAGTTGCAGACGGCGACCACCAGGTGCCCCGCGTCGTCGCGGCGCGCGAACGCGAACACGCTGTTGTCGCGGTCGTCGCCGATCAGCCAGGAGAAGCCGGCCGCGTGGCAGTCGAGCGCATGCAGCGCCGGCTCGGCCGCATAGGTGCGGTTCAGGTCGCGCACGAGCCGCTGCACGCCGCGATGCGCGGGCGCGTCGAGCAGGTCCCAGTGCGGCGTCGCGTCGTGCGCGAACTCGGCCCATTGCGCGAATTCGCTGCCCATGAACAGCAGCTTCTTGCCGGGATGCGCCCACATGAAGCCGAAGTACGCGCGCAGCGTCGCGAGCCGCTGCCACGCGTCGCCCGGCATTTTCGCGACGAGCGAGCCCTTGCCGTGCACGACCTCGTCGTGCGACAGCGGCAGCACGAAGCGCTCGGAGAACGCGTACACGAGCCCGAACGTCATCCGGTCGTGGTGATAGCGGCGATGCACCGGATCCTCGCGCAGATACGCGAGCGTGTCGTGCATCCAGCCCATGTTCCACTTGAAGTCGAAGCCGAGCCCGCCGTCGCCGGTCGGCGCGGTGACGCCCGGCCAGGCGGTCGATTCCTCCGCGACGGTGACGACGCCGGCCGGCGCGGCCGCACCGTGCAGCGTGTCGTTCAGCATGCGCAGGAACGCGACCGATTCGAGGTTCTCGCGGCCGCCGTGCACGTTCGGCACCCATTCGCCTTCCGCACGCGAATAGTCGCGGTACAGCATCGACGCGACCGCGTCGACGCGGATGCCGTCGACGTGATACCGGCGCGCCCAGGCGAGCGCCGATGCGGCGAGGAATGCGCCGACTTCCGTGCGCCCGACGTTGAACACGCAGGTGTGCCAGTCGGGATGCAGCCCTTCGCGCGGGTCGGCGTGCTCGTACAGCGCGGTGCCGTCGAACTGCGCGAGGCCGTGTGGATCGTCGGGGAAGTGCGCGGGCACCCAGTCGACGAGCACGCCGATGCCGGCCGCATGCGCGCGGTCGACGAAGCGCGCGAAACCGTCGACCGGCCCGAAGCGCGCGGACGGCGCGAACTGCGCGAGCGGCTGGTAGCCCCAGGAGCCGCCGAACGGGTATTCGGCGATCGGCATGAACTCGACGTGCGTGAAGCCCATCCCCTTCACGTACGGAATCAGCCGCTCGGCGAGTTCGTCCCAGGTCGCGCTGCGGTTCATCTCCTCGGGCACGCGTTGCCACGATTCCGCATGCACCTCGTAGATCGACCACGGCACGCGGTAGCGGTCGGCGTGCGGCCGCGCGTGCATCCAGCCGTCGTCGTGCCACGCAAACGCGTCGAGCGCCGCGACGTCGGCGACGACCGACGCCGTGCGCGGCGGCGCCTCGGTCGCGCGCGCGCAGGGGTCGGCCTTGTGCGGCAGCACGCGCCCGTCGGCCGCGCGCAGCTCGTACTTGTAGCACTCGCCCGCGCCGATGCCCGGCACGAACAGCTCCCACACGCCCGACGGCCGCCGCAGCCGCATCGGATGGCGGCGGCCGTCCCAGCCGTTGAAATCGCCGACCACCGACACGCGCTGCGCGTTCGGCGCCCAGACCGCGAAACGCACGCCGTCGGTGTCGTCGATGCGCGCGGGCACCGCGCCGAGGCAGTCGAGCACGGCGGCCGGGTCGCCGGCGGAGAAGCGCGCGAGCACCGCGTCGTCGAGCAGCGTGCCGAACGCATACGCATCGTCGATCACCTGCCGCGCGTCGGGCCAGTCGATCGCGAGCAGATAGTGGGGCGCGCCGCCGTTGCGCGGGATCGTCCCCGCGAAGCAGCCGGCGCGATCGACGCACGCGAGGGGGCCGAGGTCGGCGCCGTCCGGCGACAGCGCGTGCACGCTTGTCGCGCCGGGCAGCAGCGCGCGCACGACGACCTCGCCGGCCTGCCCGTGCGGGCCGAGGCACGCGAACGGATCGGGATGACGGCCGGCGAGCAGCGCATCGATGTCGGATCGTTCGAACAGCGTGTCAGTCATGGCGTGCCTCCGTCGTCGGATGCGCCGCCATCGCCGAGCAGCC
The DNA here is from genome assembly GCF_002223325.1 of Burkholderia sp. AU15512. Classification (NCBI taxonomy): domain Bacteria; kingdom Pseudomonadati; phylum Pseudomonadota; class Betaproteobacteria; order Burkholderiales; family Burkholderiaceae; genus Burkholderia; species Burkholderia sp. AU15512. Next base: position 563,686 of record NZ_NKEX01000008.1, read on the forward strand.
GCTCGACCAGCGCGGCGAGCCCGCCGACCGGCACGCTCAGCCAGTCGGGCCGGTTCGCGGCTTCGTAGCACAGCTCGTACGACGCCTTGTCGATCAGGAACAGCGCGAGCAGGCGATCGGCGTAGCGCGGGTCGACGAAACGCGCGGGGGCCTGCTCGGCCGCCATGCGATAGCAGTCGACGAAGCGGTCGGCGGCGGCCTGCCCGAAGCGGTCGAACAGTGCACGCTTGCGGCCGGCCGCCTGCGGCGGCGCCTTCTCGATCGCGAACTGCGCGGTCGCGCTCACGTACGACAGCGAACGCAGCAGGCCGGCCACGTCGCGCAGCGGATGCGATTTCGCGCGGCGGTGCTCGAGCGGGCGCGCCGGCTCGCCTTCGAAGTCGATCAGCAGCGCGTCGCCCTGCACGTCGAGTACCTGGCCCAGATGGAAATCGCCGTGGATCCGCATGCATTGCGCATCGAGCGTGCGCGGAACGAGTTCGCCGAGCGCGCGTACGGCCGCGTCGCGCGACGCGAGCAGCGTGTCGGCCGACGCACGCATCGCGGGATCGAGCGCATCGAGCCGCGTGTGCAGCACGTCGAGCGCGTGCTCGAACGACGCGATCGCGTCCGCGCACCAGCCGTCGACGTGTTCGGGCGTCGCATGCTCCGGCGCGAAAGCGGGATCGTCGGACGGCTGCGCGAGCGCGACGTGCAGCTGGCCGAGCCGCGTGCCGATGATCCCCGCGAACGCCGCATAGCCGAGCAGCGCGTCGGGTTCCTCGTTCGCGCCGTCGGCGCCCTCATCGTCGGCCGCCGGCAGCGCGAGCTCGTCCACCGCGCGCCGCAGGAAGTCGAACGAGCGCGTCCACGCGTCGCCCTGGTTGTCGACGTAGCGCTGCAGGATCGCGACCGTGTGCGGCGTGCCGTCCGGATCGACGTGCACGACTTCGCCCGCGAGCGTCGCGGTGTTCGGGTAGCCGATCCGCGTCAGGTACCGGCTCATTTCCGCTTCCGGATGCACGCCGTGCGCGACCTTGCGCACCAGCTTCAGCACGATCGCGTCGCCGATCACGAGCGAGCTGTTGCTCTGCTCGGCCGCGAGCCAGCGCACTTCGGCGTCGTCGCCGGGATCGAGCGCGGCGAGCGCGTCTTCCGGCAGGAACGCGAGCCGGCCGCCGTCGGTGGTCGGCACCGTCGCGCCGTCGCGCAGCTTGCGCAGCATCCCGTGCGCGAACGCCGGCAGCGCGAACGCATCGGTCAGGTAGCCGACCGAATGGCCGCGCCGCACGCGCGCCAGCGCCAGCTGCGTGAACAGCGGCTGCGAGGTCTCGCCGCCCCACGCGGCCGCGAGCGGCACGACGTAGCGTTCGACGTCGCCCGTCTCACCGGATTCGACCCAGGCCTCCGCATACTGGAACGGTTCGCCCGGCACCGGTGTGACGACGTTCAGCCGGGCCGTGCCGATCGCGCGGTCCTTCGACGCGAACCAGCGCCGCCGCGCGAGCCACGAGGGCAGGGCATCGTGCGCGAGCACGTGCAGCTGTTCGACGTTCGGCCGCGTATCGCCGCGCCGCATCACGAGCGTCACGTATTCGGGCAGCGGCTCCGCGTGCGGCTGCCGCCACGACGGCTCGCGGCCGTGCTCGGCGAGCACGAACCACAGGAACCCGTACGGCGGAAAGGTCAGCAGGTACGTGAGCTGCCCGATCGGCGGAAACGGCGAATCCGACGTCATCTCGATCGGCACGCGGCCCGCGAATTCGGACAGGTCGAGCTCGACGGCCTGCGATGCCCGCGACAGGTTCGCGACGCACAGCACCGGGTCATGGCCGTCCAGCTCGCGCAGGTACGCGAGCACCTTGCGGTTCTCCGGGCGCAGGAAGCGGATCGTGCCGCGCCCGAACGCCTGCGACGCGCGGCGCGTCGACAGGATGCGGCGCGTCCAGTTCAGCAGCGAATGCGGGTCGCGCGTCTGCGCCTCGACGTTGACCGCGTCATAGCCGTACAGCGCGCCCATCACCGGCGGCAGCACGAGCTGTTCGGGGTCGGCGCGCGAGAAGCCGCCGTTGCGGTCCGACGACCACTGCATCGGCGTGCGCACGCCGTCGCGGTCGCCGAGGTGGATGTTGTCGCCCATCCCGAGCTCGTCGCCGTAGTAGATCACCGGCGTGCCGGGCATCGACAGCAGCAGCGAGTTGATCAGCTCGATGCGGCGCCGGTCGCGTTCCATCAGCGGCGCGAGCCGGCGCCGGATGCCGAGGTTCAGCCGCGCGCGCCGGTCGCTCGCATAGGTTTGCCACAGCAGGTCGCGCTCGGAATCGGTGACCATCTCGAGCGTCAGCTCGTCGTGGTTGCGCAGGAACACGGCCCACTGGTTGCTCGGCGCGAGTTCCGGCGTTTGCCGCATGATGTCGACGATCGGGAAGCGGTCCTCGCTCGCGATCGACATGTAGATGCGCGGCATCAGCGGGAAATGGAACGCCATGTGGCATTCGTCCTCGTTGCCGAAATATTCCTGCACGTCTTCCGGCCACTGGTTCGCCTCCGCGAGCAGCATCCGGTTCGGATACTCGGCGTCGATCGTCGCGCGGATTTGCTTCAGGATCGCGTGCGTCTCGGGCAGGTTCTCGTTGCTGGTGCCTTCCCGCGCGACGAGATACGGCACCGCGTCGAGCCGCAGCCCGTCGATGCCGAGGTCGAGCCAGAAGCGCATCACCTGCATCACCTCGCGCACGACGGCCGGGTTGTCGAAGTTCAGGTCCGGCTGGTGCGAATAGAAGCGGTGCCAGTAGTACTGGCCGGCGATCGGGTCGTGCGCCCAGTTCGACGTTTCCGTATCGAGGAAGATGATCCGCGTGCCCGCGTATTTCGTGTCGGTGTCGGACCACACGTAGTAGTCGCGATGCGTGGAGCCGGGCTTCGCGCGGCGCGCGCGCTGGAACCACGGATGCTGGTCCGACGTGTGGTTGATCACCAGCTCGGTGATCACGCGAATGCCGCGCGCATGCGCTTCGCGGATGAAGCGCCGCACGTCGGCCAGCGTGCCGTAGTCGGGATGCACGTCGCGGTAGTCGGCGATGTCGTAGCCGTCGTCGCGGCGCGGCGACGGGTAAAACGGCAGCAGCCAGATCGTGTCGACGCCGAGTTCGGCGATGTAGTCGAGCTTCGCGATCAGGCCGGGGAAATCGCCGATGCCGTCGTTGTTCGAGTCGTAGAACGACTTCACGTGCACCTGGTAGATGATCGCGTCCTTGTACCACAGCGGATCGTCCGCGCAGAGCGCCGGCGCGCGGCGGCGTGCGCGGCGCCGGCGCGGGGTGCCGGCCGGCGCCAGCGACGGGAATTGCGCGCGGCGTACGTCGTCGAGGGAATCTTCGCGTTTCATCATCCATGGGCTCCCGAGGAGGGCCGGGCGTCGCCCGGTTCGCGCGCCGCCGCCCGCGCGGCGCCTGGAGACGGCGTGAGCCGCCAGATCGCATACGGGCGCACATGCGGATCGAGCGAGACGTACTGGCGATGCCCGCGCCAGGTTTCCGCATGCGTGGCGTCCTGTTCGAGCGCGTCGAGCGGTTCGCCGTCGACGAGCCCCAGGCCGCGCCACAGCGACGCATCGAGCGTGAAGTTGGCGACCTGCGGATGCCACGGATCGGTGCTGATCGCGACGACGACCACGCTGTCGAACGCCGGCGTCGCCTTCACGAACACGAGCACCGCGTCGTTGTCCGCGTCGGCGAACGTGAGGCCGAGATGCGTCTGCAGCGCCGGGTGCGCGCGCCGCGCGCGGTTCAGCCGCGCGACCTCGGCGCCGATATGCGCGGCCTTGCTCCAGTCGCGCGAGCGCAGCTCGTACTTCTCCGCGTCCGCGTATTCCTCGCTGTCGGGCAGCGGCGCCGATTCGCCGAGCTCGAAGCCCGAGTACAGGCCCCACGAGCCGGCCAGCGTCGCCGCGAGCGCCGCGCGGATCACGAACTGCGTGCGCGGCGCGTTCTGCAGGTGGCGCGGGTTGATGTCGGGCGTGTTGACGAAGAAGTTCGGCCGGAAGAATTCGCGCGCCGGGCCGGTCGTCAGCTCGGTCAGGTAGTCGATGAATTCGCGCTTCGTCTCGCGCCACGTGAAGTACGTGTACGACTGCGAGAAGCCGACCTTCGCGAGCCGATACATCATCCCCGGCCGCGTGAACGCTTCGGACAGGAACACGACGTCCGGATGCCGGCCGCGCACGTCGTCGATCATCCACGCCCAGAACGGCAGCGGCTTCGTGTGCGGGTTGTCGACGCGGAAGATCCGCACGCCTGCATCGACCCAGAACAGCACTGCGTCGCGCAGCGCGAGCCACAGGTCGGGCAGCGCGTCCGGCGCGTAAAAATCGGGGTTCACGATGTCCTGGTAGCGCTTCGGCGGATTCTCCGCGAAGCGCAGCGAGCCGTCGGGCCGCCACGCGAACCAGCCCGGATGCGCGGCGAGCCACGGATGGTCGGGCGAGCACTGGATCGCGAAATCGAGCGCGATCTCGAGCCCGTGGCCGCGCGCGGCATCGACCAGCGCGCGGAACGAGTCGAGCGTGCCGAGCTGCGGATGCACGGCCGTGTGGCCGCCGTCCGGCGAGCCGATCGCATACGGGCTGCCGACGTCGTCGCGGCCGGCCTTCAGGCTGTTGTTGCGGCCCTTGCGCGCCGTCGTGCCGATCGGGTGGATCGGCGGGAAATACAGCACGTCGAAACCCATGTCGCGGATCCGCGGCAGGTGCGCGATCACGTCGTCGAACGTGCCGTGCCGGTGCGGATCGTCGCTCGCCGAGCGCGGAAACATCTCGTACCAGCTGGAGAAGCGCGCCGCGCGGCGCTCGACATCGACCGGGAAGGTCGTCGTGTCGTGCGTGACGAACGGGCGGTAGCGCAGCGCCGCGAACGCGTCGGCGAGCGGCGCCGCGCCGAGCTGCGCGAGCCGCGCGTCGGCCGGTGCGTCCTTGAATTCGGCGACGAGTCGTTTCATCTGCGTGCGCGCGCGCGCATCGAGCGGATCGGCGAGCTTGAGCGCGGTCGCGAGCAGCAGTTGCGCTTCGCGCAGTTCGAGTGCCACGTCCTGGCCGGCCGCGTGTTTCTTCGCGACATCGTGGACGAGCGAGGCCCAGTCGTCGCGCCAGGCAATCACGCGAAATTCATGGCGGCCGAGCCGGTCGAGCACGACGCGGGCCTGCCAGCCGTCGTTCGGTTCGGCTTCGAACGGGATTTCGCGCCAGTCGTCATCGCCGGCGGCGCGCCACTGCAGCGCGGCCGCGAGATGCGCGTGCCCGTCGGTGAAGATCGATGCGTGGACGACGAGCGTCTCGCCGATCACGCGCTTGACCGCGAAGCGGCCGCCGTCGACCGACGGCTCGACGCGCTCGATCGCGATCCGGTCGGCCGCGAGCGCCACGGATAGCACACCGCGCTCGCGTGCGGCGTCGTGGCGTGTCGTGACGGGCGGCGCCTGCCACGCATGCAGCAGCGCATACGCGCCCGGGTCGAGCGTGAACGGTTCGAGCGCGGCCGGCGGGTGGGTGTGCGTGCCGTCGTGCGTGGCGACGCGCGTGAATCCGCCCGGCACGCCGGGCAGGATCGTCGCGGGGTCGACCGTCACCGCTGCGTCGAGCTCGGGATTCAACGCGATCAGCAGCGCCGCTTCGTCGTGCTCGAGCGACGGCCCGGTGCCGCGCAGCAACGCGGTCGCCGGTGCGCCGGGCGCGCTCAACTGCACGATTTCGCCGCGCGCGGCCGCCACAGGCGTGGCGCGGCGCCACGCGTTCGCATCGGCGATCGTGCCCGACAGGTCGAAGCGCGCGCGCTCGAACGCGGTGCGGTAGCGCGCCGCTTCGGCGTCGCGCGCCATCAGCGGCATCGTGACGCCGCGCTCGAAGCCCATCGGGACGAGCCAGCCGGTGCCGACGGCGGCAGCGGTCCACAGCGCGCGGCGATAGGCGCGGGCGATGCTGTCATCCGACGCGTCGGGCCAGTCGTCGGCGAGGCGCGGGCCGTCGAACGCGTCGGGAAACGCGATCGGCGTGCCGATCCGCCGCAGCAGCCGGTGTTCGTCGACGAACCACGGCGCGCGCAGATCCCACCAGCGCACCGATGAAAACACCGCGTCGAACCCGGCGCCTTCGAGCTGCGCCAGCGCGTCGCGCGCATGGCCGGGCACGCCGGCGAGCACCGCGGCGTCCGGGCGCGTACGGCGCAGCGCCGCGCGCCAGCCGGGCCACCAGCCCGCCGGCAGATGATGTGGCGCGTCGATCAGGAAGCCGGCCGCGCCCGCATCGGCGAACGCGGCGAGGTGTTGGCACCACCACGCGGACAGCGCGTCGCGCGCAGCTTCATCGCCGAGATTCGCGTGGGCGACGTCCAGCGCGTGCGCGGTGCCGCGCGGATCGATCAGCGCGTCGTCGTGCGTGCGCTCGACGTACCAGTCCGGATGCTCGGCACGCAACGGGTTCTCGCGCGCGACCCGATCCGGCACGACTTCGAGCAGCACGCGCAGCCCGTGGCCGTGTGCGAGCTGGGCGAGCCGCGAGAAGGTTTCGAGCGCGCTCGCGCGGGTCGCGAACGCTTGGGACGGACGCCGGAAATCGGCCACGTGGCGCGGAAAGCCGGCGACGCTCGCGGCCCAGAACGCGCCGACGAGCACATGATCGAAGCCCATGCCGGCGACATGCGCGAACGTCTGCGGCCATGCGTCGAGCGGCCCGACGAGACGGGCGTCGCAGAAGTAGAGGTTCGGAGAAAAGGGCGGCGTGGGGTCCATGGCGCGGGCGTAGGGGCGGCAGTCGATGACGCCGGTTCGCCGCAACGCGCGTGCCTGCCGGGTGGTTCCCCGTGGGGCAAGGGCGGGTGGCGGCCCGCGGCGGCTGGGACTGTCGTTTTTACATGACCGCTGGGTACTGCATGCACTTACATGCGCGGTACCGAGCGGATATCCGTGCTGTCGCCCGTGGCACGATCGTCATCGGCTTCGGGAAGCGGCACGCCGGGATCGCAGCGCACCACCGCACCGTGTTCGATCCGGTGCGGGAACGGCGGCGGTGCATCGATTTCGTCGCCGAAGCGGGCGCGCACGAACGCCCGCAGCAGGGCCACGCGCGCATCGCGTCCGTGCGCGCCGCAGGTGGACGGCCCGTCGACGAAGGTCGCGTCGCATTCGACGTCGTCGCCGTGCCGTGCGATTCGCAGATCGTCGACACGGTCGAGCACCGCGCCCGCGTCGGACCACGACGCCGACGGCACGAAGCACGTGTCGAGCCGCCTGAGCGCGTCGCACGCAGCCGTCACGACCAGGTGCGGTGCGACGGCGGTGAAACGCAGCGTGTCTTCGTCGTCGGCGCACAGCGCGCGTGCACACCAGTAGTCGAGATCGTTTCCGTCGAGTGCGTCGGTTCGCATGGGCCGGCTCCGTCGGGTCAAAACGGGCTCACCGCGCAAGCGGCGTGCCCGCTGCGGGGCGTCGCGCGGTCGGGCACGATCACCATGCGTCGACGTCCCGGTTGCCGTCGATCCGCTGCAGCAGCACGTCGCAACGCTCGCGCAGCGCGTTCAATTCCGGTGAATCGGCGTCGAGCCGCACCCGTTCGCCGCTGTCGGGATCGCGGTTCGCGATCGCGATGTCGTAGATCCCTTGCGCGATCGTCACGGACGCGTCCGCGATCCTGATCCGCGCAAGCCATCCGCATTCGGCGCGATGGCACGCGAGCCACATCCGCTGCACGTCGACGAGCTGACCGGTCGTGAGCCATGCACCGGACCGCATGCGCGCGGCCAGCTGGCTCGTCACGAGATAGGAGAGCAGATCGGTCGTTTGATTCACACGAGGCTCCTTCGCGAAGGGTCGGGACGGTCGATCCGCGAGCCGGGTCGCGGGAGCGGAGCCGGGGAAGGCGTCGGTGCGCGGATCGTCGTCCGGTTGCTGGAGGAACCGCTTCGCGGGCTCGCGCGGCATGCCGCGGCAGTTCGGTGCGCGACCGGCGCGCAAACCGCGTGCCAGCGGCCGGGTGTCAGGCACGGCGCGTGCGTATGGGCCGACGGGGCGCGCGGCGCTCATGCGGCGCGTATTATTTGCATCGCCATCGCAGATAGGTACAAGGAGGCCACCGTGCAAAATCAACAGGACGCACAGATTCGGGACCCGTATCGCGGGCACGAGATACGCGTGTGGGCGCGGCGCAACGACAGCGGCGCGTGGCGTGACGAGGTGCAGGTGTATGTGGGCGGCGAGCGCATCGAGCTGGTCGTGCCGGCGGCCGACGGCCCCACCTGGACGACCGAGAACGAAGCGCTGCTCGCGGGTGTCGAGCGAGGCCGTTATCTGATCGACAAGCGCGTTGACGACGATTGAGCCGCGCGGCGGCCGCGAGCCGGTTCCGCGCAGGCGCGGCCGGTGGTCGTTCGCGGCCTGACGAAACCGACGGCGCGCCGGTGCGGGCGCCGTCGGCGAAGCAGGCGTTTCAGGGCCGCGCCGCAATCTCGTCGAGATGCCACAGCAGATCGGCCGGATCGTCGTACACACGCAGCGCGCCCGCGCGTTCGAGTTCGTCGCTGCCGTACCCACCCGACAGCAGCCCGACGCCGAGCGAGCGGCAGCGGGCGGCAGCGAGCATGTCCCAGATGCTGTCGCCGACCACGACCGTGTGTTCGATCGGCACGTTCAGTTGCGCGGCGGCCGTCAGGAACAGGTCGGGGTCGGGCTTCGCGTACTTGACCTGATCGCGCGTCACCACCACGTGCTTCGCCGGATCGACGCCGAGCGCCTCCAGATTGATGGCGGCCGTCTCCATCCGCCCGCTGGTCGCGATCGCCCAGCGGATGCCCGCCGACGACAACGCGGCCAGCAGCTCGCGCGCACCCGGCAGCGGCCGGACCTGCGCGCGCAGCCGCTGGTACGCGGCCGCATGGAGGCGCGCCAGCCGCTCGACGCGCTCGGCGTCGAGGTCGCCCGACGTCTCGCGCAGCAGCTGATTCAGGAACAGGCCGCCGCTCATGCCGATCTTGCGGTGGATGCGCCACACCGACAATTCGATGCCTTCCGCATCGAGCGCTTCCTTCCACGCGAGTACGTGCTGGTAGACGCTGTCGACGAGCGTGCCGTCGAGATCGAACAGAAAAGACGTTTCAATGCGCATGTGTATCTCCTGGATCGAAAGGGGCGCGTGCAAACGGGTCGTGAGAAGCGTGTCGGCACATTATCGGCGCACGGCCATGTCATGACCATGTCCCGCGGCTCACCGACGCCCCCACGCCGCGCCGTGTCATGGGCCGCTGGTACAATCGCGGCGATCGCCGGGCCGGGTTCTCCGCGCCGCGCGCCCCCAAACCCTCGTCTCGCCGATTCCAGGTATGGCTACACCGGACGCCGTCAGTTCCAAGCACTCGTGGTGGGGTGTCCTGACCCTGGCACTCACCGCCTTCATCTTCAATACCACCGAATTCGTGCCCGTCGCGCTGCTCAGCGCGATCGGCGACAGCCTGCACATGCAGCCGACCGACGTCGGCCTGATGCTGACGATCTACGCGTGGGCCGTGGCCGTCGTGTCTTTGCCGCTGACGCTGGCCACGCGCCATGTCGAGCGCCGCAAGCTGCTCACGTGGGCGTTGCTGGGGTTCATCGCGAGTCACGTCGTGACCGGTGTCGCATGGAATTTCGCGGTGCTGATGGTCGGCCGGTTGGGCATTGCGTGCGCGCATGCGGTGTTCTGGTCGATTTCCGTGCCGCTGGCCGTGCGGCTCGCGCCGAGCGACCGGAAAAGCCGCGCGCTCAGCCTGCTGGCGATGGGCACGGCGATCGCGATGGTGGCCGGCATTCCGCTCGGGCGCGTGGTCGGCGAGACCTTCGGCTGGCGCGTCACGTTCCTGATCATCGCCGGTGCGGCGGCCGTCGCGCTGCTGCTGCTGCGCGCGACGTTGCCGGTATCGCCGAGCCAGGGCGCCGGGTCGCTCAGCAGCATCGGCGTATTTCTGCGCAAGCCCGCGCTGGTGGCGCTGTACGCGATCACCGTGCTTGTCGTGTCCGCGCATTTCACGTCCTACACGTACATCGAGCCTTTCGTCCAGAGCGTGAACCACGCGAGCAGCAGCCGGATTACGTATGTGCTGATCCTGTTCGGCGTCGCCGGCATACCGGCCGCGATCTGCTTCAACCGCATCTATCCGCGCCGGCCGGACGACTTCCTGCTCGGGTCGATCGTCGCGCTGGCCGGATGCCTGCTGATCCTGTTCCCGTGCGCGCTGAACATCGTCACGCTGTCCGTGCATACGCTGGTCTGGGGCGGGGCGATCGTCTGCTTCGGGCTCGCGATGCAGGCATGGGTGCTGAAGCTGGCGCCGGAGGGAACCGACCTCGCGGTGTCGATCTTCTCCGGGCTGTACAACGTAGGCATCGGCGCGGGCGCGCTGATCGGCAACCATATCGCCAGCGACTTCGGGCTGCCGTGGATCGGCACGTTCGGCGGCGTGGTCGGCGCGGTGGCCGTCGGGATCGCGTGGCTGGCGCTGCGGCTGCACGCGAGGCAGGCGGCGGCCTAGCCGACGCCGGGGGGGCGGCATGCGGCGCACGCCGCCACGGCCCGGCCTCGCGCGTTGCCCGTCATGCCACCGAATAACCGCCGTCGGCCACGAGCGCATGCCCCGACACGTAGGTAGAGTCGTCCGATGCGAGGAACGCGACGATCGTCGCCATCTCCTCGGCGGAGCCCCAGCGTCCTGCCGGCGTCGATGCGGCGAATGCCTGTTGCGCCTCGTCCGACGGCCAGATGCCGCGATGATGGAACGGCGTTTCGATCAGCCCCGGGCACAGTGCGTTCACGCGCACGCCGCGTTTGAACCATTCGATCGAAGCGGTCTTCGTCATCCCGATCACCGCGTGCTTGCTCGCGATATAGACCGACGCATTCTCGAAGCCGATCAGCCCGCCCATCGACGCGTTGTTGATGATGCTGCCTGAACCCTGCCGCAGCATGATTTCAGCAGCGTACTTCATCGAGTTGAATACACCGCGCACGTTCGGTTCGAACACCCTGTCGAACCGCTCGGCATCCTGCTCGAGCAGCGGCGCGAACACGCCTTCCGTGCCGGCGTTGTTGAACGCGATGTCGAGGCGTCCGTAGGTCGATACCGTGAAATCGAACAGCTTGCGCAAATCGTCTTCGTTCGCGACGTCCGCGACGAAGGGCTTGGCTTCGCCGCCGGCAGTCACGATTTCGTCGACCAGTCGATCGAGTTCGGCCTTGCGCCGTGCGGAGACGACGACCTTGGCGCCGCGCCGCGCGAGTTCGATGGCGGACGCGCGGCCAATGCCGGAGCTGGCGCCCGTGACCACGGCGATGCGGCCGTCGAGTTGGGCCGGTTTCGTGCTTGCGTTCATGATGAGATTCTCCAGAGTGAGGGATGAAAGCGGCGCATGGGGCTGAGTTGAATCGGTTGCGATGCACGCTTGATGAGCATTGTGGTCGCTCGCCGGTCGTAAAAAAATGGAACAATGGCGCATTCAGAATTCCCGTTTCGGGAATGAAAGGCGCTGCCGCTTTCGCGTTCCGTGAGGGTTCTCCATGCTCAACCGACTCGACATCCTGAAGATCTTTGCCGCGGCCGCCGCGGCGCCCACGTTCCGCGAGGCGGCGGCGCGCCTGGGCGTGTCGCCGCAGGTCGTGACGCGTGCGGTGCGCGAACTGGAGGAGATGCTCGGCGAAACGCTGTTTCACCGGACGACCCGGAGCCTGCGGATCACCGCGTTCGGGCAGGCGTTCGCCCGTGACGCGCAGACGGCGCTGGCTGCCGTCGACGGGCTGTTCGGACCCGCGACGGGTCAGGCCGACGCGCCGGTGGGCGTCGTGCGGATCACGGCGCCGTCGGGCATGGGGCGTCGTTACGTGCAACCGATCCTGAGCGATCTCATGCAGCGGTATCCGGGGCTCGTGCCCGACTTGCGGCTGTCGGACGTGCCGTCGCCGGTGGTCGACGAGCAGATCGACATCGGCGTGCGCGTCGGAGCGATCGGCGACAACCGCTTCGTCGCGCGCATGGTCGGGCCGTTGCCGATGTGGATCGTCGGCGCGCCGTCGCTGATCCGGCGGCTGGGTGAGCCCAAAAATCGCAAGGAACTCGAATCGATGCCGGTCACGTGCCTGATCGATCGCGCGAGCGGCCGCGCGTGGCCGTGGATGTTTCGGGGGGAGCACCAGTTCGTCCCGTCGTCGCCGGCGTATATGACCGACGATACCGAGGTGGAGATCGAGGCCATCTGTGCGGGGGTGGGGCTGGGGCAGTGCTCGGAATACCTCGTCCGGCCGTACGTCGACAACGGGCGCCTCGTGCGGCTGCTGCCCGGCCTCGAACCCGAGCCGTGGAAGCTGCACGTCTATCGGCCGAGGCGCGGGCCGATGCCCCGGCGCATCCGGGTCGTGTACGACGAACTGGTGGCGAAGCTCGCGGACGCGACGTGGCGGGGGTAGGCGGTGCGGCCGGGCTACGGATCGGGTTGGCGCGAAGCGGTATCAACCACCACTCGACGACGTCGGCGCACCTGCGAAACGGTAACGTGCATCGCGCGCGGCCATCCGGCCTGGCGCGGTCGCGCCATTCGCCACTCACCGCCGTGCACGCGGCAAGCCGACATATTGCGGCATCATCATGGATGCCGACGCACCGACGCACCGACGCACCGACGCACCGACGCCCGAAATTCGACTGGAGAACTGTGCATGCCGATACCCCGGATTGAAACCCGCGACGCGATGGGCGACCTCGATGTGGTCTATCTCAACCCGGATCACGTGCTGTGGATGTCGCAGCCGACCGCGGCGCAGCGGCGGCCGGGTGGCACGGCCATTCGCGTGGACGACCGCGTGAAGGGCGGTTCGTTGCTGATGGCCGACAATCCGCCGACCGCTCGACTGCTGCAGGATCTCGGGCCGTTCGTGACGGTGACACTCGCGAACCCGTCGTCCGACTATCCGGACGGTCTCGTCCATGTGCGTGCGCAGGCGATCGTCAAGATCGCGACGGACGACCACGACAAGCCGCTCGCCGAGCGCACGCTCGGCTGGGTCCACGTCAAGGATGGCTCCGCGTTCAAGGTTCGGGATTACGCCGGCGCGGCCGCGCAATGGCAGGCGTCGGTGGGGGCTGCCGGCCGCTGAGCGGGGCTTCACGTTGGCGCTATGACGCAGCGGCCCGGCCGTTGTTCTCTCGGGAAAACGGCCGTTTTGCCTCGTGCTTCCTGGCGAGTCGCCCAGGTGTCGAAGGGCCGCGCGAACCATGAGCCCGCTCGGCGCCGCAGTCAATACGCGATCCGCCGTACGTCGATCAGCCAGGTAACATGGCGCATCGCGACGCACCCACGCCCGTTCGGGCCTCCGCCGCGACACCCCGTCGAAGCGCTCGATGCAGGTGTTCTCCACCGGCTTGCCGAGGAACCGTCCGTCATGAACCTTTCCGCGTCCGATATCACACCGGAGGAACTCCGGCTGTTCGGCGACCTCGTCGCCCGCCTGGAAGAACTGGGGTCGGTCGTCGACGTGCGGACGTTCGTGCTGCCCGCGATCACGCAACTGCTCCGCGCCGATTTCGCCGCATCGTTCGATTGCGACGAACACACCGGCCTGTGGCGCAACGGCTTCTCGTACAACCTCGATCCGTTGCAGATCGCCCGCTACGAAGCGTGGTTCCAGCATATCGATCCGGTCACGCCGCCACTGCGCGCGCGCCGCGTGGCGACCTGCGTCGACGAGGTGGTGAGCCGGCGCGAGCTTGAACAGACCGAGTTCTACACCGATTTCCTGTGCCGCGACGGCATGCACCACGGCATCAACGTCTACGCGTTCGACGGCGCGACCCACGTCGGCGACCTGCGCATCTGGCGGGCGCAAGGGCGGCCCGATTTCACCGAACGCGACAAGCTGCTGCTGAACGGCATCGAGCCGTTTTTCCGGCGCGCGCTGCTGCGGCGGCGCCATGCGTGCACGGGGCTGACCGAGCGCGAGAGCGACGTCGCGCGGCTGGTTGCCGCCGGTTATACCGACAAGGACGTCGCGCGCACGCTCGGCATCGGGGTGCCGACGGTGCGCACGCATCTGCGGCGCGTGATGGCGAAGAAGGGCGTCGCCAACCGCGCGAGCCTGGCGGCCGCGCTGGCGTAACGGCGGGTTGCACGGCCGTCGGCCGAGGGGTCATCCGTTGTGATGATGGGCGTCAAAATCGGCGCGCCCTACCTTGTGACGATCCCCCGTTACGAGGAACGACGACGATGCCCACCCTGGGAACCCTGACGCTCACCGAAGCCCGGCACGCGATCCTGCGCCGTGAGTTTTCCTGCGTCGAATACGCGTACGCATTGATCGAGCGGCACGCACGCTGGCGCTACCTGAACGGCTTTACGTGCGTCGACGATGCGCGGCTGCTCGCCGAAGCGGCCCGCTGCGACCGCGACCTCGCGACGTCGGCCACCCCGCACGCGCTGCTGGGCCTGCCGATCGCGATCAAGGACAACATCGACACCGCGTGCCGGCCGACCGGCAACGGCACGCTGGCGCTGCACAACCGCGTGCCGCCGCAGCATGCACCGGTCGTCGCGCGGCTGCTCGCGCAAGGGGCGCTGATCGCGGGCAAGGCCAACCTGCACGAGCTGGCGTTCGGCGTGTCGGGCAACAACCGCGTGACCGGCGCGGTACGCAATCCGTACGACTTCAACCGGATTCCGGGCGGCAGCAGCAGCGGCTCGGGCGCGCTGGTCGGCGCGGGCGTGGTGCCCGCCGCGCTCGGGACGGACACCGGCGGCTCGGTGCGGATTCCGGCGTCGTTGTGCGGTGCCGTCGGCCTTCGCCCGACCGTGGGGCGCTACCCGTCGACCGGCGTGGCGCCGATTTCGCGCACGCGCGACACGGTCGGCCCGATCGCGCGGTCGGTCGAGGACATCGCGCTGCTCGACGCGATACTGTCCGGCACCGGCGCCCACGCGCCCATGTCGCTGCCGACCCGTGGCACGACACGCTCCGTGCGCCTGGCGGTCCCGCGCACGACGTTCTGGCGCGGCCTCGCACAGGATGTCGAAAGGGTGGCGAATGCCGCGGTGGCGAAACTGGCGCAGGCGGGATTCGAGTGCGTCGATATCGACCTGAACGACTATCCGGGGTTCTTCGACGACGAGCCCGCCGTCATCGCCATGTACGAATTCCGGTCGTCGATGCACGCGTATCTGGTCGAGAACGGCTACGACCTGTCGGTCGACGACATCGTCGCGAACGTGGGGAGCCCGGACGTCGCGAAGATCGCCCGCCATATCACCGGCCCCGACGGGATCGGCGAAGCGGCGTACCGCACCGCGCTCGACCGGCGTACGCGGTCGCGTGCCGCGTATCGGCAGTGCCTCGCCGACAGCGGCGCCGACGCGCTGGTGTTTCCGACCACGATCGCCACCGCGTGCCCGATTCCGGCGGGCGACACGATGATGCTCAACGGCGAGCCTGCGTCGGTGTTCGCGACTTACATCCGGAATACCGAGCCGGGCAGCAATGCCGGCGTACCGGGCATGACCGTCCCGGCCGGCCTGACGGCGACCGGGCTGCCGGTCGGCCTCGCACTGGACGGGGCGGCCGGCACCGATCGCGAACTCATCGCGGTCGCGCTGGAGGTCGAGCGGGTGCTCGGGCGGTTGCCGGCGCCGAATGATGGATTCGGGGTGGAGGGCAGGTTGGGTGGGTACGCGGGTGTCGATGGGGAGTCGTGATGCGGTGCCGCCGCGCCCCGGGGCGGTGCGGCGGTTGAATTGCCCGAGCCGGTGTGGCTCGCGACGAAGCCAGCGAGCATTCGCGTGAAGCGGACTGCCCTGACGACGAGCCCTTCGCGCGCCCGATCCGATGCACAAGCACCGCTGACGTGAATCCCGCCGGCGCCGCAGCGTCTTGACCCGACAACCGCTCGAACCAACGCACGCGAAGCCGGCCGCCAACCGCATATACCGAGAAACTCGCGCACGAGCCCCCGGGCGAAGCATCAGGAAAACCCTGACAGCGGCCCGTCGAGGCCGCTTTTTTGCGTCGCTGCGCGCGTGGCGGCCGATGCCTTTCGTGTCTCCGTCCGCATCCCGGTTGACCGCTCCTCTCGATCCAGCGCGGCTTCCCGGCCATACTGCCTGTCATCGAGGGTATGGTAACCAGCGATATCCCGCGAATATCCCCGAATTTCAATACCTGTCAGGTATTGAAATGACCGCCTAAAAGTATTGGACGCTCGATCCGGACGAGACGTATAAATCGCCTCAAGAACTTCACCCCCACGGCGTGCCCCATGTCCTCCGTCACCATCGAACGCATCGAAACCCGCCTCGTCGACCTGCCGACGATCCGCCCGCACAAGCTGTCGGTGGCCACGATGCATGGCCAGACGCTGATGCTCGTCAAGGTGTGCTGCAGCGACGGCGTCACGGGCCTCGGCGAAGGCACGACGATCGCCGGCATGGCCTACGGCCCGGAAAGCCCCGAGGCGATGAAGCTCGCGATCGACACGTATCTCGCGCCGGCGATCATCGGCAAGGACGCGACGCGCATCCAGACGCTGATGGCGTTCCTCGGCAAGCTCGCGAAGGTCAACCACTTCGCGAAGAGCGCACTCGAAACCGCGCTGCTCGACGCGCACGGCAAGCGGCTCGGCGTGCCGGTGAGCGAGCTGCTCGGCGGCCGCCGCCGCGACCGCCTGCCGGTCGCGTGGACGCTCGCATCGGGCGACACGGCCACCGACATCGCCGAAGCCGAACGGATGCTCGACCTGCGCCGCCACAACGTGTTCAAGCTGAAGATCGGCGCGAAGTCGCCGGAGACGGATATCCGCCACGTGGCCGAGATCAAGCGGGCCGTCGGCGATCGCGCGTCGGTGCGTGTCGACGTGAACATGGCGTGGAGCGAAACGCAGGCCGCGCGCGCGATTCCGGCGCTGGCCGATGCCGGTTGCGAACTGGTCGAGCAGCCGGTGGCCTCGGCCGCGGCGCTGACGCGCCTGATGCGCCGCTTCCCGGTCGCACTGATGGCCGATGAAATCCTGCAAGGCCCCGACAGCGCCTTCGAGATCGCGAAGCATCACGGCGCGGACGTGTTCGCGATCAAGATCGAGCAAAGCGGCGGCCTGTTCGCCGCGCAGCGCGTCGCCGCGATCGCGGACGCGGCCGGCATCGAGCTGTATGGCGGCACGATGCTCGAAGGCGCGTTCAGCACGGTGGCGTCCGCGCACCTGTTCGCGAGTGTCGCGAACCTGCAGTGGGGCACCGAACTGTTCGGGCCGCTGCTGATCACCGAAGAGATCCTGACGCAGCCGCTCGATTACAGCGAATTCGAACTGACCGTGCCGGACGGCCCCGGCCTCGGCATCGAACTCGACGAGGACAAGGTCAGGCGTTTCACCCGCGACGGGCTGACGAAAGTCGCGCGATAACCCGAGCCAGGCAACGGCCGTCATTCCCCCCAATACACGTGGAGACACCATCATGAGCGTCAAAGTTTTCGAGTCCCGGGAAGTGCAGGATCTGCTGAAGGCCGCGTCGAACGCGGGCGCGAACGGCACGAACGGCGGCAACGCGCGTACGCAGCAGATCGTGCTGCGGCTGCTCGGCGACCTGTTCAAGGCGATCGACGATCTCGACATCACGCCCGACGAGGTGTGGGCCGGCGTCAACTACCTGAACAAGCTCGGCCAGGACGGCGAAGCGGCGCTGCTCGCGGCCGGCCTCGGCCTCGAGAAGTATCTCGACATCCGGATGGACGCCGCGGACCAGGCGGCCGGACTCGACGGCGGCACGCCGCGCACGATCGAAGGGCCGCTGTATGTGGCGGGCGCACCGGTGCGCGACGGCGTGTCGAAGATCGACCTCGACGAAGACGACGGCGCGGGCCCGCTCGTGATCCACGGCACGGTCACCGGCCTCGACGGCAAGCCGGTCGCGGGCGCGCTGGTCGAATGCTGGCACGCGAACTCGCACGGCTTCTATTCGCACTTCGACCCGACCGGCAAGCAGAGCGAGTTCAACCTGCGCGGCGCGGTAAGAACGGGCGCCGACGGCAAGTACGAATTCCGCACGCTGATGCCGGTCGGCTACGGCTGCCCGCCGCAGGGCGCGACGCAGCAGCTGCTGAACAGCCTCGGCCGCCACGGCAACCGCCCGGCGCACGTGCACTTCTTCGTCGACAGCCCCGACCACCGCAAGCTGACGACGCAGTTCAACATCGACGGCGATCCGTTGATCTGGGATGACTTCGCGTATGCGACGCGCGAGGAGCTGATCCCGCCCGTGGTCGCGAAGACCGGCGGCACGGCGCTCGGCATGAAGGCCGATGCGTACCAGGACATCGAGTTCAACTTCGTCCTGACGCCACGGGTGCAGGGCAAGGACAACCAGATCGTCCACCGGCCGCGCGCAGCCGCGACGGCGTAACCGCCCACCGCCCGCCGGCGCGGCGCCGATGCGCCGCCGCCGGCCGGGTTCCCGCGAGATTCAACCGATTACCGATGCGAGCGTGCTTGCAGGACGCGGCACGCGCATGGGAGGAGCCAACATGTCCGCCACGATCGACCAAGCCACCGACCTGGATCACCTGCTCGCCACTGCCGTGCAGGACGACAAGGAAGCCGGCGTATTCCGCTGCCGCCGCGACATCTTCACGAACGCCGAGCTGTACGAACTGGAGATGAAGCACATCTTCGAAAGCAACTGGGTGTACCTGGCGCACGAAAGCCAGATCCCGGCCAACAACGACTACTACACGACGTGGATCGGCCGCCAGCCGATCGTGATCACGCGCGACAAGACCGGCGAGCTGCACGCGGTGATCAATGCCTGTGCCCACAAGGGCGCGATGCTGTGCCGACGCAAGCACGGCAACAAGGGCAGCTTCACGTGCCCGTTCCACGGCTGGACCTTCTCGAACACCGGCAAGCTGCTGAAGGTGAAGGACGAGAAGACGACCGAGTATCCGGTGCAGTTCAACACGCACGGCTCGCACGACCTGAAGAAGGTCGCACGCTTCGCGAACTATCGCGGCTTCCTGTTCGGCAGCCTCAGCGCCGACGTGCTGCCGCTCGAGGACTACCTCGGCGAAGCGCGCGTGATCATCGACCAGATCGTCGACCAGGCGCCGAACGGGCTCGAGGTGCTGCGCGGCAACTCGTCCTACATCTACGAAGGCAACTGGAAAATGCAGATGGAGAACGGCTGCGACGGCTACCACGTCAGCACCGTGCACTGGAACTATGCGGCGACGATGGGCCGCCGCAAGGAAGACGGCACCAAGGCCGTCGATGCGAACAGCTGGAGCAAGTCGGTCGCGGGCGTGTACGGCTTCGACAACGGCCACATCCTGCTGTGGACGCAGACGATGAACCCGGAAGTGCGGCCGGTGTACCAGCACCGTGACGAGATCAAGGCGCGCGTCGGCGACGTGCAGGCCGACTTCATCGTCAACCAGACCCGCAACCTGTGCGTGTACCCGAACGTGTTCCTGATGGACCAGTTCAGCACGCAGATCCGCGTGGTGCGGCCGCTCGGCGTCGACAGGACCGAGGTCACGATCTTCTGCTTCGCGCCGAAGGGCGAGAGCGAGACCGATCGCACGGTGCGGATCCGCCAGTACGAGGATTTCTTCAACGTCACCGGCATGGGCACCGCCGACGATCTCGAGGAATTCCGCGCATGCCAGGCCGGTTACGCGGGTATCACGGCGATGTGGAACGACCTGTCGCGCGGTGCGCCGCTGTGGGTCGACGGCCCGGACGAGAACGCGAGGAAGATGGGGCTGAACCCGCGCATTTCAGGCGAGCGCAGCGAGGACGAAGGGCTGTTCGTGTGCCAGCACGAACACTGGGTGCACGTGATGCGCGATGCGCTGAAGAAGGAACGCGGGGAGGTGGCAGCATGAGCTTCGATTACCGGACCATTTGCGCGGCGCTGTATCGCGAAGCGCGCCTGCTCGACGATCGCCAGTGGGACGCGTGGCTGACCTGCTACACGGAGGACGTCACGTACTGGATGCCCGCATGGGACGACGACGATCGGCCGACCGACGATCACCAGAGCCAGATCTCGCTGATGTACTACCCGGACCGCGGCGGCCTCGAGGATCGCGTGTTCCGGATCAAGACCGAGCGCAGCGGCGCATCGACGCCCGAGCCGCGCACCAGCCACAACGTGACGAACGTCGAGGTGCTGGCCGAACGCGACGGCGAGGTGGACGTGCGTTACAACTTTCACACGCTGAACCACCGCTACCGCGTGACCGATCACTTCTTCGGCACGATGTTCGTCACGTTGCGCCAGGTGGGCGACGAACTGCTGATCGCGTACAAGAAGATCGTGCTGAAGAACGACTACATCCGGCAGGTGCTCGACGTCTATCACGTCTGACGCCCGTTGTTTCGCCATCAAAGACAAGGAAGTGGAGGCGACGCCATGTCCAGCTACAAGATTGCACTGAATTTCGAGGACGGGGTAACCCGCTTCATCGACTGCAAGGCCGGCGAGAAGGTGCTCGACGCAGCCTTCCGCGCGAAGATCAACCTGCCGATGGATTGCTCCGACGGCGTGTGCGGCACCTGCAAGTGCCGCGCCGAAAGCGGCCGCTACGACCTCGGCGACGATTACATCGACGACGCGCTCACCGAGGACGAAAAGGACGGCGGCCTCGTGCTGACGTGCCAGATGGTGCCGCAAAGCGATTGCGTGATCGCGGTGCCGACGTCGTCGGTCGCGTGCAAGACGGGCCAGAGCGGGTTCGCCGCCACGGTGACGAAGGTCGAGCAGCACAACGACGCGGCCGTCGTGCTCGAACTCGACGTCGGCGCGGCCGCGCCGGTGTTCCTGCCGGGCCAGTACGTGAACATCGACGTGCCCGCGAGCGGGCAGCACCGGTCCTACTCGTTCTCGTCGGCGCCGGCCGATGCGAAGGTCAGCTTCCTGATCAAGAAGATCCCCGGCGGCGTGATGAGCACGTGGCTCGAATCGGCGCAGCCCGGCGACACGCTGGAACTGCACGGGCCGCTCGGCAGCTTCTACCTGCGCGACGTGCAGCGGCCGCTGCTGTTCCTCGCGGGCGGCACGGGGCTCGCACCGTTCCTGTCGATGCTCGAGGTGCTCGCACGCACCGGGTCGCGGCAGAAGGTGCACCTGATCTACGGCGTGACGCGCGATTTCGACCTCGTGCTGGTCGACGCGATCGAAGCCTACGCGGCGAAACTGCCGAACTTCAGCTTCGCGACGGTCGTCGCGGATGCGGCGTCGAGCCATCCGCGCAAGGGCTGGGTCACGCAGCACATCCCGGCCGATGCGCTGAACGACGGCGACGTCGACGTGTATCTGTGCGGGCCGCCGCCGATGGTCGACGCGGTGCGCCAGTATTTCGACGACGAAGGCGTGAAGCCGAACAGCTTCCACTACGAGAAGTTCACCCCCAACGTCACGGCAAAGGCGGCGTGATCATGCAACGATTCTCTGGCAAGGTCATCGTCGTCACGGGCGCCGCGCAGGGCATCGGCCGCGGCGTCGCGCTGCGCGCGGCGGCCGAAGGCGGCAGGGTGCTGTTCGTCGATCGCGCGGATTTCGTCGCCGACGTCGCGGCCGAAGCTGCCGGTGGCGAGACGGCCGGCTTCGTCGCCGATCTCGAAACCTACGACGGTGCGCAGGCGGCGATCGCGCACGCCGCGCAGACGTTCGGCGGCATCGACATCCTGATCAACGGCGTCGGCGGCGCGATTCGCATGCGCCCGTTCGCCGAATTCGAGCCCGCGCAGATCGATGCGGAAATCCGTCGTTCGCTGATGCCGACGCTCTATACGTGCCACGCGGTGCTGCCGCATCTGCTCGCGCGCGGCGGCGGCACGATCGTCAACATCTCGTCGAACGCGACGCGCGGCATCCGCCGCGTGCCGTACTCGGCAGCGAAAGGCGGCGTCAATGCCCTGACGGCGGCGCTCGCGATGGAATACGCCGAGCGCAACATCCGGGTCGTGGCCACCGCACCGGGCGGCACCAGCGCGCCGCCGCGACGCGTGCCGCGCAACGCGGCCGGCGACAGCGAGCAGGAACAGGCATGGATGGGCGAGGCCGTACGCCAGGTCACCGAGTCGACGTTCTTCAAGCGCTACGGCAGCCTCGACGAACAGATCGCGCCGATCCTGTTCCTCGCGTCCGACGAGGCGAGCTACATCACCGGCACGGTGCTGCCGGTCGCGGGCGGCGATACGGGTTGAGCGATGTGTCGTGGCGCCACCTGCACGTGTTCAACCTGTGTTCATCGACAACCCACCGGCCGGCGCGAAGACGCTGGCCACGGAGACTCTCATGCGTGATCGCAAAGCCATCGTTCCGGCGGGCATGGAAGCGGTGTACGAGAAAATCGGCTATGCGCCGGGCCTGATGGTCGGCGATACGCTGTACGTATCCGGCCAGATCGGCCGCGATGCGGCGATGCAGCTCGTCGAAGGCCGTGAAGCGCAGATCGTGCAGGCGTTCGAGAATCTGAAGCTTGTGTTGGAGGCGGCAGGCGCATCGTTCAACGATGTGGTCGACCTGACGACCTTCCATACCGACATGCGCGACCTGCCGTTGTTCATGCAGGTGCGCGACCGTTACCTTGCTGCGCACCCGAAGCCGGCGTGGACGGCGGTCGGTGCGCACATGCTGGGCGGCGCGCCGGGCTATATCGTCGAGATCAAGGCGGTGGCCGTGTTGCCGGCGTGATGGGCGCAGATGAGGAGAGGGCGCGGGCTGACCGGGAGTGACAGGCGTCACGACGCAAGACGGCATCCTGACGAAAGCCTTTCTCTCGACCTGCGGCGTGAAGCGTGATGCGTCGGTCAGCGACAAGTCATGCGAGTTCGTTTATGGTGCGAGGGAACGCCGCGTCGTTTCTTTCCTTACGCCGGGAATCCGCGATGAAATGCCTGCCACGCGCCATCCTCGCCGCCCTCGCTGTCACCGTCGCGCAAGCCGTGCTCGCCCAGGCGCCGGGCACGGTGCAACTCGAAGACATGACCTGGACCGAGCTGCGCGACAGCATCCGGGCCGGCAAGACCACGATCCTGATTCCGATCGGCGGGACCGAGCAAAGCGGCCCGTACGTCGCGCTCGGCAAGCACAACGCGCGGGTCAGGGTGCTGTCCGAGCGGATCGCGGAAGGCCTCGGCAACGCGATCGTCGCGCCAGTCATCGCCTATGTGCCCGAGGGCGGCTATGCGCCGCCGACGTCGCACATGCGCTTCCCGGGCACGATCACCGTGCCCGACGACGTCTTCGAAAAGACCCTCGAATCCGCGGCCAACAGCTTCCGCGTCCATGGCTTCACGAACATCGTGTTTCTCGGCGACCACGGCGGCTACCAGAACGACATCAAGCAATCCGTCGCGCGGCTCAACAAGTCGTGGGCCGGCACGGGCGCGCGCGCGTTCGTGCCGGCCGCGTACTACGGCACCAGTTCCGACGGCTATGACCAGATCCTGCGCGAGCACGGCGTGCCGGCCGCGGAGATCGGCACGCATGCGGGGCTGGCCGATACGGCGCTGCTGCTGGCGGTCGAGCCGCGCATGGTCAGGGTCGACAAGCTGCGCAACGCCGCGAAGCCGGGCGCCGTCGACGGCGTCTACGGCGGCGATCCGCGTCACGCGAGTGTCGAACTCGGCCGGCTGGGCACCGACGCCATCGTGTCGCGCACCGTCGACGCGATCAGAAAGGACATCGCCGGCCGCTGACGCAGCCGCGCCGTCGCGCTACCGTTGTCGTCGTTCCCTTCAATCGAACCGGGACATCGTCATGCAACCGCGCTTACGCCGTCATCTTCGCTTCTCCCGTCCCGCGACCGTCATCGTGGCGGCGCTGGCCTTCGGTGCCCGCGGGGCGATCGCGGCGACCGCCATCGCGACCGTACCCGGCATGCCGCCCGTCGTCCATCCCGACAACCTGTACAGCGAGGCGCAGGCCGGCCGCATGAGCGCGGCGGTAGCGGGCGCGTTGCCGCGCATCTACGTGCCGAACCTGAGATCGAACGACGTCTACGTGATCGACCCGGCCACGAACAAGGTCGTCGACCGGTTCGCCGTTGGCCGCAGTCCGCAGCACGTCGTGCCGGCCTGGGACCTGCAGACGCTGTGGGTCGCGAACAATGCGGAAGGGCGGACCGACGGCAGCCTGACGCCGATCGATCCGAAGACGGGCAAGCCCGGCCAGGCAGTGAACGTCGACGATCCGTACAACATGTATTTCACGCCCGACGGCCACGATGCGATCGTGGTGGCCGAAGCGCATGCGCGTCTCGACTTCCGCGACCCGAAGACGATGGCGCTGAAATCGAGCCTCGATGTGCCGCAATGCAAGGGCATCAACCATGCCGACTTTTCGATCGACGGCCGGTACGCGCTCTTCACGTGCGAGTTCGGCGGCAAGCTGGCCAAGATCGATTTCGTGAACCGCCAGGTGGTCGGCTATCTCGAGCTCGACCGGAAAGGAATGCCGCAGGACATCCGCGTGTCGCCCGACGGCAAGGTGTTCTATGTCGCCGACATGATGGCCGACGGGGTGTACGTCATCGATGGCGACGCCTTCACGAAGATCGGCTTCATCCCGACCGGCGTCGGGACGCACGGCCTGTACCCGAGCCGCGACGGCACGAAGCTCTATATCGCGAATCGCGGCTCCAATCGCGTCCATGGGGCGCGTCACGGCAAGGGCAGCGTATCGGTGCTCGATTTCGCGACCCGCAAGGTGGTTGCAACGTGGCCGATTCCCGGCGGCGGCAGCCCCGACATGGGCAACGTCAGCGCGGACGGCACCACGCTGTGGCTGTCGGGCCGTTTCGATGACGTCGTCTACGCGATCGACACCACGAGCGGCGCGGTCCGGTCGATTCCCGTCGGCATGGAGCCGCACGGCCTGACGGTGTGGCCGCAACCGGGCCGCTATTCGCTGGGCCATACGGGAAACATGCGGTAGGGCGGCGGCCGGTCAGCGCGTACCGGCCCGGCCGTTCGACACGCGGGCCGCATGGCTCGCCGATGAAAACCGCGCACGCAACCGCCGCGGCGCAAGCGGCGCGCGGTTCGCGCACCTGCCCGGCCTGCCGCCGGGCGGGCGGCGTCAGACGAACGACACGCAACCGGCGCGCGTGGCCGCCGTCGCGGCGGCCACGTGGCGTCCCAACCGGAGAAAGCCGATGACCGAACGTCAGTCCCCCGACACGACGCCTCCGCACCCGGAGCCCAGCGCGCACGATGCGCTCGAACATTTGCTCGGCAGCCTGCACCGGCATGGATTCCTGCATTTGGCGACCGAGGTCGTCAGCGCGAACGCGCGGCTGGCCGACACGTTCGTCGATGCGCTCGACAAGCCGGGCATGCAGAGCGGCATGCAGAATCTCGCGGTGCTGTTGATGGCGCTGTCGCGCATTCCGCCCGAACAGTTCGGCAAGGCCGTGTTCGCGGCCGCCGACGCGCTGCATCACGTCGGCGCGTGGCAGCCGGCGCAGCACGAGCATGTCGCACCCGGCGTGCGCGGCGTGTACCGGCTGCTGCACGACGAAGCGCTGTGGGACGCGCTGACGCCGTTGCTCGAAGGGTTGAAGGTGTTCGCGCAAGGGCTGGCGCGCGCCCCGGAGACGCCCGTCACCGCGCCCGGCGAGAAGACGACGGGCACCTGACGCAGCGCGTCAGTCCCACGCGTGCTTGCTGAACTGATAGCCCTTGCCGCGAATCGTCTTGATTCGCTTCGGTTCCGTCAGGTCGTCACGCAGCTTGCGGCGCAGCTTCGAAATGCGGCCGTCGATCGAGCGGTCGAAGCCGTCGAACTCGATGCCGCGCAGCAGCAGCGTCAGGTCTTTTCGGCTGACCACCTCGCCGGCGCGGCAGACGAGCGCCCACAGCAGGTCGAACTCGGTCGACGTCAGGCGGGGTGCGCTGCCGTCGGGAAGACGAACCTTGCGATCGGCCCGGTCGATCGAAAACTTGCCGAACTCGAAACGATGCGGCGATGCCGGCTCGACATCGTCCGGGCGCATACGCACCCGTCGCAGATGAGCCTTGATCCGCGCGAGCAGGATGCGCGGCTCGACCGGCTTGTGGAGAAAGTCGTCCGCGCCGAATTCCAGGCCGAGCAACTCGTCGAACAGCTCGTCGCGGGCCGTCATCATGATGACGATGCCGTCGTACCGCATGCGTGCCTCGCGACAAATCTCGAAGCCGTCCTTGCCCGGCAGGTTGATGTCGAGCAGCACCAGGTCGGGGTGACGCGCGACGATCGTGGCGACGGCGTCGGTGCCGTCGAACAGGCGGTCCACTTCGTACTGATGCGTGCGCAGATAGTCTGCGATCAGTGCGGACAAGTGGACGTCGTCTTCGACGAGCAGGATTCGGATGGGCATCGCTAAACGAGGGGATGAAACGGGAAAGTGGCGAGCGCTCAAGCCCAGTCCGACCATGGGGTGACTGAAGAGACGCGCATGATACGTCCAAACATTTCGCTGGAATGTAGCGAAATCTGCATCGCTCGACCGCCCCGTCCGCACGCGAATCACCCGGCCCATGCAGCCGGGCAAATGGGCGAAAGTGTGGAATCGTGTCGTCGCGGAACGGGGCGATGGTTGGGCGATAAGCTCAGGCGCGGGATCCGCTTCATGGCCGCCGAGGACCGCTGGCGCGAAGTCGTTCGCACGAAAACGTTTGCGGAAAAATGGCGCGTGAAAAGCACACTCGCCCGGCCCGCAAGCCGGTAAAGATTGCTCGACATATCATTACAAAATATTACGAAACGGGCAACGAACAGGTCCTTACAATCGTGGCGACTCGATGGCGAGCATGCTGCACACCGGCTACCGGCTGGCCACCAAAGGGAATGCCAACGCGGTGGCGGTGACCGACAGCGTGCCATTGCTCGCCCGGTGCGTCCGTTGGGCGCGGCACTGCCGGTGCCCGACGCGCGCGAATCAATGTCGACGTCTTCCCGCCTTCCAGGCGGCAAACGTGTGGCCGGCAGGATGTTCTGATAGGAATGCGAAATGACGCCGCTTCAAATCATCCGGAGTCTCGATGCACTCACGACCGCGATCGAAGTCGCGGTCGCCCGGGCCGACTGGAGCGAGGCCGTCCGGGCAGCGGAAACACGTTCGGCGTTCCTGATGACGCTGTCACCCGGTCAACCCGACGAGGTTCACGCGGCGCTCCGGAGAATGCGGGAGATCGATATCCGGATCTCGATCGCCGCACGGGAAACGCTGGAGGCACGCGTCGCGGAGAGCCGGAAGGCGTTGCACGAAACCCGGCTGGCGTCGCCCGGGGCGGATGTCACGGCCGCCCGATCCCCTTCGTGGCGCTCAGCCATTTCACGGCGCTTCGCGCCGTACACGCATTGACACGGACAGATCCTTGAACATGCCGGTCAGGTCTCAACATTTCGGTGGCGGTATGCGATTTCGAAAACGCATCAGTTATGTCGATGCAACACGGTGGTTCGCGGATGGCGACCACGATCGGGTGGAAACCCGTGAAGGCGGACGCGCGATCGCCACACCGGAGGGCTGGCGTTCGGTGAAGTCGGGTGACTGGATCTTGCGCGATGATTGCGGCAACTGCTGGCCGATGGACAACGGGCTCTTTACGAGCCTGTATGAACCGGTCGTGGAGTGAGCGGCGAGGGCGCGCCGGCGCCGTCCGTACGGCACGCCCGCGTCACCCGTACGCCGGCAGCCTATCGGCGCGCACGCGAAAACAGCAATGAGTCGGTATCGTTGAACAGGATCGGCACCGGCTCCCCATAACCGGCTTTTTCCGCCACGCGGATCGACGCGACGTTGGTCGGCGCGATCAGGCACACGCTGCGCTCGAACCGGTGCTGGCCGTCGAGCCATGCCAGCGCGGCCGAGAGCGCCTCGGTCGCGTAGCCCTTGCCATGCGCCCACGTCGCAAGGGCCCAGCCGGCTTCCGGCACGCCGCGAATCGACGGCTCGATGAGCCGGTGGAAATCGGCGAAGCCCAGATCGCCGACATAGCGGCCCGACGCCTTCTCGCGAATCGCCCAGTACCCATAGCCGAGCAGCGGCCACAGCCCGCGATACGCGAGCATGCGCATCCACGAGTCGCGCGGCGCGGACGGCTTGCCGTTGAAGATGTGCTCGACGACCTTCGGCTCGGCCCACATCTTGGCGAGCGCCTCGAAGTCGCCGAGCGGATGACCTTCGAGGATGAGACGCGGCGTATCGAGAACGGGCGGGGAGGAGACAGGCGGCATCGTGGCTTCCGGAGAGGAGGGGCATGGGACGGTCAGGCCGTCAGCATGTCGATGCCGCGCTGGTTGGGTTCCATTCACGCACCGGCAGGCAGATCGGCCGGCGATGTACCTCGGCGAGCGACGACGTGCGATTGACGGCAGGCGACGGCGGCCCGCTGCGAGCGGGCATGTCCAATTCGGCAAGACAGGGAGCCGGAATGATAGCAAAACCCTTGCACGGACGAGCTTCGGTGCGGCCGGCCGGAGGTGGTGCCGCCGCATCGACGACGTCGCACGGGAAGCGGGCGCAATTCCATCTGCTTCCCGCGCGATAACCGGGCTTTCATGCGGTGCGCCGCCCTTTCGATGTGCCGCCGTCACTCGACATGATGCTCGGAGGGATCAATCCGATTTGCGGCCGCAGGCGGTCTACTTCCGGTTCTTCAGGAAGGTCCGGCCTTCGGCCGTGATCGAGGCGCCCGAGCGGCCGTGTGCGGGATGGCTGACGAAGCCCGCGCTGACGAGTTCGCTCGCGATCGACCAGCCGAGCGCCGGTGCGTCGCGCCCGTAGCGGACATCGGCGAGGCGCTCGAGCGCCCAGATGGCGGAGGCCGACAGGTTCGGGGTGTTGGACGTGAAGTTGTCGCTCATCGCTTCCTCGTGAAAAGGGGATTCGGGGTGGGCGGGATGCCGTGACATCGGGTGGCGCGCCGGTCAGCGCGCCTGCAGCACGGGCAGCAGCGCCTGTAGCGCCGCCTCCTCGTCGGGGCCGGTGGCCAGCACCTGGGCGGACGTGCCGCCGTGCACCTGCAGCGCCGCGACGGCGGCACTGTCCTTTGCATCGCTGCTGATCCCGTTCGCGATCAGCAGGATGTCGCTTTCGAAGCCGCGCGCCGCATCGGCGGCGGCTGCTCGTGCGGCGTGGCCGCGGTTGCGGTTCCACGCGGGGCCGATTTCAACGAACACAACGGTTGCCACGATGTCGGAGAGCCTCTGGACGGAACGTCGGGATCGGTGTGCGGCGCCGGGCCGGCGGTGCGCCAGGCAGGCGAGAAACGCGCTGTTCCGCATGACTCCGGAACGCCGGCAGCGCTGCCGGGGCATGCATATCCTGCGCGGATGTGCCGGCATTCTCGGTGAAACGGGCCGCAAGTCCGGCGAACAGCGCGAAAACGCTCATTATAATACAGCAGCCAAGATATGTGTATTGCATTATAATGCCGTGTGCGCCGAAGGCGGCTCGCCGACCCGTCGGCGCGTGCCTTCACGCGGGCCGGGCGACGCTGCCAGCGCGCCCGGCCTTTTTATCGACGACTCAACTCCCCCTGAATGGAAGCTGCAATGAACGCCGCCCCCGCCTGCCCGCAATGCGCGATGGACAACACTTACCCGGACGGCACGCTGACCGTATGCGCGGACTGCGGCCATGAATGGTCGGCCGGCGCCGGCGCCGAAACGGGCGACGAACCGGCGGGCGACGTCGTCAAGGACGCCAACGGCAACGTGCTGTCGGATGGCGACTCGGTCGTGCTGATCAAGGATTTGCGCGTGAAGGGCTCGTCGATCACGCTTAAGATGGGCACCAAGGTCAAGAGCATCCGGCTCGTCGGAGGCGATCACGAGGTCGACTGCAAGACCGACATGGGTGGCTTCATGCTGAAGGCCTGCTACCTGAAGAAAGTCTGAGCGCGCACGCTCCAATCGTCCGTCAGTAACTGACTGCCCGCTCATGGAAGAGGATCGAATTTCCTACGACGCGTTCGTCAGGTTCCTGGCGACGCCGCTGAACGACGGCCGGCCGTTCGTGCTGGAGACGCAGCACGCGCTTTCGCTGCACTTCGACCATTTCGGCACGCAGAGCTTCATGTCGCTCCGGGATCCGGGCCGGCTCGAGCTCGGCTATACGCGCGTGATGATGGGCTTTCTGCTGCTGCAGCCCGAGCCCGCGCACATCTGCATGCTCGGGCTCGGCGGCGGTTCGCTGGCGAAGTACTGCTACCGGCACTTGCCCGGCGCGACGATCGACGCGGTCGAGATCAACCCGGACGTGATCGCGCTGCGCGACGTTTTCAGGATTCCCGCTGATGACGGCCGGTTCACGGTGGTGTGCGCCGACGGCGCGGATCATCTGGACAGGGCGGATGTCCGGACGGACGTGATCCTGCACGACGCGTTCGTCGCCGACGGCATGCGGGGCCGCTGTACGGGCGCCACATTCCTCGCCGCATGTCACGCGCGCCTGAGCGAAAACGGCGTGCTGGCAATCAACTTCATGGACGACGATCCCGCGCTACCCGAGCATCTCGAGCAGTTGCGATCCGTATTCGGTGCGTCGTATACGCTGGCGCCGTGCGGCGACGACAACAACTTCATCGCGTTCGCATGGAAGGGGGGCAGCCGGCTGCCGTCGCTGCGGATCCTGCTCGAACGCGCACTTGCGTGTGCACGGGCCGGCGAGCTCAAGCTTGCGGCCACG
The DNA here is from genome assembly GCF_002223325.1 of Burkholderia sp. AU15512. Lineage (NCBI taxonomy): Bacteria > Pseudomonadati > Pseudomonadota > Betaproteobacteria > Burkholderiales > Burkholderiaceae > Burkholderia > Burkholderia sp. AU15512. The sequence continues at coordinate 594,383 of NZ_NKEX01000008.1, forward strand.
GCGAGGCGGATGAAGGCCGGTGAAAGCGTCGACCCGCAGCGGCTGGTGATGCGTGCGCAGCCGCACGGGCGATGGGAGATCGGCGCGTAGCCTGCAGGTAGGTGCGGCCTGTACGGCCGGCCCTTACTTCACGCGCTTGCCGAGCGCGCTCTTGGTCTTGTACGTCACGCCGTGGCGGTCGAGATACTCGCGGATCAGTTGCCGCACGACTTGCGACGGCGTGAGATCCTGCTCCGCGCAGAGCATCTCGAAGGCTTCCTTTTTCGCGGGGTCGATCAGGACGGTCAGGCGGGCGGTTTTCGTTTCCATTGCGGGGCGAGGGTGGTCGGTATGTTAATCAAATTATAATCGATCCGCCTTCGGCGCCACCGCCGACAGCGCGCTCCCGGTGCGCGATCAGCGCCTGCTGCGGAGCAACACGAGCAGGTCGTCGATCACCGGCACGATCGCGAGCGTGACGAGCACCGCGGCAAGCGGCACGGTCGACACGTAGCCGACATGCTTGAAGCCGATCGCGCCGGCCAGGCCGCCGATGAAGAACGACGCGAGCATCGTCGCGTGAATCCGCAGTTTCGAGCGGTTGGCGACCACCGCCTGCGCGTCGACGTCGACCGCCGACCGGTTCCAGTAGAACAGCTTCCCGAGCTCGATGCCGAGGTCGGTCACGATGCCGGTCATGTGCGTCGTGCGGATCTCCGCGCCCGACAGCTTCGTGATCGTCGCGTTCTGCAGCCCCATGATGAAGCACAGCAGCGTCACGGTCACCGGCACGAAGAAGGTTTCCCACAGCGCGAGGTGGCTGCCGAGCAGCCCGAACAGGAGCAGCAGCGCGGCCTCGACCAGCAGCGGCAGCATGAACTGGCTGTGCAGGCCGCGACGGCGGCCCCAGTTGACGAGGATCGCCGAGCAACTGGCGCCGATCAGGAACGACCCCAGCGAGCTGATGCCGGCCAGCGCGAGCCGCACGTCGCCGAGCGCCGTCTGGTCGGCGATCGCCGACACGATGCCGCTCATGTGCGACGTGTATTGCTTGACCGCGAGGAAGCCGCCGGCATTGGCCGCGCCGGCGACGAACGCCAGCGAGAACCCGAGCTGACGGTTCGCGGTCGCGCTGCGGTGTTTTCCCGTCAGGTTTCGAAAGTACTGCGCTGGCATAGGGGCTCAGGGCTTCGCTCAATCGCCGCGGGTCGCGGGCATGGACATGACGACCGGCACCGGACGGCAGGGCGGGCACGCCGCCTGCGCACAGGGGCCGGTCTCTCGAATCATGTGACGAACATGATAATGCCATTATCATACTCTGTTAGTCGAATAGGGCTTTCAGTACAATGTCATCCGGCGCGGCCTGACTGCGGCCCGATTGCGGTTTCGCTACCGTATGGGCGCGCCGCGCGCATTCGCGATCACTTCTGCCCACCGTTTCATGACCCCGATCAAGTTCATTCTTCGCTATACGGCGATCCCGTTCACGGCCATCGTGGCTGTGGTGATCTGGACTGTCATACCATCGTCGAAAGAGATCGATGCGAGACAATATGCGGCGCTGTCGCGCGCGTACGCGAGTTTCCCGCTGCCGTTCCGGCGCGAGATCTCGGAAACGATGGACCACGGCCGGATCAACGACCGGCGCTACCAGGCGCTCGTGCGCGATTCGCTGGGCAACGGCGTCGCGCTGGACTGGCCGGCGTCGGGCGTCGGCGCGCTCGCCGACGAGCGGCACAAACTGGCCGAACTGATTCAGGCCGATTCCGATCTTCAAGGGCATCACCAATGAAAACTCTGCTGGTTTCCGTGGCATTCGCGATGATCATCGCGAGCCTGATCTTCGCGCTGTATTTCATGAATCACGATCGCGGCAAGTCCAAGCGGATGGCATGGTCGCTCGCGGCGCGCGTCGGGCTGTCGGTCACGCTGTTCCTGTCGCTGCTGATCGCTTACAAGCTGGGCTGGATCGAGCCGACCGGGTTGCCGATCGGGCGCTGAAAGGCGAACGCCCCGTTGCATGCGGGGCGTTCGCGCAAATGCGAGTTCCGAGCTACGATAGAGCTATTGTGATAAGAAAACTTATCGTGACGACGTGGATGTGTGACCCAAAATCAGGGTTCGCACGACGCGCGACAGAGGCTGCCCACGCGGCAACGGCAGCGCAGGGGAGTTGATACGGGGCTTCGCGAGGCCACGGCCAGCGACAGCGTGGATTCGCGACGTGCAGCCTCACGAATTCACGAGGCCTTCGCACCTTCCGGCCAACGTTGAACGGCGAAGTGACAACCTTGCTTCGCAAACCGCGACAATTTCATTCTGGTCAACGCTACCCGGCATACGGCACCGCGCGAGCAACAGTCGTGATGCGCGGCAGCCCCGTGGACAAACCCGCCGCGCTCGCACGCCTGGCTCGGCGTGCTACTCTCGCGAACGGCACCGGCCAGGACAGTTCAGTGGTGCGCGACCCGTCAACATGCTGGATTCACGCATATGTACTCGATCTTGCCTGCGTTCGTATCCGCGTTGTTTCTCGGGTTTGGCCTCTACGTGCTGGCCACCAAGGGGCTCACGCGGGTCTCCGTCCCGTTCGTCCTGATGTGCGCGACGACCTTCGTCTGGCAGGGAACGTGGGCCTTCCTGTTCCAGACGACCGACGCGGACGTCGCCAACGTGTTGGTCAAGGCCGGCTATCTGTTCATCCTGTTTCTGCCGACGACCTTCTATCATTTCGTGACGGAAGTCGTATCGCGTCGGGACGAGCGGCCGCTCATATTCGCGTCCTACGGACTCTGCGTCCTGCTGGCCGTGCTGCTGGTCACGAGCAATGCGGTCGTCGATGGATTCCGCCCGCATTTCTTCGGCCCGTATCCCAACGCGGGCCCGCTGCATCCGTTGCACGTCGCGCAGACGGTACTCCTGGTCTGCCGCAGCGGTTGGCTCCTGATCGAGGCAAGACGTCAGGGGCGGGCGCGAGACGTCCGGCAGTTGCTCACGCAATGCCTCGTCAGCCTGGGCCTCTACTCGCTCGCGGCGACCGACTATGCGGTGAACTACGGCGTCGACTTCTATCCGGTGGGGGTGCTGTTTATCGCGATCAGTCTCGGGATACTCGCGACCTCGATCGTCCGCTACGGGCTGATGGGCCCCTATCTGCTGGCCGCGACGGTCGCGCACGAAGTGGCCACGCCGCTGGCGGCGATCGGCCTGCACGCGGACGAGCTACGCTCAGTCCTGCCGGTGCTGGTGCGCGGCTATCGGCTGGCGGTCGAGCACCGGTTGTGCGCCGACGGTTTGTATCCCGGGCAACTGGAGCGGCTGCCGACGCTCGCGTCGTCGATCCGGCGCCAGGTCGATACCACGAGTACGGTAGTCGAGATGTCCCTGGCGTCCTTTACGCTGGACCGGCTCGATCGCCACAGTTTCGCGGCCTATCCGATACGGGCCTGTGTCGAAGCCGCCGTGGATCGCTTTCCGTTCCGTCCGGGTGAGCGGGACCGGGTATCGGTCGACGCGATCGATACGGACATCCGGTTTTTCGGCTCCGACTCGCTCGTGATCTTCGTCATCTTCAATCTGCTGAAAAACGCCCTGTACGCGATCCACGCAAACGGCCGTGGGCAGATCGAGATCGACGCGCATCGCAGCAACGGTTACTGCGTGGTGCGTTTCAGCGATACGGGCCCGGGCATCGCCCCCGATGTGCTCCCTCAAATCTTCGACGCCTTTTTCTCGACCAAGTCGCACGGTCGCGGCGCCGGCATGGGCCTGAGTTTTTGCCGCCGCGCATGTGAAGCGCTCGGTGGCACCATCGCGTGTGAATCCGTTCCCGGCGTGCGGACCACGTTCACGATTCGGCTGCCGGAGCCCGGTGCGCCGGCGGACCCGACATTGAACGGTCCGCCGGCGCTCCCCCCGCGCTATCGCGTCGGGTAGGGCGGTCTCACATTCAGTTCGCGCTGGACGGCAGGATCAGCTCATACGCCTTGACCCGCTCGATGATGCCCGGCGGAAACCGGCGGATCCGCTTGTCGGAGCCGGCAAACACGATTTGCTGATACCCCAGCGACACCTGCCGCCCGTCCACGTAGAAGCGAAACAGCAGATAGGCCGAGCATTGCCGGACCTCGAACGTATTGAGAAAGCAATCCACGCGCTGGAACGGAAACGTCTCGTGGACGTATTCCTGATGCGCGCGCTTCGTCACGAACGCCCCGCCGGCCCCCATCAGGTTGTTGTGGATGCATTCGTGAAACCAGCGTTCACGGCACACGCCCTGCCATTCGAAATAACGTGCGAAATACGTGTTCATGAAGGCATTGGAATCCTTGAGGTAAATGTCGACCACATGGTGGAAGGTTTTCTCGGAAAGATAGGCCGTTTCGTTGGAAAGGACGTGAAGAATCGCGTCTCGCGTCAACATGGATAACTCCTTGAATCGCTACTGGCGGTAGCGGCGCATTCCTTCAACGAGAAGGAATGGCCCGATTCTCCCCGTGCAATTCCGCTGAGCGGCATGGTTGAAACGTGCCGAATTAGCGGATGAGGAATAGTTGATGTGCGTCCCACTTTCGCCGGATAATTGCCGCGATAATCATTCGCGGTAAAGCGTCTCCGATACCGCCTCTTTTTCTGCTGATTTATCGAGACTCTTATGCAACCCTTCGTCAGGCAGCCGGTGCTTTACCCCGTGTCCGTGGTATTTGTCGACGACAATCCGGATTTCCTGCAGGCGCTGCGGGGCGCATTTCCGGACGAACGCCTGAACCACTTTTTTACGCACCCCCGGGCGGCACTCGACTTCGTGTCATCGCGTGACGCGGAGAGTCCCCCCACGGCTGCGGACTATTTCGGTGCGGAGAAAACAGGCGGGAATGCGATCGGCGAGGATGCGCTCGCCGATCCTGCCCGATTCGAGGCGGTGGGCGCGGTGGTCGTCGACTATTCGATGCCGGAGGTCGACGGCATCCAGTTTCTGACCTCCATCCGCAACGCGAACTGCATGAAAATCCTGCTCACCGGCATCGCCGACGAGCGCGAGGCGGTGGCCGCGTTCAACGCGGGACTGATCGATTGCTATCTGAAGAAAACCGACGTCGAGATGGCGCGCAAGCTGGCGAGCGCGCTGGACGACGCGAAACGCAAGTGCTGCGCGGCCCGCGGGCACATCAGCCTGCATGAAGCGGGGGCGACCTACCGGGATCCACGGATCGTCAAGCTGATCGATGAGGTGGCCGCGCGGGAAGGCATCGTCGAATACTACTGGCGCCCCAATCAGGACGCGGTGCTGATGTTCGATGCCGCCGGCGCGCCCAGTGTATTTCTCGCCTGGAGCGAAGAGGACTGGGCGTTCCACTGCGATATCGTGTCCGACGCGGGCGGACCGGCCGAATTGCGCCAAGACATGGAAGCGCGCCGCATCATGCCGCTATTCTGGCCGTTTCAGGCCTATCGGCCGGGCCTCGCGGACATTCGCTGCACGGCCCCGCTTCCGGTTCCGGGATGGCACGGCACGTTTTATAGCTGGCTCCGGCTGGATGATCCGGTCACCGAGCGCGAACTGCCTACATTGGCAAAATGGCGTCACGCGTAGAGGATCATTCGCTGATTTCCAGATGGGCGGTGCTGTCGTCGGCTCGGTAGCCACTCGAATTGGAACAATCCCTGTCAATGTTGTCAGTTATCAGCGGCGCGGGATTTTGTTTCAATAGCACCTTGTTCCGAGGGCCGCCCAATATTCCAATACACGGCACATCCGTTCAGTGCAGACCGTTGACCAACGGTCTGCACGCGCTTCCAATATCGATCGGTTGTCGATCTGATTTTGTCATCACGCTTCACAAAAGCTGAAGCGGCAAGCGATCCCGAAAATTTCCGATTGGCTCGTTAAAGCTCGTTTTCACGGCACGTCGATTTAGAGCCTTCGCCGCATTGTGTCCGCCGGCGCGTCATATATTCAAATGGACGCCCTCAGACACCCACCGCCATTAATACGTTCCGGAATGCGGCAATCGAACTGAAATCGACATCTGCCGGGAATCGACCCCAGAAGCCTGCGCTTCCTGAACTGGGCCTTCGCGGTCGACGACCCGCGCGTGTACGACCGGACCAACACGACCCTGGCCGTGTGCGAAGGCATCGACCGTGCGAGCGTGGAAGCCGCGCCGCCGCTACGCATCCGCGACAAGAACGGGCTGATCGACATCCGGTATCCGGAAGGCGCCGTGCATGTACCCGATCCGTCGACGGCGTCGTGACGGCCGCCGCGATCGGCCGCTTTCGCACATGAGCCCGCCGCCCGCTGCCGCGCCGTATGCGGGAGCAGCGATCTTTATCAGCGCAGCAGATAAACGTATCGGAATCGCTTCGTTGACGCCGTCCGGCACGCACTCGTAGATTCGCGTTTTGACCGAATCAGGGGGCCGTGCCGTGACGACTACCGCCATCCGCGACGACGCATCGCTTTGCGCTGGGCATCCGCCCGCATCGCGGCCGCGCGTTGCGGCGCAGCACTTCGACATCGTGCCGTTCGATGCGCCGCTCGGTGCCGAAGTGGTCGGCCTCGACCTGTCGCAACCGCTCGACGCCGGCGACTTCGCGCGCATTCATCGCGCGCATCTCGACCAGCACGTGCTGGTGTTTCGCGACCAGCGCATCACGCCGGACGAGCACATCGCGTTCAGCCGCCGCTTCGGCCCGCTGCAGATCCACGTGCTGCACCAGTTCGCGCTCGCCGGCCATCCGGAGGTGCTGATCGTGTCGAACGTCGTCGAGAACGGCAAGCCGATCGGGCTCGGCGACGCGGGCCATTTCTGGCACTCGGACCTGTCGTACAAGGAGAAGCCGAGCCTCGGCTCGCTGCTGCATGCGCAGGAACTGCCGGCCGAAGGCGGCGACACGCTGTTCGCGAACATGCATCTGGCGTGGGACACGCTGCCGGCCCATCTGCGCCGCGCGGTGGAAGGGCGGCGCGCCGAGCATACGTATCTCGCGCGCTATGCGGAATTGCAGGCGCGCAGCCCGTGGCGGCCGAACCTGTCGCCCGAGCAGATCGCGCAGGTTGCCGCGGTCGTGCATCCGGTCGTGCGCACGCATCCGGAAACGGGCCGCAAGGCGCTGTTCGTCAGCGAGCATTTCACGACGCGCATCGTCGGGCTGCCCGATGACGAAAGCCGCGCGCTGCTCGACGAGCTGTTCGCCCACAGCGTGCGTGCCGAGCATGTGTACCGGCACCCATGGCGCGAGCACGATCTCGTGTTCTGGGACAACCGTTCGCTGATGCATCTCGCCGCCGGCACGCCCGATCATCTGCGCCGCAAGCTGTATCGCACGACGATCGAAGGCGACGCGCCTTTCTGAGCCACGTGCCGCCGCGTCAATCTTCCGCCCCATCCTGACTGGAGTTCCGATGTCGTTTTCGTTTTTGCCGGCGCGCCGCGCGCTGGCGGCCGCACTGACCGCAGCGCTCGCGTTCGCCGGCGCACTCGCCCCGCGAGCCGCGCACGCGGAAGGCCGCATCCGCATCGCCGAGCAGTTCGGCGTCGTCTACCTGATGCTGAACGTCGCGCGCGACCAGCAGTTGATCGAAAAGGAAGGGCGCAAGGCCGGCCTCGACATCAAGGTCGACTGGGTCCGGCTGTCGGGCGGCGCGGCCGTGAACGACGCGCTGTTGTCCGGCGCGGTCGACATCGCGGGCGCGGGCGTCGGGCCGCTGCTGACCGTGTGGGACCGCACGCGCGGCCGGCAGAACGTGAAGGGCGTCGCGTCGCTCGGCAATTTCCCGTACTACCTCGTCAGCAGCAACCCGAACGTGAAGACGATCGCCGACCTGAGCACGAAGGACCGCATCGCGGTGCCGGCGGTCGGTGTGTCGGTGCAGTCGCGCGTGCTGCAATACGCGGCCGCGAAGCAGTGGGGCGACAAGCAATTCGACAAGCTCGACGCGCTCACGCAGGCGATTCCGCATCCCGACGCAACGGCGGCCATTCTGGCGAACAGCAGCGTGATTACCGGCCACTTCGGCAATCCGCCGTTTCAGGAGCAGGAACTCGCCGGCAACCCGAACGCGCACATCGTGCTGAATTCCTATGACGTGCTCGGCGGCCCGAGCTCCGCGACGGTGCTGTATGCCACCGAGAAATTCCGCGACGACAACCCGAAGACCTATCGCGCATTCGTTGCCGCGCTGGCCGAAGCCGCGCGCCAGATCGCGGCCGATCCCGAGCGCGCCGCCGATACCTATATCCGCGTGAACGCATCGAAGATCGATCGCGCGCTGCTGCTGAAGATCCTGCGCAATCCGCAGGTGCAGTTCAAGACAGCGCCGCAGAACACGCTCGCGCTAGCGCAGTTCATGCACCGCACCGGTGCGATCCGTAACGAACCGAAGTCGTGGCGCGACTATTTCTTCGACGATCCGGCGACGGCCGGCGGCAGTTGAGCAGAGCCGCTTCGACGCCGCGATCGACGCTTATGCGTCGGTGCGGTTTCGATATGGGCAATCGATGGTTGGCCCGCGAAAGGGCTGGCCGCATGCTGATGCTTTACCCGCAAGAGATTCGATCGTGAACGCCACTTCTCCCCGAACCTGGCTGCCGCCGTATGCAGCACGCGGCGGCGCGGCGCCTGCCGGCCACCCCGAGCCCGACGCGCAAGTCGCCGGCCGGCCCGCGCCGGACGCCGCGCAGGCCGGCGCGCACAGTGAACGCCTGCTCGCCATCGACCGCGTGAACCTCGAATACCGCAGCGGCGCGCGGATCGTGCGCGCGACCCACCAGGTCAGCTTCGACGTGTACGGCAGCGACCGCTTCGTGCTGCTCGGCCCGTCGGGGTGCGGAAAGTCGACGCTGCTGAAGGCGATTGCCGGCTTCATCGAGCCCGTATCGGGTTCGATCGCGCTCGACGGCCGGCCGGTGCGCGGGCCGGGCCCTGACCGCGTCGTGGTGTTCCAGGAATTCGACCAGTTGCCGCCGTGGAAGACGGTCGTCGAAAACGTCGCGTTTCCGTTGCGTGCCGCCGCCAGGTTGTCGCGCGCCGAAGCACGGGCGCGCGCGCTGCATTATCTCGACAAGGTCGGGTTGAGCGGGTTCGCCGACGCCTACCCGCACACGCTGTCGGGCGGCATGAAGCAGCGCGTCGCGATCGCGCGCGCACTGGCGATGCAGCCGCGCGTGCTGCTGATGGACGAGCCGTTCGCCGCACTCGACGCGTTGACGCGCCGCAAGATGCAGGAGGAACTGCTGCGCCTGTGGGACGAATTCCGTTTCACGCTGCTGTTCGTCACGCATTCGATCGAGGAAGCGCTCGTCGTCGGCAACCGGATCCTGCTGCTGTCGCCGCATCCGGGCCGTGTGCGTGCGGAGCTCAACAGCCACGAGCATTCGCTCGACAACGTCGACACCGGCGACTTCCGCGACAACGTCGCGCGGATCCATCGCCTGCTGTTCGATACCGACTCGACCCACGCCCCGACGACGGAGGAAGCCGCATCATGAGCACGATCGATCCGTCCCTGCCGCCGCTGCCGCCCGTGCGCGCCGAATACGAACGCACGCTCGACACGCTGCCCGACGCCGAACGTGCCGTGCCGGCGCCGCTGTGGCGTCGCGTCGCCGGCGCGGGATGGTTTCGGCGCAGCGTCATCGCACTCGTGCTGATTGCCGCATGGGAGATCGTCGCGCGCATCGTCGCGAACGATCTGCTCGTGCCGACCTTCGGCGCGACACTGGCCGCGTTCGTGCAGGGCATCGAGTCGGGCGAACTGCTGGTGAAGACGGGCATCTCGCTGTCGGTGCTGCTGCGCGGCTACGCGCTGGGCGTGGGCTTCGCATTCGCGCTGACATCGCTCGCGGTATCGACGCGCATCGGCCGCGACCTGCTGGCGATGCTGACGTCGATGTTCAATCCGCTGCCGTCGATCGCGTTGCTGCCGATCGCGCTGCTGTGGTTCGGGCTCGGCACCGGCAGCCTGCTGTTCGTGCTCGTGCACGCGGTGCTGTGGCCGCTCGCGCTCAGCATGTATACGGGCTTCGCGGGCGTGCCGGCCACGCTGAAGATGGCGGGGCGCAACTACGGCCTCACGGGCCTGCGCCAGATCGCGCTGATCCTCGTGCCGGCCGCATTGCCGTCGATCCTGTCGGGCCTGCGCGTCGGCTGGGCATTTGCGTGGCGAACGCTGATCGCGGCCGAGCTGGTATTCGGCGCGAGCGCGGGCCAGGGCGGGCTCGGCTGGTACATCTTCCAGAACCGCAACGAGCTGTATACGGATCGCGTGTTCGCCGGCCTCGCGGCCGTCATCGTGATCGGCCTGCTCGTCGAGAATCTCGTGTTCGACACGCTCGAACGCGTGACCGTGCGGCGCTGGGGCATCCAGCACTGATATCACCGCACGCGGCAATTCCCGGCGCCTGCATAACGTAAGCTGAAATCGGCTTTTCACGCGCGCCGGGTGCGTCCCTATACTTTGCGGTGCTGCGCATGCGGCGGTTCGCGCATGCCGCGATCGCGCTGCGCAGCGCCCGATCTTCCCGAACAAGGACTTGCCGAATGACTGCCCGTGATGCCGTCGATCCGCGCGACGCGTTGCGCGACGCGCTTGCCGCGCTACCCGATCTCGCGAACGCGATCGGGCAGGATGCCGCGCAACGCGAGGCGCGTCGCGAACTGCCGTTCGAGGGGTTTGCGATCTTCCGTCGCTCGACGCTGGGCGTGCTGCGGATTCCGGTGGAGCGCGGCGGCCTCGGCGGCACGCTGGTCGACCTGTTCGACACGATCGCGACGCTGGCCGCCGCCGATTCGAATCTCGCGCACGCGCTGCGGATTCACTACGACCAGATCGAGACGCTGCGGCTGTCGCCGCGCACGCCGTTCAACGACGTGCAGCTCGAACGGGCGCTGGCCGGCGCGATCTTCGGCGGTGCGTCGACCGAGCGCGGCACGTCGCGGCCCGGCGAGAACACTACGGTGTTGCGTCGGGACGGCGATCACTATCGCGTGACGGGCCGCAAATATTATTCGACCGGCACCGCGTTTGCCGATTTCGCGCGCATCAACGTGGAGAACGAGCAAGGTAACGCGGTCGCCGTGATCATTCCCGTCGCGCGGGACGGCGTGCAGGTACTCGACGACTGGGACGGCATGGGCCAGCGCATGACCGCGAGCGGCAGCCTGCTGCTGAACGACGTGCAGGTGTTCGCGGATGAGGTGGCCGCGCGCGACGGCTCGACGCTCGTCGGCCGCCATTGCGGCGCGCTGCGGCAGCTGCATCTCGTCGCGACGGGGGCGGGCATCGTGCGCAACGTGGTTGCCGATGCGCGCCGCTACGTGCTCGCGCACGGCCGCCCGGTGCTGCACAGCCCGGCGCCGACCGCACGCGACGATCATTTCATCCAGCAGGTCGTCGGCGAGCTGTCCGCGCACAGTCATGCAATCGACGGGCTCGTGCGCGAAAACGCGCGGGCGCTCGACCGTTCCGCCGACGCGATCGAAGCCGGCGATGCCGATGCGCATGCGCTGGTGCTCGACAGCGCGCTCGCCACGGCACGCACGCAGCTCATCGTCAGCAAGCTGGCGCTGCATGCGGCGGAGCGGCTGTTCGAAGTCGGCGGCGCGTCGGCGACGGCGCGCGAACACAACCTCGACCGGCACTGGCGCAACCTGCGCACGATCTTCAGCCACAACCCGCTGCTGCACAAGGCGCGCGTGATCGGCGACTACGAGCTGAACGGCGTGACGACACACCTGACCGAAGGCCGCGTGTTCTGACCTGGCCGCGCGCGCGGCCCTCTTTTTCGGAAACCCTTCCCGATGACGACCCGCACCGGACACCTGCATCTCGGCGCATTCCTGTACCCGACCGGCCATCACATCGCCGCATGGCGCCACCCCGGTTCGCAGGCCGACGCGGGCGTCGATTTTCGCCACTACGTGCGGCTTGCCCAGGCGGCCGAGGCCGCGAAGTTCGATCTCGTGTTCCTTGCCGACGGCGTGGGCACGCGCGGCGACGACGTCGAGTTCCTGAGCCGCACCGCGCACAGCTACATCGCGCAGTTCGAGCCGCTGACGCTGCTGTCGGCGCTCGCGGCCGTCACCGAGCGGATCGGCCTCGTCGGCACCGCGTCGACGAGTTTCAACGAGCCGTTCCACATCGCACGCAAGTTCGCCTCGCTCGACCACATCAGCAGCGGTCGAGCGGGCTGGAACCTCGTCACGTCGTCGAGTGAGCACGAGGCGCGCAATTTCAATCGCGACGCGCATTTCGATCACGCCGAACGCTATGCGCGTGCGGAGGAGTTCGCGGATGTCGTGCGTGGCCTCTGGGATAGCTGGGACGACGATGCGTTCGTGCGCGAGCGCGCATCGGGCCGCTTCTTCGATCCCAGCAAGCGCCACGTGCTCGACCATCGCGGCCGCTTCTTCCAGGTGCGCGGGCCCTTGAATGTCGCGCGGCCGCCGCAGGGGCACCCGGTCGTCGTGCAGGCCGGTTCGTCGCCGGCCGGTACGCGGCTGGCCGCGCGCACGGCCGAGGTGATCTTCACCGCGCAGCAGACGCTCGACGACGCGGTCGCGTTTTATGCGGACGTGAAGGGCCAGCTCGCGGCGTTCGGCCGCGATCCCGATACGCTGAAGATCATGCCGGGCGTGTTTCCGGTGGTGGGCCGTACCGAAAGCGAAGCGAGGGAGAAATTCGACGCGCTGCAGTCGTTGATCGACCCGACGGTCGGGCTCGCGCTCGTATCCGGCCTCACCGGTGGATTCGACCTGTCCGCGTATCCGCTCGACGGCCCGATTCCGCCGCTGCCGGAGACCAACGCCAGCAAGAGCCGGCAGGCACTGACGATCGAGCTCGCGCGCCGCGAGAACCTGACGATCCGCGAACTCTATTTGCGTGTCGCAGGCGCGCGCGGCCACTGGCAACTCGTCGGCACGCCGGAACAGATCGTCGACCAGCTCGAAGAGCGCTTCGTGCGTTACGGCGCGGACGGCTACAACGTGATGGCGCCGACGTTGCCCGGTGGCCTCGACGATTTCATCGCGCTGGTGCTGCCCGAGTTGCGGCGCCGAGGGCTGTTTCGCGACGACTATGCGGGCCATACGCTGCGCGAGCATCTGGGGCTGCGGCGGCCCGTGCGCCGCGCCACCGCCGCCCGTGCCGAAACGGCTGCCTGACGTCAGCGCCGCAAACCAGCATCGCGCAGTAGCGGCAGCACACGCTCGCCGAAGAAGTCGAGATCGGGCTTGAAGTCGTAGAAGCTCAACTGGATGCCGTCGATGCCTGCACGGTGCAGCCGCACGATGGTATCGGCGACTTCCTCCGGCGAGCCGGTGATCGAGATATTGCCGCCGATCGCGCGCGAGGCAGCCTGCGAGCGCTGTTCGAAGCCGCCTCTCCATGCATGCGCGTCACTGTCGAAACGGTGGAAGCTGCCTTCGTCCGCATGCGCGACGATCGCGTCGCGGTACGCACGGGCTTCCGCCGCCGTCTCGCGGCAGATCACGAGCGGGTTGAGCAACGTGCGGATCGTTCGGCCGCGCGCCGCGGCGGCTGCCTTCACCCGTGCGGTATGCGCGGGCAGCGCAGCGATCGCGCGTTCGGCATCCGTGCCGGCGGGGCTCGTGACGAACACGATGTCCGAGTAGCGCGCGGCGAAGTCGATGCCCGCATCGGAGCCTGTCGCGTTGATCAGCAGCGGGCGGCCGTAGCGCGGCTTCGGCGTCACGAATGCGCCGCCCAGCCGCCAGCTCGACAGCGCCGGCGTGTAGCTGAAATTGTCCGGTTGCGCCCACAACTGCTGGACCGCATCAAGAAATTCGGCGGCCATATCGTAGCGCCGGTCATGCTCGATCCGGTTCCAGCCGAACATCTCGTGCTCGATCGCGCGGTGGCCGGTCACGACGTTGATGCCCCAGCGCCCGCGCGAGATGTGATCGAGCGTCGCGGTGAATTTCGCGAAATGCAGCGGATGCCAGGGCCCGTAGAGCACGTGGCTCGTCGCGACGAGGATGATCCGTTCGGTGCGCGCGGTCAGCGCGGCCAGCGTCATGAACGAGTCGAGCGCCTGGCCGTCGAACACGCCGCCGTAACCGCCTTTCGGCAGCCACTGCGACAGCGCGAACACGAGATCGAAGCCGAGTGCCTCCGCGCGCGCGACCAGGTCGGCGTTGTAGTCGAAGGTCCAGTCGGTCGTGCGCGGCAGCGTCGACGCGCTCCAGCCGCCGGCCTGGATCGGCAGGAACAGCCCGAGCATCAGCGGCTGCGCGAGGACGCGCGACACCGGGCTGTCGGGGAAATCCGCCGGTGAGCGCACGTCGACGAACGGCGACGGCGCGACCGGCGCGGCGAGGGAAGTGTCGCTCATGAAGGCTTCCTTGCGGGTTGGACAGGGTTCGGACGACAACGCTCGGCACGCGCGGCGGCGAATCGCCCGGGTGTCATGCACGATGTGCGTGCGCGCGGTTCGAGCCGCGTCATAGCGTGCCGGGCCTCGGATCGGGCACGAACCCGTCGCGGTTCGGCATCCGCACGCGTGGCAGCGTGCGCGCGTCGAGCCGTGCATCGGCGGGCACGATGCCGTTCAGATGGAGGATATACGCGGTGACCGCATAGACTTCGTCCGCGCTCAGCGATTGCGGCGCGTTGTACGGCATCGCGCGGCGGATGTAGTCGAACAGCGTCGTCGCGTACGGCCAGTAGCTGCCGACCGTCTTTTTCGGCTTGGCGCTCGCGAGCGAGCCGATGCCGCCGACAAGCGGATCGCCGACGCCGCCTTCGCCGCCGGCGCCGTGGCACATCGCGCATTTGTCCGCGAACACGTGAGCGCCGCGCGCGACCGTGCCCGAGCCGGGCGGCAGGCCGCTGCCGTCGGGCGCGACGTCGATGTCCCACGCCGCGAGCGCCGCACGGTCGACGGGCTGGCCGAGACCGTAGCCCGCGCCGAATGCGCTCGGAACCACCAGGCTCGGAACCAGCAGGGATGCGACGAGCAGGCAGGCAAGCGGCTTACGCATTGCGCACCTCGCCGTCCGCGCCGACGCGCCAGTTCTGGATGCCGTTGTAGTGGTACTGCGAATTGACGCCGCGCACGGCGACGAGCGCCTCGCGGGTCGGCTGCACGTAGCCGGTGTCGTCGGTGGCGCGGCTTTGCAGGTCGGCGGGCTCGCCGTTCCAGATCCAGTCGGCTTCGAAGCGCGTCAGCGCGCGATCGCGCACGTCGCCCGCGAGTCGCGCGGGGCGCCAGGTGCGGCCGCCGTCGGTCGAGACGTCGACCGCGCGAATCCGGCCGCGTCCCGACCACGCGTAGCCGCCGATCGGGTAATAGCCGTGCGCCGCGAGCCGATGGCCGGCCGACGGCCGCGTGATGACCGACTTCGCATCCATCTCGAACACGAACTGGCGGGCGCAGCCGCCGGGCAGCAGGTTCGTGTATTTCGACGTTTCCTCGCGCGTCATCTCCGGCGCGCGCACCAGCTTCAGCCGCCGCAGCCACTTGATGTTCGTGTTGCCTTCGAAACCCGGCACGATCAGCCGTACCGGATAACCGTTCTCGGGGCGCAGCCGTTCGCCGTTCTGCGCATAGACGACGAGCGCGCGCTCGAGGATCCGGTCGAGCGGCAGGCTGCGTGTCATCGCCGCGCCGTCGGCGCCTTCGGCGAGCAACCAGCGTGCGTCCGGATCGATGCCGCTTTCGTCGAGCAGCGTCGACAGCCGGACGCCCGTCCATTCGCAGCACGACAGCAGCCCGTGCGTGAACTGAACGGGCAGCCCGCTCGGGCCGTTCCATTCGCTGCCGGTGTTGCCCGAGCATTCGAGGAAGTGGATCCGCGACTCGGACGGAAAGCGCAGCAGGTCGTCGATCGTGAACACGCGCGGCTCGCGCACGAGGCCGTGCACGACGACGCGGTGACGCTGCGCATCGATTTCCGGCACACCCGCATGATGACGCTCGTAGACGAGGCCGTTCGGCGTGATGTCGCCGAACAGGTCGGCGAGCGGCGTCATCGACGAGCCGGAGCCGGGCAAGGCCGGCGTGCGGGCGCTGCGGCGGATCACGTCGCGTTCGTGCGGCCCCGGCACGCCGTAGGGCGGCGACAGTAGCGGCGCACCCGGTTCGCGTGTCCATGGCGGCACGTCGAGCGGGGAGCGCGGAGAGGGCGGGGCGAGCGGCTGGCTCGCCAGCGCGCCGCTGGCAGGCAGCATCGCTGCCGCCCAGCCGCCGGCGAGCCGGCGCAGTGCCGCGCGCCGGCCGCTGCGCGGTGGATGGGGCGGGAAACGGGAGTCGGTCATGGTCGAACGCGTATCGTGCGCCGGGGCAGCACGCGGGGAAACGCCCATTCTCGGCAACCGAACCCGGTGCGACAAACAACGATTCCCGCTTTGCTTATCGCACCACGCTGCACCGCGCCCGATGCGCCCGATGCTCGCCGTCAGAACTTCACGCGCAGCCCAGTGACGAACGCGACCTGGCGGTTCGTCGACGACGCGCTGCCGATGTTCGAGATCGCCGCGATCTTGCGATAGCCGCCCGACGTTGCCGTGCTCGCATCGCCGGCCGCGAGCTGGTAGATGCCGGACAGGTAGATATCGGTGCGCTTCGACAACGCATAGTCGAACCCGAGCGTGAACTGGTGCCAGCGCGGCTTCAGCGTCTGGCCGCCAGTGCCCGGCAGGCCGCTCGCGCGCCCGTCGGTGAACGTATAGACACCGATCAGCGTGGCGGCCGGCGTGAGCTGGTAACGCGCGTTCACGTCGTAGTTGTTGAACTTGCGCGACGAGCCGTCGAGATAATCGAGCTGCGTGTGGCTCCACGCGAAGCCCAGCGTCGCACGGCCAAGCGCGTAGTTCGCGCCCGCCACGCCGATCTGCTGCTTGAGCACGCCGCCGTTCAGCCCGTAGAAGAATCCGCCGCTGTAGTCGTTGCCGGTGGTGGTGGTCGCACCACCCACCGCGCCGCTCGTATTCGACGTCGAATTCGGGTGATTGATGCGGACATAGCCGGCGCCTACCGACAACGGGCCGTTCACGTAGTTCGCCGACGCGCCCCACGCGTTGTTGTTCGAGAACCCGGTGCCCGCGCCACCGTTGGCCTGGTTGCTGAACGCATAGAGCAGGTCGGCCGTGAAGCCGGCGATCGTGTCGCTGCGGAACTTCACCGCGTTGTTCAGCCGGAAGCTCTGGTTCATGTTGTCGTTGTCGCCCACGTGCGTGGCCGGCGACCAGAAGCCGGACCCCGAGTACTGCGCAACGAGGTCGGTGATCGGCTCGTACTGGCGGCCGAAGGTCAGCGTGCCGAGCCCCTTGCTGGCGAGGCCCACGTAGGCGGAGCGGCCGAACAGGCGGCCGCCCTGGCCGAGCCCGCCGTCGCTCGGCCGGAACCCGCTTTCGAGCGTGAAGACCGCCTGCACGCCGCCACCGAGATCCTCCACGCCTTTCAGGCCCCAGCGGCTGCCGCTCAGCTTGCCGCTCGTCTGCTGGATGTTGCTCGCGCCACCCTGATTGTTCGTATAAGCGAACCCGGCATCGACGACGCCGTACAACGTGACCGAACTCTGCGCATGCGCGCTGACCGAACCGATCGAAACCAAACCCAGGACTACCGTTTTTTTGATCATGACTATCCTCTTTTTTATGGGTACATCTGCGAGGATCACGATCCTATTGATGACGGCGGTGCCGGCGAACGGTCGATCCGTGGTTTGCAAATCGCTGCGCGGCCGATTTGCAATATGCGTTGCCGCAAGCCCTGCATGTGCGCCGCGATCGCGTCCGGCACCCATGCTGCGGCGAACGTATCGCGCGAACGGCGAACGTCGGGCACCGGATACACGCGGGCGCCGTCATATCGATCGCTGAAATCGTTCGATATGCGCACTATCTGCGGCCCGGCGCGCGATGTTTTTACGCAACGCCCGCTGTGCGGCGGGCGCCCGATGCGCTACGCGCGGCCGCATATCGATTCCGCAAAACGTTGGTAGGGCCGTGCGACGCATGCCGGTAGAGTCGGGCATCCGGCCTCGGGCCGGCATGCTCCGGGAACGGAAGGGCGCCCAAGCGCATTCGTCCCGGCTGAACCACGAACACGGGAGCCGTCTGTCATGAGTCGCGATGTGCTGTTTCTGCTGGAACCGGGCTTTGCCGATCCGAAGCATCCGGGCCAGCGCTTCGTCTGCCCGCATGGACTGTCGATCGAGGGGCTGCTGGCGAGCGCGCCCGATCGCGCGAGTCGAATCGACGTGAAACGTGTCGGCTTCGAGCGGCCGCGGCACGCGGTGATCGACGCGCTCGACGATGCGCACCAGGGGCTGCCGGTCCTCGTGCTCGGCCGTGACCAGCCGGCGCCGGACGATGCACGGACGCTCGGCGACGTGCGCTTCGTCACCGACGCGCGCCGCATCCTCGAACTGCTGGCCGAGCGCCACGGATTTCCGGTGCTGCATTGACGCAGCGCTTTTCACTTCCCGTTTGATCGACCGACAGGAGCATCCGATGTCGTCAATTTCGGCGGCACGTCGCCGTTTGCTGCTTGCCGGCGCCGCAGCGGCGGCGGCGCCATGGGCCGCGAAGGCCGCGTTCGCCGCGCCCGCGGTCAACACCGATCTCGCCGGCACCACGTTGCGCGTCGCAACCTACAAGGGCGGCTGGCGCGCGCTGTTGCAGGCGGCCGGGCTGGCCGACACACCGTACCGGATCGACTGGCGCGAGCTGAACAACGGCGTGCTGCACATCGAGGCGCTCAACGCGGATGCGCTCGACATCGGTTCGGGCAGCGAAATTCCGGCCGTGTTCGCCGCGCGACAGAAGGCCAACGTGCGGCTCATCACCCGCGTGCGCGAAGACCTGAACAACCAGGTCACGCTCGCGCGCAAGGACACGCCGATCCGCGGCATCGCGGACCTGAAGGGCAAACGTGTCGGGTACGTGCGTGCGACGACGTCGCACTACTTCCTGTATCGCCAACTCAAAGAGGCCGGCCTGAGCTTCGACGATATCCAGCCGATCAACCTGTCGCCGGCCGATGGCTTGTCCGCATACGATCGCGGCGACATCGACGCATGGGCGATCTACGGCTACAACGGGCAGCTCGCGCGCAATCGCTACGGTGCACGCGTGCTGAAGACGGGGAAGGGCTATCTGTCGGGCAACTTTCCGGTCTATGCGAACCCGCGCACGCTCGACGATGCGCGCCGTCGCGCGGCGACGGGCGATCTGCTGCTGCGGTTTCGACGCGCGTATGCATGGGCGAACGCGCATTTCGGCGACTATGCGCTCGTGCAGAACCGCGAGACGCGCGTGCCGGTTGCCGATCTCGTCGCGATGTTCGACCAGCGCAGCGAAGACTACGCACTGCTGCCGGTGACGCCCGACGTGGTGGCGCAGCATCAGCAGGTCGCGGACGTGTTCGCGCGGATCGGTGTGCTGGATGGGCCGGCCAATGTCGCGCCGCTGTGGGATACGTCGTTCAACGCGCTGGTCGCGGCGACGTGATCGAGGGCAATGGGAAGGCGGCCGGGTGAGTGGGAGATTGGGGGGCGCACGCGCATTCCGGAAACGCTGCTTTCCCTTCGTGAGCGAGGCTTCGCGCCCTGCGCAGGCCCCGATGGGAGATTTTTCTCGACCGGGTCAGGCGAACGTCGTCGCGACCATGATGCCGAACACGACGCCGATCGCAATCCCGCAGAGCCGGCCGTAAATCGATGCACGCACATTGTCGTCGAGCACGAACGGCGAGCGTTTGTGCTTCCATACCGTGCTGAATGCGAGGGGGCGCGTCAGCAGGGTGATGCATGCGATCAGCACCGGCGTGGCGACGAGCATCGCGATGCGCGGCCCGTTCCAGTCGACGCCGTGCATCGCAAGCGAAACGATCGCGGCAAGCGGAACCTCGACGCACAGGCCCAGCAACGAACCGTTGACGAAGGAATCTCCCGGGGACTGAAACATGATCGGTCCTGGCGTGCGGATGAAATCGGCGCCCGGCTCGAGCTCCCGAAGATAAAAACCATGGCCGTTGCCCAAGGTCGCTCGACCGCATTCGACATTAGCCAGGATGACGGGCGGATAGTACGCCAAATCATTCGCACGTTGGCGGGTATTCAAGCTATTTAACAAATGTCCCGGGTAGGCGCGCATTTTCGCGCTCAGGGCCGTCCGGACATCGTCGACTGGATCCGACGCGATTTCAATCGACAGCACACGGACACGTCAATCGATAACCGCACTTCCTCGAATACGAAACCCTGCGCGCCGCTGTATGGCATGCCGTGCAGGGTCACCCGTGCCGACCACGCATGTCAGATTTTGACAGTTCTTGACAGCTGGAGACCAGTGCAGCGCTATGATCTAACTCTTTATTGGACGGGCATCCTGGAGAACCTCCCATGAGTTTGGCACGCTCACTCAGCGTCGGTATCACAATTGGCCTTCACCACGCGGCGGAGAGTCTCTGGGTCAACGGCATCAAGCAGAACGCCTTGTATCTGATGAAGCTCTTTCAACACTCGCCTCTTGGCCATCAGGTCACGCTCGTCAACACCACGAACGTCAAGATCACGCCGGAACTTCCATGGGATACCACGCAGTATCCGATTCGCTCGTTCGACGATGCGAAAGACTCGCTCGATGTCCTGATCGAACTCGGGGGGCAAATTGACCAACAGCAAACCGCGTATCTGCAGGGCCGCGGTACGAAAGTGGTGAGCTACTGCTGCGGTCCGGAATACGTGCACATGATGCAGGCCATGATTTTTGGCAGGCGGCATGCGGAAACGGTATTCATCAACCAACGTTACGATCAAGTGTGGATCATCCCGCAAGTTGTCGATACCAGCGCGAGCTACTTCAGCGTATTACGACGCCAGCCGGTTCGTGAAGTCCCGTTCGTTTGGGACCCGATGTGTGTCGAAGAGCGGTCGGCAGCGCTTCCGCATGGCGGGGAGTATCGTCCAACCGGGCAATCGAAGCGCCTCTCCATCATGGAGCCGAATATCGACGTTACGAAGTTTTGCCTCTATCCGCTCTTGATTGCAGAACTGGGCTATCGAAAATTTGGCGAGAAGATATCTTATGTGCACGCGACGAACACGGAGCATCTTGCAAAAAACAGCCCCGAATTTATTGGCATCGCGTACCACCTCGACCTGGTGAGAGACTCAAAGATAAGCTTTGTCGGCTATTACAACACCCCTCAATTTCTTTCGGAACATACCGACATTGTAATATCCCATCAATCAGGGCTCGCGCTGAATTACTTCTATTTCGATGTTTGCTGGAACGGGTATGCATTGATCCATAACGCATACCTCTGCCGTGAGCTTGGTTATTTTTATAATGGACAGGATGCGGAGGAGGGTGCACTGCAACTCGGGCAGGCAATCGATTCGCACGATGAGAAATGGGTTGATTACAAAAATCGGCAGCGCGAATTTATTGGTGGTTTTCTGTCGACAAATTCTAGGCAAATCGAGTCGTATGACAGGCTGCTGATCGGTCTTTTTGATTGAATGCGTGGAACTTTGGGGGAGGACTGAGAAAATCGTTGACCGAGGCGAGTGAGATTCGGAATGTGCATGTCGCTGCCGCCTCGAGACCGCTATTGATTGCGAGCCGGTAGCAACAAGTGGAGCGAGATTGGTCTTACCCGTTGAGTGCGCTATTCGCTGATCAACATGCATGACGGGAGCAATATTGCTCATGCTTTAGCACGGTTAAACAATTGATTTTAAATGACTTCCTTGCGAGCGCGGGGAAAAATACTGCAAGAGTTAAAGAAGGCAATATTGGCCATCTGCCGCACAGAGGAAGCAATCGCATTCAGTTGGTGAGCGGGATCGAGCCGTCGGTTGGCAGCCGGGGCGACTGCTACGACAATGCACTGACTGAAACGATCAATGGCTAGTACAAGACGGAACTGATTCATCGTCGTCCCGCTGGAAAACGAGGGAACTCGTCGAACTGGCAACGCTGGAATGGGTGGCCTTATACAACCATCATCGACCGATGGAGCCGCTCGGCTATATCCCCCAGCTAAGGCTGAGGCAAACTACTACAGGCAACTCAGAAATATCGCTGACGTGCCTGCATTAACTTAAATAACCCAGCCTCCACGACTCCCGGCGCGGTTCAACTGCTTGGAGAAATTCCGCATCGCAGAGGAACTGCAAAACGACGCGTGCGCGCCAAGCTGGTGCGATATTTTGGGAAAGCGCGCGAGATTGCGGTCGTGGTCACTGGAGACCATCAGGCGGCGTCATCGGCAATCGAACCTGCTGAAACACGAGAGCTTGCCGACGCCACAACCGTGCGCTGACACGGTCTCAACGCAACGACCGGTCGAGCTTAACCGGCAGCG
This sequence comes from Burkholderia sp. AU15512, assembly GCF_002223325.1. Taxonomy (NCBI): domain Bacteria; kingdom Pseudomonadati; phylum Pseudomonadota; class Betaproteobacteria; order Burkholderiales; family Burkholderiaceae; genus Burkholderia; species Burkholderia sp. AU15512. Next base: position 616,708 of record NZ_NKEX01000008.1, read on the forward strand.
AGCGCTTCGAGGATGCGCGCTGGTGCTCGTGAGTAGGACGCAAACGACTGAGCCCTGAGATGACCTCCCACTCAGAATCGGCGTCAGCCTGACGGCGTCCTGATCTTTGACCCCGAAAATGTAACAAAGTGTAACTTTCAGGTCGATCGGCTAAACGAATCTCCAACGCTTCGGATAACTCCCGCATGAAAGCCGAATCCGGTCCACCCGGCCAGACGGCACCACATCGAATACGGGAGAACAAGCGCATGGTAGCGATCGTTACGGGCCAAGGGCTGGGTCTGCAATCATCTTCGTCCACGGCGTTGGGCAACAGAGGCGTGCTGGGTAACGCCGCGTTCGGCCAGATGGGCGAACAGGTCTACGTCAACGCGGCGAATGGCAACCTGATGCTGCAAGATCGCGATCAGTTGCTGTTGGGGCAGGGCATCAACGGCGCCGTGTACCGCGCGTACAACAGCCTCGGGCAGCTCAACTGGCGTGAAGGGGCATCCCGTACCGTGGATGGGCTGGCCGGCACGCTGAATGAGGCCGGAAGCACGATCACGCTAACCGACTGGGACGGTTCGCAAACGAAGTTTGCGTTCGATGCCACGCGCAATCTCTACGTATCGACTGCCGGTGTTGGCGCGAACGTCGGAAATGCAAACCAGCCTGGACCAACGGCCGTGACGACGACGGGGCCGCGTGCGACCCTGCAGTTCGATGCTGCCACGAACAGCTGGACGTGGACCGATGGTACCCAGCATGTGACGGAAACGTACGACGCGGCACAGGGCGGACGGCTGGTGTCGAGCCGGGACGTCGACGGTAACACCGTGAAGTACGGCTATACCGCTTCGGGTCAGCTCTCACAGATCACGACGGCGGGCGGGGATGTCACTTATCTCGACTACGACGCCGCCGGGCGGCTTTCGGCGCTGCGTTCGGTCTATCAGCAAGCGAACGGGCAGTCGGCGACCGAGACCACGGTGCGCTATGCATACGACGCGCAGGGGCGACTGTCGCAGGTCGTGACCGATCTGTCGCCTGAAGACAACAGCATTGCCGACGGCAACGTGTTTACGACGACGTACACCTATGACGGCACGAGCAACCGGGTAGCGTCGATCGGGCAGACGGACGGCTCGCGGGTGGAATTCGCGTATGCGCTGCTCGATGGCGAATATCGTGTTTCGGCGATTGCTCAGTTTGCCGACAACGGTGCCTCACGGGTCACGAGCCTGCGCTACGACCTCGTGAAACGCGAAACGACCGTGATTGATCCGCTTGGTTTCGCTCAGGTGATGTCATGGGACGAGTCCGGGCGGCTGACTGATATTCGGACAGCACCTTCTCTCGACGGGCAATGGGAAGGTCGCGAGGCAAGTTTCTACTACGACACCCAGGGAAACCTGAGCAACCAAAATGATACGGTGCTCGGTAACGCGTACCTCAAGTACGACGCCGCAGGAAATCTGGTTCTGGAAAGTAATATCGGGACGAGCGTGGAGCGTACCTACGGCCCGCGTAACGAGCTGCTGACGGAGACGGTCAAGAGTTCGATGGACAGGCCCGAGTTCATGTCGCAGACGACGCGCTATGCGTACGATGCCGTGGGACACCTGCGCTATACAGTGACCGCCGAGGGCCGGGTAACGGAATACCGCTACAACGCGGCCGGACAGCGCGTGTCGGAAATCCGATACAACAGCGAGGTGTTCGACGTCGCCGGTTTGGCTGAGTCGACGGCGCTGTCCATCGGTTCGCTCGATGCGTGGGTGAGCGGCCTCGGTGGTCGGCAAGATGCGTTGCGTATCGATTCGACCTATGACTGGCGCGGTAACGTGGCGGTCGAAACGCGGTACGAGCACTTGCTGACCGATGGCACGGGCGATACGTCTGGCGGGGTATCCCAGACGCGGTACGTTTACGATCCGCATGGGCGCCTGCTGCAGCGCTACATTGGCCCGTCGGGGCAGGAGCAGGTTGAGCAATTCGCTTACGACGGCCTCGGTCGGTTGTTGAGTGCCGTGAGTTTCGATGGTGCACTGACGACGTATCAGTATGACGATACAGGTCACGCGGTTTCGGTGACATTCGCCAACGGCCTCACGCGTACGTCGGTCTGGAACGCGACCGGCGAACTCGTCGCATCCACCGATACGGTCCAAGGTCGTCTTCTTTCGAAGACGACGAATCGATACGACGCCGACGGCAGGCTCCGGATTTCGACCGACGCGAATGGCCAGAGTACCCATTATTTGTACAACGCCCGCAACCAGCGGGTTGCCGAGATAGCGTCGGACGGAACGCTCACCGAATACGTCTACGACAAGGCCTACGCATTCCCGACGAGGACGGTAACGTACGCAACGCGATTGACCGCGGCGCAACTCGCAACGTTGTCTGACAACACCGGACGCGCGATCGAACGGTTACCGTCAGGAAGCGCGCTCACCCTCGAAACATCGGGACTTCGGCCGGCCGCAACCACGGCGGACCGCTCGACCTGGTTGTTCAGAATGAACAATGCGTGGGTCGACCGCACGGTCGATGCCGATGGCACGTTGACGCAACTGAGCTATGACGGTTTTGGGCGTTTGACCGGCAAGACGGTATTCGCCAATCGCGTCGATCCGGCTGCCGTGCTGGCGTCCGGTCTTCCGCCGGCGGATCCGGCACGGGATCGGTCGACACGCTACCTGTACGACCAGGACGGGCTGCTGCGCGGCGAGCTTGACCCGCAAGGTTATCTGACGGAATACCGCTATAACGCTGCTGGCGAACGCATTGAAATCGTGCGCTATGCGACGCCAGTGAACGAGTCGCTTCGCCTGGCCTTCGCCGGTGGGCAGGTACCCAAACTTGCTGACCTGATTCCAGTCGCCAACGCACAGGACATGTCGTCGCGCTTCGTCTACGACGCACGCGGGTGGCTTGCAGCCGAAATAGATGGTGAGGGGTACGTCACCCGCTATCAATACGATGCTCAGGGCAACGTAACCGAGCGTGTGCGGGGGCAGCGCGTCGCGTTGGGCGCGTTGAGTCAGCCGCAGCAGGTGCCGGTGAAGATCGAGGCGTCCGGCCAGGTCGGCGCAAAACTCGAGGTATGGCTGGACGGCGTGCAAGCAGGGACGGTAACGCTGACGGCGTCGGATTACACCTCTTATACGTTGACGGTACCCAATGCGATTCCGCTGGCAAGTCATACAGTCGAATTCCGCTCAGGGAGAGAAAACCCGGTCACGGTAAGTAGTGCAAGCTTCGACAATCACGTGTTCAGTCAGGTGGTTGCGACGCCGTCGTTAATGGGCATCGACGGCCCGCAATGGTTCAGTGTTCGCTACACGCTCAACGCAGCCGATCTGATCGCATCAGCATCAACGCCGGGCGACCTTGAACGCACGACCTATGCGTACGACGCGATGGGCCGTCTGCTGGAGCAGGTCACCTATGGCGTAATGGGATCCAAGACGTCTAGCTTCACTTACGACAAGATGGGGCGCGTGCTGACCGAAACGCAAGGCAAGGCCCCATTCAATCGCACGACGACGTATCGCTACGACGAAGAAGGCCGCGTGGTTCGGAAATATTCCGGAGAAGGCAGCCGGATACTCGAGCTGATCGACCTGTACGAAAAGAGCGGCGATACCGCCATGCTCGCGCAGCTTCGGCGTGACGAGTTCTACGAAGCCTACACATACGATGCGGCTGGTCTGCGGACATCTGCTACCGACGCGGACGGTCGCAAGACGCTCTACTACTACGACGCGAACGGCAATCTCGCGGTGACGATCAACGCGTCCGGTGAAGTTGTCGCGCACAACCGTGACGCGTTCGGAGATATAGCACAAACCACTGCTTACGCAGTTCGGCTGTCGGCCGACGTACTCAAGACGCTGCAGGGTGGCCGCCTCACGGATGATGTGGCGACTGCCCTTGCTGCACTCGATAATGCCGATGCGTCGCGCACGTCCTTCAACTACAGTACGGCGGGCCGCTTGACGAAGCGCACCGATGCGATGGGTGCGACCACCGAGTATGCGTACAACACGTTCGGTGAGGTGACATCGCAATCGCAACAGGTGGGCGTCAATACGCATCGAATCACGACGTACGACTACGATCGCGTTGGACATCAGATTCAGCAAGCGACGGACCCGGGTTACCTGAATCAGATCACGAAGGCAGTCTACGATGCGTTCGGCCGTGTGGTGCAATCCGTCGATGCGAACGGGGTGTCGCGGGTCACGGAGTACGATCGAAACGGGCGAACTGTCGGTACGCGTGACGTGTCCGGTCGAACCAGCACGACATACGATGCGTTCAACAACGTACTGACGCAAACCGATCGTCTGGGCAACACGACTACGTACAGCTACAGCTCGAAGATGCAGTGGATGATCGTCAAAACGCCTGAGGGCGTAGTGACAACCACAAAGTACAACGAGTATGGCCAGATCGAGAGTGTGACCGACGGACAAGGGAATGTAATTCAATATCAGTACGATCGCGATGGGCTGTTGAAGAACGTCAGCTCCCAAAGCAGGACGCTGAATGGCTATGACACGGCCCAGTCCCACGGATACGTTCGCGATCACGCTGGAAACGTGTTGACGGAGTACGAGGGCGACCGAAAGTCCGTCGAGTACACCTATGACGCAGTTGGGCGTGTTCTGACGCGCAAGGAGCGGACCAACCAAAGCGCGCCGACAAGTGGCCCGAACGGGTGGATCCCGGTCGAACTGGTAACACGATACGAATACGACGCGAAAGGGCAACAGATCCGCACAACGGATCCGTCCGGAACGGTGACCGACACACATTACGACCTGAACGGTCGAAAGATGACGGTGATCGTCGATCCGAACGGCCAGAAGTTGACGACGACCTTCGCCTACGACGGCACGGGCCAGATTCTGACGGTGACCGAGGGCGCGGACAGCACGGCCGCGAAGGCCACGCAGAACACCTACGACGGCGCTGGCCGGCTGATCGAGCAGGTAGTCGATCCCGCCGGACTGAGACTGACCACGCACTACGTCTACGACCCCGCCGGCAATCTGGTGTCCGAGACCAATGCGGCGGGTGGCGTTACGCACCATGTCTACGATGCCGCGGGCCGTGAGATCGGATCGGTCGGTCCGACGGGCACCGTAATCGTCATCGACCGCGATGCCGAAGGGCGGATCGTCAAACGCACCGTGCATGCAACGTTGGCAGCGCTGGCAACCTTGCCGGACCAGTTGACGGCGGAGCAATTGCGCGCTCTGGTGCCGGCATCGCAACAGGACGAGATTGGGCGGAACGTCTACGATGCCGACGGTCGGCTGCGCTTTACTGTCGATGCGGCGGGCGCCGTCACTGAATTGACGTACGACGCTGGCAACAACGTGATCCGCAAGACCGCGTACGCGGGATTTATCGATACTGCGGACGGCGAGTCGCAAGATACCGTTCGCAATGCACTGTCGCGGATCGACGCGCAGGTTCGAACCGGCGACCGTGTGACGCGCATGGTGTACGACGTCAAGCATCGTCTGATCGCAACGATCGATGCCGCCGGTTATGTCACACGAAATTCGTACAACGCTATCGATCAGCTTGTCGACTCGAAGTCTTACGCGACACCGTATACCGGCAGCGACAATCCGAATTACGCCACCTTCTCGGATCTGCTGAACTCGTGGGACGCCCAAGGCGCACAGAACACTGCGCGCGAAACCCGGTGGTTCTATGACGACGCGAGCCGACCGGTGTACACGGTGGATGCCGAAGGCTACGCTACGGAGAACCAGTACGACAACGCGGGCCGTCTCGCGAAGACGATCCGTTACGCACGTGCTCATCCGGAAGCAGCGAGCTACAAGACAACCTACGACGCGTGGCTGGCGTTGAGGTCCGAGTCGCTCGATCAGGCTGCGGTCACGGCCTATCGCTACGACGGCGCCGGTCGGCTGATCGAGATGACCAACGCACTGGGCGTCAAAACCAGCTATACGCTCGACCCGCTCGGCAGGGCGATCGATACGACAGTGGCCGCCGGCACGAGCGACGCATCGACGACACATGCCGTCTATGACCTTGCAGGCAACCTGATCGCGAAGACGCTGGCATACGGTACGGCCGTCGCCAGCACGACCCGCTATGCGTATGACGCACTCGGCCGGCAAATTGCGGCGACCGACCCACGTGGTGTCGAACTCGCCGAACAGGATACTGCCTGGGCGTTGGCGGAGCGCGGTGCGCGAGGCCTTGTGGATGGCGCCGGCACGGCGCTGGCGGCGGCCGCGCTGAACGCGGACCAGAAGCTTGCGCTGTTGCAGGCTTACACCAGTACCCAGAGCTACGACGCCGCCGGTCGCGTGAGCGAGAAGGCGGACGCGCTGCACAACGTGACGCGTTATCAGTACGACGCGTTCGGCAATCAGGTGACGATGACCGATCCTCTGTCGGCCACGACGGTGTCGTTCTACGACAAGCTCAACCGGGTCGTTGCGCAGGTCAGCCCGGAGAACTGGGTGGTCGGCACGCAATACGATGCGTTCGGCAACGTGTCACAAGTGACAGATTATCGGCTCGCACGCGCGGGTGCAGTCGATGACGCGTGGAAACGCGACGGCTGGAAGTCGGATCTGTCGCAGGTGCTGCCGGCCGGCGATCCGGCAGATGCCGTCACTCGCATGGCGTACGACAAGCTCGGTCGCGTGGTCAAGTCGACGGATGCGGAAGGGTATTTCGAAACCTACGGGTATGACGGGCTCGGCAATCGCACGAGCTATACGAACAAGCTGGGTGGTACGTTCAAGTATACGTACGACCATCTGGGCCGGATGACGTCGGAGACGTTGCCGGTGCTGTCGAAAGACCAGACTGTCATCAACCGCTTCGAGTACGATTCGCGCGGCAACCGCATCAAGATGACGGAGGCGCAGGGGCTCGACGAAGAACGAATTACCGAATACGGCTACGATCTTCTGGACCGTCAGGTAAGGACCTATCAGTCCGTCTATTTGGGCAACTATAACGTGGCCGATGCAATCGAAACATCGGTCTACGATGCGCGCGGCAACCTTGTATCGAAAGTCGGCGTCAACGGTGCGATCACAACGTGGTACTACGATGCTGCCGGTCGCAAGACGGGGCAAGTCAGCCCGAGCGGCACGCTCACGTTGTGGGAGTATGACCCGGCTGGCAACGCGACACGTACGCGGATCTTCGGGGACCCGGTGAAGGCTACGCAAGGTTCACAGCCTCCGGCGCCGGTCGATGCGACCAGCGTGCGTGAAACACGTATGGTCTATGACGCAGACGGACGCCTCGTCCAGTCGCGCGTGATGAACGTCGCGACCGGGTATTTCGATCCGAGCGCCGGTGAAGACCAGCGTGGCGAATACTTCATCACGTCAGGTAGTGAGCTCGTCACTCAATGGGAATACGACGGACGCGGCGCGGTCATCTCCAAAACGGATCCTGGCGGCGGTCGCACACTGTACTTCTACAACGGTAGCGGCAAGAAGACGCTGGAGATCGACGCAAAGGGATACGGCATCGCCTATACGCTGAACGAGCGAGGTGACGTGACGCAGGAGATACGGTTCGCCAAGCCGTATCCGGACCCAGTGACGGCGAATCCCTCGCTCGGCGCCACGCTGATCAACGCGTGGCCGCGCAGCGAGGATGACCGGATTACCGATTACACGTGGGATCGCAACGGCCGAAAGACGAGCGAGACGCGTGAAAATGTACAGTTTGCAACGGTTGACGACAACGGCAAGCTGACGCAACAGGTCGGTGCGGCGACAACGCGTTATGCATACGACGGCAACGGCAATTTGTTGAGGCAGATCGATGCCAACGGCAATCAGTATGACTACGGGTACGATGTTCTCAGCCATCGCACGCTGGAAATATTGCCGGAGTTCACCGACTACCAGGGACAGCGAACCCGCGCACGGACTGTGTACCAGTATGACGGTCTCGGCAATATCACCCGGGAAACCCGGCAGCACAGCAGCGGGGACGAGGAGACTGCATACACTTACGCTCGTGGCCGAGTCAATGGCAAGTGGTATGCGGACGGGACGCTGACGATTTACTCGTACGACGTGGCCGGTAATGTGACGGGTACGTCTTTCGGTAACGTCGAGGCTGATGGACCCGGAAAATTTTATTCGTTCGGGACCCGCTACGACTTGGAAAACCGGGAAATCAAGCGATTCAGCGGAACATGGCGGGAAAGCGGCTCGGAGCAAGGCATCCAGACCGAGTTGCGTTATAACGCGTACGGTGAATTGATTGGTCGGCGCACGAACGGAAACGGGGTACTCTCCGAGCAAGGCGGCGAGTGGCAGGAATACACGGACTACGACAATGCTGGCCGCGTTGTTCGAACGAACTTCAACGACGGCATCTCGCATCTGTACATGTACGATCGCAACGGGAACGCGACGCTGAAGGTCGAGTCAATGCAGACCGATCTGCGTGAATTCGCGATCAAGACGGGTGACGATCTCGAGAAGTTGCTCCAGAAGGCCGACATGATGCAGACCTTTACGCGCTACGACGCACGTAATCAGGTCATCCAGATTCGCCAGCCGAAGACGTCGGGCAGTGTCCCGCGTATCAGCTTCCACCCGGTCGATATTCCGATCGACGGCGGAATCTTTGCGAATACGCAACTGAGTATCGGTGGATGGATCGAAAAACAGAATCGGCCAGTTGCTGGTCCGGTGTACACCGAACCGGCGGAAGTGAGCTTGACTACGTCAGCGGGCGCCGCAGCTACAGCCAGCGTGTCATGGAACCTGGTGTCGTCTTATATTGAGATATATAGCCTCGACATCAATCTCCCTGACCTGAAAGATGTATACGGAGCCTATCAGTACGAGGTCGTCGCGACGTATCGGGAGCAAGGCGAAAACCTCGGGACATCACGGCCTTCCGGGGTAGACCACGATCCGGTAGACATCACGCAGACCCAAACGGTTCAAACAGCGGTCAACCAGTCGGGTAAGGTCACCTTTCCGGTCAATAGCTACGTCCGGATAGGTACGCCAAGCGGCGACTATCCCAATAAACCGCTCCAGTTCGATTACTCCATCGAAGTCTATGTCAAGCCGCAAAATGGCTCCGGCGAACGACGTTTGCTCGGAAAGGTGGAAAAGGGGGCCGTCCTGTATGAAGCGTGGGTATCCAACGGCAACGTTCAGGCCAAAGTGGCTGATCAGGACGCCCTCAATTCGTCGCAGGAGCTGCAGTCGGTATCCAATCGATTGAGTCTGGCCAATCACACGCTGCCCCAGGGTGCGCGTGCGATGCTGTACTACCGTCCATCGGGGTCCACCGAAGCATTCCGGACGCTCGGCAAGGACCCCAACAGCGAACCCGGTTCATACACGATCGACGTAGGCAATTTGCCGGACGGCGATTACGAAATGATCTTCATGGCCATATCGGACGGCAGCGACGGGCGTGAGCCCGGTACGTTGCTGCGCCGCGATGGCTATAACGCACATATCGCGCGCGGCGGTAACTCGACCGTAACGTCTTCGCCGATCCCCGCTTACGAGGAAAGCAGCCGTGCTGGTTTCCTTGCCGATGCATCCGGCAGCTACATCTGGACGTCGCCGCAAACCCTGAACCTCTATTCAGCCCGCGATTCCGCGTTGCATCTGGCCGACCACGTCGTCGTGAAGACGCGCCCGCAGGGCGGCACCACATGGAATGAGGAACGAACGCTTTGGCGCGATCCGGCCACGGGTGCGTTCTCGGTCGATCTGTCGGGATACGCGCCGGGCAACCTGGATGTGGAATTCGACCTGTACAACGCAGCAGGCCAGAAGCTTGACGCCCTGCTGAGTTCGGTCGGATTGCCGGGAGGAAACGGCTCGCCTTCGTTCAGCACGAACTATCTCGCCGACCTGAAATCGACGATCGTTTTCCACGCACAACCGGCCGACACCGATTACATCATGGTGTCGTGGGTGCAGGACGGGACGACACGCTATTCGCGCATCACGCGCACGGGTAATGGCGAGTTCACCTGGGACGTCCAGTCGGGTGGCTTGATCCCGCAACCGGGCCAGTCGTATGCCTATTCGATCAAATACACCGCCTACGACGCGGCGGGCATACCGCTGGCGATGGGCGCCGGCGACATCACCGTCGGCTCACTTGGCAATACGCAGGTCACGTTGACGGGCAGCGAGCGCCCGAGCATTTTCGAGTTCAAACCGGTCGGTTCCGACGGTCAGCCGCTTACGAACGTCAATACAGTTACGCTGTACTACCGTCAGTCCACGGCAAAAGACCAGGTGTTCGATCGTCCTTTCACCGAAGTGACGCTGACGCGCGACGCGCTGGGACGCTTTCTGTTCGATGCATCGGCGCTGCCAACGCGCACGGAGTTCGAATACCGCTATCTCGCCAAGGATACGAACGGTGATGTCCTGACCGAGCGCCAGAGCTATTTCCTGACCGGCACGCGCAACAACCCGGTGACGAACGTTGACATCGTGGGCGTGATCGAGGAAACGGCGAAGGACATGACGATCGACCGGCTGCAGCAGCACAACGCATTCCGCGAGGTGTCGGCCGAGCGAGACGGCCGCGGCAACTGGACGACTTCCTTCTACAACACGATGGGGAATCTGACGCTCAAGCACGAGCCGAAGGTCAGCGTGACGCTCGCGAATGGTGCGCAGGTGGAAGTCGAACCAGAGACGCGGTTCTACTACGACCTCACCGGTAACCTGGTCGGGTTGAAGGATGCCAACGGCAACCTGACCACGCAGCAGTGGAACTACGGGGCATCCAAGGCCGCGGTGGCCCGGACGTGGGACGCGCTGGGGTTCAATAAGACGATGCAGTACGACGTGTTTGGCCACCTGCGAACGTCGATCGATGAGCTGGGGCGGCGCACCGACTATCGCTACGACAAGATGGACCGCCTGATCGAAGTCGATCGGCCGGCACTGGTCGACGGTCAGCGGAGCATTGACCGCTACGAATACGATTCGCTGGACCGGCGCATCGCGCATACGGATGCACTGGGTAACCGTGAGCGCACCTTTTACGATGTCGATGGTCGGGTCGTCAAAACGATCAGTGCGGCGGGTCGTGAAGTGAAATACGACTACAAGTGGGCCACAAGCATGGGCTCGGCCGGGACGGCGACCGCCGGCGGATGGATCCGCACGACGACCAACTCAAACGGCATGACAACGGTCGACGAGAACGATCAGTTCGGGCGTCTGATGAAGCACACGGACCTCGGTGGGCACGTGTTCCAGTATGCGTACAACTGGGCGGGGCTGCTTGCCAAGCAGTCTGGCTCGAGCGGACAGGATGTTGACTATACGTATTACTCGAACGGGCTGGTGCGCTCGATCCAGGATAACGCGACGAAGACACAGTCATTGTACGAATACGATGGCGACGGCAACCGGACGGCGGAGTATTTCTCAAACTTCGGCGACGTCTACGTGTTCGCGCAGTCGCGAGTCAAGTATGACGCGCTGAACCGGGTGACGGCGATCGAGGACGACGCGTACAAGGTCTATTACGAGTACGACGCGGTAGGTAATCGTCGGCACATGCTCGCGAAGTACACCGACATGGTTGGATATCACGATCGTGAGCAGGAGTACTGGTACGAATACGATGCGTTGAACCGCTTCACGGTGTCGATGGGTAGTTTGTCGGGTGCGCGTGCAACCGATCCGAACGACACGAGCGTTTCGATCGTGAAGGGAGCACTCGGCGGCGATGGCGTGCAACTCGGCTACAACGCGGCGGGGGAGCGCGTGCTGGCTGCGTATGCGAAGGATGGCCGCACCGAACGTTATACGTACGATGCGAACGGCTACCTGACAACGCAGAGCGTCAACGACATCATCGTGCAGGAGCGCAAGAACGACCTGCTGGGCCGCGTGACGGGATTCGTCGAACGCGACGCGAAGACGGGGCAGCAGGTCACCGGAATCGACCGCACCTGGGACGCGGACGGGATGATCACGCAGGAGCGCGACGCGCTGCATCGTGCGACGACCGCATATTCGCGCATGGCGGATGGCACGTTGACGAGGGTTGAGACGACGCCGGACGACTCCAGCGAGACGCGTACGACTTCCACGTATGCATACGAGTGGTGGGACAGCGCGAAGCAATCGCGCGTGACCGTACAGGCGTCGAATCCGAATGCACCGGGCTGGCGTCCGGCAACGTCGTACTTCAACTACGACGTGAACGGCAACCTGAAGAGCACGTACGACGACGGCGGGAACGATCCGGGCAAGGCGCGTGCGTTCCAGTACTGGACTGACCTGCGCGGCCAGGTGCAGCGGCGCGACGAGCTGACTGGCGTCACGGTGGATGCAAATGGACGAATCAACGGGGCGGCGGGCGACCGCAAGCACAACTATTACTACCTGAACGGCAACCGGGTTGGTAACCAGGGCAACGACGGGATCGACCAGATCGACTACATGCAGGAACTTGCCGGCAAGCTGGGCAAGGGCAACGAGAACCAGTATCGGGTCTTCACGCCGATCAGTGCCGCCGACTTCGACGAGAACTACATGGCGATCAACGGCACATATCCGGCGGCAAGCGCGGGCCAGTGGACGGTGCGTGCAGGAGATACGCTGAAGTCGGTTGCGTCGGCGCTGTGGGGCGATTCGAGCCTGTGGTACATCCTGGCGGACGCGAATGGTCTGAAGAGTACGGACGAGCTGCGGGCCGGCCAACTGCTGACTGTGCCGAACAAGGTGACGAACGTCCACAACACGTCGACGACGTTCAAGCCGTACGATCCGGGGCTGGCGATCGGCAATACGCAGCCGACGCTGCCGGCGCCGCCACCTCCGCCGGGACCGAGCGGGTGCGGCGGATTCATGCCGATCATAGCGATCGTCGTCGCCGCCGTGGCAACGGTGATAACAGCAGGGGCCGCGGCGCCGGCGTTGGGCGCGACAGCCACCGGAGGGCTATTCACAACCGGTGTCAGCGCCCTGACGGGTTCGTTGGGTGCTGCTGGTTTCGGAGCCGCAGCAATTGGCGGCGCTGCGGGCGCGCTAGCATCGCAAGGCGTGATGATCGCGGCCGGCGAGCAGCACGGTTTGAATTTGAACAGCATCACGTTAGGGGCGGTAGCGGCGGGTTTGACCGCAGGTATTGGAGCGGCAGTGGGCGCGCCGGCGAATGCGTTGAGCGCGGCAGCTCAAGGCGCCATGAGATCGGTGGCAACGCAAGGTATCGGGGTTGTAACCGGACTACAGGATCGCTTTGACTGGAAGGGTGTGGCGGCCAGCGCGATTGCATCGGGTGTAGGATACGGGGTAGGCGAGCAGGTCGGAAAAGTAGCGATCGGGGCTGGTGCCAGCACGGCCATGGCGCGATTTGCCAGCGGCGTAACCGGCGGATTGAGCGCTGGTGTTGCGAGCACGCTGGTTCGTGGCGGAAGTTTGGGGCGCAACATCGGGGCAATTGCGGCGGATGCGGTGGCGAGCACGGTCGGCAACATGGTGGCCAGCAATGTGCAGGCAGCCTCCGTCGACAAAACTACGCAGCGCGCGCAGGACGCGATCGCCGCCGTCAACGACCAAATTCTGCCGGGTGGGTTGGGCGGAGTTGGTAGTGGGTTCATCGCACCGGAGTCGACGTACAGCAATGCCGCCTTGATGTATGGCGCGTACGGTGGGCTGGTCGATACAACGCCGACAACCTACAGCAGCGCGTCGACGCTGTATGGCCTGTCTGCGGGATTCTCTACTCCAAGCCCATTGGGGCGTGCTGACGCATTTGGCTACACTGCGAACCCCGATCTCGCGAACCGCAACGGTGGTTCGCTCGGTTTGGCAGGAAGCGACGCCGATGCGCTGAAATATGTGTGGGATGCGCAGCGACGTCTGTCCACGGACGTACGCGGCGGCTTTGATCGTTTCGGGAACAGTACTGCTGGCCGAGCGCAATTCGATCTCGGGAGTTCATGGTTTGCCGATGTTCCGAAGCTGCCGATCAACCTTGCACTGAACACGATTGAGGGAGGGGTCAACCTGCTGGGCGGCGCATTGCCTGGCACGCCGGATTATGTTCCCTTCCTGAATGGAGCAAAAATTCCCTACAACTCGGGGGCATCGAGCTATGCTGAGTTTGGGGTTGGGCTTCTCCTTGGGCGAGGTGCCGCGAGCGGCCCAAGTACCGTGACGGTCTATCGTGTTGAGGGAGCAGGAAATCGTCGATTGTTTATTGATGAGGCAACTGGCAGCGTCACGATTCCGCCGGTACTAGCCAACAAGGGGCGAGGCGATGAGCGGAATCTCTACTTGAATTTCGGGGACGAGGCTCGTGCTCAGGAATTCTTGGCCCAGAGACTTCAACAGTTCCCTGACAACACGATCAAGTCATTCGAAGTGCCGAAATCGTTTGTACAGCAATTGAGGGCTTCTGCAGTCGAGGAAGCAAAGCGGCCCCTGAACCCGGGCAAGCCAGTGATTGCGGATCCAACGAAGGCGAGCAATCAATTCGGGCTTAGTCGAGAGCAGATTGAGCAATTGCGGAACGTCATCGTTCCTGGAACGGGAAGGCAATATTAACCAAGGCGGAGCATGAAGAACCACCTGTTTGAGTTTCAGATGCGGCTATTGCGAGGCGATGGCTGTGATATGCCGGAAGGAATCGATGGAGCACTTGTTGTGTGCTACGCAAGTGCATCGGGTTATGAGGCTGCGGTGAAGAAGGGGGTACTTGCCGCTGCTCAGATGCACTACATATTCGATACTGTCGTAGGAAATGTGCGCGAGATTCCTGTGGACTCGTGGAGTACCTATGTGGAAAGCGTTTGGTCGGATTGTCCAGATTTCTTTCCGTCGCCCGAGGAGTTGCCGTCTCTAGTTCAGCAAGGAGTGGTGTTCTTTGGGCCGTTTGCGGGCTTTAAAGATTAGTCTTTGAGGAACCAACGCCCGCTTACGCAGGCGTTGTTGTCTCTGGGCTCGAATCTCAGAAGAGATGCTTGGCGACGCGTCGCCGTTCGTCGTCATCGAGGAGCATTACGCGAATTCCGGTGATCGCGCGGCGCAGCCAGTCGTCGGCAATGACGCGATGTTCGTCGTTCGTGACGGCTGCCACTGACGCCGGCAATTGCCGCATTCCGGCGCCGGCCGTCGCGCCGTCGCCGGTCCCGTTTGCTGCGTAAATCTGGTGTTGGTCCAAAGTGCGAGTGGACTGACGAACAAAAATCGCCGTCGAGGCGGTGTATCAACGCGATTCCCGCCCCGCGAGCGATCACCTTAGTGCGTGATTGCCAGCCAGCGCATCTGCCATCTCTGCTATCGGTCTGCTCCAATCGCCCAATGTCGCTTGTCGATATAGCTGCATGGACCTATACCACGGCGTATCACGATGGCTGTTGTACCAGCGCTCGTCGCATGCCGCCGACAGCAACACCCATACTGGCCGCCCCAGCGCCCCAGCCAGGTGGGCCGGCCCCGTATCTACCGTGATCAATAGATCCAGCTCATTGAGAATGACGGCCGTATCGCCAAGATCGCGCAGCTCGTTACCGAGGATGCCGATGCCGTGTTGACCCAGCAACGCATGCTCCTCGTCGGTGATCTTGCCGAACTGTAGTGCATGAAAACGACATTCCGAAGAACTGAACAGCGGTGCGAGTTGCGCCAGCGAGATCGACCGGTACGGTTCATGACGCACTGCAGTATTGCTGCGCCAGATCAAGCCGATCTCGCGAACACCATCGCGTCGGTTGCGGAAAGTGTCAGCCGCCAGCGTCGGCATTTCTCGTCCAGCCGGCGCCTGTACGTATGATTCCGTCCAGCTTGGGAAGTAGGGCGTTTTTTGATACCGGACAAAGAGATCAAAGGTACAGATGATGCAATCGCTTTGGTCAATGGCATCGCCGGCGTTCTCGACAAGTGTGATCCAGTCGTAGGTGGCGAATATCGGCGCCAATATGGCTGGTGCCTGTAATACGATAGCCGCCGCACCTTCATCCCGTAACAAGTGCAGGTACCGGGAGAACATGATCACATCGCCAAGGCCGCCCTCATGGATGATGAGGACACGCTTCCCGGCGACGGATTCGTCGCATCGAAGCAGTTTTTTGACAATCCGCTGATACTCGCTGGTATGAGTCGAAAAAATATTTGAAACTACACCAGCTCGCCCCCATGCATCGCGCGAGCGCCGATTAAGCGTGTGGGCTTCGCGAAATCGGCCTTGAGCGTACTGCGAGACCAGAAGTTCGGCTGTCAAGGCTCGCCGATCAGGTTCGTGGTGAAGTACCGATAGTGATTGACTCAATAGGGCTTCGGCCTGGGAAAAAAGGCCGAGAAGGTTCATGTCGATACCGATCTGTGCGCGAAAAAACGGATCTTCAACACGGTCCGCCAGTTCTTTCAACACCCGTATGGCTTCTTCTGCGTGACCGGAAAGCCTGAGTGTCCGGCACAGCGCGAGTCCGGCGCTCGCGGATTTGTCGCGGAGATAGATCTCGTATGCGCTGTCGAGCACGGTGTGGTCGCTTGTCACGTTAGCCCCGGTGATGTGCGTTGGCTCAGTTCAACGAGCGTTATTTGCGAAGGGCAAAGGCAGCCATCAGATCGTCCCTGAGATTTCCGTCTTCGAGAATGGCTTGCGCCACCCGGTTCGCAATCGACTGAAACGTCGGATCGTTGACCTGCTCGTCGCCGAATTGCCGGTGCAACACATGCTCGACCGCGGCGCGCGTCAACTGGAACTCGTCCGTCACGCCCGCCGCGAGCAACTGGTCGATATGAGCCCGGAGCGTTTCGCCCAACGGGCGCGGCTCGACTTTGGAAGTCGTACTGCCGGCCGACGTCGCGTCTGCGGCGCCTGCTCGCGCGCGCGCCTTCTTGTCGAGCTCGCTGCGCAGTATCTCGGTGAGTTGGTCGAGCGTGGTACGGGAAATCATGGCAATGGAAAAGCCTGTCAGCGGGACGTCGAAAACGCCGGATCAATTTCCGGAAGGATACCCGTCTTTTCGGATGGCGCGTGATCGGCTGGCGACGAACCGACGATCGACTCGACATGCTGTAGCACGTCAACAATATAGCGATTGATCAGTGGGTATTTCGTATTCGATGCAATGCCCGCTCGCAACTGTTCGCTGGCTAGCGCGAAGCGGTCGCCAGCAAGATTCAGCAAGCCGGTTTTCAGCACGCGCAGCGTATCGTCCGCCGGCAGCGCATCGAGCGCCCCCCATGCTTCGACTGCACGATCGACATGCCCATGAGTCAAGTGGAGAAAGCCCAGCATGAAGCCGGCGATCGGGAAATCGGGCGTCAGTCGCTGTGCTGCGCTGAAATCGCTTCTGGCCGCCTCGTAGTGCTGCGATCCGGCATGAACCGCGCCGCGCAGGAACCACAGACGATAATCGTCGGGCCAGCGCTCGAGCGCATTGTTCAACGCGTGCAGCGCCGCTTCGTCGCTGGATCGCATGGTTTCTACCAGCACGGCCATCTGGTCGTCCGGGCACAAAGTCGATGATGGGTTGTTTTCCATGGCGAGTCACGCAAGAAGATAGAAGTCGTCGGTGCCGATCTGCCGACGAAGCTCGTCGAGTGCCGCGCGATGCAGCTGCGAAATGCGGCCCTTGGACAAGTTGAGAATGTCGGCAATGTGCTCGAAGCTCAAGCGGTGAAAGTAGTGGTATCGGATGATCTTCTGCTCGCGTGCAGGCAAGTGATCGACTGCATCGTACAGGCGGGACCGCGTCTGCTGCTGCGCAAGTGTCCGGTACGGGTGGTCCTGGAAAGGCTGTACGGCACCTGCATTGGCGTCGACCATGCCTGTATCGTCGAGCATGAAGCTGATCGCCAAGCCGACCGTCACGCTGGCGAGCACGCGAAACACGTCGCGTGGCTCGTCACCAGCCGCATCCTTCAGCGAGTCCAGCCGCTCGCGGCGGACACTGGCGCGAAGCGCGGTCTGTTCCTGCCCGTCGGTCAGCCGGATGACGCCGTCCAGCACGCTGCCCTTGATCCGTTGCGTCGCGAATGTCGTGAATGCGACGCCGCGGCTCCGGTCGAACCGGTCGATGGATTCGAGCAGGCCGACGCAGGAAAACTGCATATAGTCCTGGTACTCGACATCGTCGCGGTGGCGCCCGCGATACAGCTTGCCGGCTAGCGCGGCCGCATACGACAGATAAAAATCAAACAGCGCCTCTCTAGCATCGGGGTCGCGCCTGAGTTCGAACGCGAGCCACAAATCGCTCTCCCGTCCTTCCGTCGACATGGCGTCCGTTGCGCCCGGCAGATCCTGCAGTGTCATTTGAAGCTGCCCAGCACGCCACGCAGGATGAGGCCCCAGCCGTCGACCAGCACGAACATCAGTACCTTGAGCGGCAGCGAGATCGTCGCCGGAGGCACCATCAGCATGCCGAGCGACAGCAGCACGCTGGAGACGACGAGGTCGATCAGCAAAAACGGCAGCAGGATGACGAAACCGATCTGGAACGACACGCGCAGCTCGTTCAGGATGAATGCGGGCGTCAATTGCAGCAGGCTGACGTCGGCTGGCGTCGCGGGAAGCGGCTGGTGCGACATCTCGTACATCCACTTCAGTTCGTCTTCACGCACCTGCCGCAGCATGAAATCGCGCAGCGGCCCGCTGCTGCGCTCAAGCGCTTGTGACAGTTCCAGGTGACCACCGATGAACGGCTGAAGCGCATCGTGGTTGATCGCCTGCAGCGTCGGCAGCATCGCGAACACGGTCAGGAACAGCGCGAGGCTGATCAGTACCGGCGTCGGCGGCGTTTCAGGCATGCCGAATGCGTGGCGGATCATCGACAGCACGATCGCGATCCGGATGAAGGCCGTCATCGAGACGACGAAGGCGGGGAGCAAGCTGAGTACCGTCAGCAAAACGGCGATCCGGACGGCTTCCGACATGCCGGCTCCGGGGCGCACGAAATCGGCGACGCCGAGCGATGACAGCGGGGAAGCGGCCTGCAGGGCGGGCGCAGCATGAGCCCAACCCGCGACGGTGCCCAGGAGCGCGAACAGCGTGACGGCGACGACGCGGTGGAACGTTGTGCGCATCTCAGGACTCCGACGGCGATTGGTCGCGAGCATCAACGACGCGGCTGCCGTTCGCATCTGACATGAGAAGGACGACGCGCTGGTCATATTCGATCAAGTGCAGGGTAGCCCGGGCGGAAAGACGGGTATGTTCGATCACGCGGATGCGTGACGTGTTCGCGGAATCGCGACGCGTGCCGCGTACGGCGCGCGCCCGAATGACGAGCGCGGCGACGACGCCGAGAGCGAGACACAACAGCAATGCCAGTACGACACGAACCCAGTCGACGCCGAGGTGTGAAAAGAGGCCCGCGGCCGGAGCGGCATCGGGCGCGCGTTCGAGCCACGAGGTGGGTACCGTTGAGGTCATCGATCGGCCGTTCCGACACTGACGATACTGACGCCGAAGCGGCCGTCTACGGCGACGATCTCCCCGGTCGCGATCGTCTTGCCGTTCAAGACGATTTCGACCGGATCTCCGATCGATCGGTCCAGTTCGAGCACGCCGCCGGATTGCAGCGTCATCATGTCCTTGACGTTCATTGTGGTGCGACCGAGCAGCACGTCGACGGTTACCTTGACGCCGTCGAGCAACTCGAGCATTGGGCGCGGCGAATCTTCCGTGTGCGCGTCGGCGTGCTGTTCGGGAAAATCGACGCGGGCCGCGACGGCCTGTTTGGGAAACGTATGGGTGGTCATGGCGAATCGGGCGTCGCGAGCGACGTCAGTTTGAAGGAAAGCGAGGTGCCGGTACGGCCGGGAGTACCGAACGCGACGGTGGACGAGGTCTCGTCGATGACCAGCGTGGCAGGTGCGTCGAGCGCGCGATCGAGGACGACGACGTCACCCGGCGACAGGGTTGTCAACTGCGACGCGGACAGCTCGCACTGACCGAGCCGCACGGACAGCGCGACCGGGCATGCATCGAGCGCGAGGCGTCGAGGCGTCAGGTCGCAGTCGACGGGGCGGCGGGGCACGATGGCCGCGTCGGATGCGGCGTCGTTCCAGACGTGCCGAATGTCGCAGAACAGCATGGCGAGTATGTCTCCGTTCGATGCGACGATCGCCAGCCGAATGGCGCCGTAGCCGCTGAACGATGCGGCGGCTGCGGCGTGCGGCGAACTGACCTGCGCGGAAGAGGACGATACGCGCAGTGACGCGATCAGATCGTCGCGCATCTCCGTGGCGATCGAGGCCAGGAAGTCGTGGCACGCATGGGTGTCGAAGGCATGTCCGCCTGCGGCAAATGCGGCATCGATCAGGCGCCGGTCGCTGCGCTCGTACAGGTCGACACGAACGCCGGGTGCACACGCGTGGCTGGTTTGCGCTAGGGCGTCGGCTTCGGGCGGGCTGCCGGGCAGGCGGACGATCTCGCCAATGGAAAAGCACGGACGGACGAACCAGCGCGATTGCCAGTCGGTGAGTGCTGTTTCGAACAGCGCCCGCGCGATGTCCGGATCGCGGGCGCCGGCCGGGCGCCAGGTGACGGGGCCGATGCTCATCCCTGACTCCGCATCTGCAGCAGCTGCATCATCATCTCGTTCGCGGCGCTGACGACCTGCGACGAGGCCTGGAAGCCGCGCTGAATCAGGATGAGCTGTCCGAACTCGGACGACAGGTCGACGTTCGACGCTTCCGTTGCGCCGGACAGCAGCTTGCCGACGCCCGCGCCGTTGCTGGAGCGATACGCGGGCGGCGCGGCGTGGCTTGCATCGAACAGCCCCTTGCCGGTCTGGACTAGTTGCTGAGGATTGGCGAAGCTGGCGAGGGCGATCGCGCCCAGTTTGTCGTTCTGGCCGTTGGAATAGCCGATGACGAGCTGGCCGTCCTGATCGACGCTCAGCGACGATAGCGTGCCGGTCGCATAGCCGTCCTTGGAGGACACGCGAAGCGTCGACGTCGTGCCTGCCGAATAGCTCGTCACGCCGTTCGAGAAATCGAGCGAGACGGTGAGCAGCGGGGCGTTGGCCGGACGCAGCGTGACGTCGATCTTGTTGCTTCCCGGATCGGGAATGCCGCCGGTGAACTGCAGCGTGCTTTCCTTGACGGGTGCGCCGTTCTCGTCACTGACGGACACTTTCCAGCGTCCGGGTAGCGGGCCGGTATCGGGCTTGAAATCGAGCTTGAGCGTATGTTTCCCGCCGCCGGCGTCATACACGTCGATGTTCGGGATCGAGAAGCTGGTCGAACCGGTCGACAGGTTGTCGGTGAACTTGACGACCGTCGTCGCCTGCGGCGGATTGATCTGCTTGCCGGCCACCGACAGGCCGGAGAGATCGCCGGAGCCGGTGAGCGCTGCCAGTTGCAGACCGCTGGACTTGTCGCGAATCGAGCCGTCGTCGCCGACGATGAACTGGCCCGTTCTCGTGTAACGGGCGTCCTTTCCGTCGAGCAAGGTCAGGAATCCGTTGCCCTGGATCGCAAGGTCGAGCTGGCCGTCGCTCGGCCGCGTATCGCCCTGCTTGAAATTCAGCGATGCATACCCGTATTCGACACCGCTTCCCGAATACGTGACGTTTGGATTGCCGCTGGAGCCGCGCGCGAACTGCTGCCCGTAGTACAGATCGGCGAACTGGGGCGTCGATGTCTTGAAGCCCGCGGTATTGAGGTTCGCCACGTTGTTGCTGATGGTCTGCAAGCCGCGCGAATAGGCGGTCAGGCCGCTCATGCCGATGTAGATGCTTTCAAGCATGGAATTCTCCCGGGCAGGTTGACTATCGGACCGCGACGATCTGCGCGACGGTCGCGTTGGTCAGGAACTGGCCGTCGGCCGTTTCGATCGTCAACTGCGGCTGTCCGTCCTTGAACGACACGCTTTTGACGACACCGCTCATCGAAGCCGTGTCCGTCTGGACATCCACGTTGCGGCCGAGCAGACCGACCGTTCTCGTCGCCGATTGCACGGTGAGCAAGCTGTCGATCTTGTCCGTCATCTGCCGGCTCTGCTCGAGCGACGTGAACTGCGCGAGCTGCGAAACGAACTCGAAGTTGTCGACGGGCTTCAGCGGATCCTGGTAGGTAAGCTGGGTCAGGATGATCTGAAGCAGCGACTGCATGTTCAGGCCGAGCGAATCCGCCCGGGCGCCGAGATTGGTGGACGAGGCAATGGGATCAATCGCCATGATTGGTTTCTCCGGGAGCATTGCGGTCGACGCCGTTGATGACGAGTTTCGACGCGCGAAAGCCGCTCTCCTGAAGAGCGGCGCGAACATGGGAATCGAGTGTGTCGAGGTCTTCCGGAGCGGCCTGCGCGACGCGGAGCGACACGAGCGGTGCGCCGTCGCCGGGCAGGACCGTCACGCGAAACGGCGCTGCGGATGCGGGTGGCGACGCATAGGCGGCCGGGACAGGACGGCTGCGAGCGGCGTCGTTCACGCGTTCGGTCGGGCCGGTCGCCTGCGTGGCCGGTTGCCCGGCACGCTTGGGCGGCGGAAGCGCGGACTCCAGGCTGACGCTCACCGTCCGCGCCGGGTATTCGCGCTGCGCCTGCGCCGTCGGCGCGCCCGCTTGCGTGACCGGGAGCATGGGACGGGGGGCAGCCGAAACCGTCGCCGCTGCCTTTGCCTCAGGCGTCGTCGCGGCAGTTGAAGGCCGCTGTTCGGCGATTCCGGGGGCGTCCGCTCGTGTTTCGACGCGTGCGGTCTTGCCGGGCGCCGATCTGGCAGGGCCGCCGGCTGGAAGCCCGGACGCCGCGTTGCGCCACATGTCCTGCTCCATCGAACGCAGCAACTGGCCAAACGCGTTGTCGGTGCCGCCGGCCGACGCGTGCGGCCGATCGGCCGGCGGTTCGGCCGGGCGAAACAGTTGTACTCCCGTTGTCATCGAGTTCCTCCGGAAAGCGCCACGCGGATTTCGAGTTCGGTCATCCGGCGCTCGTCGAGTGCCGCACGATGTTGTTTCTCCACTTGCAATGCCCGCCGGTCGGCGGCTTCGGCGAGACGGTCGCGTTGCTGCAGGACATCGCGCACGGCTGCCAACTCGGCGGTCCGCACGTCGACGCGATGCGACGCGGCGTCCCGTTGAACAGACACGGAGACGAGCGCCGCCGCGCAGTTGGCGAGCAGCGCGGGCGACAGCCGGTCACTCACGGCCGCGCCGCGCCACGCCGCGAGATGAGCGTCGTGCTCGGCTTCGACCTGCCGCTGCCGCTCGCGCTCGACATCAAGCACCGCTCGCGCCTGCGCGGCACGGGAGATTGCCTGCTGCAGTTGAAGCTGACGAACAAGCGCGATGTCGAGCGCACCGTCCCGTTGCGATCGGCGCGTCATGACGTCGCCTCCAGCAAGGTCTTCAGCGATGCGATCGCGTGATCGCGATCCGTGGCCTGCCCGACGTCCTGCCGGAGAAAATCGATGAGGCTGGCGCGCACGCGCAGTGCGTCGTCGAGCACGGGGTTGCTGCCGGCGACATAGAGGCCGGCTTCGATGAGCGTGCGCGAGCGCTCGTAGAGCGACAGCCCGGCGAGGGCGCGCGTCGCCAGATGGCGCGCGTCGTCGCCAGCGACGTGCTGCATGACCCGGCTGACGCTGCGCGTCACGTCGATGGCCGGAAAGTGTCCCTGTTCGGCGAGCGTCCGCGTCAGCACGAGATGACCGTCCAGCAGCGCGCGCATGGTTTCGGCCATCGGATCGTCGATTTCGTCGGTTTCGGCCAGCACCGTCATCAGCGCGGTTATGGCGCCGCCGTCGCGCACCGCGCCGCAGCGCTCGACGATTTTCGGCAACGCGGCGAAGACGCTGGGTGTGTAGGCGCGAAGGGTCGGCGGCTCTCCCGCCGCGAGACCGATCTCGCGCAGCGCGAGCGCATAGCGTGTGATGGAGTCGAGCAGCAGCAGCACATGCTTGCCCTGCGAACGGAAGTACTCGGCATGAGCGAGCGCCGCCGATACGCTGCGCGCGCGCAGGATCGCCGGCTGGTCCGACGTGGCGATCACCATCACCGAGCGCGCGCGCGACACGTCCTGAAGCGACCGGTGCCAGAAATCCTCGGCTTCGCGCCCACGTTCGCCGACGAGGCACAGGACGCAGACATCCGCATCGACGTGGCGGGCTAGTGTGGAGAGCAACGTCGTTTTGCCGACGCCGCTTCCCGCGAAGATGCCGATGCGCTGACCGACGCCGAGCGTCAGCAGCGTGTCGATGGCACGGATGCCCGTTTCGAGCGCGCGGTCGGGCGTCGCGCGCTCGAGCGGCGACGTGTGCAGGCCCGCGAGCGGCCACGGATGTCGGTTGGCGATCGCGGCCCCGCCGTCGAGCGGTTGTCCGAGCGGATCGACGATCCGTCCCAGGTAGGCATCGCCGACCGGTAGGGTCGCGTCCGAACCGGCCGCCCGCACCGTATCGCCGACCTGGAGCGACGAGGTCGACTGGTACGGCGCGAGGGTCACTCGGCCCACTTCTGCGCGCGTGACCTCGGCATGGAGCGGCGGCGACTGCTCGCCCAAGATGCACAGCGAACCGACGGCCACGCCCGGGCCGTCTGCTTCGACGAAGGTCGGCATGATGCGGGTCACGTTGCCGAAGCGCGCGACGGGGTCGAGGCGGTGCAGCGCTTCGACATACGGGTGCGCGGATCGCCGTTCATGCATGGCGGCTTGCCTCCCGGATCGTCGCGGCGACGCTGGCCAACTGGCGCGGAATACCGGCGTCGAGCTTGCCGAGCGTCAGCTCGATGACGCACGCGCCGGCAGGAAGCTGCGGATCGGCAACGAGCGCCACCGACGGGGCCGTGTCGAGCGTGCGCCGGACGGCATCGAGCAATGCCGAATCGCCGAAATCGTCCGCGGACACACGGATCCCGACGAGCGAGCCCTGCGCGATCGACGTCAGGCGATGGCGTACGGTTTCGACGACGAGTTCCGCATGCCGGGTCGGGTCACCGAGGACGCGCTCCAGCCCGACGAGCGCGACTTCTGCCGCGAGACCTTCCAGCGATGCAATGCGCGCGATGAACGCGTCGAGCGCGGCATCGATGCCGTCCTTCAGCAGCGCAAGCCGCTCGCTCTCGGCTCGTGCCGCCTGCCGAACGCCATCCTCGATGCCGCGCTCGAACGCTGCCCGAGCCTGTTGCGCGCGCTCGGCTTCGTGGCCGGATGCCGCCGTTTCCAGCTCGGCGATCCGCGCGAGCAGGCGATCGCGTTCCTGCGCAAATGCGTTGTCCGTGTCGCCTTCGTCGTGCAAAGGCGAGATCGCTGCGCGCCCGGTGGGCGACGCACGACGGTCCGTGACGTCGGGCTGCGCACCGAGCGGAACGCGGTCGACGCTCAACACGATCTGCCTGGCCTTGATGATCCCGTTCACGTGCGTCCCCTGCGAAGACCGTTGAGGAGGCGTCGTCCCCACGAGTCCGGCGGGCGCGGCGACACTGCAACGATGTCGATGGCCTGCGGGAGCGCCTGGATCGCCTCGTGCGCGGCTTTCAACAATGCATCGCGTGCGCGCGGGGCGAGCGGCGCGACGGCATGGCGCTGCCATGCCGGATGGCTGGCGAACAGGCGCGTGCGGTGTGCGTCGTCGACACAGCCGGCCAACTGCGCGAGCAACGCATCGGGCCAATGACCGGCAAGGCGCCCGATCGCGGGGCCGGCGTGATTGGGCGACGCCTGATCGCCTGCCTGCGCCGGTGCGACAGACAGGACCGACGCGAATCCGCCAGGCTCGCCGGAGCCGAGCGATGCCGCGCCTTCGAGCAGCGGGCGCAACTGCTTGCGCTCGGTGTCCGACAGCGCATGCCAGACTGCTTCGATGTCGTCGGCGGGCCGATCGGCGAGATCGGCAACCATGCCGCGCAGACGCCGGTCGGCGCGCGCTCGATCGTTAACCTTCATGGTGCTGGCGGCTCTCGGAAAGAAGGACGCGGAGACGCGTGACGTACTCGGCACGTTCCGTCGAAGTCATCGCATGCGGGCCGGCAGAACGCCGGCCGCCGGCTAGCGCGCGCCACAGCAACGCGCTTCCGATCATCAGCGCGAGCGCCGTCGCGTAGGCGGCCAACGGTCCCGGCAGCCCGAGCCGGGTCCAGAGGCGCTGGACACCGTCCGGCTGCGCATGCGTCGGGTCGGCATGCATATCGCCGGCGTAGTTCGACGCGGCGGCCGTGGGACCGGCGCCGTCGACGGGTAGCGGCGACGCAATCCCCGTGGCCGAGTTATCGGCCGGTTGGGTACGCGCGAAGATGACGACCGTGTCGCCACGGGATTCATTGGCGCCGACCGCCG
Organism: Burkholderia sp. AU15512; assembly: GCF_002223325.1. Lineage (NCBI taxonomy): Bacteria > Pseudomonadati > Pseudomonadota > Betaproteobacteria > Burkholderiales > Burkholderiaceae > Burkholderia > Burkholderia sp. AU15512. The sequence goes on from NZ_NKEX01000008.1 coordinate 642,967, forward strand.
CAGCCACGACGGATTTGAGCTGGGTCAATGTGTCCTCCGGCAATGCACCGTCGATCACGACGCCGACGCTGAGATGTTTCAGCGAGCCCGGGGCCGACACGATCTGCTCCAGCTTGCGCTCCGTCCGTGTGCCGTCGGCCGACGGTGCGGCAGGCAAGGGCGGGAGGCCCGGCGGCGAACTGAAGCTTTTCGCCGTCGTCGACAATGGTGGCAACGGGATGCCCGTGCTGCCAGCGCCAGTGATCGGCCGGTTAAGGTCGGATTCGTTGGTGATGCGCACCTGGTCGAAGTTCAGCGTTGCATCGACACTGACCGTTGCGTGCCGTGACCCGAGCAGCGGGGCGATTTGCGCGTCGATCTTGCGCTCGTACTCGCGTTCGAGCGCGTGCTTGAGCGCGTAGTGCGGATCGTCGACGGGCACGTCGCGCGCGGTTGCCGGCTCTCCGCGCTGGTCGAGCACCGTCACGTCGGCGGCCGACAACTGGGGGACCGCCGCAGCCACGAGGCGCTGGATGCCGCGTACCGTGTCCGGGCCGAGCGTATGTCCGCTGCGCATGAACAGCGCGACGGACGCTTTGGGACGATCGTCCGCACGCCGGAAGATCGACGAATCGGGAAAGGCCAGATGGACGCGCGCGAGTTCGATCTCGTCGAGCGACATGATGGTGCGCGCGAGTTCGCCCTGCAGGGCGCGCTGATAGTTGACCTTCTGCGCGAAATCGGTGATGCCGAGGTCCGAGTTATTGAACAGCTCGAAGCCGACCGCACCCTGCAGCCTCATGTCGCTGCTCATCAGCTTGAGCCGCATGACCTGAGCATCCGCGGCAGGGACGAGCACGGCCGACGACGATTCGCCGACCCGAAACGGCACCTTCTGTCGTTCGAGCTCGGCCACGATGGTGGCTGCATCCTGCGGCTTCAGGTCCCGGAACAGCACCTGATAATGCGGACGCAGCGCGAAGTAGCCGGCCGCGATCAACGACGCGACGATCGCGACGAGTACGGCCACGGCGGCCAGCTGGCGGCGCGGCGACGCGTCGGCCAGCGATGCGCGAATACGTGAAAGCAGGGATTCCATGGTTTAAAGCTGCATCCGCATCAGTTCCTGGTAACCCTCGACGATGCGAGAGCGCACTTGCAATGCCAGTTGCAACGACATGCGCGCTTCCTCCAGCGCGATCATCACTTGATGCGGCGGGACCGCACCGTCGAGTGCGAAGCGGGTCACGGCATCGTCGGCAAACCTGGCGGTCTGGTCGACGCGGGTCGCGCCCGTGACGAGCCAGTCGGCAAAACTCGACGGTTGCGCGAGCGGCGAGAGCGCCACCGTCTCCGACAGCGGCCCGCTCTGAAGCATCGAGATCGATTCGATCGGGGCGGCACTCATGAACGCGCCCCCAGTTCGAGTGCGCGCATGTACATCGAGCGCACGGCGTTGAAGACCACGGTATCGGCTTCGTAGCTGCGCAGCGTCTGTACCATCAGCGCCATTTCTCCGGCGTGGTCGATCCCCGGATAGGCGACCATGCCGTTGGCGTCGGCATGCGGATGGGCCGGGTCGTGGACAAGCCGCGGCGGCGTATCCATGCGCTCGACGCCGTAGCTCTGGACGCCGGTCATGCCAAAGGTCGGCGACGTGTCGCCGCTGCGCAGGTGATCCTCGAACGTCGCCCCGATCCTCGGGCCCGAGACGAGACGCAACGGGTGGTACGGCTGCCCGTCCGCGGTGCGGGTCGTGCCCGCATTGGCGAGGTTCTGGGCGATGACTTCCATGCGCTGGCGCTCGACGTCGAGCCCCGAGCGCGCAATCGCGAAAAGGCTGTTTTCCATCGCTTACATTCCCTTGATGGCGAGTTGGCGGATCTGCAGCGTCCGGTCGAGCATGCCAATCAGCATCGCGTAGCGCGCCGCGGTTTCCGATGCGGATGCAATTTCGTCGTCGAGGCGCACCGTGTTGACGTCGATCGGCAGTGGCGCGCCGATCGACGGTTCGACCGACCGGACCCGTGCGAGGCGTGCCTCGTCCGTGTCGCCGGGCCGTGCTTCGGCGGCGTCGCGTAACGCGTCCTCGAACGACACACGGACCGGCACATAGCCGACGGAATTGGCGTTCGCGATGTTCTGTGCAGTAGCGGCCTGTCGGGCGAACAACCCATCGAGCGCCTGGGTGGCGATCGACGCGACGAGATCGATGGACATGGATCCCTCTCCTTATTGAACGATGATGTCGGCATGCAGCGCGCCGGCGGCCTTGATCGCTTCCAGGATCGCGATCACGTCGCGCGTGCTGATCCTGCTCGCCTTGAGCGCCTGGACGAGATCACCGACGCTGCCCTGCGGGAACGATCCAGCGACCGTCTGGCCGGGTTCGTCGACGTAGAGCTCGCTGTTGCCGACGACCAGGCTGCGAACGTTCGGTCCCGTGATCCCGATGAGACCGGGTTGCGACGCGTTGTACTGCGTGGCGACGGTCACCTTGATGTCGCCGTGCGAGATCGTGATCGGCGCGATGTGCGTGTCGCCACCCGCGACGACCGTGCCGGAACGCTCGTTGATCACGACGCGCGAGCGCTGGTCGGGGGCGACGGCGAGAGACTCGATGCGGGCCACGTAGCCGTTCAGCCCACCACCGTCCAGCGGTGCACGGATTCGCACGGTGCGCGCATCAGTCGAACGCGCGGTACCGCCGCCCAGCGAACGGTTGATCTGCGAGGCGATGCGCTCCGCCGTGATCGCATCGGCATCCTTCAGGATGAAGCTGAGGTAGCCGTCGCGATTGACGAGGTCGGCCGTGACCGGCACCTCGACGGTCGCGCCTTCGGGAATCGTGCCCGCGGTGGGGTGATTCTTCATCCGCAAGTTGCCGTTGGCGTCGTAGCGATAGCCGCCCACGGATACCGCACCCTGCGCGAGCGCGTAGACCTTGCGGTCCGGCCCGCGCAGCGGCGTCATGATCAGCGTGCCGCCGGACAGGCTGCGCGCGTCGCCCATCGACGTCACGTTGACGTCGAGCTTGTCGCCGACATCCGAGGTCGGCGGCAGCGACGCCGTGATCATGACCATCGCGGCGTTGCGGCTCTGCAACTGATCCTGAGTCAGGTTCAGGTCGAACTGCGACAGCAGGTTCGTCATCGCCTGGCGCGTTGCCTGGTTGCGCGGCGAATCGCCCGAGCCAGACAGGCCGGTCACGATCCCGTATCCGACGAGCATGTTGTCGCGCCAGCCGAGGAAGCGGCCGAGATCCTTGAGGCGGACCTCGGCCGTGGCCGCAGCGGCGCCGGTCGAAAGCGCGCAGAGCAGCCACGCGGCATGGATAAGGACGCGCTTTACCATAGGCCAAGCCATCCGAGGAAGCGGGGAATGAGGCCGGGTCGCGAGCGATCGGTGATGAAGCCTTCGCCCGTGTAGTCGATCTTCGCGTCGGCCAACCGTGTCGACAGCACCGTGTTGTTCGCGGCAATGTCGATCGGCCGGATTCGGCCTTCAAGGCGGATGCGTGTTTTTTCGCCGTTGACGTCGATGTCCTGCGTGCCGGCGACGACGAGATCGCCGCTCGGCGTCACGCCCGTGACGCTTGCGCTCAATTGGGCGAGTAGCCGGCCCGTGCGCTGGATCTGGCCTTTGCCGCCGTAGTTGTCGCCGAGGCCGATTTGCGCGGAATTCTTGCCCGCGTACAGCGTCGACACACTGCCTTGCACGCCGAAGCCGGTTTTCGTCGACGTGTCCGCGGTGTTGCTTGCGCTCGAATTTTCGTAGATGAGGATCGTGACGATGTCGCCCGGCCGCGACGCGCGGCGGTCCGCCGTCAGCGATTCATAAGTCGATCCCTGATAGAGGTCGGCCGCCGGTGCGGGGATCGCACCGAGCAGGGGCGACGCAAGAACGGCCGCGCGCATGAAGGAAACGAGACGGTGCATGTCAGCGTCCCCTTTCGACGGACGGAGCCCGCCAAACCTGGATGTCCGCGTTGCCCGTCAGTACGGGGGCGGCATGGCGCGGCGCCGCGTCAGCCAGTGCCGTTCCGGATCGCATGACGGTCACGGCGCCCACCTGTACGGTATCGAACACGCGCCCGCCGCGATGGACCGCGGCCAGACGCGACGAGGCGGGCATTGGCACGACCTCGCCCGCGGCCATATCTCGGGCCGCGCGAACCACATGCGAATCCGCGTCGTAGCGCCAGACGCGCGCGGCGCCCTCGTCCGGACAGCGTGCAGTCCGGACCTGACCGGCCAACGGGCTGGCGTCCACGGGAAGATCTGCGAGCAGGGTCACGCACGAGAGCGAGGCCGGGCTGCCGACGGCACCAGCCTGACGAAGCGAGATGTCGACGTTCGCGGCCGGCACGTTGCCGAGCCACGGGGCGAGCATCGGCATTCCGCGTCGCGCGGATTCGGCCAGCCGGCGCGCATCCACGCGAACGTCGGTTGCCGAGCGGGCGAGCGACATCACGGGGACGGTCGCTGCGCGTTGCGCGACGGAATCGGGCAGTGCAGTCAGATCGGCGACCACCGCCAGCGTGACCGTCGGACGATCGACGACCACGGCGGAACGAAAGCGGATCGCGGATTCCGGCGCCGGGGCGCCGAGTACCGACGCGGGAACAAGTGCACCGATGCAAAGCAGTCGGACGCGTGCCGCAAGCGGCGCGTGCGGCCGATGCCGGCGAGACAGGCGGCGCGTCATCGCTTGAGCCCGTTCGCGATGGACATCAGCTCGTCGCCGACCTGAACGAGCCGCGCGTTGGCCGCATAGGTGCGCTGATAGAGCATCAGGCCGACGAGTTCATCCGACATCGACACGTTCGATGCTTCACTGAAGCCCTGGACCAGCACGCCGGCGTTGTCCTCTCCGGGGCGAACGCGCGTCAATGACGACGCGTCGTCCCGTGCACGATAGACGCCGCCGCCGACCGATTCGAGCGCGCGCACGTCGGAGGGCACCATCATTTCGATTTCGCCGATCTCGAGCGGGTCGGTCTGGCCGGGCACGGTCGCCTGAACCTGGCCGGTCTGCGAGATCGTGAGCGCCGACGCATCCCGCGGCACTGAAATCATCGCTTTCAGGCGCTGGCCGTCCGCGGTTGCCAGATAGCCATCGGATCCGACCCGCAGCGTACCGCCGCGCCACAGAAGAGACTGCCCGGAATCGGACGCCAGCTCGATGAAGCCGTTGCCGCGAATCGCCAGATCCAGGGAATTGTTGGTCGGCCGCAATTCGCCCTGCGTATAGACATGCAGCGAAGGATCCGCGCTGACGCCCGCCGCGACGCTCGAGGTTTCGTTCACATAGTCGCGCACGAGCGGCGCCGGAACGGTCGTGAGCAGTTCGGAGAACGCGACGGTGCCGCGCTTGAACGCGGGCGTGGTCATGTTCGCGATGTTGTTCGCCGTGACGTCGATGGCGGTTTGCTGCGCGTTGAGACCCGTCGCGCCGATGTAGAACACGTTGTTCACGATTACATGTCTCCCAGACGTTGCAAGACAGTGCCCATCATGTCGTCGTACGCATGAACGAGCTTCTGCCCGGATTCGACGCGTCGCATCGCGCCCATCATCCGGACCATCTCGTCGGCGTTCGATACGTTCGACGCTTCCAGATAACCCTGCATCACGCGCGGATCGACGAGTTCGACAGGTCGGGCGCCGTTGGCGCGATACAGGCCGTCGGCGGTGCGGGACAGCTGATTCGGATTGGCGAACGAGGTGGTGCCGATCACGGCGACGGGCTGGCCGTCGTCGAGCACGGTGCCGTCGGCGAGGATCCGCCAGTTCTGCGAACGGACCACGACGTCACCGCCGCCGCTGCCTTGCAGCGCCCATCCTTGTCGCGTCACGAGCCGGCCGTCGGCGTCGAGCCGGAATGAGCCTCCGCGCAGATAGGCGGTGCCTTCGGGCGCGGAAACCGCGAAAAACCCGCCGCTCGACAGCGCGAGATCCAGCGGGTTGCCGGTGTGCATCATTCGGCCGGGCGTGAAGTCCGTTGCGACGTCGCGCGCGGATGCGCGCGGTGCCACCATTCGCGCCGAGGACTCGGCCTGCGAATACGTGTCGGCGAACGTGATCAGCCGCTTGTAGCCCGGTGTGGCAAGATTCGCCACGTTTTGGGCGGCGGTTTCGACCTGGCGTGTCTCGGACGAGATCAGGCCGACGGCGGTTGTCATCAGGTTATCCATGGGCGAGACGGGTATCGTTCATGAGATCGGGGCGGTCATGCCGCGGGAGCGGTACGGTCGATGCCGACCATCCCGAACGAGCGCAGATTGATCGCGTGCGGAATTTCGTTCATCGACAGAACGGCGAGGCGAGGGGCGATACGGCGTGAAAAAATCTTCAGGTGCCGGCGCAGCTCGGGCCGGCACAGCAGCGTTGGAGCCAGATTCTGGCGATGCATCGCATCGACCTGTTCGGCGAGCCGCGTGAGGAACGACTCGGCCAGCCCAGGATCGAGCACGAACGCGCTGTTGCCGTCGGCACCCTGCAGGTTGTGTGCGATCGTGTTCTCGAGCATCGGATCGAGCGTCAGCACCGCGAGCGCTTCCTTTTCTCCGACCAGGCGCTGGCAGATGCTGTGTCCGAGCTTCTGGCGGACGCGCTCACCGAGCATGGCCGGATCCTTCTCGTGCCGCCCGGCATCCGCGAGCACTTCGACGATCTGGTCGATGTTCCGGATCGGGACATGCTCGGACAGCAAGCCCTGCAACACCGCCTGCACGTCGCCGACCGACAGGATGTTGGGCACCAGTTCCTCGACGAGCCCGGGCGAGCGCGTGCGGACGCCTTCGAGTAACGTGACGACGTCGGTACGGGACAGGAGTGTCGAGATGTTCGCGCGGATGACTTCGGTGACGTGCGTGACGAGTACCGTCATCGGGTCGACGGCCGTATAGCCCAGTGACGATGCGCGAGACAGCTGCGCTTCGTCGATCCACAGGGCGGGCAGGCCGAATGCCGGATCGCGCGTTGCGATGCCGGGGAGGTCGCCGTTCTTGCCGCCGGGGTGGATTGCCAGTGTCTTGTCGGCATGCAGCGCAGCCTGGCCGAAGCGATTGCCGTACAGCGCGATCCGGTAGTCGTTCGATCCCAGTTGCGCGGCGTCGCGGAATGTCACGGCCGGGATCGTGACGCCCATCTCTTCGGCGTATTGTTTCCTGAACGCGGCAATACGTTCAGCGAGCACGCCTTGCTGCGGAATCCATGCACGCGCGAGTTCCGGGCCGAAGCCGACCTCGACAGGCGCGACGGGCAACGCTTGCGCGTCGGTTGCGGCAGCGGACGTGGCCGGAGCGTCGACGCCGGCCGTTTCCGGGGCGGCTTCGGCCGATTTCCCGCGCGCGAACCACCACGCGAAGAAGACCACCGGCGCGAGAATCAGGATCGGCCATTTCGGCATGCCCGGCAGGATCAGCAGGCCGATCAGCGCGCCGGTCACGAGGAACCGGATCTTCGGAAACTGTGCGAGCTGGCGAAACACTTCGTTGCTCAGTTCGCCGTCTGATGCCGAGCGCGTGACGATGATCCCGGTCGCCACCGAGATCACGAGCGCGGGCACCTGCGTGACGATGCCGTCGCCGATCGTCAGCAACGTGAACTTCTGCAGAGCGTGGCCGAGCGACATGCCCATCTGCGCGACGCCGACTGCCCAGCCGCCCAGGATGTCGATGAGCATGATGATGATGCCGGCAATCGCGTCGCCCTTGACGAACTTGCTCGCGCCATCCATCGAGCCGTAGAACGCGGCTTCCTTCTCCAGCGCTTTTCTGCGGGCCCGCGCTTCGTCCTGGTCGATCAGGCCCATGTTCAGGTCCGCGTCGATACTCATCTGCTGACCGGGCATCGCGTCGAGCACGAACCGGGCGGCGACTTCGGAAACGCGCTGCGCACCGTTCGTCACGACCACGTATTGAACGACGATCAGGATGAAGAAGATGATCAGCCCGATGACGAAGTTGCCTTGCACGACGAACTCGCCGATCGAACCGATCACCTGACCGGCTTCGGCACCGGACAGGATGAGTCTCGTCGCCGCGATGTTCAACGACAGCCGGAAGAGCGTCGCAATCAGCAGCAGCGACGGGAAGGTCGAGAAGTCGACGGGTCGGACAACGTAGATCGTCAGCAGCAGGATCGTGAACGCGAACGCGAAGTTCGTGATGATCAGCAGATCGAGCGCGGCGGACGGAATGGGTGCAAAAAGGATCAGCAGGATCGCCATGACCGCGAGCACGAGCGCGAGATCCTGCTGCCGGCCGAGGCGGGACACTAGTGCGCTCATGCGTTGACCTCGTCGTTGCGGCGGCGAATGCGTAGATAGACCGATGCGGCGTCGCGGTACGAGCCGGCGGAAATCTCCTGGTCGACCCGCGTTTCACGAAAGATCCGCCGGGCCAGCGCCGGCGATTCGACGACAGGAATCCCGTAGACGAACGCGACCTTCTTGAGCCGCTGCGCAAAATCACCGGCGCCCCGTGCGATCACCTTGGGGGCCGCCATTTGCGACGGCACGTACTTCAGGCCGATTGCATAGTGCGTTGGATTCGTGATCAGGACGTCGGCGTTTCGGACGCTACGCAGGCTGCGGGCATTCTGGACCAGCTCGCGACGGATCTTCCGACGCTGGTTCCTGATCCGCGGGTCGCCTTCGCGCTGTTTGTATTCCTGCTTGATCTCGTGACGGCTCATGCGCATCTTCTTTGCGAAGACGCGATGGACGACCACGAAATCGAGTGCCGCGAACACGGCGGCCGCAATCAGCAGCTTCGCGAAGAAGTTCACGCCGGACGTCAGCATCAACTCGCCCATGCGATGCGGGGCAAGCGGCGTATGTGCGACGGTCTCAATCACGGACAGGATGCAGAACCACGCGATCAAGCTGTACACAGCCATCTTGACCAGTGTGCGCCCCGAGTCGAAGAGCGTCTGCAGCGAAAAGACGCGCCGGAACCCCTGAACGGGGTTGAGGCGCGACATGTCTGCCTTGACGGCGGCCGGCGCAAAGAGGAAGCGGGTTTGCAGCACCGCGACCAGCAGCCCGGCGCCCATCGACAGCAACGCCATTGGCGCAATCAGGCGAAAGGCGTCCAGCACGGCGGTCATCAGCCATGTGGCCATCGCGCCAGGCGTATGCGCGACGGCTGGAATCTCCGCAAGCAGGCGAACACCGCGGGTCGCGATGGCGGCCGCGAGATGCACGCCGTCGGTCCAAAGATAGGTCGCGCAGGCAGCAAGGCTCGCAAGCATGCCCAGTTCCTGGCTCTTGGGCGTCATGCCCTTCTTGCGCGCCTGCTCGAGACGATAGGCCGTGGCGGCTTCGGACCGGTTCTCGTCTTGTTCAGCCATAGTGTCGGAACGTGGTCGGAACGAAGTCGAGCGCGAGCCGCACGAGCCGCAATGCGACCGGTGCGAGCGTGCCGGCTGCCAGCGCCATCGCGGCGAGCGTAACGAACGCCTTGACCTGGAAGCCGAGCATCAACGCATTCATTTGGGGCAGTGCGCGGGCCAGGAATGCAATCGCGAGATCGGTCAGGAACAGCGTCAGCATGACGGCGGCGGTAGCGCCCAGCGCAATGGCGGTCAGCGAGCCGAAATACGACGTGAACGACGCGGGGTCGCCGATGATGTGGACAGAAGCGGGCGGAAACGACTGCGTGAGCTCGAAAAGCAGGCGAAGGAGGTCGCGATGGCCATTGGAGGCGAAGAAAATGACGCCCGCCGTCATGGTCAGGATCGAACCGAGCAGCGGGGCCTGGCTACGCGAGCCCGGATCGATGACCATCGCCAAGCCATAGCCCGCCTGAACGTCCAGGATACGCCCGACGAACGAGAGGGCCGCAAAACTGGCCTGGAATGCAAAGGCGATCGCGAGCCCAAGCAGGCATTCCCATGCTGCAACGGGAAGCATGCCGGCATCGACCGGCCCCCGATAGGTGACAGTCGTGGCGAGACAGGCGGACAACGTGAGTGTCGCGACGACCTTGACCCGCATGGGCGTGACCATTTGCGAGAAGGGCGGGGCGAGCGCAAACACCGGGCCAATGCGCAACGACAGCAACAGCGTCGCAGCAGCCCATCCGATGCTCGGATTGGCGACCATGGTTAGCCCAGCGTTGGAATGAGATTAAAGAGAGATTGGGTAAAGCCAGTCAACCGGGCCAACATCCAGGAACCGAGCAAGACAATGACGAAACCGACGACAACCAGTTTCGGCACGTAAGAAAGGCTCATTTCCTGAAGTTGCGTGACGACTTGAAACAGGCTGATGACCAGACCTGTTACGAGAGCGGCGAGAAGAATGGGACCCGCGACAAGCAAGCCTGTCCACATTAACTGGGCCATAAGGCCCAGCGCGTTGTCGCTCGACATTCTCTCAATCCCCCGGGGATGTTACTGTTTATTACGATTGTTTCGCAATACTGAAGTGCAATCGTAATGATGTCAACAATACCGAAAGGATTTAATCTCTGTCGAGAATCAACTCCTTGTTGCTAATGCCGATGGGCAGGTGCTTTCGGTTAATTATTTAAATATTGTTAAATACGCTTCGCCAAAAAAATTATCTTTGAATGGTGTTTAATCTGACGCGCAAACGGCCAGGCCGAACTGATGCGACGGAATGATGGTGAGGCGAGGGGATGTAGCCGCATTACATGCAGCGCAATCGAGCGGCTACGCCCCGTCGTGCATCGGGTCGGGGGCGAGATGAGGGCGACGGTGCACGACAGGCGCTTTACACTGGATCGTGAGTCCGCTTCAGGCCAAATTCGGTCAATGACTGGGCCAGCGTGCGGCCGGTCGTCCCGAGGGGACGATTCAGCACGACATCCTTGAGGGCGTTAGCCGACTCGATGTTGTTTACCGCTTCGAGTTCAAGGGTTTTTGCCAGTGTGCCGGACAGGGAAGCCGGGTCGAGACGAAGCGCGATTTCTGCGTGGTGCCGGGCATCGTCTCGACGCCCCTGAACGTGCAACGCAACGGCAAGCGAGCCGTGAGCCTCGGCAAATCCTCGATCGAGTGCAGCCGCGTGCTGAAAGCGTTCGCTTGCCACGTCCGGGTGCCCACCGAAGAGCCAGGCCCAGCCGGCCGCAAGCCAGGAACCGGCATGGCGGCCAAGCTGCCCCGCAGCTTGATCGAGCGCCACTGCCGCATCCTGGTAGTGCTCCCGAGCGAGCAGGCAAAGGCCTCGCCCCAACGTGGCACGTGCTTCGAGCGGATTGCAGTCGGCCGCTCGTTCAAGCAGTTCGGTTGCACGGTTGAGGTTGCCTGCTTCGAGTTCGGCCAATCCGATGATCACGAGGCTGTCGGCAGAATCCGGCGCACGCTCCGCATGGCGACGCGCATTCGCGAGATCTCCCAGATCGAACAATAGCGACGCGTAGGCACCGGTGAACCCGGAAGGCGGGGTGGCCTGATCCGCCAGCAGGGCGCCCATTCGAACGGCTTCGTCGAAACGGCCCAGGTGATGAAGGGCTCGCAACTTCAGCAGGGCGGCGCCGGGGACCTCCTCGAGACAGGCCGGATTCAAGTCGGCCGCAGGTTCGAAAGTACCGCACATGGCGCTCGCATAGGCAAGGTTGTAGCCGACGACGGGATTCGCATCATTTTCGACGAGTGTCCGGAAATCGGCCAGAGCGGCTTCATACCGTCCTTCCGACATGGCCGACAGGCCCCTTACATTGACGAGCGATGGCGTGAGAGGCTGTATTGTTTCGTGGCGTGCCAGGAGTTCATTGCAGAGTCGGAACTGGCTGGCGTCAAATGCGGCAATCGCGGTATCCGCAAGCAGATTGATATTACTGGAATCTTCGTCCAGGAAACTCAAAAGACGATCGAGATGTGCTCGACGGGATTGGGACGCCTGCAGATCGACTGCCATAAATCTGGAACCCTTTGGTGTGGATGAATATGGTCTGACTGCCTTCGAAATCGCAAATATCCGGAATCAATTCATTTCAAGTCAATCAATTTTCAAGCTATCGAGAAACAATTCGGACGATGGATGGCGAGTGTCAGGCAGTGTAGCAAACCGGTTGAGTGTTCGAGCAGGTTTTGAAAAGTGATAGGGAAAAGGGTTGGGACGCACGACTGGGTTGTCGGTACTGCTGTTATTTCGTCATTGTTTTAATCGAGTGATTCGAACCGTCCAAAGGTCGTCGAGCGAAGCCGTGTTCCTGATGATGTCCGCAACCTCTCATCTTTTATTTGACATAATGCGTATGATCAATTTTTTTGTTTGTAGTGGCTAGATTGAAATGTCCGCTTTTGGCTACATAGAAATGTCCGCTTTCGGGCCGCGTAAGCTGTTCGGTCGCCGGGTGTCCGGCGCCGGAGGCTGCGATGGCTGTAACGGAACGGATCACGATGACGATGCGCGAACTGGACCGATTCAAGGTCATTCAGGATGTAGCCGACGGCAAGCTCAAGCCGTGGCGTGCTGCGGAACGGCTGGAGTTGACGACACGCCAGGTTCGCCGGCTGGTCGCCCGGTTGCGTGAGCACGGTCCGGCAGGTTTGGTATCAGGGCACCGAGCGAAGCCCGGCAATCGCCGCCTCGACCCGGGAGCTGCCGATCGGGCGCTGTCGATCATCCGCGATCGCTACGCCGATTTCGGGCCGACGTTGGCCTGCGAGAAGCTCTGGGAGTGTCACGGCATTGGGCTGGCCAAGGAGACGGTCAGGAAGCTGATGACGGACGCTGGCTTGTGGATTCCGCGTCGGCAGCGTCCGCCGAAGGTTTATCAGCCGCGAGCGCGTCGCGCATGCTTGGGCGAGTTGATCCAGATCGACGGCAGCGATCATCGATGGTTCGAGGAACGGGCACCGGCCTGCACGCTGCTGGTGTATGTGGACGATGCGACGAGCCGATTGATGATGCTGCACTTCACGCAGACCGAATCGACGTTCAGCTACTTCGAGGCCACGCGGACGTATATCGAACGCCATGGCAAGCCGGGAGCGTTCTACAGCGACAAGGCCAGCGTGTTCCGCAACGTGAAGCCGGGCAAGACTGGCAATCGCGTGACGCCGTTTGGCCGGGCGATGTACGAGCTGAACATCGACACGTTCTGCGCGAACAGCAGCTCGGCCAAGGGGCGCGTGGAGCGAGCGCACTTGACGTTGCAGGATCGATTGGTCAAGGAGATGCGATTGCGCGGCATCAACACGGTGGCCGACGCCAACGCTTACGCGCCCTCCTTCATGGTCGCCTACAACACGCGCTTCGCGAAGCCGCCAAAGAGCGACTTCAATGCGCACCGGCCGTTGCGGGCCAACGAGAGTCTGGACCGGGCGCTGACGTGGCGCGAGCCACGGAAGGTAACGAAGTCGCTCACGGTTCAGTACGACCGGGTGATGTACTTGCTGGACGATACGCCGGAGAACCGGAAGTTGATCGACCGTCAGATCGAGGTATGGGAGTACCCGGATGGGCGGATCGAGATTCGGGCTGACGATCGTGCGTTGAGCTGCAGGCAATACGATCGCCTGGCCGAAATCGATCAAGGTGCCGTCGTTGAGCACAAGCGTTTGAGCCATGTGCTACAGGTCGCCCAAGCGCTGCAGGCGCAACGCGATAACAGTCGAATCGGTAAAGCCCCGTCTCGAACGCATCGTGGCGACTCAACCCGGACCGACCGAAACGAACCCCAAGCGGGCAAGAAGAAGCAACGCGAGATCACGCAGGCCGACGTCGAGCATGTGATCGTGGAGCTGGCGCAACGTCGGCAAACCGCAAAGCCGCCAACCAAACCTGGCCGTCGGTCTGCAAAGGCTAGCGAAACAAACGTGAGCGCCCTGCCCGTTCAGGCGCCGACCTTCGACACTGCGTAATGCTCAAAACGAGGAAAAAGACGCAGCAAAAACAACCTTAAAACCGGACATTTTTAAATGGCTGGAAGGTGGACATCTGAATCCGGGTATGACATTTGTTGTAAGAGCAAAGCTCAAATGTCCGCTTCGGACGCGCGCCCCAACGCCAGTTTCCAGCCTCGTTTGAGTGCGCGAAACTTCTTCCGCCCAAAGCGCTCCGTGAAATAGCCCAGTTCGAGCAAGCCATTTGTCGCACTCGAGGTTCAGGCTTGCCTCCCTTGACGGACCCTTCATCGTCGAAATTTTTCGGCAAGGTAATGGAGGATCTTCGCGTGCAGCGCAGGCACTTCGCTAAAGTTTCGGTGAGATTCGTCCGATATCCGTTTCAGGTAAGTAGAGGGGTTGCTGAACTCAAAGATGAAACTTGATCTAGCAAGCATAGTTGCATGTCTCGCGTTGGGACTGACCGCAGGTTGCGCCACAAAAACGTCCTCGCTTGGAACCGAAGCGCAAGATCACACCGTCACCGTACTAGCAACATGTGGCGGCGGCCTTGACGAGTCCACGGCGGCCAAAGCGAAGACTGAGCTGGGCCACGGGGGCGAACTCAGCGCTGAAACGCTGTCATCCGTCCGCGCAAGTCTGATAAGCGATGGGACGTTGAAGAGTGAAGACAGGATCAAGGCGTTCGACATCTTTACCAAGTGTGCGCTGGAAGTCGACAAGCGCATCCGCGATGGGCGACCTGCCGCCTCTCCGGTGGCAGGTCTTATCGGCAGACAGTGGTATCTGCAGGAAGCACAGTACGAAGGTGCCGTTGTTGACCAGAAAAAACATCCGCCGCAGACGGTTGAACTGACAAGCAAGATCATGAAGTCGGGCGACGTCCACACGCAGCAGCGAGACATCAGCGAAGCGCTGTGGATTCGATTCCACGAGAATGGACAGGTCGAGACGAATTTCACGATGGCCCCCCACATACCTGGCGAGGACCCCGATGTACTGTTTGGTGAAGGCAGTACAGCCTCATGGACATCATCGAATGATCGCGATCTGATCACGGTGCGGAACGGTAACCTCTACCCACCAACATTTACCCCCGAACAGGCGAAATTCGAAGTCAGTGTGCACGGGGCGAAGCTCGTGCTGACGAGGGCCGAGGGTGCACCGAACGTGCTGGTCAAAGGCACGTTCATCGCAGAGTAAGGGAGGTAGTCGCCGGGAAAGAAATGGCCGCCGGCGAAACCATCCCACGTCAGATACTTTTTTGCGCGAGACGTGCCGAGCGTTGATGTTCCGCCCGGTCGCGCAATCTGCGTGTGTCGCCATTCGTTTTCTGCGCAGTCAAAGACTTCTGGCTTCCGGGCAACAAGTGTTGCGCTGCCCTCCCGCGGTGCGCTGATCGGTGCAGGGACCAGCGCGATGCAAGGCCACCTCGTAATGCGGCCGCGTCGATGCACCTTGCGGCACGGCTGCGCACATACGCTGGCCTCGGCATAGCTCCAGGCCTGACGGCCCCCTGCACGCGGTCGCCCTAATGCGCAGTGCGCCGCAACATCGTCGTGTCGTAACCGAGCGCCCGCACCCGTTCGACAAGCGCCGCGGCCTGTTCAGCGGAGGGCTTCGCATCGCGCGTCAGGATCCACAGGAACCGCCCCGACGGTTCACCGACGATCGACCATGCGTAGTCGTCGGCGCGATCGAGCACCCAGTAATCGCCGAAGAAGAACGGCCCGAAGAACGACACTTTCAGCTTTGCGCCGCCGCTGTCGGCCACGATCTTCGCGCGGCCGTCGGCGCTTCGCGCGCGGCCGACCGGCCCGCCTTCGCGGCAGGTATTGCGCACGCCGACGAGACCGTCTTCCCGCTTCGCATACTCGGCCGTCACGCCGTCGCATCCGCGCTCGAAGCGGTTTTCATACCGCGCGAACTCGTACCATCTGCCGACGTAGCGATCGAGATCGACGGATTTCGCGGGTTGCGGAACGTGTGCATTCCCGCTGGGCCCGCCGGCAAGGCCTGCACATCCCGCCAGCACCAGTGCGGCGCCCGCCACGATCACGCCCGCCGCCCACAGCGGTCGGCCAACGCTACTTCGCTTCATCGAATGACTCTCCAGACACGAAACCCGGTCATTGTGCCCTCAACCGACGGTAGCCGGCCGCATTCGCCGCACGTTGCGGCTGCCTGCATCCGCGCGGACGCGTCGCTCGTATGTGGTTGAAAATCTCACAGCGGGCGTCGCGCTGCACAACGTGCAGCGGGCGCGCCGCCGATCGTTCGATCAGAGGCATCCGGGAGTGCTATATTTCGCTCGACATTCACATCATGGCGGTCCGCGCCATCCACTTCGCATGAGCGACACGCCAAGCGGTGCCAGCGGCTTCGATCAGTCAGCCCCTTCGCGCGATGCCGATGCGGATGTCGCGCGCCGCGAACATCTGAATCGGGTGATGCTTCAGGCGGCAACCGGCGATCAGGCGGCTTTCGCGGAGGTGTATCAGCTGACCGCGTCGCGGGTGTTCGGGACAATCGTGCGCATGCTTCACGATCACGGCGAAGCCGAGGATATCCTCCAGGAGGTCTACACCACCGCATGGCGGCGCATCGACGCGTTCGACCCGGCGCGCGGCGGCGCGATGACGTGGCTGATCACGCTGGCGCGCAACAAGACGATCGACCGCTTGCGGCAGCATCGCGACGCGCAACTCGACGACGAACAGGCGCTGGCGCTTCCCGCCGAAGATCCGACGCCCGCCGCGCTGGCGGAAGCCTCGCAGGAACGCCTGCGCCTCGAGCGCTGCCTCGCGCAACTCGATCCGCAGCAGGGCCGCGCGGTGCGCGAGGCCTTCTTCAGCGGCGCAACCTACAGTGAGCTGGCAGCGCGACTGCGTGTGCCGCTCGGAACCATGAAGAGCTGGATCCGGCGCAGCCTGATGCAGCTGAAGGTGTGCCTGGAGCAATGAATACGCCGGCCGATCACAATCCCGAATTGCGCTGCGCCGAATACGCGCTCGGCGTGCTCGACGCAGACGCGCGCCGCGAGCTGGAGCAGTCCGCCGCGCGCGACCCGGCGTTGCAAGCCACGCTCGAGCGCTGGCAGCGCCATCTCGCGCCGCTCGCGGACGACGTCACGCCCGTCGACCCGCCCGCGCGAACCTGGACGAGGATCCAGCACCAACTGGGCTTCATCCCGCCGCCGCACCCACGCACTGCGGCGCCGTCCGCCGGATGGTGGAACAGCCTGCGACTGTGGCGCTGGGTCGGCATGGGCGCGAGCGTGGCGGCGCTCGGGCTGCTCACGGTCAACGTGATCCGGGTGGGCGAAGCGCCGCCGCGCCCCGCTGCCGAGGACAGCCACTACATGGCAGCCACGTTGGCACAAACGGATGGCGTCGCACGGTGGACCGCCACGGTCGACTTGCGGCGTGCCCGGATGGTCGTGGTGCCCGCGAACACGCCGACCGTCGCCGCGGACCGCTCGACGGAGCTCTGGCTGATTGCGCCGAATGCGAAGCCGATCTCGCTCGGCGTATTCGCGTCGAACGCACCGGCGTCGATGACGCTGCCGCCAGCGATCGTCGCGCGACTCGATGCACGCGCGGTGCTCGCCGTCTCGCTCGAGCCCCACGGCGGCTCGCCGAGCGGCCAACCCACCGGGCCGGTGCTCGCCACCGGCGCGATGCACACCACTTGACGCGCGCAACGCGCGCTCGACCCGTCAAGCGCGGCGGCGTGCCGCCCGCTGCCGTCTCGCTCGACGGGATCACGCCGCATCTCGTCGCATCCGTCTGCATCCGTTCGGTCGCTGGCTCCGTATAAGGGGATATCGCGCCCCCGGAGCCTGTATGCCCGCCGTCGTCGTTGCCCTCCTCGCCTTCGTCGGACTGATCCTGTCCTTCACGGCGGTGTGGATTACCCAATTGCAATCCCGGAACGCCGGGATGATCGATCCGGTCTGGGCCGCGACGCTCGGCGGCGTCGCCGTGTTCGTCGCCGCGCTGGCGACCGGCCCGGAATTGAATCGTGCGCTCGTCGCCGCGGGCGGCGGCATCTGGGGGCTGCGACTCGCGCGGCACCTGTGGCGGCGCAATCGCGGGCAGCCGGAGGACCCGCGTTATCGACAGTTCCGCCTGCAGTGGGGCGACGCCGCGCCGCGCAACATGTTCTGGCTGTTCCAGTTGCAGGCGCTGATCTCGATGCTGCTGTCGATCGCGTTTTTCATCCCCGCATACAGCACGGCAGTCCCGTCCCGGTTCGCGATCGCTGCGGCGGTGGCGATCTGGATCGTCGCCGTCGCCGGAGAGACGGCCTCCGACCGGCAACTCAAGCGGTTTCTCGCGGATCGCGACCACGGCGGCCAGGTTTGTCGCGCCGGCTGGTGGCGCTATTCGCGGCACCCCAACTATTTTTTCGAGTGCGTGCACTGGCTCGCCTACACGGCCCTGTCGATCGGCATGCCGTGGGGCTGGCTGACGCTGTTCCCGCCCGTGCTGATGGCATGGCTGCTGCTCAAGGTTTCCGGCTTGCCGCTGCTCGAAGCGCGTCTGGTGCAAAGCCGGCCGGGATACCGCGAGTACATGCGCACGACCAGCGCCATCGTTCCGTGGCCTCCGAGGCCGGCACCCGGCCCTTCCCCCACTCGATCCGATCCCCCTGAAGACCGGAGCACGCGATCATGACCGCTACCACCTCGCCACCGTCGCCGGCCTCGGCGGCGGCACCCCACGACACCTGGCTGATCCGCTGCTGCGAGCGCGGCTGGCTGCCGGACCGGCTGATCCGGGCCGGCATGCGCTCGCTCATGCGGCAACGCCTGCGCGCCGAACACGCGGATGACGGCGAACAGCGTGCGGCGGCGCACGACACGCTGGTGCGTGAACTGGGTGCGAGCCCGATCGCAATCGAGACGCTCGCGGCGAACACGCAGCATTACGAAGTGCCCGGCAGCTTCTTCGAGGCCCATCTCGGCCCGCGGCTCAAATATTCGTGCGGCTATTACCCGCGTGGCGACGAAACGCTGTCGCAGGCGGAGGAGGCCATGCTGGCGTTGTACGCGCAGCGCGCGAGGCTGGCGGACGGCCAGCGCATGCTCGATCTCGGATGCGGCTGGGGTTCGCTGTCGCTCTGGCTCGCCGAACGGTATCCGGCGGCGCAGATCGTCGGCCTGTCGAATTCACACGGCCAACGCCACTTCATCGAGCGATGCGCGGCGCAGCGCGGGCTGACGAATCTGCGCATCGTGACCGGCAACGTGGTGGAGTTCGACTTCGATCCCGCGGATGCCGGTTTCGACCGCGTGCTCTCGATCGAGATGTTCGAGCACATGAAGAACTACGGGCAACTGCTCGCCAAAATCGCGCGCTGGATGCACGACGACGGCAAGCTCTTCGTGCACATCTTCGCGCACAAGCTGCTCGCCTATCACTTCGCGGTGCGCGACGACACCGACTGGATGTCGCGCCATTTCTTCACGGGCGGGACGATGCCGTCGGCCGACCTGCTGCTGCGGTTCCAGGACGACGTGCGCATCGCCCGCCAATGGTGGCTCGACGGGACGCACTACGCCCGCACGGCCAATCAGTGGCTCGCGTCGCTCGATGCGGCGCGCGACCGGATCATGCCGATTTTCGAGACGGTCTACGGCGCCGACGCCCGCCTCTGGTTCCAGCGCTGGCGGATGTTCTACATGGCGGTCGCCGAGCTGTTCGGCTATGCCGACGGGCAGGAATGGGGCGTCGCCCACTATCTGTTCGACAAGCGCCGGGTGCTCGCATGAGGGCCGCGATCGCGCATCGGGTTCTCCGCCGCGTCGCCGCCACGGTCGTGACGGCGCTCGCGATCGGGGCCGCCGGGTGCTCGGGCAGCCCGCCGAACCCGAATCCGCGCGCCGCCGTTCCGTTGTCGACCGTACCCGTCGACTTGCCGCGCTACATGGGCCGCTGGTACGTGATCGCGAACATCCCGTATTTCGCGGAACGCGACTACGTCGGCAGCCGGGCCGAGTGGAACCTGCGTGACGACGGCCGGATCGACGACGCATTCGTCGGCCGCAAGGGAGGCTTCGACCAGCCCGAGAAGCGCTATCGGTTCGTCGACACCGTGAAGCCCGGCAGCGGCGGTGGCGAATGGCGCGTGCGGCTGTTCTGGCCGGTGTATGTCACGCAACTGACGCTCTACGTCGACCCCGACTACCGGTACACGATCCTCGGCTACCCGGGCAAGACGCTCGGCTGGATCTTCTCGCGCGTGCCGACGATGGACGAGGCCACCTATCGCTCGCTGCTCGCCCGGCTCGATGCAATGGGTTACGACACGTCGCGCTTCAGGCGGGTGCCGCAAACACCGGACCAGCTCGGCAAGCCGGGCTTCGCGTCGCCCGGCGATCGCGAATGACGGCCGCTCCTGCATCCGCCGCGCGCGGTGCGACGTATATCAGCACAAGTGATTCCAGAACCTGCACGTGTGACTGACGGAGACCCTTCGCGATGCACCCGGAACTTTCAATGTCGCGGCCCGGCCGGCGGATCGCCGTCGTCGGCGCCGGCATCGCGGGCCTGGCCAGCGCGTACTTGCTGGCCCGCCGTCACCGCGTGACGCTGTTCGAGGCCGCCGACTATCTCGGCGGTCACACGCACACGGTCGACGTCGATCTCGACGGCGCACGCCACCCCGTCGATACGGGCTTCCTCGTGTTCAACGACCGGACCTATCCGAATCTGGTCGCGCTGTTCGACGAACTGGGCGTGGCCGCCCATTCGACCGACATGTCGTTTTCGGTTTCGGTCGACGGCGGCCGGCTCGAATGGGCCGGCAGCAACCTGAACACGGTGTTCGCGCAACGCCGCAACCTGTTCTCGCCGACCTTTCTCGGGATGTTGCGCGACATCCTGCGCTTCAACGCGTCCGCGCACGATCACCTGGAATCGGCGAGCCGGCAGCGCCTTTCGGTCGGGGAACTGCTCACGGCCGGCGGTTACGGCGCATCGTTCCAGCATCACTACCTGCTGCCGATGGCGGCCGCGATCTGGTCGAGCGCGGCCAACGACATCCTGCGGTTTCCGGCGGCGACGTTCCTGCGCTTCTGCCTGAATCACGCGTTGTTGCAGGTCAACAACCGGCCGACCTGGCGCACCGTCGCGGGCGGCGCACGGCAGTACGTCGAGCGCATCGCCGCGACGCTCGACGACGTGCGCGTGAATACGCCGGTGCGCGCGATTCGGCGCGACGACGCGGGCGTGACGGTGGCGACCGATGCAGCCGGTCACGAGCGTTTCGACGCGGTCGTGCTCGCGTGCCATGCGCCGACCAGCCTGGGGCTGCTCGCGGATGCCAGCAAGGCCGAGCGCGACGTGCTCGGCGCCGTGCGCTACCAGCACAACGTCGCGGTGCTTCATACCGATACGGCGTTGCTGCCGCGCCGGCGGCGCGTGTGGTCGGCGTGGAACTACCTGGGCGCCCGGCCGAGACGCACGGGCGGCGAGTCGCCCGTGTGCGTGAGCTACCTGCTCAACCAGTTGCAGCCGCTGCCGTTCCGCTCGCCGGTGGTCGTCACGTTGAATCCGGTCGACGAGCCCGCGCCCGACACCCTGCTCGGCCGCTACGATTACGCGCACCCGCTGCTCGACCTCGCGGCCGTGGATGCGCAGCATCGTCTGCCGATGCTGCAGGGGCGGCGCAATACGTGGTATGCGGGAGCGTGGACAGGCTACGGGTTCCACGAGGATGGGCTGAAATCGGCGTTGCGCGTCGCCCGCAGCTTCGGCGTCGCGCCGGCCTGGGCGCGCCCATGAACGCGCCCTTCGCCCGCGATGGCATGGCCGCCCGGCTGCTCGTCGGCACCGTGATGCACGAACGGCTGCGGCCGGTGCGCCACGCGTTCGCGTACCCGATATTCCAGGTCTGCTGCGACGTCGAGCGGCTGGACGAGATCGACGGCGGCTGGTTCGGCATCGATCGCCGGGCCCCGCTCGCGCTCGCTTCCCGCGACTACGGCCCGCGCGACGGCCGCGCGCTCGGCCCGTGGATGCGCGATGTCCTCGCGCACGCCGGCATTCCCGCCGACGGCCCGATCTGGCTGCAGACGATCCCGCGCGTCTTCGGCTACGCATTCAATCCGGTGAGCTTCTGGTACTGCTACGACCGCGCGGGCCGGCTGCGCGCGCTGTACGCCGATGTGCGCAACACGTTCGGTGCGCACCACGGCTACCTGCTCAGCGCGATGCGTCACGCGCCGATCGACGCCGACACCGTGCTGGTCTGCCGCAAGACGTTTCATGTCTCGCCGTTTTGCGACATCGTCGGGGATTACGCGTTTCGCGTGCGTCAGTGCGGCGACCATCTGAGCGTGGCGATCGACTATCGCGACGACGACGGTCTGCTGCTGCGCACGGCGATCGGCATGCGGTCCGCGCCGCTGACGGCGGCACGCGCATGGCGCGCGCTGGCCCGGCAGCCGCTGAACGCGATCAACGTCGTCATTCGCATTCATTGGCAAGCGCTGCGGCTGTGGCTCGCGCGCGTGCCGTTCCACGGCAAGACGCCCCCCGGCCGTTCCGCCGCTGCCGATTCGCCATTGTCCCGTTCGCCGGGCGCGTCGCCACGCGACCGCTCGGCGATGTCCGATCACGAGGCTCGCCCATGACCTTGCTGCGCCTGCTGTCTTCCGCCTCGCAACCGGCGATGCCGCTCTCGGCCCGGTTGTTCATCGCGCTGCTCCGGCAAATCCACGACGGTCACCTGACGCTCGTGACGCCCGAAGGCGCGCAGCATGTGTTCGGCGATCCGCACTGCCAGCCGGCCGCGACGCTGCTGGTCCGCGACTGGCGGGCGTGCCGTGCGATCCTGCGCGCGGGCGACATCGGATTCGCGGAAGCGTATCGCGCCGGCTGGATCGACACGCCCGAGCTCGTCGCGCTGCTGCGCCTCGCGATCCGCAACCAGCCGATGATCGCGAAGACGGTGACCGGCGGCCGCCTGGCACGCCTCTGGTACGCGCTGCGTCACCGGCTGAGGATGAATACGCGGGCCGGCAGCCGCCGCAACATCCACGCGCACTACGATCTCGGCAACGACTTTTACCGATTGTGGCTCGACGACACGTGGACGTATTCGAGCGCCTGCTTCGACGGCGACACGCAGCGTTCGCTCTCCGACGCGCAAACGGCGAAGTATCAGCGCATCGTCGCTTCGCTCGGCCTGCGCGCCGGCATGCACGTGCTCGAGATCGGCTGCGGCTGGGGCGGGTTCGCCGCGCATGCCGCACGGCAAGGCATCCGCGTGCATGGCGTCACCGTCTCGCAGGCGCAATACGCGCTGGCCCGCGAGCGCATGGCGCGCGACGGGCTGTCCGATCGCGTCACGCTCGAATTGCGCGACTATCGCGACGTCGACGGCCAATACGACGCGATCGTGTCGATCGAGATGTTCGAGGCCGTGGGCGAAACGTTCTGGCCGGTGTACTTCGACACGCTCAGGCAACGCCTGAAGCCCGGTGCGCGCGCGCTGATTCAGTCGATCACGATCATCGAGTCGCTCTTCGACGCGTATCGCACGTCGAGCGACTTCATTCGCGAGTTCATCTTTCCCGGCGGGATGCTGCCGAGCCCGGAGCGTTTCGTCGATGCCGCACGGCGGGCCGGCCTGGCCGCCGAACCGGTGTTCGCGTTCGGTGACGACTACGCGCGCACGCTGCGCACCTGGCGGGCCGCGTTCGAGGCGCGCATCGACTCGGTGCGCGCGCAACGGTTCGACGAAACGTTCATTCGCACCTGGCGCCTCTATCTCGCCTATTGCGAAGCGGGATTTGCCGAGCGGCGGACCGACGTGATGCATTTCATCGTGTCGGCGGGCGGCTGACATGAGACGCCGGCTTGCGATGCTCGCCGCGGCCGCGGCTGCCGCGCTGGCCGCGCCGTTGTTCGCCGGCGCGAGCTGCGTCGACGACATCCCATCGGCGCGACTGATCGGATCCGGCCGGTTCTGCATCCTGGGCATCTGTCTTTACGACGCCGAGCTGTGGGCACCCCGGCCGCCGGGCGCGTTCGACACGCCGTTTGCGTTGTCGCTGGCCTACCGTCACGACGTGAAAGGCGAGCGGCTCGTCTCGACGGGCATGGACGAGATCGAGCGCCTCGCACCCGCGCCGTTGCCGGCTGCGCCGCTCGATGCATGGCGCCGCGATCTCGAACGGGCGTTCACCGACGTATCGCTCGGCGACGTGCTGTGCGGCGTGTATGTGCCCGAGCGCGGCGCACGCTTCTACTCCAATGGCCGCCTCACCGCCGACGTGACCGATCCGGTGTTCGCGCGCGCCTTCTTCTCGATCTGGCTCGACCCGCGCACGCGGGCAAAATCGTTGCGCCGTCAGTTGCTGGGCGACGATGCGCGCTGATTCGACGGTGAGCGATGGCGATGGCTCCGGTGTATCGACGCGGCAACGTCGCTCGGCCGGGCAGTTCGTCAGAGATCCGTCTCGACGCGTGATTCGCCATGGTCGACAAGATGCACTTGCCTGAGAAGATCTGCGAGACCTGCGGCTTGCCTTTCAGCTGGAGAAAGAAATGGAAAGCCGCTTGGGACGAAGTCCGATATTGCTCGGAGCGTTGCCGTCGGAACCGGCGGCCGCGTACCCGCATCAAGGCAAACGCTGCACGTCGTTGACTCCGCGTTGATGAGCCGGTCGCGAGCAGCGCGCGGGCCCGGATAGCGCTTCGATTGGGCCGAGACTGAATGTTTGCCCCTGTTTCGGGCACCGGGGATCGATCGGCACCGGTGCGCGCAGGCGTACTCGTGAGAACGGCCCTCCCCCTCCCCGCGGCCGTCTGGATTGCCGCATGCCCGGTTACCTCCAGACGGTTCACTCCGCGCTGCCTCCGTTGCACCACGCTTGCGTGAACGCGCGGTCATGTTCGTTGGCGCGAGCGGCCGTGGGCCGGATCCCGCCGCGTCGACTCACAAATGTGAGACACGCTCGATTCATGCATCGAAATCGCATGCCTTCCTACGTACTTCCTGGCTCATCTTGACCCATCTTGGTCAGTATTCCATTGACCCCAAAAGTCGTTTCGCATGCACCAAAGACACGCAATACGCTTATAAAAATGAGCATTCACGGGCTGAAAACGCAATCTCCCGATACCGAATCGGTAGTTGACGCACAAACTTCCGGTACAAATTATTTCATGAATCACTTTTCCGCTTCACTTTCCGGAAAATTTGCATACAATCCAGCTGTGACGCATGAATCGACCGAGGGAGGCCCCGTGCCAACACGCAATCACGACATCAAGCCGCGCCGGTTTCCGGCGTGTCCGGCTTCATTGATGGCGCGCGTGTCCGTCGCCCCGGCACGCAGCCCGTCACACCACGCCGGTGCGGCACCCGACCGGCCGATTGCATCGCGCTTGCGGGTCGCCGCGCAACAGCGCGGCCAACGCTGCCGGCGCCGCTCGCCACAGGTGACCGACCGGTGCGCAGGCGCCAGCCCGAACGGCGCACTGCCCGAACGGCGATCGAACGCCGCCACGGCTCGTGCATGTCCGACGCTGCTCGTCACCGGCGGCCTGACTGCCGCCGACGAAACGATCGAGCGAGTCGGCCTGCACGTCAGCGAGCGCGTCGAATCGGTGTCGCGGGCGCTACGACAGCCCGGCCAGGCCGTCGACGCGCTGATCGCCGAGGTTTCGTCGTTGCAGATGAATCTGGCGATTCAATTCGTGTCGCTGGCGCAGGCGCGCCGTGTCCGCGCGGCCGCGATCATCTATGAGTACGGCAGCGTGCAGGCCCTCGCGTTGATCCGCCTTGCTGGGTTCCACCTGTTTCACTCGGTCGGCGGCCGCATCGACCACACATTCGTCCTGGCCACGTTGCAACAATCCGCCGCCGTCATGCTCGCAGCCAAGCCGACGGCGAATGACCCCATGGTGCGGTTCCGGCGGGACGTTGGCGGCTGGGCCCCGGCAACGCCAGTGGGTCCGTCGTGCGGGATCAGGGCCGGATCTCCGGTGACATTGCCGAGCCGCCATGCACGCCCGCGCGCGCGCCGGTGAGCGCCACCCGGTCGGCGCGTCGTCGAAATAGCGGCGGCGTCCGCCCGATTTTTACGCAACGAATACAGGCAAATCATCGCATCGCCTCAGTCGCGATCCATCGCATCCCCCTAACCTCGAGAAACGAACCGAAATGGGCAATCTGATCGACGCTCCCGAGCACACCTTGACTGCGATCGACGAGGGCATTCCCCTGTCGCACATCATCCGTCGTCGGCTCGAGAACGCGGGCGCGCGCTTCCATGCAAACGACAACATCGCCGCGCACCTGCGCGACGGCGAGCTGGATGCTCTGCAGAACGAAGTGGCGCAGGGAATGGAAGCGGTGCTGCGCTCGCTCGTGATCGATGTCGACAACGACCACAACACGCGGGAAACCGCGCGGCGCGTCGCGAAGATGTTCATCCGTGAAGTGTTCGCGGGCCGCTACGACGCGGCGCCGTCCGTCACCGAATTCCCGAACGTCGAGCGGCTGGACGAGCTGCTGATCGTCGGGCCGCTGCGCGTGCGCAGTGCCTGCTCGCATCATCTTTGCCCGATCATGGGCCGCATCTGGATCGGCGTGCTGCCGAGCGCCGCGTCGAATCTGATCGGCCTGTCGAAGTACGGCAGGCTGGTGAACTGGGTCATGACGCGCCCGCAGATCCAGGAAGAAGCAGTCAAGCAGATCGCCGACCTCCTCGAATCGCGCATCTCGCCCGACGGGCTTGCCGTCGTACTCGAGGCCGAGCACTTCTGCATGCATTGGCGCGGCACCAAGGACGACCAGGCAAAAATGACCAACAGCGTGATGCGCGGGAAATTTCTCGCGGACGCATCGCTTCGCCGAGAGTTTCTCGCCTTGTTGTCCGGAAAGCATGCGTAAAGCGCGCGACAGGCATTCGCGACGAATGCGCCGGCACCGTGCCCGGCCATGAGCCGCGCCCGCTCGTCACGGCGGGCGCGCAACAGCAGGAAGCGCAAAGCCATACGGAGTTCCCGATGAACTGCTCGCACGACTCGCTCCGCCCGTCTTCCGGCCAGGGTCGATCGACGAAGCCGCATTCAGGCAGGCAGCCACGCCGGGGCGCGTCCCGCGGGAGGTCGCGCCCGGGCGGCAGAGCCGAATTCACCGCCGATGCGGTCGTTCAGCCCGACGAAGCATCCGACGCGCAGGCGGAGCTCAACCAATTGCTGTCGCGCGTCGCCGCCGGCGACGAGCACGCGTTCGCGCAGCTGTATCGATTGACGGCGGCGCGGCTGTACGGCGCGATCGTCCGGATGATCCGCGACCGCCACGAAGCGGAGGACCTGCTTCAGGACGTGTTCACGACGGCGTGGCGTCGCGCCGGTTCATTCGACGCCGGACGCGGCACGGCGATGACATGGCTGATGACGCTCGCACGCAATCGGACCATCGACCGGATCCGGCAGCACCGCGAGCTTCCGCTCGACGACGAACTGGCACTGTCGATCCCCGACGAAAACCCGACGCCCGATCTCGGCGCGCAGGCGAGCCAGGAGCGCCTGCGTCTGGAGCGCGGGCTCGCGCATCTGGGCGAGCGGCAGGCGTATGTGCTGCGGGAAGCGTTTCATGGCGGCGCGTCGTACGCGGAGCTGGCTGAACGCATGCAGGTGCCGCTCGGCACGATGAAGAGCTGGATTCGCCGCAGCCTGATGCGACTCAAGGTGTATCTCGAGCCATGAGCGCGCGAATCGCTTCGCGGCTCGAGGACACTCGAAACACCTCCGCGCGTCCTGACCACCTCGCGACACCGAGCGGTGCCGCTCCGAGGCAGGCTAGCCGGCTCGCGCTTCACGAACCACCTTTCCGGACGAAAACCCGCCTATTGAATCACTTTCCTGCTTCGTATTTCGCGCAAACTGCGTACAATCCCGAGACAACAGCAGGTCGACTTCAGGAGAGCCACGATGCCCCCTCGCAAGGATCGCGATACGCCCCATCGCTATCGCAGCGGCGAGGCCGCGCGCCTCGCGCGCATGCCGGCAGCCACGCTGCGAATCTGGGAAAGGCGCTATGGCGTGATTGCGCCGCCCAAAACGCCGTCCGGACAACGGATGTACTCGGACGACGACGTCCAGCGGATTCGATTGCTGAAGACGCTCGTCAATCAGGGCCACGCGATCGGCTCGATTGCCAGCCTGAGCCACGAGGAACTCGAAGCGCTGTCGTTGACGAATACGCGTGACGCGGCGTTTCACGAGGCAAGCGTGAGCCTCGCGGTCGTCGGCGCGCTGTCGATTCCGGAATCCGCGATCGAGCGAATGGGAATCCGGATCGCCGCGCGAATCGACTCGCTCGACGGCGCGAGCGCGCATGCGGGGACGCCGGTCGACGCCCTCATCGCGACGACCACGTCGCTCCATGAGGATGTCGTTTCGCAGCTCGCTGCCGTGGCGCAACAGCTCAACGCGCATGCCGTGGCCGTCGTGTACGCGTTCGGCACGGCAGAGGCGGTCGAGCTGGCACGTCTGTCGGGGTTCGAGCTGTTCCGGTCGACGGAAGGCCAGACCAACCCGATCGCCATCATGTCGAAACTGGCGCAAGCCGTCGTCAAGTCGCGCCAAGCGAATGACGCGGATCGCGGGCTCTGGCTGCGCACGCGGCGACGCTTCGACGATGCGACGCTCGCGTCGCTCAGCGGCCTGTCCACCACCGTCAAGTGCGAGTGTCCGCGGCATCTGTCCGAATTGATCATGCAGCTCGGCGCGTTCGAGCGATACAGCGACGAATGCGTGTCGCGATCGCCGGCCGATGCGCTGCTGCATCGCCACCTTGGAGACGCCGCGAATCGGGCCGCCGAATTGCTCGAGACGGCGCTGGCCGTCATTCTTCGCGAAGAGGGATTGGGCGGAACGACGCCGGAGCTGAAGGCGCTTTAGCACGGCACGCGCCGCCGGCCGTTCCGGCCTGCCCACGACGACAGGCGGCGATGCGCTTTCGCGTGCAATGCGGGGCTTGCCTCCATCACCGAGCCGAAACCGAGGAGCGAGCCACTGCGGCAGGCGCTGCCGGCGGCGTGCTCGTGGTGCCGGCATTCGACGCATTCGCGATGCGATCCACGAACGCGGAGAGATCGTCGAGCACGGGCGCCACCCCTCGCAACGGCGCGCCCAGCACACCGACGATCGACGCATGGCTCACGTTCCTGTAACGCATGACCACGACGGTATCGCCCCTGTCTTGCAGCGTGCGCGCGAAGCGGGTCGTGTTGCCGGGCTCGACCACCGTGTCGTTCTCCGCGACGGCCAGCCACATCGGCGGCTCCGTACCCTGGATGAATCGAATGGGCTGGCTCGCGGCGCGCGCTTCCTCCGGGAAGATCCTTTCAAGCGTCGCGTCACGCAGCGGCAGGAAATCGTAAGCGCCGGCCAGGCCGATCACGCCGGCGATATCGCTCTTGCGCATCGCCTGGGCCGCCAGATAGCGGCCGTCGGTCGCAAGCAACGCGGCAATCTGCGCACCCGCGGAGTGCCCCATCAGAAACAGGCGACGCGGATCGCCGCCGAACGCAACTGCGTGCTCGCGTGCCCACGCCACCGCCTGCGCCGCATCGTCGACGAAACCGGGAAAGGTGGTGGCCGGATACGTCCTGTAGTCGGGTAAGACGGCAACAAAGCCCCTCGACGCGAGCGCCTCGCCCACGAACAGATAGTCGTTGCGCTCGCCCGACTGCCAGCTTCCGCCGTAAAAGAACACGACCATCGGGGCGCCCGCACTCGCATCGGCCGGCCAGTGATGCAAGACGCGCGTGGGCAAGTAGACGTCGAGCACATGGCGTTCGCCGGATCCGTACGGGATACCGGCGAACAGGCTGAACGTGTAGCTCGGCGTCAGCGCATTCAGGAGCCGCACCGGGCTGCACGCGGCGAGTAGACCGGCCGCGAGCAGCACCGACAGGACGGCAAGTCCGGCTTTCATGTTCATGAAGATCCCCATCCCCGACGATTCCGGCCGCATCCGCCGCCTTGTATGTCGTTTACGGAGCTTGCGCGCAAGCGGATGCATTCATTGCACGGCAGCCGCCCCCCTTAACGACATCCCGATCTTCCCTGCGCAAGTGCATCCGTCCGCAGTGGAGAGCCGTATGTGGAATGGATAAGTGAATCAACGCGGAATGCCGACAATCGCTCCCTGCGTAGCAATCGTGCGGTGGTGGATCCGCGCGTCGACGATAGTGAGAGCCGTCTGCCATGAACGTTCTACCTGCCGCTTTCCCCAAGATGCAACGTCGACCGGGCGGCATGGCGACCATGCCGTTGCCGATCCCGCGCGAGCGATCATGAGAAGCAGTCCCAATCAACTGACGTCCAGCACGCGGAAGTCTGATGCCGCTCGCATGTACGTCTATCTCGCGACGACCCAAACAGGATGGCTGGTCTGCGTGATGACGGCCGCAGCGCATCACGCCGCGTGGGGCGTCACGTATGCGCTGATCGCGACAGTCGGCCATCTTCTCTTCGCGCGCCGACCCGCATCCGAGGCGCGGATCGTGATCACGGTCACGGTGTCCGGATGGTTATGGGACAGCGCCGTTGCCCATTCCGGCCTGCTCGTGTACCCGAACGGCGTTTTTCTCGAAGGGACAGCGCCGTACTGGCTCGCTGGGCTGTGGGCGCTGTTCGCGATTCAACTCAATACCGTGCTGCACTGGCTTCGAGCGCGACCGCTCATCTCGGCGCTCGTCGGCGCAATCGCAGGCCCGGCGTCCTTTCGCGCCGGTGCGGCACTGGGAGCCGTTCATTTCAAGGATCCGGCTGCAGCGCTCGTCGTTGTCGCAACCGGCTGGGCGTTCATCTTGCCGGCCGCGCTTGCGATTGCAAGCCATTGGGATGGCGTAACGAACCATCCTCCTGCGCCAATCGGCGCAGACGACATGAACGACGCCCGCGCCGGATAGCGCCGGGAGCCTGGCAAGCCGGCTTAATCTCCGATCATGCGAAGCACGCGCATGGTTCGCAGTGACGATGCCAAAAGCGAGTCGTCGAACAAGTGCTTTAGTGAATTCGGATGGGGAAAATTCTCGTATTACCTTCTCCATCACTGCAAACCCGCCCCTGCATCCGCTCTCGCTCCTCCGCCGTATCTGCGTATGTCATCCAGCCAAGGTGCTCGGTGTCCCACCTCGGGAAATGGCGTCGCGATGGCATCCAGAGGAGACAACTCATGAAGCTTTTCATCGGTATCGTCGTTGCCGCAGCGGCGCCGTTCGCGCTCAGCGCTTGCGGAGGCGGAGATGACATTGCTCCCGTGGCCGCGCAACATCCGGAGAATCTGGCCATCTGGACCGCGCTGGGCGGTGATTCGGCGGCCCCCGGCGTGGTGGCCGGCGTGGTCAATGCAGCCGTCGCAGGCCTGTTGGCGGACCCGGTCGAAGCGCCCTATTTCGCAGCGGTAACCGGTAATGCCAGCCACAGCAGTGCCGCCCATGACACCCCTGCGCGGCTTGAAGCCTGTCTCACGCTGCAGTTTGAATCGCTCCTCGGCGGTCCGTACACCTACCCAGGCCCCGTCAAGGTGGCCGGAGACATCGACGCCCAACCGGAGATGTGCCAAGACATGACGACGGCCCATAACGACGTTGGCGTTCCAGGCTGCGTGTTCGATCAGTTCATGGTGGATCTCGTCGCGACGCTGCAAAGCAAGCTCCCGGCCGCGGACTTTGCCGCACTGACGTCGACGACCAATGGAACGTACACGCTCACCGAGAAAAACTCGGCCGGCATCCCGGTCGGCACGAAATTCCAGTTCAGTGCGGTACCCACCCTCTTCAACCTGCGTAATACCATCATCAGCGCCACACCCGGCGGCCCGGTGTATCTTCCCCCGACGGTTGCAACATCATGTACGGGCTGACGGCGGTGCGAAGGATCCACGTGATCGCGTGGGTCGCTGCGGCACTCTCCGTGAGTGTTGCCGGGATCGGCGGGTTGCACACGACACAAGGGCGACGGCTCCTCACCGAGCTGGGCGTGAAGTGTCCAGTGGATTCCGTCGATTCCCGAACGGTGCTGTCGATTCGCAACAATGCGATTTTGCAGGAGAAAGGTGTATCGGCGGCCGCCCACCGTCCTGCGTTCGGCCTGCAACTCGATCGCAGTACTGAAGCGGAAGTGCTGGAAAGAATGTCGCGATACAACGCGCAGTGCGTCGCATTGTCCCGAGGCTTGCGCTACCTGCGCTGTCGAGGCGTGCCTGCCGAATCGCTCGGCTCGAATGGCCCGCCCGTGAGCGAAATATGGTTCAGTTTCGCGCCGGATCGCACGTTGATGGCCATCAATGTGTACCGTCGTGACATGTCCGTAGATGAAACGCGACGGAGCTGGCAGATCGCCGTGCGGAATCTGCACGATGTGCTCGGCGCACCCACATCCGTGTCGGGAGATACGACGCTGGAATCGCTGATAGGCAAACCCGTGGCGGTTGCACGGGTGAGCTACGCCTATTCGGATTACGTAGCGACGGTCACCGCATCCCACCTGCCATACGGAGGGCTGGCAGTCCGCGAACAGTACATGTCTACCGTGGTCAGGCAAGAGGGATAACCCGGGCTCGTGAACGGGAGGCTCGATGTCACGCAGGTACAACGAGAAAAGGATCAAGATCTCGCGTGGGGCATTCGCCTCGGGCTGTCGACACAAACCAGTCCAGGAGTTCCGCCGCGCGACGCTCGGTGCATCCTCGCGCGGCGTTAGAATAGCGCCCCTTCTCACAGGAGACGAAAATGTCTTGGTTCGTTTACGAAGTGCCCGAATACCACGAAGACGCTGCGCGCATCGAGCCCTTCAGTGACCTGCGTAGCCGTGTGCTGCAAATCAGTGGCCCGGCCATGGCTGACGAACTGGAAAGCGTTCGCGAGAACGCCGCGGCGACGGTCGACAGCCCCGAGCGCCCGCTGCGCACGCCGGAAAATCCGCATGTCTTTCCGATCCCTTACGCCGACTCCATGATCCTGGTCGGGTTCATCTTCGATCTGAAACGCGAATTCCGGCAACTGGTCGTATCACCCGTGGAAATGCCCTGGTTGAAAGACGCATAAAGGGCGAGCAGGCCTGGTCGGTCCACCGCCGATCACCTCGATCGCATGGCCGCTGGCCGCTGGCCGCTGTTTTCCGACTTGCCGCTGCGATCGGCATCCGGGGCGCCGTTATCCCCACGGTATTGCGTTTCATCCAGGGCGTTGGCGTGGGCGGCGAATGGGGCGGCTCGGCCCCGATGTCGATGGGATGGGCGGCACCCATGCGTATCGCGGTTTCGTCGCGTCGTGGCCGCAGTCCGGCTGGCCGGCGGGCTTGTTTCTCGCCAACCTTGCCGTGCCGGCCATGAGCCGGTCTGACATTGAAAAAGCCGCCGGACGGCGCGATCGCCGCTATCGCGCGGCGGCTCGTCCGGCGTCACCGGATTATCGTTCGCTGACCTTCACGCGCGGCAGCCATTCGGCCTCGGCGCCCTGCGTGCCTTTCAGATGAGCAGGCGTCGCGTCCTGCGTGTGCGCGTCGAAGCGGCGTGCCGCCTCGGTGTCGAGATGCCGGCCATCGAACGTCGACTGGCGACGAGTAATCATGTTGATGCGAAGGCGTTTTGCCGCCATGGTCGGTATTCCTTGAGAAAAACGGTACTTCGCCGACTGGCGAAATGCCATAGATTTACGCGAGAAAGATGTCGCTGCGATGACGCGGCGCGCGAGGCGAATCCGCCGCCATCGCATGGCTTGCCGCCTGCACCGCAGCGGCCGGCGCCCGCGCCGCCCGCTCCATCGCCTCAAGGTAGCGATGGACGCAAGCCACTCGTAATGGACAAGCAGCAGCGCGTCGAGTTCAGTTTGCTCGGCGGTCGCCAAGGTCACGCGTCACCGCTCTGCGCCCCTTCGTCCATTTGACGCTCCAGGTGAAGACCGGTGCCGAATGAATCGGCTATGTCGAATACCGAAACCAACCGGCACCCGCCACGCATCGGGGGCCGCCATGCGGGAATAGGACGCCGAGCCAATCGATCTTTTTGGCGACTCCGGGGCCGCCTGCCGGACTTCATCCCGGCACAAAAATCCCCACGGCTGCAATTGCCATTGCAAGTGTTGCAAGCCACCCTCCCCACGCAAGCGGTCCCGCAATGGCGAACTCGCCCATGACCCGCTTGCTCCGAGCCATCAGCATCATGATGACCATGATGGGAGCCGCCGTTACCCCGTTGATCACCGCGCTCCAATACAACGCCCGGATCGGATCGAAATGCATGAACGTGATCGCAACGCCACCCACGGTTGCCAATGCGATGACCGCATAGAATTCTCGCGCGAGCGTCAACTTCAGGGCGAGGCTGTTGCGCCAGCGGAATGTGCCGGCCGCCGCGTATGCGGTCGATCCGGCGAGCACCGGCAGCGCCAGCAGGCCGGTGCCGACGATCCCGAGCGCGAACAGCATATAAGCGAAGCGACCCGCGATCGGCGCAAGGGCCCGCGCGGCGTCAGCCGACGTCTTGACCTCGATGTGGTGCGCATGCAGCGTCGCCGCCGCGGTGAGCACGATGAAGAAGGCAATGACATTCGATACGCCCATCCCCAGCCAGGTATCGAAACTGATTCGGCGCAGTTGCGCCGGGGCCTGGTGGGGAACGCGGCGAAGCGGTCCCTCGCGCGGCGCGGATTGCAGTTCCTCGACTTCCTGCGAGGCCTGCCAGAAGAACAGGTACGGGCTGATGGTCGTGCCGAGGACAGCGACAACCGTCGTGAGATAGTCCGATTCCAGCACGATATGCGGCCATACGATCGCACGGCCCACCTCGGTCCACCGGATCGGGACGATCAACGCCACCGCCACATAAGCGAGCAGGATCAGCGCCGTCCACTTGAGAAGGCGTGCGTACCGTTCATAGGGAACGAACACCTGAAGCACGACCGACAGGCCACCCAGCCCAACCACGTAGAGCTGGTGCGGCCCGGGGAACAGCAAGCCGGCCGCGGCGCCCATCGCCGACAGGTCGGCGGCGATGTTGATGACGTTGGCGATCATCAGCAGCACGACCGCGCTGTAGAGCAGCCACATCGGGTAGTGAGCCCGCATGTTCGACGCCAGCCCCTTGCCGGTCACGCGCCCGATCCGCGCGCTCACCAGTTGGATGGCCGTCATGAGCGGGTAGGTCAGGAGGAGGGTCCATAGCAATTCGAATCCGAACTGCGCGCCGGCTTGCGAATACGTACCAATGCCCGACGGATCGTCGTCGGCCGCGCCGGTAATCAAGCCGGGACCAAGCCGACGTACCCAGTTCGGGCCGGTGGGCTTATGCGCGGTTTTATCGAATTCGAGCGGTTCAGGGTCGTTCATGATGGCGGCCTCCCGATACGGCCTCAGCAATTCACGTACCCGTCCCATGCGCTCGCCATCCGATACGTGCTGTGGGTGCACCGCCCCATGCCGCCCCGGCCGATCATTGTATCGGCGACGTCGTACCCAGCTTCTCCGACAGCATCCGCTCATACACGCCGAAGTGCAGATCGACCTCCTTTTGCGTGACGGGCGTGACCGTGATGTTGATCTGGTCGGGCAACAGGCCCAGCACCACCGCCACGGCCGCTTCGAGTTGCGGCGCACAAAACTTGTCCTCCGCCATCGTGGTGCCCACGACGACGTCGTAAGTCTTTTCCTGCCGGCAGACGACCTCGACGAGCCGCGCCCGCGCGCTCATGTTGTTGTCGATCGCAAGCCGGACGACCTCCGCCACGGTGCGCATCGACTCGGTCGGAAACCCCCTCGTCGAACGCAGCCGAATACGGTGTCTGCCGAGCGTGATCCAGTCCGTGTCGAATTCCATGGCGTCCTCCGCAATGCAGTACCGATTCGCCGCGATGATAGGGTCCAGCGCGACAATTTCAAGGGCAAAAAATGGCGGTTTCCCCCTTGAAATTCTCCGCAGACTTCCTATCTTAAGTTTCGCTCAGGCAGACGCGCGGGTCGCTTCATTCCGCGCGCTGCGTGTTTCGATTTGTTTGCCACGCAGTCCGGCAGGCGAACTGGAGCGCGTAGGCCCGTTCGCCTCCATGCTGCGACAAGCCAGGAGGATAAGATCATGAGCGATCTCTATTTCGGAACCGACCTCTTCAGCGAGTTCGACCGCCTGCAGCAACAGATGGCGCAACGCTTCGGCGGTTTCCCGTCCAGCATTCGCGCGAGCCGTTTCGGCACGTTCCCTCAGATCAATATCGGCGCGACAGACGATTCGATCGAGATCGTCGCGTTCGCGCCCGGCGTCGACGCCGCCGCGCTCGATGTGTCGATCGACAAGGGACTGCTGACTATCGGCGGCGAACGCAAACCGGCACAACGCGACACCGGGGGTGAGCGGCGCACCTATGCGCAAGAGCGCTTTGCCGGAACGTTCCGGCGGGTCATCGAGTTGCCCGAGGCCGCCGATCCCGACAAGGTCCGGGCGCACTACGAAAACGGATGTCTATCGATCAGCATTGGCAAGCGCGAATCGTCCCGGCCGCGCGCCATCGCTATCCAGTAAGAGAAGGAGCCGATCATGAAAGACACTACTCAACTGGCGGAACGCGACGCGTCCGGCGTTGCGCGTCGCGATACCGAACAGGCCGTGCGCCGGATGACACTCGTGCCGGCCGTCGACGTCTACGAGGACAGTCAAGGCGTCACGCTGTGGGCCGATTTGCCCGGCGTGACGAAGGACAAGCTGGACGTGAAGGTTCACGACAGCAGCCTCCTGATCGAGGCCGAGGCCGTGGTACCGACGCCGGCCAATCTGCGGCTCCAGCATGCCGAGGTTCGGGAGCCGCATTTCGCCCGCACGTTTACGCTGTCGTCGGATCTCGACGCGTCCCGGATCGAGGCGAGCCTTCAGGACGGGGTGCTGAAGCTGACCATCCCGCGCCGCGACGAAGCGCGTCCACGACGCATCGAAATCAAGACCCGCTGACACGTGACGAGCCAAGGCGCAGCGTGCGCCCCTGCGTCGACGCAGAGCACGATCAGCGACGCTTCGCTGCCTGAGTTGACGCGGGCGTATGGGTGAGGACACGCGCTCCGGATTCGCAGATCCCCGTGACACGAATCACGGCGCGCGTGTCCGCACCGGACGGCCAGGCCACGCTCAAAACAGACTGGAGATCAACCGGAGGACGCCATGAATGCCGATCCGAAAAAGTGGAACCCGTTCAAGTTCCTTCGCGGGGCTACCCGCAAGTCCGATGCGGAAGGCCCGGACAGTCCGCCGACAGGCGAGCCGGGGCGTGCGTCGTGGCCCGACATTTCGCGACTGTTTTCACGAGAGCCATGGCGCGCCATGGAGGAATTCCTTCATGACCCGTTCGCCGGCCACGGCGCGCTCGAACGGTGGTTTGGCGACTTCAGCTCGTCGCGCTTCCAGCCGCGCATCGACGTCGTCGATGAAGGCCCGGTGCTGCGTGTGACCGCCGAACTGCCCGGAATGGAGCGCGAGGATCTGAAGGTGATCGTCGAGGATGGGGCGATCGTGCTGCGCGGAGAGAAAAGGCAAGACGTGCGCAGTGAAGAAAACGGTTGCTACCGGCTGGAGCGCGCCCATGGAAGCTTCGTGCGCACGATCCCGATGCCGGACGATGCCGACCCTGAGCACACCTTGGCAAAGTTCGACAACGGTGTCCTCACGTTGACCGTACCGAAATCGGAGCCGGCCAGGCCCACCAGTCGCACGATCGATATCGGCTGACGTAGTCCAGACCGAGCACCCCGGCGGAGATTCTTTGTGGCGAACCGGCGAGCGAGCGGCGATTGCCTGGCATCCACTCGGCCAAATCGGGATCAGAAGGAGAACTGATGGATGCCAGCGCGCGTCATGCGCCGCGTGCCGACTGGAACCGGCGGGGCCGATTCAGTCTTCCTCCATCAGATAGCGAATCACGAGTGCCGGATCGGCGATATCGAGGATCAGTCGGCGCAGAATCCGTCGGCGCATGTGGTCCGCGTCGAGGCTCCAGGGCGCCCCCTTCTCGTTGAGATAACGGGTGATGGCGTCCCGGTGATCGGCGTTTGCCGGCAAGTCGAGCCGAACGGCCAGTAGTCCTGCCACGACGTCGTCCAGCTCGATGTCGAGCGGTTTCGAGTCAATGCAAAGTTCGAGTTTCATGTCGATCATCGGCAAAAAAGGGCGCCGCATGAAGTGAGGCAGCCTGCGGCGCCAAACGACTCGCACCGGCCGCGACTGTTGGCCGGTGCGTACACGACCCGCTGCCGGAGGTCAGTGCTCGAACTCGGGTGCGACCGACTGCGCCGGTTTCGGATCCTTCGGCGCTTCGGCCACCGTCGCGTCCGTCGTCAGGATGAGCCCGGCAATCGATGCGGCGTTCTGCAATGCCGTGCGCGTGACCTTGGTCGGATCGACCACACCTGCCTCGACAAGATCGCCATATTCACCGGTGGCCGCGTTGTAGCCAAAGTTGCCCTTGCCTTCCAGCACTTTCGCCACGACGACCGACGGTTCATCCCCGGCATTCGCGGCGATCACGCGCAGCGGCGCTTCGAGCGCGCGCAGCACGATTTGAATGCCCGCGTCCTGATCGACGTTGGCGCCTTTCAGGCTCGTCGCCGTGGAACGCGCGCGCAGGAGCGCCACGCCGCCACCCGGCACGATGCCCTCCTCGACCGCCGCGCGGGTGGCATGCAGCGCATCGTCGACGCGGTCCTTTTTCTCCTTCATTTCGACTTCGGTGGCTGCCCCGACCTTGATGACGGCCACCCCGCCGGCCAGCTTCGCCACGCGTTCCTGAAGCTTCTCGCGATCGTAGTCGCTCGTGGTTTCCTCGATCTGCGCACGGATGGACTTCACGCGCGCCTCGATGTGCTGCGCGTCGCCCGCGCCGTCGATGATGATCGTGTCGTCCTTGCGCACCTCGACGCGCTTCGCGCCGCCGAGATCCTCGAGCGTGGCCTTCTGCAGTTGCTTGCCGGTTTCTTCCGAGATGACGGTGGCGCCGGTGAGGATCGCGATGTCTTCGAGCATGGCCTTGCGCCGGTCACCGAAGCCGGGCGCCTTGACGGCCACGACCTTGAGGATGCCTCGCATCGCGTTGACCACGAGCGTGGCCAGCGCTTCGCCATCGACGTCTTCGGCCACGATCAGCAGCGGCTTGCCGGCCTTGGAGGCCGCCTCGAGGATCGGCAGCAGATCCCGGACGTTCGAGATCTTCTTGTCGTGCAACAGGATCAGCGCGTCGTCCAGATACGCCGCCTGCTTTTCCGGATCGTTGATGAAGTACGGGCTGACGTAGCCGCGATCGAACTGCATCCCTTCGACGACATCCAGCTCGTTCTCGAGGGACTTGCCATCCTCGACCGTGATGACCCCTTCCTTGCCGACTTTCTCCATGGCGTCCGCGATGATCTTGCCGATCGCCTCGTCGGCGTTGGCCGAGATCGCACCCACCTGCGCGATTTCCCGGTTCGTGGAAATCGGCCTGGACAGTTTGCGCAGTTCATCCAGCACGGCGGCCACGGCCTTGTCGATGCCGCGCTTGAGGTCCATCGGATTCATGCCGGCGGCAACGTGCTTCATGCCTTCCTGCACGATCGCCTGCGCGAGCACGGTGGCCGTGGTGGTGCCGTCGCCGGCCACGTCGGCGGTCTTCGATGCGACCTGCTTGACGATCTGCGCGCCCATGTTTTCGAAGCGGTCCTTCAGCTCGATTTCCTTCGCGACCGACACGCCGTCCTTCGTGATGGTGGGCGCGCCGAAGCTGCGCTCGATCACCACGTTGCGACCTTTCGGCCCGAGCGTGACCTTCACGGCATTGGCCAGCACGTTCACGCCGTCGACGATACGGGCGCGGGCGCTGTCGTGGAATTTGACGTCTTTTGCACTCATCTTGTTGCTCTGGATAGAAGTCGTTGATTCGATGTGTCGCGAACACCCGGTGGGGGGCGCGATCTGCCCGGGATCTCAGGCGGCCTGGCGGGACGCGCCGGTATCGGCCTCGAGGACGCCCATGACGTCTTCCTCGCGCATGACGAGGAGTTCCTCGCCATCGACCTTGACGGTCTGGCCCGCGTATTTGCCGAAGAGAACCTGGTCACCGGCCTTCAACTGGAGCGCGCGAAGCGTTCCATCCTGCAGCAGCCGGCCACTGCCGACCGCGACGACTTCACCCTGCTCGGGCTTTTCCGCGGCCGAATCGGGAATCACGATGCCCGAGGCCGTCGTCCGCTGCGTCTCGATTCGCTTGACGATAACCCGGTCGTAGAGGGGACGAATCTGCATTCTCATCTCCTGAGCGATTAAAGGTTCGAAAAAGGAATCCGCCTGCCAGGCATGGCGACGCAAGCGT
The DNA here is from genome assembly GCF_002223325.1 of Burkholderia sp. AU15512. Taxonomy (NCBI): domain Bacteria; kingdom Pseudomonadati; phylum Pseudomonadota; class Betaproteobacteria; order Burkholderiales; family Burkholderiaceae; genus Burkholderia; species Burkholderia sp. AU15512. Next base: position 683,128 of record NZ_NKEX01000008.1, read on the forward strand.
CGCTGCCGGGCAGCCGTGCCACTGTCTGGCGGAAAGCGAAATAGAGGTGCTCGTCGCCGACTTCAAGGGGGGAGAAATCGGCTCTATGTAACAAATTGTTTCAGCTCGCCAAAGCGATGGCCTTGGCCGTCCCGCCGCCGCTCACGCCTGCCTGGCCGTGGTCTGGGCCGCCAGCGCGGCCCGCTCGATCCAGCGGACGGCCGGCGCATCCTGCTCGCCCGGCGCGGGCTTGCCGATCAGGAAGCCCTGCACCTCGCGGCAGCCGGCATCGGTGATGCACGCCAGCTGCTCCTCCGTCTCGACGCCTTCCGCGACGGTCGTCACGCCGAGGCGCTTGCCGAGATCGGCCACCGTGCGCACGACGGCCGCACAGTCCGGGCGCGTGACCGCATCGCGCACGAAGCTGCCGTCGATCTTGATCTTGTCGAACGGGAACGCGCGCAGATGCGCGAGCGACGAGAAGCCGGTGCCGAAGTCGTCGAGGGCGACGCGCACGCCCATCGAGCGCAGTGCGCGCAGGTCCGCGATGGCCTTGCCCTCGTCGTGCAGCAGCGCGGTTTCCGTCACCTCGATTTCCAGCCGGTCGGGCGCGAGGCCCGCGCCGGCCAGCGCCGCCGCGAAGGTCGGCGCGATCGTGCCGTGACCGAGTTGCCCCGCCGACACGTTGACGGCAACGCGCGCACCGTCGGGCCAGCGCGCCGCCTCCCGGCAGGCCTGCTCGAGCACGAAGCGGCCGAGCCGGTCGATCAGGCCGCCGCGCTCGGCCACCGGAATGAAGCAGCCCGGCGAAATCCAGCCGGCGCGCGGATGATGCCAGCGCAGCAGCGCCTCGCGCGCCGTGACCTGGCGGGTGAGGACATCGACGATCGGCTGGTAGAACACGTACAGCCCCTGGTTCTCGTCCAGCGCGACGCGCAACTTCGATTCGAGCGCGACCCGCTCCTGCGCGCTCGTCTCCATGTCCGGCGAGAACATCCGGTAGGTGCCCTTCCCGGCTTTCTTGGCCGCATAGAGCGCCATGTCCGCGCGGGACAGCAGCGCGCCGGCGTCGTTGCCGTGATGCGGCGCCAGCACGCAGCCGATCGATGCACCAATGCGGAACGGCCGGTCGGGCGACGGCGCATAGGGGGCGACGAGCGTGTCGACGAGCCGCGCGGCCGCGCCCATCGCGCGATCCGCGTCGGTGTCGCGCAACAGCACCGCGAATTCGTCGCCGCCGATGCGCCCCAGCATCATCCCGGGCTCGGGGCACTGCCCGCGCAGGCGCTCCGCGACCTGGCGCAGCACCGCGTCGCCCGCCGAATGCCCGCACGCGTCGTTGATCAGCTTGAAACCGTCGAGGTCGATGAAGAGCAGCGCGAGCAGCTTGTCCGAGCGGCGCAGGCTCGCGTCGAATTCGGCCAGGAAGGTCGCGCGGTTCGGCAGGCCGGTAAGCGAATCGTGATGCGCGAGCTGGTGGATGCGCGCCTCCGCCTCGGCCTGCTGCGTGACGATCGACCACGACAGCATCGGGCCGATGTAGCGCCCCTGGGCGTCGCGCACGGCCGAGACCTGGATGTCGAGCACTTCCGGCCCGAGCGGAATGCGGGCGCGATGCGGCAGGTTCGCCGGATCGGCGAGCAGGCGGCGCTGGTGCTGCGGATGCGGGTGGAAGAAGTCGATCGACGCGCCGAGCGCGTCGTCCGCGCGGATCGGCAGCAGGTGCTCGATCGAGCGCAGCAGGTTGCGCGACGTCGCGTTCAGGTAGTTGATGCGGAACGTCTCCGGGTCGGCCGTCATCACGGCCACCGGCATGTCGTCGATCATCCGCATCAGCCGCGTCTGCGCCTGCTCGCGCAGACGCGATTCGTCCTGCGCGTCGACGGTGCGCAGGACGCTCCGGTAGTTGACGGAGATGACGGCGATCAGCGACGCCGACACGAAGGCCATGTTGACCGCCGTGGCGACGAGCGTCGGCTGGCCGGTCGAGATGAAGAACACGATGAACGCGACGTTGACGATCAAGGCCACGCTCAGCGCGGCCGTCCGCAGGTACATCAGGCTGAAGACGCACCCGATCATCGTGATCGCCATGTAGAACGCCACCTGGGCCTTTTGCCACGCATCGCCGTACGGGAACAGCAGCAGCGCCCAGGTGGTGAACGTCACCGCGACCGGGATCACCAGCCAGTTCGTGACCGTGAGCGCGCGCATCACGGTGTCGGGCGTCGGCGCCAGCAGCCGGGTGCGGTGCCAGTGCAGCAGCCGCGCGAGCGCCGCGAGCGTCATCGCGGCCGGCATCGCGACCGACAGCCACCACGGCGTGCTGCCGAGGTGCGTGACCGCGAGGCTCCAGGTGCTCGAGATGAGGATCAGGTACGACACCGGGATCTGGCCGGCGAATACCCGGTATTGCGCCGCGAGCAGGTCCGGGTTCCGGTCCGGCGCCGCGAGGCTTGCCAGTCTTGCCATCCGTGCGTAGAGGATTTTCATGTGAGCCTGCCGGCGGCAACCCGGGAGCGGGCGGCCGTGTCCGGCGTCGAGGGTTACCCGCGCGGGTCCGGGTCGAGATCGGCCGCGACGGCCGATTCGGACGCAGGAACCGCCGTGCGGACGCGGTCGCCGCCGGTCAGCGCAATCTGCCCGCTGCCGACGATCTCGTTGAGGGGGGCGGGCCTGCCGAGCAGGAAGCCCTGCGCTTCGTCGCAGCCTTCGTCGGCCAGCAGCGCCAGCTGGTCGTGCGTCTCGATGCCTTCGGCCAGGATCGGAATGCCCAGGCTCTTGCCGAGCGCGAGCACGGCGCGGATGATCGCGCGATCCTGCGGTTTCGCTTCCGCGTCCGCGACGAACGACTGGTCGAGCTTGATGCGGTCGAACGGGAACGAGCGCAGCGTGTCGAGCGACGAATAGCCGGTGCCGAAATCGTCGAGCGCGATGCTCACGCCCAGCGCCTTGATCTGCCGCAGCGTGTCCAGCGCACGCTCGCGGCCGGCGAAGATCGTCGATTCGGTCAGCTCCAGCTGCAGGCGCGACGCCGGCAGGCGGGTGGCTTCGAGCACGTCCGCCACGAGCGCCGTCAGGTCCGCGTGCATGAACTGCACGGCCGATACGTTCACCGCGACCGCATAGGGCGGCTCCCACGTGGCCGCCCGCGCGCAGGCCTCGCGCAGCACCCAGGCGCCGATGTCCAGGATCACGCCGTTTTCCTCGGCGAGCGGAATGAATTCGGCGGGCGGAATCGTGCCGAGCGTCGCGTGCTGCCAGCGCAGCAGCGCCTCGTAGCCGCGGATCTCGCCGGTCGCGAGCGACGTCTGCACCTGGTAGTGGATGCTCAGCTGGTTGTCGGCCACCGCGCGGCGCAGGTCGGCGGCGAGGCTGCGGCGCGCGCGGACGATCAGGTCCATCGCCGGCTCGTAGAAGCAGATCGATTGCGCGATGCTGCCCTTCGCGCGGTACATCGCGAGGTCCGCGTTGTTGATGAGGATGGCCTTGGTGGCGGCGTCGTCCGGGTAGATGGCGACGCCGAAGCTCGCGCCCGGCACGACCTCGTAGTCGTCCAGCCTGACCGGCTTGTAGAGTGCCGGCTCGAGCCGTTCGAGCAGATCCATCAGGCGCGTGTCGTCGTCCATCCGGCAGAGCGCCGCGAATTCGTCGCCGCCGATGCGGGCAACGAATTCGCCTTCGCGCAGCAGGTTCGCCATGCGGCGCGCGAGGATGCGCAGCACCTCGTCGCCGGCGTGGTGGCCGCGCAGGTCGTTGATTTCCTTGAAGCGGTTCAGGTCGATGCCGATCAGCGCGAGCTTCGTGCGTTGTTCCTGCGCAAGCGCGATCTCGAGGTCGAGCCGCTCGTTGAAGCTGGCCCGGTTGGGCAGCCCGGTCAGCATGTCGCTCAGCGCCAGCCGGCGCAGGTGTTCGAGCGATTCGGCCCGCACGTTGCTGTCGATCACGTAGCTCACGAGCCCCGTGCAGACGATCACGAGCGACGTGCCTGCGACCGCCAGCGCCAGCGGACGCAGCTCGCTCATGCCGGTCCAGTTGCCATCGAGCATCAGCGGCGTGATGCGCAGCGCGGACATTCCGGTGAAATGCAACGCGAGAATCGCGAGCGACAGCACGCCGGCCATCTGGTTGACGGCGTGCGGCGACGGTCGCATCGCGAGGTGCAGCGCGAGTGCGGCGAGCGTCATCGCCAGGACCACCGACGCGATCAGGTAGCCGACGTCCCACGACACGATCCCCTCGACCCGCCACGCGAGCATGCCGGTGTAGTGCATCAGCACGATCGCCACGCCGACGATCGCGCCGCCGAGCGCGGGCGCGACCTTGACGATGCGACAGGTCGTCAGCGCGAAGCCGATCGTGCTGCCCACGACCGCGATGAGCAGCGACACGAGCGTGAGCGGCAGGTTGAAGTGCACGGGCGCGCCGGCGTCGAAGCCGAGCATCGCGATGAAATGCGTGCACCAGATCGCCACGCCGGCCGAAATGGCCGTCAGCACCTGCCAGCCGAGCCGCTGCGTGCCGGAGGTGTTCACCGTGCGCTGGAACAGGCGCGCGGTGACCCACGAGCCGCCGCCGCACAGCAGTGCGGCAAGCAACACCAGCCAGTGGTTGTGCCGATGAACGATGCACCCGAAAACTGTCACCAAAACCTTTCTTCCCCTATCCGTCGCATGGGCCGATGCCATGCCCGATCGACGCGGCGGGAGCCGTGCCGCGTCGATCAGGCGCGCCCACCAGATATCGGCACGTGATGAATAAACTGAACGCCGCGCGGCCGGGCGCAAACGATTGCACGACAGATATTTTTTGGAAAAAAGTGCCGGAACGAGACGGGATGGGATGGGTAGCGGAGGTTCGGGCTGCGACGTCGCCCGAGAATATCGCGCTCAAATGGCACGCCAGCGAACCGGTGATCGACTGGACGGAACGCGTGCGTTCCGACGAACGGCGCGACGGGTGACGCGCCGCGACGAGATCCGCGCGACAGGCGGCGCGCGGAATGAAAACCGGATGCTGGAAATCGACCGCCTGCAATCGCAGGCGGTCGATCAACGGCTGGCCTCTATTCGCCCGGGCATCGCGCGGCTTCGACCGGTTCGCCCTTCTTCGAAGCAAAGGGTCCACCACGCGCGCGCCGGGCGTTCAACGCACTCACACGGGCACGATCAATTCACCCCGACCGCACTCCACGCGCGAGCGACCGCGGCGCTTTCGGCCGAGTTCGTGCCATACAGGTCGTTCGCCGCCTGGATCGACGCACGACGCGCGTTCGGGTAGCTGGAGTTGGCGTTCAGGTACACGGTCAGCGTCCGGTACCAGATCTTCCCGGCCTTCTCGCGACCCACGCCGCTGAAGGTCGTGTCGCCGTTGCAGACCAGCTGCGCCTTCGTCAGGCCGGTATCGGTCGACGGCACCGTCGGGCCTTCCGCGAGCAGGTAGAACAGGCGGTTGCCGACGCCCGACGTGAAATGCGGATCGTGGCGCGGATTCGACCACGAGAATCCGCCGGACGGGTAACAGCTGAACGACCGGCCGTCGAGATCCTGCTTGTACATCTTGCGCAGGCCGCCGCTCACCACGCGCGCACCGATCACGTAGTTGCCGGGATCGTTCGGGTTGTTGGCGTAGTACTTCACGAGCGTGCCGAAGATGTCGGACGTCGACTCGTTCAGGCCGCCCGCGTCGCCCGAGTAGTTCAGGTTGGCCGTGGCCTCGGTCACGCCGTGACTCATCTCGTGTCCGGCGACGTCCACCGACACGACCGGTTTCGGCAGGCTGGTGCCGGGCTGGCCGTCTCCATACACCATCACGTGCGAATCCAGCCATGCCGCATTCGCGCCGGTCGTGCCGCTGCCCGTGTTGAACACCACGTGCGCGTAGCTCTTCACGCCGCGGCCGTCATTGAAGATGCCGTTGCGGTTGTGCGTCGTCTTGTAGTAGTCCCAAGTCAGCGCGAGACCATAGTCGATGTCGGCGGCGACCGTCTGCCGGTCGGTGGTCGTATTGTTGCCCCACACGTTCGTGCTGCTCGTGAAGATCGGCAGGTCGGTCGCCCGCTCGACGTCGTCCGAGGTCAGCCCGCGGCCGTCGTAGACCGAGCCGGAGCCGCGGCTCGGATCGAGCATCCGGTACGCGTTCGTGCCCGTCTGGTCGGTGGTGAGCGTCAGGTTGCCGTAGTACAGCGAGCGGCCGGTGCCGGTCGCGGCGGCCGTCTTGATCAGGTCCTGCGCGTCGAGCACGGTGCCGGTGCGCGCATCGACGTAGTACAGCACCGCGTCGCCATGCACGTCGGTCGCCTTGCCGTAGACGCGTACCGCATAGGCCAGCGTCGGCGTGACGTCGCGTGCGAACACGACGAGTTCCGCGTCATCGACGCGGCGCACGTCCGAGTTGAAACGCGCGGCTGCGATGCGCTTGACCCGCGCAGCGCCGATGTCGGGGGCGTTGCGTACGACCGCGCGGTCACCCACCTTGCCGATCGTGCCGGCGAGATCGATCGGCGCGAGCTGGGTCACGCTCGCCTGCTTCAACTGCCCCTTGCTCGAATGGACGACCACGTCGCCACCGATCACGGGCAGGCCCGCGTAGAAGCGGTCGAAACGCACGTGCTCGGTGCCGTCGGGGTCGACGATCACGTCGCGCACCTGGAACTGATCGCCATCCGCCGGCGCGCTCGCCTGCGGCCCTGCGAACTTCAACGTGCGTGCTGCGCCGCCGGCTGCGAGACTGAAGGCGGACGGGTTCTGCTGGATCAGTTGCAGTGCCTTGTCGACCGTAGCCGACGGGTCGCCGGCCTGGGCAAAAGCACTGAGACTCGCGACGGTAATCGCGGAGATGGACAGCAGACGAGACAGTTTCTTCATGTAATCCCCCGGGTTATAAGTGGGTGATGTTCGAGGAATGCATCAAGTACAGACTTTGATGTAAGACATGTCACGAACCGCAGAGGGATGCTAGAAGGTCATTTTTATAATTACAAGATATTTTCTGACAGTTTATTTTTTACTGTCATTGGCGTTAATCGAGTCATTGTTTGGTGAGAAATTTGAAATGGTCTCGTCGGCTGCGATAGCGGGATCGACAAGGTTGCATCGGGGGAATGTGTCGGAGAGGCCGGTGCTGTGTGGGAAAGGCCGTACGTGGCGCGGGTCGGGCAGGACGGATGAGGTAAAGCCGGGGTAAAGCGCCGGACACTACTTGCTTTATTAAATATTTATTTGGATTGTTGCCATTGCCGGCGAGCCAATGAAACGCTTGACAGCCCTTCGATTCTCGATTTTGACGGCGATGCCTTTGAATTCGTAGTTAAAGGCTGCCGAGCGACGCACGAGATAATGCTTTCTACGAATCCTCCGCTTCAGCGGCGCGTTCGTGCGCATCGCTGACGGCGGTCGCCATGCTGTTCGGAAACCGTGACCGTTGCACGGGCAACCATTGGGGAACGGTGTGCCGGCGGCGTCGAACCGATCGAGGATGCAGCGCCGTTTCGGGGCATGAGGCACAATACGCGGCTTCAAAATTCAACCGCGGTCAAACCCATGCGCGTCGTCGTCGTTGGAACCAGCGGAGCGGGGAAATCCACTTTCTCCAGCGCGCTGGCGGCAGCAGCCGGCTGCCCTTACATCGAGCTGGATCGACTCTACTGGGGCCCCGACTGGTCAGCCGTGCCGCCGGCGCAGTTCGAGAACGCCGTGCTGGCCGCGACCGCCGGCAACCGCTGGGTCGCCGACGGCAACTACAGCGCCGTGCGCGACGTGCTCTGGTCGAGAGCCACGCACGTGGTCTGGCTCAACTTCGGACGCCGAACGGTATTCTCCCGGGTGCTCTGGCGCACGTTGAGCCGCGGGCTCATGCGCACCGAGCTTTCGCACGGCAACCGCGAATCGCTGCGGATGGCGTTCTCCCGGGAGTCGGTGCTGCTGTGGTCGTACACCACGTTCGCCAGGAATCGCATCAAGTTCGCCGCCCTGCGGGACGACCCGACCTTCGCGCATCTGCACTGGACGGAAATCACCCGGCCGTCGCACACCCGCGCGGTCATCGACAGGCTGGCCCGCGCCGGCGGTTGAGCGCGCGCCATCGGGACGTCACTTCACGGCCGCATTGCCGCCGTCGGCGAACAGGGCCGAGCCGGTCACGAAACTGGCCATCGGGCTGGCCAGGAACAGCGCCGCGGACGCGATCTCGTCGGGGTGCGCGATGCGCTTCATCGCGTGGAGCCCGGCCGCCCATTCCTTCTGGTCACGGTCTCCCGCCATCGCGGTATCCACCCCGCCCGGCATCAGTGCATTGGCCCGAATCCCGCGTGCCGCGTAGTCCGCGGCGATGCCCTTCACCAATCCCATCAAGCCGGCCTTGGACGCGCCATACGCGGCCATGCCGGGAAGCCCGACACTCGTTCCGACGAAGCTGGACGTGAAGACGATCGAACCGCCCCCGCGTTCGAGCATCACGGGAATCTGGTTGCTGGCGCCCAGGAAGGCCGCCGTCAGGTTGGTAGACAGCGTCTGCTGCCAATCGTCGAGCGACAGGTCGGCGAGCGGTTTGAGCGGCCCGACCGTTCCGGCGTTGTTGATCGCGATGTCGAGACCGCCGAACTCGCGCAGCGCCGTTGCCACGAGCCTTCGATGCGTATCGGCGTGACCGACGTCGCCCGCGCAGGCGCGCGCCTGGCCGCCCTGACGACGGATCGCGTCGGCCACCTGATTCAGCGGAGCTTCGCTTCGCGCGCCCAGTACGACCGACGCGCCGTGCGCCGCGACCATCAACGCGATCGCTCGGCCGATGCCGCTGGAGGCACCGGTGACGATGGCGACTTTCCCTTCGAGCAAGGTCATGGTTTTCACATCCCGTGAGTGAGGTTGATCACGGCAATGTAAGCGGCCAGATGCAGGCAGGCACTCCGTTTCTTGCTCTTGAAGTCCTGCCGAGCGGCAAACGGCGCGTCGGGTGGCGGATGAAGGATGGAGGATGGCGCGTGGTACGGATCGGCGGTGTCGCGCGCTGCAACGATCGGCACTGGACGAAACTCGCCCAGTCTTCGCGTACCCGCGCGGTCATCGACAGGCTGGCCCGCGCCGGCGGCCGAGCGCGGGGCGACGCTGACCTGCGTCAGTCGTCGAACGTGCGTTGGTATTCCGGCGCGGCATCCGCGCGCGTGTTCAGTTCGAACATCACGCCGCCCGGTGCTCGGCAGAAGAAACGCGACCCGCGCCCGTTGTTGAAGACGTCCGTCACCATCTCGACGCCCTCCTCCCTGAAGTGCTCGAACAACGTGCGAACCTCATCGAGGCTCGGCAGTTCGAACCCGACGTGGAAATTCGTCGGCCATGCCGGCCTGTCGTCGCTGGCGTGATCGATCACCACGTCGAAGCCCGGACGCTTGAGGATCCAGGATTGTTCCCAGCTTCCCGCGATCGTGAAACCGAGGTGCCGCTCGAAGAAGCGGGCCGTCGCCAGCGTGTCGGCCGACGGGAAGCTCAGGTGGTTGAGCTTCATGGTTTGCGTAATGGCAGTCATTGCGAGTCCCTGTCATGCGTGGATCGGCGGAGGCCCCATGCCGTTCCGCCCAACGCATTCAGAATACGAGCCGGCGCTCACGTTCGACAACTCGCATTCGTCGCACGTCCGGACCGCCCGCGAACCCGCATGAAACCGTGGGCCGGGGCGCCGTTGCGATCGCCGTGGATCGCGCTATTCGCATTTGGCCGGGATCGACCTGAACACCCTCGTTTCGCTGTGTTTGCCGCGTGAGCCCCGGGCGCAAGGCAAGCGGCAAGGACTACCGGACGCGCTCGGCGCATCCGAGTCGCGCTGCGTGACGCATCAAGCGTCGATGGCCCGAGGGTGAAAGAGCCACCCCGGGCCACGGATTTCCCGCCAGTGCCGGACATCACGACCGGTGCCCGGCACCACCGGTCAATCGATGCTGCACGGATAGCGTCAGAACTGGTAACCCGCGCCCACCACTGCGCCGAAGTCCGAACGCGCATTGCCCGTCACCGACGCCTTGACGACCCAGCGGTTGCTTTCCGTCACGTACGAGTACCCGGCGGCGAAACCCTGCTGGCCGTGATAGTTCGACGTCGCCGCCGAGACCATCGAGCGGCCCGCGCCCGTCGGTTGCGGCAGGCCGGCCACGGCCATTGCCGATGCCACGCCGCCGTACATGTCCTTCTTCAGGTCGTTGAACGAGTTGTACACCTGGCCGATGCGCTGGTCGGTGTAGCCCTTCGCCTGATTCGACGCGGCCGACAGGTTGTCGTTCAGCTGCTGCACGTTCACCGCGTCGGTCGGCGCGGTGCCGGCCGCGACGTTCGTGACCTGGCGCTCGCTGCCCTTCGCGCCGACCGAGAACGAATTGTCGCGATCGGCGACGGAGCCCTGGCCGACCGCCACCGCGTTCTTGCCGGTTGCCGTCGCCGTCGACCCGATCGCACCCGCATCGGCTCGCGCGATCCACGTGGTGTTCGCATCGGTCGCCGCCGCGCGGATCTGGTCATTGGCCGCCACGTTCTTCAGCGCATTGTTGAACTGGCCCATGTTGACCGCGTCGTTGTTGTTCACCCCCGCCGCGACGCCGGTCAGCACGCGGTCGCCCGACGTGCCGGAGAAGTTCACGCTCGCGCCGCCGGTGTCCTTCCCGACCGTGATCGCGCCATTCGGATCCTGCTGCTGCACGAGGCCGGCCTTGCCGTTCGCGATGTTGGTCACGTTCCCCTGCAGGTTCGTGATATCGGTCGTGTTCTTCGCGACCTGCTGGTTGGTCGCGTAGAGCTGCGAACCGTTCACCGCGTCCGTGCTGGTTGCGCTGAGCGTGCCTGCCTGCACGTTGGTGATGCGCGTGCCGCCGGCGCCGCCGAGCGTGATCGAGTTCTTCGAGCTGTCGTCGTACTGCACCGCAAGCGCGCCGAGCTGGTTGAGACTCGACTGCACGCCCTTCAGCTGCTTCACGTTCACCGCGTCCGTATCGTCGGTGCCCGCGGCGACGTTTTTCAGCACGACGGCCGCATTCGTGTCGCCGCCGATCAGCGAGACCGAATTCAGCCGGTTGCCGTTCGGGTCGACGTCGTACTTGACGACGTTCTTCACGGCCTCGCCCGCCTGGTTGGACACCTGCGTGATCTGCTGTTCGAGCGACGACTTCACGCCCGACAACTGGCCGCCGTTCACCGCGTCCGTGCTGCCCGCGGCGATGTCGCCGTCGGCCACGTTCGTCAGCTTCGTCGGTGCGCCGCCGCGCGCCGCGTTGTAGGCGCCGGCCTTCGGGTCGAACTGAAGCGCGTCCTGTTGCAGCCCGGCGATCGCGGCCGTGTTGCCGGCGATGTTCGTTTCGGCGTTGCCGATGCGCGTTTCGTGATTCTCGAGCGTCGTCGTGTTGCTGCCGACGCGGCCGTCGAGGTTCGTGAGCGCGTCGCCGACGTTGTTGAACGAGCCGCCGCCGACTTTATAGGCCGGCGCGCTGATCGAGCCGTCCGGATTCGCCGTTGCACCGCCGCCCAGCGCGGCTACGGTGCCGTCGGTCGCGCGGCGCAGTTGCGCGCCGTTCACCGCGTCCGTGCTGCCTGCCGCGACGTTGCCTTCCGCGATATGGGTCAGTCGCACCGGGCTCCCTCCGTTGCCTGCACCGAGCGAAACCTGCTTCTTGCTCGCGTCGTCATACTTCACCGCGAGCGCATCGAGCTGGCTCGTGCCGTCCTGAATCGCCGCGTTCAACTGGTCGACGTTGACGGCATCCGTGCCGTTCTTGCCGGCCGCGACGTTGCCGATGCGTTGCGTGCCGTTGCCGCCGTGGCTCGCATCGTATGCGCCGAGGTTCGTGTTCCATAGCAGCGCGTCCTGCTGAAGCGCGGCGATGTTGCCCGTATTCGTCGTCACCTGGTTGCCGAGCGTCGTGACGCTGTTGCCGACATTCGTGATCGACTGATTCAGCGTGTCGGTGGCCTTGCCGAGCTGGCCGACGTTCACGGCGTCGCTCGCGGCAATGCCGTCCGCCACGTTGTGCAGGCCCACCGGCGACTGCGCGCCCTTGCCGCCGAGCGTCACGCCGCTATGTGCATCATCGTCGTACTGCACGGCGTTCTTCGTCGCGTTGCCGATCTGGTTCGTGATCGACGTGCTCAGGTTGCCGAGCGTCGTGCTGAGGTTGTTCGTCACGCTCGTGCTGAGCGACGACAGGCCGCCGTTCAGTTGCCCGACGTTCACCGCATCGGTGTTCGCGACACCGGCCGCGACGTTGTGCAGCGTCGTGCCGTTCGTGCCGGCGAACGTCACCGAGTCGAAGCCGCTCTGGCCGTCGTACTTCACGTTGCGGGCATCGGCGGCCTGCAGATTGCCGATATTCGTCGTCGCCGTGCTCAGCGACGTGTTGATGCCGGTGACGCTGGTCTGCAGGTTCGCGATGTTCGACGCTGCCGTCGAAATGGACGTCTGCAGCGGCGCGACGCTGCCCTTCAGCTGGCCGACGTTGACGGCATCGGTGTCGGCGACACCGGCCGCGACGCCGTTGATCGTCGTGCCGTTGGCACCGTCGAGTGCGATCGCCGCATGCGAATCGTCGGTGTATTTCACGACGTTCTTCGTGGCGGTCACGATGCTGGTGCTGAGGCTGTTGCCCACGTTGGTCACGCGCTGGTCGACGTTCGAGATCGTGGTCGACAGCGAATTGCCGACCGACGTCACGCGCGCGTCGACCGTGGCGATGCTCGTGCTGAGCGTGCCGTTCACGTTCTTCAATTGCTGGACGTTGACGGCGTCCGTATCGGCCGCGCCTGCCGCGACGTTCTTGAGCTGGCGCTCGTTGCCGATCGCGCCGAACGACACCGCGCCGCCAACCGGCGCGGCCGTGCCGCCGAACACCGGCGTGCCCCCATTGTTCGCACCGACGCTGCCCGAACCGATCGCCACCTGGTTGTTGTCGTTCGTCTGCGCGCCTGCGCCGATCGCGACGGATTGCGTGCCGCCGGCGCGCGTCTGGGTGGCCGCGTCGTACGACGCGCCGGCCGACACGCCGTCGCTCGACGTCGGGTTGGCGCCGCCGATCGCAACCGAACGATCGCCGCTGGCGAGCGCCGAGTGGCCCAGCGCGATCGAGCTCGTGCCGTGCGCATCGGCGACGTTGCCGAGCGCCATCGAGAAATCGCCGACCGCGGCCGACTGGCGACCGATGGCGAGCGCCGTGTTGCCCTGCGCGACGGCTACCGTGCCGATGGCCGTGGCCGAGTTCGCCAGCGCCTGCGCACCGACGCCGACCGCGATCGCGCCGCCGCTGCTGGTGCCGCCATTGCTGCTTGCATTCGACTGGTCGCCGATCGCGATCCCGCTGGTGCCGGCCTTGGCATTCGTGCCCATCTTGACGTTTGCCGTGCTCACTGCCACGTAACTCCCGCTCTTGGTCGCGACACACAACGGGTTCGTGCCGTCGATGCACTGACCGCTCAGCGCGTTGTCCGGGTTGCCGCGATCGACGAAATTGTCCGCATGCGCGGCACCCGCGATCAGCACACCTGCACCCGTGAACATGGCGGCGGCAAGCGCCGAAATCTGCTTCCTCTTCATGGTCTTCTGCTCCGTTTTGTAGCGTTTGGTTTGAATACGGACTACTTAGTTTTGTTGAAGACTTCAGCTGCGACTGCGATTGCGATTACGACTTCAGTGCGGAACCCGATGCCGTGCGCGGCTCGAGCGTGCCGGAGGCGGCGCGCATCGTCCGCCCGTGGCGACGGGACGTTCGAAAGCGCGGGCCCGTCGTTCGTGCGACGGCCCGTTCCGTTAATCCAGGCAATGCATTAGGAATGCATATCGTTTTATATGGGCGAATTCGCCCAGCGACTGAATCCGGAGATTCAACCCGCCGTTATGGACACCCCTGATTTGATGTCGCGTTGACCGCGACCCACCCCGCTTCTTTTATTTCATCCACGGCAACCGGATTTTCGCTTGCGCGCAACGGACATGCGCTCGGAGTCACATCAACTGATGCCTCGGACCCGAATCGCACAACGTCCGCCACAACCCGCCGTGCCTTGCGTTGCTCGGTGCAACCCTGCACTCAAAGTTCGGACGAATTATGAGACACGAATTAAAATTATTGAAGGTGGCATTCTTTATAGATTGTAAAATTCAATATATTCAAATAGTTGCGTTGAAAACGCACATCTCACAAACGATTTCGAGCCATCGAAATTAATCGAGATGTTTTGCCGGGCGGATAAAATCTTTGCTGAGGCGGATTAAAAAAAGATTCCTTGGAATATTTTTTAAAAAAGCCGTTGAACTACGCGATTGCACGTAGCAGCGCCAAATGAAAATGGCGGAAATGGACAGGCATCGGTGCGCCATACTGTAAGCGCCATTCACGATGCACGATGAAGCATCCGAAAAGCGGAATGAAGCAGATAGAGTCAATGCATCTGGCAAGAATTGAAATATGCCCCTACAATTCGGCTCGCATCGATACCGGCGGGCGCGCATTTCTCAGCGCGCGACGCCGGCAACGCTCCGCGCCTTTACCGGGTCAGTGATCAAAACCAGCCATGCAAGGCATGACGCCGACCGGTTGTCCTTCGTGTAGCGGGGCGACATTCGAATGTCGATGCGCTTGTACGTCGCCATAGCGCAGCTTCCGACGATTGATCCGAACCGGGCCGGCCACCCGCAGGAACGCAGCCAGCAGCCATTCCAGAACAGGTGCACGATGCATCCATCGATCTCCGCATTGGGCGACGCCCATATCCTGATCGTCGACGATCAACCCGACCAGCTTCGCTTGCTGATCGACATCCTGCGCGGCACCGGGTGCCGGATCAGCATTGCATCCGACGGGCTGCAGGCGTGCCAGCGCGCGCAGGCGCTCCTGCCCGACCTGATCCTGATGGATGTCCGCATGCCGCGCATGGACGGCTTCACCGCGTGCCGGCTGCTTGCCGCCGATCCGCTGACGTGCGCGATTCCAGTGATTTTCCTGACCGTGGCCGGCGCGTTGCACGAGCGCCTCGAGGGGTTCGACATCGGCTGCGTCGACTATGTGGTCAAGCCGTTCGAGCCCGCCGAAGTGCTTGCGCGGATTCGCGTGCAGCTCGCGCGGGAGAAGCGCGAGCAGCCCGTCGACATGGACAGCCCGTTCGTGGCCGGCAAGGACGACGACATCATCGTGCGCGCGGCCATCCGCCACCTGGCACGGACGCTGAACGATCCGCCGACGGTGGAGCAGCTGGCCCGCGCGGTCGGCACGCACGAAAAGCGGCTGTCACGCGCGTTTCGCGACAACCTCGGCCAGACGGTATTCGAGTATCTGCGGCACGAACGGCTGCGGATCGCGCAGGACCTGCTGGATTCGACGTCGCTCAGCATTGCCAGCATCGCGAAGGAGATCGGCTTTTCCACGCCGGCGAATTTCGCGACCGCATTCCGCGAACGTTTCGGCCTCACGCCGACCGAGTGGCGGCGCCAGCGTCACGCCGGCGAACGCGCGGTGCGCCGGGAACCGCAACGCGACGCGTAGGACCGTTCCGCGCGTTCGCGACTACCAGGTGTATTTCGCGGTGGCCAGCACGGTCCGCTCGTTGCCGAACACGCAGACGGTATACGACGTGCAGCCGCTGACATAACGCCGGTCGAACAGGTTCGCGACGTTCAGCGCGAACCGCCAGCGCGGCATCTCGTAGTGCAGCGCCAGGTCAACCAGCGTCACGCTCGGCACGGTCAGCGAGTTGTCGGGCGCGCCGGCCGACGCGCTCTGGTAGCGCACGCCGCCGCCGATCCCGAGGCCCGCCAGCGCGCCCGTGCGCCAGGTCCAGTCGGCCCACATCGACGCCATCTGCCGCGGCAGCGGCACCGCCACCGGCCAGTGGTTCAGCGACGCGTCGTTCGCCTGCACGTTCTTGACGTCCTGATACACATACGACGCGACGACCGACAACTCGCGGGTGACCTTGCCGAGCGCGCTCAGCTCGATCCCGCGCGAGCGCACCTTGCCGGTCTGCACGGACGTCGTGCCGGTCGGGTCGAGACTCACCGGTGCCGGCGTCGCGACGTTGGTCTGATCGATCTGGTAGACGGCCGCACTCAGCAGCAGGTTCCTGCCGGGCGGCTGCCAGCGCAGCCCGGCTTCCGTCTGCTTGCCGCGTGTCGGCTTCGGCAAGCCGCCGCCGACCATCCTCACGCCGATGACGGGATCGAACGACGTCGAATAGCTCACGTACGGCGACAGCCCGGCGTCGCCCTGATAGGTGAGCCCGACGCGCCCGGAGAACGCACTGACGTCCTGCCGCGCCTGCGTGCCGGCCGTCCGGTCGTCGAACCGCGCATTGACGAAATCCTCGCGGCCGCCGAGCGTCAGCGTCCAGCGCCGCCAGCGGATCTGGTCCTGCGCATACACGCCGAACGTGTTCATCGCCGTGTACTGGTCGACGTGGCCGAGCGACGTCGGGCCGGAGAAAATCGCGTCCGTGACGGGCCGGTAGACGGGTTGATACAGGTTGAGCGACGGCGCCAGCGCGAGCCACACGCTGTTGGTCGTCGTCTGCCGGTCATATTGCGCGCCGAGCAGCAGCGTATGTTCGAGCGGCCCCGTGCCGAAGCGCGCCTGTGCGTGGTTGTCGATGTCGAACCGGCTGTAGTTGAGCTGGAACAGCCCCGCATAACGCATCATGTTGGTGCTGCTGCGGGGCACGAAGCCGATACCGAACACCGTCGCGTCGTCGAGCGACAGGTGCGACCAGCGCACGTCCTGGTGCAGCGACCAGATCGCATTCACGCGATGCTCCAGCGCGTAGCCGAGCGACCACTGCTTCTTCCGGTAGTCGTTGAACCCGGGCGCACCCATGTAGATGTCCTGCGACAGCGGGCCGTTCGGGTTCGGCAACACGGTGCCCGACGCGGGCAGGAAGTTCGACGAAATATCGCTGCCGTCCTGCAGGAACGTCGCCGAGAGCGTCAGTGACGTATCGGCGGTCGGCCGCCATCGGAACGACGGCGCCAGCGCGATGCGCCGGTCGCCGTTCGGGCCGGTGACCGCGTTGCCGTCGCGCGCGACGCCGACGAAGCGGTACACATAGCGGCCGTCGGGGTCGAGCGTATCGCCGACATCGAGCATGAACTGCTTGCGCGCGTCGTTGCCGATCTGCACGCCGGCTTCGCGGACGCGCTCGCCGTCGGCGAGCTTCGTGTGTGCGTCGACGATCGCGCCGGGTTCACCCGCGCCGTACAGCACCGACGTCGGCCCGCGCAGCACGGCGATCGAGTCGATCGTGTACGGGTCGACGCGCCAGTTCGCGATCACGGCCGTATTCGGCGCGGCCACACCGTCGACGTACAGCGTCGGCGTGAAGCCGCGCAGCGCCGCATACCAGTCGGTGCGGCTGTCGGCGCCGAACGTGGCAAATCCCGGCACGTAGCGCAGCGCCTGGTTCAGGTCGGTCGCGCCGGTCATCTCGATCTGCTGCGCGGTCACGAGATTGATCGTTTGCGGGATCTCGGCCACCGGCGTGTCGGTCTTCGTGCCGGCCGTGGTGCGCAGCCCGACGAGCCCGCTCGACGCGCCGTCGGCCGTCCCGGTCACGTCGATCGTCGGCAGCACGGCCGCCGCCGCGCCGGCCGGCGGCGTGACTGCCGCACCCGATGCCTGTGCGTGTGCGCCGCCCGCCGCCACGACCCACACGCTCCCGGCCGCGATCGCCCTCGCGCGTCGCGCCGCGCCCGTCCCCGTTACCATCGTTCCTTGCTCCGTCGTGCTGGTGGCCGATTCGGCCCGATCGCGGCGCGACGCGCCGTCGGCGTCCGCCCTGCGTTGTCTTCCTGGCGATGCTGATTGCGCGCGAGTCGGCATGCACCGGCCCATGGCGTCGGTCGCGAGCGCAGCGATGATACCGGGGGAAAGTGGCGCAGTCTCGAAAAAGAAAGTGCGTCGTCGGCCGGCGCCGGGCAAGGCGGATGAAAGATGGGGACGCTAGACTGCGTGCGCCACGGGAAACCGCCGCGGGCTGCACGGCCCGCGCGCGTCACCGGGGTTCGTCGTGCCTTGGCGGCCGCGCGTCCTGCATCGCGAGGGTGTCCGCCCCCGGTTCGGCTTCCGTGTTTGCCGCGTCACCGTCACGTCACCACCGAGGACCGTATGCGCCGCCTGTCGACTCGCCCCCTGCTCGCCGCGTGGCTCGCGGTGAGCGCGCTGTGCTGTGCCGTGCCGTCGGCGCGCGCCTGCGACATCCCGGCCGCCGTCACGACGATCGATCCGCCCGGCTACTATGACGACGCCGCCGGCTATGCGCGCGCGGTCAAGCCGATGCGCGATTTCATTTCACGGCTCAATGCGTCGGCGGACAAGGGGGACTGGTCATGCGCCGTGAGCCTGCTGGAAAGCTGGGCGCGGGCCGATACGCTGATGGGCCGGATCACCGGTTACCAGGGCGACTACGAGCGTTCGTGGGCCGGCACCGACTTCGCGATGGTGATCCTGCGCATGCCGCGCGACGTACGCGACGCGAACCGCGCGCGGTTCGACGCGATCGATCCGTGGCTCGAACGCATCGCGATCGCCACCCGCGATGCGCAAGCGATCAACCATCTGCACAACAACCTCGTGTACTGGGCCGGACTCGACCTGATCGCCATCGGCACCGTGACCGGCAACGCGAGCCTCGTCGATTCGGGGCTGCTGCGGGTACGCGAAGGCATCCGCGACATCGGCCCCGACGGTTCGCTGGCACGCGAAGTCAAACGCGGCAATCGCGCGCTGCACTATCACACGTTCGCGCTGCTCCCGCTCGTGTTCGCGGCGGAACTCGTGCAGCGGCGCCATATCGATCTCTATCGGGAAAACGACGGCGCGATCGGCCGCCTGGCGAACCTGGTCATCCATGCGGTCGTCGATCCCGCCAGCTTCACCGCCATCACGCCGGTCAGGCAGGACCTGTTTCCGTGGACGTTCCGCGATGAACTGAGCTGGGTCGAGCCGTACTACGCGCGCTTTCACGACGCGCGGCTGCCGGCGATCATCGCACCGCGCCGCCCGTTCACCGAATGGCGGCTCGGCGGGGACGTGACGGCGGTCTGGGGCGCGCCGCTGCCGTAGCGGAACCGCGAGCGGGCTGCCGCATGAGCCGCTAGGCGCGCCCGCGCCGCATCCTGAGCGTCGCGGACGGCGACTCGCCGAACGCCCGCTTGTACTCGATCGCGAACCGCCCGAGGTGCGCGAAGCCCCATTTCAGCGCGACGTCCGTCACCGACGCGAGGCCCGGCGACGCATCGGCCAGCAGTTCCTCGCGCACATGTTGCAACCGCAACTGCCGCACGAAGCCCATCGGCGTGGTGCCGTGGCGATGACGAAAGCCGGCGAACAGCGTGCTCGGGCTGACGCCGGCGAGTTCGGCGAGCCGTTCGATCGTCAGCGGCTCGTCGAGATGCGCGCGGATGTAGTCCTCGACGCGCCGCACGTAAAACGGCGCAATCGCTACCGCCAGATGCCGCGTGCCGTTTCGCGCGCTGTTCGGGTGGCCGTGCAGCAGCAGGTTGAGCAGCGTCGATTCGAGCTGCTCGAACGCGAGCGGATGACGCAGCGGATGCGCGTCCGTCGCGATCGCGCCGGCGAGGATCGGCAGCATCTGCATCAGACACGCGCCCTGCGACGACGACAGGCTGAATGCCGGCTCGAATTCGACCGGCGCGCGCCGGTCGTCGCCGAAATGCCGCTGCGCGTGACGCTCCATCACTTCGCGCTCGATCCGCAGGATGACTTGCGGACACGCGTCGCCCCAGCGCATCTTCAACGGCAGCGTCGGCGAGATCAGCGACGCGGTGCCGGGCGACGACACGAAACGCGCGGATCCGCACTCGATCTCCGCGTCGCCGCGCAACGGGATCTGCAACAGGAAGAAGTGCTCGAGCGGGCCGGGCTCGATGCTGACGCCGCCGCCATAATCGAGCAGGTTCAACGACAGGTTGCCCCAGCGTGCGTGATGCATGCAGCTGTGCAGCGCGCGCGATTCGCCGGTCGGCGTGAGCCGGTGCGGCTTGAAGACGTCGGCGACGCGTGCGCGCACCTCGTCGACGTCGTTCGACTGCAGCAGCAGGTTGTCGTGATTGAAACAGGCCGTATCCGGCAGCCAGCCCGTTTCGGAAAATTGCGCCATCGAAGTTCTCCCGTCATGCTCCGTTGCACTCGCGCCGTGCATGCATTCCCGATGTGGGGGCATCCGCCGCACGATCCGGATAGCGTCCGGAGTATCCGGACAGTCCGGACGCCCAAGCACGCGAGTCCCGCCCACATGACGCAAGAAGCGGACCGTTCGCGCATCGTAGAAAACTGTGCGGGGCTTCCGCATCCGCACATACCCGCAGTCAGCCGCGCGCCTGCCCACGCGCGGCGGCCGGTGCAACAGGTTTCCGGAATTCGCGGATACCGGCCGAAGAAAGCGGATAGAAGTGCCCATTTCGTCCGCCAATACTGGGCCCGTCGCAGCAAAGAACTGGAATGGAGGGACATATGCAAGGACGTCACATCGAGATTCCGTCGCCGGACGGCGGCACGTTTCGCGCATACCTGAGCACGCCGGCCGGCGGCACCGGGCCCGGCATCGTGCTGTGCCACGAGATCTTCGGCGCGAACGCGACGATGCGGGAAGCGGCCGACTACTACGCGGAGGAAGGCTATACGGTGCTCGTGCCCGACCTGTTCTGGCGCCAGGCGCCGGGGATCGAACTCGGTTACTCGGCCGCCGACGTGGAACGCGCGATGGCCCTTTACCGCGAATACGACGAGAACAAGGGTGTCGAGGACATCGGCGCCGCGCTGGACGTGCTCAAGCGGCTGCCCGAATGCACGGGCGAAGCCGGCGTGCTCGGCTACTGTCTCGGCGGCAAGCTCGCGTATCTCGCCGCGTGCCGGCTGCCGGACGTGGCCGCAGCCGTCAGCTACTACGGCGTGGGCATCGAGCAGGCGCTCGACGAGGCGTCGCACCTGCACGGCCGGCTCGTGCTGCAGATCGCGGGACAGGATCGCTTCTGCCCGCCGGACGCGCAGCAGCGCATCGCCGATGCGCTGGCCGGGCGCGACGGCGTCGAAGTATATGTGTATCCGGGTGTCGATCACGCGTTCGCGCGCGCCGGCGGCGATCATTTCGACAAGGCCGCCGCGAGCATGGCCCATCAGCGCGCGATTGCCGCGTTCCGTCCCGCGCTCGGCCCGCACTACGACCTGTCCACACTGTGGGAAGCGCATCTCCGACACGAATTCGACACGCGCAACGTCGATGCCACGATGGCGACGATGGTCGCCGAACCGTACGTCAACCATATTCCGACGCTGACGGGCGGCGTCGGCTACGACGAGCTCAAGCGCTTCTACACGCATCATTTCGTGCACGCGAATCCGCCGGACACGACGATCACGCCGATCTCGCGCACGGTCGGCGCGAGCCAGATCGTCGACGAGCTGCTGTTCTGCTTCACGCACACCACCGAGATCGACTGGATGCTGCCGGGCGTCGCGCCGACCGGCAAGCGCGTCGAGATTCCGCTCGTCGCGATCGTCAAGTTTCGCGGCGACAAGCTCTATCACGAGCACATCTACTGGGACCAGGCGAGCGTGCTCGTGCAGATCGGCCTGCTCGATCCGGCCGGCCTGCCGGTCGCGGGCGTCGAAACGGCCCGCAAGCTGCTCGACGAAACCGTGCCGTCGAACGGCCTGATGCGCCGCTGGCAGGACAGCGAACCATCGACCGGCGCGCATTGACGCGCCCACTCCCTCACCCAACGATTTCCGGAGACACCCCATGACTGCCCTTGCTGGCAAAGTCGCGATCGTCACCGGCGGCGCCACGCTGATCGGCGCCGCGGTCGCGCAGGACCTGAGCCGCGCCGGTGCGTGCGTCGCGATCCTCGATCTCGATGCGGAGAACGGCGCGCGCGTGGCCGACTCGCTCGGCGAACGGGCGATGTTCGTCGCGCTCGACATCACCGACGATCGCGCGATCGAGCATGCGGTCGCGGCCATCGTCGAGCGGTTCGGCGCGATCGACGTGCTCGTCAACCTCGCGTGCAGCTACGTCGACAACGGCATCCAGGCAACCCGCAACGACTGGCTCGCCGCGATGGACGTCAACGTCGTGTCGGCGGCGATGCTCGCCAAGGCCGTGCATCCGCAGATGGTCCGGCGCGGCGGCGGCGCGATCGTGAACTTCAGCTCGATCTCGGCGCAGTGCGCGCAAACCGGCCGCTGGCTGTACCCGACATCCAAGGCGGCGATCCGCCAGCTCACGCGCAGCATGGCGATGGATCTCGCGCCCGACCGCATTCGCGTCAATTCGGTGTCGCCGGGCTGGACGTGGTCGCGCGTGATGGACGAGCTGACGCACGGCGACCGTGCGAAGACCGATCGCGTCGCCGCGCCGTTCCACCTGCTCGGCCGGGTCGGCGATCCGTCCGAGGTCGCGCAGGTCGTGACGTTCCTGTGCAGCGACGCGGCGAGCTTCGTGACCGGCGCCGACTACGCGGTGGATGGCGGCTATGCCGCGATGGGCCCCGAACAGGCGGTGCCGGCCATTCCGCGTCTCGCGGAGTGACCGTTCCTCGCCGCCGCATCCCGCCATCATTTCCATCCCGGCCGGCATCCGGCCAACCAAGGACATACTCATGAGACGCATCGCCATCGTCGGCGCCGGCCAGTCCGGCCTGCAACTCGCCTTCGCCCTGCTCGACCAGGGTTACCACGTCACGCTCGCGACCAACCGCGACGCCGAGCAGATCCGCACCGGCAAGGTCATGTCGAGCCAGTGCATGTTCCACACGTCATTGCAGATCGAGCGCGATCTCGGCCTGAACGCGTGGGAGGAAGCGTGCCCGTCCGTCGAAGGGATCGGCATCGCGGTGCCGCATCCGGACGGCAACGGCCGCAAGGTGATCGACTGGTCGTCGCGGCTGACGCGCTATGCGCAATCGGTCGACCAGCGCGTGAAGATGGCCGACTGGCTCGACGGCGTGAAGCGCCGGGGCGCGGACGCGCGCATTGCCGACGTCGGCGTGCCCGAACTCGAAGAACTGGCGCGCAGCCACGACCTCGTGCTGCTCGCGGCCGGCAAGGGCGAGATCGTCAACCTGCTCGGCCGCGACGCTGCACGCAGCGCGTTCGACCGCCCGCAACGCGCGCTGGCCCTCACCTATGTGAAAGGGATGACGCCGAGCCAGCCGTATTCGCGCGTGCGCTTCAACCTGCTGCCGGGCATCGGCGAGTATTTCGTGTTCCCCGCGCTGACCACGACGGGCCCCTGCGAAATCATGGTGTTCGAAGGCATTCCGGGCGGCCCGCTCGACTGCTGGGCCGACGTGAAGACGCCCGAGCAGCATCTGGACCGCAGCCTGTCGTTCCTGCAGCAGTACGTACCGTGGGAATTCGAGCGCTGCCGCGACGTCGAGCTCACCGATCCGAACGGCACGCTCGCCGGACGCTTCACGCCGACGGTGCGCAAGCCGTTCTTCCGGCTGCCGTCGGGCCGCACGGTGTTCGGGATGGCCGATGCGGTGGTCGTCAACGATCCGATCACCGGCCAGGGATCGAACAACGCCGCGAAATGCGCGAAGGCGTATTTCGATGCGATCGTCGCACGCGATGCCGCGCCGTTCGGCGAAGACTGGATGCATCAGACCTTCGAAGGCTACTGGGCGTATGCGCAGCACGTCGTGCGCTGGACCAACTCGCTGCTCACGCCGCCACCGCCGCACATCCTCGAACTGCTCGGTGCGGCCGGCCAGTTGCCGTCGCTCGCCGCGGCGATCGTCGACGGCTTTGACGATCCGCGCCGGTTCTCGCCGTGGTGGTTCGAGCCGTCGGCCTGCGCAGCGATGATCCGCGAACACAGCGCACGCACGGAGTGACCGACATGGAAACGACCGCTACCGATCGCCCGGCGCTCGACCCGCTGCAGTTGCGCGCCGCGTTCGGGCAATTCCCGACCGGCGTGACCGTGATCACCACGTGCGCGGCCGACGGACGCAAGGTGGGCCTCACCGCCAATTCGTTCTCGTCGCTGTCGCTCGATCCGCCGCTCGTGCTGTGGAGCCTGCGCAAGGTCGCGCCGAGCCGCCCGGATTTCGTCGCGGCCACCCATTTCGCGATCAACATCCTCGCGCACGACCAGATCGACCTGTCGCGCCGCTTCGCGACGCCCCGCGCCGACAAGTTCGACGGCGTGCTTCACGTCGATTCGGAAACCGGCGGCGTGCCCTGCCTCGACGGCGCGAGCGCGCGCTTCGTGTGCCGCAACGTCGGCCATTACGAAGGCGGCGATCACCTGCTCTTCATCGGCCAGATCGAACAGTTCGACGCAAACGGCCGTGCGCCGCTGGTGTTCCATGCGGGCCAGTATCGTGCGATCGCCGATCATCCCGATCTTTTTCGTGCTGATTGATTAGTTATACCAATAAACCAACAGAAGGTGATGAACATGAAACTCGGCTCTCGCGTGCTCGTCGTCGCAGGCCTCACGATCGCCGGCATGGCCGCAAGCGCACCGGCCGGCGCAGCGGACCTGCCGGCGGTCAACCTCGGCATGACCAGCTTCCTCGACGGGATGCCGCCGGCCGGTGCCGGCTGGTACGGCACGCAGTACCTGCAGTACTACACGGCCGGCCGCGTCAACGACAACGCGGGCAACAAGGTCGGGCTGCCGAAGCAGGACATCGACCTGTTCGCGGGGCTGAGCCAGCTCGTCTATCAGTCGCCGCGGACGTTCGCGGGCATGCATCCCGGCCTCGACGTGATCCTGCCGTGGATCGCGGCCGCGCGAACCGACGACGGCATCGGCAACGTCGCGCTGAATGCACGCGCCGGCTTCGGCGACCTGCTGATCGGCCCGTTCATCCAGTTCGACCCGGTGATGGGCGCGCAAGGCCCGCGCTTCGCGCAGCGCGTGGAATTCCAGTTCATCGCGCCGACCGGCGCGTACGATCCGTCGCGCGCGATCAACCCCGGCAGCCATGTCTGGTCGTTCGATCCGTACTGGGCGGCGACGCTGTGGCTCACGCCCAAGTGGACCGTGTCGTGGCGGCTGCATTATCTGTGGAATGCGACCAACCATCAGCCGGCCACGTCGCTCGGCCCGGACGTGACGTCGACGCAGGCCGGCCAGGCGATCCATGCGAACTTCGCGACCGAGTACGAAGTGCGCCCCGGCCTGCGGCTGGGGCTCAACGGCTACTGGCTGCGCCAGACCACCGACATGAAGGAAAACGGGCAGGACGTACCGGGCACGCGGGAGGCCGTGTTCGCGATCGGCCCGGGGGCGATGGTCAGCTTCTCGCCGCAGGATCATCTGATGTTCAACGCGTACTTCGAGACCTATGCGCGCAACCGGCCGCAGGGCACGCGGATGGTGCTGCGGTATGTGCATCACTTTCAGTGACGGCCGCGAACGGGTGAACGGGCACGACGTTCCGCCGCCCGGCGGCCTCCTACTTCGCCGCCTGCGCCGCGGGCGTAAAGGTGCACATCGGATCGTTCTTGCCCCGCGCCGAACAGCACGCGAGCAGATCGCTCACCGACTTCACGTTGGCCGCGTTCCATTCGTCGCGGCTGCGGTTGTTGTCGATCGGCATCCAGTGCGTCAGCGGATAGCGGCTCGCCAGCGGGTTGCTGCCTTTCGGCGGCGGCAGCAACCCGGCGGCGAGCGGCACGTAGATCTTGCAACTGTTCTGGTCGCCGATCCGGTGGCAGCCGATGCAGGTGTTACCGGGCGTGCTGATCGCGTGCGACGTCCATGACGCGAAGTCGGCCCCGAGATTGACGTACTTGCCCCACGGATCGGTCGGCACGCGGTTCCATACCTGCCCGATCCACGGGCTGTACATGACCGGGCTCGCATCGTGGCACGACACGCAGCGCTTCGTCGCGGTCGCAGCCGGTTTCCACCAGAATTCCGCGGCCGACGGCCGACCGGGCGGCGGGGTCTTCTCGTTCGGCGGCGGCACGCGCGACGCATCCATGCCGCCCGTGCCGCCCTTGTCCGCATGAAACCAGCAGGTCTTGCCGTTGCGCACGTGGTGCAGCACGATGTCGACTTCGTCGTAATACGGGCTGCGGTTCTCGCGGATCTGCTTGCGACGGCAAAACGCCGAGATCTGCGTGTCGCCGTGAGACAGGTCGAGGATCTTCGAGTAAGGCGTGCATTGCCCGGAGGTCGGCGCGTCGTACGGCAACAGCGCCGGGCGATCGCAGGTCATGTGTGCCGCGTACCGCGCGGGCACGCTGCCGTTGACGGTGATCGGCACGTCCGTCCCGCTGTTGCAGTCGAACGCGGGAATCTCGCCGATTTCGTCGGTGCACTGCTGCGCGTATTCGTGCAGGGACGCATCGGCGCCTTCCGCGGCAAACGGGGCGGGAGCGGCCAGCAGCAGCGCCAGCGCCGCGATGCAGGTCCTGATCGTCATGCCGCCTCCTTCGTGTAGCGCATCGCCACCTTGCGGATGGCCTCGATGTATTTGACGTAGCCGGTGCATCGGCACACGTTGCCGCCCACCCACGTCTCGATCATCGCGTCCAGCTCGGCGGCGGGCACCGGCTGCGCGCGCAGATGATCGAGCATCGCGGTGGCGGCCATCAGGAATCCCGACGCGCAGTAGCCGCACTGGAACGCGAACGATTCGAGAAAGCTCTGCTGCAGCGGCGACAGCGTGCCGTCCTGCGCGAGCCCTTCGATCGTGTACACGTGCATGCCGGCCATCGCGCTGACCGGCGTCGAGCACGACAGCGTCTTTTCCATCGGCGCATCGGGCGTGTTGCGCACGCCGACCGTGCACGCCCGGCACACGCCGATGCCGCAGCACAGCTTCGTGCCGGTCAGGTCCTGTCGTTCATGCAGGAAGTCGATGAGGTTCATGTCGGCGTCGGCGGCGGGGGCCTCGACGGGCTGGCCGTTCACGACCATGCGGACCGGATCGCTCATTGCAGTGCCTCCCGAATCTTGTCCGGCGTGACCGGCGTGACCCTGAACCTTCGCCCCGTCGCCATCGCCAGCGCATTGAGCAGCGCCGGTGCGATCGGGCACATCACCGCTTCCGCGATGCCGCGCGCATTCGCGGGATCGTTGCCGGGCGGCGGCAGCGCGATCAGCTCCTGCTCGGGAATGTCGGGCAGGCGCGTCACCTCGTAGCGGTCGAGGTTCCATCGGCCGCCACCCGGGCCGTCCGGGCCGAGCGGGCACGTCTCGGTCAGCACGTTGCCGATCCCCATCGCGACCGCGCCCTGCGACTGTCCTTCGACGAGCTCCGGCGACAGTTGCCGCCCGACGCTCACCGCCGACACCACGCGCTCGACCTTCACGCGCCCGTTCGCCGGATCGACGGACACGCCGACGAGCGACGCCGATGGCGCGTAGGTCGTGCGTCCGTAGAGGGTCGTGTCGACCGGCGGCGCCTGCAGCGTGCGGTACAGCGGCGTCAGGAAGTAGGGATCGAGGCCGACCGCCACGTAGTCGTAGTCGATTTGCGCACTGCCCGACGCGAACGGATAGGTGCCCTTCCAGAAGTAGCCGGCATAGCTCGCATGCACGGCCGCCACCGTCTGCAGGCCCAGCTTCGTGATGGTGCCGAGCAGCGCCGGCCACGAAATCGGCGCGAGGCCGTTCGCGACGAGCGCACCATTGGCCCAGCGCACGTCCTCGGCGCGCACGGGCACGCCCCACCACGCACGGGCGGCCGGCAGCACGCTTTGCAGGAACAAGGCCTGTGCCGCCCCCTTCACTGCGTGGTACTGATGGAATGCGCCGAGACAGGCGCTCGACGAACCGTACGTGTAGCGCACCGTCTTCGGATTGGCCGACGGGTTGCTCGAACGCGTGAGCCCGAGTGCATTGAACGGCCCGATCTCGCTCATGGCGATCGTCTGCGCGTTCTGCCCGAGAAATTCGGACGGTGCGAGACCCAGCGTCGTGGCCGCGCCGTTACCCATGTCGGTGTACGGCGTGACCACGCGCAGCCGGCTGTCGGGCAGGATCTGCACCATCCCGAACATGCCGTCGCCGGAGGTGCCGTAGGCCTCGTTCGCCATCGCGAGCCCAACGCCGTAACGGAGATGACGCGCACCGCGTTCCGCGCGGGTGCGCTCGCGCTCGCGCCACAGCGGGTGCTGTTCGAGCCGGTCGAGCAGCGCGTCGAGCTGCAGGTCGAACAGGATCGGTGCACCCGTGATCGCGCGCCCCTTGCCGAGCCCGGGCGTGCCGCCGAGAAAATTGGCGCGACGGATCGCGAACGGCGACAGCCCGAGCCGGCGCGCGGCCTCGTCCATCAGCGTCTCGACGGCCATGAACGCCTGCGGGCCGCCGAAGCCGCGCTGCGATCCGCCGAACACTTCCCGCGTGTAAGTCGAGGCCGCCTGCGCGCGCGCGCGCGGAATCTCGTAGCAGCTCATCGCGCTCAGCGCGGCGAGCTGCGCGACGTACGGCGACAGGTTCTTCTTGCCGCCGCCGTTCATCAGGAAATCGCACGTGATCGCTTCGAGCTTGCCGCGCCGGTTGAACCACAGCGATTCGGAAAACTGCGTCTCGCAGCGCTTCAACCCGACCTGGAACTGCTCGTAGCGCGACTGTTGCCAGCGTAGCGCGCCCTTCGCGAACGGCGCCGCGAGCGCGAGATAGAGCGGGAAATAGGACTTGTCGCGCCCGCCGAAGCCGCCGCCCGGATAGCATGCGATGACGTGGGCCTCCTTGACCGCGACGTCGCTACCCTGGAACAGCCCGAGCGCGCCGGTCGCATCGTCGTTCGCCGACTGCGTACCGAGCACGAGGCTCATTTTCGCGCTGGACGCGTCGTACCATGCGAGCCCCGCTTCCGGTTCCATGAACATCGGGTCCATCGCCGGCGTCTCGAATCCTTCGTTGCCGGTCGCGCGCACGCCGATCCACGCGCCGGCGGCCGCGTTGCGGGCGATCGTCGCGTCGATGTTGGCGACCGCCTCCTCGCGTTGCTTCAGGTATTCGGCGGTCGGCTTGCCGCTGCTGTCGGTCTGGTAGTTGTCGACGTAGTTGAAGCCGCGTTCGTCGTCACGCACGTAGATCGTCACGGGGGAAAACGGCACGGCCTGCGCGGCCGTCGGGCGAGTGACCGGCGCGCCGTAACGGATCACGCCGCGGTTGAAATCGAGCAGCTTCTTCGCGCGACGATAGACATCGAAGTTCTCGAACACCAGCAGCGCGGCCGGTTGTCCGTAGCAATCCGCCGGGTGGCCGGTGCGCGCAAGCCAGTAGATGTCCTGGTTCGCGATCGGGTCGGCCTCGGGGGCCAGCGGAATCCGTCGCGCGCTCAGCAGCGCGTTGTCGACGACGGCGATCGGCCGCAATTCGGCCGGCAGCACCCCGAGGTCATAGCCTTCGTACACGGCGTCGACCCGATCGCACCGCAACGCATAGAGCCAGTTCTCCTGCTGCGGCCAGCCGACGAAGTCGCGCGACTTGAAGTCGCGTGCGTAGATCTTCTGGCCCGTGACCTTCGGGATGCCGTCGATGCGCCAGCGCGCCTTGCCGGGCACCGGCGCCCAGCCCGGCCCGGCCGCGTCGTCGCCTGCCTGCCCGGCGGCGCCGAGCGCCAGCGCCGGCAAATGGGTGATCGAGATCGCGACGAGCGCGCCGCTCCCGGCCAGCTTCAGAAACGTCCGGCGTGTCACAGGCACATCGATGGCCATGCTGGGTCCCTCGTTCGAATGGTCGTGCCGGCACGGTCGACGCGCGACGCGACGCCGGCCGGGTGCGGGCCGCTTCGCGTGTGCTTCGTCGTGCGGGATGTCGGTGCGGAAACGGTCTTGCGGACGCGGTCGCGTGCCGGTGGTCAGGAATCGGGGGGAAGCGGACCGGGGAACGTGCGCGGCGGATTCGCGCGGGCGCCGCGGGCCCGTGGATGTCTGCTGGATGAAGCGTCAGGCCGCCTGCTTGCCATTGCTTGCTCGTTCATGTTTCCCCCGGCCTTGATCGTGCGTGACTGGCCTGTTTTCCGTATTGTCGGGCCGTCTCTTGATTTTCAAGTGTTGTTGTTCTGTATTGCCGGCACGTGCAACGTTTGCGTCGTCAGTACCGCGATGCAGACATGATTTCCAATAATGTAGAAATTCGGGCCGGGTATTTCAAGGAGATTTTCGGATGGCGCGCAGCGGTGCGCAAAAGAACGAACGAGAAGCCATTGCAATGAACGACTAAGTCAACAATCCCGCCAATCATTGCCGTCGTTCAATATCAGGCGCAGCATCGCCGTGCCGTTTCATTCGAGCGCACAACGCGATGCCGGCAAACTTCGCCGGCATTCAGGTTAGCAGTAGGGGGCAGCCGCTGAGGCGGTGGACTACGGCTCGTTCCATGGCCGACCATGGATCCAGGATGCCTTGACGCCGCTATGGTCAACCTGTCTCGCGGCGCCGCCTGGGGAGGGAGCCTCCATGAAGCCTGCTACCGTGCCGGCCGGCGGGGGTGGTCATCCGGCACGCAACACCTTGATCGACGCAACCGGCGCAACGCCGCTGCGTCACTCACTGCCCGATGCCCACGAACGTCGGCAGCAGCACGCGATAGACGTGGATCATCGCCGGCCCGAGCAGCACCATCATCAGTGCGGGGAAAATGCAGAAGATCAGCGGGAACAGCAGCTTCAGCGCGATCTTCGCGGCCCGCTCTTCCGCGCGCATCCGCCGCCGCGTGCGCAGCAGGTCGGACAGCACGCGCAGCGATTCGCTGATGCTCGTGCCGAAGCGGTCGGCCTGGATCAGCATCGCGCAGAACGACTCGATGTCCTCCACGCCGGTACGCAGCGCGAGATTGCGCAGCGCCGTCTCCTTCGTGAAGCCGGAGCGCATCTCGAGCAGCAGCAGGTCGAGTTCGCTCGCGACCACCTCGCTGCTGAACCGCAGCTCCTCGCTCACCTTCATCAGCGCCGCATCGAGCCCGAGCCCCGCTTCGACGCACACCGTCAGCAGGTCGAGCGCGTCCGGGAAATCCTCGAAGATCTTGCGCTGGCGCACCTTGACCCGCTGCGACATCACGATGTTCGGAATGTAGTAGCCGATCCCGGCGAGCGCGACGAGGATCGCCGACAGGATCACGTGTTCGTCGCCGAGCGACGTCGGGATCAGCACCAGCAGCGCCGCGCACGGCAGCCCGAGCGCGAGCGCCGTCTTCGCGGTGAAATACAGCGCGGCCGCGCTCTGGTTGCGCCAGCCGGCATTCATGAGCCGGATGCGCAGCGGCGAATTCTCCCAGCCGTCCTTCGGCACCGACAGCTTCGAGATCGGCGTGGACAGCTCGACCAGCTTCGCGACCCAGCGCGACGCCAGGTCGTCGCCGTCGCCCGCGCCCGCCGCGCCGGCCACGCCAGCCGCGCCCGCCCCGGCCCCGCCGGCCTGCCGGACCCGGCGCTGGATGCTGCGCGGCGCGAACAGCAGCATCGCGACGAGCGCGCCGCCGGCCACGAAGAGGAACAAGCCGCCCAGCATCACGGCCTGGACTACGCTCAGGTTTTGCATGACAGCCTCGCAACGGTTCGTTATACGGCTCGCGCGTCAGACGCGAATGCGCACGATACGGCGGATCCAGATCAGCCCGAACAGCATCGACACCAGCATCGTGCCGACCATCCGGATCCCCGCCGGGTCCTCCCAGAGCACGGACAGGAATTCGCGGTTCAGCAGCGCCATCACCGCGGCGGTGCCGAACGGCAGCAGCCCGAGAATCCACGCCGACAGCCGCCCTTCCGCCGACAGCACGCGCACCTTGTCGAACAGCTTGAAGCGCTCGCGGATCAGCGCGGCGATGCTGTCGAGCAGCTCGGCCAGGTTGCCGCCCGTCTCGCGCTGGATCAGCACCGCGATCACGAAGTAGCGCAGGTCCTGCACCGGCACGCGCGTGACGAGGTTCAGCAGTGCGTCGTGCAGCGACACGCCGTAGTTGACCTCGTCGAACGTGACGCGGAACTCGCCGCCCATCGGCTCGGGAAACTCGTCGCCGACCATCCCGAGCGTGCTCGTGAACGAGTGGCCGGACCGCAGCGCGCGCGCGATCATGTCGCAGATGTCCGGCAACTGCCGCTCGAGCTTGCGCATCCGCTTCCCGCGGCAGCGCATCACGTACATCATCGGCAGGCATCCGGCGAACAGCGCGACCGGCAGCGCGGCGAGCTGCGGCAACGTCGCGAAGCTCAGCGCCAGCCACGCGAACGCCGCGAACACCGTGCTGAGCATGATCAGCTTCGGCAGCGTCCAGTCGAGGCCCGATTGCTGGATCACGAGATCGAGCCGATGCACGCGCGGCATGCGCAGCAGCAGCCGGTCGAACGGCTTCGATTCGTCGAGCATCCGCTTCTTCAGGATCGACAGCCGTTCCTGCTGCACGTTGCCGCCGGCCGACATCGCCCGGATGCGCGATTCGATCCGGCGCGCGGCCGCGCCATGCCGCGCGTTCCACCATTGATAACCGCCTTCGATCGCGAGGACCACCGCGACGAAGGTGAGAATCACAAAACCGTAAAAGATCGTGTTCATGAAGCCTCCCCGGCAGCGAACGGCGCCCTGTCGTCAGTTCGTCTCGTACCGCTGAGACGGGTCGTACAGCGAATCCGGCAGGTTGATGCCGAACGCCTGCAGCCGCTCGACGAACTTCGGCCGCACGCCCGTCGCGCAGAAGTGGCCGCGTACCGAACCGTCGCGGTCCACGCCCGTGCGCTTGAACGTGAAGATCTCCTGCATGTTGATGATGTCGCCCTCCATCCCGGTGAGCTCCTGGATGCTGACGATCTTGCGCCTGCCGTCGGTCAGCCGCGCGGCCTGCACGACCACCGAGATCGCCGATGTGATCTGCTGGCGCATCGTCTTCGGCGGCAGCGTCAGGCCGGAGACGCTGACCATGTTCTCGAGCCGCGTCAGCGCGTCGCGCGGGGTGTTCGCGTGGATCGTCGCGAGCGAGCCTTCGTGGCCGGTGTTCATCGCGTTGAGCATGTCGAGCGCTTCGGCACCGCGCACTTCGCCGAGGATGATCCGGTCCGGGCGCATCCGCAGCGCGTTGCGCACCAGCGTGCGCTGCGTGATCTCGCCCTTGCCTTCGATATTCGGCGGGCGGGTTTCGAGCCGCAGCACGTGCGGCTGCTGCAGTTGCAGTTCGGCGGCATCCTCGATCGTCACGATCCGCTCGTTGCGCGGAATGAAGCCGGACAGGATGTTGAGCAGCGTCGTCTTGCCGCTGCCGGTGCCGCCCGACACCAGCACGTTCACCTTCGCGCGCGACAGCGCGTCGAGCAGCTCGGCCATCGGCGGCGTCAGGCTGTGGTAGCGCACGAGGTCGTCCATCTTCAGCGGATTGACCGCGAAACGCCGGATCGACATCAGCGGCCCGTCGATCGCGGACGGCGGGATGATCGCGTTCACGCGCGAGCCGTCGGGCAGCCGCGCATCGACCATCGGGCTCGATTCGTCGATGCGGCGCCCGACGCGCGACACGATCTTCTCGATCACCTTCATCAGGTGCGCGTCGTCGTAGAACGTCACGTCGGTCAGTTCGAGCTGGCCGAAGCGCTCGACATAGACCTGCCGGTACGTGTTCACGAGGATGTCGGAAATGCTCGGGTCGCGCAGCAGCGCTTCGAGCGGGCCGAAACCGAACATCTCGTCGTACACGTCGATCGCGAGCTGCCGCCGTTCGATGTCGTTCGCCGGCAGCCGCTCCTCGTCGAGGATGCGCGTGATCAGCAGGCCGATCTCCATGCGGACCGATTCCTGCGGCATCCGCGACAGGCGCTCGAGCTCGACACGTTCGAGCACGGCCAGGTGAATTTCGCGGCGCAGCTTCTGGTATGCGTCGCGCACCGACGAATGGGCCGGGCCGGCCGGTTCGCTGCCCGTCGCCAGCGGTTGGGCCCGTTGCAAGGACATCTGTTCGCGCAATGACATGATGGTTCCCCGAAAGATTTACATGGACTTGAGCTTCGGCGTGGCCTTGCGGCCGAACAGCCGGGACATCAGCGGTTCGCTGTGCGTCGCGCCGTGCCCCGCCCGCACCTCCCCTTCGACGAGTTGCTTCGCATACCCCTGCAACGCACGGACGACCCCCGTGCCACGCGCGACCCGCGACACCGGATGGCCCTGGTTGATCGCTTCGAGCACGGTGTCGGCATCGTCGGGAATCGTGCAGGCCGCGTGCAGGCCGAGCACTTCCTCGAGCGCCGTGCGGGTGCGCTCGCTCGCGCGCGTCGCGCGGTTCACGATCAGCCGCATCTGGTCGGCCGAGTAGCCGAGCGACACGAGGATCTCCAGCAGCCGGCGCCCGGCCCGCACGTGCGGCATCGCGGGCTGCAGCACGAGCGCGATCTGGTCGCTGCGATCCAGCGCGACCATCGACAGCGGATTGATGCAGACGCCGACGTCGAAGATCACGTAGTCGTAACGCGGCGCGGCGACGCCCAGGATCCATTCGAGCGCGTCCTCGCGCATCTCGGCGGCCTTGACCGGGTCGCCGGCGCCCGCGAGCACGTGGAAGTTTTCCGTCACGTGCGCAACGCTCGCGTCGAGGAACGCGCTGTCGAGCCGTTCGATCTGCGCGCACAGCTGCGGCAGCGTCGACGGCGGGGTTTCGTCGCTGACGAGGAACGCCGCGTCGGCGAACTGCTGGTTCAGGTCGATCAGCAGCACGCGGCGCTTGAAGCCTTCCG
This sequence comes from Burkholderia sp. AU15512, assembly GCF_002223325.1. Classification (NCBI taxonomy): domain Bacteria; kingdom Pseudomonadati; phylum Pseudomonadota; class Betaproteobacteria; order Burkholderiales; family Burkholderiaceae; genus Burkholderia; species Burkholderia sp. AU15512. The sequence continues at coordinate 717,769 of NZ_NKEX01000008.1, forward strand.
CGATCTCGAACGCGAGGTTGCTGGCCGCGAAGCTCGTGCCGGCCCCGCCCTTGCACGACATGAACGACACGATCCGCGTGTCGTCGGTGTCGCGCCGCGTGCTTTGCGCGGCGGCCCGTTCGAGCGCGTGGCCGAGCGCCTGCGGGTCGAGCGGCCACTGCAGCACGTCGCGGGCGCCCGCACGCATCGCGTCGAGCAGCACGTGCGGCGAGGTGTCCGCCGTCACGAGAATGCAGGTCAGGCTCGCGTGCGCGCGGCAGATCCGTTCGATAGCCGACAGCTCGGACGGGTCGAGCGACGTGCCGTCGACCAGCAGGATGTCGAACGCGTCGAGCCCGTCGGTGCGATGTTCGATCTGCGACGGGCGGCCGGTCGCGCGTGTCGCGCGATAGTGTCCGCAGTCGGCCACGAGGCGCGCGATCTGCGTGAGTCGCGCGGTGTCGTCGGAAGCTACGAGGATGTTGATCATGTCGTGTGCCTCGCCTGTTCGATCAATTGCAGTTGGCGCCGCCGGTCGCGGAAGTCAGGCTTTCGCGCGGCAGTGTCGTCGTGAACGGCGGCATCGTCACCGTGATGTTCACGAACGGGATCATCGTCTTGACGGTGACGTTCGTGACGCTGACCGTCACGAACGCGCACGAATTCACGTCACAGCTCGCGGGCGAGTAGTTCACCGACACGTTCGCGGCCTGCAGCAGCGGCAGCAGCGATCTCACCCGCTTCACGACGCCGGCCGCATTCACGTCGCACACCACCGCCGTGCGCGCGCCCAGGCGCACGGCTTCGCTCGCGGTGCCCCAGTAGAACAGCACGCGGCCGAACTCGAAGATGCCGATCAGCAGCATGATCAGGATCCACGCGATCAGCGCGAACTCGACGATCGCCGAGCCGCGCTGGGCACGCCGGCGTGACGGGGGGGCATGGCGCGCGTTCATGACACTTGCCTCATCACGGTGACGATGTTGTTGAAGGTGATCGACGGCAGCCCCGGGAACGCGGGGATCGGCTGGTACTTGTAGCCCGTGATCTTCACTTCGACGACGTTGATCGCGCCCGTCGCGGTGCCGCCCGACGCATTGTTGTTCGAGTCGTAGGTCGGCAGGTTCGCGAACTGCGACGGGTCGGACGTGTCGCTGCAGCCGGTCGTGCGCTGCGCGTCGCAGATCGTCACCATCGACGTCTTGAGCCCCGGCACCAGCTCGGTGCCGGAAGCCCCGCACGTCGTGCTGCCGTAGACGACGAGGCACTGCGCCTGCGAGGCCGGATACGCGCTGTCGGTCGGCAACCAGACCGACAGGTAGCGCGCCGCGTCGCGCGTCGCCTTGGTCAGCGTCTCGAACTGGTAGATCGCGCGGCCGAACTCGGCCACGCCGGTCGCGAGCATGATCATCGGCATCAGCACGAGCGCGAACTCGACGGCGACGGCGCCGCGGGTGCGCGAACGGCGAAACGGGGGCTTTTTCATGATCCGCTCTCCGCTATTGAACGAGCATCGGGACCTGGGTCCCGGACGCGCTGCCGCTGCCCGGCAAGCCGTGCGTCGCGCACGGACTGTTGCCGGAGACCGACGAGCCGAGGTATTCGAGGTGCGCGACGATTCCGCCTTTTCCTGGACTGAACGGCACCGGGTCGAGCATCAGCACGCAATCCCATTGCGTGACGTGCACCTTGCCGCTGCTCCCCTTCAGCGTCGAACAGTCGCCCTCCGGTGCGAGCGCGACGCGGCGGTCGCCGCCGAAGGTCTGGTAGTTGCTGGCCGTCGCCGTCCCGCTGGTGGCGATCCCGCTGCCCGAAGGCGGCGCGCCGTCGCCCTGGTAGGACTTGAAGGCTGCGCGGTCGGCGACGAACTGCGTGTACGCGTCGCCCTTGATGCCTGCCGTTCCGGGCGGCCCGTAGTTCGGGCCGACATACGCGTAGCCGGTGAAGTCAGGCTGGCCGCTCGAACCGTTCGCGCCATTCGTATAGATGCCGAAGCGCGTGTTCCAGGCACGCAACGATGCCGACTTCAGGCCCGTTGAACCGAGGTCCGGCGGGCTCGTGATGTTGCAGGTGTTGCTCGACAGCTCGCTGGCGATGGTCGGTTCATTCGTCGAGCCGTCGAGCGCCGCCCAGCCGAAGTTGCCCGGCCCGTAGGTCGTCGACGAACCGGACAGCGACGAGATCCAGTCGCCGACCTTGTAGGCCGGATCGGACGGGCCGCGGCACACGAACACCGGAATCGCGCAGGTCGTCTGCCCGCCGCCGACGGTGGCGATCGCGCTGGCCGACACTTCCGCCGCGTTCGCGAGCTTCGTGCCCGGCAGCACGTTCAGTATCTCGATGAACCAGTGCGCGATGTTGCTCAACGTGGCGGTGCACTGCACGTACTTGATGTTCGCCGGCGTCGTGACCGAGTTCTTCGTGAGGAACGCGTTGGACAGCGAGTCGCTGAACGTGACGTTCGCGTTCGTCGACATCTGCACCGACTTGTTCTGGAAGAACACGAAGTTCAGGTGGCCGGCGGCGATGCCGTCCGCCTCGGCCACCGACAGGCTGATGGCCGAAGTCAGGTCACGCGCAGCCGACAGCGCGCAGGCATCGGCGCTGTTCTGCAGTTCGCTGCGCGTGACGTACAGCTTGCCGAGATCCAGCGCGAGGCCGACGAACCCGATCATCACCGCCAGTGCGAGACCGACGATGATCGCGACGGCACCGCGCTGGCGATGCAGGCTGCGACGCATGACTTTCGGATGGCGAGCTGCGCTGTTCATGGCGTTCTCCCTGAGCGTGCCGTCGTTACTGGGTGGACTTGCCGATGCCGATCACGAACGCATTGGCGGGCGGCACGGTTTGCTTGAACGACTTGTCGTAGTTGTCGAGCGCGGCCGCGGCGGCAGCGCCGTCGACCCCCGGCGCCGACACCGAGGCCGCGTGTTCGGCGGCATGCGGGTCGATGATCTGGGCCTGGGTCACGGCGCGGACCGAATCGCCGAAACGGGTGTCCCACACCGGGGTCGAGGACATGCAGCCGGCAAGCGCGAACGCGAGCGGTGCGGCGAGCGCCACGCGGCGCACGATGACGAGGTAGGCGGATTTCATGAGCGTCCCCTTGGATGGCTTCAACGATCGGTGGATTCGGGTGCCGCGCTCACGCGCACGACCTGCTGCGCATGAACCGCCGCCGGTGTCCGGCGCTTCGGCTGCCCCGTGGGCTGGGCCGGCGTGTCGGAACCGGCTGCCGCAAGACGGGCGGCGGCGGCTTCGATACGCGCGATGCGGGCCGCGTTGTCGGGTTCGTGCTGCGGGACGGCGGCGGCAACCGGTGCAGGCGTCTTCTGCGGCTCGGCCGGCGCCGGCGGCTGCGCGTCCGTCCCCTGCGGCACGCGCGGTGCGGGCAGCGCGGCGGCCGGGCCGGCGGGCGCTTCCGATTGCGGTGCCGGTGCCGGTGCGGGGGCCGGGGTCTGCGGTGAGGCCGCCGCGCCGTTCGCCGGTTGAGCACCGTGCTTGCGGAGGCCACCGCGGCCTTCCATGTTGCCCGTCGCATACACATCGATTTCGTTCGGCTTCGTGAAGCTGTCGGTCGGCAGCGGCACGTCGGCGGTCTGCAGCGGCTTCACCAGGTGCGGCGTGATCACGAAGATCAACTCGGTGCGGTCCTGCTGGAACGAGGTACTGCGGAGCAGCGCGCCGAGCACGGGAATTTCGCCGACACCCGGGAGCGCCTTCAACGCGCCGGTCCCGTTGTCCTTGATCAGCCCGCCGATCGCGAACGTTTCGCCGTCGCCCATCTGCACCGTCGTCGATGCACGCCGCGTCGTGATCAGCGGCAGGATCGACGTGCCGCCGATGTTGGACGCGCTCAGCGTGACGCCCGTCTGCGACAGCTCCGACACTTCCGGCGCAACCTTCAGGCTGATCCGGCCATTGCCCAGCACGGTCGGCGTGAACTTCAGCGCGACGCCGAATTCCTCTTCCTGCAGCGTGATCGACGAGACGCCGTTGCTGCCGCTCTGCGGGATCGGGATGAAGATCTTGCCGCCGGCGAGGAACGTCGCTTCCTGGCCGCTGATCGTCACGAGATTCGGCTCCGCGAGGATCTTGACCAGGTTGTCGGTGTTCTGCGCATCGGCCGCGAGGTTGAACGGCTTGTTGTTCGCCTTGCTGAAGGCGATGCCGGTCGCGACGCCCGCGAGCAGGTTGCTGACCAGCGCGCCGCTCCACGAACCGAAGCCGCCCTGGATGTTGAGCGCGCTGCCCATCTGGTTGATCAGCGTCTTCGACACCTCGGCCACCTTCACCTCGAGCATCACCTGCTGCGGCGACGTGACGTTCAGCATGTTGAGCACCCCGCCCGCCTTGCCGCCGCTCGCCGGATCGCCCGCGCTGTCGCCGTACGCCCGGGCGATCTGCATGGCCTGCTGCGCGGCCATCGAGCTCGACACGGTGCCGGCCAACACGATCGTGCCGGCGGCGGTCGACACATGGATGTCGCGCTCGCTCGGCATCAGCTGCATCAGCGACGCCTGCAGGCCGCCGGCATCCGCGCCGACCGCGACGTCGATCACGCGGCATGCCCCGCTCTTGCCCTGCACGATCATGTTGGTCGTGCCGACCGCGAGCCCGAGGATGTACAGCGTCTGCGGCGACACCATCGTGGCCTGCGCGACGGCCGGATTGCCGATCGTCCGATTACGGACCGGCTCCGGCATCGGCACCAGCAGCGACTTGCCGAGCGGCACGCTGACGCTGGTCGATTCGCGCACCGCGCCGACGCAGTTCGGTCCGCGCAGCGGCCCCGCCGCCGCCGCGGGCGCGGCGGCCGCCACCGGCGCCATGCTGATCGTCATCTGCATCGGCCCCTTGCCGACCGCGGCCGGCGCGCTGGCGCCGCCCTTGGTCAGCGCGGCCGACTCGACGCCTTCCTGCGCGAGTGCGCCATAAACGGTCAGCCATCCTGAACAGAGGATCGCGGCCATCATCGTGCCCCGTGCGACGCGTGTCTGCAGCGGGCCGGTACCTGTGCGTTGCGGTTTGATCTTCATTTCGTCTGATCCCCCGAGAGACCGGCGTCGCGCCGGTTATCGACTGCCAGGGCCGCCGCGCGTTGCCGGCGGCCGTTTATGTGACTTCAAAGAACCGATTCAGAAACACTCGACGCTGCCCTTCACGCCCGTCAGCACGCCGACGCAGTCGCGCCGCACTTCCGGCCCCGCGTGCGATGCGACGTGCACGCGCACCGTCTTCACGCGGGCCGGTGCCGGCGGCGCTTCGGGTGCGGGCTCCTTGCCGAGCAGCGTCAGCTTGGTCGCCCCGTCGGTGTTCAGCGTCTTCTGGTCGACCTGGTTGCGCAGCACGAGCGACAGCGTGCCGACACTGCGCGCGAGGTCGAGCCGTTCGGCCTGGTCGGGCGTGACTTCCAGCGTCACCGCGTTGACGACTTTCGGCGCCGTATCGTCGCGGCTGACCTGCTGTGCGACGGCGAGCACGAGGATGTGCTCGAGCACGATCTTCGAGATGCTCTGCCCGTCGGTCTTGCCCTGTTGTTCCTGCGTGTTGACGATCACGTCGACGTAGTTGCCCGGCAGCGCGAAGCCCGCGACGCCGACTACGTCGTTCACGCGCACCGTGATCGCGCGGCTGCCGTCGGCGATGACCGCGGACAGCCCGCCCTTCGTGCCGACCGGCGCGAGCTTCGACTCGATCACCGGCTCGCCGCGTGCGAGGCTGGTGCGCACGACGCGCCCTTCGAGCCCCTTCGTATCGGTGAACGCGCCGGTGGGCACGCTGCCCGACGGCCAGCTGACCATGTGGATCTGGTTCGGCCCGAGCGGCTCGCCCAGGTTCAGGTCGGTGGTGGCCACCGCGACCGGCGTAACCGAGCTCGTGGACGTCTGCACCAGCCAGTGGGACGCGAACACGACCGCGGCAAGACCCGCGACCATCGCGACGACCAGCATCATGACCGCTCGACTGTTTTTCATGGCAATGCTCCTCGACGAATCGTGAAAGAAACGGCTCAACCGGTGACGTAGGTGCGCCCGCCGCGCTCGACGGGCGGCGGATGGCTGCCGTCCCGTTCGGGCACCGTGCCGAAATAGCTCGCCCATGCGTCGTACAGCGCGTCGTGCGTCACCTCGGGCGGATCGCCGCGGTAACGCGCGCCGGCGGCCACGAGACGCAACAGGTCCGCCGGGAAACAGGCGAGAAACGCCTTGCCGGTCGGCAGGTGCAGCCGATGCAGCAGGTAGTCGAATGCATCGCTCGCCGAGACGAGCCCGAGCGATGCGCAGGCCGCGTTGTACACCGCGCGGTAGTCGTCGATCGACATCGCGCCGACGTGCAGCTTCGAACCGAGGCGGCGCAGGAACGCGTCGTCGCCCAGCTGCTCCGGCGACAGGTTGCTCGAGAACACCGGCCAAACGTCGAACGGCATCACGAAGCGGTTGCCGGATTCGAGCGTCAGCAAATCGACGCCGCGATCGAGCGGGCGCAGCCAGCGATTGAGCAGGTCGCGCGGCTCGACGCGCTGGCGGCCGAGATCGTCGACGACGTACATGCCCAGGTTCGCCTTCATGTGCGGCGGCGCCTGGTAGAAGCCGGCGGCCTCGTCGCGGCGCAGGTCGAGCTCGTCGAGCGTCAGTTCGCCGCCCGACATCACGACCGGCCGGTGGCACAGGCGCCAGCGGCGATCGACCGACAGGCCGCCGGACGGCGTGTCCGCGTCGACGTGCACGAGCGGGTCGTAGATCTGGATCACTTCGCCGGCCGCCCAGATCGCGTGCGGCACCGGCACGCGGCCGCGCATCAGCGAGCCGAGCCGCTCGGCGAGGAAGGTCTTGCCGCTGCCGGCCGGGCCGTGGATCAGCAGCGGACGGCCCGCGTTCAGCGCGGCCGCCGCCGCATCGAGCAGCGACGTGTCGATCACGATCCCTTCGAACGCCGCCCACACTTCGTCCTGGCTGATGCGCAGCTTGCGTACCGAATGCGCGTCCAGGCACGCGATATAGGCATCGAGCGTCACCGGTGCGGGCCCGCTGTAGCCGCTGCGGGCCCGTTCTTCCAGCGCGAGCACGCGGCCCGCGTCGGTCAGGCGGAACGTGACGTCGAGATCGGTCGCACCTCGGTGCGTGAGTTCGACGAGATGCTCGCGCACCAGGAATGCGAAGACGTCGTCGAGCACCGCGAGCGACAGGCAGTGCCGTTCGACCAGGTCGCCGTAAGACGGGCGGCCGAGCATCAGCGTCGACTTCAGCACGAGGCCGGCAACGAACGTCATGCTCAACCCGGTTTCCTCGAGCGAGCGCGGCGCCACCGGCAACTGCGCCCCCAGCTTCGTATGCACTTCCCGCGACGGCAACGGATCGGGCAGGCGTGCCACCTGTGCGTCGCGTCTCGGTTCGGTGTGATTCGTGTTCATGATCGTTGCGTCCTCGTTGCGGATGCGTCGCGCTATGCGCACGACGCGAACAGCATGCCCAGCGTGCCGGCCGCGATCGCCACGCCGTACGGCAGCGTGCCGACCGATGCGATGTCGACGGGGCCGCCGGCGGCCTCGGCGCTCGCGCCCGGCGAGCGCCGCGCGAGCAACGCGCGCACGTTCGCCCACATCTGGCGCATCCGCCCGCGCAGCAGCGCGAAGGCGATGGCGCCGACCCCGCCGGCCAGGAAGGTGGCCAGCACGATGTAAAACGTCATTTCCGCGCCGACCCAGGCGCCGATCGCGAGCATCAGCTTCACGTCGCCGGCCGCCATGCCGCGCAACAGGTAGAACGGCAGCAGCATGCCGAAGCCGGTCGCGGCGCCGGCGAGCCAGCCGAGTGCACCGGCCACGACACCGTGCAGCAGGCACTGGGCAACCAGCGCGCCGGCCAGGCCGAGCAGGACGAGACGGTTCGGAATGCGACGGGTCGCGATGTCCGTGCTGGCCGCGGCGACCGCGAGCAGCGTCACGCACAACGGAACCGGGTACGGCGGCGCAACGGGGAGCATGGCGAACCTCGCAGTCGAATCGGTGGAATCCGTGGAATCAGTGGAATCAGTGGAATCGGCGGATCAGGAAACCATTGCCAGCGCGGTGGCCACGGCAGCCGTCACGGCCGTCGCGATCACCTCGTACGTATCGGCAAGCGAGCCTTTCAGCGTGACGACGCTGCCCAGCACCGCAACGGCGAACATCGCGCCGAGCAATGCATATTCGGTCGACGTCACCCCCTGCTCGTCGCTGATCCAGCGACGTACGACGCGCATCGTGGCTTGCATGATGGTCTCCGGTTCCGGGTCGATCAGATGACCGGGGACGGCTCGAGCGCTGCACCGGCCGAGCCGTCCGCGGCACGATCCATCAGATGGCTGCGACCGCCGAATCGAGGTCGTCCGCGATCGTGGTGAACACGGTCTTCAGGTCCTTGCCGACCGTCGTCAGCGCGGCGATGATGCCGATGGCGATCAGTGCGGCGATGAGGCCGTATTCGATGGCCGTCACACCGTCTTCGTCGCGGATGAAACGGCTGGCTTGTTGAATGAACTTGGACATGATGATCTCCTTGCGTAGTCACTTTCAGATCCCTCGCGTGCCGGCAGGATCGATTGATCCGGCATCGATACGTCGAGGCATGGTGTTAATGCCGTGTGGCGCCAACGAACGAATCGGACGAGCCGTTCGCCGCACCGTCCATCAAATCGCAGCAACGATCGAATCCAGATCGTCGGCGACCGTGCTGAATACGGTCTTCAGATCCGTACCGACCGTCGTCAACGCGGCGACGATGCCGATCGCGATCAGCGCGGCGATCAGGCCGTATTCAATGGCCGTCACGCCGCCCTGATCCTCGACGAGCCAGGCGATCTTCTCGATGATTCTTGACATGAGCACTCTCCTTTCGGACTGCTATGAAATACCCGTCGTCCGTCAGGACGTCGGGGGTGGGCACCACCGGCACTACTCGAAAAATCGGAACGCGTCGCTCAGCCGCGGGAGCGGGGATCGACACCCCTGCCCGTGCGAACGGGTATCAGTGAGGCAGTGAGCGAGAGAGGCGTGTACGGTGCGACCGGCCGGACGAACCGGACAATCGGATCGACCGGAACGGCACGACGGCCGTTCGACGCATGGAATCCAGTTGAACGGGAGACAAACTCCCGGAAAATCCGCAATGTGTCTTTAATGCGGTTTGCGATCCGCAATATGCCGTGGCCTTTCATTTTTTATTCCCCATATGCTGCCATGCCGATTTCTTATTGCCCTGACGATACCGGGTCTCTTGGGTCATTCGACGAAGTCTTGCCCGGTTGATCGACCTGGAGCCGCGTGTTCATCGTCGCGCTCCGGCCTTTCTTTCCGCAGGTGATTCCGAAGCGGGTTCCGTCCGACTTTGCTGGAACCGCCCGGTCGTCACCTCGTCGACTGCCGTGCCAACGCTTACGCAAAGAGCAGGCCACCCCGAACGAAATCCAGGCGTATCAAGCGTTCCAGCGATGCCGTTGCTCCCCGGCCCGAGGCCCGATGCGCGAAATGTTTCAAAATTGATCTATCCCGCCGGCGCCAGCATTGCACGCCTGAACGGCCGCAGCCGCCCTGCAGCAAGGGGCCAAATTTTTTTCTCGGGACTTTCCCGAACACGTCAGGCCGCCCGGGCGCCGCGATATCGGCGGCGCGCAAGCCCGGTAAAAAATGCGGAACGTTTCAAGCCAGATACATGAAATCCGGTCGCGCCGTTTTCTCATACGTGAAAACGCGGTTTTCACGCGCATCGCTGAACAATTTAAATACCCGCCGCCCGTGTGCGGTTTGCATCGCGCGATTTTTTCTTCAACAATGAATTCACCGGACAACGCGATTTCAGCGCGATTCGATCCGCGGGCACGCCAACATGAAAACGGCTGTGAAAGACCACGCAGCCTTCACTACAGACGGGGAATCATGTACACAGCCAACCGTGAAATCCGCGGGCGTGCAATACGCCGCGTCCAATGGCTGACAGCCGATCGGATCGTTCCGTACAGCTGCATCATGCTGATGCTCTTCATCGCATTGCTGATCGTATGGGGAATCGTGACCGACGGCTTCACGTCGACCACCACGGTCCGCCCCGGCACCGACTTCTCCGTCTTCTGGACCGCATCGCATCTCGTGTTGCAAGGCCACGCCGCATCGGCCTACGACATTTCGTCATTCAAGCAGGCCGAGTTCGCGCACTTCGGTGCGTCTCTGCAGCACCAGCCGCTTCCCTGGCTCTATCCGCCGACGATGCTGCTGTTCATCGCGCCGCTTGCCCTTGTGCCTTTCCTGCCCGCGTATTTCCTCTTTTTGGCGGGCAGTCTTTTATGCTACGCGTTCGCCGTCTCGCGGTTGTCGGGATTGCGCGCGCATCTTCCCCACCCGCGCGCCGCCACGCTCGTCGTGGTCGCGTACTCGGGGGTGTGCCTGTCCGCGCTGTTCGGCCAGAACAGCGTCCTGACCGCCGGCCTCGCCGCGCTCGCGCTGCATCTGCTGGGCAAGCGCCCGGTCCTGGCCGGCGTGGTGATCGGGTTGCTTGCGATCAAGCCGCAACTCGCCGTCGTGTTCCCGTTCGTGCTGATCGCGGCGCGGGCATGGCGCACGTTCGCGGCGGCCGCGCTGAGCGCGACGCTGTTCGCGGCGGCCGGGATTGCACTGACCGGCCCCGGCGCGCTGCACGGTTTGAGCCAGGCCATGTCGACGGTACGCGACATGCATTTCATGCTCGCGTCGTACTGGTACGCGTCGCCGACGCCGTTCGCCGCGTTGCGGCTCGCCGGTGCGCCAGTAGCCGCCGCGCTGACCGCGCAAGCGGCCGTCGCACTGCTCGCCATCGCCGCGGCTGTCGACGTATGGCGCCGTACGCCCGACATGCGCCTGCGTGGCGCGGCGCTGGCGGTCGCCACGCTGCTGACGACGCCCTATCTGTGGCACTACGAACTGACGTGGCTCGGCATCGCGATCTTCTGCCTGATCGCGCACGGCCTCGACGAAGGCTGGCTGCCCGGCGACCAGGGCATCCTCGTGCTTGCGTGGCTGCTGCCGGTCTTCGAGATGTTCAACCGGTTGACGAAGCTGCCTCAGATCGGGCCGGTCGTGCTGCTCGCGGTGCTGTTCGTCGTCGTGCGTCGCGCGGCCCTCGCGTCACGGAACACGCGATGAAAGCGCCTTCGTTCGCCCGCCACGCGCATGCCGCCGCCGCTGTGCATCCGGAACTCCCGATCGCGGGCCCGCGCCGCTATCCGCACTGGCTCAATCGCGAACGCGTGCGCCTTTATGCGGCCGCCGTGCTGATGGCGGAACTGCTGTTCATCGGCATCTACTCATTCCGCGTGTTTCTGTCGCACCCCGGCGCACCGGAACCGCTGTCGCCGGATTTCTCGCCGATCTGGAGCGCGGCGTGGCTCGCGGCGCACGGGCATGCGGCGGACGCATGGCATTTTCCCGCGCTGTTCGCAGTCCAGAAGCTCGCGATTCCGGCGATGAATCTCGCGGACGGCACAATGCCGTGGCTCTATCCGCCGTCCATGCTGCTGCTCGTGCTGCCGCTCGGCTGGCTGCCGTACACGCTGGCGCTCGTGCTGTGGCTCGGGCTCACGTATGGGCTGTTCGCGGCGACGATCCGCGCGACCGTGCAGCGCGATGCCGCGTGGCTGTGCGCGCTCGCGTTCCCCGGCGCGTTCCTCACGGTGATCGTCGGGCAGACCAGCCTCTTCACCGCGTTGCTTGCCGGCGCCGGCCTGCTCGCGCTGAACCGCCGCCCTGTGTGCGCCGGAATCTGCTTCGGTTTGCTGACGATGAAGCCGCAGCTCGCGGTGCTGTTCCCGCTCGCGCTGCTGTGCGCGGGTCAATGGCGCGCGCTGGCCGCTTGGGCCGCGACGCTCGCGTGCAGCGTCGCGCTCTCGACCCTCGCGTTCGGGTTCGGCCCGTGGCTCACGTTCGCGCATGTGATCGACAACGTCTACGCGATCGTCGGCGCCGGCCAGGCCAGGCTCGTGCGCATGCCGTCGGTGTTCGCGCTCGCCACGCTGGCAGGCTGGCCCGCCTTCGTCGCGAACGGCCTTCAGCTGCTGTCGGTCGCGACCGCGGCCATCGCCGTCATCTATGCATGGCGCGGCGCCTGTTCGTACGCGCTGCGCGCCGCGACCCTCGCCTGCGCCTGCCTGCTCGTCAGCCCCTACCTGTACGACTACGACCTGACCTGGTACGGCATCGTGATCGCGTGGTACGCGCGCTATGCGTGGACGCATGGCTGGCGGCGCTTCGATCGCGAATGGCTGCTGCTGCTGTGGCTGATGCCGCTCGCGGGCCTCGCGGTCGTGCCGCATCTGTCGTTCCAGTTCATGCCGCTCGTCACGCTGGCGTCGCTCGGGCTGCTCGTCAGCCGGATTGCCCGGGAACGACACGACGTGCCGTCGATGCCGGACACCCACGACAACGCGACCGAAACCGCGTTCACGCATCCGGCCCGAACGCACCACCGCCCGGCGTACGGAATGCGCCGCACCGGCCGACCGACCATCGGCGCGCATCGGTGAAACGACATCACAAGAGGAATCATCATGCGGGAACCACTCTATGCACCGCTCATCTCGCTGGTCGTGCCGTTCTATAACGAAGGCGAGGCCGTCGAGCACTTCTTCGACGTCGTGATGCCGCTGATGACGTCCATCGACGCGATCCGGTTCGAGATCGTCTGCGTGAACGACGGCAGCCGCGACGACACGCTCGACCGGCTGATCCGGATCAGCAGCGCCGAGCGGCGCGTGCGCGTGATCGATCTCACCCGCAACTTCGGCAAGGAAGCGGCGCTCACGGCCGGCCTCGACGAAGCGCTCGGCGACGCGGTGATCCCGCTCGACGCCGACCTGCAGGATCCGCCGAGCCTGATCCCCGTGATGATCGAGCACTGGCGCGACGGCGCGGAAGTCGTCGCGGCGAAGCGCAGCAACCGCGCGTGCGACTCGTTCGCGAAACGCACGGCGGCCGCGATCTACTATCGCGTGCACAACCTGCTGTCGGACGTGAAACTGCCGGAGAACGTCGGCGATTTCCGGCTGATGGACCGCAAGGTCGTGAACGCGCTGCGCAACCTGCCCGAGCGGCATCGCTTCATGAAGGGGCTGTTCGCGTGGGTCGGCTACCGCACCGTGATCGTCGAATACCAGCGCGACGCGCGCAGCGCCGGGCACTCTAAGTTCTCCGGCTGGAAGCTGTGGAATTTCGCGCTGGAAGGCATCACCAGCTTCAGCACCGTACCGCTGCGCAGCTGGACCTACATCGGCGTCGGCATCGCCACGCTCGCGTTCCTGTACGGCGCGTTCATCATCTTCCGCACGCTGCTGTTCGGCAATCCGGTGCTCGGCTACGCATCGCTGATCTCGGTCACGCTGTTCATCGGCGGGATCGAGCTCATCGGAATCGGTGTCGTCGGCGAATATGTCGGGCGGATCTACGACGAGTCGAAGCAACGGCCCGTCTACCTGATCCGCCGCCGCTACCAGGCGCACGGCAAGGTGATCGAACTCCCGGTCGCGCGCGATGCACGCCGCCAGATCGCCCGCCGGCGCGTGCAGCCGACCCGTGCGCGGATCGGCGCACGCTGACGCGCGCCAACGGCCATGATCGCCCTGCTCCATGCCGAGCGCACGCGGCTCGTGCGCTTCGGCGTGTCCGGGCTCGGCTCGACCGCGATCCACACGCTGGTGGCCGCGGCGCTGTTCGCGCGGTTCGATGCGACGCTGGTGACGGCGAACGCGATCGCCTTCCTGTGCGCGACGGCCTTCTCGTATCTCGCGAATACGCTGTGGAGCTTCTCGTCGACGGTGGGCACGCGCAACGCGGTGCGCTTTCTCGCGGTCACGCTGGCCGGCTTCGTCGAAACGATGCTGCTCGCGCGTGCGGCCGAAGCGCTCGAAGGCTCTCGCGGAATGAGCATCGTCGCGATCGCGCTGCTGGTTCCGCCGACCACGTTCGCGCTGCACCGGCTGTGGACCTACCGGTAAGCCATCCCGCTCCCTTTCCGCCGCTCCCGGAATTAATCGGCCACTCCATTAACAGGTTCAATGTCGTTATATTTATGTAACGCATCGAGCCGATTGAATCCGATTTCAAAATTACCGTCTGAAATAATATTAATACCCTGTTTACTTTTACAGCTTCCGGAATTAACCGAACGGGATAATCTGCATTCGCCATCTCGCCTGCACGTGTCTTGATCGGCACGAAGCCTTGCAGGACAAGGCGATGGCGGCCGCACGAAGAAATTCGCGCAACAATAAGTCCCATTCATTCAAACGGGAGCTTCTATGTCACGCGTCACTGATGTGCTCGTCTCTTTCGATACCGAAACCATTCTCAAAAAATATCCGAATCCCAGCAAGAACCCGGCCGCACCGACGCTGATCGATTGGCGCTATGTCTATATGGTGACCAACCAGGACAACGTCATCTCCGGGCAGGCGGGCGGCGAACTCGACCTGAAGGCGCAGGTCGGCGACCTGATCCGCTGGCGTGAAACGAGCCTGTCGCTGGGCTTCGAGAACCAGGTCGTGTTCTACAAGTTCGTCGGCAACGTCGGCAACGAACTGATCTCGACGCCGACGCCGCGCGTCGCGGAAGCGTCCATTCCGGTGCCGAACACCAGCAAGCCCGAGGTGCCGACCTGCCAGAAGGTCGCGAACTACTACTGGTCGTCGGAATGCCTGAAAGTCGGCCGCGTGACGTACCACTTCCAGTTCCAGATCATCGATCGCAACTGCCAGAGCCAGGGCTGCTTCTCCTGGGATCCGTTCATCTCGATCCATAACTGATCGCGGCAGGCGGGCGGCCGCGCGGCGGCTGCCCGCGTCATCCACTTGTTGCGGAGGAAGCGCTCATGTCTGGTCTTCGTTGCGATGTGCTGGTGATCGTCGACGCCGTCACGTTGCTGTCGGCCTACCCGGAGGCAAGCCGGGACCCGGCCGCGCCGACCGTGATCGACGGCCGGCACCTCTATGTGGTGAGCCCCGGCGACGCCGCGCAGCTCGGCCACAACGACAGCCGCCTCTTTACCGGCCTCTCGCCGGGCGACCAGCTGCGCCTGCGCGAAACCGCGCTGGCCTTGCGTGCCGAGGCAAGCGTGCTGTTCGTCCGGTTCACGTTGAAGGATGCGGGCATCGTCGCGCCGATCGAACCCGAAGTGCGCGACGCGGCCACGCCCGTGCCGGATGCCGACGACCTGCTGCATCCGCCGTGCCATCCGATGAAGGACCACTACTGGCGCAGCGACGTGCTGGCCGCGGGCGCCACCACGTGTACGGCCGATTTCGGCGTATACGACCGCGACGGCAACGTATCGGGCTATTTCCAATGGGAAACGTCGATCGAGATCGCGGGGAGCCGGCCGGACACGAAGCAGCCCGGTTTCAAGCCGTCGTCGGATCGCAATGGCCACTTCACGCTGCCGCCGAATACGGCGTTCAAGGCGATCTTCTACGCGAATGCCGCCGACCGGCAGGACCTGAAACTCTTCGTCGATGACGCGCCGGAACCGGCCGCATCGTTCGTCGGCAACAGCGAGGACGGCGTCAGGATGTTCACGCTGAACTCGAAAGGCGGCAAGATCCGGATCGACGCGTCGGCCAACGGCAGGCCATCCGCGACCGATGCGCGCCTCGCGCCGCTGTCCGCGGGCGACTCCGTCTGGCTCGGCTGGCTGGGCGCCGAGGACGGCGCCGATGCCGACTACAACGACGGCATCGTGATCCTGCAGTGGCCGATCACGTGAGCGTCGCGGCAATCGGCACGCGGGCGGTTCAGGTACGCGGCAGCCCCGGCGGATTGGTCTGCGACCGCTCGATCGCTTCGGCGTCGAGGCTCCAGCGGCCGAGCACCTTCCGGTAGCTGCCGTTCGCGATCAGCGCATTGATCGCGACCGTCAGCGGATCGGCGAGGCCGCTGCCCTTGCGCGTCGTGATCGCGATGTCCGCGGTGCGCGGCCAGCCGCCGCTCACCGTGCCGATCAGCTTCGCATCGCCGCGCAGCGACGCCTGGTACGCGAGCATCGAATTCACGCTGAAGATCGTGTCGACGCGCCCCGACTGCAGCGCGACCCAGCGCTCGGCCGCGTCCGCGTAATACTGGATCTCGACCGGCGCGAGGCCGCGCGCGACGTTCTGCCGGTTCCACTCGAGCAGGATCTTTTCCTGGTTCGTGCCCGAATCGGTCACGACGCGCAACCCTGCAACATCTTTCGGCTCGCGGATCGCGGCGATCCGGCTGCCGTTCTTCACGTAGAAGCCGAGCTGATCCTTCCGGTAGGTCGAGAAGTCGAATTTCTCCTTGCGCTGTTCGGTCACCGTCACGTTCGAGATCACCGCGTCGACCTTGCCGGACTGCAGCGCGAGTGGCCAGTCGGCCCACGAAAGCGGCACGAGCTTCAGCTTGCGGCCGATGCTGTCCGCGACGAGCTGCGCGAGATCGGGATCGAAGCCGACCACCGTTCGCGCATCGGTCGCATAGGTGCTGAGCGGCGGCAGGTTCGGCGCGATGCCGATCGTCAGCGTGTTCGCCTCGGCAAAGCGGAAGCCGGCCGGCAACGCCTGCTCGACCGCCGGGTTCACGGTGCCGCGCTGGCGGCCGGGCTGCTCGGGGCTCAGGTCGAATGTCGCGGCCTGCGCGGCCGCGCAGCCGCCGATCAGGACGGCGGCCAGCACGCGAACGACGCGCACGACGGGAAATGCTGTTCTTTTCATATATTCTGGATTCCTTTATTTTTTGATGACGCGTGCGCGGAACGCGGGCGGGGCCGAACGATGTTCACCGTCCGTCGCCGCCTGGCGTTCGCGGCCCGCTCAGGCGGGCGTCGCCTCGAGTTCGGCCGCGGCCGCGCGTTGCGTCACCGGCTGGGCGACCGGCGACGGGCGGGTTGCCTGCGACTCGCCCGCATACAGCGCCTTCGGATCGAACACGCGCGCCTGCAGCGGCGTGAACGCGCGGAAGTTCCACAGGCTGCGCGCGACGAACACGCGCTGCACCCAGCGGAATGCCCGGTCGTTCTCGTCGTATTGCGGATCGAAACGGTCGCGCGAATGCAGCGTGAAATGATTGTTGATCAGCACCAGCTTGCCCGGTTGAATCTGCACGCCGAACGACACCTCGCGCACCGCGCGATACAGGTTGGCCAGCGCCTCCTGCGCGCGCGTGTTGACCGCCAGCACCATGTCCGGATAGAACGCGACCGTCACGCGCGGCGCCTCGAGCGGCCCCGACAGCACCGCGCTCAGGTCGGTGTTGTCGCGCGGCGTCGGCGCCGCCCCGCGCCACCGGTACGGCACGCGGATGATGTAGTGCTCGCCGTAGAGTTGCGCGATATCGTCCGGCGACAGCAGTTGCAGCGCACGACGCGCATCGGCGAGCCGCGTGTACGGGCCGCCGCCGGCTTCGCTGCGCACGCCGAGCAGCAGCAACGCGAACGGCGACGTATCGCCTTCCGGCATGTGCGCCTGCGCGGCGTTCTCGATATGGAAATCGAGCTCGACCTCGGAGCCCAGGCCCGTATAGTCGCGCGCGGTCGCCTTGTGCGGCGTGAGGTTGTTCACGAGCTCGCGGCCTTCGTGCGCAATCGAATACGGCTCGCCGGCCAGCGTGCTCAACGCGACCAGCACGTTCTCGCTCAGCACGCCGGCCTTGAACGAGCGGCCGGTTTCCTCGAACCGCGGGCTGCCCTTTACGTCGTCGTCGATCGGCAGGTTGTCGATCTCGATCGAGCCGTGCGCATCGGCGGTGGGCGCCTTCGCGCGATCGAACGCGTCGACGACCCGGTCGGGAAACGCGGTGTAGGCAAGCTTGCGCACCGCGCTGATGTAGCCCGCGCCGCCCGCCGGATCATAGGGCAGTGCGCCGAGCGTCGTCCGGATGTGACCGGATTCCGCTGCCGTCAAAACGATGCGTTCATCTGCGAGATAGGTCATAGGTCTCTCGTATAAAGATCGGGGGTCGATAAGCGGTAGGGCACTACCGCCGCGCGTGGCCGTCCTCGGGGCCCGGCGCTCGACAAGACTAGGAGACCGTCATTGCATTTCGAAATGATATTAATTCGATTGCAAACAAAAAATTTCGATATAAGTTCAGCAACGCGGCGAGCGGCGGGCCGCGTCGTTCGTACCGTCGCTTAACACGAATGGTTGTTAAAAAATCGCTGGTTATTATTTGTATTCGCTAACGGGTCGATGCTAGTTTTCTGTCGGATTCGACGATGCGCCGGCCGTCGATCGGCAGCCGGCGCCCTTCCTCCGCCCACGGAAACCCGTTAGATGAACCGATTCCCTCTGCTGCGCAGTACGCCCGGAAACGACGCGCCGTTGGCTGCGCGCCGCCCCACCCGCCACGCGGCGCGGAGGCCCCGATGAGCGATCGCGCGCCGGCACTCGAGCCCACGCTAGCCGCCGGTGCGCCGCCGCATCGCACGTCGCTGCGCGCGATCTTCCCGACCGTCGCGGCCGCGAGCCTCGGCTTCGCGATCGTCCAGCTCGACGTGACCGTGGTCAACGTCGCGATCCCGAGCCTCGGCCATTCATTCGGATCGAGCGTCCACGGGCTGCAATGGATCGTCGATGCGTACACGCTGTCGTTCGCCGCGCTGCTGCTGACGTCCGGCACGCTGGCCGACCGCTTCGGCAGCCGCCGGCTGTTCGCGTACGGCCTCGCGCTGTTCCTGCTGGCATCGCTCGGCTGCGCACTCGCGCCGTCGCTGGCCGCGCTGATCGCCGCGCGCGTCGCGCAGGGCGTGGGCGCCGCGATGATCCTGCCCACGTCGCTCGCGCTCATCACGCACGCGTGCGCGAACGATGCCGCCGCCCGTGTGCGGGCCGTCGCGTGGTGGAGCGCGACGGGCGGCGCGATCAGCGCGGCCGGGCCGACGCTCGGCGGCCTGCTGATCGATTCGCTCGGCTGGCGCGCGATCTTCTTCATCAACCTGCCGATCTGTGCAGGCGGCCTGTGGCTCACGCTGCGCCATGTGCGCGATTCGGCCGCCGCGCGCACGCGGCTGTTCGATCCGGCCGGCCAGATCGTCGCGGTGCTCGTGCTCGCGCTGCTGACGGGCGGGATCATCCGGGCCGGCGCGCAGGGGGTTCGCGATCCGTATGCGGCCGGTGCGCTGGCCGCGTCGGTCGTGCTCGGCGCGCTGTTCGTCGCGATCGAGCGGCGCGTGGCCGCGCCGATGCTGCAGCTCGCCTTCTTCCGGATCGCGCGCGTGCCCGGCGTGCTCGCGATCGGCGCGATCACGAATGCCGCGTTCTACGGGCTGATCTTCTCGCTGAGCCTCTATTTCCAGAACGCGCGCGGCTTCACCGCGACCGGGTCGGGGCTCGCGCTCGCGCCGCTCACGATCATCATGCTCGCCAACATCGCGAGCGCGCGTCTCGCCGTCCGCCATGGCTTCCGCGCGACCGTCATCGTCGGCCTCGCCGTGTCGCTCGCGGGCTACGTGTGGCTGTGGCAGACGCTCGGCGCACACACGCCGTATGCGCTGCTGGCGCCCGGGCTCGCGGCGATGGCGATCGGCGGCGGCATCGCGATTCCCGCGCTGACCTCGACGATGCTCGGCAGCGTCGAGGCCGGGCGCTCGGCCACCGCGTCGGCGATCCTCAATACCGCGCGCCAGGTGGGCGCAGCCGTCGGCGTCGCGGCGCTCGGCGCACTGGTCGCGGGCCAGGGCGCGGCGATCGCGGCCGGCGCGGCGCGCGGGTTCGCGGTCGCGGCCTTGCTCGTCGCCCTGTGCATCGTGCTGGCCGCGCGCTGGCCCGGCGATGCGCCCGATAGCGGCCCGCGGGCGTGAGCCCGTGCCGTCGGCCCTCCTTCAACCGATCCCACAGCCCAGCGAGGAATCCATGCCGCACCGCTTCATCGATACCGTCCTGATCGTCGACGGCGCGTCGACCGCCGCCTATCTGGCGCCCGCGTTCCGCGCCTACGGCATCCGTTGCGCGCACGTGATCAGCGACCCCGATCTGCCGGAGATCTACCGGAACCAGTTCGTCCCGTCCGACTATATCCGCCAGGTCCAGCATCACGGCGACGTCGACGCGACGCTCGCGCAGTTGAGCGACCTGCGGATCGGCGCGGTGCTGCACGGCCTCGACGCGGCGCTAGAACTGGCCGACACGCTCGCCGAACGGCTCGACGTGCCGACGCGCAATCCGCTCGCGACGTCGGCCGCGCGGCGCGACAAGTACGCGATGAACGAGCGGATTCGCCAGGCCGGCTTGCGTGCCCCGGCCCATTTCCACAGCACGTCGGTCGACGCCGCCCTCGAATGGGCACGCGCATACGGCAAGCTGCCGCTCGTGGTGAAGCCGGCGCGCAGCGCGGGCGTGACCGGCGTGAAGATCTGCCGGACGCTCGACCAGGTCGAGGCCGCCGCGCGCGACGTGCTGGCCACCCGTTCGCTGTACAACCAGCCGAACGACGACATCGTGATCCAGAGCTATTCGGAGGGGCAGGAATACATCGTCGATTCGGTGTCGTTCGAAGGCCGCCACCGGGTGGTCAGCCTGTGGGAAGTGCACCGCGACCGCACGCATGCACCGCGGCTCGACAAGATGCTGGTGCTGAATCACGCCGATCCGCGCTACGCGCCGCTGCTCGACTACGCGGCCGCCGTGCTCGACGCGCTGGACGTGCGTTTCGGGCCGACCCATCTCGAACTGTTCGATACGGCCGACGGCCCGACGATCGTCGAGCTGAACGCGCGGCTGCACGGCAGCCTCGATCCGCGGCTGACGAGCGCGGTCAGCGGCGAGAATCACGTGTCGGCCGCCGTGGAAGCGGTGCTGCATCCGGAGCGGCTGTTCGGTGACGTCGCCGCGACGACGGATTTTCGCGGTTACTGCGGGCACGTGCTGCTGCTGTCGTCGCGCAACGGCGTGCTGCGGCAGGACTTCACGTGGCAGGCGATCCAGGCGCTGCCCTCATTCGTCGGGCTCAAGCAATGGGCGAAGGTGGGCGACACGCTGCGCGTGACCACCGATCTGCAGACGGCGCTCGGCACCGTCGGCCTGTACAGCCCGACGTTCGAGCGGCTACTGGAGGATTGCCGGCGGATTCGCGAGATCGAGGCTGAATTCTTCGCGGATGAACGGGTGATTGCGCCGGCGTAGCGCGCGCAGTACGGCGCGCCGAAGCGCGCTCCGCTAGCGCCCGAGCAGCGCCCCCGCCTGCCGCCCGAGCACCGCGCGCAATGTATCGAGCTCGGGCAGCTCGGGCGCTGCTTCGGACGTGACGAGATAGGTCGTCACACTGTCGAGATCATCGAACGAATGCGCCCGCAGTTCCTTGCGCGCCACGTACTCGGTCGTGATCCGCTTCGGCAGGATCGCTATGCCCATGCCCGCCGCCACGCAGCCGAGGATCGCGCCGAACGTGCCGAACGACGCCACCGACTCGATCGCGATACCGCGCGCCTTCAGCCAGTGCTCCGCGACCGCGCGATACGGGCAGCCGTCGTGAAACGCGAGCAGCCGCACCGTATTGTCGGCCAGCACCTGCCGCCGCGTGGCCGTGGTCGCGCTCACCAGCACCATCTCTTCGGCGAACGCCGGCTCGTAGCGCAACCCGGGCCGGACGACCGCGCGCGCGGTGAGCGCGGCGTCGATCCGGCCGCGCAGCAGTGCGTCGGCCAGATCCGGTTCGCTGCCGATCTGCACCGCGAGGCCGAGCGCCGGGTCGCGCGCCTTCAACGCGGCGGCGAGCGCCGGCAGCCGCGTGGCCGCCGTGCTTTCCATCGAGCCGAGCCGGAAGCTGCGCGCGACCGGTGCTTCGCGCACCACCTGCGTCGCTTCGTCGACGAGGCGCAGGATGCGATCGCAATACGGAATCAGCCGGCGCCCGGCGTCGTTCAGCACCAGCCGCTTGCCGTGCCGGTCGAACAGCGGCGCGTCGAGCGACGCTTCGAGCAGGCGCAGCCGCGCGGTGACGTTCGACTGCGTGCAGCCGAGCCGTTCGGCCGCGCGCAGCGCACTGCCTTCCTGAACGACGGCCCGGAAGGTTTCGAGCAGAGGGATGTTCATATCACTTTCTCTTGTTACTGATCACGGTAATATCATTTTACTTCGCCAAAAATACGGATTAGCCTTGCGGATACCCGGTGCCCGACGGCCCGCTCCCGAGGAATCCGCATGCCCTTCTCCGCCTGCCCAGGTCGTCCGACCGTCCGCCGTCGCTCCGAGGCTTGCCCGTGCGCACGCTGATCGCCGCGCTGGTGCGGCGCGGCCCGACCGTGCTCGCGTGCGGTGTCGGCCTCGGGCTGCTGGTGCCGCCGCTCGCGGCTCTCGCACGGCCGCTGATGCCCGTCACCGTGTTCCTGTTCGTGCTCGGCACACTGTTGCGCGTCGAGCCCAGCGCGGTGCGCGCGGTCGCGCGGCGGCCGGCCGTGTCGCTGCTGCTGCCCGCCGCGACGATGATCGCGTGCCCGGTCGCGCTCGGCATCGCCGCGCGGCTCGCCGGCATGCCGTACGACTGGGTCGTCGCGCTGGTGATCGCGTACTGCGCGCCGCCGTCGAGCGGCACGTCGACGATCGCGCGGATGCTGTCGCTCGACGCCAGCGTCGCGCTCGTCGCGACCCTCGCGTCGATGGTGTTCGTGCCGCTCACCGCGCCGCTGCTGACGGCCTGGTTCAGCCACGATGCGGCCGTGTCGATTTCACCTTTGACGCTCGCGTTACGGCTCGCGCTGCTGATCGGCAGCGCGGAGGGCGTCGCGCTGCTCGTGCGGCGCTTCGCCGGCTCACGGCTCGACCGCTATGCGACGCCGATCGATGCGACCGTCGTCGCCGCGCTGCTGGTGTTCGCGCTCGGCACGATGGCCGGCATGCAGCAATCGATCATCGACGCGCCGCATCGCGCGCTGACCGCGATCGCCCTCGCGTTCGCCGTCAACGCGGGCTTCCAGGTCATCGCGTACGGGCTCACGCCCGGCGACGTCCGCACGCGGCTCAATGTCGCGCTGATCGTCGCCAATCGCAACGTCGGCCTGATGTGGGCCGCGCTCGGGCTCGCCGCGACGCCCACCATGGCGCTCGTGTTCACCTGCGCGCAGTTGCCGATCTACACGCTGCCGCGCGTCGTCCAGCATCTGTTGCCGCGCCTCGAAGCGCAGCGCCTGCGCCGCCGTGCGCGCTAGCCGGCACGCGATGCCGTTCCCCTCTTCCGCCTTCGATCAAGGATCCAGCATGAAGCGACTCATCGTGATCGGCGCCCGCGCCACCGGCAGCAGCCTCGCGCTCGTACGCGGCGCACTTGCGCGGCAAGCGGCCGTGACCGTGATCACCGCCCCCGGGCACCGTCTCGACGGCGTCTTTCCGGCGGGCGTCGAGACGATCAACCTCGAACCCGATGCCGGCCAGCTCGCCGGCTGGCTGCGCACGCGCTATCCGGACGAGCTCGACACGCTGCGCGTGACGACCGCGCACGACACCTACGCGCGCACCGCCGCGTGGGTCGCCGATGCGCTCGGCCTGCCCGGCCCCGATGCGCGCCACGTCGCGCACGCGGTGTCGAAGTCGAACCAGAAGGCGCTGCTCGCCACGCACGGCATCCCGGCCGCGCACTTCGTCACGGGCACGCTGGCCGCGCCGGCGGCGCTCGCGGCCGCGGCCGCCCCGCTGCGTTTCCCGGTCGTCGTCAAGCCGTCGGAAGGCTCGGCGAGTGATGGCGTGCGGCGCTGCGAGGACATCGCCGAGGTCCGTGCTCAGCTCGACGCCCTCGCCGCCGGGCACGCCGACGCGCACGCGCGCGCGACCGAGCGCGTCGTGATCGAGGAATTCCTGAGCGGCAGCGAATACTGCGTCGAGTATTTCGACGGCCGGTACGTCGGCGCGCTGCGCAAGCTGAAACGGCATGGGGCCGGCTTTGTCGAGCGCGGCTATACGTCCGAACTCGACCTCGACGCGGGCACGCTGCGCGCACTGATCGACGTCGGGTCGCGCGCCACGGCGGCCGCCGGGCTGACCTGGGGGCCCGTGCACCTGGACTGCATCGTGCACGACGGCGTGCCGCACGTGATCGAACTGAATCCGCGCATCGCGGGCAGCTTCATCTGCGACATCGTGCGCGACGGCTATGGCTTCAACGTGGTCGAAGCGTTGCTCGACAAGCTCGACGGACGCCCGGTGGACATTCCCGCGCTGTTTGAACCGCATGCGTATGCGCGCGCCGAATTCCTGCTCGACAGCGATCCCCGCGCGTGGCGTTTCGCGCAGGCGGGTGAGATTCACGACGGCACGGTCACGATCAGTTATGGGCCGCAGGTGCTGCCCGATCGCGAGCGGCGCGCGTTTCTTTATGTGCGGGTGGCGCTGCCGGTCGCGCACGGTGTGGAGGGTGCGCCCGCGCATTCCGGTTCGTCGGCCCACGGGCATCCCGTCGGGCAGCCCACCGTTTCCGGCCAGGCGTAAGACGATCGACTGGATGCCGTCCCGGCCTCGGCCGCAAGCCGCCGTGCCGCGTGGCTTCGGTCAGGCACCGTCACAAACGACGCCCCAGTAGCTGCCCCGGCCACCCTTCCACGTCGAAGGGTGAAATTCGCTCATAGCCGCACGACTCGTAGAAACGCACCAGCGCGCCGGTCCCGCCGCCATAGCAGTCCACCCGCAAGCGCGCGACCCCGGCCGCGCGGGCGCGCTCGTCCGCGAAGGCCATCAGGCGCCGGCCGACACCCCGCGCCCGCGCATCGCGCGACGCCACCAGCACGCGCACGTAGATTTCCGGCTCGGTCGCGGGCGGCACGTAGGGCATGGACTCGCCGAGGATCAAGGCGCCGAGGACGCGGCCGTCCTGATCCTCTGCGACCCACGCGTCGGGCAGCGCGCAGGCGTCGGTCACGAGCGCGATCCGACGGGGTTGCGTCGACCAGGGCTCGCGGCCCCATTGCCCGTCGTTGCCGATGGAGACGAACCACGCAATCACGTCGTCGAAGATCGCCAGCACAGCCGGGGCATCGAGTGCGCTGGCATGACGAATCGTCACTTTGTCCACGCCCGTCACCGTCACGTTCAACACTCCTTCGCCAGCGTCATCAGCCGGCGCGCAATGAGATGTCATGCCGGGCTGCCCAGCGACACGCGATGGTAGCCCGACGATCAAGCCTGCTACGGTACTGACATTCCACCCGATTGATCAAGGTGTGGCGGCCCGCGATTCGACATGACGGGTTGTCTTCGTGAAAAAACGGGGAGATCAGCGCAAGGCGGGGGTGTCAATCGACCTTCGCATGCATCGGCGTCCGCCGCGTTGCCGGCGGATCGGCACGGCAAACGTGGTTCGAGGCATAGCAAGGAAACCGAAAGATCATGCCGCAGCGCATCGCCCACGGTGCTCGCCCGATCCCGCGCGCCGACCCGCCGCCTGCTCCGCCCCGGATCGCAGCGAATCGCTTCCCGCGCGAATGTCGCCGTTCACGGCAAAAATATACAATCGACGCGATGCATCGCAGGCATGAAGCGCCAGCCGTCCACTCTCGCTCGCCACCATGAACGCACCCGCTGATTCCACCTCCTCCGCCCCGTCGGTACTCGGCGTCTATCGTCAACTGGCGGACCCGTCCGCCGGGCAATGGATCGTCAGCCGCTCCGAACGCGCGCACCTGTACCGCATCCAGCATCACCGGCCTGACGGCAGCACCTCGGTCGATACGGTCGTCGATGCGGACAACCTCGATGCGAAGCTGCACAAATGGATCCAGGAAGGTTTCGTCCGGCGTGAAGCCGGCGATCGCGCGGCGCCCGCTCATCGCGGCACGTTCATGCAGGCGCTGCGAAGCGCGCACGCGTCGCGACCGGCGGCAGCCGGCGACGCGGCGCACGTCGCGCAGGTGGGCGGCGTGCCGATGCCGCGCGGCCCGGGCGGGCCGCTCGTGCCGCCGCTGAACCCGGCTTACCTGTTCACCGCGCGCGTGACGAACGTGCTGGAAGACATCGTCGAGAACCGCCGCATCCTGCTGATCGGCCACACCGGCACGGGCAAGACGAGCCTCATCGAGCAGGCCGCCGCGCTGGCCGGCCATGGCGTGCTGCGCTCGAACATGAACGGGCAGACGACGGTCGGCGACTTCGTCGGGTTCTGGACCGTCAAGGGCGGCGAAACGATCTGGGTCGACGGCGTGCTGCCGACCGCGATGCGTGAAGGGCTGTGGCTGATCGTCGACGAGATCGACTTCGCGGAACCGGCGATCCTCGCGGTGCTGACCGCCGTGCTCGAACCGGCCGGCCGCTTGTTGTTGAAGGAGAAGGGCAACGAGATCGTCGTCCCGCATCCGTCGTTCCGGCTGTTCGCGACCGCCAATGCGGTGGGCGCGATGGGGCAGTTCCGCCATCTGTACCAGGGCGCCAACGTGATGAACGAGGCGTTTCTCGACCGCTGGCGCGTCTACCGCCTCGACTACCTGCCGCCGCCCGACGAGGCGCGCGTGCTGCAGCGCACGTTCGGGCCGGCCATGACCGCGGCGATGGCCGACACGCTCGCGGCCATCGCGGCCGACTGCCGCGCCGCGTTCGTCCGCGAGGATCTGGCCAGCGCGTTCTCGACGCGGCGCCTGATCGACTGGGCCGAGCTGATGCTGCGCACCGGCGATCCCGAATCGGCCGCCGGCCCGACGATCTATGCAAAGGTCGGCGCGGAGGACGCCGACCTGATCCGCAGCATCATCCGCCACTACATCGACGTCGAGGCCTGACGCGATGGACCGGGACGACGACGCGCGGTCGCTCCACCTGACCCGGCTGGCCCGCACGCTCGCGCAACGGCACGGCATCGAGGTGCGGTTCGCGCGTCACGCGCCCGTCGCGCAGCGCGACCTGCTGGTGCTGCCCGACACGCTGCTTGCCGGCGACGACGACGACGACGATGCGATCACCGGCCTCGTCGACCTCTACGCGGCGCGCGTCCGTTTCAGTGCGATCGATGACCTTGCCGCCCTGGCGTCGCCCGTGGTGCGGGCCATCGCGCAGGCGATCGACGACCGGCGCGCGGCCAGCCGCCTCGCTGCGCTCTATCCCGGCGCGATGACGTTCCTGCGGCGGATGCGCGCGGCGACGGCCGCCGACACGCTCCATCGGTGGCCGCGCATGGCGTGGCGCGACAAGCTGGTGTGGCGCATCGAACGTGCGCTCTGGGACGAACCGCTGCCTGCCATCGAGCGCGTGCCGTCGCTCGACGCGACGATGGCTGCAGCGGGCGATCTCGTCGACGCAGCGCGCGCAGCCGCATCGACCGCCGACAGTATCCGCGCCGCGCACCGGATCGTCGAACGCGTGCGCGCGCTGGCGTCGGCCGGTGCGAACAACATGATGTTCACGGCCGATCCGGGCAGCACGATCGACAGCGACAGCATCGCCGCCGAATTCGAATCGGACGGCCAGGGCGCGCCGGACGACTCCCGTGCGCCCGTTTCCGCCGAATCGGACGCCGGGGCGATCGCCGACACGGCATCGTCCGCCGAAGCACCGACGCCGGGCGACGCGATGCCGCCCCGCACGATCCGCCTGTCCGCGGACAACCGGCCGCTGCTGTCGGTCCCGCTGACCACCGCGTTCGACACGGTGACGGACTTCACCGGCAACGGCGAACCGGCGCGCTGGCACCGCCTGCGAAGCGCGGCCCGCGCGCAGACCGAGCCGCTCAAGCGACGGCTCGAACGGGCATTGAAAGTAGACGAGCAGACGCGCTGGAAACGCGAACAGGAACGCGGCGAGCTCGACCGGATGTCGCTCGCCCGCCTCGTCACGTCGCCCGGCTATCGCACGCCATTCCGCGTCCTGCGCGCCGCACCCGGGCGCGACGCGGCCGTCAGCCTGCTGATCGATTGCAGCGGGTCGATGGCCGGCAGGAAGATCGAACTCGCCAGGCTGTGCACGGCCGCGCTGTGCGATGCGCTGACGCAGCTCGGCTTCGCATGCGAAGTGCTCGGCTACAGTTCCGTCGAGGACGCGGCGATGCGCGCGCACTACCAGCGCTGGATCGACGCCGGCCGCGACACCTTCGGCTATAACCGGTTCGTCGAACGGCTCGACCTGCGCGTCTACAAGCGGTTCGATTCCGACAACCCGAGCGGCCTCGCGTGCATCGAATGCGGCCACGAGAATCCCGACGGCGAGGCGTTGAGCTGGGCCGCCGGGCGGCTGCTGGCGAAGCGGGCGCGGCGGCGAATCCTGATGGTGCTGTCGGACGGCTATCCGGCCACCGGCGACGGCAACCCGGCGATCCTGCGCACCGACCTGCATGCCCGCGTCGATGCGCTGCGCGAGCGGCACGTCGAGCTGATCGGTGTCGGGATACTCGACGATGCGGTGGAAACCTTCTATCCGGTCAGCAGCGTGGTCGAGCATCTGCACGAGTTGCCGGGCGCGGCGTTCAGTGTATTGAGCGATACACTGCTGGATCGGCGCTAGCCTCGCGCGCGGCAGGGTCGAAGCACACTTCGATTCGCCGGCGCGTCACATCGGACGGTTAGCATCGCCGATGGCCGACTCGAATCGCCGCGATGACGCAGGATCCCGCGTTCCGTGGCATTCGACCGGCCGACCGGTTTCGATGTGCACGCGGCCGGCAGCACGATCCTTGCTCCGCGCCTCCTTTCGATTGTCAACGCGACGGCGGAGTCGGCCGCATCTTCCTGCCACGGTCGGCCGCCGGCACGAAACTGCACATGCCCAGGAAAAAAGCCAGCCTCTGGTTGCGGCCCCTCGAACTGCTCTCCGTCGCCGCCGGCACGCGCCCGACGAAGCGCACGAGCAAGCCGCGGCCGGCCGCCAAGCGGGCGGTCAAGCCGGTCGCCCGGCCGGCCGCCACCGTGCGCCCCGCCGGACGCACCGGCACCGTGCATCCGGCCCGCGCCCCGGCGGACAAGGCGCCCGGCACGTGGCTCCGCTCGTTTCATTCCGCCGGCCCGAGTGCCGGCCGCTACGTGAATCATCTTGCCTACGCGTTGTATCTCCCCGCCGCACCGGCGACGACAGCCGGCATGCCGGTCGTCGTCATGCTGCACGGCTGCAAGCAGAGTGCCGAATCGTTTGCCGCGGGCACGCGCATGTGCCGTCTCGCCGAGCGCTCGGGGTTCGCCGTGCTGTTTCCCGAACAGGCCAAGACCGCGCATGCGCACCGCTGCTGGCACTGGCATGGCGACGCGACGGAGTCGGAAGCCGCGGCCGTCACGTCGCTGGTCGACGCCATCGTGCGACAGCACGGCTTCGACCGCGACCGGATCTACCTGGCCGGCATGTCCGCCGGAGCCGGGCTCGCCGCGGCACTGGCGATCCGGTATCCCGACCGCTTCGCGGCCGTCGGCCTGCACTCCGGCCCGGCCATCGCCCCGCCGTCGTCGACGTTGGCGGCGATGAACCTGATGCGTCGGGGCCTGCGCGACGACCCGATACGCGCGGTCGATGCGTGCGCCGACGTCGCGTCCTATCCCGGCATGCCGGCCCTCGTCATGCACGGCGCACTCGATACGGTCGTGACCGACCGGAACGCGACGCAGCTCGGCATCGCGTTCGCGCGGCTCAACCGGCTCGTCGACGAGCACGGCGCGATGCGGGTGGGCGAGCAACGCACCTATGCGCGCGACGACGCCGACTATGTCGACTACCTGAAGGCCGGGCGTCTCGTCGTCAGGGTCTGCATCGTCCGCCGGCTGCCGCATGCGTGGAGCGGCGGCGACCCGCGCGAGCCGTTTCATTCCGCCACGGGACCGGACGCCACCGCGATGTTCTGGCATTTCTTTCGTCGCCAACGCCGCAAGCGGCTGCGATGACGTGCGACAACCGCGCCGGCCCGTGGCACGCAACGCCGTCATGCGATCACGCCCGGTGCGCCAGCTTCGCCGTGTTCGCGCGATCGCCGGCGCGCCGGATCGGTATCCGGACGCAGAACGTCGTGCCCCGCCCGGGCTCGCTCGTCACGTCGATGGTGCCGCGATGGCGCTTGACGATGCCGTGCGACACCGACAAGCCCAGCCCCGTGCCCTGCCCGACCGGCTTCGTCGTGAAGAACGGATCGAAGATTCGCCGGACGACGTCGGGCGTCATCCCCGTCCCGGTGTCGCTGATCGCGATCGACACCTGCTCGCCGTCGCTCGACGTGCGGATCGTGATCACGCCGCGCTCGGGAATCGCGTGCGCCGCGTTCACCAGCAGGTTCATGAACACCTGGTTCAACTGCGACGGCAGGCATTCGACCTGCGGCACCTCGCCGTAATCGCGCACGATGTCGGCCTTGTACTTGAGTTCGTTGTGGACGACGTTGAGCGTGCTTTCCAGGCCCGCGCGGAGATCGACCACGCTCCACTCGTCGCTGGCCGGACGCGAGAAATCGCGCAGGTCCTGCACGATGCGCCGCACGCGCAGCGCGCCGTCGATCGATTCGTCGATCAGCGTCTCGATTTCGCCGCGCACGTAGTCCAGGTCCGCAGCGCGACCCGTCGCCGCCAGCGCGTCGCGCGCGGCCGGGTCGAGCTGCGGCAGCGCGGCTTCATGCGCGGCGATCACGTCCAGCAGGCTACGCACCCATGTCTTCAACGTGTTGAGGTTCGCACTGACGAAGCCGATCGGATTGTTGATCTCGTGCGCGACACCGGCCGCGAGCTGACCGATCGACGCGAGCTTTTCCGACTGCAGCAGTTGCACGTGGGTTTCCTCGAGCACGTGCAGCAGGCGCCGCTGCTCGTCCTTCTCCTGTTCGAGCCGCGCCTGCGCGGCCTTGCGTTCGTCGATCTCGGTCGCCATGTTCTCGCGCGTGCGCTGCAGCATCGCCGTCGTCTGCTCGTAGCGGTGCAGCGCGCGTTCCAGTTCGACGGTGCGCAAGCGCACGAGCCGCTCGAGCGTGTCGGTCATCCCGCGCAGGAAGGTTGTGCGCGCATCGAATCGGGTCAGCAACAGCGTGACGACCAGGGTTCCCGTCGTGAACAGCGTGACCGTCGTCGCGAGCCACGGCGTGTCGACCCCGTTCGCGGCCCCGCACCGCGCGTCCGGCGCGAAATGCGCGGCCGCCATCGCCGTGTAGTGCATGCCGGTGATGCCGACACCCATGATGAAAGCCGCACCGACCCGCTGGGCGGTCGCATGGCGTGCCTGCTGCGCGCGCAACGCCTGTGCGATCCACAACGCGGCAGTCGACGCGATCACCGCGATGCCGATCGACGCGGCGAATAGCGCGGCATCGTAGCGGATGCCGGGTTCCATGCGCATCGCGGCCATCCCCGTGTAATGCATACCGGCGATCCCGGCGCCCATCAGTACGCCGCCCACGAGCAGCCGCCGCCAGCCCAGCCGTGCGCGCGTGACGACCGTCAGCGCGAAGTACGACACGAGCACGGCAATCGCCAGCGACGCGCCTGTATCCGGCCATGCGTAGCCGAGCGGAATCGGCAGCGAAAACGCGAGCATGCCGACGAAATGCATCGACCAGATGCCGGTGCCCATGGCCATCGCGCCGCCGCCCAGCCACGCACGCTTGAGCTTCGGGTTGTCGAGCAGCGCAATGAAAGCGGCCAGGTCGAGTGTCGTATAGGAGGCCAGCGTCGCGATCGCGAGCGACAGCAGGACGAGCGGGAGATGGTAGGTGCCGTGCATGATCGAGCGCCCGGATCGAGGTGAGTGCGTTGCCGCGGCGCGCCGTCGTGCACCGCGGCCATCAGGCCGCGCGGCCGGGCTCAGGCCGGCGCCGCGCCGGCATTCGGCACGCTCTGCGCCGGCTTCGCCGCGGCCTGGCCGGCCAGCACGAAGATGTCGAACGACGTGCCCTCGCGCGTCTCGAAGCGGCGCACGAGCTCGATCTGGTGCGCCGACATCACGCTGCCCTTGGTCATCAGCAGCACGCCGCGATGCGTGCGCAGATCGTCGGCGAGCTGCATCCCTTCGCGCAGCTGCGCGGACTTGACTTCCGCGACGGACGCCGCGATGCCGAGGCTCGCCGGGTCCCGCATCAGTTCGGTCAGGCCGTCGACGATCCGCGGGTCGTAACGCACGCCGGCCTGCGAGCGCAACGCGTCGAGCGCCTGCTCGACCGAATGCGGCGCGCCGATGTCGCCATTGCGCAGCCCTTCGAAGTCACGCGCGATCGCCAGGATTCGCGAGCCGAGCGGGATCGTGTCGCCCGCCAGGCCGTCGGGCGTGCCGCGTCCGTTGAAGCGCTCGTACTGGTGCAGCACGATCGACGCGACCTTGTGCAGTTGCGCGACCGGTGTCAGCACCATCTGCGCGCGCAGCGGATGCTGCAGGAACAGGCCGTGCTCTTCCGCCGTCATCTTCGCGAGCGGCTTGCGCAGCAATTCGTCCGGCAGCGACAACTTGCCGATGCCGTGCAGCAGCCCCGCGAAATAGACGTCCTGCGCATGCAGCTCGCTCATCCCGGAGGTCAGCGCCAGCCGCCGCGCGATTTCGCCGACCCGCATCGCATGACCGCTGGCCGACCCGCAGCGCATCTCGATCATGCTCGCGCAGACCTGGACCATCGCGGTGAAGCTGCTTTTCAGGTCGCGTTGCGCGGCTTCGAGGAACATCACGGTCTGGCCGAGTTCCTCCGTGCGTGCGCGAACCTGCGTTTCGAGCTCCGTGTTGAACCGGCGCAGCGCGTCGTTCTGCGCTTCCGTCAGCGCGGCGAGCCGGGCCGCTTCGCGCCGCAGGCGCCGTTGCTCCAGCGCCTGTTCGAGGGTCAGCAGCAGGTCGTGATCGTCCCACGGCTTGTTCAGGTAGCGATAGACGCCGCCGTCGTTGACGGCCTGCACGACCGACGCGATTTCCGCATAGCCGGTCAGCAGGATGCGCATCGTGTCCGGGTAGAGCGCCCGTGCGCGAGCCAGGAACTCCGCGCCGCTCATGCCCGGCATCCGCATGTCGGACACGATCAGGTCGACTTCGGTCGACGCCAGGATCTCGAGGGCCGCCTCGCCGCTTTCCGCGGTCAGGATCGCGTAGCCGGCGGGACGGAACACGCGCCGGAGCGCCGACAGCACGCTCGGCTCGTCGTCGACCAGCAGGATCGACGGCACGCCACCCGCATCGTCGGATGTCGCTGCCGCCCCGGTCGTTTCAGGCGATACCGCATTCAGTCCGTTTGTTGCAGATGTCGTCATGATGGCCTCGGATCATGTATTTATAGTCTCTCTGCATCATCGGCATGCGCGGCGCATTCCGTATCCGGGAAAACGCTGACGCGCTCACCCGGATCGCACCGCGGATGCGATCTACACCATCGCCGAACCCGGTGCGCGCACGTAGTAGATGTCCCACTCCGCTTCGTCGGCCTGCACGAAGCCGTGCCGGGCATAGAAACGATTCGAATCGCTGCCGCGCAGCGCGCCGACGCGAACGGGCACCCGCTGCGAATCGGCGTCGGCAAAGATCTTGCGCAGCACGGCCGCGCCGATCCCCTTTCCCTGATGCTCGGGCACGATGTACAGATGGTCGAGCAGCCAGTGATCTTCCTGCGGCCGGAACACGAAAAAGCCCGCGTTCACGCCGTCGACTTCGATCAAGCGGCATCGCGCCGGATCGAACGACGCGAGAAACCGGTCGCGCGCACGCTGGGGATCGAAGCGGCCGATGCGCTCGAGGCTGTCGCGCATCGCGGCGATGCGGATGGCGACCAGCGTCTCGGCGTCGGATCGGGTGGCGAGGGGAAAGGTCAGGTTCATTGGCAAGTTGTGCTCATGCGGAGAAACGCCCGGCATCCCGGCGCGGGCGTCGATACCCACTCTCGACGCCGGCCAGCACGAACCACGCGCGTCAGGGCGTCTCGATGCCTTCCGCCCGCGTCGCCAGGAATCGCAGGTACTTGCCGTCCTCGTCCTCGAACAGCTCCGGCCCGCCGCTCGCATAGGCGCGCATCAACTCGTCGGCTGCGCGATCGAGATCGCCCAGCTCGAACTGGCACTGACCGAGCCTCAGGTGCAGGAACGGGTTGCCGATCGCGTTGGGGAAATGCATCGACTGGGCGAGATTGTCGCGTCCGGCCGCGTAGTTCTCTTGATGGAAATTCACGTCGCCGATGGCGGCCATCAACCAGGTGCCGGCTTCCCAGTTGGTCTTGGGTTCGGGAAGCAGGTCGAATCCCGCCCAGAATTTCTCGAGCGCGCCTGCGTAGTCGCCGTCTTCCATCAACGCATCGCCCGCGTCGCTCAGCGCGCCGATCCGTTCGTACAGCGCATTGTCCAGTTCTGCCATGTCGAGTCCCTGTTCCGGAGTTGAAATCGGCCCGGTGCGGCCAGTGGTTGCGATACGATCGCGGTGATTGTTTGCAGTTTTGCCGTGCGGGTCGGTCGTCCGGACGGCATTCATCCAGCATACCCGAGCCATATGACGCGCGCGTCCTGACTTTCGGCGTAGCAGCACGTGCGGCTTGGGAAACGATCGCCCAATCCAGGGCGATGCTGCCGAATTTGCTTGCAGGCGGCACCGTTCTACAATTGGCCGCCGGCCGCGATCGCCTGCAACTGGCTGAATGGCGGACGTCGAGTGCACCCTTGCGGGCCGCATGCAAACTCGGGCTGCCAAAGCCACCTTTCGCAGTCACATGAGCACCCAACCCCCAACCTATCCGCGCCACCAACATGCTCACCGCCTTTGAACTCGCTGGTTTTATCGCTGCGCATGCCGTCTGGTGTGTCTCCGACGCAGATGGCCTTGTCCCTATGGTGGCATTTCAGACTGACGATGGTCAGCGAAAATTCGAGCGGCTGGTGTTCGACGACGCAGGCGAGGCCGTCGAGCACGGCCGAAAGCAGCTCGAGGGCGACCCGTTCAACGCAAATGACGGCGTGCTGGCATACGACGGCCGGATCGCGACGCCAGAAGGCAAAAAGGTTGACGCGATCATTCTGGAAGCGCGTTCCTACGCTTTCCCGTGGGCAAAGGCGGCCATTGCGGTGGCCTACACACCGAAGAGCAGCGGCGACTTCCGTGTACACAAGCCCAAACTGATCTTGTGGGACAAGTGCGATGACTTTGATATCGGCGCCGCCATTGACTCATTCTTCAACGGCATTGCTTCACATGAGCAGGGCGCGAAGATTTGGAAGGATGCGTTGGACGAGAGCAAGTAGGAATCGCCCGCTGCCGTTCTTTACTGCCGGCACGTGGCCGAGGGCGTGTCGCGTGTCGCGTGTCGCGTGTCGCGTGTCGCGTGTCGCATTACACTATCGGCCGCCACGCTACGCGTCCCGACCATCCGTGTTGCCCGGCCTGCTGCCGACCGTGATGTCGGTCGCGCACACCTGGCGAATTTTCGTTTGACTACCGACCCATGCTCCGCTTCGACAATCTCGGCAAGCGCTACGACAAGCGCGTCATCTTCAAGGGACTCCACTACGCTTCCGGCGCCGGATGCGTAGCGCTGTGCGACGAAACCGGCAGTGGCAAATCGACGTTGCTCGCCATGCTCGCCGGCACGCTCGACGCGGACGAAGGCGAGGTGTGGATCGGCGGCCATTCGCTGCGCACCGCGCCGCACGACGCGAAATCCGCGCTGGCGTACGTGCCTGACGATTGCCTGGCGTATCCGCTCCAGACGGGCCGCGCGTTTCTCGATCTCGTGGCGGCCGGCAGGAAGACCGTCGTCGACGCCCGCACGCTCGAGCTGGCCGACCGATTCGGGCTCGGCCCGCATCTTGAGAAGCGCTTCGAGCAGATGTCGTTCGGCACGCGCAAGAAACTGTTCCTGACGGCGACGACGCTCGGCGCGCCCGCCGTCGTGATCGCCGACGATCCGGACAGCGGGCTCGATGCCGCGTCGCGTGCGGTGCTGGTCGATCTGTTCAAGACACTGGCCGCAGACCGTGCCGTCTTTTTTTCGACTTACGATCCGGCGTTGGCGCGCGCCTGTGACGCAAGGGTCATCACTTTTGCGGAGCTTGGATTCGCTGGATAGACGGCATCGTCGCCGGCGCAGTCGCTGGCAAGGATCGGGGGTGGCTGATGGTTGGAGGGAGAACGACGCAGCGACAATCGATCGCCGTCTTTTACCGCAAGGACGTGCGAAACGGCCCCCTCCCGCCTCGCACTTCCGTGACCTTCGCGATACGCACGGCCGGTGCGCGGAGCCTCGATCAACCGACTGTCCGACACCCCAGCCGGTAGTCGTTCGCCCCGCGCATACGCCCGGCCATGCGCCCCGTCAGGCCTTCAACGCCCCGAACACCTCGTCCAGCATCTTCTTCGCGTCGCCGAACAGCATCCGGTTGTTGTCCTTGTAGAACAGCGGATTGTCGACGCCCGCATAGCCGGACGCCATGCTGCGCTTCATCACGATCGAGGTCTTGGCCTTCCACACCTCGAGCACCGGCATGCCGGCGATCGGGCTCGCCGGATCTTCCTGCGCCGCCGGGTTCACGATGTCGTTCGCGCCGATCACCATCGACACGTCGGCTTCGGGGAAGTCGCCGTTGATCTCGTCCATCTCCATCACGATGTCGTAAGGCACCTTCGCCTCGGCGAGCAGCACGTTCATGTGCCCCGGCATGCGCCCGGCCACCGGATGGATCGCGAAACGCACGTCGACGCCCTTCTCGCGCAGCACCTTCGTGAGTTCGTGCACGGTGTGCTGCGCTTGCGCCACGGCCATCCCGTACCCCGGCACGATGATCACGCTCTTCGCGTCGCGCAGCAGCTCGGCCGTCTCCAGCGCGCTCACCGCCACCACTTCGCCGGCCGGCTGCGCACTGCCGCCGGCCGCCGCGGGCGCACCGCTGCCGGTGCCGAAGCCGCCGGCAATCACGCTGATGAAGTTGCGGTTCATCGCGCGGCACATGATGTACGACAGGATCGCACCCGACGAGCCCACCAGCGCGCCGATCACGATCAGCAGGTCGTTGCCGAGCATGAAGCCGGTAGCCGCCGCCGCCCAGCCCGAGTAGCTGTTGAGCATCGACACCACGACGGGCATGTCCGCGCCGCCGATCGCCATCACCATGTGCACGCCGAACAGCAGCGACACCACCGTCATCACGATGAGCGGCGTCATGCCGTCCTGGACCGTCTCCGCATGCAGGAACGCGCGGCCGAATACGATCACCACCACCAGCGCGGCCAGGTTCAGCCAGTGCCGGGCCGGCAGCAGCAGCGGCTTGCCGCCGATCTTGCCGGAGAGCTTGCCGAACGCAATGACCGAGCCCGCGAAGGTCACCGCACCGATCAGGATACCGACATAAATTTCCACTTCGTGGATCGCGTGCTCGGCGCCCGTGAACTGCACCGACGTATCGATGTAGCTCGCAAAGCCCACCAGGCACGCCGCCAGGCCGACCAGGCTGTGCATCAGCGCAACCAGTTCGGGCATCTGCGTCATCTGCACCTTCTTCGCGGCGTAGAGGCCGACGGCGCCGCCGACGACCAGCGCAGCCACGATGTACGGAATACCCTCGGCCGACACGCGCGGGCCGAGCACCGTGGCGAGCACGGCGATCAGCATGCCGATCATGCCGAGCAGGTTGCCGCGCCGTGCGGTTTCGGGATTGGCCAGCCCGCCGAGGCTGAGGATGAAGAGGATGGCCGCGCCGATATAGGAGACGGTGGTCAGATTGGAAGTCATTGTTATCGTCTCCTTACTTGCGGAACATCGCCAGCATGCGACGCGTCACCGCGAAGCCGCCGAACATGTTGACGGCCGTGAGCGTCAGCGCGCCCACCGCCAGGCCCAGGATCAGCCCGGACGGACGGCCCTCCGCCGCCGCGTCGCCCAACGGCGGCGCGACCTGTACGAGCGCGCCGATCGCGATGATCGACGAGATCGCATTGGTGACGCTCATCAGCGGCGTATGCAGCGACGGCGTGACGTTCCAGATCACCATGTAGCCGACGAAGCAGGCCAGCACGAACACCGTGAAGTGCGCGAGGAACGTGGCCGGCGCGAACTGGCCGACCAGCAGGAACGCCAGTGCGCCGACAGCGAACGTGATCGCGAGCGACTTCGCCGACATCGGCGCGCCGCTGCCGTGGCCATGGCCCTTGGACGCGGCGGCCGCGACCGGCGGCGTGGCGGGTTTCGGGGCGGCGGCCGGCTGCTGGATCGGCGGCGGCGGCCACGTGACGTTGCCTTCCTTGACGACCGTGAGGCCGCGGATCGCGTCGTCGTTGAAGTCGACGTTGATCGTGCCGTCCTTGCCCTTGCACAGCTCCTCGACCACGCGCAGCAGGTTGGTCGCATACAGCGTCGAAGACTGTCTTGCCAAGCGCGACGCGAGATCCGTGTAGCCGACGATGGTCACGCCATGACGCACCACCGCTTCGCCCGGCACCGTCAGCTCGCAGTTGCCGCCTTGCTCGCCGGCCATGTCGACGATCACGCTGCCCGGCTTCATCGACTGCACCATCTCGGCCGTGATCAGCTTCGGCGCCGGCTTGCCGGGAATCAGCGCGGTGGTGATGATGATGTCCGCCTCCTTGGCCTGCTGCGCGTACATCGCGCGCTGCGCCTGCTGGAAGCCTTCGCTCATCACCTTTGCGTAACCGCCGCCGCCCGAGCCTTCTTCCTCGTAGTCGACCTTGACGAATTCGCCGCCCAGCGACTTGACCTGGTCGGCCACTTCCGCGCGCGTGTCGTTGGCGCGCACGATCGCGCCGAGGCCCGCGGCCGTGCCGATCGCCGCAAGGCCGGCGACGCCCGCGCCGGCGATGAACACCTTGGCCGGCGGCACCTTGCCCGCGGCCGTGATCTGTCCGTTGAAGTAGCGGCCGAATGCATGGGCCGCCTCGATGACGGCGCGGTAGCCGCTCACGCCGGCCATCGACGTGAGCGCGTCCATCTTCTGCGCGCGCGACAGCGTGCGCGGCAGCGAATCGATCGCCAGCACCGTGGCCCGCTTCGCGGCCAGCTGCTGCATCAGTTCAGGGTTCTGGGCCGGCCAGACGAAGCCGATCAGCGTGCCGCCCTCGCGCATCAGCGCGACTTCGTCGCTGCTCGGCGGCCGCACCTTGAGGACGATGTCGCTGCGGCCCCATAGATCGGCGGCCGTGGCCACGACGTCGGCGCCGGCCGTGCGGTAGTCGTCATCGCTGAAGTTCGCGCCGGTGCCGGCACCGCTTTGCACGGCCACCGAGAACCCGAGCTTGATCAGCTTTTCGACCACGTCGGGAACGGTCGCTACGCGCCGCTCCTCGTGGGCCGTCTCCAGAGGGACCCCAATCAGTAATGTCATATCCTGAACTGTCAGTAGTGGCCGTCGCGAGGAATTACGGCCTGCGTTTCACGTCACCCAACTCAATCCGTGTACGACCTTGCTCCGCGCGCAGCTTGGCACTCCCGCGCGGATTTCACAAACGATCGATCCTCTAATCGATGGTCTTGTCAGAGCAAACCCATTCGTGCTCTTGCCTGATTATGCCGACGAATATCCGGCGTACGTTCCGATCGGATAAAACCCGTCAAGCATATCCCGTGCCAGAGTCTTTCCAAAATTTATCTTTTGAATCGGCGCGCATTCAATCCATGAATCCCCTGTCTGGACACGACGGGGCTGGCACGTCGCGCTCACCGGCCAGAACCCCGCCGCACGGGCCGCCGGCACGCGAATCCGTTTGAAACGTGAATAATCGGCGATCGGCATACGAGCACCGGAATCGGTTTCATCGAGAATCCCCCCGCTTGTCGGCACAATGCCATTTGTCGCGCGCCAACGACATAATCCGTGTGGCCGACGCGCTTCAGTGCCGGCGAGTTTAATGGAGAATGCTGACTGACTGCCGGGCCCCATCCGGCGACGATCATTCACGCTGCGTGTCGACGTGGGCACGAATGCGGCGCCGGTACCCGATTCTCTCGTTGCCGCGCTAGATCAGTTCGGCGACGCGCACGATAACGAGCGCGGCCGGCACGAGCACCGCCTGCGCACACAACGTGCCGAGCACGCGCGCACCCGCGAGCGTCGTGATGGCGCGCCGAAAGCTGTTCTCCGAGATCCGGCCTTCGATGACGTCGTCGGTCATGACTGAAACCTGCGGGTCGATGACGACCGCCAGCACGACGGTCGCGAAACCGTTGATGACGGACGACAGGTTCGCGCACGTCACTCGCAGGTCGGGCTTCAGGTAGCCCGCGTACAGCGACGCGAATACGCCGACCGTCCAGATCGCCATCGCGGCAACGTTCAATGCGATCACGCGCCACGACACGCCGGTGTTCGCGGTCAGTTGCGTAACGTTCTGGCTGGAAGGCAGTCGTGCGCCGACGCGCAAATAGTTGATCCCGGCGCGACTGCACGCATCCAGCAGCAAGCGGGGAATCGAGCGGTTCACCTGGAAGTGTTCGACGGCGCGACTGAAATAACGCTGGAACGTCGGGATCAGGAACGACCCGACGATGGTCGCCACGGTGGCGGACAGCAGGAACCACCGGAAGTCGGCCAGCAACCCGCTCCCCATCCGGTGCGCGATATCCATTTCAACGCGTTTCGCGATGAACGGCCCCTGAAAGGAATTGGCCGTGCGGGACACGAGCGCGATGATCCCGAACAACGAAAACGACAACGCGATGCGACGGGTGCGCACGCCGGCGATCCGCACGGCATAAGCCAGCGTCGCGATCACATGGATGACGAAGGTGAGCCCGCAGATGATCCAAAGCTGACTGTCCATGCTGGTGCCGCGTGCGTGACGGGATCACGAGTGTACCCGAGCACGGCGCATCAGCCTGGCGAGGCCGCCTTCGCAAGCGTAACGATTGGACGATGAGCGTCAGGCACCCCCGCGCGGCGCCCATCCGCGCGCTTCATCCAGCATCCAGGTCGCGAAGGCCCGCAACGGCCCGTCGGCCAGCTCGATCGGTTCGGGCAGCACGAGGCAGAAGTTTTTCGTCACCGCCTCGCCCTCCGGCCAAGGCGCAACCAGCCGCCCCTGCTCGAGTTCCGCGTCGATGTACAAGCGCGGCACCAGCGCGACACCCAGGCCGGCCAGCGCCGCTTCGATCAGCATCGAATGAAGGTCATAGCGCGCGCCCACCGCCGAATTGGTCAGCACGACGCCGGCCGCCTGCGCATAGGTTTGCCATGCGTCGGGATTCTGTCGCCGATGAAGACGCGGCAGCGCATCCAGCGACGGGTTCGTCCCGGCGCCGGCGAGCAGCGCCGGACTGCAGACGGGCACCAGCACTTCCTCCAGCAGCGGACGCGGATGCATCCCCGCCCATGCCGGATGCTCGAAATGAATCGCTGCGTCGAAACCGCTCCCGGCCAGCGGGAACGGCTCCATCCGCTCGGCGATATGCACGGTGATGTTCGGATGCCGGTCCTGAAAGCGTTTCAGCCGCGGGATCAGCCAGCGCGTCGCGAAGGTCGGGATGGCGGCGATATCGAGGCTCGCGCCTTCGATCGGCTGCCCCATCAGGTACAGGCTGTCCCGTTCGAGCCGATCCAGAATCTCGCGAACCTGCACCGCGTATCGCGCACCATTCGGCGCCAGCCGCACCCGGTTGCCGATCCGCTCGAACAGCGTGACGCCCAGGAACGCCTCCAGCCGGCCGATCTGACGAC
The DNA here is from genome assembly GCF_002223325.1 of Burkholderia sp. AU15512. Lineage (NCBI taxonomy): Bacteria > Pseudomonadati > Pseudomonadota > Betaproteobacteria > Burkholderiales > Burkholderiaceae > Burkholderia > Burkholderia sp. AU15512. The sequence continues at coordinate 759,234 of NZ_NKEX01000008.1, forward strand.
TGACGGCACCCTCGGTCCGCGCCAGCTCCTCGGCGGCTCGGGCAAAGCTGCCGTGTCGGGCCGCGGCTTCAAACGCCTGGAGCGCGGAATTGCTTGGGATCTTGCGGGACATGGGCGTCTCGTTGGTCGGAGTGTGTTCACCATCAGCTTGATCAAATATCACTGAAGGCTGACTTTATTTCGTTTTATGGTGCGGAATGGCGAGCTTAGCATTACGTTACCGCACTGAACATCACACGCTCCCCGATGGATGTGCATCCTGCCCAAAGGACGATCCCATGATCTACACCGTGGAATGCAGCTTCGCCGACCTCGACAGCGAAGCCGAATGGAACGACTTCTACAGCCTTGAAAAGCTGCCCGCGCTGATCTCGGTCACGGGGTTTCACACGTCGCAGCGGTTCAAGGCGATCACCGGTGGTTGCCCGGTTTATCTGGCGATCCACACGATCGACGGCCTCGATGTCCTGACCGGCGACGAATATCGCCGCAAAGGCGGCGGCAATTTCGCGAAGTGGCAGCAACACATCACCGACTGGCACCGGAATCTCTACAGCGATATCGGCTTCGCGCCGGCGGTAAAGGACGGTGAGCATCTCGCACTGAGCGCCGGCGGCCCTGATTCGCTGATTGGATTGGGCCTCCCACCGCTGGCCATGCAGGCCATTGCACTGGAGAAGTTTCCAGCGTGCCGTTGGCTCGCCGTCGTGCCTGGCAACAGCGCGCGGCTTGTCGAGGCGCTCCCGGAAGGCATCCACCTTTACGCGCCGATGACGGCGCAGTTGACGAGCACACGCGCCCTTTCGATTGCACAGGAGTAGACCGCGATGCCGAACGTCACTTTCTCGATCGATGCGACGCGGATGCCGGCTGATGAAAGCCTTGCCGAGCTGTCGCGCGATTGCGTCGAACTCTGCACGCAGGTGCTCGAGGCTGAACTCAAGAACGTCCACGTCATTTTCCTGGCGGTCCGGCACGGGCACGGACATCCCGTCTTCGCCGACATCCGGTATCGCGTCGGGACGCCTCGCACGCCGGAGGTCATGAACCGGTTCATGGACGCGCTGGATCAGGCGATCGTTCGCCGCACCGGCCTCACCGCGCGCATTCGGTGCTTTGGTTATACCGCGTCGACCATTCACGCTCGCAACTAGCCGATTCGGAGCAACACGATGTCCACCCTAACCTTTCCCGTTCAGCCAGTCGGGGATTTCACGATTACCGCCATCAGCGATGGATATCTCACTGCCAGCCTCGACTTCCTGTCGAATATCGATTCGGATGACGCATCAAAAATGCAGCGTGATGCGGGACAGAAAGAGCCGACGGCCGTCCATATCAATTGCTATGTCGTACGCGGAGCGGGCCGCACCGTTCTCGTCGACGGTGGGGCTGGCGGGTTCAGGCAATGGGGTGGCCAGCTCAAAACGAACCTGGTGCTTGCCGGTATCGAACCCGCAGCGATCGACACCATCCTGCTTACCCACGCGCATCCCGATCACGTCGGTGGGCTGGTGAACGGCGCAGGACAGGCCGTGTTTGCACATGCGGAACTGGTCGTGCATCAGCGAGAGGTCAAGTTCTGGCAGGACGACGGAAATCTCAGTCGCGCCAGTGAGCGGGCTCGCGGCAACTTTGCGAAGGCGCGCCAGGTGTTCGATGCCTATGACGACCGAATTCGCCTGTTCGACGACGGACACGTGCTCCCCGGCATCCGCGCGCTGCCGCTGCCGGGACACACCGATGGACACACCGGATATGTCCTCGAATCCCGCGATCAAGGCCTGCTGGTGTGGGGGGACGTGGTGCATTTCCCGCATATCCAGATTCAGCGACCGGACGTCTCGATTGCGTTCGATCACGATGCGTCGCTGGCGGCTGCTACGCGGTCACGCCTTCTCGATCAGGTCAGCGCGGACGGCCTGCTGATCGCCGGCATGCATCTGGGGGAACTCGGGTTCGCACGTATCAAGCGGACGAGCAGCGGGTATGAGTTGCTTTACGAGAACGAAGGCTGAAGCCACACGTGTACAGAGGGTGCGATGCCGCCATGAGTCACCCATCTGATCCAAGTGGCGTTTTTTGAGGGTTATACGACCTTTGCGCCATCCGCTTCGCGTTCCATACTGCACGTGGAAGATCGAGCAGGGAAAAGCTCAAACGCCATCGCGTCTTGCGCTTTCGGCCCGATCAATCACGACGTAGAAAGGAGCAGAAGATGAGGCTTAAAGACAAGTCGGCGTTGATCACCGGTGGTACCAGTGGCATCGGTCTTGCCACCGCGAAGCGTTTCATTGCGGAAGGCGCCCGCGTCGCGGTGACGGGCCGCGACGAGGCGGTGTTCGAGCGCGTGAGGGCCGAACTCGGCGAGCATGCGCTCGTTCTCAAGGGCGATGTCCGTTCGCTCAACGACATGCGGGCGATTGCCGCCGAAGCCGGCGAGAAGTTCGGCGGCCTGGATATCGTGTTCGCGAACGCCGGCTGGGCGTTCCCGTCCGCAGCCAACGATATCGACGATGCGCTCTACGACGAGATCATGGACATCAACGTCAAGGGCGTGGTGTTCACGCTGCAAGCGGTGCTGCCGCACTTGCGACAGGGTTCGTCCTTCATTCTCAACACCTCGTTCGTCGCGCAGACCGGCAAGCATGGCATCTCGTTGACGGCAGCCGCGAAGGCCGCCGTGCGATCGCTTGCACGCAGTTGGTCCTACGAGTTTCTCGACCGGAAAATCCGATTCAACGCGATCGCGCCCGGTGCGATCGACACGCCGCTGCTGACCAAGTGGGGCATGCCGGACGAATGGGTTCGCGACCGCAAGGCCGAGTTCGCCGACGCCATTCCGGTGGGCCGCATGGGCAACGTCGAGGACATCGCCAACGCCGCGCTCTATCTCGCCAGCGACGAATCCTCGTACGTCGTCGGCACCGAACTGGTCGTCGACGGCGGCGCCTCGCAGCTTTGAGCGCGCGGCGCCCGATTCCGGCGCCCTGCGTGTCATCGCGGCTCATCCACCTATCTGACCTCACGTCCGCCATGCTTTGGGTCGCGGCGGCTATTTCATGCGGCCCAGCCTGGTAACGCTCGCAGCAGGGCCGACCTGCAAGGAGAAATGATCTTGACCGACAATAGCGAAAACAATGCTTCCGGATCGCCGCTCACTCGAGCCGGCCGTTCACGCCGCGATGTGCTCAAGTTCGGCAGCATCGCGACGCTCGGCGCCGTCCTCGGCGGCGGCGCCCTGATTGGTCACGCGCCCCCTGCGCTGGCCCAGACCGTCAATGACGGCGCACTTGCCCCGAACGACCCGCTCGATATCCTGATCGTCAATTACGACGGCGGCACGCTGCTCGACTTCGCCGGCCCCAGCGAAGTCTTCCATCGGCTACCGAATACGAACGTTCGCTACGCGAGCCTCGATGGCGGCAACGTGACGCTCGAATTCGGCGTCGTGTACGGCAAGACCGAGCGGCTGGCCGATATCGACAAGACGGACGTGCTGCTGGTCCCCGGCGGGTCCGATCTGTCGGTGCCGATGCGCCCCGCGTATCAAGCGCAGATCCGGCGCCTGGCGGAAAGCGCCAAGCACGTGACGTCCGTCTGCAACGGCTCGCTCGTGCTGGCCGCAACGGGCATTCTCAACGGCAAGCGAAGCGCCTGCCACTGGGCCTTCGTCAACAAGCTGGCCGAATATGGCGCCATTCCCGTGCCCGAACGCTTCGTCGAAGACGACAACGGTCGGTTCATGAGCGGCGGCGGCGTGACGGCGGGCATCGACTTCGCCCTTCGCGTGGCGGCGAAGCTGCGCGGTCGACAGGCCGCCGAACTCACTCAGCTCGTGATCGAATATGATCCCGCGCCGCCGTTCCACTCCGGCCATCCGAGAGACGCGCGGCCGGAAATCATCGCGATGGTCGACAAGAAACTGCCCGGTGCATCCAGGGGGCTCGCCCGCGTCCCGGGCGTTCGTTGAAGCGCTTGCAGGCAAGGTGGGCCAATCCATCGAAAGACTGCGATGAACACCGCGACCGACATTGCCTGTTTCATCCTTCAACTTTCGTAGTCCTTTTCATTCAATCCATGCACGGAAATCACTCGATGCAAAAAACTCGTATTTTCACTGCTGCTCTTGCAGCCTGCGTCACCTTTTTCGCGTTTGCCGCGCCAGCGACTGCCGGTGGTTCGCCACGTCCGCCCGAAGCGGCCATCAAGGCCGAGAATGCGCGATGGGCGGATGCTTTTGCGCGAGGGGATTACGAGGCGATCGGCCGCCTCTACACCCGCGACGGCACGCTCTTGCCGCCCGGAGGCAACAAGATCACGGGACGCAGCGCGATCGTCGGGTACTTCATCAAGGGGTATGCCGGATCGAAGCCTGCCACCGTATCGTTCAGCAATGACGAGTTCTACGGTAACGACCGGGTCGTGACAGAGGTGTCGGATGTGGAGGTCCACGACCACGACGGACAACTCAAATTCCGCGGCAAGCAGACGCTCGTCTTTCTGAAAGAGGGCGGCGCATGGAAGTTGCATCGCGACATGTGGAACGATGACGGCCCGCTGACGGCGGATGGCCATTGAGCGTCTGATGAAACGCGGAGTGACCTGCCCAAAGCGCCGCTAGTCCGTTAGAAGGACGTTGGCCACGGAGCGCGCGGATCAGCCGGCGGTCGATCAGCGCGCGCCGTTCGCTCGGCTCTCGCGTCGAATCGCTTGCGGCGGGTGCCCATGCAGTTTGATGAAGGCCCGCCGCATCCGCTCCGGGTCGGTGAACCCGACCGCCAGCGCAATCTGTTCGATCGGTTCGCTGCCCCCCTGCAGGCGCAGCCGCGCCGCTTCGACACGCAAGCGCTCGACCGCCTTCGCCGGTGTTTCTCCGGTTTCCCGGCGAAATGCGCGTCCGAACTGCCGCAAGCTCAAACTTGCGGCCTCGGCGAGCCGCTCGACGGGCAACGCTTCCGCCAGGTGTTCCCGCGCAAAATTCAGCGCGATGCGGATGCGATCCGATTCCGGCTCCATTTGCGACATCGCCGAAAATTGGGACTGACCGCCCGGCCGACGATACGGAACCACCAAAAGCCGGGAGACAGCGCGCGCAACCTCCGCGCCCAAATCCTTTTCAATCAGGCCGAGCGCCAGGTCGATGCCGGACGCAATGCCCGCCGACGTCCAGATGCGCCCCGCCTCGATATAAATGCTATCGCCCTCGACCTTGGCGCGCGGAAAGCGCGACTGCAATTGAGCCGCGTATCGCCAGTGCGTCGTCACGCTCACGCCGTCCAGCAAGCCGGTTTCCGCAAGCAGAAACGCCCCCGTACACACGCTTGCGACCCGCGCAGCCCTGGCGCCCAGTTTTTTGGCGGCGGCGATGTTCTCCGGCGTCTGCATCGGATCGATGTCACCGCCCACGAAGATGACGGTGTCGAACGTGCGCCTTCCGATCGGCTTCGTGTCGACCGACAGGCCCGTATTGCCGGGAACCGGGCCGCCGGACTGCGAGATGACGTTGAGATCATAGGGCGCGTGGCCCGCCGCCGTGGCGACCTGGTTGAAGGCCGATAGTGGCCCGCCCAGATCGAGCGCATCGTAGCCACGGCAAACGAAGAATCCGATTCGATGCATGACGAAGTCGTTAACTGGAAATCCCGAAAAGTCGCATTTTATAAGGAACCCTCAAATAGCGCCATCCAGCCTGAAATGAGGGAAATACGTCGTTTACGTCGTGATCGATTGTCCGTATGGCCGCTGAGATCCGAAGCAGGCAGCGCGCCTTTTCAGCAGCATCCCCATCGTCCCTGCTGAGCAATTGAGTCATGCGCTACGCTGCGAGTGACGCCAACCCGTTCCATCAGCCACTTTCCCTCAGAGCTCCCCCAAACATGCACGGTACAGAATTGAAGGTGACCCCGCTGCCACGTCCATTTCTCGACGCAGCGCTGGCTTTGCTCTATTCGGCGTTCGAGCAAGACCCTACGCTTGGCTGGTGCCTGCTCGCCGGAAGTCCGGGATTCGACCAGCGGCGGGCACACTATCTCGAGTGCTACCTGAAGTATCACTACGATGCTCGCATGCCGGCCTTGGGCGCCTGGCGCAATGGCGACCTGGTGGCGGTCAGCTACTTTGCACCGGCCTCCTGCCGCGAATCGCCTCGCATGCTTGCAGCGCTGGGGCGCGACATCGAGATCGGTTGCGGCGCATCATCGTTGAGCAGGATTGATCTGCTTCGCGAGACTCCGCCCGCCGATTCTCCGGACATCGATTGCAGCCGGATTGAATTCATCGGTGTAGCCCCGGGCCGACAAGGCGAGGGAATCGGATCGGCGCTTCTGCGCGCGACGTTGTCACATCTTCGAGACATCGATCCGTCGGGGAACACATCGTTGGAAACGGGGGAGCCGCGCAATATCCCGTTCTATGAACGTCACGGGTTTTCGGTCAAGGCGTGCATGGAATATGCCGGACTGACGCAATACAGGTTGGAGACCATCTAACCGCCGACATCTGCCGTGCCACGATGGCAATCAGCCCCACTCTACCCCGCATTCACCTTCCGCCACTGCATCGGCGACATCTCGTACCGCCCTCGAAACGCGCGACTGAACGCCGCTTCCGACGTATACCCAACGCGACCGGCAATATCCGAAATCGGCGCACGGCTGTACCGCAACAACTCCGCCGCCCGATCGAGGCGCCAGGTCGTGAGATAGCTCAACGGCGCCTGCCCCACGACACGCTGGAACCGGTCCGCAAACGCCGACCGCGACAGATTCGACAACTCGGCAAGATCATTCACGCTCCACGCCCGCCCGGGATCGGCATGAATGGCCGACATCGCCGGGTTGATCCGGCCGTCGATCGCACCGGACAGCCACCCGTGCCCTGCCGCCCCCTCCGTCGCCCAGGTGCGCAGCAACTGGACGAAGATGACGTCCAGCAATCGGGAGATCATCGCGGCGGCACCCGCGCGCGGACTCAACGCCTCGTCGAGGATGAAATGGCAGCTCAGCTCCAGCCACTCGAACGGCCGTTCGCGCAACCCTTTCAGCACCAGCACCGGCGGCAGCACCGACAGCAACCGTTGCGACAGCACGCCGTCGAATCCGAAGTCGCCGCACAGCCAGGTGGTGTCGCCGCTCCCGATCGTCAGGCGCTCGCGATCGTAGTACTGTGGCGCGAGATCCGTGACGAGACTCGCGGAACGGCCCGGCCGGTCGGAAATGACATGACCGTGGCCATGCATCAGCATGACCAGGTCTCCCTGCGACGCGTGATACCGATCGTCGAGCCCCTCCACTTCGATCGCCACGCTGCCGCTGCGGATGATGTGCAGCCGATACTTGCCGGCGGGAAAGCGCAATCCGAAAGGCGCCGATGCCGCGCACGTGAAGACCGTGTTGCCGCGGATGCGGATCAGCTCCAGCACGTCGGAAAAGGCATCCCGCTTGAAGGCGAACGGATCTGCGTCATCGTCCAGCGCCGTCGGCGTTTGAGCAAAGAATTCCGGCTTTTTGGCCATGTCGCGTACTCGGATGGTCTTTATGATGGACACATCATTCACGCTGAACGACGCCGGTGTCAAAGACTATTCTCAAGGTGCGTGGCATTCGGCAATCGCGTAGTACCCCTTGTTTCGTTGCTGGCGAGCACGGGGCAGACGGCTCCGGAAATACCGAGGTCTCATATGCGTGATGTTCGTCATCCAGCGATCACAGGAGCACGGATATGAATCCGGAAACGCGTACCGACACGGTTGTACTGATTCACGGCCTGTGGATGACGCCGTTGTCGTGGGAACATTGGGTCACGCGCTACGAGCAGCGCGGCATGCGCGTCATCACGCCGGGATATCCGGGTGTCCAGCCGGGCACGGCCGGCGTCGAGGCGCTCCGTCGCGACCCGTCGCCGCTGGTGAATCTGGGCGTGCGCGAGATCTTCGACCACCTGGCCCGAACCATCGCCGCACTCGACACCAAGCCGATCATCATGGGGCATTCGTTCGGCGGCGCGTTCGCCCAGCTTCTTCTCGACGCGGGCTACGGCTCGGCCGGCGTCTCGATCGACGGCGCCGGGGTGAAAGGTGTATGGGCGTTGCCGTTCAGCCAGATCAAGGCGGCGTTCCCGGTCCTGCGCAACCCGGCCAACATGCATCGCGCGGTGCCCATCACCGAGCAAGAGTTTCACTATGCGTTCACGAACAACCTGAGCCTCGAGGAATCGAAGAAGGTCTATGACCGCTACGCGGTGCCCGTGTCGGGGCGGATCCTGTTTCAAGGCGCGTTCGCGAACGTCAACCCGAATGCCCCGACGCGCTACAACTTCGCGAACGACGAGCGCGCACCGCTGCTCTTTATCGCCGGCGGCAACGACAACATCCTGCCGCCGGCCGTACAGCGCGAGAATTTCGAAAGGAATGCGAAGGGCTCGCGTGCGATCTCGGCGTACAAGCTGTTCGACGGCCGCAGCCACTACACCTGTGGCGAGAAAGGCTGGGAGGAGGTTGCCGACTTCGCGCTCGACTGGGCGCTGGCGCCTGCGGCGGGGGATCTCGGCACGCGCTGAGTTGTTGGTCAATGGCCCAATTCCCGAACGGTATCGGGCAACGTCAACAGGCCATTGAACGACTTGTCGGTCTGACGCATTCTCCGGTTCGCCAGTCGACGCAGGCACCCCGGCGCGCTCCGTTTTCAACGTGCGAGTGGCAAGTCGGCAGACATGGTGTTGGATTGCCCCGTGCTGGCACCCTCGACAACGGGTGCAGGTCAGGCAATCCGTTCCGGCACGGCACGCGTCCCGCGCGCCGGCTTACGCGGCCTTGGCCAGCTCCGCGTCGATGGCAGCGACCAGCTTCGGGTCGTCCGCGGTCGTATCGGGCGAGAAACGCGCGACCACTTCACCCGTGCGGCTCACGAGAAACTTCTCGAAGTTCCACAGCACCTCGGGCGCCGGGTTCGGTTGAATGCCGTAGCCTTCGAGGCGCGCACGGAACGGGCCGTCGCCAGCCGCCTGCGGCTGCGCCTGGGTGAGCGAGCGATAGAGCGGATGCTTGTCGTCGCCGATCACGGAGATTTTCGAGAACAACGGAAACTTCACGCCGAAGGTGCCGGTGCAGAACGACTGGATCTCCGCATCGGTGCCCGGCTCCTGGCCCTTGAAGTTGTTGGCGGGGAACGCCAACACTTCGAGACCTTCCGCGCGCTTGCCTTCGTAGAGCGCCTCAAGGCCTTCGTATTGCGGCGTCAGCCCGCATTTGGACGCCACGTTCACCACCAGCAGCACTTTGCCTTCGTAGGAACGCAGGGTTGTTTGCGCGCCGTCGATGGCGTTGATAGGAATATCGTAAATCGTGCTCATGTCTGCATCCTTCAATTGATGGAATTGATTGGCGAACCGCTGGAATCGCGGCGTATCGCGTTCAATGGAAAACCTTGGACGTCGGTCAGCAAAGGCGCGTTGTCGACGCTCGTGATCTGCGCGTGGCAGAGCCCTATCCTACTGCGATCGGTCAACTTCCTGCTTGCCGGCGCGGGCCGCGGGGTCCAACAGGCGACCTGGAAAGGACCAGGCTTCGATACAACGGCAGAATGGCTGCATAAGCGTCGCCCCGTTGCCCGGGGTACGCCATCAGCGGATGCGGCGCTTGGCGATATCCGAACCGTGGTCAGACTTCCGAACGCTCCACTACCACCTCACTGATTTGAAGCACGGGCTGTATATCCGTGTAATTGGCGATGTCGGCCATGATCTCCCGCGCGTGCGGGTCGCGGGCCGCCTCGAAAGCTTCGACCGACGTGCAGACGAAGTCGCACTTGGCCACGTAGACAGGATCCGTGCCCGGAGCGCCGCCGGCGATGCCCTTGTCGACCGTGTAGTACAGACATGCCGCACCGAGCCGCTGCTTCACCATCGGCATGTGCTTGTCGCGGTAGTAAGCATGATCGAATCGCGCGCCTGGGGCGTACGGGTACATGACACTGACTTTGATCATCGGGTTCTCCTGTTGCTGCATGGGAATCGAGGCGCCAACGCTCGCGAGACGACATCGAGGCTGCCGAGATCGGGCGTGGCGAACGCTTCTTGCTGAATAGGCATACTGACTCTCCCGATTGCGCGCCGATGAACCCGTCTCGCCGTTTTGGCGGCACTGAGTGTACAACGGGGCGAATGGCCAACCTTTGCGCAGTTTCGTTCGGGACGCAGGAAAGCCAGGGCCAACAAAACATCTTCCCGCTCGGATACGTTGCGTGGCGCGATGCCGCCGGGACCATTCACCAGTCGGTAGCTTACGATTTTCATGCGATGTTCAATTGCCACCGAAGCGGGGGCTTTCAAATGGTTGGGAACACGCGATCCGACAAGATGGCCCGTCCGTCGAAATCCGTGAAACAGCGCGCGCTCCGCATCCGGCTACGACATGTCGCGGATGCTGGCGACATGGCTTGCAATCAACCGACAACTTCCTGTCGATGCAGACAAGACACGCGCAAGTCAATTTCGCACGCGCACCGCGATTCGTAGCGGCATGCTCGTCGTCGTGGTAGTTTCTTGCTTCCCGCCTCGCAAGAGGAAAATAAGAAACCACGAGGGCAATCCACATGCTGATTGCGCGAGACGGCCGATCCATTTCAACCGGCTGCATGCGACTGTCATACCTCGCGGTAGCGGTAGCCGGCATGCACGCTGCTGCCGCTTTTTCCGCTGATTTCTCTCCACCCGCAACCGTCTTGTCCGACGACACGGTCTACACGGTGAATCGCGACAGTTCGTCGATTCGTGATCAATCCAAGTCGATCCGGATAGAGACGGAACAGGGCGTCAGGTCGTACGGTCAAGTTTCGTATCGATATAGCCCCGAGTTGCAGAAGTTCGACGTGGTCGAGGCTTACACCACCACGCGCGACGGCGTACGGATCGACGTACCGCCCAATGCAATTTTCACTCGTCAAAGCGCGTCGAGCATCCACGCCTCCACCTTCGACGACAACCTCGTCAAGACGATCGTCTTTCCCGGCGTAGAACCTGGCGCGACCGTGACCATGCACACGCGCGAGACGCAAGTCACGCCGCTTTTCCCCGGCAATTTCTCGGCCGACGACACGTTTCCGAACAACAAGCCGATCCAAAGCGCCAGCATTACGATCAATGCGCCGTCCTCGATGAAGCTGTATACGGATGTCGTCGACATGCAGGGCGGACGGGTTGCAACCGATGCCGACGGCCGGCAAACATGGCGCTGGACGATAAAGGATGCAGCTGCGCAGCCACTCGAAGCCAATGCGCCGAGCATCGACGATCGCAGCCCGCGGATCGTGGTCACGACGTTCCCGGGTTACGCGGCGCTCGGGCAGGCATACGCCGCCCGTGCGCAGCCGCAGGCGACCATTACGCCCGACGTGCAAACGCTGGCCGACGAAGTCACGAAGGGAATCGCCGGCCGGCGCGATCAAGCAGATGCGCTCTATCAATGGGTCAGCCGAAACATCCGCTACGTCGCCGTGTTCCTCGGTTTCGGCGGTGTCGTTCCGCATAGCGCACAAGACGTCTTGCATGCACGCTATGGCGACTGCAAGGACCATACGACGCTGCTGCAGGCGCTGCTGGCAGCCAAAGGGATAGCGAGCGACACGGTGCTCGTGAACGCGGACAGCCGCTATTGGCTGCCTTCGGCCGCCAGTCCGTTGGCCGTGTTCAATCACGCGATCACCTACGTTCCCGAGTTCGATATCTACCTTGACTCGACAGCGGGCACGGCGCGATTCGGCACGCTTCCTTTCAACGAGCAGGGAAAGCAGGCGTTGTTGACCGGCGTCGGCAATGGGCAGTCTCGCTTGGTCGTCCTTCCCGTTGCACGCCCCGATGCCGACACGGTGACGGTCACTACGCACGTCGCACTCGACAAACTCGGCACCGTTCGTGGCGATAGCGAAGTCAAGAACGGCGGCGAATACGACTGGGTCGCGCGTTCCATATTCTCCCGGCTGCCGGCTGGTTCGGAACCGGTGTTTGCGCAGGCGTTTCTGACTGCGAGCGGGTTGGACGGCACCGGCCGCTACATCCATGGCGACATCAATGATCTCTGGATGGCGTTTTCGTTTTCCAGTGTGTTCGAACTACCGGACTACACCGCGCTCCCTGGCCCCGGCGCCATGCGCGTCCCAAGGGGATTGGGCGGCCTCAACACGATATCCAGTGCCATTGACGGGGTAGGTTCGGCCAGGCGCAAAACTCCGTTCCTGTTCAAGGCAGGACACTTCAGCGAAATCACGAAACTGGAATTGCCGGCCTCGATGAAAGTGTTGAGCCTGCCCAAGCCCGTCACCGTCACTTCGCCGTTCGGGACTTATGCGTCGTCCTATGCGATGGAAGGCAGAACCATCAGCGTGACCCGAACGCTTGATTTGACATCGAAAGTGCCGTATTTGCAGCCGGACGAATATCCCGAGTTCGGAAGAATGGCGACATCGATCAAGCGTGACCTTGCAGCGCAGATCGTCTATCAATGAGCGGTTTTGCGGCGCGACAAACCCAGCGGCCAACGTGCCATGAAGAGGCACTGAGATTGAGATGTCGAATGGCACTGGACTAGACCACGCATAAACCATCTGGTCGTCTGACGTCAGTAGCAACCGAAAATCAGCCCGCGATCTGGCGCTGCATGAGATAGAACCTCATGTCGTCGCGCCCCTGCATTGAAACCGGTTTCGGATCGCGATTAAAGCCGAGCATTTCATAAAATGGGTATGCCGATTCCCGCGCCGTACACCAGAGCAATAATCCACGCTGATCGCGGACATAACGAATGGATAGATTGACCAGAAGGCGTCCGAATCCCAGACCACGCACCGATGGATGGACGGCCATGCCGCGAAGGCGCCAGGCTTCAGCGTTCAAAACACCGGATTGTCCTTCTTGACACACCGACGCCACCGCCACAATGCCGTCGTTATCACGCACGGCAAAGTGCATTGTCGTCGGGGCGAGGTCTCCGGGTAGCGCACTCCCTTCTTCATCTCCGGCCATCAAGATCGCGGCCCTGAGGGGATAGGTTTCTTCCGCGCGAACGGCGCAGATGGTAAAGCGCACATCTTGTGAAGTCATCTAATTGTCGGCTCGCTTCGTGACTCGGATAGTCTTCCGGTTCGCTTTCAGCATACCCACTCGCAAAATTATCAGTTGCCGGGCGTTACCAGTAAGGGTAATTTCCTATCCGTTATCTCTTTTTCAATCATACGCTAACTGCGATCACAGATGACGTCGAAAGTCTCGACAGATGCAGAGCTTGCCTACGACGAGATCCGATCGAGGATCTTTGACGGCCGCCTTGCGCCTGGGCAGAAAGTATCCCATCGAGGACTATCGGACGAACTCGGTTTCGGCCAAATGCCTGTGCGCAGCGCATTGCATTTGCTCGAGTCCGAAGGGCTGGTTGTCGTGATCGAAAAGAGCGGGACCTATGTCGCTTCGCCAACTACGAGCGATCTCCGCGAAATTTTCGAAATGCGGCTGGCCCTCGAGAGTACAGCGGCGTTTCTTGCAGCCAGGTCGGGCGTAACGGCAGACCTTCGCGACGCGGCAGAGAAAATGCAGGTGCTGATTGACCAGGACGTCGCGGACATCATGCTCGAGCAACGTGTTGGTTGGGTCTTTCATCAAGCGTTGTTTGCTGCAGCAAGGAACATCCGAATCTCATCGGCGTATGGTCTATTGCGAGCCCAAACCTTGGCGCTGAACGAACTCCCGCGTAGCGACGCCGAAACCGTTCGGCGCGGCACGATCGAGCACCTGAAAATCTTTCACGCAATCGAAGCAAACGACGGCGAGCTTGCGCGTCAGCATATGTGGAATCACATCGTTGACGGCACGCCCGCACGGATAAAACTACTCAAGGCGCGGCATGAACACGAAAAATAAAGGGCTTTCCCTCCCGCTGCAAATGCTTGGCGGGCTTGTCCTGGGCGTCGCTTGCGGCGTATTTGCTCCTGGTTTTGCCGGGAAGCTGGGCTTTCTCAGTGCAATGTTCGGCCACGCGATCAAGATGGTCGTCATGCCGTTGATCTTCCTGTCGGTCACGGTCGGTGTCTTTCGTGCGGGCCGACTGCGCGAACGGCTCGGAAAAGTCGCACTATCCAGCATCGTCTTCTTCGTTTTGATGACTGGCCTGGCTGCGTCACTCGGCCTGCTGCTCAACTTCGCATTTCGACCGGGTCTCGGTGCGAGCCTCACGCACTCCGGATCGATGCCCGCAGCCCTCGCATCCAGCATCGACTGGACGAAATTTCTCGTTGATTTGATCCCCGCGAACATCGTCGCTGCGCTCGCTGCAGGGAATTCTCTCCCGGTGCTCGTTTTCGGTGTCATTTTCGGTGCCGCATTGGCGGCTGCCCCGGAGCGTGCCGAGCCCGCGATTGCCGTTTTCGAGGCGCTGCTGTCCGGCCTGTTCAAGATGACCCAGTGGGTGATCGCATGGTCGCCGCTCGCGATCTTCGCCGCGATCGCGCAGTTGCTGTCGGCCAAGGGCTTTGCCGGCGTGCACTCGCTCGTCGAGCTTCTGGGCGTGGCCTATCTCGGCATGGCGATTCTGGCGGTGGTACTCACCCTCGTCATTCGCGTCGCCGGTCAATCGCCTCTCGCCGTTCTCAGGAAAGTGAAGGAACCGCTGATCCTGGGTTTCACGACGCGGTCGTCCGAAATTACCTACCCGTTGCACCTGAAGAAGCTGGTTGAATTCGGCGTTCCCCACGGCGTGGCGTCCACGATCTTGCCGCTCGCCTATATTTTCAATCGCGACGGCGCGGTCCTCTACACGGCCCTCGCGGTCGGCTATCTGGCCGACGCCTATCATCTCGCCTGGTCCTGGCCGCTGGTGATCACGATCTTGATTTTGACGATCATCACCATCGACGGGGCAGCCAATGTGCCCTCCGGAGCGATCGTCGCCATCACCATCGTGCTGACGTCGATCGGGTTGCCGGCCGATGCGGTGCTGCTGCTGTTGGGCGTCGACGCCTTTTTCGACATGGGGAGAACCGCCCTCAACGTCTACGGGAGCACGGCGGCGGCAGCTGTGGCGGTGAGACTTTCCGGTTCGGAGGACAGTATCGCCGCCGAAACCGCGACGCGTCAGGCGAGCGTGTGAGTGATTCGGAAGCGACGGGCACAGGGCGCTTCACTGTTGCGCCCGCCCATTGCAAGGCGCCGGGGCACATCCACTCGAGCATCCAGGTACGACGACGAGAACAGGATTGGATGATCGTTCGTTTCCATTGATCTTCGGTTAGCAGAACGACGGATCTTTTGCAGGAGAAACAGTATGGTTGGTTCAGAGTCCGCAGATTATTTCATGCTGCGCCTAGGCACGCCGCATCCGACATGGGCGTTGACCGATGACAGCAACGTGATTGGCATCGGCAATTGTGACGGCGTGGTGAGTGCCCTGTTCGAGCTGGATCGCAACCAAATCGCGCGGATTAGAGCATTGGGCCAATCGGTGGAGAGAATCAGGTGTATTTGCGACCGCGCGGGCCGGGAGCTGCACTTTTATCTCCACGGCAGACAGGTGTCTCCCGGCGTCTGGGCCGGAGTCGCGTCGGCCGATCCCGACTATCTGCCGACGGCCGCGATGATCGCAACATGGACAGTACCGACGAAGCCCTGCGATGCCTTCAAGTTTCCGAGCGTGAGTGCACGTCCGGTCGCATCCGTTAGCCCAGCCTAAACTGCGATCACAGATTATTGCGCAGGATCGAGCCGGATAAGCCCCGACTGTCGGGGCCGATCGTTTGACATGCTCGTCCGGCTGCTCGCGCACACCGTTCAGTGCCTTTGGTTCTGGCACACTCAACCTCGGATCGCCAGGACCACTTTGCTGGCCAGTTCACCGGCCAGCGCTTTTCATTCATGGGTATTCGGTCATCGAGCGACGCCCTTTCATCGCGAAGCTCAAGCACGAGACTACGCGGAAGCCTGCAAAACCATCCCGCCAATACTGCAGCAATCCCTGCGCCGCACGTGACAAGACGCAACGCGTGAAGCTCGCCAAGCCCCACGCCCGTCCGCTCCAAGACCGAAAACTCCGCTCTCTTCAACCGCCCCCCTGCAGCGCTCACCGCATCGCCGCCCAAGCCCCCTGCTCGCCCCGAGCGCTACCGGTTCGAACAAAATCCGAAACATTCAGCGAAACCGTGTCGGCCTTCGCCTTTGAGCGCGTCTTTCGCGCGACTGCCAGGATCGGCGTCAAATGCTCGTAAAAGCATTCGAGCTGTCGTGCGTCAGACGCCAGTCGCTCAAGGTCGCACGCCTTCTCGAGAATCAATCGAGCAATATGAAAACGCTGAAGGCCGTGGCCGACCCGAATCTGAAACACGACGCCATCGCTGCTATGCGGCACCCCCGCCCACACAAGCGAACTGCGATCCATAAAGCCTCCGAAATATCCCAATCGTCACACCAATATGCCAGCCATCTCCGATGTTGCATATTTGTATTTCAAAATTGTGGCGTTTCACACATTGGCATTTTCGTAAAACACGAATATTGCGCCGCAGCAAAAGTGCTCGTAGACTGGGTTTGCGCGTCCGATGTAGTTGCCCGCAGTCGTCCCATGACGGGAGAGCACGCGATGACGACTTCTTCACCAGCACTGAACCCAGCACCCCCTGCGCTCCACGTGTTCCAGCAAGATGGCGGCTGGCACTGGGGCATCACGGTTCCTCGCTCCGCGGGATCCGGCTTCAAACTGATCGCATTCAGTACCGACATCTTTTCCACGGAAGACACCGCACAACGCGACGGCGATCGGGCGTTGGCCTCCATCGTCGCCCGTGACGTGCATTGAATCTGGCGGATCGGGCAATTGCGCCTTCCTTGAATTTTCACAGCCAACTGCAATACTCCTATCACCCTTCGTTGCGGGACCCTTTACCGCGCACGATGACGGCCTTCGTCCCTTGTCTGACCTATCCGATCGTCGGTGACGATCCAGCCCAGCCGGTCGCTGCCTGCGGCCTCGGTTGCGGTACGTTGCAATCAGGCTCCCGGCGAACGTCATACGAGAAAAATGCGGCACTGAGGCTGCTGCACCCACGCAACGGCGCATCGTGCTCGAAAGCAATCGAGAAACGATCATTGCCGCGGTTAATCGACAGGCGTTGCCGAAAGGCGGCCCGCAGACCCCACCCAACCAGTCAGACTGCTCGACCGAGGCCTGCGTGCGGGCCGGCATGCCGATAGCAGACAGGAGGCGTTACGTGAACATCCGGATCTTGATGCCCTGCACCCTGATTCTTGTTGCCCTCCATGCTCACGCGGTAGATATCACCGGCGCAGGCAGCACGTTTGCAGCACCGATCTACGCAAAGTGGGCCGATGCGTACAAGAAGGCGGGCGGCGGCAAGGTCAACTATCAAGGCATCGGCTCGTCGGGCGGCCTGAAGCAGATCAACGCGAAGACGGTCGACTTTGCCGGTTCGGACGCTCCGCTGAAGGATGACGAGCTCGCGAAGGCCGGCCTGTTCCAGTTCCCGACGGTGGTCGGGGGCGTGGTGCCGGTCGTCAACGTACCGGGCGTGAAGGCCGGCGAACTGACATTGTCGGGCCCGGTGCTCGCCGACATCTACCTCGGCAAGATCAAGAAGTGGAACGACCCGGCGATCGCCGCGCTGAACCCGAAGGTCAAGCTGCCGGACACGGACATCGCCGTGGTTCGCCGCGCTGACGGCTCGGGCACGAGCTTCATCTGGACGAACTACCTGTCGAAGGTCAACGACGAGTGGAAGTCGAAGGTCGGCGAAGGCACGACGGTCAACTGGCCGACGGGCACGGGCGGCAAGGGCAACGACGGCGTCGCAGCGTTCGTGCAACGCCTGCCGGGCGCGGTCGGCTACGTCGAATGGGCGTACGCGAAGAAGAACAACATGGTCTACACGGCTCTGAAGAACTCGACGGGCACGGTGGTCGAGCCGAAGACGGAAACGTTCAAGGCCGCTGCTGCCGGCGCGAACTGGTCGAAGTCGTTCTACCAGATCCTGACGAACCAGCCGGGCAAGGAAGCATGGCCGGTCGTCGGCGCGACGTTCGTGCTGCTGCATGCAACGCAAGAGAAACCGGCACAAGGTGCGGAAACGCTGAAGTTCTTCGACTGGGCATTCCACAACGGCAGCCAGGCCGCCACGGAATTGGACTACATCTCGCTTCCCGAATCGGTGGTGTCCGAAATCCGCTCGCAATGGAAAACGAAAATCAAGGATGCGTCCGGTAAGCCGATTGCAAACTGAGGAGTCCGGATGAGACGCGCAATCGCCCGCATTCGCCTCGCAGCGCAGGAGGACGCAACCGCCGATCGACGCACACCGCGATGGTGAGCGCGGCCTGATTGAAGCATGAGACGGACGCACTGCCGATCACGTTGCAATCAACGGACGATTTGAGCCATGCGCGAAGAAGCGCTTCACCGATCCAACGCGTTCCTGAAAAGCTGACCTCCATGCCTTGCGAAGCCTGCACGACCCTGCACGCGACGGCCGATCCTGTCGCCCATCGGGAACTGGTGGAATTGCACGAGCCAACGAAATTGCGGCCGCTAGGACGGCCTGCAATCGTCGTGCGACAGTATCGCTGCCGTCTTTGTCATACGAACTGGCTGGTGGAGTCCGATCCGTTGCGAGCCGGCGTCACTGAATGGCTCTGCCTGAACGGGTCAGCGAACATTCTCACGCCCTCTTCCACACCGCAGCCGAACGACATGGCACCCGGGCACCTGGGTGAAGCCGGTGTCGGGAATCCGACGTTGCCGCTGAACCCGGCTCACTGCGATGGAGGCAGCGCCATTTTTTTGCGCGCTACGGCAGGTAAGGCGTGATGTTCGTCAACGCACGAGCAACGTACTCCTCCTTCTCCCCCACCGGCGCCACGTAGTGCAGTGCGCTCCGTGCGGCTTCCTCGCCCTCCAGGCGCGCAATGATCCACGCGGCCAGATACTGCGAAGCAAAGCAGCCACCTGCCGTTGCGACATTGCCTTGTGCGAAGAAAGGCTGATTGAGGACTTCGACGCCCGCCTCGACGACCCACGGCTTGGTCGTGAGGTCCGTGCATGCCGGGATGTTGTCGAGGAGGCCGAGTTTTGCCAGAACGAGCGTGCCCGAACATTGGGCACCAATCAGTTGCCGGGTCGGATCGAGATTGAGCTGCGCCATCAGCGTCGCGTCGTTGACGACATCCCGGGTTTGAATACCGCTCCCGACGATGACGGCATCCGCCGCGCGTGCGTCCGCCAACGTCGACTGCGCCTGAACGGTCACCCCGTTCATCGATGTGACGAAATGCTCCGGGCATGACAGCGTCACCCGCCAGTCGGGCTTCTTGATTCGGTTGAGTACGCCCAGCGCGATGAGGGAATCGAGTTCGTTGAAGCCCTGGAAGGTCAGAATCGCGATGTGCATGGGGTGCCCTGGCTGAGGTCTGTCGATGCATATTGCCAGATCGGCGCGATGAACGGATTGACGTTCGCGAAAACTGACGGTTGCGGTTTCGACCACGGGGGTCTGGTCGGAGAGTGCACGTCGCGCTCGCCCATCAGCGCGGCTTTCCGTGCCGGCAGTTCATGAAGCGTAGCCTCACCAGGGAACCGCTTTCCGTTCGGCCCGGTGGGTTCGGAAAGTCAGCGGACAGGCTGTCCGACAACCCGGGCCCACATCGCCCGAACGCGTCGCGCGCGGTCTTCGAAGAGATATGACGCCGCAAGCGTCAAGACACCTGAAATTGCACCCGTCACGATGTGCTCGACATAGGGGATGCGGTAGTGACTCGTGTGCGAGTAGGCGTCGCCCAACGTGGTCAGAACGCCAACGACCAGCGCATTGCCGTATCGATTCGCGTAGAGTTTTGCCACAGGCGTGAACGTCAGCAGTACAGCCAGGAGCGCGGTCAGCAGACCCGTATGAAATGCGATAGTCCAGTGGGCGAGGCTCATGATATTTCCCCAGCTCCCCGGCATGCACGTCATGCACGCACTGGTCGGTTGCCAGAAACGCTGGACAAACAGTCTGACGCGGTGATTCCACTCGGTTGACATGATGCATTCCCATCCATGCCGTCGCCACGGCCGGAGCCGCCATACGTATCGTTGAAACAGTTCCCGAACGCTGTAGCGAGCTCGCCGCCGTCGTCACGGATCAGTCGGCTGTGTGCCGTAGAGATTTGGCAATGCCGGACATGGAGGAATACTACTCCACGATTAGACGGCCGCTGTTTCGATCTAGACCGCAATTTCAACGCTCGAGTCTATCGGGGCGGCCTCGCCCGTGACGCGCGTCGAAGTCGCCGGCCGGCATCAACCCGCAGTGGGTTTCCGCGCGTTGCAAAAGCGGCCGTTGTGCCCCCTGTGTCGGCAGGTTTTGCCGCAATCAGCGCGCATACCCTACCTCAATACCGTGTTTGGATGCGAAAAGTGAATCATTAAATAAAGCGGTATGCAAAACATGGCCACGAAAATCGCCCTGATAGTTAGGTTTCGAAAGCGACCCGGCCCCCATGCAAATATCGAGCGGGGAGTCGTATCAAATTCCTGATAATCGAGCTCACCCAATCGACCGGCAATCATCGCAAGTTTTGAAACCAGATGCCATCCGCCGCTAGGATCGAGCGACAGCGGCCGAGAAATCGTATTCAGGCTCGTGACCAGCCTCATGTCAGTGCATTCCACGTCAAACGCATACTGATCGAGGACGAAGCGTAGCGCAGAACAAAGCTCGTGATCACGTCCAATGACGCGGGACAGAACCTCTGCCCGGTCGCCGTAAATATATAGCCCATGCGGCATTTCAAAGTGGCGAAGGAATGGAAAAAGGCGTCCAAGCCATCGCGCGGAATAAGTCGTCGCGAAGCCTACATCGATCCTTGAAGGCAGTTTCAATGGCATGTAGACGTAAGTGGCACCCCTGATATGACCGACCTCCCCGCCATACCTTTTCATCAGCGTTTTGAGTTCACTCATGTCTATAGGTCTCCATCGGATCGGACTCGAAAGATCGCAACGACACCGCTCGATACTTTGTCCATGGGGCGATTAAATCCGACACATGTGAATGTCGCGCCAATTCAATAACTTGCGCCCCCAATGGCAAGCCGTGATCAAAGATCCCCGCGCACTTCCCCCGTTCCCAGCGCGCTCCGCTGCCGGTTGACTTCCGCCCAAAGCTCATCGCTGTCGTCATTGCGCAGCACGACCATCCAGTCCAGTTGATCGTCGGTCACGCCGAAGTATTCGAGGATTTCCCGTCGAGCCGCGTCGATGAATTGCGCGTATTCCGGGGTTGCCTGCGCCCGCGCGTGCAACGCGTCGTATTCGGCATCGTCGGCGCCGCCGCCGTGCTCGTCGATATAGCGCGAGATCCACTGGTCCCGTTCGTGGTCGTAATCCGCCTCGGCGCGCATCGCCTGCGAAGCCGTGTAGAAATCCAATTGGGCAAACGCGGCGATCGCCGCCGTTGTCGCCTCGTCGAATGGTGTCGTCATTTCATCTCTCAAGTCAGTCATCGCACATCATCGCACGGGCCGCACCCGGGCAGGTGCGTCGAATCCGGGCCGCGCGCACATGCCATAATTCGCCCGTTCCCGAACTACCGGATGCATCGTGTCATACGCGAAATGATTTTGATCAGATCAGTTGCCGCCTATCTGTTGATGGCTGGATGTCTTGCTGCAGCGCACGCCGAGACGTATCCACCCGAAGTATCGAGAAACATCGACAAGCTTCAGTCCCAATGTGCCCGCAAGTCCGACGATCCGAAGGCGCCAGCCTGCATCGAATACAAGGCCACGTTGGCCCGCACCATTCCCCCTGCCGTCCAGGCACTGATGCATCAGGAAGAAGTCGCCAATGACCAATGCCGGAATGGCCCGGCACCGAAATTATTGCCTGACGGGCAATATGCGCCAGGAAGCGCCTGCGCACAACGCGAACAACTGATGAAGGCCCTTCACCAGCACAACTGGTGCTGGGGTCATACGGACATGGATAGCTACCTTCCGGGTTGGGTGATCTGTCATCCCGGTGAATGGCAGTAAGGCCGCACCCATAGCGGGACAGCATTCCGCAAGGCTGCGGCGGCGGATTGCCGGTCCCAGCCTTCGCCGGCGATGGTCGCATCCGCTGTTGCCGCAACACGCAGTCGAACAGTTTTCCCGGCTATCCGTCCCGTCTCTCGATCTGCCTTTGCAATCAGGACGGACGTTTCCGACGGGCGCCAGCGGGTTTGCCAGCCGGCTTGCGTGCGCCCGCCGCCGGCTTGCCGGCAGATTTGCCACGCGGCTTCTGCGCGCTGAACGGACTGCCGATGGTGTAGTCCGGTCCGTTACCGGCCGGCTTCCCGTGCGGCGCGGCAGCCTTGCGCTTGTTCTCACCACCTTGCGGACGCGGCTTTTTACCCGCCACCGGCACGGCAGCCGACGCAGCGTGCGGCACTTTCGGCTTCTTGGGCTTTTTGGGTTTCTTGATGATCTCGCCCGTCGCGCTGGTTTCCGGCACGCGATGTTCGGCCTCGAAACCCGGCTCTTCTTCACGGCGCAGCGTTTGCTTGATCAGCGCTTCGATCGCGGCCAGTTGCGGCGCCTCATCCGCGCACACCAGGGACACCGCCACGCCGCTGGCGCCCGCGCGGCCGGTACGGCCGATGCGGTGCACGTAGTCTTGCGCCACGATCGGCAGGTCGACGTTGATCACCAGCGGCAGGTCGTCGATATCCAGCCCGCGCGCCGCGACATCGGTGGCCACCAGCATCTGGACTTCGCCCGTCTTGAAGCGCTCCAGCGCACGCAGGCGCGCCGGTTGAGGCTTGTCTCCGTGGATGGTGTCGACGGCATAGCCCGCTTCGTCCAGCATCGCCGCCAGGTAATCCACGCCATTGCGCGTCTTGACGAACACCAGCGCATGCTCCCACTTGTTCTCGGCCACGAGGTGCATGAAAAGATCGGGCTTGTTCCGCTTGTCGACGGTCACCACCCACTGCTTGATCTTGCTGGCCGTGGCATTGGGCGGGCTGACGCTGATGTTGACCGGACTGCGCAGAATGGTCGCCGCCATCGCGCGGATATCGTCGCTAAACGTGGCCGAGAACAGCAGCGTCTGGCGCTGCACGGGCAGCGCGGCAAAGACGGCGTTGAGCTCGCGTGCAAAGCCGAGATCCAGCATGCGGTCGGCTTCGTCCAGCACCAGCGTCTGCACCTGATCGAACTGCACCGCGTTCTGGCGATTGAGGTCCAGCAAACGGCCCGGCGTGGCCACGAGCACATCCACGCCCTTGCGCAACTTCATCATCTGCGGATTGATGCTCACGCCGCCGTAAGCGGCCAGAAACCGCAAATCGAGGCCCTTGCCGTAAGCGATGAAGCTTTGCAGCACCTGTTCAGCCAGTTCACGCGTGGGCACCAGCACCAGCACACGTGCGCGGTTGCTGGACACCGCCGGGCCGTGTTGCACCAGCCGCTGCAACAGCGGCAGCGCAAAACCCGCCGTCTTGCCCGTGCCGGTCTGGGCGCCCGCCATCACGTCCTTGCCACCGAGCACGGCAGGAATCGCCTTGGCCTGCACCGGCGTGGGGGCCTGGTAATTGAGGTCCTGCAGGTTACGCAGCAAGGGATCGATCAGGCCGAGCGAGGCAAAAGACATGGACGTATTCCGGACTAAAACCGCAATTCTAGCGGTTGCCGGGCGGATCAAGGCCCACAGCGCCGTCTGGGCGGCGCCGACGGGGAGCGACGCCACGGCCAACCGACAGCCGCCGCTGGCGCGAAGCAAGCAAATCAACTCCCTCTTCCCGCATCAAATCGTCTCTCGCAGCCACGCAATCCCTTTGCCCGTCCATCGCTGATGGGGGCACAAGATGAGGGGAACGCACCTGTCTCGCGCCTCCCGATTGGCGCCGAAGGCAGGCTTGCGCCGCTCGACGCCGCTCGATGACGAAAGCCAGGTGATAAGCTCGATGCCGACGCGCGATCGCACATCGACGCGCGCCACACCCTGCCCCTACGACCGCCACGAGCCTGCCATGCCCCTCGCCCCTTCCGTCCTCTCCGCGTTCACGCCGACCGGCAAGCTGCGCGCGTCGATCAACCTCGGCAACCCGATCCTCGCGAACCGCGACCCGGCGACGGGCGAACCGTTCGGCGTGTCGATCGACCTTGCGCGCGCGTTCGCCGAGCGCCTGTCGGCCGAGCTGGAACTGGTCGTGTTCGACACTGCCGGCAAATCGGTGCAGGCGCTGACCGACGAGCGCGCCGACTTCGGCTTCTTCGCGGTCGATCCGCTGCGCGGCGAAACGGTCGCGTTCACGGCGCCGTACGTGCTGATCGAAGGGTTCTATCTCGTGCGCGACGCGTCGCCGATCCGCACGAACGCGGACGTCGACCGGCCCGACCACCGCGTGACCGTCGGCAAGGGCAGCGCCTACGACCTGTTCCTCACGCGCGAACTGAAAGCCGCGCAGATCGTGCGCGCGCCGACGTCGCAAGCGGTCGTGCAAACCTTCGTCGAGCAGCAACTGGAAGTGGCCGCAGGCGTGAAGCAGCAGCTCGAGACCGACGCCGCTAAAACGCCTGGCCTGCGCCTGCTCGACGAGCGGTTCATGGTGATCCGGCAGGCCATGGGCGTGCCGAAGAGCCGCGGCGAAGCGGCCGCGGCGGCATTGAATGCGTTCGTCGAGGAAATGAAGGCGTCGGGCTTCGTCGCGGATTCGCTGCGGCGGCATGGCATCTCGGGCGCATCCGTCGCGCCGCACGCGTGACGGCACGGGGCGTCGCGCAGCGATCTACAGCGGCGATCGCCCCGCTTTGCGGCCGCCCGACTCCGCGCGGCCGCGTCGGGTGCAGGAAGCCGTGATCGAGATGAAGACGTCGGGCATGGGCGGAACCGACCTTCGCGACTGCCGATACAGATCGGACCGCAGATCGGCGCTTTCGATTGTCCGACTCGGCCGGGTGGATACGACCGGCCGGGAAGCGCCGGCGCTCAGTACGACTTGACCGCCACCGTGGCCGGCGACTCGCTCAACGGGACAAATTGGCGCGTCGCGCCGTCGAGTGCGTCGATGCGCCCCATCTCGATGTCGTAGACCCAACCGTGCAGGTTCATGCGTCCTTGTTCGAGCGCAAGCGCAACCGACGGATGCGTGCGCAGGTTGGCGAGCTGCGCGATCACGTTCTCGCGCACCAGACCGTCGAGCTTGTCCCGAGGGGAGTCGAACTGATGCGCGGCATTGATGGCTTTCGCGGCATCGGAATGGCGCAACCAGTTCGCAACAGCCGGCATATGGTCGAGACACGTACACCGTGAGATCGCGCCCATCGCGCCGCAATCCGAGTGCCCGCAAATGACGATATCCCGCACGCCGAGCACGGCGACCGCATACTCGACCGTGGCCGACACGCCGCCCGGTTCCGGTCCATACGACGGGACGATGTTGCCCGCGTTGCGAATCACGAACAGTTCGCCCGGCTCGCGCTGCGTCAGCAGCTCGGGCACCACGCGGCTGTCCGAGCACGTCACGAACAGCGCCTTGGGATTTTGGGCGGTGGCGAGCTGCTTGAACAGCTCGACACGTTGCGGATAGACCTCGCGCTGAAAGCGCAGGAAGCCGTCGATGATGTCGCGCACGGGACTCTCCTGATACGAATTCACGGCGGGCGGGCAACGCGATCGTACGCTGCCGTCCGCCAGGGCGGGCGACATTATCGCAGATCGGCGACGTCGTGATGAGGCCGGCGCGGACGTCGGCCAGCCGGACTACCTCGGCGCCCCCCATGCGCGCGCGGCGCATTCGATCCGGTCCCCCCGGGACCGGAAACCCGGCACGCTCCGGGGAAGTCCGCCGCACCGACGCACCACCCTAAGTGGCCAGCGGCGCCCTTGATTCGATTGCGGGTTTCGGTATATTTGCGGGACACACGAGGGGATGGCGCACTCGCAAAAATAGGGCGCCCTCAAACGACCAAAAAGCCTATAACCGAGAACAACGATCATGTCCGGCACCTACGACCTTACGCTCGTCGTACTTTCCTGCCTGCTTTCGATCCTCGCATCGTTCACGGCACTCAATATCTCCGATCGCCTGAATCTCATCGGGAATCGTTCGATCTGGCCCTGGATCGCGTTCGGCGGGTGCATCATGGGGCTCGGCATCTGGTCGATGCATTTCGTCGCCATGCTGGCATTTCACCTGCCGGTCGCTGTCGGATACGATATTCCCACCACCGTCGCTTCCTTGCTCATCGCGATTGCTGCTTCGACAGTCGGCTTCGCCCCGCTCGCCCGCTTCGCCCTGCACTGGCCGCAACTCATTGTCAGCGCAATCGTCATGGGGCTGGGCGTCGCCGGCATGCACTATCTCGGCATGCAGGCAATGAGCATCTGCTCCGGTATTCGATACCAGCCCTGGTTGGTCGTGCTGTCCGTCATCATCGCGATCCTGGCAAGCGGCGCCGCCTTGTTGCTGGCCTTCGACCTGCGCAGGCCGAGCACCTTCGGCAGGACACGCCAGATCGGTTCGGCCATCGTCATGGGCGTGGCCGTGTGCGGGATGCACTATTGCGGCATGGCAGCAGCCAGTTTCGAACGAGGCAGCGACGCGACCGCAACCCTCGCCAATCTACCCGCACCGTGGCTGGCCGGTATCGTCGTGACGGTCAGCCTGGTGATTTTCCTGGTTGCCGCCGTGATCATGCTGCTGGATGCCAGGATCAACACCCAGGCGCGAGAACGCGTTCAGGCAACATTGAGCACCCATCTCGATCGACGGAATCCGACTCGCTAAGAGCGCACGCTCGACTGCATCCGGGCCCGTCAAACGGGCCTTTTCCCCCGCTCTCCCGGCCCGGCACACCCGGTGCACGGGTGGCCGGCCGCTTCGGCGCGCCGGCCTGTCCCGCCGGGGTAAGACCGCATCCGAGGCGGCTCACCCCACAACGAACTCGCCCTAGCCCAGCCAGCGCGCATCCGGCCAGTCGCCTTGGTCGAACGTCGCCTTCACGCAATCGAGCAGCACACCGACCACGCAGCGAACGGGTGCGGTCGCCTGCCGGCTGCTGGGCGCCGCGAGCACGATCGTGCGCCGGACGCCCGGCGACGCGAGCGGTGCCGCGGTCAGGATCCCGCGCTCGACCTCCTGCGTCACGCCGACGGCCGGCAGGATCGTCCAGCCGTGGCCTTGCGCGACCAGTTCCTTCTGCACGCTCAGCGCATTGGTTTCGGCGAACACCTGCAACGTCACGCCCGCCTCGGCCGCCGCGTGCTCGATCGCCGCCCGCAGGCCCTGCGGCGCGGAGGGCAGGATGAACGGCTCGCGTGCGACCCGATCCAGCGACACCGGCCGCTTGTGCGACAGCTTGGCCGACGGCGCCGCGACGGCCCACAGACTCTCGTCGATCAACGCCTTGACGTGCAGCGCGGGCGTCTCCTTCTGCCCGTACAGCAGCGCCGCATCGACATCCCCCGCTTCGAGCCAGTCCTGCAGGTGGCCCGCATAGCCGATCGTGAGCCGCAGGCGGATGTGCGGGTAGCGCCGCGCCACCTCGCCCGCCAGCCGCGTGGCCAGCAGGTCCGACGTGCTGGCCAGCAGCCCGATGCTCACGATGCCCGCCACCGGCCCCTCGGTCGGCTGGATCTCGGCCTTGGCCCGCGCCACCTCGTTGAGGATGCGGCGCGCGTATTCGAGCATCGTCTTGCCCGACGGCGTGAGCTGCATGCCGTGGCGGCTACGGTCGAACAGTTCCGTCCCCATGTCCTCCTCGAGCAGGCGCAGCTGGCGCGACACGGCCGGCTGCACGAGATTCAACAGGCCCGATGCCCGGGTGACGTTGCCCGTTTCGGCCACAGTGACGAACGCACGCAATTGCTTGAGATCCATCGCGGATACCTCGATACCAAAAACTGATTCGACGATCAGGAAATTCTATTGTTTAAGAAATCCATCAAAACTTATTATGGACTCGACCCATGCCAATGACGAGACACGATTCATGAGCGCCTCCGTTTTCTCCGCCCCCGACCAGTACCAGGCAATCCGCGACGCGGTACGCGGCCTGTGCAATCAGTTTCCGGCCGACTACCACCGCAAGATCGACGAGGCGCGCGGCTATCCCGAAGCGTTCGTCACCGCCCTCACGCAGGCCGGCTGGCTGGCCGCGCTGATTCCGCAGGAATACGGCGGCCCGGGGCTGTCGATGGCCGAGGCGTCGGTCATCATGGAAGAGATCAACCGCTCCGGCGGCAATTCGGGCGCGTGCCACGGCCAGATGTACGTGATGAACACCATCGTGTTCAGCGGCACCGACGCGCAGAAGCAGCGCTACCTGCCGCGTATCGCAGCGGGCGAACTGCGCGTGCAGTCGATGGGCGTGACCGAGCCGACCACCGGCAGCGACACCACCAAGCTCAAGACCACGGCCGTGAAGAAGGACGGTCGCTGGGTCGTCAACGGCCAGAAGGTGTGGATCTCGCGGGTTCAGCACAGCGACCTGCTGATCCTGCTCGCACGCACCACGCCGCTCGACCAGGTGCAGAAAAAGAGCGACGGGCTGTCGTGCTTCATCGTCGAGCTGGACAAGGCGATCGGCAACGGCCTCACGGTGCGCCCCATCCTCAACATGGTCAACCACGAGACCAACGAGCTGTTCTTCGACAACCTGGAGCTGCCGGAAGACGCGCTGCTCGGCACCGACGGCAAGGGGTTGAAGGTGATCTTCGACGGCCTGAACGCCGAGCGTACGTTGATCGCGGCCGAGTGCATCGGCGACGGCTACTGGTTTCTCGAAAAAGCGCGCGACTACGCGAGCGAGCGCAAGGTGTTCGGCCGCCCGATCGGGCAGAACCAGGGCATCCAGTTTCCGCTCGCGGAATCGTTCATCGAGCTGGAGGCCGCGAACCTGATGCGCTGGCGCGCGTGCGAGAAGATCGACGCGCGCCAGAACGCCGGGGTCGAGGCCAACATGGCCAAGTACCTGGCGGCCAAGGCAAGCTGGGAAGCGGCCAATGCGTGCCTGCAGACGCACGGCGGCTTCGGTTTCGCCTGCGAATACGACGTGGAGCGCAAGTTCCGCGAAACGCGCCTTTACCAAGTTGCGCCGATTTCCACCAACATGATCCTCGGGCACGTAGCCGAGCATGTGCTGCAGCTGCCCCGTTCCTACTGATTCCGGAAGGATTCCTATCCATGAAGATGCTCGTCCCCGATCGGCCAGAACGGCAAGATCGTCGCGCCGCAGCGGTACGTCGCGGTCGGTATCTCGGTGGCGATCCAGCATTTGGCCGGCGTGAAGGAATCGACGGTAATCGTCGCGATCAACAAGGATTCCGAAGCACCGATCTTCATCGTGACCGACTACAGCCTCGAAGCCGAACTGTTCGCGGCCGTGCCAGAACGGGGCAACGCACGCTGACGGCAAGGGTAGCCGGCACCGGAAATACAGGCGTCGGCTGCCTGCCGGACACTTCCATCATCAAGCACGAAACACCATGAGTGGCGAGCCTTCCGAATCCTTCGACGCGTGGGTCGGCCGCAGTGAAGACAGCGCGGACCGGATTACCCAGGCACCCATCCGCCTGCTGCAGGCGGCACTGGACTACGCGAACCCATCCGAACTCCCCGCGACACTGCCGCCGCTGTGGCACTGGCTGTACTTCCTGCCGGGCGAGCGTCAGTCGAACATCGGCGTCGACGGTCACCCGCGGCGCGGCGGCTTCCTGCCGCCCGTCACGCTGCCACGCCGCATGTGGGCCGGCGGACGGCTGCAGTTCCTGCGGCCGCTGGCCGTCGATGCGCCCGTGCAGCGCCGGTCGACGATCCTGAGCGTGCAGAGCAAGTCCGGCTGCAGCGGCCGGCTCGTGTTCGTGACTGTGCTGCATGAGATCGGCGACGCGCAAGGCATGGCGATCCGCGAAGAACAGGACATCGTGTATCGCGACGCGCCGCCTCCCGCCGCTGCCGGCGCACCGGCACCGGCACCGGCACCGCAGCCGGCACCCGCGCCGACGGACGAACAGTATTCGCGCATCGTCACGCCCGATCCGGTGCTGCTGATGCGCTTCTCCGCGCTCACCTTCAACGGCCACCGGATTCACTACGACCGGCCTTACGCGATGCAGGAAGAAGGCTATTCGGGCCTCGTGGTGCACGGCCCGCTGATCGCGATGCTGCTGCTGGAGGAACTGCGCCGCACGCATCCCTGGAAGATTATTCGCCGCTTCGAGTTCAAGGCCGTCAGCCCGCTGTTCGACACCGCGCCGTTCACGGTAAACGGCAAGCTCGAAGGACATGCCGCCCGCCTGTGGGCGCGCGGCCCGCAAGGACAGCTGGCCATGCAGGCCAGTGCCGAACTGGAATAACGATCCGACCATGCAAGCTCGCAAAGCTCAACCCGGCCCGCTCAGCGGGATGACCGTCGTCACGCTCGAACACGCGATTGCCGCGCCGTTCTGCACGCGCCAGCTCGCCGACCTCGGCGCCCGCGTCATCAAGGTGGAGCGCCCCGGCGTGGGCGATTTCGCGCGGGCGTACGATCACCGCACCCGCGGCCTCGCGTCGCATTTCGTATGGACCAACCGGTCGAAGGAAAGCCTCACGCTGGACCTGAAGCAACCGGCCGCGCAGGCGGTGCTGGGCGAACTCGTCGCCCGGGCCGACGTGCTGGTGCAAAACCTCGCGCCCGGCGCGGCCGCGCGCATGGGCCTGTCGTTCGATGCGCTGCACGCGAAGCACCCGCGGCTGATCGTCTGCGACATCTCGGGCTATGGCACCGATGGCCCCTACCGCGACAAGAAAGCGTACGACCTGCTGATCCAGAGCGAGGCGGCGTTCCTGTCGATCACGGGCACGGCCGACGAGCCCTGCAAGGCCGGCATTTCAATCGCCGACATCGCGGCGGGCATGTATGCGTACACGGGCATCCTCAGCGCGCTCCTGCAGCGCGGCGTCACGGGCATCGGCTCGCACGTGGAAATTTCGATGCTCGAGGCGCTGGCCGAGTGGATGGGCTTCCCGATGTACTACGCCTACGACGGCCAGCAGCAGCCGGGCCGCAACGGCGCCGCGCACGCGACCATCTATCCGTACGGCCCGTTCAAGGCCGGCGACGGCCGCGTCGTGATGCTCGGCCTGCAGAACGAGCGCGAATGGAAAGCGTTCTGCGATGTCGTGCTGCGCGATCCGGCGCTCGCGACCGATCCGCGCTTCGACGCCAACGTGCACCGCTCGGAACACCGTGCGGAACTGAAGGCCGTGATCGAACAGGCGTTTTCCGCACTCACCGCGCAGGACGTGATCGCGCGCCTCGACGAAGCGCAGATCGCGAACGCCGCCGTGAACCGGATCGGCGATCTCTGGACGCATCCGCAACTGCACGCACGCGAGCGCTTTCGCACGATCGACTCGCCGGCCGGCGAACTGCAGGCGCTGCTGCCACCCGCCACGATCGACAGCTTCGACGTGCGCATGGACGCGGTGCCCGCGCTGGGCGAACACAGCGCGGCCATCCTGCGCGAACTCGGGCGCACCGACGCCGATATCGAACAACTGCGCGCCGCCGGCGTGATCTGAGCCATGTCCAAGCCCCTTTCCCCCGTCCGTCACGCGCGCAGCCTGCTGTTCGTGCCGGCCACCCGCCCCGAGCGCTTCGCGAAGGCGCTCGATTCGGGCGCCGACTGCATCATCGTCGACCTCGAGGATGCCGTCAGCCCCGACAGCAAGGACGACGCACGCGCACAGCTTGCGCAGCACCTGCCGCTACTGACGGCCGAGCAGCGTGCGCGCACCGTCGTGCGTGTAAACGCGGTCGGCACGCCGTGGCACGACGCGGACCTCGCGCTGCTGAGCGACTGGGTCGCGGACGGCGTGGTCGTGATGCTGCCGAAGTCCGAGGATGCGGGCGCGCTGCGCACGGTGGCGGCGCAGCTCGGCGAGCACGCGCAACTCGTCGCGCTGATCGAATCGCTGGCCGGGCTCGACGCGGCCGATGCGCTGGCGCGCGACCCACAGGTCGTGCGCGTCGCGTTCGGGCATCTGGATTTCCAGCTCGACGTCGGCATGCGCGCGACGCCCGACGAGCCGGAGCTGGCCTTTGCGCGCAATGTGATCGTGGCCGCGTCGCGTCGCGCGCAGTTGCCCGCGCCGATCGACGGCGTGACCACGCGCACCGACGATGCCGAGCGCCTGACGGCCGATGCGCGGCGTGCGCGCGCGTTCGGTTTCGGCGGCAAGCTGTGCATCCACCCGGCGCAGGTCGCCGGCGTGAACGATGCGATGGGTTATTCGGAAGACGAGCAGGCGTGGGCGCGCCGCGTGATCGACGCAGCCACGAAACACGGCGGCGCCGCGTTCAGCCTGGACGGCCGGATGGTCGATCTCCCGGTGATCCGGGCGGCCGAGGCGATCATCGCCGGTACGCGGAAATAATGGATCGCGACTACGCGGCGCGCTCCATCGGCCCGCATCCGCGCCGCCGCTCAGGCCGCAACCGGTTCGCGCCGATCGGCGGGCCGCCACCCGCGTGCCGGCGCGATATGCGTGATGACATCGTCGAGAAGCTGCAGATAATTCTCGAACGGCAGGTTGTAGGGCAGTTCGACGCGCAACTCCCGCATCTGGCCGACCACCGGATCGGCCAGCAGCCGCTCCAGGATTTCGTCCGAGGTGCCGACGAGATCCGGCGCCGACGCCTCGCACTTCGACACCTTTGCGTGACAGCGCTGCCGGGAAGCCGTCGGGCGGGAGGCCCAGCTCGCCCTTGAACAGCGACACGACGGTCCCACCGAAGGTGGAGTCGCCGCGACGATCGACAAGCGGCTCGCGCCCCGGTCAGACGCCTTCGACCAGCACGGCCCGAAAGCGTGCGCCCTTGAAGCGATGCGGAACGATGGCCTGGTATGCCGGGCTGCCATACCAGGCGTGCGCGGCGTCCCTGGACGGAAACTCGACGATCACCACCCCTTCCGGGCCGTCGCCCTCGAGCGTTTCCTGCGGGCCATAGGCGGCCAGCACCTTCAACGGATGGCCGGCGGTCGTCGCGCCGACCTTGTCCTGGTAGAGATCGAGTTCCTGCTGATCCTGCGTGCTTTCATGCGTGAAGACGATATAGGTCGCCAAGATTGCACTCCTGATGCGTTCGAGAATGATGGGACGATCCGGAGATCGTCCGCCGGACAACGGCACTCATCCTAACCATCGGGCGCGCGTTCTCTTAGCCCCCTGCTTCCAACTCTCTATTCGAGCCGGATTAACAATGGACGCACCCGGTCGGCCGGGCGCGTGTCGCGGCACCAAAAGAAAACACCCCTCGACGAGGGGTGCATGAGCCGGATCGCGGTGCGCCCCCGGCCGATGGCAAGTCAGCTGGGGGAAATCACCGCCCGGCGCCGGGGCCGTCGAGACGCAGCGTCGCGCTCACCCTACCCGCGCTTCGCCCTCGCGCTCGGCTTCCCCTTCGTCCGACCCCGTTCGCGCCAGCACCGGCTTGAGCGCCTGCCCGGTGTGGCTTGCGCTCACCCGCGCGAGCGCTTCCGGCGGCGCCGCCGCGACGATCGTACCGCCGCCCACGCCGCCTTCCGGCCCGAGATCGATGATCCAGTCGGCCTCGGCAATCACGTCGAGGTCATGCTCGATCACGACGACGCTGTGCCCCGCATCGACGAGCCGGTGCAGCACGCGAATCAGCTTCGCGACGTCGGCCATGTGCAGGCCGACCGTCGGTTCGTCGAGCACGTACAGCGTGTGCGGCGCCTTCTGGCCACGCCGCGTGATGTCGTCGCGCACCTTCGTCAGCTCGGTGACGAGCTTGATGCGCTGCGCCTCGCCGCCCGACAGCGTCGGCGATGGCTGGCCGAGCGTCAGGTAGCCGAGCCCGACATCCTTCATCAGCTGCAGCGGATGCGCGATGTTCGAGATCGGCGCGAAGAATTCCACCGCCTCGTCGATCTCCATCGTCAGCACGTCGCCGATGTTCCGGCCGCGCCATGTGACGGCGAGCGTCTCCGGGTTGAAGCGCTGCCCGTGGCACACGTCGCACGGCACCTTCACGTCGGGCAGGAAGCTCATCCCGATCGTGCGCACGCCTTGCCCTTCGCATGCGGGGCAGCGCCCGTCGCCGGTATTGAACGAGAAGCGCGATGCCGTGTAGCCGCGCGCCCGCGCTTCCAGCGTATCGGCGAACAACTTGCGGATCGTGTCCCACACGCCGATATAGGTGGCCGGGCACGAGCGCGGCGTCTTGCCGATCGGCGTCTGGTCGACTTCCAGCACGCGATCGATCTGCTCCCAGCCGCTCAGCGACTCGCAGCCCTGCCACGCATGCGTGACGTTCAGCGACGGCCGCGGCGCGCTGCGCGCCAGCACGCTCGAACGACGGTTGGCGGCCGGCGCATCCTGCTGCGCGGCCTTGCGTGCGCGCCGCGTGGCCGGCGACGACAGTACCGAACGGCCGACCGCGTCGAGCAGGTTCGTCATCAGCACGTCGCGCGCGAGCGTCGACTTGCCCGAGCCGCTCACGCCCGTCACCGCGACGAGCCGCGCGAGCGGAATGCCGACCGTGACGTCGCGCAGGTTGTGCAGCCGTGCGCCGTGCACGGTCAGCCAGGCATCCGGCACGGCGGCGCCGCCTTGCTTGCCCGGCAGGCTCACGCTGCGGCGCGGCTGCAGCGGGTGCGTCATCGGCTGCGCGAGCAGGCGCCCCGTGACCGAATCGGACTGCGCGGCCAGATCCGCGACCGCGCCCTGCGCGACCAGCGTGCCGCCGCGCTTGCCGGCGCCCGGGCCCACGTCGATGATGTGATCGGCGCGGCGGATCGTGTCCTCGTCATGCTCGACGACGACGAGCGTATTGCCCTTGTCGCCGAGCTTGCGCAGCGCGTCCAGCAGGATCTGGTTGTCGCGCGGATGCAGGCCGATCGTCGGTTCGTCAAGCACGTAGCAGACGCCCTGCAGGTTGCTGCCGAGCTGCGCCGCGAGCCGGATGCGCTGCGCTTCGCCGCCCGACAGGCTCGGCGCCGCGCGATCGAGGCTCAGGTAACCGAGCCCGACTTCCTCGAGAAACGCGAGGCGGCTGCCGATCTCGCTGACGATGTCGCGTGCGATCTGTGCGTCGCGCCCCGTCAGTTCCAGCCCGTCGATCCAGCGGCGCGTGTCGGACACCGTCCATTGCGCGACCTCGACGATCGGATGCGCGTCGAACGTGACTGCGCGCGCGGACGGGTTCAGCCGCGTGCCGTGGCAATCCGGGCACGGCTCGTTGCCCACGCCTTCCGGCTCCTGCTCGTCGGACGGCAGCGTCTGCTCGCGGCCACGATCATCGCCGGCGAGCACCGTGTCGTCATACGCGGCGCGCTGTTCGCGCGTGAGCGTGACGCCGGTGCCGACGCAGGTCGTGCACCAGCCATGCTTGCTGTTGTACGAGAACATCCGCGGGTCCAGCTCCGGGTAGCTCGTGCCGCACACCGGGCACGCGCGCTTGACCGACAGTACCTTGACCGTGCCGACCCGCGCGGTCGAATGATCGTTCTGCATCGCATCGTGCAGCCCGTCGAGCGGCGCGAGCAGATGCATCACGCCCTTGCCGAGCTCGAGCGTCTCGTCGAGCACGCGTCGCAGTTCGGCCTCGTTGTCCGGCGACACGACGATGTCGGCGACCGGCAACTCGATCGTGTGCTCGCGGAAGCGGTCGAGCTTCGGCCACGGATCGACCGGCACGAACTCGCCGTCGACGCGCAGATGCGTGCTGCCGCGCGCCTTCGCCCACTTCGCGAGATCCGTATACACGCCCTTGCGGTTGACGACGAGCGGCGCGAGCAGCCCGACGTGCTCGCCGCGATGATCGCGCAGCAATTGCGCGGCGATCGATTCGACGGACTGCGACGTGACCGGCGTGCCGTCGTGGATGCAATGCTGCAGGCCAAGCTTCACATACAGCAGCCGCAGGAAGTGCCAGACTTCGGACGTGGTCGCGACCGTGCTCTTGCGCCCGCCGCGCGACAGCCGCTGCTCGATCGCGACGGTCGGCGGAATGCCGTACACCGCATCGACTTCGGGGCGGCCGGCCGGCTGCACGATCGAGCGTGCATACGCGTTCAGCGATTCGAGGTAACGGCGCTGCCCTTCGTGGAACAGGATGTCGAACGCGAGCGTCGACTTGCCGGAACCCGATACCCCGGTGATCACGTTGAACTTGCCGTGCGGGATGTCGACGTCGAGCGCCTTCAGGTTGTGTTCGCGCGCATTGACGATCCGCACGACGTCTTCGCCTTCGATCGCACGCCGCTCGCGCGCCGCGTTCAGCACGGCCTGCAGCGGCTTGCCTTCGTCGGCGAGCGCCAGCTCGGCGTCCATTGCGCGGTCGTACTGCAGCAGCGCCACGCCGGTATGCGATTCGGCGCAGGCCTTCACGTCGTCGGGCGTACCCGCGCACAGCACGAGGCCGCCGCCGTCGCCGCCTTCCGGGCCGAGATCGATCAGCCAGTCGGCCGCACGGATCACGTCGAGGTTGTGCTCGATCACGATCAGCGAATGGCCGGCCGCGAGCAGCTTGCCGAACGCCTGCATCAGCTTCGCGATGTCGTCGAAGTGCAGCCCGGTGGTCGGCTCGTCGAACATGAACAGCTTCGCGCGCGCGATGCGCGCTTCCTCCGTGACGACCCGGCGCCCATTGACGGCCGCCGCCGATTCGGCGAGGAAGCCGGCCAGCTTCAGCCGCTGCGCTTCGCCGCCCGACAGCGTCGGCACCGGCTGGCCGAGCTTCACGTATTCGAGGCCGACGTCGACGATCGGCTGCAGCACGCGCAGCACCTCGGCGTCGGTCGCGAAGAACGCGGCCGCTTCGCTGACGGTGAGATCGAGCACGTCGGCGATGCTCAGCGCGCGGCCGTTGCGCTCGATGCGCACTTCGAGGATCTCGGCGCGGTAGCGGCTGCCGTCGCAATCCGGGCAGCGCAGGTAGACGTCGCTCAGGAACTGCATCTCGATGTGCTCGAAGCCCGAGCCGCCGCAGGTCGGGCACCGGCCATCGCCCGAGTTAAAGCTGAACGTGCCGGCGCCATAGCCGCGTTGCAGCGCGAGCGGCGCCTTCGCGAACAGCTTGCGGATCTCGTCGAACGCGCCGACGTAGCTCGCCGGGTTCGACCGCGTGGTCTTGCCGATCGGCGACTGGTCGACGAACACGACGTCGCCGACCTGGTCGGCGCCCGTGAGGCCGCGGTACGCGCCCGGCGACTCGGTCGCCTTGCCGTGGTGCCGCGCCATCGCCGGATAGAGCACGTCCTGAAGGAGCGTGGACTTGCCGGACCCCGACACGCCCGTCACGCAGACGAGCCGCTGCAACGGGATCTCGACGGTCACGTCGCGCAGGTTGTGTTCGCTCGCGCCTTCGAGCACGATGCGCGGCGTGTTCGCGTCGACCACCCGGCGCGCCCAGTTCGACGCATGCGCGACATGCTTGCGGCCGCCGAGATACTCGCCCGTCAGCGTGTGCGCGGAGCGGATGTCGGCGGGCGTGCCGTCGTAGACGATCGTGCCGCCGCGCTCGCCCGGGCCGGGCCCCATGTCGATCAACCGGTCGGCCGCGAGCATCACCGACGGATCGTGTTCGACCACGACCAGCGTATTGCCCGCGTCGCGCAGCCGCTGCATCGCCTCGACGATCCGCGTGAGATCGCGCGGATGCAGGCCGATACTCGGTTCGTCGAGCACGAACAGGGTTTTCGTGAGCGACGTGCCGAGCGCCGTCGTCAGGTTGATCCGCTGCACCTCGCCGCCCGACAGCGTGCGGCTCTGCCGGTCGAGCGTCAGGTAGCCGAGCCCCACGTCGCACAGGTATTTCAGGCGCGTGCGCACCTCGGCGAGCAGCAGCTTCAGCGCATCGTCGAGCAGCGCGCTCGGCAGCGTGATGTCGTCGAAGAAGCGGCGAATGCGCTCGATCGGCAGCAGCATCAGGTCGTGCACGGTCAGGCCCGGCAGCGCTTCGAGCTGCGCGCGGCTCCAGTCGACGCCGCGCGGCATGAAGCGGCCGGCCGGCGCGAGCACGCCGTCGGCGTTTTCCTTCGAGCCGAGCCGCCATTGCAGCGACTCCGTCTTCAGGCGCGCGCCGCCGCACACGTCGCACGGCGTGTAGCTGCGGTATTTCGACAGCAGCACGCGGATATGCATCTTGTACGCTTTCGACTCGAGATAGCCGAAGAAGCGCTTCACGCCGTACCACTGGCTCTGCCACTTGCCGTTCCAGTCCGGCGACCCGTTGACGACCCAGTCGCGCTCGGCGTCCGACAGCTCTGACCACGGCGTGTCGCGCGGGATGCCGGCTTTCGCCGCGTAGCGCATCAGGTCGTCCTGGCATTCCTTCCAGGCAGGGGTCTGCATCGGCTTGATCGCGCCGCCGCGCAGCGTCTTGCGCGCGTCGGGGATCACGAGGCCGAGATCGACGCCGATCACGCGGCCGAAACCGCGGCAGGTTTCGCATGCACCGTACGCTGAATTGAACGAGAACAGCGCCGCCTGCGGCTCCGCGTAGCGCAGGTCGCTGTCGGGATCGTGGAGCCCGGTGGAGAAGCGCCATACCTGCGGCTCGGCAACCGCGTTCCCGGCGTCAGCCGGCAGCACATAGACGTTCACGCGCCCGCCGCCGCGCTTCAGCGACGCCTCGATCGCCTCGACCACGCGTACCTTGTCGGCGCCCTGCACGCGGAAGCGGTCGGCCACCACGTCGAGCACCTTGCGCGGCCCGGTGGGCGACGCGACCTCGCGCTGCGCCTGCACGCGCGTATAGCCGCTCGCCGACAGCCACTGCGCGATTTCTTCATCGGACACCGCTTCCGGCAGCTCGACCGGGAACGTGACGACGACGCGCGGATCGTCCGCCTGCGTGCGCGCGACGAGCTCCGCGTAGATCGTCTCCGGCGTGTCGTGCCGCACCTGCCGCGCGGTCTTGCGGTCGAACAGCTCGGCCGCGCGCGCGTACAGCAGCTTCAGGTGATCGTTCAGCTCGGTCATCGTGCCGACGGTCGAGCGCGAGCTGCGCACCGGGTTGGTCTGGTCGATCGCGATGGCCGGCGGCACGCCGTCGACACGTTCGACCTGCGGGCGATCCATCCGGTCGAGGAACTGCCGCGCGTATGCGCTGAACGTCTCGACGTAGCGCCGCTGGCCTTCCGCGTACAGCGTGTCGAACACGAGGCTGGACTTGCCGGAGCCCGACGGGCCGGTGACGACCGTCATCTCGCCGGTGCGCAGGTCGAGATCGAGATTCTTGAGGTTGTGCTGACGTGCTCCGCGAATGCGGATCAGATTGCTGGATGACAATTTGCCTGCCCGTCTGAATGAGTTAGCCAGAGTGCTCGGTGCCGGAACGCTGCGGCGGATGCCCGCAGGCGCGGCGCACGGGCCGCCACGGTTACACGTGTGCGGCTCGATTGCGACGGACACTATACTGTATATTCATACAGTTTTCCATGACGACCCTGGCGCCGTCATGGGCAGGCGGGCGGCGAGGGAGCGAGATGCCTGCCGAACGGGCCACCCGCTGCGTGCCGGTTCGCAGCGGTCATGGGCGCATCCCGCCAACCATTCGAATCCCCCGTCTCCGGCTGACGACGGGAGCAGCCCTCCCCGCGTGTAACGATCGAAAAGTTAACTTGTAGAAGTTGTGACGCATTAGTAGCATTTGCTACATGAATACTTTATCGATCTGGTCGCTCCTCGTTCTGACCCTTCCGACAGAAAACGCGACGGCCCGCATGCGGTTCTGGCGTGCGCTGAAGGCGAAAGGGTGCGCGGTGCTGCGCGACGGCATCTACCTGCTGCCGTACACCGCAGAGCATGAGGCGACCCTGCGCGAGCTCGCGGCGGCGATCGCCGACAGCGGCGGCACGGCCCACCTGTTGCGCGCGCCCAGTCTCGACGCATCACAGGAACAGGAATTCCGCGCGCTGTTCGACCGCGACGCCGACTACGCGACCTTCACGCGAACCCTCATCGACGCGCGCAAGACACTGGCCGGGCAGTCCCCCACGGAGCTCACCCGCCTGCTGCGTCGCCTGCGCAAGGATTTCGACGCCATCCGGGCGATCGACTATTTCCCGGGCGATTCGGCCACCCGTGCCGAAGTCGCGCTGCAGGATTTCGTCGCGCTGGTCGACACCGTGCTGTCGCCGGGCGAGCCGCACGCCGCCGACCGCCCGATCCGTCCGCTGGCGACCAACGAATATCAAGGCCGAACCTGGGCGACACGGCAACGGATGTGGGTCGATCGCGTCGCGAGCGCGTGGCTGATCCGTCGATTCATCGACGCGCGCGCCCGCTTCCTCTGGCTGGCGGCGCCGGCGGATTGCCCGGTCGATGCGCTCGGCTTCGATTTCGACGGTGCGACGTTCACGCACGTCGGCGAGCGCGTGACATTCGAGGTGCTACTCGCCAGTTTCGGACTCGAAGACGACGCCGCGCTGATGCGGCTCGGCGAGATCGTGCATGCACTCGACGTAGGCGGCCCCGCCGCGCCTGAAGCGGTGGGCTTCGAGGCCGTGATGGCCGGCACGCGCCAGCGCACGGAGAACGACGATCAGTTGCTCGAGCAGATGGGCGCCGTGCTCGACGCCCTGTACGCGCACTTCACGTCGAACGGCAAAAAACCAACCACGGCCAGATCATGACTCCTACCGTCGCCACCACCGAACCGACCTACTCGCTGGGCGAGCTGGTCGCCTACATGCTGCGTCTCGGCACATTCGGTTTCGGCGGGCCGGTCGCGCTCGCGGGCTACATGCGTCGCGACCTGGTCGAGCGTCGCGGCTGGATCACGGAGGCCGACTACAAGGAAGGCCTCACGCTGGCCCAGCTCGCACCGGGGCCGATGGCGGCCCAGTTGGCGATCTATCTCGGGTTCGTCCACTACCGCCTCCTCGGCGCGACGCTGGTCGGTTTCGCGTTCGTGCTGCCGTCGTTCCTGATGGTGGTCGCGCTCGGGTTCGCGTACGCGCATTTCGGCGGGCTGTCGTGGATGCAGGCCGTCTTCTACGGCGTCGGCGCGGCGGTGGTCGGCATCATCGCGATGAGCGCGTACAAGCTCACGACCAAGACCGTCGGCGACGACAAGCTCCTCTGGGCGATCTTCCTGACCTTGGCCGCGGTGACCTTCATCACGGAATCGGAAATCGCGTGGCTGTTCGTCGCTGCCGGCCTGATCGGCTGGCTGTGGCGTGCTCCACCGAAGTGGCTGCACAAGGGCGGCCTGAATGCCGTTGCCGCTGCCCAACTACCCGCAGTCAGCGGGTGGCTGAGCGGCATCGATTTACCGCAGCTCGTTCAGCTCGGTGCTTTCTTCATGAAGGCGGGTGCGTTCGTGTTCGGCTCCGGACTCGCGATCGTGCCGTTCCTCTATGGCGGCGTCGTCACCGAGCATCACTGGTTGAACGACAGG
Source organism: Burkholderia sp. AU15512 (assembly GCF_002223325.1). NCBI lineage: Bacteria > Pseudomonadati > Pseudomonadota > Betaproteobacteria > Burkholderiales > Burkholderiaceae > Burkholderia > Burkholderia sp. AU15512. The sequence continues at coordinate 800,661 of NZ_NKEX01000008.1, forward strand.
CAGTTCGTGGATGCCGTCGCGGTCGCGATGATCACGCCCGGCCCGGTCGTGATCACCGTCGGCTTCATCGGGTATCTGGTCGCGGGATTCCCGGGCGCACTCGTCGCTTCGCTCGGCACGTTCCTGCCTTGCTATCTGTTCACGGTCATTCCGGCGCCTTACGTGAAGAAATACGGGCACCGGCCGGGCGTCAAGGCGTTCGTGAACGGCATCACGGCGGCGGCCGTCGGGGCGATCACGGGCTCCGTTCTCGTGATCGCGAAGCGATCGATCGTCGATATCCCGACTGCGCTGCTCGCCGTCGCCACCGTGCTTTTGCTGTGGCGCTTCAAGAAATTGCAGGAACCGGTGATCGTGATCGCTGCCGCCGTCATCGGGCTCGTGGCGTTCCCGCTGCTTCATCACTGACTCGAGTCGACGTGCGGTGGAGGTGACGTACCGGATGAACGCGCGGGCAAGCGATCGCCACAGATACGGCTCGATTTCGGCTGACACGATACGGTATCTCCATGCAGCCACCGATGAAGGCGGTTCGCGCGACCGTGACGGTCAAGGAGATCCTCGCGAACCGGCGTCGGGTCGTGCTGGAAACCTGCTTCGAAGTGAACGGGCTCGTCGTCGTGGAAGGCACGGCGGCCGTCATGCCCACGAACGCCGAAGCCCGCCGGAAGGAAGCGGATAACGCCCAGGATCACGAGGCTTGACGGTCGCGCGGAGCGGGACGGCCGGCGGTGTCGGACTCGCGATGTACGGTCACGCGAGCCGCTTCGCGCGGGATGATCCGCGTCCACGAATCCGGTCGCGATGCGTCACACGGAAACCGGCTCAGCCGGCCGCCGCCATCGCATGGGCAACGCACGTCCGGGCCAACACGTCGGTCGGGTCGACCAGCGTTGCCCGGCTGCCGTTTCGCGTCACGTATTCGCCCCCCGGCAGCAGGATCGGCAGCTCGGTACATCCGAGCACGATCACGCTCACGCCGTCGGCAATCAACGCGTCGACGGCAGCGTCGATATCGTCCTTGCACTGTCCGGCCGTAAAGCCCGCCTTGACACCCGCCTTTCCGTAGATCGCTTCCATCACGCGCGCCTGCAACGCCGGGGCGGGCGCGACTTGCCGGAGTCCTTGCGATTCCAGCGCCTTTTCATACACACCGCTTTCGATCGTGCCGGACGTCGCCAGTACACCGACCTCGCGTAGCGCCGGGTAGGTGTCGCGCAAGTGAGCGACCGTGACGGTCAGCATGTTGACGATCGGAATGTCGAGATACGGCTGAATCCGCTCGACGAATGCATGCGCGGTATTGCACGGAATCGCGATGACGTCCGCATCGCCGTCCTCGAGCTTCTTGCAGGTCGCGTACAAGGCGATCGTCGGGTCCACGCCGGCACCTAAAAGATTCTCGGTTCGATCGGGGATTTGCGGATTCTGTTCGACCAGCAGCTTGATATGGTCCTGATCGCGCGACGCCGGTGTGTTTCGAACGATCTTGTCCAGGAAATCGACCGTTGCGGCCGGACCCACGCCGCCGACCACGCCGATCTTGAACGTCGATGCACGGGAGCCGTGCGGCGCCGATACCGCGTACTGCGCGTAGGCGAGATTCGAATCGATCAACGGCACCGGCAACGGGCCGATTTCATCCGCGACCAGCGCAATCTCGGTCAGCCCCGGGACGATGACCTGCACGCCCTGATCGACCAGGTCCTCGCAGGCGCGGCGCAACAGCTCGACCGGCCGCCCTCGAAGCGTGCCGCGCTTGATGCCGTCGGCACCGTAGACCGCTTCCGTCACGAGATCGACGCCGTCGTACGAACGCGGATGGACGATGTCGAATGGCGGCGACGGGAAATACGCATCGAAGAGCCGCTTGTCCCGCACGTAATCGGAAGCGAGCACGCCGATGCGTGTCGCGTCGGGATACTTGCGTTGCACATGGCTGCGAACGGCTTCGACGATATCCACGATCGGCAGCTTCGTATTCGCTTTCAGCTCGTCGATGAACGTGTGGCTCAGGAAACACGGGAGCACGACCGTCGTCACGCCACGCGCGTCGAACGCCCGGATCATGTCGAACACGTACAGCTTGCGTTCGATGGTCGCGGCACTGCCCGACCCCGCGCCATTGAACGGGTATTGCTCGAAAATCGCTTCGACATGCTCATCGTCGGACGACGCCGGCGTCGCCTTCACCATCTTGAAGAACACGTCGGCACTCCCCAGCGGCCCGAGGCCGCCGACCACGCCGAATTTTCTTCGGGTGCTCATGCTGGCCGTGCCCATCATGCATTCAGCTCCGGCTCGTCGAATACGGCGCCGTTCGACTTCACGGCTCGCCGGCCCTCCCACTTCGCGATCACGGCTGTCGCCACGCTGTTGCCGATCACGTTCGTCATCGTGCGCCCCATGTCGAGGATCTGGTCGATCGCGAGGACCATCGCGACGCCGGCCACCGGCAGATGGAACATCGGCGCGACCGCCGCGACCACGACCACCGAGCCGCGCGGCACGCTCGCCATGCCCTTGCTGCTCAACATCAGCACCAGCAGCATGAACACCTGCTCCGACAGCGGCATGTGCACGCCGAACGCCTGGGCGATGAAGATGGCGGCAAACGCCTGGTACATCATCGAACCGTCGAGGTTGAATGCGTAACCCAGCGGCAACGTGAAACCCACCACCTTCTTGTCGACGCCGAACCGCTCGAGCTGCTCGGTCAGGCGCGGATAGGCGGCCTCGCTGCTCGCGGTCGAGAAGGCGATCAGCGCGGGTTCGCGCACGGCCTTCAGCAGGCTCACGACGCGCCGACCGAGAAACGCATAGCCGGCGCCGATCAGGATCGTCCAGAGGACCAGCAAGCCGAGATAGAACGCGCCGATCAGCTTGCCATACGTGTAGATCACGTCGAGCCCGCGCAGCGTGACCGACGACGCGATCGCACCGAATACGCCGAGCGGCGCCGCGCGCATCACGTAGTTCGTCAGGCGCAGCATCACCGGCACCATCCCGTCGATCGACTGAATCACGACGCCGACGCGCTTGTCGTGTTTGAGCGCACTCAGCGCGACGCCGAGAAAGACCGAGAACACCAGGATCTGCAGGATGTCGTTGCGCGCCATCGCGTCGAGCAGGCTGGTCGGGAACGCATGCGTGATCACGTCCCGGGCGTTCAGCGCGGCCGTATTCAAGCCGGTATTGACGTCGCCGGCGGTTGCCGTGAGATTCAGGCCGGCGCCCGGCTGCAGCGCATTGGCCATGACGAGGCCCAGGCTCAGCGAAATCAGCGACGCGCAGATGAACCACCCGATCGAGCGCAGGCCGATGCGCCCGACGTCCTCGCCACTGTCCATGCCGGCCAGGCCCGACACGAGCGTCACGAACACCAGCGGCGCGATGATCATCTTGATCAGGCGCAGGAAGATGTCGGTGACGATCGAGAAATAGCCGGCAATCTCCTTGAGCGTGCCCGGGTCCGCGATGTGGGTGTGGCAGAGATAGCCGGCGACGACACCGAGAATCATGCCGACTGCGATGCTTAAGGTAAGGCGATTTTTCATGTCCATCCGTCCGTGGTGGCACCCGGCCGCCGGAAGGCGGGCCGCCGCTGCGATGCAGGCAGCGCGACGCGGGTCACGCATCACATCTGCCGTTGGAACGAATGGTAGGGATCGTCGATAAAACCGTGATGCCGGTGCGACATGGCGGTATGCGAGCGCCGCATAAGGCGGGAAAACCCTGACTCAGCCGAGCCGCGAAGGCGCCGCGCGCAGGTGCTGCCAGAGCGTGTCCAGGAATTCACTGCGATTGGACACGTCGCGATACACGCGCAGTTCGACGTCGAGGTTCCACGCCGCCGGCCCGGCCGGCACGAGATCGCCGGCCGCCAGTTCCGCCGTGATCGCGCTCCGGGGCAGCCACGCGACACCCTCGCCTTCCATCACGAGTTTCTTCAGCACCTCGGCCATGTCGGATTCGTAGTGCAGTTGCAAGGCCGGCGCATCCGGTGCGCGGCCGAGCAGCAGCGCGAGGCACCGCCCGAAGTAACTGGTTTCCGTATAGGAAATCAGCGGCAGCGGATGCTGCTTCGTCCCGGGAAGACGAAAGGCCGGCGCGGATCGACGGTTGGGCCTGCATGCCGGCATCAGCGTGTCGAGGCCCACGGTCAGGTGTTCGTATTTCACCGGATCGAGATGGAGCGGCAGTTCCGGGTGGTGATACGCAAACATGAGCTCGCAATTGCCGTTGACGAGCATCAGGATCGAATCGTGGACATTGGTCGGAATCACGCGCGCCCGCACTTCGCCGAAATGCGGCGCGAGCGCCTTGAGCCACGCCGGCAGGAAACTCAGCGCGATCGTGTGGCCCGCGGCGATCTGCAGGCTCTTGCCGGCGATCCGCTGCTCGGTGCGGATGATCGCGCGCGTGTCGAACAGGCGGCTGAGCACATCTTCGGCCGTCTCGCGAAACAGGCGGCCCGCCGGCGTCAGCACCGGCGGAAAGCTGCTGCGGTCGATCAGTTCGGCCCCGATCCACTGTTCGAGCGACTGGATGCGACGGCTGAAACCCGACTGCGTGACGTTGCGGAACTCCGCTGCCCGGGAAAAGCTTTGATATTGAGCGAGGGCGAGGAAATCCTCGATCCATTTGATTTCCATATCGGCCTTGGAGGATCGCGGTGGGATCGGCCTGCGCGTCACCGAAGTCGGGGGGACGCGCAGGCCGGCGGACGCTCACATTGTATGTGCTCGATCCGGCGCATCGCGTCGGCGTTTGCCATGGCGCCAGTGGCCGATCTGGACGTCGCCGTTCTGCGGGCTCGCCGACGGCGACGATATGCGCGGGCGACAACCCCGGCGGCGACGGCATTTCAGTTGCACGGCCGCCAGCCCATCCCTGCCTGGCTACGCCTTCTTCGTATAACTGTTGCACCAGCCTTCCGCACTCACCTGCTTGCCGCCGAAAATCGCGCACGCCCCCGTCGTGGCGCCGGCCTTGCCCTGGAAGAACCGACAATTCGCACAGGCCTCGCCTGCCTGGAATTTCGGGTACTTCGCATGATCGACCCGTCCGGCATCCGCCTTGTAGCCGAGCGCCTGGGCATTGGCATCGGCTTCCTGCACGACACCGGCCCCGGCATCCGCCGCCGTCGCGCGGCGTCCAACGGCGAGCGCGGAAGCGAGCACGGTGGTGACTGCAATGAAACGTCGACGAGAAAATTTCATGGATCCTCCCTTCAGGTTCGCGTGAACGGATGTCCGGAATGCGCCATTTCCCGATGACGAAACGCCGCCCGCTCCGAAACAGCGCCCGTCGATCGCGCAGGCATCCCGCCCATCCCGCCGACGCACGATCGACGCCGGAATCAGCGAAAGAACAGCTCCCGCATCCCGAACGTGTGATGCGCTTCCGCCGCCATCAGCACCATGAGCACCAGCAGGGTCAGTGGCGGGATCAGGATCGCGTACACGAGCGCCAGCCGCTCCCACATCATGTGCATGAAGATCGACACGATCAGCCCGGCCTTCGCGATCATCAGCACGACGATCAGCACCCAGCGCATCAGGCCCTGCACGTTGAAGTAGTCGACCAGGTACGACAACGTGCTCAGCACGAACAGCAGGCCCCAGATCTTCAGGTAGAGGCCGATCGGATGCTGCTGGCCGTGCGCGGCGTCGGGTCGATCGGCGGGGTCGGTGTGGTCCATCGCTACCTCACCACAAATAGAACAGCGCGAAGATGAACACCCACACCAGGTCGACGAAGTGCCAGTACAGCCCGGCGATCTCGACGATCTGGAAGTTGCCGTGTTCGGTGAATCCCGGCTGCAGGATCTTGCGCGCGATCAGCAGCAGGTAGATCACGCCGCAGGTCACGTGAAAGCCGTGAAACCCGGTGATCGTGAAGAAGCACGCGCCGAACTGCGCCGCGCCCAGCGGATTGCCCCACGGGCGAATGCCTTCACGGAAGATCAGGTTGCTCCATTCGAACGCCTGCAGCGACACGAAGGTCGCGCCCAGCAGCGCGGTGGCCAGCAACAGCGCGGCAGCGGGCCGCGCGTTGCGCCGGTAGCCGAAGTTGACGGCCATCGCCATCGTGCCGCTGCTGCTGATCAGCGTGAACGTCATGATCGCAATCAGCAGCAACGGCACTTCCACGCCGCCCACGCTGAGCCCGAACACCTTCGCGGTATCGGGCCACGGCGCGGTGGTCGACATGCGCACCGTCATGTAGCCGATCAGGAAGCTGCTGAAGACGAAGGTGTCCGACAGCAGGAAGATCCACATCATCGCCTTGCCCCACGGCACCCTGAAGGCTTCGCGGTCGGACGACCAGTCCATGACGATGCCGCGCCAGCCGTCGGGCCGCACGTCGGCGGTCGGCACCGCAGACGATTCGGCAGCGGATTCGGTGTGGATCGTGGGCGCTTTCATGGCGCGGCTCCGTATAGCGGCCCGCAGATGGCGGCGACGATCCCGGGGGTCAACCACTGCATCGCCGCCAGCAGCACGAGCCAGACCGCGAGCAGGAAATGCCAGTAGCGCGCGCACAGCGCGATGGCCCGTTGGGCCCGGAACGGGTCTGCGCGCCGGAGTTGCGCGATCGTCACGACCCACGCCGCCAGCCCGCCCAGCACATGCACCCCGTGCAGGCCGGTGAGCAGGTAGAGGAAGCTGTTGGACGGATTGACGGTGACCGTCTCTCCGGCTGCCGACAGCGTCTGCCACGCAACCAGCTGCCCGATCACGAACACGGCCGCCAGCACGCCGCCGGCTGCCAGCCACACCGTGCGGGACGGGCCGATCCGCCGGGCGCGCTGCATCGCGATGCTGGCCAGCGCCAGCGCGCCGGTGTTCCACCACAGCAGCGCCGGATGCGGGATCGGCTGCCAGTCGGGTTCACGCATGCGCATCGCATAGGCGAACAGCAGCAGCGAGAACAACGTCGTCGCCACCGCCATGAACACGGTCAGGCCGGTGCGGCCCGCATTCGGCAAGCCGGGTGGCGCATCGGGAACGAAGGGGCGCGGCAGCGTGGTCATTCGTGTGCCTCGCCCGGGTGCAGCGTCGGATGGGCCGCTTTGGATTGAGGCGCCGTCGCCGGCGGCTGGTTTTGCGGCACGAAGTCTTCCTCCTGCCCCGGCGGACTGTATTCGTATGCCCAGCGGTAGACGACGGGAAGCGTCGGCCCCCAGTTGCCGTGCACGGGCGGCGTGTGCGGCGTCTGCCATTCGAGCGTGGTGGCCCGCCACGGGTTGCCGTCCGCACGCCGGCCGTGGCGGAGGCTCCACGCGAGGTTGAACAGGAACAGCAGCTGTGCCGCCGCGACGATCAGCGCGACGATCGTGATGAACGTGTTGAGCGTTTGCGCCGAGTGCGGAATGAAGCTGTAGCCCTGATACACGTAATACCGCCGCGGCATGCCGAGGATGCCGAGATAGTGCATCGGGAAATAGATCGCATAGGTGCCGACGAAGGTGATCCAGAAGTGCGCGCGCCCGAGCGTGTCGTCGAGCAGGCGGCCCGTCACCTTCGGGTACCAGTGATAGAGGCCGCCGAACACCACGAGGATCGGCGACACGGCCATCACCATATGGAAGTGCGCGACCACGAAATACGTGTTCGACAGCGGGATGTCCACGCTCACGTTGCCGAGGTACAGCCCGGTCAGCCCGCCCAGCACGAAGGTGCTGATGAAGCCGATCGCGAACAGCATCGGCACGGTCAGGTGGATATCGCCGCGCCACAGCGTCAGCACCCAGTTGTAGACCTTGAGGGCGGTCGGGACGGCGATGATGAGCGTCGTGGTGGCGAAGAAGAAGCCGAAGTACGGATTCATGCCCGCGATGAACATGTGGTGCGCCCAGACCACGAAGCTCAGCGCGCCGATGATCACGATGGCCCACACCATCATCCGGTAGCCGAAGATGCTCTTGCGCGCGTGCGTGCTGATGAGATCCGACGCGATGCCGAAGGCCGGCAGCGCGACGATGTAGACCTCCGGATGCCCGAAGAACCAGAACAGGTGCTGGAACAGCAGCGGACTGCCGCCGGCGTGCTTGAGCGTCTGCCCCATCGACACCACGGCCGGGATGAAGAAGCTGGTGCCGAGCGTCCGGTCGAACAGCATCATCACCGCCGACACGAACAGCGCCGGAAACGCCAGCAGCGCCATGATGGTCGCGATGAAGATGCCCCACACCGTGAGCGGCATGCGCATCAGCGTCATGCCGCGCGTGCGTGCCTGCAGCGTGGTGGTCACGTAGTTCAGGCCACCCATCGTGGCCGCGACGATGAAGATCGCCAGCGACACGAGCATCAGCACGATGCCCCATTCCACGCCCGGCGTGCCCGGCAGGATCGCCTGCGGCGGATACAGCGTCCAGCCCGCGCCGGTCGGCCCGCCCGGCACGAAGAAGCTCGCCACCAGCACCAGCACGGCCAGCAGGTAGACCCAGTAGCTCAGCATGTTGAGAAACGGGAACACCATGTCGCGCGCGCCGAGCATCAGCGGGATCAGGTAGTTGCCGAAGCCGCCCAGGAACAGCGCCGTCAGCAGGTAGATCACCATGATCATCCCGTGCATGGTGACGAACTGGTAGTAGTGGTTCGCGTCGATGAACGCGAACTTGCCCGGAAAGCCGAGCTGCAGCCGCATCAGGTCCGACAGGACGAGGCCGACCAGGCCAATCGCGATGGCCGTCAGCGCGTACTGCACGGCGATGACCTTGTGGTCCTGGCTCCACACATAGCGGGTCCAGAAGCTATGCGGGATGGGGTCGGTATGCGCGTAGGTCATGGCGTCTGCTCCGTCTGCTTCGTCCGTTCCGCTAGGGCTGGGCGGCGGTGCCGGCGGGCGTCCCGCCTTGCGCCTCGATATAGGCCACCAGCGCGGTCAGTTCCTGCTCGCTCAGGTCGAAGTGCGGCATGATCGGCGAGAAGCCCTTCACGACGCGAGCCGTCGGATTGCGGATGAACGCGCGCAAATAGGCTTCGTCCACCTTCGCGGTGCTGCCGTCGGCCATCGTTTCGGTCTTGCCGTACAGGCCCTTCCAGGTCGGGCCCACGAGCGGGCTGCCGTCCACGGTATGGCAGGCGACGCAGCCCTTGGCCGCCGCGAGCGTCTTGCCCAGGTTGGCCAGCGCCTGCGCGCTGCCGCCCGCGGCGGCGGGTGCGGCCTGCACGTGGGCCATCTGCTGCTGCGCGAACGTGGTCTGCTGCGCCAGCCAGCGCGAGAACGCGGCTTCGTCTTCCACCACCACCACGCCGCGCATGCCGGAATGCCCGATCCCGCAGAGCTGCGCGCACAGGATGTCGTAGCGCCCAGCCTGGGTCGGTGTGAACCAGAAGGTGGTCACCATGCCCGGCACCATGTTCATCCGCGCCCGGAACGGCGGAACGTAGAAGTCGTGCAGCACGTCGCGCGACCGGGCCAGGACCTGGATCGGCCGGTTGAGCGGCAGGTGCACCTCGGGACTGTCGATCAGGTAGTTGTCACGGCCGTTCGGGTCGGCGGGGTTCAGGCCGAACGGGTTGTCGTTGCTGATGTAGCGCATGTCGGTCGTGCCCAGCTTGCCGCCAGGCCCGGCGAAGCGAAAGCGCCATTGCCATTGCTGGCCGAGCACCTCCATCTGCAGCGCGTTGCGCGGCGGCCGGATGTAGTCCGCGTAGACGAACAGGCCCGGCGCCAGCAACGCCGCCACGCCGACGATGGTCAGGCCGATCAGCCACCATTCCAGTTTCCGGTTGTGCGGTTCGTAGGCCGCACGATGCCCGCTGCGGTGGCGATAGCGCACCAGGGCGACCACGATGAACAGGTTGATGGCGATGAAGAATGCGCCGGTGATGACGAGCGTGATCGTCAGCATGTCGTCCATGCGCACCCAGTTCGACGCGATCGGCGTGATCCACCACGGACTGGCAAAGTGAAACCCCACCGCCAACAGGATGATCAGGACCAGGGCAATCGCAAGGGCCATAGGCCGCCTCGCTGCATCTCACTCGCCGGCGCCGCCGGCACCCGGTTCCGTGTCGCCCGTGGGCGCCGCGTGTTCAAGCGCGGCGCGGCGGGAGACGCGATGGGTCAGTCGTCCACGTTCTGCTTGCGCAATCGCTCCAGCCTGCCGTAGGTGATGGCCGCCACCACGCCGAACAACAGGTTGGCCAGCAAGGGCCCTGAACCGCGCTCGGAGACGAACCACGGGAACACGGCCGTCATCACGTAGAAGTTCCATCCATACGCAACGATCCCGAACGCCAGCCCGATGACGGCTTCCATGCCCACGCTCGAATCGAAGCGGAAAGGCGCCATGATCGCGGCGAGCATCATCCCCATGATCGCGCCGAGCACGTAGTGCAACAGCAGCGCCATCGCCACGATTTCGAGGTTGAATTGCGTCATCTGGCCGAGCGCGCTGCGGCCCATCACCATCGCCGCGATCTTGTGGGTCGGTTGCCACGGGCTCGAGCCGAGCACCAGCGTCGACCAGACGAATTCCAGCGCGATCACCAGCGCGCCGCCCGCGAGACCGGCCACGGCAGCGGCGACCCAGTCGGGCGTACGACGCGCCCAATGGTGCGATTGAATGTGCAGTTCCATACGGCCTCCTTGCCGACGGTTCGACGTTGGCACTTCGATTCCCCCAGGCATTACGCGCGTCGGCCCCGCGTCTCTTGCGCGCTTCGGCATGGCGGACAGGGGTTGCCTGCGCAACGAGCGCACGCCCCGCTCCCCGTGCGGCCGCGGCCGTGCGCCCGGCGAACCGCGTCAATCGACGCGGTTGTCGGGCAAGCCGATTGGCTGTCGCCTGTCAGGGGAAGATCGGTGACGTCGGTTCGGCGCCCTCCAGGTCCGCCTTCGGAAAATGCTGAGCGACCATCTCTTCGATTTCCTGCTCTCGCAATGCCGGCACGTCGGCCATGATCAGGATCTGGCCTGCCTGGATCGCCTCGCGAAATCGCTGGAGTCGCGCGTTCGGCTCGGCGATGCCGATCATCGCGGCGGTCCACGCCCCGAAACCCGCGCCGGCCAGCGTCAAGCCGACGACGGCGCCGCCCGCGATCACGAGCTCCGCCGGCGGAAAGACGAGCGCGACGAGGCCGATCAGCGCACCGGCCGCGCCGCCGAGCGCGACGCCGCGCTCGAGTGCATGCACGACGTCGCTGCTTTGCAGCAACGATGCTTCGGGCAACTGATCGAGTGTGACGCTGTGGTCGGCGAGAACGTGGATATGGCGCCAGACGATACGCGCGCGCAATAGATCGTCGACGATGGCCTTCGCCATCTGGGTATCGGGTACGAGGAAATAAAGGCGTCTCATGTTGGCACCCCTTTTCTTGCCATCAACGCGTCCAAGGGACTGCTTTATATTCTATGTCAGCATCGGCAACGTGCCAGGTGCATGCGAGCCGCGGACGGGGTCGCATGCGAGCATTCGGCACGCGTGGCAAGTGGGGTTGAAGCGCGGTGATGTTCGCGGTCGATCGATCCGGGGGGCCGGGGACGTTCGCCCCCGATGGGCGCTAAACGCGTTTGCGCAACGGCGCCAGCAAGTCCCGCAGGCCGTTGTGGTCGATCTCGTGCATCAGCGCGAGCTGCCGTCCGATTTCGCCGCGCGGAAACCCTTCGCGCGCCAGCCAGTTGAGGTAAGGCCCGGGCAGGTCGGCAATCAGCCGGCCTTTGTATTTCCCGAAGGGCATGGTGACGGTGACGAGCTGTTCGAGGTCTGGATTTTGCATGCGGGTATTGTGCACGGCTTTTCGGTCCTGTCGCCGACCTCGCGAAAAGGACTCGGCGAACCACCTGCGCCCCTTTTCTCGCCTGCTAGACTGGAATTCCCCCTGCACACGATGGAGGGAATCATGTTGTCCGTCTACGTCGTGAAGACCGGCGAGCAGTTCCTTTGCACCGCCGAGGATGGCGATATCGGCATGGCGCCGGCGGTTGAGGATGCCACGTCGTTTGGTTCGTATGAGGAAGCGGAAAAGGCGGCACACGTGCATGCCGACCCCGGATACGAAATCGTCGCCGTCTGTGTAATCAGGCACTGACAAGGCGCCCGCTGCCGGGCGCCCGGCGACGAGATGCGGCTCGCAGTTCCGCTGGCGCCACGCGATAGGGGTGGCGCGATGGGCTGTGCCCGGAATGACCTGGCACCGCATGGATGGCGTGCCGGGGTGCTCAGGAGGGGATCGCCGCGCGCGTCGGCAGCTCCGGTGTGTACGCTCCGACGCTACGCGCCCTCCCTGAAACGCCTGGCATCCGGCGCGCACGCCTCGTATGCGGCGCTGCGGGAATTCGGAGCGTCGCTGCTCCGCTGTTATCGCCTCGGCCCTTTCATGCCCTCCGACTCCATGGCCGCATGCCACTCCTCATTCGCCTCGATGGGGTCCATCGCTTCGTCGACCGAGGCCGTCGCGCGCTCGGCGGCGGCTCTGGCTTCGTCTGCCGGGGAGGCAAAATCACCGTCGCCTTCGCGATCGCCATCGCCATCACCGTCGCCCGGGGGATGCAGCATGTCCTTGAGCATCGCGCTTAGCTCCGGCGTGTCCCACGGCAGCCCACGCCGCGTCCGATCCTTGATGTAGTGCCTCACTTCCGCGTCCTGCTCCACGGTCAGCGGCAGCCCTCGGAAGGTGCTTTGGGGGCCAGCGTCGATCATCGCTTTCTCCTGTTTCTAGGGCATTTTCAGTGTACTCGCCATTGCAAGCCCGTGAGCAGCGATTACGGCGCGCTTGCGGCGGAGCAAACGTGTGGGGGCGACGGGTGAGCAGCGGAGAATTTCAGGCACCCGACCATAGGGGCGAGAGCCTGAAATTCGCCGACAACCGCTAGCACGCGATTGCCATGGGTCAATATCGATGAAAGTTTCGCGAGATTTCGGGACCGTTGTCCGGCGGGCTGCGCTTGCGGCCTGGCATGGGGTGCCGCCCTTCACGTCGGGCGGCATTCGGCCAGCTTGAGACGTTCGAGACCGACCGCAGATTCGACGACAATTGGGGGGATGCGCGCTAGCCACCACCCGTTGACCTGCACCTGACGTTGCGTACATTCAATGCCGACGCGCAGCAGTCGTGTCAAGGTTCGGAGAGGGAGACTCTCGGTTGGCCACAAAACTGTTGGAGAACACGTAATGGTAGGTTGGAAAATCCAGCCATTTGCGTCCTGATTGACGTATACGGAACCAGTTTGGGTGAAACTCCGGTCGAGCAATGAAGGGGCTTGTGCATTTCCTGATTGCGTTGATATTGAGCGGCAATCGTCAGGTGCTGACCAAGTGACTTTGTGGCACCTTGGCATCTGTTTGCAGGGTGGCGGTCCTAAAGCACACCATTTGGGGGGACTTGGATCGCGTCCGTGCCGATTTCTCGCTTCACGTTTCACTCGTTTGGAGGGGCTACCCTCATGACACCTTTTTTGAGATTGCTTCCGGGGATCACGTTTCCATTTGAATCGCACCAGACAATTAAATTTGGACTATCAGGATCGCGACATTTGAATGAAGGGATATTGGAATTGGATGTCTGCGCAACCGAAATAGCCGAAGCATCATTCGCTGCCCGAGTAATTCCGGAGTCAGCAGCCGATGCCGCTGAGGGAGATGCGACGTTCACCACCTCCACCAAATTTCGGATATGTTCAGATGAGGTGACGAACCCGATGGGATCGGTACGCAATACTCGGTTCGCTTGGGTTGCCGAAAAAGTATTTGGCGGCACGGCAGGTTTAGAGTCCAACGAGATTTTTTTCCCCATGGGTATGCTTTGCGCTCCACTCGGCACAAAACTAACTTGGATCGTATTTTGATTTGTAATTTTCGACTCTACGCCGCCGCCTACGGTGAACGGGCCAATTCCCAATGACACTTGCCCATTTGCGTCGACAAGGTACTTGATGTCTATTGTGAAAGTGTCGCCGGGATCAGTGCCGGCATTCGCCAATCGATCCACCGCAGAAAAACATGGTAATTGACTGTCGTTGACTTGATCTCTCTGTGCGGCAGCTATCAGTCCTTGTCTGAGTGTCAAGAGTGCTTGAGCTATAGGAGCATCGTCAATGCTCGATTTATTCAGAGAGGGATTGGTATATATGTTTGAGTAGTATCCATCTGGCTCAAGCCACTCACTAAAGACAAGCGTGCTGGTTGAAACGTTTTCTAGTGAAAGCGATGGCTTGATTGTCAGGATTGGACTGGTTTTCCCGCTTGCGTTTCCCGATGTGGTTGTGTCTGCGACCGTAAGCAGAGTGACTTTTACTCTGGAAATATCAAAATCCACGGAACCGTTCCCACACCAGTACCCGTCTGCAGCTGCAGTCGTCGCTATCCGAGCTTTATTTTTTTGAACCAAATAGACGCCAACCTGACGCTTTATGTCGGCCTGAACGTCTTGAACCTTGTCAAGTCGAACGGCAGTTACGGTAGTTCCACATCCCCAAAGAAATACAGAAAGCAATGGGCAGATAACTGTTAAATTCGAGAAACTGCGCCGTATGCGTACCGCCATCATGTTGATCCCCTAGCCAATTTTTTCTTGAATATTATTCTAAGTAAAAGTGAGTTTAGTACAGTTTTCCGACAATTCAAGATGCATTTGGAATGACGGTGACATGCAAGTAAACGTAAGGCGGAGGATTGTTTGTTTATCGGTCGCGGCTTCAGATGCATGAGTCGAACCGCCGAGGCTTGCCAACGGCAGTCGGCAACATCAGCACGTTCACCGCGACAGCCTCCGCACGATCTCGATCAGGGTTCCGGCGGGAATGCCGCCGCTCACGTGCAGTCGTGCATCGCCGCATTCGATCTTATACACATGATCGACGGGGGGCGGTGGGCATGCTGGCACTCCGGATGGCCAAACGTAACGGTTAGTTACGGACGGGACCGGGAACTCGCTTACGACAGGCGCGATACGAATGGCCAGTTTCGAGAAAGCCGGGAGTCCCTTGTGGGTCGAAAATGCCTATTCACTGAACCTGACAGCAGACGTTCAATACAGATCCTCAGCCGAACGTCCGCAAGATAGCGTCAAGTCGACCTGCCGCGGCCAACACGTGAACGCCTGCAACCGCCGGGCACTTGCCGCTCAGCGTATAGGCACGGGGCCACTGATATCCGGTTGAACAGTCGCCGAGGCTGCGCGGGCTCCAACGGCGATATTGGATCGATTGATCGCCATGTCCTCCACGAATAATCGACAACCTGGAACTATACTGGGCAACCAGGAGGCTTCCATGACCGATCTCGACAGACTGCATCCACTCCGTCCGCTCCTGAAAAATTGGGTTTGGGAGCATGGTCGAATCGGGACTCGCTATCTCGACTGCGTAGATGGCGAAATCAGGTTTGACGAGGGCAAGAAGTCGCATTTCGCGGCCGAGAAATATATCTATGTGCCTCTTGGCAAGGGCGCCGAAGACGATGCATCTGCGGAGGGCCCTGCGATCCATGAGGCTGGACTTGCCCGGTTTTTGCGGGCCGCGCAGTTGGGTACGCCGGAGGAAGCCGGTTCTGTAGCGGATGTCCAGCGCGCAGTGCAGGACTGCGTAGAAATTGGCCTGTTCAGCGCATATCAGTGGGAGGCTCGACAGGCGTTTGCCCGATACGCGCAGGAACCCATGTTCGATGACGAGATCCGCGCGGCGGTTGTCGACGACATCCGGCGTATTTACGCCGGCATGCGGGAGCAACTGGCGCTGTACGACTTCAGTGTGCTCCACGGCTTGCCCACGCCGCTGCTCATCGGCGACACGCCCTTCATCGACTGGCGCGTGCGTGCCAGTCCCGCACTTCCGTTTGTATCGCTCCCGCTGGGGCCTTACTGCCTGCTGGTGGGCGCGCCGTCAGGCAGGAAAAGCCGAATCGCGCCGGTCGTCTGGAAGGCCGCTGCCGCGATGGGCCCGTTGAAGGATCACAACCGCCAAATCGAGGCGCAGGCACGTCTGTGGCTGGTGGCGACCACGGATGACCAACTCGTCGCTGCGCAAAGCCGCATTGCCGCGGCCGTCGGCTCCAGGCAAGGGAATGAGAAACCCTGAACGAAGTTGACCTTAAGCAGATCGTCGGCGGTCGCTGAGTGAAAGACGGCACGTGAAGCCGACCGGCTCGCCATCGACGCGTGATGCAATCACCGTGATACCGGATGCATAGTGGCCGAGCGCCTCGCGAAAGCTCAAAGGCTCGATGGCCGTGCTGGAAAATGACATGGTGGATACCGAATACCGGGTGCGGTTCGGGAATACCAAGGCGGTGCGCTCCAACAGATTCAGGGAGCCGTTTCAACGCACTCCCTGAAATCTACACGGCCTTCAATTCCCCGATCGCACCCTCCGACGTCAGCCTGGAACTAGTTCGAGCATTCCTTGCGGACGATTTCCGCACCCGCGCTCAAAGCACTCAGCTTGCCTCGCGCGACTGCACGCGACAAGGGCGCCATGCCGCAGTTGGTGCAAGGATAGAGCTTGTCGGCGTCCACGAACTGAAGCGCCTTTCGCAACGTAGCGGCGACTTCCTCGGGGGTTTCGATGGTATCGGTCGCCACATCGATGGCTCCCACCATCACCTTCTTGCCCCGAATGAGTTCGATCAGATCCATGGGAACGCGCGAGTTGTGACATTCCAGCGAGACCATGTCGATACTGGATTTTTGCAGCTTGGGAAAGGCTTCCTCGTATTGTCGCCACTCCGACCCCAGCGTCTTCTTCCAGTCCGTGTTGGCCTTGATGCCATAGCCATAGCAAATATGCACGGCGGTTTCACACTTGAGACCTTCGATGGCTCTTTCCAGGGTCGCGACGCCCCAATCATTCACCTCGTCGAAGAAGACATTGAATGCGGGCTCATCGAATTGAATGATATCGACGCCGACAGCCTCCAGTTCCCTGGCTTCCTCGTTCAGGATCTTTGCGAACTCCCAGGCCAGTTTTTCGCGACTCTTGTAATGATCGTCGTACAGCGTATCGATCATCGTCATCGGCCCCGGCAATGCCCATTTGATGGGCTGGCTGGTTTGCCGGCGCAGGAACTTGGCATCGTCAACGAAAACCGGCTTCTGTCTCGCCACCGCATCGACGACCGTCGGCACGCTGGCGTCATAGCGATCGCGAATTCGAACGGTCTTGCGGTTCTCGAAATCAACGCCGCTGAGGTGCTCGATGAACGTGGTCACGAAATGCTGGCGCGTTTGCTCGCCGTCGCTGACGATATCGATGCCCGCATGTTGCTGCTCTTGCAACGACAGGCGCAACGCATCCTGTTTGCCCTCGATCAACCCGTCGCCCTGCAATTTCCACGGTGACCAAAGTGTCTCGGGTTGTGCGAGCCACGAAGGTTTAGGCAAACTGCCGGCGGTTGAAGTGGGTAGAAATTTTTTCACGGTAGACGGCCTTGTGTTTTTGTTGGTCAAAGCGCGTAGTCCGCAGACCACTGCTCAAGAATGGCCTGGTATGGCTTGATAAATTGCTCTTCGACAAACCTGCCCTGTTCGATAGCCAGCCGGCTACGCTCTTCCCGATCGTAAACAATCCGGGTGAGCGAAAAATCCTGATGCTTCAGACTCGGTTGGTAGGATTTTCCTGCCGGTGAATTCGCGTTGTAAATTTCGGGCCGGTAAATTTTCTGGAAGGTATCCATCGTGCTGATGGTGCCGATGAGCTCCAGATTGGTGTAATCGTCCAGCAAATCACCGGTAAAATAAAAAGCCAGCGGCGCGACACTATTCGGCGGCATGAAATAGCGCACCTTCATCCCCATTTTTCCGAAATACTCGTCAGTCAAGGAATACTCGTCCTGCCGGTATTCGATACCCAACACGGGATGCCGATTTGCCGTCTGATGATAGGTCTTGCTACTCGAAACGCTCAGGCATATAACGGGTGGTTTCGAGAAATTATCCTTGTAGGCGCTCGACTTCACGAAGGACTTGAACAGATTCCCGTGCAGGTCGCCAAAGTTATCCGGCGTACTGAAGCCGGGCTGATTCTTGTTGTGCTCCAGCAAGACCACACTGAAATCGTAATCTCGCACATAAGAGGAAAAATTATTTCCCGCGATGCCGCCAATGTGCTTGTTGTTTTTTCGATCGAAAATATTCGTCTTCAGTATTTCGATCAAGGGCAGCGAGGCACTTCCCCGCTCACCGCCGATATTCATTTCGACTGAAATGATTTCAAGCTTGACGGCATAGCGATCGCCTTTAGGATTGTCCCAATGTGCCAACGCATTGAAACGATTGTCAATCATCCTGAAGGTATTGCGCAAATTCTCCTGACGACTCTTTCCTCTGGCGAGGTTCGCGAAATTGGTCGTGATGCGCGTATGGTCGGAAGGCTGATAGTCCTCATCGAAACAGACGCTTTTAATAGCAAATGTAAACTCTTGACTCGTCATGATCTTGCGCCCCAGATTTCGAAATGAAAACTGCATCTGCTCCATGCCTTTCGATGCGGCTCGCTTTTCTTTTCCGATGAACGAATGTGACGTTGGGCCATGGCCGACTGGATATGAATCGATTTCAACCAACCATGAGCGATGCTCACGGTGCGGTGTGTCCGGTTCACATCGGAAGAAAAGTAACTGGCAGCGATGATATAGTTTCCATTGCATGAATAAAAATGGATTTATTTCATGCAAACATTAAATTTGTTCATGGAGTGGTCGATGCTGGATCGCAATCATCTGATGGTCGTGCGGGAAGTGGAGCGGCAGGGCTCGCTCACGGCCGCCGCCGATACGCTCAACCTCACGCAGTCGGCGCTCAGCCATGCCGTGAAGAAGCTGGAGCAGCAGCTCGGTACGCCCGTGTGGGCGCGCGAAGGACGGACCATGCGGCTCACGCAAGCCGGACAGTACCTGCTGAGCCTCGCGAACCGGTTGCTGCCGCAATTCGAACTCGCCGAGGAGCGCATGAGGCAGTACGCGCAGGGCGAGCGCGGCACGTTGCGGATCGGCATGGAATGCGCGCCGTGCTATCAATGGCTGCTGAAGGTGGTGTCGCCGTATCTCGCGCACTGGCCGGATGTCGATGTCGACGTGAAGCAGCGCTTCCAGTTCGGCGGCATCGGTGCGTTGATCGGCTATGAAATCGACGTGCTCGTCACGCCCGACCCGCTCAAGAAACCCGAACTGCATTTTGAGCCGGTGTTCGATTACGAGCAGGTGCTGGTGGTTGCCGATGATCACCCGCTGGCCGGAGAAGCGTATGTCACGCCGGAACAGCTGACGCACGAGGTGCTGATCACGTATCCCGTCGAAACGGACCGGCTCGATATCTACACGCAGTTCCTCACGCCCGCGAACAGGGTGCCGAAGCGCCACAAGGTGATCGAGACGACCGACATCATGCTGCAGATGGTGGCGAGCGGCCGTGGCGTGGCGGCGTTGCCTCGCTGGCTCGCGGAAGAATACGCGGGCTGGATGCCGCTTACGCCCGTGCAACTTGGAAAGAAGGGGATTGCGAAGCAGATTTTCCTCGGCACGCGCAAGACGGATGACGACGTCGATTATCTTGCGGCGTTCGTAAAGGCTGCGCGGGAATGGAAATGGGCGGACGCGAAGATGCGAGACTAGTTTTGCAATTGGGACATGAACAAACTGATTGCTCCCGCAACGGGTCGCCTTCCGCGCCTTCGTGCTTGTCGACCCGCGCTGCAGTCGAGCCCGCGTCAGCCACGCGACCATTGCAGCCCCGCACCTCCGCCGAAGTCTCTCTCATCCCTTTTCACGCAGCGGCACCGGGCATTGCTTGCGCCCTGTGCAGCAACACGTCGGCAGGCGCCGATGAACCCACGACATCGGCGTCCGCCAACCGGCCCGCGGGCCGTCGTGCCGCGTCGTCGTCCGCGCGATGGCGGCATCGCGCACGCCCATCGCGACGCGTTGCCTGATTCGACCGCCAGCGTCTCCGAACGGCGCCACAGCCGCAAGCGAGAGCCGTCCGTTCGCGACGGCCACGCCTGCGGCAACCCGGTGGCGACGCCCTACTTCCGCAGCGAGATTTCCACCCGGCGATTGCGCGCGCGCCCGTCGGCGGTCTCGTTCGATGCGGCCGGGTTGGTTTCTCCATGCCCCGTCGCCGCGACCGAATCCGCCTTCAGCCCGTGTTCGCGCAGATACCCCGCGACGGCATCGGCGCGGCGCTTCGACAGGGCCTGGTTGTGTGCATCCGAGCCGGTCGCGTCGGTATAACCGTCCACTTCCACACGCGAGAAGTGCCTGTCGCCCTGCTGGCTCAGCAAACTGTCGAGCGCAGCAGTAGCGGCGGACGTCAGCACGGCGGAGTCGGTCGCGAAGTACGCATCGCCGGTCAGGCTCACCTTCTCGACCGCGGCGGGCGCTGGCGCGGCTGCCGCGGCGACCGGCGCGGGCGCCGCACCGCACTGGAACACCATCGAGTGCGGATCGGCGCCGTCGCGGTACGGCATCGTGGAATCGACCGTGCGCACGGCCTCGTTGCCGCACATGCGCGTCGCGACCTTCATGCAGGTATTGGCGCTCGACAGGATGCCGTGACAATCGACACGGAACGTCCGGATGCCGTCGCGGGGCTGAAGTTCGTATGCGTTGTACGTCGGTCCCGATGCGCTCGAACAGGCCGCGAGGGAAACGACGGACGCCAGCAGTGCAAGATGAATGTTTTTCACGTGAGGACTCCGAAAATGCGAGGGGCGCAGCGCGGGCGGCGCAATGGCGCAGCCGCATCCGCGTGCGTTTGCGTTCGACGCGGTCCGCCCCGGCAGTGCGTGCCGGCGCGAACCGCAGCGCGCGATTACTTCCACTGATACAGCATGCCCGCGCCGACGACGCGCTGGCTGCCGGCGAAACCGCCGTTCAGCGTCGCCTTCAGGTTTTCCGTGACACGCGCCTGCACGCCGACCGCCATCGCCTTCTGCCCCTGGAACGTCGCCGTACCGACCCCCATCGCGAAGTTCGAGTCGCGGTCCATGTGCGGGATCGACGCCATCGCCGCGGTGGCCGCGATCCCCTCGCGTGCCATCGAATCGGTCTGCTGGATCTGCTGCTGCATCTGTGTGAGCTGGTTGTTGACCGTGTTCAGCGACTGCGTGAACTGGTTCGACACCGCATTCAGCTGGTTCACGTTCACGGCATCCGTGCCCTGCGTACCGGCCGCGACGTTGACCACCTGGCGCGCCGATTCCGCCGAACCGACCGCGACGACGTTCGAGCGCCCGCCGTCGTTGCTGCCCGTGCCGATCGCGGCCGAATTGCTGCCCGATGCCGTCGAGCCCACGCCGATGGCGGTGGAGCCGTTGCCCGATGCGAGCGCATTGTTGCCGACCGCCGTGCTGTTCGAGCCCGATGCCACCGCGCCCGACCCACCCGCCGACGAGTTCGGGCCGGTCGAGCCCGGCGGCACGTTCGCGCCGTTCGGGTTCGTCGTGTACTGGCCGCCGAGGTTGGTCGTGCGCTGGTCGATCAGCGTCGTCAGCTGGTTCGCGACCGAGTCGAGCTGCGACACGTTCACCGCGTCCGTGCCGTTCTTGCCGGCCGCGAGGCCCGTGATCTGCCGGTTGCCGATGTTCACTTCGCCGGCCGACGATTGCGGGCTGCTCAAGCCGTACGCGACGTAGTTCGTCAGCGCGCCGACCGTCGTCAGCGAACCGGCGCCCAATGCGACGCTGTTCGCGAACGTCGCGGACGCACCGGCGCCCAGCGCGAGCGCATCGGTTGCGTTGCCGAGCGCGCCGGAACCCAGCGCGACGCTGCCCACGCTGACCGCCTTCGCATTCGCGCCTTGCGCGACCGACTGCGCGCCCAGCGCCGTCGCGCCGCTGCCGAGCGCGAGCGCGTCGGCCTGCGCGGCACTCGCCGCCTGCCCGATCGCGATGCCGCCAGGCGCGGTCTGGTCGACGATCGCGCCGTTGCCGATGCCCACGCCGTTGTCGCCGTTGACGACCGTCGTCGGCCCCACCGCGACCGATTCCGCGCCGACGGCGAGCGAGTCGGCCGCCGTCGAATTCGCGTGGAAATACTTCTGGCCCGTGACCGCGAACGACTGCAACGCACCGGCCAGCTGCCGCACGGTCACCGCATCCTGCTGCCCGGTGCCGTCCGCGACGTTGGTGATCTGGCGATACGTCTTGCTGGTCGCGTCGCCAACCGATACCGCGCCGAGCAGCGTCTGGTCCGTCGTGTTGAACGGGATCGATGCGGTGCCGTTGCGGAGGATGCCCGACGCCGGCGTCGTCGCGCGGTCGGATACCGACCCCGCACCGAGCGCGATGCTGCCGTCCACCTTCGAGATCGCATTCGGGCCGATCGCGACGCTGTCGAGCCCGATCGCCTGGCTGTCCGGCGCGGTCGAGTTCGCGTGGAAATACTTGATGCCGTGCGCGTTGATGTTGTCGATCGCCGAGCCGACGTTGTTGTTGATCGTCGTCGACCCGTCGCTGTTGTACGTCACGTACGACGGCGCCGAAATCGTGCCGGTCGTCGGATCGTAGGTGGCCCCGCCGCCGATCGCGCCCGCCGTGCTGTTGCCGAGGTTGGTGTTGTTGCTGGCGATCGAGCTGAGGCCGGTGGACAGCGAGCCGAGGCCCGTCGACGTCGCGGTGGACAGCGACGTCAGGTTGCTGTTCGTGCTCGACAGCCCGGTGGACAGCGAGCCGACGGTCGTCGAGGTCGACGTCGACAGCGACGCGATCGAGCTCGTCGTCGAACTGAGCCCGGTCGACAGCGAACCGATGCTCGTCGAGGTCGCGGTCGACAGCGACGTGACGGTGCTGTTCGTCGAGCTCAGGCCGGTAGACAGCGAACCGACCACCGTCGAGGTGGACGTCGACAGCGACGTGATCGAGCTGTTCGTCGAACTCAAGCCGGTGGACAGCGAGCTGATGCCCGTCGACGTCGAAGTCGACAGCGACGTGACCGAGCTGTTCGTCGAACTCAGGCCCGTGGACAGCGAACTGATGCCCGTCGACGTGGACGTGGACAACGATGTCACTGAGCTGTTCGTCGAACTCAAGCCAGTGGACAGCGAGCTGATGCCCGTCGACGTCGAAGTCGACAGCGACGTCACCGAGCTATTGGTCGAACTCAGGCCGGTCGAAGTCGACGTGGACAGCGACGTAATCGCGCTATTGGCCGACGACAGGCCGGTCGACGTGGACGTCGACAATGACGTCACGGCGCTGTTGGTCGAACTCAGGCCCGTCGACAGTGAGCTGATGCCCGTCGAGGTCGAAGTCGACAACGACGTGATCGCGCTATTGGCCGACGACAGACCGGTCGACGTGGATGTCGACAGCGAAGTCACTGCGCTGTCGGTCGAGCTCAGGCCCGTCGACAGTGAGCTGATGCCCGTCGAGGTCGAAGTCGACAACGACGTGATCGCGCTATTGGCCGACGACAAACCGGTCGACGTGGATGTCGACAGCGACGTCACCGAGCTATTGGTCGAACTCAGGCCCGTCGACAGCGAACTGATGCCCGTCGACGTCGACGTGGAAAGCGACGTGATCGCGCTATTGGCCGACGACAGACCGGTCGACGTGGATGTCGACAGCGACGTCACCGAGCTGTTGGTCGAGCTCAACCCCGTCGACAGCGAGCCGATGCCCGTCGACGTCGAGGTCGACAACGACGTCACCGAGCTATTGGTCGAACTCAACCCCGTTGACAGCGAGCTGATGCCCGTCGAGGTCGACGTGGAAAGCGACGTGATCGCGCTGTTGGCCGACGACAACCCGGTCGACAGCGACGACACCCCCGTCGACAACGAACCGACGCTCGACGCCGTGGAAGTCGACAGCGAATTCACCGCCTGATTCGTCGCATCGAGCTGCGACCCGTTGATCGCATCCGTGCTCGCCGAACTGATGCGCCCGGCCGCGACATTGGTGATCTGGCGCTCGGTACCCGCGGCACCGACACTGACGACACTGGTCGGATTCGTGCCCTTGAACGTGTACGTCACGCCGCCGATCGTCGCGCTTGCGGTGGGATTCGGCGCGGCCGTCGTCGAGCCCGAGCCGAGCGCGACGTCGCCGGCATTGTTCGCCACGGCCGACGCACCGAACGCCAGCGCACCGGCCGCCGCCGCCGTCGACGTGTTGCCGAGCGCGAGCGAACCGGTGCCCTGCGCGATGTTCGAATTGCCGATCGCGACCGCGCCGTCGCCGTTCGCCGTGTTGTTCGACCCGGCCGTGACCGCGCCGGTGCCGATCGCGGTGCTCGGGTCGCCGATCGCCACCGCGCCGTTGCCGCTGGCCGTCTGCCCCAGGCCCAGCGCGACCGCGCCGATGCCGCCCAGCACCTTCGAGTTGTTGCCCCCGGCAATCGAGCCCGCCCCCGCCGCGGCCGCGACCGAGTTCGAATCGCCGATCGCCACGGTCGACCCCGCCGCCGCGACGCTGTTGATGCCGATGGCCGTCGCATTCGTGGCCGACGCCGTCGCGCCGGCCCCCAGTGCGCTCGCCGACACGCCGGTCGCCACCGCGGTATTACCGAGCGCGGTCGCGAACTGCTGCGTCGCGCTCGACTGGACGCCCATCGCAATCGAACTGATACCCGTCGCCTTCGTGCTCGTGCCGAGCGCCATCGAGGTATCGGCGCCAGCCGTCGTATTCGAGCCCAGCGCGATCGAGCTGGTGCCAAGCGACTGCGTGCCCGAGCCGGCCACCCCGGCGACGCCGCCCCAGCCGATCGCGATCGACGTCGTGCCCTTCCCGCCGCTGTTGACACCCAGCGCGAGCGCAGAATTGCCGGAAGCCAGCGAGCCGCTACCCACCGCTACACCGGCCGCGCCGGAACTGGTGGACTGGTTGCCAAGTGCAATCGCGCCCTGGTTGGTCGCCTGAGCTGAAAAGCCGAGCGCAACGCTGGCGAGGCCCGACGAAACCGCGCCGAGACCCAGCGCGGCGGCATCCTGTCCGGAGGCCGTGGCATTGTTGCCGAGCCCGATGGCAGAAACGCCGGTCGCGGTCGCGCCACTGCCCATCGCTACCCCACCGGATTGCGTCGCTTGCGCCTGGTTGCCGACGGCAACCGAAAATGCGCCCGAGCCGATCGCCTGCACGCCCATCGACGTGCTGTTGACGCCCGTCGCCTGCGCGTTGATGCCGACGGCCGTCGAAGCGTCGCCCATCGCATGCGCCCCCGGGCCAAGCGCCGTGGCCGACACGCCCTGCGCCGTCGACAGGTTGCCCAACGCGGTGGAATTCGTCTGCGCGGCGCTCGACCCGACGCCGATCGCGATCGACGAGACGCCGCCGGTGGCCGTGCCGCCATCCGGGTTGTACTGCGCATGCGCGCCGGCATGGAACAGCGCGAGATACGCGGACGCCATCAGCATGGCGAGCCGCCTGAGCGACGGGGCCGAGGTCGCGCCTGCGCGAACCGCGGCCGCTCCTTCGACGTCACGCTCCGGCTTGCCACGCGACGACGCAACGCGCTTGCCGCGCGCCCGATCAAGCTCCGAAGCCGCAACCCAGGCTCCCAATGCTTCGTTCCAGATCGACTTGAACGACTTGTTCATCTTGTCTTCCCTCGGTTCTCATGTGCTGGATGACGCAACGGCGAACACGGCAGCCGGCGAGAACGTCCTCTGCACGTTCCCGTCCGCCTCGCGACGCCCGCCACTCACTTTGGATCACTAACTAAACAGCCGGGTAATGCTGCTCGACACGCGCGATGGACATCGCGATCACGCGATCGCGCGCCGCCCGTGCCGGTCGGCACGAGGCGACGCGACGATCGCCGGTTATCGAATCATGGAAGCCGACACGGCCAGCCCGGCGGCTCGACGCGGGGCGTGCCGTTCAACCGCGCACGCGCGCGCCATCGCGCCGAACCCGCGACGACCTCGAATCTCATCGGAAAGCGTCTTTCAGACGCCGGATGGGCGGAAGCCGGCCCGCGCCCGCGGGGCGGCCCGCCCTGTTTCATTCAGGAGGAGGATGACGCCGTGCGATCCCCGGGACTGAAGCATGCGCCACCGGTTCGTGCGAACCGGTGCGTTGGCCTGTCATGCCTGTTGTGTTCATCGTTTTCGTGCCCGCCTGATTCGAGAGCGCGCCGCGCGCGACCGTTCCCCGATGGATCGAACCCTCGGACGGCCCACGCGCAGCCACTCACCCTTTTCGTCCCGCATTCAAACGCATTTCCGGAATCCCGGAACAGCATCGACGACTTGCCGGACGACCCCTGCACCGAATTAATCGATCGAATTTCCTTGACGATTTCGTCTCGACCGGTGCGCCATTCCCAACCGAATTCCAGAACTCACCGATTTCTCTTATATAGCGACGTATTCGGTGAATGGCGGAATTTGCATTACCCTCGTGCCAGTTATTCGTTCGCCGACGCAGTCCCATATCATGGGATCGAACATCGATCAATGTCTCATTGGTATCGCGTGCTTCGAAATAGAACGTCGGCATGCGATCCGCGCGATTCCGACCGTTTGAAAGAACCGATTCCAGCCGCGCCGGGGCTAGTTTGCCGGCATCCGTCGGAACGAACCTTTTCCAGAGCGGAAAAATCCTTTTCCCGAGCAGACAGCATTTACATTCATACATTCCAACGCAAAATGCGATTTCACGACTAACACGATTCCGACCCGCCATCAGAAAAAAATTAATCATGCAACCCACAATTTCTTCATTCTTTTCACATAGAAGGCATCGACTTCGGAACGCATGTCAAACTGATTCACCCGCCCCATCCCATTCCAATTATTCCGAATTGATCCGGAAATTAAGACCGATTATTAAAAGCCAATTCGGCATGTTTTTCCACTTCCTTTTCTTCCGGCCGGACGCCGCGGCGGCCAACACGCAGCACCCCGCCGCACAAGCCCCCACATGCCACACGGAATCCTCACTATGTGACCTGTTGTCGGCATATAATTTTTCGCAACAATCGTGCAGACCGCGATGCACGTCATCTGACCGGCCACCCTTCCACCGCCTCCGCAACCATGTCATCCCGCTCGTCCAGTTCGGCGTCGCCTCGTCCCACGCCGGATCTTGCTGACGCACATATTCTTGTCGTCGACGATCGCCCGAACGACCTGCGGCTCCTCACGGAAATCCTGCGGGCCGCACGGTGCCGGATCAGCGTCGCGTTCGACGGGCTGCAGGCGTATCACCGTGCCCAGGCGATCGCGCCCGACCTGATCCTGATGGATGTCCGCATGCCGCGCATGGACGGCTTCGCGGCGTGCCGGCTGCTGGCGTCGACGCCGTCGACGCAATCGATCCCGGTCATCATCCTGACGGCCGCGGGCGATCTCGAGGATCGCATCGCAGGGCTCGAAACCGGCGCGATCGACTACATCATCAAGCCGTTCGAGCCGACCGAAGTGCTGGCCCGGATCCGCAATCACCTGAAACGCGCGCGGCGCAGCCAGCCGTTCGCGCATCTGCCCGAGCTGCCCGACAACCCGGATGCCGCCCTCGTGCGCGCGGCGTCCGAGGTCCTGCTGCGCGACCTGCGCCATCCGCCGGCGCTCGAGGATCTCGCCAGGCAGGTCGGCACGCACGAGAAGCGTTTGTCCCGCGTGTTCCGCGATCATCTCGGCCAGACCGTGTTCGAATATCTGCGCGACACGCGCCTGCGCGCCGCGATGCACTTTCTCGCGGAGACGTCGATGGGGATCGGCGACATCGCCGAGGAAATCGGCTTTTCCACGCCCGGCAACTTCGCCACCGCCTTCCGCGAACGCTTCGGCATCACGCCGTCCGACTGGCGGCGCCAGCGCCATGCGGTCAATGCCCCGCCCGCCGCACCCGGGGCGCACCATCACGATGGGTAGGCGCCACGCGGCATGGGCAGCCGGCTGTCGCGCGGTGCTGCTGCTCCTGCTCGCGATGGCCGTCACCTGCGCGACCGCGCGTGCCGCGTCGACGCCGCCCCCCGCGCAACTGGACGCCGTGTCGGTCTTCGAGGACGCGAGCGCGACGATGTCCGCCGATCAGGTCGCCGCACGGCTCGCCGATCCCGCGCATGGCACGCCGGTGGCCGGCACGTCGTCGTTCAACGTCGAGTTCTCGCGATCGGCGTGGTGGATCCGCGCCACGCTCACCAACCGCGACAGCGCCGCGCGCCCGCTGGTGCTGGTGATTCGCGACGCCCGCGTCGACCAGGCGGACTTCTATCTCGGCCGGAACGGCGGGTGGATGCTCGACAACCGCTTCCCGGCCGCCGGCGCCGGTAGTGACGCCCGGCCGTCGTCGCGCTACCCGGCGCTCGACGTCACGTTGCGTGCCGGCGAAAGCGTCCCCGTGCTGATCCGCGTCACGTCGCGCAAGGAAATGCGGCTCGCGCCGGCCGCGTTCACGCGTGCGGCGTGGGATGCGCTGGAGCGGCGCGCGACGATGTGGGACTTCGGCTTCTTCGGCGGGCTGCTCGCGCTGATGTGGTGCGCGCTGCTGATCGGGTTCTTTTCGCGCAGCGGCGTGTTTCACGTGCTGGCCGCGGTGGCGCTCGGCACGACGCTGTTCGAAGCGGCTTACCGCGGCTACCTGGCGATGGCGTTGCCGCCTGCGCTGCGTGAATGGTCGGCGCGTGGCGAAGTCATCTTCGCGTACCTGGCGGTTTCCTGCTTCTTCCTCTTCATCCTGATGGTCGCCCGGCGCGAGCAGGCGAAGCTGCCGATGCGCGCGATCTACATGGCATTCATCGCGCTTGAAGGCGTCGGCATGGTCGGCGCCGCCTGCGGCGACCTGCTGACGTTCACGTGGTTCTGCCTGCGGCTGAACGCGTTGACCGCGATCGTCAACATCAGCCTCGCGCTGCTGCTCGCGATCCGCCGGACGCCCACCGGCCGCGTGATGCTGATCGCCATTGCGATCGCCAGCTTCAACATGCTGATCCGCGTGCTCGACGGCAGGAACACGCTGCCGCCGGCGCTCGCGTGGCTGAAATCCGACATCTTCCCGAACCCCGTCATCGCGGTCGTCGGGCTCGCCACGCACCTGCTGGTGCTGGCCGCGTGGATTCATCACGTCGGCCGCCAGCGTACCGAGGCGAGGAAGCGGCTCGAGCACTGGCAGCTCACCGAACAGGATCGCCTGCGCGACGAAGTCGCACGCCGCACGCTCGCGCTCAACGACGCGCTGCAACAGGTGACGACCCACATGCAGCAAAAGATCGAGACGCTCGGCTACGTCAGCCACGACCTGCGCGCGCCGCTGTCCACGATCAACGGCTATGCGAAGCTGCTGCTGCAAGGCGCGACGCGCGGCCAGGCGCGGCTGATCCGGTCGATCGACCGCAGCATCCGCTATCAGCTCACGCTGATCGATGAGCTGCTCGCGTTCACGAAGGCCGAGCTGCAGCCGCTCGGCGTGACGCCGGACACGACCGACCTGCCCGGCCTGCTCGACGACATCGGCCACTATGCGCTCGCGCTGTGCGCGCAGCAGGACAACCGGTTCGTCTACCGGCCGGCCACGCCGCTGCCGCGCACGGTGTCGATCGACGGCATGCGGCTGCAGCAGGTGCTGCTCAACCTGCTGTCCAACGCATCGAAGTTCACGCGCGACGGCACGGTCACGCTGTCGATTCATGCCGCGCGCGAGGGCGACACCTGGCGGCTGCTGTTCGAAGTGGCCGATACGGGCATCGGGATCGACATCAGCGGCAACCGCGACATCTTCCGCGCGTACCAGCAGGTGCAGGCCGTGAACGGCGGCACCGGGCTCGGCCTGTTCATCGCGCAGCGCATCGTAGGCGCGATGGCGGGCGAGCTGGCCGTCGCCAGCCAGCCGGGCGTCGGCACGGCATTCTCGTTCGCGATCGTCGCGCCGGCCGTCGGGCACGCGCTCGTGCCGGTGTCGGAGCTCGTCCGGCGGTTTCAACCGGACGGCGAGGCCGAGCCGGACGTCCCCACGCCCACGATGCCGTGCCCGCCCGACGATGCGCTCGACCAGCTGATCCTGCTGGCCGACAACGGGCAGCTGACCGATATCGAGGCATTGCTCGGCCCGTATGCTGACGAGCCGGATTACGCGGCCTTCGTGCGGGACGTGCGCGACCACCTCGATGCACTGGACCTGGACGCGATCGGGAAACTGGCCGGCTCGCTGAAACAGGCGCGCCGCGCCGCGACGGCGTTCGACGCCGAAACCGACGCGGCCGGGCCGGCCTGACGGCACGGGCCGCCGTGGCGCGCACGCGCCGATCGTGGTACCGGCCGGCCGCCGGATGCGACCGCCCGCGCATCGGCACCGGCCACCGTCGGGTCAAGTTGCTTCGTGCCGCGGCCGCCCCCGCCGGCCGATGCGTGCGCTACAGCCGCCGCATCGTCGAAACCAGCGCGGCATCCTCGTCGGGCGATGCTGGCCGCGCCTGTGCGGGGCTGCGTTTCGGCCTCGGCGCCCCAAGCCCCGTGCCGCCCGTGCGCCGCCGCGCGGCATGCCGTTCGATCACCCGTTGCAGCACGCAGAACACGCACAGCAGCGCGCCGATCACGATCCGCGTCCACCACGAACTCAACGTGCCGTCGAACGTGATCAGCACCTGGATCGTGCCGAGGATGCCGACACCGAACACCGAGCCGAGCACATAGCCCACCCCGCCGGTGAGCAGCGTGCCGCCGATCACGGTCGCGGCGATCGCGTCGAGTTCCATGCCCTGGGCCTGCAACCCGTAACCCGACAGCACGTACAGCGTGAACACGACGCCGCCGAGCGCCGAACAGAAGCCGCTCAGCGCGTACACGCCGACCTTCGTGCGCGCGACCGGCAGCCCCATCAGCAGCGCCGAACGCTCGTTGCCGCCGATCGCGTAGACGTTACGGCCGAAGCGCGTGAAATGCGCGACGTAGATCGCGCCGGCCAGCGTCGCGAGCGCGATCAACGCGCCCGCGCTCAGCGTGCCGCCGCCCACCGGCACGCTGAAGCCCGCGATCGCATGAAACACCGGCTCGTTGATCGTGATCGACTGCGTCGTGATCAGGAAACACGCGCCGCGCGCGAGAAACATCCCGGCCAGCGTGACGATGAACGGCTGCAGCCGGAAATAATGGATCAGCGCCCCCATCGCCGCGCCGTACAGCGCGCCGAACGCGAGCACCAGCGGCACGATCACCCACACGGGCCAGTGCAGCCGCTCGGCGCCGACCGCGCAGAAGATCGTCGTCAGCGCGACGACCGAGCCGACCGACAGGTCGATGCCGCCCGACACGATCACGAACGTCATCCCGAGCGCGACGATCAACAGGAACGCGTTGTCGACGAGCAGCCCGGTCAGCACCTGCATCGAGAAGAAGCCCGTGTAGGTCACGGACCCGAAGCCGAACAGCGCGGCGAACAGCACGATCGTCACGACGATCGGCAGCGTGCGCGGGTCGGCGAGCCGGCCAAGGAATCGGTTCATCGCGGCGTCGCTCCGGAAGTGGCGCGCGAACGCGCGGAAGGCAGCAGCCGCGACGCGTGCCGGACGACCGACGCACGTGCGGCCTCCGACTGGATCAGCGTCACGACGATCACGACGACCGCCTTGACGACGAGCGTCGCCTCCGGCGGCACGCCGATCGAATAGGTCGTGTAGGTCAACGTCTGGATGATCAGCGCGCCGAGCACCGAGCCGGCGAGGCTGAAGCGGCCGCCGAGCAGCGACGTGCCGCCGAGCGTCACCGCGAGGATCGCGTCGAGCTCGAGCAGCAGCCCCGCGTTGTTGCCGTCGGCGCTGCGCACGTTCGAGCTGGCCAGGATGCCCGCGAGCGCCGACATCACGCCTGAAAACAGATACACGCCGAACACGATCGCCCCCGAGCGCAGCCCGACGAGCCGCGTCGCGACCGGGTTCACGCCGATCGCACGGATGAACAGCCCGAGCGCCGTGCGGTTCACCAGCAGCGCGGTCGCGGCGATCGTCGCCAGCGCGATCCACACCGCGCACGGCACGGCCGCGAGATAGCCGCCGCCGAGCGCGAGGTAGCCGGGCGCACCGATCGGGATGATCTGGCCGCCCGTCAGCAGTTGCGCGACGCCGCGACCGGCCACCATCAGGATCAGCGTCGCGATGATCGGCTGCATCCCGACGAACGCCACCAGCAGCCCGTTCCAAGCGCCGGCCAGCAGCCCGACGCCGAGCGCGGCGGCCAGCGCCACGCCGATTCGCGACGGGTCCGCGTCGAGCACGATCGCCGCGGCTGCCCCCGCGATCGCGACGATCGCGCCGACCGAGATGTCGATCCCGCGGGTCGCGATCACGAGCGTCATCCCGAGCGACACGATCACGAGCGGCGCCGCGCGGTTCAGGATGTCGATCGGCGCGCCGAACAGATGGCCGTCGAGCAGCGTGATCGACAGGAAGCCCGGGCGATACGCGACGTCGAGCGCGAACAGCAGCGCGAGCGTCAGCACCGGCCACACGAGCGAATGACGGAACAACGTGCGCAGCTGCGTCATGACTGGCCTCCCGCGATCAGCCGGTACACCTGCTCCTCGGATGCGTCGGCGCCGGTCAGTTCGGCGACCTTGCGCCGGTCGCGCAGCACCGCGATCCGGTGGCTGACGCGCACGACTTCGCTGATCTCCGACGAAATGAACAGGATCGCGAGCCCTTGCGCGCACAGCGCGAGCACGCGCTCCATGATGTCGAATTTCGCGGCGACGTCGATGCCGCGCGTCGGCTCGTCGAGGATCAGCAGCTTCGGTTCCGTCGCGAGCCAGCGCGCGAGCAGCACCTTCTGCTGATTGCCGCCCGACAGTAGCCCGATCGGCTGCTCCGCGTCGCGCGCCTTGATGCCGAGGCGCGCGATGTACGTTTCGGCGAGCTCGCGCTGCCGCGCGCGCCCGATCAGCCGCCACCAGCCGCGCCGCGCCTGCAGCGCGAGAATGATGTTCTCGCGGATCGACAGCGCGGCGACGATCCCCTCCTTCTTGCGATCCTCCGGGCAATACGCGATGCCGTGCCGGACCGCGTCGTGCGGCGACGCGAGCCGCGTGCGCGCGCCGTCGACCTCGATCGCGCCGGTGTCGGCGCGCTCCGCGGCGAATGCCAGCTGCGCGGTTTCGGTGCGCCCCGAGCCGAGCAGCCCGGCCAGCCCGACGATCTCGCCGGGCCGCACGTCGAGGTCGAGCGGGCTCATCATTCCGCGCCGGCCGACCTGCTGCATCGACAGGAACGGTTCCGCGTCGCCGGCGGTGCGTTCGACCGCCGCCGCGCCCGCCTGCAGCGTGTCGGACATCCGTTCGCGGCCGGTCATCTTCGCGACCAGCACGTCGACCGGCAGGTCGCGCGCGAGATACTCGCCTTCGCGCTCGCCGTTGCGCATCACGGTGATCCGGTCGGACACCGCGTAGGTCTGCTCGAGAAAGTGCGTGACGAACAGGATCGCGATGCCCGACGCCTTCAGCCGGCGCAGCACGTCGAACAGCCGCGCGACCTCGCCGTCGTCGAGGCTCGACGTCGGCTCGTCGAGAATCAGCACGCGCGCGTCCACCGACACCGCCCGTGCGATCGCGACCATCTGCTGCACGGCGATCGGATACGCGTCGAGCGAGCGCGTGACGTCGAGCGCCAGGTCGAGTTCGGCCAGCGCCGCGCGCGAGCGTGCATGAATCGTGTTCCAGTCGATCGCGCCGCGCCGCATCGGCTGCCGGCCCGCGAAGATGTTCTCCGCGACCGACAGGTTCGCGCACAGGTTCACTTCCTGGTAGAGCGTCTGGATGCCGGCCGCCTCGGCTTCGCGCGGCGCGGCGAAATTCACCGGCGCGCCGCCGACGCGAATCTCGCCCGCATCGTGCGCATGCACGCCGGTGAGCACGTTGATCAGCGTCGACTTGCCCGCGCCGTTCTGGCCCATCAGCGCGTGGATCTCGCCCGGAAACAGCCGGAAGTTCACGCGCTGCAGCGCATTCACGCCCGGAAACGACTTGTCGATGCCGATCATCTCGACCACCGGCGCACTCTCCATGCATCCTCCCTCGAAACGGTTGGCGCCCGGGCGGCCGCCACGCCGCCGCCCGCGCCGGATCGTCGTATGTCGTTCAGTACTTGCGGGTCGGCAGCACCTGGGCCGCGACGTTCATCGGGAACACGGTCTCGTTCGTCACGATGCGCTTGGGCAGTTGCTTGCCGGCGACCACGTCCTTCACCGCGGTCATCAACTGCGGGCCGAGCAGCGGGCTGCATTCGACGTCGACGTTGATCTTGCCCGCGACCATCGCCTGGAAGCCGCCCTTCGTCGCGTCGAACGACACGACGCTCACGTCCTTGCCGGGCTTGATCCCCGCCTCTTCCATCGCCTGGATCGCGCCGAGCGCCATGTCGTCGTTGTGCGCGTAGACGACATTGATCTGCTTGCCGTAGGTCTTCGCGAACGCTTCCATCACCTGCTTGCCGCCGGCCAGCGTGAAGTCGCCGCTCTGCGACGCGATCACCTTGAACTTAGGATTGCTCTTGATCACTTCGAGCAGGCCGGCCCGCCGGTCGTTGGCCGGCGCCGAGCCGACCGTGCCCTGCAGCTCGACGATATTGATCGGACCGGGGTCGTTCTTGTAACGCTCTTCCATCCAGTGGCCGGCGCGCCGCCCTTCCTCGAGGAAGTCCGAGCCGATCATCGTCACGTACAGCGACGGGTCCTTCACGTCGACCCCGCGATCGGTCAGGATCACCGGGATGTGCGCGGCTTTCGCTTCGGTCAGCACGGGCTCCCAGCCCGATTCGACGACCGGCGAGAACGCGATCACGTCGACCTTCTGCGCGATGAACGAGCGGATCGCGCGAATCTGGTTCTCCTGCTTCTGCTGCGCGTCGGAGAATTTCAGGTTGATGCCGGCGTCCTTTGCCGCGCCCTTCACCGACACGGTGTTCGCGGTGCGCCACGCGCTTTCCGCGCCGACCTGCGAGAAGCCGAGCGTGATCGGTTTCTGCTGCGCGTGCGCGCCGCCGGCCAGCACCGTCGCCGCGGCAACGATCGCGCCCGCCGCCAGCTTCCTGATGAATGTCATGGTTCGTCTCCGATGATGTCGTTGTGTGCCGCTGCGCTGTTCTGTTTCTGCGTGGCGCAAGCGCGGATCGGGGCGGTGCGCCGGCCGGGGGCTTCGCGCCGGCCCGGTCTGCATGCCCCGCATCAGTCTAGAAACAAGTCCGATAACCTTCTAATGAAATATTGGATTGGGACGATATCGGATTCGGCATACGTATAAACACCTAAGCAGGTGGGCGGGGCCGTTCTGGCCGGCCTTGGCCGCGTTTTGCGTGGCCTTTGCACGGCCTTTGCACGCGCCACGCGCGCCACCGGCGCGTGGTCTCGCGGCATCGTCAAACGCTCGTTCCAGCCGACATCGAGGAGCTGCGCGGTGGCGTCGAGGTTCGTCGAACGCGACATTGCATCGACACAATCCGCCCGATGCCGGCACCGGTCCGCAGTCATCTTGGCCGGGCGAAGCCGTTGCGTGATTTCGTCCATGCAGCGGTAACAAACGCCCGAACGCCCGCCCGGCGCGCACTTGCGCCGGGTCTCCTCGGGCGCGCCTGGAACGGCGCACGGTTCTTGCTGCGCGACGCCCGAACGTACGCATAAACAGGAGAAAACCGTGCGCGCAGGATGTCCACCCGGAACGCAGCCCGACGATACGCGGATCGGCACCGACGTCGATCGCCGCGCCGCAGCATGAAGCAGCGCGCCCCGTCGCAGCCGAATGCACGCATGCCCGCCGGGCCGCTGCGTCATGTCGACGACCGCCGCCCCGGCTATACGCGCCGGCCGCTCCGCAACGGCTTCGCGTATTACGGGCCGGACGGTGTGCGAGTGCGCGATGCCGACGAAATTGCCCGTATCAACGCGCTGGCGATTCCCCCCGCGTACACCGACGTGTGGATCTGCATGGACCCGCGCGGTCATCTTCAGGCAACCGGCCGCGATGCACGCGGGCGCAAGCAGTATCGCTATCACCCGCTGTGGCGCGAGACGCGCGATGCGAACAAGTACGCGCGGATGGCCGCGTTCGCGCGTGCGCTGCCGCGCATCCGCGCGCGCGTCACGCGCGATCTGGCGCTGCCGGGCATGCCGCGCGACAAGGTCGTGGCGACGATCGTCCGCTTGCTCGACACGACGCTCGCGCGGATCGGCAACGCGGAATACGCGCGCGAAAACGGCTCGTACGGGCTGACGACGCTGCGCAAGCGTCATTTGAAAATTCGGCCCGGCCAGGTGCAGTTGCGCTTCGCCGGTAAGAGCGGGATCGAACACGACGTGACGGTCGACGACGCGCGGGTCGCGCGGATCGTACGGCGCTGCGCCGAGCTGCCCGGGCACGAGTTGTTCCAGTATGTGGACGACGACGGCGTACGCCATCCGGTCGGGTCGTCCGACGTGAACGACTACCTGCGCGAGGCCGGCGGCGCGGATTTCACCGCGAAGGATTACCGGACCTGGGCCGGCAGCGTGCATGCGCTCGGGTTGTTGCGGCGCACCGAGCATCGCGGCGTCACGCACGCGCGCAAGCAGATCGTCGAGACCGTGCGCGCGGTGGCCGAGCTACTGCGCAACACACCGGCCGTGTGCCGGCGCTGCTACATCCATCCGGCCGTGCTCGACGCGTTCGAGGCAGGCACGCTCGCCGCGCTTGCGGTCCGGCGGACGCCGCGCGGCTTGCGCGCGGATGAAGCGGCGTTCGTGGCGTTGCTCGGCGCCGCCAGCCGGGGAGCGAGGAGATGATCCCGCCCATCGCGCCGAGGCCCGGTCGACGCAATCGGCGCGGCGTGAACATCGTGGAATCGGCATACGTATTGACAGCCGGGCACCAGAAGGCGAACCGGGCACGGGCACAGCCACGGGGCGGTGACGTTCCGGGCACCGATCTCCATGATCAACGGGAGGCCAGTGGCTTGTGACCCGTCGCTTTCAACGCGGCATTGATGTCATCGCGCGTATTGACGGCACGGCCTTTTACGTTGCAATCCGATTGCACCGGCTTTGCGCCGGCGGCAAATCCCACACCGCTCAGCATGGTCGCGAACCATTGCGGATGACGCTTTTCCAGCACGAACGTCATGATCCCGGCCTGGTCGTCCGTCAATATCAAGCCGCCATCCTTCTCCGCCAACGCAACGCATAAAAATGCGGCATCGTGGTCCTTGAGCAGGTCGACCACGAGATATCGATAGTCCTTCATCTCCGGATCACTGTCGTTCAATCGATGGACGGCCGCCAGTATTTGGGCTCGGTCAGGGTCGCTCTTGTCCAGATCGCGGGCACACGCCACGTTGGCGATGGTCGCGCCGAGAATCAGTGCGCATGCAGCAAGCTTGGATACCTTCATCATCGACAATATTCGAGAATCAACCAATCGTTCGGGGGCAATCCGTCATTGAGCGGTGGCGCAGCCGTTCAGGATATCGGCGACAGGATCGTCCATTTCATCGACCCGGACACGCGCGGCGTGTTCCGCCTGCCGATCGAACCGCATCGTACACCGTCGGGCGAGATTTAATGCGACACATTCCGTTTCGACGCACGCCCATACCTCGACGTCAGAGGCCGCTCGTCCGGCATATCGCGTCGCTGACCGCCGACCTCGACGCGACGCTCGAATCGTCGCCACTCCCCCCTTCCATGCGCGACGGATGCGGGCAGAGGCCAACCGACACGCCGTCTGGCGCCCCGGTCGGCCGGACGTGCTTCAGTACAACCAGCACTGCCTGAACCCGATGTCGTTTACCACCGGGTTCCGGGCGCATGACCGATAGCCGCCCGCGCCCGTTTCCCTAAACTGGTTCGCACAACACACCTGCCCGGTGTCGTCCGCTACGCGCGTCACGCCACCGGCATCGACGCATCCCCGAGACATCCGCCTTCGCTGTCCGTCGGCCCGCACGCCCCCGCTGCATCCCGCCGGCCGCGCCGCCAAGGCCATTCCAGGAGAGTTCATTGAGCCCGTCGCAAGCGCGCCCCGCGAAAACCCGATCTTCGCGCCAGTCCGTCAAGCTGGATGACATCACGATCGTCGACCCCGCCGTCCTCAAGCGCGCGGTCGGCGCCATGGCGTTCGGCAACGCGATGGAATGGTTCGACTTCGGCGTCTACAGCTATATCGCCGTCACGCTCGGCAAGGTGTTCTTCCCGTCCAGCAGCCCGTCCGCGCAGCTGCTCGCGACCTTCGGCACGTTCGCGGCCGCGTTCCTCGTGCGCCCGCTCGGCGGCATGGTGTTCGGCCCGCTCGGCGACCGCATCGGCCGCCAGCGCGTGCTCGCCGCCACGATGATCATGATGGCCGTCGGCACCTTCGCGATCGGCCTGATCCCCAGCTACGCGTCGATCGGCATCATGGCGCCCGTGCTGCTGCTCGTCGCCCGCCTCGTGCAGGGCTTCTCGACCGGCGGCGAGTACGGCGGCGCCGCCACCTTCATCGCCGAATTCTCCACCGACAAGCGCCGCGGCTTCATGGGCAGCTTCCTCGAGTTCGGCACGCTGATCGGCTATACGCTCGGCGCGGCGACGGTCGCGCTGCTCACCGCGTCGCTGTCGCAGGAAGCGCTGCTGTCGTGGGGCTGGCGCGTGCCGTTCTTCATCGCCGGCCCGCTCGGCCTCGTGGGACTCTATATCCGGCTGAAACTCGAGGAAACGCCCGCGTTCAAGAAGGAGGCCGAAGCACGCGAAGCGGACGAACGCACGCGGCCGAAGCAGCGCTTCGCGACGCTGCTCGTCGAACAGTGGAAGCCGCTGCTGCAATGCGTCGGCCTCGTGCTGATCTTCAACGTGACCGACTACATGGCGCTGTCGTACCTGCCGAGCTACCTGTCGGCGACGCTGCACTTCCGCGAATCGCACGGCCTGTTCCTGGTGCTGCTCGTGATGGTGCTGATGATGCCGATGACGCTCTACGCCGGGCACCTGTCGGACAAGGTCGGCCGCAAGCCGGTGATGATGGCCGGCTGCGTGGGCCTGCTCGTGCTGGCCGTGCCGGCGCTGATGCTGATCCGCACCGGCGGCATGCTGCCCGTGTTCGGCGGGATGCTGATCTATGGCGTGCTGCTGTCGTGCTTCACCGGCGTGATGCCGTCGGCGCTGCCCGCGCTGTTCCCCACGCGCATCCGCTACGGCGCGCTCGCGATCGGCTTCAACGTATCGGTGTCGCTGTTCGGCGGCACGACGCCGCTCGTCACCGCGTGGCTCGTCGATCGCACCGGCGACCTGATGATGCCCGCGTACTACCTGATGGGCGCATCGTTCATCGGCATCGTGTCGGTGCTCGCGCTGCGCGAAACGGCACGCCAGCCGCTGCCCGGCTCCGCGCCATGCGTCGCGAACCGCGCGGAGGCGCTGAGCCTCGTTCGCGGCCGGGCCGACGAAGCGCGCGGGCGGGACAGGAAGCTCACGCCGGTCAGCGAACGCGCGTGATGCGGGCGCGGGTAGCGCTGGCGCTCATGAGGTGGCGCGACGCCGCGCGACATGCGCCGCGTCGCGCGCACCGCGTCAGCCTGCCGACAGCCGCTGCGCGTCGAACCAGTCGAGCAGCATGCGCGTGACGAACGCGGGATTTTCCAGATTCGAGATGTGGCCGGCGTCCGGCACCAGCGCGTGGGTGCAGCCAATCACGCTCGCCATCTTCACGGTTTCCGACGGCGGGCGCGCCATGTCGCCCGCGCCGCACATCAGCAGCGTGCGTTCGGCGTCCAGTTCGGCGAGTGCCGGCAGCGTGTCGGGCCGGCCGAAGATCAGCCGGCCGAGCGGAACGATCGATTGCCGCAACCGGTCGGCCGGCAGGTTCGCGAGCGAGTCACGAAACGCGGACGGCACCGGGCCCGCCAGATTGACATCCGGCCGGAAGAACAGCGGCACGATCGCATCGAGCAGCGGCGGCGCGATACGGCCCGCGGCGGCGATGGCGTCAAGCATTCCGAAGTAGCGCAGCCGCGTCGCCTCGGGCTCGGCCTCGAGCGACGCATCCATCAGCACGAGCGAGCGCACGCGCTGCGGTTCGCGCAACGCGAGCCGCGCGCCCCACATGCCGCCGACACTGAGCCCGACGAGCGCGCACTGTTCGATCGCCAGCGCGTCGAGCAGCGCACTCGCTTGCGCGGCAAGATCGTCGAGCGCCTGCGTGCCTTCCGGCAGTGCGCCCGATGCGCCGTGCCCCCACAGGTCCGGCACGATGACACGATACCGGCGCGACAGCGCGTCGATCTGCGGCGCCCACATCGCCGCATCCCACAGATAGCTGTGCCCGAGCAGCACCGGGAACCCGGTGCCGTGATCCTGGTAATGCAGGGTGCTGCCATGAATGTTCACTGCGGGCATGTCGTCTCCGGTGTCGGCGCGATCGGCAGCGGCCCGGAACCGGGCGCCGCGCTCGGCGGCGTGCTGCAACGAAGGCGAAGCGGCGCATCATCGCACAGGTTGCAGGCGCGGCGCATGACGGTTCGCACCTGCGTGCGCGTCGAACCTGCCGCATGCCCCTTCGACACGCACGCGCGACGACGTAGCGCGACCGCACTATCCGACGCGATACATCGGCACCACGTTGCTGCCGGCCGTTTCCGGGTCCGACGCGAGCGGATGACTCGCCTGTTCGAGCAGCCAGTTGGTCAGCACCGCGATATCGAACTCGTTGCATGCATCCGGGTTCTGCACCAGCACGTAGCTGCCCGATGCGACCGTGCAGTGCGGGAACAGCTCGACGAGCCGGCCCTGCTTCAGCAGCCCGTCGACCAGCGGCCGCCGCCCGATCGCGATGCCGTGCCCGTCGACCGCGGCCTGCACCAGTTGGTCGTACTGGCTGAAATGCAGCGCGCCGGCGGGCCGCAGGCGCGGCACGCCCAGCTCCTTCAGCAGATGGCTCCATCCGTGCCACGGCCACTCGCCGCGCGGATCGTCGAGATGCAGCAGCACGTGCCGATCAAGATCCTCCGGCTTCATCGACGCGACGTCGCCCGCCGCCGGCATCAGGCTCGGGCTGCAGACCGCCACGACGCGCTCGCGAAACAGCACGTCCGTCTCGTCCGTC
This sequence comes from Burkholderia sp. AU15512, assembly GCF_002223325.1. NCBI lineage: Bacteria > Pseudomonadati > Pseudomonadota > Betaproteobacteria > Burkholderiales > Burkholderiaceae > Burkholderia > Burkholderia sp. AU15512. Next base: position 841,578 of record NZ_NKEX01000008.1, read on the forward strand.
GACGTATACGGCCCTGCATATCGCACGGCCAGGTGCAAACGTTTGCGTTTAAGATCTTCAATTTCGCTCGTGGCGGATACGCGTACGTCGATGTCGGGGTAGCTGGCGCGGAACGAACCGAGGCGCGGAATCAGCCACAGCGCCGCGAACGAAACGGTGGTCGACAACGAGATCGCGCGCTGGCCCACGCTCGACGACAGCTTGCCGATCACCGATTCCAGGTCGGACAACGCGAACGAGATCGCGTCGTACAGCTCGCGCCCCTTGTCGGTCAGCGTCAGGGAACGAATGTGCCGGTGAAAGAGCTCGATCCGGAGCTGCTCCTCGAGCGCCTTGACCTGCCGGCTCACGGCGGATTGCGTGACGTTCAGTTCCTGCCCGGCACGCGTAAAGCTCAAATGACGCGCCGCGCATTCGAAGCCTCTCAGGAAATCCAGGGAAGGCATACTTCTCAATCGCTTTGCCAATCTCACATTAGCCATACCGCCGCCTCAAAGTTGCACCCACCGACAGGCAAGTCGCCGTTCGTCTCCCTGACTCGTTTCTCCTTTTTGGATTCGGAAACGATTTTATATTGAAGCATGGATGCGGATCATTCTTATTTTCAATCGTGACACTCGTATTTATCTATCGATTTTCATCGGCCAGATAATCTTACATTACCATTATCAAGTAGTGATTTTGTAAAACAATAAGCGACCAGAATGGCGCGAATGATGACAGACAAAGTCGCGCAAAAACAGCACATTACGGGCAAAAATCGACGCCACGACAGCGATACGGACGTTTCGGCAGACGTGCATCCGCATACCTACAATTCAATTTCAGTCACCAAACGATTTTATTCATTTACCGTATTGCGAAAAGAAAACGCACTCCAACATACACGCCGAATACCATTTAAATCCATGATTTCATGTTTATAAAAACATACTAAACGCATGAAATTGAATTGCGCCGTGCAATTCCCGTAAATTGATGAACCTATTATGTCCGGTAATGAATATTCCGCGGACCGGAAACGGCAACCCGCGTGCATGACACCACCCCGTCGTCCGGAATCGGTTCCGCCCTTTACCGGACTGGATGCGCGCCGCTATACCGCGTCCACCACGCCGTCCGTCACACGGGGCGTTCGCGCGGTCACTTCGCGGCGATAGCGGTTCAGCTCCTGCGCGGTCGCGAACGGACGCTCGAACAGGATCGACAGGTTGTGCAGGATCCGCTCGACCACCTTCTTTTCCCATTCGCCGTCGAAGCGGATCTGCTCGTCGAGCCAGCGCTCGAGCCACGCCGGATCGGGCAGGCGCGACTGCACGGTGTCGCGCGGGAACAGCGCCTGGTTCACGTGCAGGTTGGTCGGGTGCAGCGGCTTCTCGGTACGGCGCGCTGACGCCATCAGCACGCCGATCTTCGCGAACGCGGCACGCGCGACGTCGCCGCAGTCGTTCAGCGCCTTCTTCATATAGCGCAAGTACGCGCCGCCATGGCGTGCTTCGTCGCGCGAGATCGTTTCGTAGATCTGCTTGATGACCGGCTCGGTGTGCCAGTCGGCCGCGCAACGGTACCAGTGATTCAGGCGGATCTCGCCGCAGAAGTGCAGCATCAGCGTCTCGAGCGGCGGCGCCGGGTCGAATTCGAAGCGCACCGCGTGCAGTTCCGCTTCGGTCGGCACCATTTCCGGCTTGAAGCGGCGCAGGTATTCCATCAGCACGAGCGAATGCTTCTGTTCCTCGAAGAACCACACGCTCATGAACGCGGAAAAGTCGCTGTCGTGCCGGTTGTCGCGCAGGAACATTTCCGTCGCGGGGAGCGCCGACCATTCGGTGATCGCGTTCATCCTGATCGTCTCGGCCTGCTCGTCGGTGAGCAGCGACGCGTCGAAGCGGTCCCACGCAATGTCCTTCTCCATGTCCCAGCGCACCGCTTCCAGCGACCTGAAAAGTTCCGGATAGAGCATCGTCGTCACCGTCGTTGAAAGGCATTCGGGCCCGGCACCGGCCCGGTCATGCCGATTGCGTGGACGCCGGCGCCGTCGCTTCGGCGTCGGGTGCGCGGTCGTCCGCATCGTCGTCCACTGTGCGCGGCGACAGCCTGCCGCGCAGCAACGCGTAATAGAACTGCCGGTAGGTGCGGTGGTAATAGCGGATGCGCGGCCCGATCGCGCCATGCAGATCGTGCAGCCGCTCGATCGGCAGGTTCGGCATCATGTGGTGCTCGACGTGATAGTTGTTGCCGTTCGTGAACCACGTCATGAATGCATTGCTCTCGATCGTCCGCGTGTTGCGGAACGGATCGGTGCTCGTCAGGTCGCAGCGGTAATGCTCGGGCATCTCGACCAGCGCATGCACGGGCGCGGCCACGAACACGAGCGGCACGACCCACACCCACACGACGAACCACGTGTGCAGCGCGATCGACACGCCGGCCAGCAGCGCGATCGCCGCGACCATCAGCAGGTGATCGCGGCGGATCGCGCGCGACACGAGCGGGTTGTCGCCGAAGCGTGCGCCCGGCAAGACGAGCTTCGCGACGTTCTTCGCGAACTGGATATAGTGCGCGGCCATCGACAGCCGCCACGCCCACAGGCCGAGATTCACGACGGGGCGCGCGCCGTACTGGTCGCCGTAGTCGAAGAACTCCTTGTTCTCGGGCGTGCCGAGCAGCCGGTGATGGCGCAGGTGGCTGTCCTGGTACGCATGAAACGACACGAGCATCGGCATGCCGAGCAGCACGCCGAACACCATGTTGAGCCGCTTGCTCCTGAATCCCTGGTAATGCAGCGCCTGGTGCTGCAGCTCGACCCCGTGCGCGTACATCGCCCCGATCAGCAGGATGCCGACGATCTTCAGGACCACGACCGTCGACAACGCGAACAGCATGCCGTGCGCGATGAGTGCGACGTAGACCGCGAGCTTCAGCGAGAAGACGACGCCGCTCGGGCGGCTCTTCATGTCTGCAACCGGTTTCTGACGGGCGAGAAGCGATGAGGTGACGGACAAAATGCTCTCCTTGGCCGGACCCTGCCCGGCACGATGACGCGGCGACACTGGCGCGCTGCCGGGTTGCAATTCTTCTGTGTGTCGATGCTTCGGACAAACGAATTTTCCGAACGCATTGCATGACGCCCGCGCATGAGCGCACCACATCGTGAACTAGACGACCGGTCGAATGCGTACCGACCATTCACCTCGCACGGGCTCGCACGTATACACACATGGCAGTGCCGAGTGGATGCGTGCCGCTCATGCATAGCCTGCAAATATTCCGTTTGTCGTGCCATGTCGATCCGGCAAGAATCCCCCTCACTCGACGAACGGCGCCGCCGGCACCGTGGCGCGAGCGGCCGTGTTCCTCAAGGGGAGAATCCTCGTGACGAAGTGCGCATCCACCATTCATCGCCTCATCGAATCGCTCGAGGACGTCCCGGGCGCCATGCATCGCATGACGTTCGTCGACGACGCCGGCAACGAGGCGAGCATCACGTACCGGCGCTTCGCGGAAGAAGTGTTTCGCCAGGCCGGCGCGCTGCGCGAACTCGACGTGCGCGAGAACGACATGGTGATGCTGGCCTTGCCCGCGTCGGTCGAGCATGCGGTCGCGATGATGGCCTGCGTGATGACGGGCGCACTGCCCTGCACCGTGCCCGTTCCCGCGCGCCGCGCCACCACCGGGCGCCAGGTGATCGACGTGGCATGCGAGCTGTACCGGCCGCGCCTCGTCATCGCCGCGGATGCGCAGGCCGCCGCATGGCGCGACGATGCGTTTCCCGCTTCGTCCACGCGCGTCGTCGATCTCGACACGCTGTCGCTCGTCGCGGATGCCGGTGCGCGCGCGCTGATCAGCGCGAAGCATGGCCGCGATCCGCATCATGTCCAGCTCACGTCCGGCTCGACATCGCATCCGAAGGCCGCGGTGCTCAGCCACGAGAACGTGATCGCGAACGTGCTCGGCATCGGTGGGTCGGTGCGTTTCGACATTGCGGCCGGCGACGGCACCGCGTCGTGGCTGCCGCTTTATCACGACATGGGGCTGCTCACGCTGCTGTCGAACCTGCATTACCGTGCGCCGCTGCTGATGATGCAGCCGAACAGCTTCATCCGGAATCCGCTCGGCTGGTTGAAGCGCATCGCGTCGGCGCGCGCGACGACGACATCGGTGCCGACCTTCGCGCTGCGCTACTGCGTGCGCCGTTTCAATGCCGCCGCGATGGAAGGCGTCGATCTTTCCGCGTGCCGCAACATCTTCATCGGCGGCGAACGCGTGGACGACGCGACGCTGCGCGACTTCGCCGCGACGTTCGCGCCGTACGGTCTCGCGGCATCGGCGCTGCAGCCGTGCTACGGGATGGCCGAATCGACGCTCGCGGTATCGATGCATCGTGCGTGGCACGACGGCGCCGTTGACGGCGCGCCGTACGTGATCGCCGACACGCTCGACCGTCGCGCGCTGATCGAGCGCCGCGACGCGCAACCGGCCGCCGCGAACGACGGCGCCGACACCGACACCGAAACCGTGCTCGCGATGGGCACGCCGATCGAGGGCATGGCGTTCCGGATCCTCGACGACGGCGACCACGCGCTGGCGAATCGCGCGGTCGGCGAAGTCGCGATCCGCGGCACGTCGGTGATGCTCGGCTACCTGAATCCCGACGACGGCTCGATCGCCGCGCCGCTGACGGCCGACGGCTGGTTCCGCACCGGCGACATCGGCTACGTCGCGGATGGCCAGCTGCATATCCTCGGGCGCAAGAAGGAAGTCATCATCATTCGCGGCAGCAACTACTTCCCGCATGAAATCGAGGAGGCGTTGGCCGCCCATCGCACGCTGCGCAAGAGCACCTGCATCGCGTTCGGGCTGCCCGATCCGGAGACGGGCACCGAGCGGCTGGTCGTCGCGATCGAGGCGCGGCCCGTCGATGCGACGCCGCAGACGCGCGCCGAGTGCCAGCAGCTGCTCGCCTCCCGGATCGGCTTCGCCGCGCAGGATCTGTGCTTCGTCGAACCCGGCTCGCTGCCGCGCACGACGAGCGGCAAGCTGCAGCGCCTGAAGTGCCGCGACCTCTATGCGAGCGGCGCGCTGTCCGTGATCCACGTGACGGCCGCCGCCGAAGCCGGCCAGGGAGCGTACGCATGACGACCGCCACGCTCACGCCGGTGCTCGAACTGCGCGACGTCTCGCGCGTGTACGAGGGCGCGGGCCGCGTCGTCGCGGTACGCGGCGCGACGATCTCGATCGGCCGGCGCGACGTCGTCGCGCTCGTCGGCCCGTCGGGCAGCGGCAAGAGCACGTTGCTCAACCTGGCCGGCTTTCTCGACGTGCCGAGCAGCGGCGAACGCTGGCTCGAAGGCCGCCGGATCGACGATGCGCCGGACACGCTCGAACGGATTCGCCGCGAGCGCATCGGCTTCGTGTTCCAGCAGTTCAACCTGATTCCGGTGATGTCCGCGCTCGAGAACGTCGAGCTCGGCTGCTTCGCATGGGGCACGCCTCGCACACGGCGCGAGCGCGCCCGCGCGATGCTCGACGCGGTAGGGCTCGCCGCGCGCGAACGCCATCGCCCCGGCGAGCTGTCCGGCGGCGAGCAGCAGCGGGTCGCGCTGGCCCGCGCGCTCGCCAAGGAGCCGGCGATCGTGATCGCGGACGAGCCGACCGCCAGCCTCGACAGCACCAACGCACGGGCGGTGGCCGAGCTGATCCTCGACACCAACCGCACGCTGGGCACCACCTTTCTGATTGCGTCGCACGACGATCGTCTGTGCGCGCACCTGCCGCGCCGCATCGAGATGCGCGACGGCGTACCGGGAGTGAATCGTGAACTGGTCGACGTTTGCGTGGCGTAACCTCTGGCGCAACAAGCGCCGCACCGTGCTGACGATGGCGATGATCGGCGTCGCCGCGTTCGCGTCGAGCCTCGCGCTCGGCTACGTGATCGCGACTTTCGACGCGGTGCGTGAAGGGTCGATCGACAGCGGCGTCGGCCACATGCAGGTGCTGCACCACGGCTATCTCGACCTGATCGGCGAGCGTCCGCTGCAGTACGGGCTCACCGCCGACGAGCAGGCCACCGCGACGCACGCGATCGCGGCGTTGCCCGGTGTCGCGACCACCGCGCGCGGCATCGACTTCGACGGGCTGATCTCGAACGGCGATCTCAGCTACGGCTTCGTCGGCGAAGGCATCGAGCCGAACCGCGAGCCGCCCGGCTTCTTCGACTATCACACGGTGCTGTCGGGCCGCTACCTGTCGCCAACGAATCCCGGCACCGAGGTCGTCGTCGGCGCGGAACTCGCGCGCAAGCTCGGCGTACACGTCGGCTCGGTCGTGCAGTTGATGGCGTCGACCGCGCACGGCGGCATCAACGCGACCGATGCGCAGATCGTCGGCGTGATGAGCACCGGCAACAAGGACGTCGATGAGCGGATCGTCAACGTGACGTTCACGGCCGCGCAGGCGCTGCTGCGCACCGACCGCGCGTCGCGCATCGCGGTGTTCCTGTCGGACACCGCGCACACGCCGGCCGCCGCCGCGACGCTGCGCGCCGCGCTGCCCGCGCTCGACGTGAAGACCTGGGACCAGCTCGTGTCGCTCTATCACCAGGTCGTCGCGCTGTACAAGAACCAGTTCTCGGTGTTCGGCGCGATTCTCTGCCTGACGATCCTGCTGTCGATGAGCAACTGGATCCTGATGAGCATCGTCGAGCGCCGCCGCGAGATCTCGACGCTGCGTGCGCTCGGCGTGCCGGCCACGACGGTGCGCGGCGTGCTGATCCAGGAGACCGCCTTCCTCGGCCTGCTCGGCGCCGCCGCCGGCATCGCGGTGGCGCTGCTGACGATGCTCGCGCTCAATCACGCGCAGATCCATCTGCCGCCGCCGCCGGGCCGCGTGAAGTCGATCCTGCTCGCATTCACGGTCTCGCCGGCCGCCGTGGCCGCCGTCGAAGGCGCGTTCGTCGTGCTCGGGGTGGCCGCCGCGCTGCTCGCGACGCTCGGCCTCGCCAAACGCAACATCCTCGAAGGACTCGCCCCATGATTCGCATTCGCCACCTGGCCGCCGCGCTCGTCGTGTGCGCGCCGCTCGTGCATGCCGCCGACGCCCCGACGGCCCAGACCATGCTTGCCCGTGCCGACGCGTACCGCAGCACGGCCGCCGATACGCAGACGAACATCCAGATCACGAACGAAGTGGGCGGGCAGTCCGGCGACGCGACGCGCTACCTCGTCTATACGCGCGGCAACGGCGACACGCTCGCGCTGACGCGCAGCGGCGAGAACGACGGCCAGAAATACCTCGCGACGACGCGCGGCCACTGGTTCTACGTGCCGAACACGCGCAGCGCGGTGCGCATCAACGGGATGCAGCGGCTGCAGGGCGAGGTCGTGATCAGCGACATCACGCGCACGCACTGGGCGGACAGCTATCGCGCATCGGCCGCGCCGGGCGCGACGACGATTGCCGGCAAGCCGGCCACCGAGCTCGACCTGACCGCGACCGATCCCGACAACGTCTACCCGACGATCAAGCTGTGGGTCACACCCGACACCGACGTGCCGGTGCGCGCGCAGTTCTTCCTCGCGAGCGGCCTGCTGTTCCGCAGCGCCGATTTCTCCGCGCCGGTCGATGCGAACGGGCGCAAGGTGATCCGCAAGATCACCTATCGCAACGAGATCGAAAAGCAGCGCGCGAGCGTCGTCGACATCCTCGACGGCCAGCCGCGCAAGATTCCGTCGGGCTGGTTCAATCCCGACACGCTTGCCGATGGCCAGTGACCACGCCGCCCATGTCGACGCCCATCGTGACCGCCTCCGTCCATCATCCGGCCGCATCTGGCCCGCCGCCGCACTCGCCGTCCCGCTTGCGCTCGGCTGCACGCTCGCGCACGGAGAATCGCTGATGGAACAGTTGAGCACGCTGAACGGCATCGCGTACGCACGCACCGTCGACAGCATGGACGGGCACGCGCTGCTAGGCAACCTGATCGGCGACCAGCCGCGCAACCTGCAGGAAGCGGGCCTGCTCGCGCGCATCGACGGCGAGAACCTGTTCATGAACGCCCGTGCCGTGGCCAGCAACCACTCGCTCGGCGCGCAGGCCACCCGCTTCAACGAGGCCGGCGTGCGCTACGCATTCGACAACGGCATCACGCTCACCGCCGGCAAGCGGATCGATCCGCTCGATACGTCGCAGGCGTTCTTCCCGCTCGGATTCTTCCAGAAGCGGGCCGCGACGGCCGACATCTACGACCGCTACGGCGACGTCGAAGGCACGCCGCTCGTCGAAGCGAAATGGGCCGGCGAACAGACCACGCTGCAGTTCATCGCCGGGGAAAACCGCACGCTGCGCAGCGACGTCGACAACCGCGACGTGCAGGGCGCGACGCAGCTCGTGCGCGGTGCGTACAACTGGTCGGGCGGCTCGGCCGCGTTGCTCGCCGGCCGGCATGCGGGCCACGGCGGCGCCGGCGCGACGCTGTCGTTCGACGTCGCGCGCTCGAACACCGTCTATGCGAGCGCGTGGCTCGAGCGCGGCACGACGCGCCCGCTGCCGGCCTTCATTGCGAACGGCACGCCGCTCGATTCCCCGGCCGCGTACGACGCAGTCGATCGCCGCAACGATCGCCAGATCATGTGGCGCAGCGCGGTCGGCATGCAGAGCGCACTGCCCGGCAACTTCTCGCTGATCGTCGAGTGGTCGCACGACGAGGCGCGCTACGACGCGAACCAGTGGCGCCAGATGGTCAATGCGGTCCGCATGAACAACGCGCTGCTGCCCGTCGCACCCGGCGCCGCACTGGGCGGACTCGGCGGCACGGCCGATTTCGTGAGCGTCGACGGCAACCTGCGCGACTACCTGTTCGCGCGGCTCGGCAAGAAGATCGGCCGCGTCGAGTATTCGCTGCGCGGCGTCTATTCGCCGCAGGACAAGGGCCTGCTCGCGATCGCGCAAGTCGTCGCCGATGTGAACAAGCGCGTGAGCGTCGATGTCGCGGTCACCCGCGCGTTCTCCGACAGCAACTCCGAGTACCGGATGGTCGGTCTCGGTACCCGTATCGACGCCGCCGTGCGCGTGCGCTTCTGACAGGAACCCTGCCCCATGTCCACGCTTTCCGCTCCCGCTTCGTCCGCCGCCCCGCTCGCGCCCGCGCCGCTGCTGCTGCGCGTGGCCGACCAGGCCGCGTATCCGGTGCTGCGCCACTTCGACACGATCGCGTCGCTCGGCACGCCGCCGCGCGCGGCCGCCCGGCTCGTCGAAGCCGCTGCCGTGCGGCTGCTCGACAGCGAGATGGTGATCGCGCTGCATGCCGCCACGCCGGACGTGCTGCCCGATTCGTCCGCGTCGACGCCGCTGCGGCACGACGAAGCGCCGCTCACCGAAGCACTGCTCGAACAGATCGGCCGCGAAGGGTTTCATCACCTGTTCAAACCGTTCATGCGCGCGTTCATCCGCATCATGTTCGGGCTGTTCTTCTCCGACGACCAGAACCGTCGTGCGTGCGACTGCATCGACAGCGGCCACAACTTCGCGTTCCTGATGAGCGACGGCGGCGGCCCGACGCTCGCCGCATGGCGCACGGTCGTGCGCAGCGACGACAACGGCCTCGCGCTCACCGTCGACAAGGTATGGGGCATCGAGGCGCATCGCGACTGCATGGCGGTGGTCGCCGCGCGGTTGCCGGGCGTGATGTTCCCGGCCGCCTACCTCGTGTGGCCCGACGAGTACCGCAAGCTGAAGCGCACGACCTGCGGCGCGCCGTTCCTCGCCGGCAACCTGCAGCTCGCGAACGTCGGCGGCCAGGTGCGCGCGCATGCCGAAGACCGCCTGCGCATCGGCGGCCCGACCGTGTTCAACAAGTACCTGACCGTCGTGCGCCCCTACTTCGTCCGCGCGCTGATGGCGCACGTCGGGTGGCTCGCGCAAACGGGCCGCATCGAACTCGATGCCGACGCGCGCGCCGTCCACCGGTTCATCGCGGACGCCGCGCGCAGCCAGACCGACGACGCGCACTACAGCTTCGGCAAGGTGCAGCGCGTGCTCGCGATCAAGCTGCTGTCGAACGAATTCCTGACCGCGCTCGTGCGCGACGGCAGGGTGGCGACTTTCGACGACCAGCGCGACCTGCTGGCGTTTTCGAAGATGGAAGGCAGTTCGTACCGTTGTTATCACGAGCTTCGCAAGAGCCTGCGCTGCGAAGCCGGCAGTTGACCCACGCGACAGGCCGATCGATCCCGATCAACCCACTTCATTATCAGGAGCTCCTCTCATGACGACCCAGAACGTTCCGGCCGACGCGCTCGACATCCTGTCCCGCGAAGTCGCGAAGATCCTCAACGTCGAGACCGTCGACACCGACGCCGGCATCGGCGAACTCGGCATCGATTCGCTGAACATCGTCGAGCTGATCGTGTTCTGCGAACAGCTCTACGGCTCGATCGACCCGGAAGCGCTGAACATCACGCAGTACACGACGCTGCAGCAGCTCGACGCGCAACTGCGCCGCCAGCAGCACGCCGCCTGACACGACGATGCTCGCGCCCCTTGCGACCGTGGCGGCCCCCGCCGCCCAGCCGGCCCCGGCGACCGCGCTGACCGTGCAGGCGCTCGCGTACCGGCGCGTCGCGCCGTCACGCGACGGCGCGGCCGTGCCGCTCGACGACACGGCCCGCGCGATCGGCACGCTCGCGTGCGCCGAACGCGAGCGGCTGTGCGGCGCGGTCGGCGCGGACGACTACGTGGTCAGCTCGACGATCCTGTCGATGCTGCTGATGAACGACTCACCGCAGCATCGCGTGTTCGCGCAGGCACTGGCCGGCGCGAACGACTACGCGCCCGACTGGATGACCTGCTCTTACGAATGCGCGGGCTGGGGCTACGTATTGCGCCGCTCGCTCGCCACCGCGGCCGAAACCGGGCCGCGCACGCTGCTGCTGCAGATCGTCGACATCGACGTGCACGGCTACACGTACTGGCACGGCAACCCCGCCTGGGGACGCTCGGGCTTCGGCGTGTGCACGCTGCTCGTCGATGTCGGCCGCGAAGCGGCGCCGTCCATGACGTCGGTGCTGGCCGATGCCGCGCCGCCGGCCAGCGCGGTCGTGCGGCTGGGCCGCGACATCCGCACCTTCTGCGCGGCCCGCCCCGGCTTGCACGCGGCGCTGCCGTTCTTTCCGGCGACGTCGCGCCGTGCGCTGCTCGCGTCGGTCGGCAAGACGCCGCTGCTGCCGGACGGCCATGGGCAGTTCGGTCATGCGTTCGGCAGCGATCCGTGGCTGTCGGTGCTGCTCGCGCATCGCGACGGCGACACGCCGCGCCGCGCGGCCGTCTGCTCGCTCGCGCTGAACGGCTATTACGCGATCGCCGACGTTGCGTTCGCGCCGGACGCGACGTTTTCTCTCGACGACGAGGCGTGACATGGTGCGACCCGTTCACTTCACCTACCGGATCGAGCGCGACGCGCGGCAGCCGGTCGCGGTCACCGCGAGCGCGTACCGGATGCCGCTCGACACGCCGGCCGACTATGCGCGCGCCGCGCTCGCGGAAAGCGCCGGCGACGTGTACGACGCCGGCGATGCACTCGGCGGCGATCGCCGCGTGTTGCTCGATCATGTCCAGTACTTTGCATTCCTAGCCGAAATCACGGCGCGGATCCGCAATGAAGTGCATCCGGACGCACGCGTATTCATCGAAGTCTGCGCGCCGTATTTCGGCGCGCTGCCGGCCGAACTGCTCGCGCCGCACGTGCTGCTTGGCGTGCACCTGTACGACGAAGCGTTGCGCGATGCCGCGCGCGGCGCACCCGTCGTGTGGATCGGCGACCGGATCCTGCGCGACGCGGAGTTCGCCGGCGACAACCGCGTGTGCTGCGCGATCTGGCCCGCGCGGCTCGCCGACGCCTTCGACGCGCAATTGCGCGGCGCATGGCCGGCGTATGCGATCCGCCTCGACCCGCACCCGGCCGCCCCGCGCGCCGCCGCCACGACGCTTACCGATTCCGCCCATCATTCCGGCGCCGCCGCGCGGCCGGGGAGACCTTGAAATGACTGACACGCTCACCGTAATGCAGGACACGGCCGACATCCGCTGGTCGATGCCCGTCGACGCCCTGATGTCGAACGACTACGCCCTGCGCGAAGAGGCGCTGAACCGGTTGTACGAAAAGGCGAAGGCCGCACAGTGGGACGTCGCGACCGACGTCGACTGGAGCCACGATCTCGATCCGGCGAACCCGCTCGGCATGCCCGACCCGACGCTGCTGATCTATGGCACCGAGCTGTGGGGCAAGCTGTCGGACACCGACAAGCGCGAGGTGCGCCATCACGCGCAGGGCTGGCTGCTCTCGCAGATCCTGCACGGCGAGCAGGCCGCGCTGATCTGCGCATCGAAGCTCGCGTCGGCCGAGAACGGCCTGAGCGCGCGGCTGTGCGCGGCCGCGCAGATGATGGACGAAGCGCGCCACGTCGAGGCGTACGCGAAGCTCGTCAACGAGAAGCTCGACGTCAGCTACCCGATGAGCCGTTCGCTGAAGGGGCTGCTGCACGACACGATCACGAGCAGCGCGCTCGACATGACGAACCTCGGGATGCAGGTGCTCGTCGAGGGCATCGCGCTGTCGATCTTCCAGAGTGTGGTCGCGTACAGCACCGATCCGTTCATCAAGGACCTGTTCGTGCGGATCCAGCGCGACGAATCGCGCCACTTCGCGGTCGGCCGGATCACGCTGTGCCGCGTGTATGCGGAGATGAGCGCGGTCGAGCTGCGCGAGCGCGAGGAGTTCGTCTGCGAAGGCGCGGCCGTGCTGTACGAGCATCTGTGCGCGGACGACATCTGGGAACCGATGGGGCTGTCGAAGCGCGAATGCAGCGCGATGGTGCGCGAGTCGCCGGTCTCCAGCTCGATCCGCCGCTCGATCTTCCGGCGCTTGGTGCCGACGATCCGCGAGATGGGCCTGCTCACGCCGACCGTGCAGGCGACCTTCGACAAACTCGACGTCCTCGACTACGCGGCGATGCCGCTCAACTGAACCATGACGACGACCTCCTCCCAAGCGTCACGCGATTTCTGGATCGGCATCGACGCGGTGGCCTACGAGCTGCCGGGCCTGCCCGTCGACATCGAGGCCTGGGCCGCCGAGCGCGACTACCCGGCGCAGCGGGCCGCGGCGATCGCGCAGTCGGGCAGCCGCTATTTCCACATGGCGCTCGACACGAGCGAGACCGACCTCGCGATCGCGGCGGCCGGCCGCCTGCTCGACACCGCGCGCGTGCATCCGTCCGACATCGGCGCGATCGTGCACGTGCACACGCAGCAGTTCAGCGTGCCGCCCGCGCCGCGCAGCCTGCCGCACGAGCTGGCCGCGCAGCTCGGCATCGAGCCGCTGTGGCTCGGCTCGGTCGCGCAGCTGAACTGCGTGTCGGTCGCGGCCGGCATCGAGACGGTGCGCGCGCTGATGCGCCGCTATCCGCAGCTCGACGCGGCGCTCGTCGTGTCGTCCGACCGCGTGTACGGCGAGGATTACCGGATGCGCCAGATGACGGGCGTGCAGTGCGACGGCGCGGCCGCGATGCTGATCGCGCGCAACAGCACGAAGAACCGGCTCGGCGGCATCGCGATCGAGACGCATGCGAAATGGCATCGCGGCTCGGACACCGTCGCCGCGAACGAGGCCGACCTGATCATGATGGAGTGGCCGTACACCCGCAAGGCGATCGATGCGGCGGTCGCGCTCGAGCCGTACGCGCTCGACGCATACGAACTCGTGCTGCCGCACAACGCCGACCTGCCCGGCTGGAACGCGCTGTGCCGTGCGATGCGCGTGCCGGCCGAGCGGCTCTATGCGGAAAACATCCATGCGCGCGGCCATGCGTGCTGTTCGGATTTCCCGATCAACCTGGCCGACGTCGGGCTCGACGCGGTCGCGCGCGGCCAGCGCGTGCTCGGCGTGATGCAGTCGAACTGCGGCGCGTACGCGGCCGCCACGCTCCATCCGGTGGGCCGCCATGACGCCTGAGCGCCCGCTTCCGCCCGCCGGCGACCACGCGTGGATCGCCGACCTGCGCACGCCGTGCTACGTGTACGAGCCGGAAGTCGCGATCGCGCGCTACCGGTCGCTGAAAGCGCGGCTCGGCACGCGGCTGATCGTGTCGCTGAAGGCGAACCCGAACCAGGACATGCTCGCGCGCTGCGCGCATGCGTACGAGGATGGCGTCGAACTCGCGAGCCGCGGCGAACTCGACGCGGTGATCGGCCGGATCAAGACGCCGCGCTACCTGAACAACCCGTCGATGGACGAGATGTTCATGCGCGCCGGGCTCGCGTCGCGCTGCCATTTCGTGCTCGACAACCCGGACGCGGTCGCGCGCTTCGCGCCGCTGGCGCGCGAGGCGGCGGCCGGCGGCAGCACGCCGGGCGCCGTGCTGCTACGCGTGAATGCCGGCGCGCTGGCCGGCGACGATGCGCGCGCGCTGTGGCACGACCACTTCGGGATGACGCCGAACGAGGCGCACGACGCGGTGCGCACGCTCGCCGCTGCCGGTTTGCCGGTGGCCGGGCTGCACGTGTTCTCCGGCCCGCATTCGTTCGTCCGCCAGGACGCGACGCAGCCCGACACGCTCGTGCTGCCCGAGCGGCTCGCGGCGCTCGCCCGCGATCTCGCGCCCGCCAACGGCGCGCCGCTCACGTCGCTGAGTCTCGGCGGCGGTTTTGCCGACGATCACCCGGGCGATGCCGCGTTCGAGCGCTATGCGACTGCGCTCGCGCCGCTGGCCGGCCAGTACTCGCTCGCGCATGAATCGGGCCGCGCGATCTTCGCCGATGCGGGCGTGTTCGCGACGCGCGTCGTCGCGGTCAAGACGTGGCAGGACCGCACGATCGCCGTCTGCGACGGCGGGCTGTCGCATGCGTTCCTGCTGGCGCAGACCGAATCGGTGATGCGCCGGCTGGCCGCGCCGTCGCTCGTGCGCCGCACTGCGGAGCCGCCGGTACGCGGCGTGCCGACGATCTACGTCGGCAGCACCTGCAGCCGCGCGGACGTGATCGGCCGCGACGACATGGGCGCCCCGCCGCAGGTCGGCGACATCGCCGTGTTCGCGCGCTGCGGCGCGTATCACCGCACGTACTCGATGGCGCATTTCCTGTCCCACGAAGCCGCGCACGTGTACGTGCGGCCCGCTTAGACCCACCTGAGAGAGAAGCCGATCATGAACGCCCTGATCAGCGTCGCCGACCTGCTCGAACACGGCGCCGCGCGCTGGCCGCAGCATCCCGCGTATGCCGACGGCGGCGGCACGATGACTTACGAACAACTCGCACGCGCGGTCCGCCGCGCGGCCGCCGCGCTCGCGTCACGCGGCGTGCAGCCCGGCGAGCGCGTCGCCATCTACGCGCCGAAACGCATCGAAACCGTGGTCGCGATGCTCGCGGCCAACGCGCTCGGCGCGATCTTCGTGCCGGTCAATCCGCAGTTGAAGGAAGCGCAGATCGAACACATCGTCACCGACAGCGGCGCGGCGCTGTTCATGACCGGCGCGCAGCGGTTGAAGCGCCTGCCGGCGCTCGCCGCGCTCGTCGGCGAACGCGCGATGCTGATCGAGGAACTGGCCGACGCGATCCACGCGCCCGGCACGGATTCACCGGCACCGGCCCCCGCCGGCCGGCCGGTGGACGACGATCCCGCCGCGCTGCTCTACACGTCCGGCTCGACCGGCAAGCCGAAAGGCGTGGTCGTGTCGCATCGCAACCTCGTGTCGGGTGCATTCAGCGTCGCCGCGTACCAGGGGCTGGCCGACGACGACGTCGTGCTCGGCGTGCTGCCGCTCAGCTTCGACGCGGGCCTGAGCCAGCTCACGACCGCGCTGGCCGCCGGCGCGTGCTACGCACCGCTCGACTTCCTGCAGCCGGCCGAAGTGCCGCGCCATTGCGACGCGTTCGGCGTGACGTCGATCACCGGCGTGCCGCCGTTGTGGATGCAGCTCGCGTCCGCCGGCTGGAGCGACACGGCGCGCACGCGGATCCGCCGCTTCGCGAACACCGGCGGCCATCTCGCGACGCCGCTGCTGCACCGCCTGCAGGCGGTGTTCACGAACGCCGCGCCGTACCTGATGTACGGGCTGACCGAAGCGTTCCGCTCGACCTACCTGCCCCCGGGCGACGCGGCACTGCGCCCGACGTCGATCGGCAAGGCTGTACCGAACGCCGAGATCCTCGTGCTGCGCGCGGACGGCAGCGAATGCGCGGCCGACGAACCCGGCGAACTCGTGCATCGCGGCGCGTTCGTCACGCTCGGCTACTGGAACCGGCCCGAGCTGACCGCGCAGCGCTTTCGCCCGCTGCCGCGCCGGCACGGCGAGATCCCGCGCGCCGACGTCGCCGTGTGGTCCGGCGACATCGTGCGTCGCGATGTGGACGGCTACCTGTATTTCGTCGCGCGCGGCGACGACATGATCAAGACGTCCGGCTATCGCGTGAGCCCGACCGAAGTCGAGGACGTGCTGTTCGCACTGCCCCATATCCGCGAGGCGGCCGTGTTCGGCGTGCCGCATGCATCGCTCGGCGAGGCGATCGCCGCATGCGTCGTGTCGACGCTCGATGCCGAAGCATGCCGCGCCGACATCGCGCGCGCCTGCCGCGACGCGTTGCCGACCTACATGAGCCCGCTCGTCGTCGAGCCGCTGCCGGCGTTGCCGCGCAACCCGAACGGCAAGATCGACCGCCCCGCGCTGAAAAACCAGTATCGCGATGCGTTCGCGCCCACGAACGAGGAGACCGCCGCATGACCCTGTCGACGCTCGATGAAACCTGCCTCGGCGCGCGCCGCATCGCCGAGCCCGGCACGCTGGCCCTGTCGGGCGGCGTCGTGGTGCTGCCGCCCGCCGTCGTGTTCAGCGCGATCCAGGCGCAGGAACGCCATCCCGGCTACCGGCACCTGCTGCTGCCGCAGGCGCGCTTCGCGCGGCCGCGCGGAATGGGCGCACTGACGCCCGACGAAGGCACGCGCCTCGCGCCGGGCGGCCGGCCCACGCTGCGGGTCGCGCCGCCCGGGCGCAGCCTCGCCGATCTCGCCGCCGACGCGGCGCTCGACCTTCGCGACCAGCTCGGCTCCGGGCAACTGGCCCGCACGACCCACGTGATCGTCGCGAGCTGCGCGCTCAACGAAGGGATCGGCGATTCGGTCGTCGGCCGCATGCAGTACGAGCTCGGGCTGCAGCGCGTGACGCCGTTCGCGCTCGGCCAGAACGGCACGCTCGGCTGGTATTCGGCGCTGATGCTGCTCGACGGGCTGCTCGACGAAGGCGACCAGGCGCTCGTGATCCTCAGCGACAAGTGGCTCTACCCGTTCTTCCGCCAGTTCGGCGACCTGGTCGGCTACGGCGACGCGGCCGCCGCGCTGCTCGTGTCGCGCGCCGGCCCGGCGCCCGAGCCGGCCGACTGGGGCGGCGTGCGGTCCGTCGCGATGGAATTCGGGCCGTCGATCGCCGATCCGTGGGCCGACGCGCCCGGCACATTGCGCGACGCGCTCGCGCCGGTCGCCGCGCGTGCGATCCGCCGCGCGCTCGACCTGGCCGGGCTGCGCGCCGGCGAGATCGACTGGTGCGTGCCGCCCGGCTTCGATCCGGGCTTCGCGGCGCGCGTGGCCGACGCCGCGTCGATCCCGGTCGCCGCCCGCATCCAGCATGAAGCGGCCGGCCACCTGTCGTCGGCCGAATCGGCCGCTGCGCTGATCCGGCTCGCCGGCGCACTCGACGAAGGCGAGCGCCGCACGGTGCTCGTGTGGGATGCGGCGCTGCATGGCGCGGCGGCGGCAGCCGTCGTCGACCTCGCCGGCGGCCTCGATGCCGCGCTCGATATCGAAGGAGACGCGTGATGAGCGCCTACAAGGTGAGCCTGCGCGAGCTGCGCTTCTTTCTGTGGGAACTGTTCGAAGCCGACAAGCGGTTCCTCGCGGAACACGGCCTGTACGGCACGCACGACCGCGCATCGATCGACGCGCTGCTCGAACGCGCACGCGATTTCGCGCTCGACCTCGGGCGCAGCTACCAGCAGGCGGACGTCGAGGGCTGCACGCTGCTCGACGACGGCCAGGTGCGCATTCCGTCGCATTTCCACGCGCTGTGGGCGCGCTTTCGCGACGAATGGTCGAACACGCTGTTCGGCACCGCGCACGGGCTGCCGCCGATCGTCACGCAGATGATCTACGAGATGTTCATGGGCGCGAACCCGTCGTTCATGACGTACGGCGGCTTCACGCGCCCCGCGATCAAGCTGCTGCAGATGCACGGCACGCCGCATCAGAAGGCGCTGATCGCACCGCTCGAGGCGTACCGCTGGGATGCCTGCTTCTGCGCGACCGAACCGCAGGCCGGCACCGACCTCACCGCGGTCGCGCTGCGCGCGACGCCGCTCGAACGCGACCTCTACGCGATCGACGGCGAGAAGGTCTACATCTCGGCCGGCATGCACGAGCTGACCGAGAACACGCTGTATTTCGTGCTCGGCCGCATCGACACCGCGTCGCCGGACTCGTTCTCGCTGTCGTGCCTCGTCGTGCCGCGCTTCTGGCCGGACGAGGAGACGGGCGAGCTGCAGTCGAACCATGTCGACTGCATCGGGCTGCCGCGCAAGATGGGGCTCAAGGGCTGCGCGAACACGCACCTCGTATTCGGTTCGAACGGCACGACCAAAGGCTGGCTGCTCGGCGGCCGGCGCAACGTCGGCCTGTTGCAGTTGATGCCGCTGATGAACCAGGCACGGATGAGCACCGGGATGTTCGGCGTCGGCGTCGCGTCGAGCGCGTACCTGCATGCGGTCGAGTATGCGGGCCGCCGGCTGCAGGGCCGGCCGATCGAACGCGCGTCGAACACCCACGCGGCGCGCGTGGCGATCGTCGAGCACGCGGACGTGCAGCGCATGCTGGTCGACATGAAGAGCCGCGTCGACGGCTGCCGCGGCCTGCTCGGCAAGCTCGCCGCGACCGCCACGCGCGCGGCGATGCTCGAAGCGACGCCCGACGCCGACCCGGCCGAGATCGAGCGCCACCGCAAGCTGCAGCTGCTGCTGACGCCGATCTGCAAGGCGTTCATCTCCGACCAGGCATGGCGGATCTGCGAAACCGCGATCCAGGTGCACGGCGGGCTCGGCTATACCGATGCGAGCCCCGTCGAACAGAACGCGCGCGACGTGAAGATCCTGTCGATCTGGGAAGGCACGAACTACATCCAGGCACAGGACCTCGTGCGCGACAAGCTCGGCTTCGGCCGCCATTCGCGGCTGATCCAGTACTACCGCGACGAACTCGACGTGTTCCTCGCGCGCCAGCATCACACCGGCACGCATGCGGAGCTGCGCCCGCTGTTCGATACGCTGCGCACGGGCGCCGACCGGATCGCCACCGCGCTCGACGACATCGCGCGCGACGTGCAGGACGGTCACACGCACCGCAGCAGCCAGTTCTACACGCGCTTTCTCGAGATGTTCGGCGTCGTCACGTCGGCGTGGGTGCTGCTCGAATCGGCGACGATCGCCGCGCGCCGGCTCGACGCGCCGGACACCGCCGACACGCCGGCCGAACTCGCGTTCTATCGCGGCAAGCTGAAAAGCGCGCGCTATTACTTCGCGAACGTGCTGCCCGTGGTGGACCAGCACGCAGCCGTGATCGCTGCGATGGCGCATGCGGCGATCAGCGTCAGCAGCGACGAACTCGCGCAGGTGGAATGACATGGAGACGACGCTCGATTCCGGTACGACCGCTTCGACTGCCGCAACCACCTCGGCGGGCGAAGCGCCACGCAACCTGCTCGGCCGCCCCGCGACGCGCCATCGCGGCACCGACATCGACGGCGCGACGCTCGAACCTGAAGCGCTGCGCGTGCGCGATCTCGACCTGAACGCGCTGATCGGCGGGACGACGTTCGAAGGCGCGCTCGCGCACCTGTGGTTCGACGTCGCGCCCGGCAGCGCCGCGCATCGCGCACACGAAGCGGCAATCGGCACGCGGCTCGCGGCGTTCGCCGATGCACTGGCACCCGGGAGTGCCGCGCAATCCGTCGCCGCGGATCTCGGCGCGGCGGGTGTCGCGCCGGTGTTTGCCACGGCGTCCGGCCTGCTGCGCGGCTTCGACGACGTGACGGCCCGCATGCATGGCGACGCGCCGGACGACGCCGATCTCGACACGATGCTGCTGTGCGCGGCCGCCGCGCCGTTCCTGCTGCACGCGGCGATCGAAGGCCGCCCGTTCGCCGCACGCCATGAAGCAGCCTGTGGATCTTTGGACGGTGCGACGACACAAGCCCAACGCATGCTCATGCTGACCGGCGCGACGCGCAACGACGCAGCGGCTCAAGCGGCGATGGACATGCTGCTCGTCGCGTGGCACGCCGGCTTCGGCTACATCACGCCGACCGTGCTCGCGCCGCGGATCGCGATCGGCACCGGCGTCACGCTCACGCAGGCGATCGCGTCCGGTTTCCTCGCGAGCGGGCCGTCGCACGTCGGCGCGGCGCTCGAAGCGATGCAGTGGCTCGCCGCGCTCGTGCAGTCGGTGCCGGGCGGCACCGGCGCACCGCCTGCCGCGCTCGACGCAACCGGGCGCGCGGCGATCGACGCCACGCTCGACGCGAAACGCACGCTGTACGGCTTCGGCCATCCGCTGTTCGTCGCGGATCCGCGTCCGCCGCACATGCGCGCGCGGTTCGCGGCGCAAGGCTTCGATGGCGCCTACATGACGCTGTTCGACGCGTGCTGCGCGCAAGCCGACGCCCGCCGCGCGTTGCGCCCGAACATCGATTTCCTGACGGCCGCGACGCTGCTCGAACTCGGTGTCGCCGCGCCGTCATGGGGCGTCGGCGTCGGGCTCGGCGCGCGCATCGCGGCGATGGCCGCGCATGCGGTCGAGCGGCGTCGCCGCCCGTCTTTCGGCGTCAACAGCGCGACCGCGCGACGGCTGCTGGCCGCCGTGCCGGTCGGCTGGCTGTGAACCCTCATCCCTCCGCACTCCGCAAAAGGACCGTCATGCTGCTCAAGAACCTGCGCCCGGCGAACGACTACGATCGCTTCGCCACCGAAACGCTCGAACCGTGGGACCTGCTGTTCATCAGCCGCATCCGCCAGCTCGCCCGCGGAATGACGCCCGGCGTGATCGCCGACATCGGCACGGCCACCGGCGTCGTGCCGGTGCGGCTCGCGACCGACCCGGCGATGCGCGGCTGGCGCTACGTCGGCATCGACCTCGATCCGGCGATGCTCGACGAAGGCCGCCCGCGCATCCACGAACTCGATCTCGACGACACGATCGAGATGCGCGTCGGCGATGCGCTGGCACTCCCGTTCGACGACGGCACGCTGACGATGGCCGTCGGCCGCGCGACGCTGCACCACCTGCCGGACAAGGCATTGAGCCTCACCGAGATGTATCGCGTGCTGGAACCGGGCGGCATCGCGCTCGTGCACGACATGCGCCGCGACGCGCCGCAGCACCTGCTCGACCGCTTCACCGAGATGCGCGCCGCCGCCGACTATCCGCCGACCCACGTCGAGGAAAAGATCACGCTCGACGAAGCGCATGCGCTCGTCGCCGAAGCCGGTCTCGCGGCAGTCGCGTCGATCTACAGCCCGAGCGCCGGGCTCGGCGCGCTCGGCTTCGAGATCCTGCTGAAGAAACCGGCGCTGGCCTGAGTGATGACCGACCTCGCCTTCCTCGCCGCGCACGCCGCCGTGCGGCTCGGTGCCGACGACGTGCACTGCGCGGCGGTCGCGCCCGGCGCGACGCTGCCGCTGTGCGTGACGCCGCGCAGCGCCGAACTCGCGACCTCGCCGGAGATGTTCGTCGCGTGGTACCGCTCGCGGCTCGACACGATCGACACGCTGCTCGACGCGTGCGGCGCGCTGCTGTGGCGCGGCTTCGCGGTGCCCGACACCGCCGCGTTCGGCCAGCTCGGTGCGCTGTATCCACCGCACGCGAACGGCTATACGGCCGGCGCCGCGCCGCGCAAGCAGATCGACGGCCAGGTGTACGAGTCGACCCGCATGCCGCCGCCGTTCAAGATCGGGCTGCACCAGGAGATGGCCTACATGCCCGCGTTTCCGCGCCTCGTCGCGTTCTATTGCCGGCAGCCGGCCGACGCGGGCGGCGAGACGCCGATCTGCGACATGCGCCGCGTGACGGCGCGCGTGCCGGCCGCACTGCGCGAACGGTTCGCCGAACGCGGCGTGATGTACCTGCGCAATTTCGCGGCGCCCGGCGCGCGCGCGGACAGCCTCGCCGCCCATCCGGGCATGCCGTTCGCCGAATACCACCGGCCGTGGGACGACGCGTTCGGCACGACCGAGCGCGACGAGGTCGAGCGGCTGTGCGCGGAGCGCGGCGTCGGCTGCCGCTGGCTCGACGACGGCAGCGTGACGGTGTCGCACGTCGGCAGCGCGCTGCGCACGCATCCGCGCACCGGCGAAACCGTGTGGTTCAACCAGGCGAGCGCGCAGCACCCGAACCCGCGCTCGATGGGCGAGCTCAGCTACCGCTACCTGCAGCGCATGTACGCCGGGCGCGCGGCGTTCCCGTACGAGATCCGCTATGGCGACGGGTCGCCGATGCCGTTCGACGATCTCGTCGCGATCTACGACGCGTTCGACGACGAGGAGCGCGCGTTCCCGTGGCAGGCCGGCGACGTGCTCGTCGTCGACAACATGCTGGTCGCGCACGGCCGCAACCCGTACCGGGGCGCGCGCGACACGCAGGTCATGCTGTTCGACTGACAGGAAGCCGACGATGAGCGATTCGTTCCTCGCCTCCGTGCGCGCGCTGTTCGGCCCGCACACCGCGTTCGACCGGCCGCTGCGTGCCGGCACGCAGCCGCTGCCCGATGCGCACTCGCCGGGTGCTGCGCTCGGCGCGCGCGCGATCGACGTCGCGGCCGGCGATTTTCATTTCTCCGCACGGCATGTGCGATTCCGGCTCGGTGCAATCACCGCGATCGTCGGGCCGAACGGCTCCGGCAAGACCACGCTGCTCGAAACGCTGCTCGGCTTCCGGCGCGGCGGCACCGACGTGCGCGTGCTCGACGTGCCGGCCGCGCGCTTCATGCGCGATACGCCGTCGTTGCGGCGCATCGGCGCGCAATTGCAGAAGGTCGAGTATCCCGACCATCTCCGCGTGTCGGAGATCGTCGCGCTACACCGCGCGATGTACGTGCGTGCGGACGCCGCGGTCACGGATGCGCTCGGCATCGCCGAACTCCTCGACAAGCCGTGCCGCGCGCTGTCGAAGGGGCAGCGCCAGCGCATCGATCTCTACGTCGCGCTCGCGCACCGGCCCGAGCTGGCCGTGCTCGATGAACCGTTCACGGGCCTCGACCGTCGTTACGCGGGCGTCGTGATCGACCTGCTGCGCCACCGTGCACGCGGCACGAGCGTCGCGATGATCTGCCACGCCGAGGAAGAGCTGGCCGTCGTCGACGATCTCGTGTGGGTGCGCGACGGCGGCGTGCGCTACCAGGGCGACAGGGACACGCTGCGCGCCGAGCTCGTCGGCGAGGCGCGCGCGGTCCTGCACTGCCGCGACGAAGCCGACGCACGCGCGCTACGCAAGCGGCTCGCGGCGCTGCCGGGCGTGACCGGCGTGCGCGTGTCGGCCGCGCATGTCGTCGAGGTGTTCGGCGATGCGACGCTGCATCCGAACGTGCACCGCATCGTCGGCGAACAGGGCATCCAGCACCTCGCGCTCGCGCCGAGCACGCCGGGCGACCTGCTGCGCCTCTGTACCGAGGGCCCCATCCATGACTAAGGTGTTCCTGATTCTCGTGCGCAACGAGCTGCTCGGCTATCTGCGCAGCCGCTCGTCGCTGTTCTGGACACTCGTGTTCCCGGTGTTCCTGCTGAGCGTGATGCTGTTCGCGTTCGGCGGCTCGGGTTCGCTCGGCACCGCGGACATCGCGTTCGTCGTCCCCGGCGGCGCGACCCCGTACAGCCGCGCCTGCGAAGCGCAGATCGTCGACAGCCTCACACACAGCGACACGGTGAAGGCGACCTTCGACGGCCGCGGCGCGGCGGCCGACCGCGTGACCGTCGTGCTCGGCCACGACGAGCGCACGCCGGCCACGATCCGCTACGACTTCAACGGCTCGCTCGCGGTCAAGGCCGCATCGCGCGTCGTCGAGATCGCGCTCGCGCGCTGCGCCGCGCAGCGGCTCGGGCTGCCCGCCGCGCAGGCGCGCTTCGAGAACGCGGCACCCGCGCGCCGCCCGTTCGACTATGGCGCGTTCTTCGCGACCGGCATTCTCGTGATGGCGTTCATGGCGATCGGCCTCAACTCGACGACGACCGCGATCGCGTCGCTGCGCGAACGCAATACGTTCAAGCTGTACGTGTGCTTCCCGGTCTCGCGTGGCGTGTTCCTCGCCGCGCTGATCGTCGCGCGGATGATCATGATGGCGCTGTCGGCGCTCGTGCTGCTGACCGTCGCGCGCGTCGCGTTCGGCATCGCACTGCCGATCGCGACGCCGGACGGGCTGCGCGCGCTGCCGATCGTGCTGCTCGGCGCGGCGATGGTGCTCAGCATCGGCGTACTGCTCGCGAGCCGCGCCAAATCGCTGGCTGCCGCCGAACTCGCGTGCAACGTCACCTACTACCCGCTGCTGTTTTTCAGCGACCTGACGATCCCGATGCACGACGCGCCGGCCTGGCTGAAGGCGGTGCTCGCGTTCCTACCGACCAACCAGTTCGCGGTCGCGCTGCGCGGCGCGCTGGTCGACGGCGCCCCGTATGCGCAGCTCGCGCCGCAACTGCTCGGCATGACCGCGAGCACCGCGCTGTTCCTGTTCGCCGCCGCGCGGCTGTTCCGCTGGCACGACGCGTGACGCGTCGCCCGCTGTTTCACTGTTTCGATGTTTCGACGAAGGAGAATCCCCCGATGAAATCGAGCAATCCCATCACCGACTACCTGCTGCACGCGAGCAACTTCCTGCCGGCGATCGTGTTCCTGTTCTACGGCCGGCTCGGCCCCGAGCAGCCGGACGTGCGCTGGACGCATGCGTTCCTGATCGGCGGCGTGCTCGCGCTCGTGCATGGTGCGTGGCTGATCCGCCGCGCGGACCGCAACAGCATCGCGATCGGCGTCGACCTGTTCCTCGTGATCGGCGCGGTGCTCGCGCTCGTGTCGCCGACAGGTAGCCGTTTGTGGGGCGAGGAGCTCGGGCCGGCCGCGATGCTCGTCTGCGTGCTGGTCGTCGGCATCGTGCATACCGCGTGGTCGGACGGCGGGTTCGTCGACGGCACGTTCGTCGACCATGCACGCGCACGCTCGCTGTCGATCGTGCTGCTCGCAGTGACCGTCGTCGCGCTCGCGGTGTCGATCGCGATGCGCCACAGCCCGCTGTGGGGCGGCGTCGTGCCGCTGATCGCGCTGGTCGTCGTGCGCGGCCGGCTGCGCAAGCAGCTCGTGCGGGCCGGCTGACGATGAGCGCGCTGCCCGACCGCGCCGCGCAGCGGCACGCGCTCGCCGCGACGCTCGGTGACGGCTGGCTCGACGGGGCATCTTCCGACGAGTGTTCATCGTATGTAACGGACGTGACGCTCCACGGCGGTATCGCGCTCGGCGTCGCACGGCCGGGCTCGACCGCCGACACGAGCGCGCTCGCCCGAGTCGCCGTCGCGCACCGCATCGCGTTGATCGCGCAGGGTGCGCGCACCGGGCTCGTCGGCGCCGCCGTGCCCGATCGCAGCGGTACGCAATGCGTGGTGTCGTTCGACCGGATGCGCGCGGTACGTGCGTTCGACGCGGCGAATCGCAGCATCACGGTCGAGGCCGGCGTGCGGCTGTCCGACATCAACCGCGTGGCGGCCGAAGCCGGCCTCTGCCTGCCGATCGATCTCGGCAGCGATCCCACGGCCGGCGGCCTCGTCGGCGCGAACGCGGGCGGCAGCCGCCTGATCAAGTACGGCGACGTGCGCCGCAACGTACTCGGCGTCGAAGTTGTGCTCGCCGACGCGGCGGGCACCGTGATCGACGCGCTTGCGCCGCTACGCAAGCGCAACGCGGGCTTCGACGTCACGCAGTGCTTCATCGGTGCGAACGGCGCCAACGGGCTCGTGACGGCCGTGTCGTTCGCGCTCGCGCCTGTAGAACGATCGTCGTGCGCGGCGTTCGTCGCGTTCGCGTCGTACGACGCGGCGCTCGCCGGCCTGCTCGCGTTCGAGCGTGCATTCGGCGAGATGCTGTCGGCATTCGAATTCATGTCGGCTGCCGCCGTCGGCTGTGTCGCTACCGCGTTTCCGGCGGCACGCATTCCGTTCGAAGCCGACGCTGCCGCGTGCTATGCGCTCGTCGAGATCGCGACCGGCATGCCGGGGCTCGATGCGCTGCTCGAGGAACGCACGATCGCGACACTCGACGCGCTCGCGGGCGAACACGTGGTGCTCGACGCGGCCTGCGCGCCGGCCGAACGGTTCTGGCGGATCCGCGACGCACTGCCTGCCGCGGTGGCGCAGGACGGCATCCCGCTGTCGTTCGACGTGTCGTTTCCGCGCGGTGCGCTGGCCGCGTTCGTTGCCGACGCCGAGCAGTGGATCGCGACCGCGCACCCGTCGCTGCGCTGTCACACGTTCGGGCATTTCGGCGACGGCGGCTGCCATCTCGTCGTGTCGATCCCGCACGCCTGCGCGGAGCGCTACGGGCCGCTGCAGCAGGTGGCGCTGCGCGGCGCGCTGTACGACCGCGTCGTGCGGGCCGGCGGCTGCTTCAGCGCCGAGCATGGCGTCGGGCCGGTCAACGTCGCGTACTACCGCAAGCATGTGCCGGCCGCTCAACGGCAAGTCGCTGCCGCCGTCCAGCACGCCGTCGACCCGCTGGGTCTGATCGGGCGTGTCCGCTATTGATGCGCCGTCAAGCGGCGCCACGGAGAATTCGCATGATCCTTCGACATCCGCCCGGCCCGGGTACCGATTCCGAACCGGATGACGAACCGACGTTCGCCGGCATCCCGGCCACGCTGCCCGACTCGGGGGTCGTGGTCAACGTGCGAGGGGTGGCGTACGTGATCCAGCTGCCGCCGCGCGATCATGCGCGCCCGGCGCTGTGGCGCGAGCTGGCGGATTGGCGCGACGACCGGTCGGCGGGCAGCAACGGCGAGCCGGAGGCGCGGCAGGATTGAGCGTCGATGTGCGTTCCGGTGCCTTGAAAGGCCACCGCAGAAACGACCGCGGCGCCGGACAACCTCGGTCGTCCGGCGCCGCGTCGGGCGAAGCACGCGATTCGAAAATCAGAACACCGCGTGCCCGCTGATCAGGCTCGGCAGCCACGTCGAGAAGAACGGCAGGTACGTGACGATGTTGATCGCACTGAAGATCGCGAGGTAGTACGGCCACGCCATCTTCGTGGTCTCGCCGATCGACACGTTGCCGATCGCGCAGCCGACGAACTGCACCGAGCCGATCGGCGGATGCACGAGGCCGAGCGAGCAGTTCAGCAGCAGCATGATCCCGAACTGCACCGGCCCGACGCCGCACGCCATCGCGATCGGCAGGAACAGCGGCGTCGTGATCAGGATGTGCGCGGCCATGTCGACGAACGTGCCGAGGAACACCTGGATGATGTTGATGTACAGCAGCATCAGCCACGGCGCGGCGGTCGACTGCTTCAGCAGCCCTTCGATCGCATCCGGGATCTCCAGGTACGACATCTGGAAGCGCAGCATGTTGGACACCGCGATCAGCAGCAGCACGACGCCCGTCGTGCGCGCCGCATGCGACAGCGCGCGACGCAGCTTCTCCGCCGTCAGCGTCCGGTAGACCACCGCGGTCAGCACGAGCGAGTACACGACGGCGATCGCGGCCGCTTCGGTCGCGGTGGCAATCCCCTTCGCGACGCACACGAGGATGATCGCGATCACCATCAGCCCGGGCACCGCGCCGACGAAGCTGCGCAGCACCGCATACCAGCCGGGGAACGCGGGCAGCGCGGACGAACCGTCTTCACGGCGCGGATAGCCGTGACGCACGGCCTGCCAGTATGCGGCGGCCAGCACGAAGCCCATCACCCACAACACCGGCAGCAGCCCCGAGAACAGCAGGTCGCCGATCGACACGCCGCTCACCGGCTGGCCGTGCAGCATCCCGGTGATGCCCTGCGCGGCGAACGCGTAGATGATCATGTTGGTCGACGTCGGCATCAGCGCGCCGGCGAGCGACGCATGCGTCGTCACGTTCACCGCGTACGCGGCGCTGTAGCCTTCGCGCTTCATCAGCGGAATCACCACGCCGCCCATCGCCGACGTATCGGCGGTCGGCGAGCCCGACACGCCGCCGAACAGCGTACAGGCGACGACGTTCGCCATCCCGAGGCCGCCGCGGAAGTGGCCGACCGTCGCCTGCGCGAAGCGCAGGATCCGGTCCGCGATGCCGCCATGCAGCATCAGTTCGCCGGAGAAGATGAAGAACGGCACCGCGAGAAACGAGAACGCATTCATTCCCGAGATCATGGCCTGCATCGCGGTCGCGATCGGCAAGCCTTCGACCAGATAGGTCAGCACGCAGGCGATGCCGAGCGCGAACGACACGGGCACGCCCAGCACGAGGAAAATCAGAAAGCTGACGGACAGGATCGCGAGTTCCATGGCGTTATTGTCCCGGCGTAGAACGACGAAGCGCGAGCAGGTGCTCGAGCGAGAAGAGGATGATGGCGATCGCCGCGGGCATCGCGATCAGGTAGCGCACGCCTTCGGGCAGCCCGATGATCGGGATGCGGTCGCCCATCGTCTCGGCGGCCATGCTGCCGCAGCCGATCATGATCATGATCGCGAACGCGATCAGGCTCAGGTGCTGGATCGCGATGACGACCGTGCGCGCCTTCGGCGACAGCCGGCGCACGAGCGAATCGAGGCCGATATGGCCACCGTCGCGCACCTTCATCGCCGCCCCGAACATCGCGATCACGATCACGAGCAGCAGCGCGATCGGCTCCACGAAATCGGGCGCGTTCTCGAACACGTAGCGCATCACGACCGCGTAGAACACCAGCACCGTCAGCACCGCGAGACACGCCGACGCGATCACGGCCAGCACGCGGAACAGCACGTCGTTCACGCAGCGCAACAGCGGCGCGGCATGCGGGCGTGGCGCTGTTGCGCCGTCCGGGGCGGCGGCCCCGCTGCCCGAGGCGGTTGCGCCGTTCAGGGAAGTGCGACGTGTCACTTGGTGGCCTCGATCTCGTCGACGATCTGCTTCATCTGCGGCGTCTTTTCATACTTCGTCCACAGCGGCTGCATCGCCTTCACGAACGCCGCGCGGTCGATCTGCGCGGCCGGCAGGATCTTCGCGCCGCCCTTCGTCACCAGCTGCTGCGCGGACGCTTCGCGTGCCGTCCAAAGCTTCTGGTAATACGGCACCGAATCGGCCGCCGCCTTCCTGATCGCCGCCTGCTCCTGCGGCGACAGCGTGTCCCAAACCTTCTTCGAGAACACCAGCACTTCCGGCGTCATCGCGTGCTGCGTCTCCGAGTAGTCGGGCGCCACTTCGTAGTGCTTGGTTTCCTCGTACGACGGCAGGTTGTTTTCGGCTGCGTCGACGAGGCCCGTCTTCAGGCCCGTGTACACCTCGGCGAACGGCATCGGCGTCGGCGTGCCGCCCATCGCCTTGATCTCGTCGACCATCAGGTCCGACGGTTGCACGCGCACCTTCAGCCCCTTCATGTCCGCCGGCGAGCGCACCGGGCGCTTCGCGTAGATCGAGCGCGCGCCGCTCTCGTAGAACGTCAGCGCGATCATCCCCTTCGCGGTGAACGCGTCGAGGATCTTCTGGCCGGCCGGGCCGTACATCGCCTTGCGGAAATGATCGACGTCGCGGAACAGGAACGGGAACGACGGGATCAGCGATTCCGGCACGATCTCGTTGAACGACGCGCCGTTCACGCGTGCCATGTCGATCGCGCCGATCCGCACCTGGTCGACCGTGTCCTTCTCCGAGCCGAGCGCGCTGTTGCCGAACACCTTGATCGAATCCTTGCCGCCCGTCTGCTTCGACAGCTCGTCGCCCATGAACTTCACGGCCATGTTGGTCGGGAAGTTGTCGCCGTGCACGTCCGCCGAGCGGAACACGCGCGCCTGCGCAGACATCGCGAAGCCGGCCATCAGCGCGACGGCCAGGGCGATACGGGAGCGGTTGAATCGGTGCTTCATCGTCAGTCTCCTTGATGGTTGTGCTCGTTGTTGCGCGGCGATCCGCCGGCATGCGCATTCTTCGGCGCCGTGCTCGCTGACCGCAGAGTCATACGTCGTATGACGTGTTGACGCGAATGTACGTCGGTTAATCGTTTAACTCACTTGGTGCATACCCGTAGAGCGGCTGTCGTGGCGGGGTTGGGGTGCATTTCAGGGAATCGTTTTCTCTGTTTAGGCGAGTTTGGGCGAAACGTTTTCTGGGAAGGGGTTTGTGTTCAAGCCGGGCGACCGACCGGCCACTTCCATCGGAACCGGAAAACAAACTTTCGCTTCGCTTTCCGTTGTCGTAGGATGACTGATCACAATTGCGACCGGTCGGCACGATGTGAGGAGCGCATGCCGGCCATGCACCGCCGCGCACGTCACGACCAGGAAGGAACACACAGAATCCGGGTACCGGCTGGCGCCTACGCCTACCCCGCCGTAGGGCGCCAGAGTACGTGCGACTGGCGCCACGGTGTTGCGACTCAGCGTGACCAAGTAACTGCGACCGCTCTACGCATTGCCGACAACACCCCGTGATGTCGCCGCCCGGACTCATACCGCATAAGTCGCATGTTCGCGTAGGGCGCACGGCTGGCACCATGCTTGTCGGACTTTCGACCAAGTCGATGTAACCGGCTTGGCTCGGAACTCCAACGGCGGCTCCGGGCCACGAGCAGTCGCTCGACGCTGCAGCCCAGATCACCGACAATTGGATGTCGATAGTCCACTCGAACGTTGCTATGAACGCCAGGAGTTCCCGCTTCTTTGTCGCTGGTTGTATTGAGGAGCCTGTTTTTGTCCTGGATGGGGTCGCTTCGGAATGGTTGTTCGTTTCAAAATTCTGGCAAAGGGCAAACACCTTGCTCGGGACAATGTTCGATCAGTTCGAAGAGGAAGTGGCCGAGCCCGCGATACTTGGCCAAATCGCATGTGAGCTGGCACATCAAATTTGCGAACTTGTGGAGCGGGAAGACGAGACTATTAGCTTCGTCTACAGATGGACCCCACAAGGGGACGTCCATGTTCTGGAGACGCGTCGAGCGACCCTTATCTCGCAGTTAGAAGCAGTCCGTGACTTCCTTCTCCTGGCGGCCAAAAATGATGAAGCACTCGAGTTGAGCCTTTAGGTAGATCAACAATCAGATGGCTTGCCTCTCCGGATGCAGCAAAATTTCTTGGTGTCGGAGTGACCGAAGTTGGGCGGTGGAATTGTCCGCTGCGGGTCGACTGCTGTCGACTCATACTGGGGAAGTGGCAATTCATGCACAATGTCGAACCGTCGCCCTTTTGGCGGGAGTCGGCGTTCAAACAGCGTGAGGTCCGCACACCATGGTGCGTTCGTTCACACTTTCGCACGGACGGACTGCCCCAACCGAGCTGCGACCCAGCGATAGCGCTACCACTTTTGCTACACGCTCCTCACGTGCGTGGGAACCGCGTACAAGCCCTTCAACTCATGTGAACGTTCTTGTCATGCCAGAAGATTTCGAAGTTCACGGCCCGCACGATCATGCAGTAGAGCACCCCGCGGCGCATGAAGAAAGCCACGGAGCGGCGCGCATCGCCGTGATGACTGCTGTCCTCGCCTGTGTCGGCGCGATTTCCGCATACCAGAGCGGTGCGGAAGAGAATTTCGCGTTGCTGCACAAGAACGAGGCCGCGATCCAGAAAACCGAGGCGGCTAACCTGTGGGCCTATTACCAGGCAAAGGGCGAGAAGCAGAATCTAGCCGAGCTCGGTGCAGCGTTGAGCCAGGAAGCATTGCCGCAAAGAAAGCGTTTCGAAGCAGACGCGGCGCGGTATCGCGAAGAGAAGGAGCCGATCCGCAAGCGCGCCGAAGCGCTCGAGCAAGAGGTTGTGAAGAGCAATGCTGCAAGCGAGGAGCGGCTACACCGGCATCATCGTTGGGCGCAGGCCACTACCATCATCCAGATCTCGATCGCACTTGCTGCGATCACGATCCTCACGCGGCGGAAATGGATGCAACACCTGTCGATGGGTGCTGCCGCGATCGGCGTCGTACTGGCAGGGCTGGCGCTCTTTGGTGTGTAGCGGCCCGACGAGCGGGCACTTGTGGGCCAAGAGCGGTCGTCGACACCACGGAGGTCGCAGGGGAGCGGAAAGACCTATCCTGCACAACTTCCATGGGCTAAACCTGACACGTCATGAACGCAAATCTAGGTATTGTTCTTCATAAAAGCGAACGGGAATCGACGCTACGACAATTGCCTCCCGAGACAAGATCCTGGGGCGATGAGGTCGTGGAGGTTGACGCACCCAATCGCTATGCATTTCCAGGCCTTGATGGCGTCGAATTTCATATTTATCCAGTCACCGACTTCATTCGGAGCCGGTTGCCAGCAAGTGAAAGGTCTGCAAGCCTGGAGTATGCCTGGATGACCGGCGCTGCCTTGAGCAGTTACGCATCTTGGAGCCAGACACACCACGACGAAGCGGCATTCGTCCCGCTCGAACTCGGTTTCGTCACGTTGCTACGTCAACTTTGTTTTTGGGCCGTATTGTTTGCCCCCGAAGGGGAAAGGGTTGGCGAGATTGCCGCCCTTAGCGCGGAAGATACGGTGCGCCTTCTGAGGCATGGTGTGCAGAGCATAGCTGAATGCCCAGGGTTTTTAGCGCTGAGCGAATAGCCTGTCAGCGTTGCCGAATGGACGTCCGCTTTGGGTCAGCTGCAGTCACCTGAGTACAACGAAATGCCACTACGTTGGCGCCGCAGTAAGCCAATCGCACGACCTCCGACGCACCGCCCCAGCACCGGTGGCGCGACTAGACGTAAGTCGCCGATTTTCTGCGCACGCCGTTGCCGATACCCTGGCCCCCTACGCCCACGCTTGCCCCACCCCGCCCCCTCACGTCTGCATAACCAGCGACGTCAACTGCGCCGCCCGCCCCACCGCCGTCTTCGCATAGATCGACTTGATCTGCGTGCGGATCGTGCCGATCGACACGCCGCGCAACCCGGCGCATTCCTGCGGCGACAACCCGTCGCAACACAGCAGCACCGCAAGATCAGCCTCGGCCGACGACAGCCCGTAAAACACGCGCAGCCGCTGCGCACGGGCCGACGGCGAACGCAGGTCGGCGGCCGTCATCAGCGTCGCGACGCCCGGCCGCTCGCGCATCAGCCGCGACTGCTCGGGCACCGGCATCAGCGCCAGCGGCAACGGTTCGCCCGTTGTGCGCCGTAGCAACAGCCCGCCGCGCGCGTACGCGTGCCGCCATTGCGCATCGTCGACGCAGCCTTCCGGCGCGAATCGCCCGTTCACGACCCGCAGCGCCGGTTCCGCCGCGATCAGCTGATCGGCCGCGCGATTTGTGTAGCGCAACTCACGCTGCGCGCCGAGCAGGAAGACCGGCACCGGAAGCGCATCGAGCGCCGATTCGGCGGCGGCCACGCGCGCCTCGAGCTCGCCGATCCGCGCCTGGATCTGCAGCGCACGGCTGATGTGCATCCCCATGTTTTCGATCGCGTGGCGCTGATCGTCGGACAGCCCCTGCGATTCGAGGCCGCCCTGGACGCTGAGGAATGCGCCCGAGCCCTCGCTGCGATGGATGTACAGGCCCGAAATGCTGCCGAGCCCGAAAGGGTGAAGGAATTCCTGATAGAACGCGCTGTGCGCGCGCTGGTGCGCGGACAGGTGCTTGACGTCCTCGAACCAGCGGCCCGCCGGCCAGTCGGCGGCGACCGGCACGACCGGGTCGTACCGATAGAACTCGGTGTTGTAGGTGTGATAACACGCGGCGACCCATGACGCGTCGTCACCCGCCGCCTGCTCGATCGCCGGCACCCGCGCCGCATCGTCGAATGACAGCAGCGTGACCATGCGCACGCCGACGCACGATCGCAGCCCGTCCAACACCGTTTCCCATCGCTGATCGCCCAGCGCCGCAGCGTAGACGTCATCGATCCATGCGGATGGAATCAACCCGTTCATTTGCATCTGGCCACCCCGCGCCGTGCGTTTTTGTCGAACGTCTTCTGCGCATCTTAGTCAATCGGCGCCCGCGTTTAAATCACTCGTTCGCGTTTGATCGAAATACCACGTTTGTTACCGTCTATCGTCAGACGTAATGGCCGTTATTCCGGCCCGCACGGTGCCGGCCGCTTTTCATCCGGATCACGGTATGCCATGATGCAGCGCATGACGATTCGAAACACCACGCTCTCGCTGCACCATCACCACGGACGCACGCTGTTGCGCCGTGGCTCGTTTCGCATCTAGCAATTGCATCGGGTGAATGCCCGATCAAGACGACAACCAAGGCGCCTCCGGCGCCTTTTTTGTTTTTTGCCGCCTTGAAAGCGGACCGCGCCGATCAATCGAACCCGTATGGAGTGTTTTCAATGCAACAGCCCTGGAAAGACATCGCCTTGTCGGATTTACCGCTTCGCGAGGATCTCAAGTTGCGGCACGCGTACGGGGCGCCGCAACTCGCTGTGCCGGTCTGCCTGAACGTCAACGAGAACCCCTATCCGCCGTCGCCCGCGCTCGTCGAGCGCATCGCGACCGCGGTGGCCGACGCCGCGCGCGCGGCGAACCGCTATCCCGACCGCGACTTTGCCGAGCTGCGCGCGCATCTGGCGGCGTATCTGATGCACGACACCGGCGTGGCGGTCGACGCATCGAGCGTCTGGGCGGCCAACGGCTCGAATGAAGTGATCCAGCAGATCCTGCAGGCATTCGGCGGCCCCGGGAGATCGGCGCTGGCCTTTACGCCCGCGTATCCCATGTATGACGAATACTGCCGCACGACTTTCACGCGCCTGCATACCTTGCCGCGCACCCGGGATTTCGCGCTGGATCTGGATCAGGCCCTCGACAGCATCCGCGAGCACCAGCCGAGCGTCATCCTGCTGACGTCGCCGAACAACCCGACCGGCACCGCGCTGCCGGTCGACGATATCCGCGCGATACTCGACGTCGCGCCGGGCGTGGTGGTCGTCGACGAGGCCTATGCGGAATTCCGGCGTCACGGCGTCCCCAGCGCGGTGACGCTGCTGCCGGAGCATCCCCGGCTCATCGTCACCCGCACGCTGAGCAAGGCGTTCAAGTTCGCGGGCGGCCGCGTCGGGTATTGCGCGTGTGCGCCTGCGATCGTCGAAGGTCTGAAGCGGGTTCGATTGCCCTACCACCTGTCCGCGTTCACCCAGGCGGCGGCCTGTGCGGCGCTGGTCGCGCGCGACGAGATGCTGTCGCAAGTCGAGGCGATCAAGGCCGAGCGCGATTCGACCGTCGACTGGCTGCGTGGCCTGGGCCTCACGGTGGCCGATTCCGATGCCAACTTCGTGATGTTCGGCGAGTTTGCGGATCGGCACCGGATCTGGAGCGGCCTCCTGCGTCACGGGGTCCTGATTCGGGAGTCCGGCCCGCCGGCGTATCTTCGCGTGTCGATCGGCACCGGCGCGGAGATGGCCGCGTTTCGTGCGGCGCTGCTCGACGTGATGGCGCTCGAATAAGCGACCGGCCATCCGGTCGACGACACGATGAAGCGCATGCCCGCGCCGTATCCGACGATGTGCTTACTTCATCGTCGAAAACCGCATTTCCATCGCGTTGATCTTCGCGAGCACCGCTTCGCTGAGCGTTCTGACGTGGCGCGGCACGTCGGGTGCCGACAGCAGCTCCTCGATTCGCCCGCGCCAGTAGCTCGGATGCCGCACGCGCCCCGCACCCGACATCGACACATCGTCAGCGTTCGTCTCGCTGTCCAGGAGAGCCACCATTCTCTGAATGTGAGAAAGCTCTCGTTCCGCATAGTCTCGTGCCAGCATATTGATTGAAATTCCCCGAAATACGACAGCAGGCCTTCCGTCATCAACGCGCCATCGTGTTGCGGTGTAAAGCATTCACCGCACACGTCTGTCGCCATCGTACGCAGGCGCTGTGTCAGTAAACCGCATGGGCATTTGCTGATTTCGATACGGAATGGGGAGCCTGTCCGATTGTTCCGACGACTTCCGGCCCCGATGCCCTGTGGTCAATCGTAGGCTGACTGTTGGGCGATGACATCTCCCAAAGTGGGGATGCGGGGCGATATTGGCGGGGCGGTATTTTCCGGAATTGTCAGGTCGTCGGGCGGTGCGCGGAAGGCATGCGGTTGCCGCCTGAAGCTTCGCGAGATCCTCCTCGACGAGCAGCCTGTCGAAGTCCCTTGGCGGCAATTGCTTGCTTTGCTTTCCGTATCGCCGGCGCGTGCTTTCACCGGCAGGCGCGTCGTGCGTCGAGTATGGGAATGTTTCGCGCAACTACACACTCACGAGACATGGTCCGCTGAAGTCAGATACCGACATCGCCCTGCTTCAGCCCGAAAACGAAATCGACTTCCACCGACGCCCCTTTGGGCAATTGCAGCACGCCGACCGACGTACGCGTATGAACGCCTGCGTCGCCAAGCACCGCGTACAGCATGTCGGATGCGCCGTCGGCGACTTCGCTTTGCATCGTGAAGCCGGGTGCGCTTCGCACATACACGGTGATGCGCGGCACGGTTGCTATCGCGTCGAGCGTGCCGCGGTGCTTCCTGATCAGCGACAGCGCACGCAGCACCGATACGCCGGCGGCCCGGCGACCTTCGTCGAGCGAAACGGATTCCCCCACTACGCCCACGAAATGCACCACGTCGCCGATCCGCGGAATCTGGCCGGCAATGTAGGCCGTGTTCCCGTCCACCAGAATGGGCGTGTACTTTCCGCCGATCCTGATTTCCTCGTCCGGATTGAAGCCGAATTCGGCCGCGACCTGCATCAGCTTATCGTCTCTGTTCATTGGTGAATTCCCCGATACTTCAGAAAAATGTAAAGAATAATTAAGTCTCGTCCGCTTGTCTCGACGAAAAAATCCCGCCGCGTCCGATCAAAGCGACGTGCCGCCGCCGTTAAAAGTTTCCGGGTAATCCTCTACGCTTTCTCATACATGACACACTTTTCAGGTGTTCGAAGCAGTCCTGCATTGCTTTATCGATGACAAATCTCGTAGTCGAAGAGAATTTCCTCAAAACTTTCCGCTGAAACCGCTATCATATGTGTACTCAACCTGAAGAGTGATACATGGCAACGTACAAGGAACTGAAAGCCCAAATGGAAGCTTTGGCCGAGAAAGCCGAAGCTGCACGTGCCGCGGAATTCCAGGCGATCGTCGACGACATCCGCACCAAAGTTGCGGAATTCGGCATTACCGAGAAAGACATTTTCGGTACGCGTCGTGGTCGACCGGCCAAGCAAGCGGCCGCCCCCGTGCAGGCAAAGTATCGCGACCCGAAGACCGGGGCAACCTGGTCGGGCCGCGGTCGCGCGCCCGCATGGATCAAGGACGCGAAGAATCGCAATCGATTCCTGATCCAGGAATAAGATTCTCGACGCGCACCGGCGCGCGCACGAGCGCGCCGTCCTGCTATTTGGGCATCGATACCGGCGGTATTTAAAAGCCGTTCCGGTGTGGTGAAGATTTGCGCCATCCGGCGCGTGGTTGCACGCTACGCGCCGGATTTCGTGTCGCCCAAACTTTCCTGATTCAAGGTTCGTAATAAATCGCAAGCCAGACGGATTGCGTTGCTTCGTGCGTCCATGCAACGCGATGTCGGCAATGCGGCTCGATCAGCACGTAGTCTCCGGGATGCATTTCATGGCGCGTCGGGCCTTCTTCGAATTCGAGTACGGCTGCGCCCGACAGCAATACGACCCATTCGGCGCGTGAGTCGTCATACCAAAAGCCATCGGGGCTCGTGTGCCCCATCGACACGATTCGCTCTACGTTCAGACGCTGCCCGGTGACGAGGCGGTCGATTTGTTCATCGTTGCCGCGCTGGCCATCGGTGGTGAAAAGATTGCCGGTTTGAAGTTGCATGGGGTGGCCTCGTCGATGATCGTCGGGGAAAGAATCGTGCGTTGAGTGACGCAGACTTTCACCTCCGTCTAACGATCACCATTGACGCTGACTCGTTTCATCGGAAACAGCATCATAGCGTTCCACATGCCTGAAATCGGCCGTGGATTCAACCCGTCGACACATCGAATTGATGAACGCGCTCAGCAGATGTATCGAAGTCCCGTATCGCTCGCGGACGTTCACACGCGATCCAGCGGAACGGTAAGCAGGTCGATCACCGCTTGCGTCTCGGGGCGCACGCCGCGCCACCACGCAAAGGCTTCCGCCGCCTGCTCCACCAGCATGCCAACACCATCGGCTACACCGGCGACCCCGGCATTGCGCGCCAGTCGCAAGAACGGTGTGAGGTGCTTGCCATAGGCCAGTTCATAGGCTGTACCACGCGGGCTGAATACGCCGGGCGGCACGGGCGGCAAATCGCCGGTAAGACTCGCGGACGTCGCGTTGACCACCAGATCGAAGCGCCCCATGCGATCGAGTTCCCCGTAAGCGCACGCCGTGATCGGCCCATACGAAGCCAATTGCGATGCCAGCGCTTGCGCTTTCTCGACATGACGATTAGCCACCACCAGTTGTGCGGGGCGCGCGCCCAGGAAGGGAAGCAACGCGCCGCGGGCCGCGCCGCCGGCGCCCAGCAGCAACACACGCTTGCCCGCGAACGGCGTGTGAAGATTCACCTCGATATCACGCAGCAGACCGATGCCGTCGAAGTTGTCTGCGAGAATCCGGCCGCCCTCGAACTTGAACGCATTCGCCGCGCCTGCAAGCGTCGCGCGCTCGCTGCGCTCATCGG
Organism: Burkholderia sp. AU15512; assembly: GCF_002223325.1. Classification (NCBI taxonomy): domain Bacteria; kingdom Pseudomonadati; phylum Pseudomonadota; class Betaproteobacteria; order Burkholderiales; family Burkholderiaceae; genus Burkholderia; species Burkholderia sp. AU15512. The sequence goes on from NZ_NKEX01000008.1 coordinate 880,454, forward strand.
CCATGTCGAATGCCGCAAGCTTGAACGGCGCCGTGATGTTCATGCCCTTGCCGCCGGCCGCGATAAATGTCCGCACCGTTGCCGCGAACGCGTCATCCGGTTCGCACGGCCCCTCGATAGCCGTGTAGTGCATCGCCTGTTGCGTCGCTTCGGCGAAAAGACCATGAATCAGCGGGGATTTCGTATGGCCGATCGGATTGCCGATCACCGCATAGGTATCGCTCATCGTCGCCTCACTTGTCGAACAGCACGCCGTCGGTTTGCATCGCATCGATCTCGGCGGGCGTGAAACCCAACGATTGCGCGACTTCGCTATTGTGCTGCCCCAGATCGGGGGCAACCTCGCGGATCGTGGTATCGCACGCGGAAAACCGGAACGGCAGATTCGGCAGGCGCAGCGTGCCGTAACGCGGATGCTCCTGCTCGACGATCATGCCGCGTGCCTGGATTTGCGGATCGGCGATCACTTCGTCGATACGTTGCACCTTCGCGCACGGCACATCGATGCCGTCGAGCAGTTCGAGAATCTGCGTCACCGTGCGCGCGGCGACCCACGGCTCGACCACGCCGAGAATGTCCAGCCGATGAGTATTACGACCCACGCTATGGTGAAACCGCTCGTCGCTGCCGAAGCCGCGCGGCCCGCCGCTCGCTTCGATCAGCGACGCGAAGCGCTTCCACGCATCGTCCACCTGCGCGGCGATCACCAGATCGCCATCGATCGCGCGAAACACCCCATACAGCGTCGAGCCGGGCATGTCGTGCCCGGTCTGTTCGGGCAGCACATCGGCAAGCGTGTAGCACTGGACCGCATATTCGTGCATCGAGACGAGCGTGTCGTAAAGCGCCATGTCGATGTGCTGCCCTCGCCCGCTTTTCACGCGGCCGAGCAGCGCCGCATTGATGGCCGCGACCGCATGAATGCCCGTGTACATATCCCCGAGCGAAATACGCAGCAGCGGTGGACGGTCTCCCGGCGTGCCGACCATCTGCATGATGCCGCTCTTGGCCTCGGCGATCAGGCCGAAACCCGCGCGATGCGCGTCCGGCCCCGTGTGGCCATACGCGGAAATGGAGCAGTACACCAGCCCTGGATTGCGCGCGGAAAGCGCTTCGTAGCCGAGCCCGAGTTTGTCGAGCGCGCTGGGCCGGTAATTCTCCACGAATACGTCGGCCGAATCGCAGAGCCGCTCCATGAAGGCCTTTCCGCGCGGGTCCTTCATGTTCACGCTGACACCGCGCTTGCCCATATTGAGCTGCAGAAAATAGCCGCTCGAGCGATCGTCAAGCACGGTCGCGTGCTGGCGTCCCGCGTCGCCGCTGCCGGGTCGCTCGACCTTGATCACTTCCGCACCCAGCGCCGCGAGGCAACGCCCCACATACGGACCCGCGAGAAAGTGGCTGTAGTCGACGACACGAATCCCTTCCAGTGGACGCGCCTGTTTCATCGTTCGGCTCCCGGCCGGCGCGGCACCATCAGACGATGCTCGCCTCGCTGCACGACTTCGCCGTGCTGATTGATCAGCTCCGAAGGAAGCGTCACGATGCCCCAATCCGGGCGGCTCTTGCTCGGGCGCATCGCGCCGATGCGAAACTTCACATGCAACACGTCATCGACCTTGATCGGCAGAACGAAGTCCCAGCTCCAGCCCAGCGACATGCCCGGCACAAAGCGATAATCGCTGCGGGTCTTCAGACCATCGGCAATCGAAAGACCAAACAATCCATGCGCGACGAGGCAGCCAAAGTGGCTCGCGTTCGCATACGCTTCATCGACGTGCACAGGAGTGTGATCGCCGGTGAGATCGGCATACGCGAGAATACGTTCCTTCGTGACGATGTAGTTCGGGCTCACGCATTCGTCGCCTTCGCGTGCGTCGTCCCAGTATTTTTCGACGATGGTCATGTCATGCCTCCGCGCGCGGATCGATGGCGAGCGCCTGCTCCACGCAGTGCGCGGGTTTCGCCTGAATGAATTCGATGGCGAGACCATCGGGCAAACGCAGCCAGTTCGCACCTTGCGGCATGGGCTGCACGTCGTGGCGTCGGGCGGCGGCGAGCGACGCTTCGACGTCCTCGCACATGATGCCGAGATGGCCGAGCCTTCCTTCGGGGCCCGAAAAATCCGGCTGGTGAATGAACTGCATGCCGCCGAGCGTCCAGTACTGGCGCGGCGCTTCGGTCGTGCCGTCGACCTCGCGCATCGTCATGCCGAACACGTCCTCGAAAAAACGGATGTGCCAGTGGATGTCGCGCACGAAGATGGCGACGTGTTCGAGATAGGCTTTCGGTTGGCTCATGCTGGCGCCTCCGCTTTCCGGCGGTCGACCATCGCGCGCTCGATGCCCTTGATGCACGCAACCAGCGTGGCGTTGACCGGCGTCGGCACACCGTAACGCGCGCCCCAGCGCACGACCGAGCCGTTGATGAAGTCGATTTCGGTCATGGACCCTTTTTCGAGGCTTTGCAGCATCGACGTCTTGAACGCAGCGGGCAAGCCCTCGGCGGCAAGCGACCACGCCTGCTCCGGATCGGTCATCGACAGGGTGACGCCTGCCGCCTTCGCGGCCGCGATTGCTTCCGCGACGGCCGCCAGCGAAGTGGCCTTGAGCAGCGGCTCGTCATAAAGCTGGCCGTAAGTCAGCGACGTGATGCCGGTCAGCGCGCCCGTCGCGACGTTCACGAGCAGCTTGTCCCACATGGTGCCGACGATGTTGTCGCTGACCTGCGTGTCGAGGCCCGCGTGGCTGAATGCGTCGGCAATACGTCGAACGCGATCCGTCACGCGTCCGTCCAGTTCGCCGATGATGGTGTGCTTGCCCACGACGCCCGACTCGATATGCCCGATGCCGCGCAGTACGCCGCCCACATAGGTCTTGCCCGCGAGCACGCGTTCGCGGCCCACGGCGTCGGCAAGAATGTCTTCGTGACCGAGGCCGTTTTGCAGTGACAGCACCTGTGTTTCCGGTCCCACCAGCGCTTGCGCGCCGCGAATCGCCGCATCGGTGTGGAACGATTTGACGAGCACGATCACGACCTCGGCCACCCCTGCTTCGTCCGGCCGGGTGGTCGCGCGGACTTGCACCTGGCGCGTGCCGCTTGCGTCATCGACGCGCAGGCCGTGGGCCCGCATCGCATCGACATGCTCGGGCGAGCGGTCGATCAGCCAGGTCTCGTGGCCGCCTTCGGTGAGCGTCGCGCCAATCGCGCAGCCCAGCGCGCCGGCACCCAGAATGGCAATTTTCAAGTGCGTCTCCTTAACGTGTGACGTCACGATAGGAGCCGCCGCATCATGTCGCAATACAATGGATACAATGACATCATTGCCATACGCAATATCGTTGACCTGCGATGATTCCGACCGATCTGCCCGACCTCAAGCTGCTGCAGTTGTTCGACCTGCTCTACGACACGCGCAGCGTCACGCGCGTGGCCGAGCAACTCGGTCAGAGCCAGCCGACCGTCAGCATCTGGCTCGCGCGGTTGCGCGAGCATTTGCACGATCCCCTTTTTATCCGGACGCCCGGCGGCATGGCGCCCACACCGCAAGCGGATGCGCTGATCGGCCCATGTCGGGAGATTCTCGAATCGTTGCGGCGCTTCTCGGCCTGGGAAATCGCCTTCGATCCGGCGACCGCGCAGAGACGTTTTCGCATCTGCATGACCGATGCGAGTCACGTGACGCTGCTGCCGCGTCTGCTCGCCTATGTCCGCGCGCAAGCGCCTCGCGTGCGCCTGGAAGCCGCGCGGATCGACGGCCACACGGAACGCGCGCTCGAATCGGGCGAGGCCGATCTTGCGATCGGATACGTGCCGTGGCTGAGCGGCGGCATCTATCAGCAACAGCTATACGAGCAGGATTGGGTGTGCCTGGCGAATCGCCATCATCCGCGTATTCACAAGCGGCTCGGCGTCAAGGCCTATCGCACCGAAGGCCATGTGGCGATCACGGGGGGAACGGGCACGGCGCTGCTCGAGCAGGCGCTCGTGCGGGAACGCATTGAACGGCAGGTGGTGCTTGAATTGCCCGGTTTTCTGGGGCTCGGCGCCATTGTGCAGACCACCGATCTGATCACGACCTTGCCGCGCCATATCGGCGAGACGCTGGCCCAGGCCAGCGATCTTTCGGTACATCCCTGCCCCATTCCCGTCGAGAGCTTTGCCGTTCGGCAACACTGGCACGCGCGCTACCACCAGGAGGCCGGCAATCGCTGGCTGCGTTCGGTCGTCGCCCGGCTGTTCAGCATGTCTGGAGCGGACGTTACAGGCTGACGGCGTTACCGTTTCGGCATCGATGTCTGCGGGTCCGTCGCAACGATCGCGCGCACGGTCGCGGCAGGATGGGCGCCGTGACGGAAAGCGACCGTTGGCATGGCCGTCGAACATCGGTGATGGCCGCGCCGAAACAAGCCGCCCCTCATGCGTTTCGGGTATTGCGGCCGATGCAATGCCGCCAAGAACACCCGATACCTTTCAAGGCATTTCGATTGCCTTCCACACGAAAAGCATCGCGATCGATCCGCACCGCGGGAATAAAACCATCCCGGCTCCGGTATATCGGGGCGTCAGGCCGCTCACCACGCCGAACGAGCCGGTGCACGACGCCCAACCGAAACGGAGAGACCGCAATGTCACACCCCAACCACGCCGCCTACACACGCTTCGCGATCGCCATGCACTGGTCGATCGCCATCTCGATCCTGTTGAACCTGATGATCGGGATCTACATGGATACCTTTCCGCACAACTCGTCTCAGTTCAACGGCATCCTGTTCTATCACGCATCGATCGGCAGCCTGATCTTCATGCTGACCGTGCCGCGCCTCGCGTGGCGTGCGACACATACGCCGCCGCCGCTGCCGGCCAGTGTTCCGGCATGGCAGGCCCGGATCGCCGGTGCACTGCACGGCGTGCTGTACCTGCTGCTGTGTCTCGTGCCGCTGACCGGCTACGTGCACCGCCTCGCTGGCGCCCATCCGGTCAGTTTCTTCGGCATCACGGAATTGCCGGTGCTGATTGGCCGCGACGAACCGCTGCGACTCCTGACCGATTCGCTGCATCGCGCGCTGGTGCTGACGCTGGGCTTGCTGCTGGTCATGCACGTCGCGGCCGGGCTGAAACACAAGTTCGTCGATCGGGACGGTGTCGCGGAGCGGATGGGAATCTGAGCGCGACCTGGCGGTTGATGTCCGCCGGAAGCGGGTCCTCGATCATTGGAAACGCCAGCAACCGCCTTTCACCGCTGAACGCAATGCGGATGCGGATGCGGATGCGGATGCGGGATCATCGTCCCGCCATGCAGCGACTTCGTCACTGTCTGCAGAACGAACGACCGATAAGGGGAATTTTCAGCTCCCGACACCCGCTCGAGGGGGGTCGCTGCCAAAGGAATGCTGCTTTGCCGGAGTAGTGCAGCCACTACTCCGGACTTCCACGCCGACGATCAGAAGCCGTGGTACATACCGATGTTGACTTGAACCTGGTTGCCGCCCGATGCGGTGTTGCCAAAGTCCGCAACGGAAGCCTGAGCGCCCTTGGCATGAACGTACCCGCCCATCGCGTACAGCGCGGTGCTCTTCGACAGCGAGTACGTCGCACCCAGCGACACCTGGTTGATCGACGCCATCGTGCGGCCTTCGGCAGCCAGCGCAGGCGTGGCCGCGGAGCCGTACACATACGTGTATCCGGTCGCCAGCGACAGCGCCGGGTTGACCTGGTACTGCAGAAGGGCACCCAGCACGTTAAAGTGGATCGACGGTTGGCCGGCGTTGCCCTGGTACTGGGCGTTCGAGTAGCGCAAGCCCGCCGTGTAAGGACCAATCTGGTACTGAGTCGCGACTTGCGCGATGCCCGCGCTCTTGAATGCATTGCCGCCGTTGTAACCCGAACTCGGATAGCCCAGCGCACCGCCGAAACTGGGTTGCGCCGTGGCGTTCGTCCACCCGTTCGCACCCTGGTTGACAGCACGGAAGTAGCCGCCGGCGACCGTCAGACCACCCTGAGCGTAGTTCGCGGCCACCGACCACGACTGACCCGAACCCGTCGAACCGGCCACGCCGCCGAACGAGTACGCGCCTTCAGCCTGGAAGCCGTGGTAAAGCGGTGAAATGTACTTCACGGCGCTGTTCTGGTTCGTCGTGTTGTCGTTGTTGTCCACGTCGCCCGGGGTCGAGAACGTCGACGCCGAAATGGCGTCGCCCGTCAGGACCTGAACCATTTCCGTCACGGCGTCGAGCTGGCGCCCCAACCGCACGGTACCGTACTGATCGGAAGAGAGGCCCACGTAGGCCTGGCGGTTGAACAACGAACGCGTGGAGCCGATGGGCCCCTGGCCGCCTATGCCGCCCGTACCAATGTTGAAGCCGTTTTCGATCTTGAAGATCGCCTTGAGGCCGCCACCGAGATCTTCCGTCCCCCTGAGGCCCCACTTGTTCGAACCTGCGGCACCACCATCGAGGCCGAACCGCTTGTGGCCATTGATGTTCGACGTGTAGCCGATACCTGCATCGAGCATGCCGTACAGGGTGATCGACGACTGCGCCATTGCTGCCGACGACGCTGCGAAGGCGGCAACAGCGATAACGCTGACCTTGATTTTCTTGTTGTTCATCTGTATTTCACTGTCAGGAGTGGTTGCGGGATTGTTTGAAACGGGTTTTGTTGTATTCGAATGCAGATGACGGCGCACGGCCCGCGCGTCGTCTCAGGTTGCAACAGCCGGCTTCATGTTCTCCAGATCGGCATATTCGACTCGATCATTTCGTTATCCTCAAAATTTCATGCAGGAAGGCGCCTCGCATCTCGACCTGTCCGGCATGCCCTCGATTGGAACCATCGCGGCGTCCCGCCTGGACGAAAGCCGCTGCCTTGCTTCCGTTGCCGCTCCAGCTGCTATCGAATTCGCCGTCCGGACGAACAGACGTGCCGAATCCGCGAAGCCGAAAAACTCGAGCGGATCACCGCGCGGAACCGAAGGTTTCTTCGATGGCAATTCGAAGAAACGCTGCATCGTCACGTGCCACACTCGCGCCATCCCCACGAGCGAGGTCGGCGAAGACGAAACCGGGCCACGCTCCACCCGCGACAACAAGCGGGTTGGGAATGCCGACCGCCGTCGCAGGCTGATCGAGCGTCCGGTTCAGCCGCTGGCGAAGCACGCGAACTTTTCGCCGAGCGCCAACGCAACCGGGACGCGCTTTGCAGGTGCGAAAAACCATATCAGGAACATAAATCGTCGTCAAAATTTGTTTGATATAAGTTAATCGCGTTTGATACCCTTGCGGACTACCGGGATTTCCCTGATAGGAATTGGCACCGGGATGAAGTGATGGAAAAACCGAGCCGTCGGACAAAGGTCTCGTGCGAAACGGGCGCGCCAGGCGGGAGTGGCAGACGTTCTCTACCGTGATATCGCGTCGCTCCTGAAATGGCCGCGGGACATCGCCATTCAGGTGGGCATCGCGCGGATACGCGTCTTCTACGCCGGGCGCCGGCCGGACGCAACGCTCGAAGCGGCCTCGGCGAAACGGTTCGCATCGCTGATCGAAGCGAATTAATTACTGAATGCATTGCAGTTATTCGGGTCACGGGATTGCCCAATGCAATGCGGGATACAGGACGCTGGCACGCCCCCTATCTAATTCGGAACGTTGGCTATTCAACGTCGACGCAATGTCATTGCCTGGATCGCCACGTGCAAGGGTCAGCGTTCACGCGCCATTCCGGGATGCGCCCACGCCCCGTCAGCTGCGTTGCGGATGACGCCCTCGACAGGTTGTTCAAAACGGGGGAATGGAGATGGGGCGTCGCAAATGATGAGACCACCATCCTGCAACCGTCGATCGTGTCGAACATGAAACGTAGCGGCCGCCCAATCCATGCGGCGGCCGCGGAAGCGACGTTGCCTACTTCTTGACCACCGGAACGGTGAGCGAACTGACGAGTGCCGTCACCGGTGCCAGCAGACCGCCACCCGTCACAGCGCCGCCCCCTTGCCCGGAATTGCCGTTCAGCGAGACAGCCAGTGCCGGGACTACGCCGGCCACCGAGCCGACTGCCGAACCGACAGAATGCACCGCCGCGTTGACGATCGTCGCGCCGCCGGAGACAAGCGTGCCGACTGCGTTGGTCGCACCGCCGACTGCACCGGCTGCCGTGCCGCCGTTGAGTGCGACACTCAGTGCCGGCAACGTGCCTGCGATCGCGCCGGTCGTACCGGTTACGGTGTTCGCCAGCGTGCCCGCGAGGCCGGTCGTCACCGTCGCGAGGGATCCGGCTGCACCGCTTGCGCCATTGATGACGCCGGTTCCGGAACCGACGATGCCGCCGACACCGCTCGTTGCAGGTCCGATCAGCGACGTAACGGCCGATGCGATCGGCGTGATCGCCGCCGTGCCGCTGCCGGCGATTCCGGTTACCGCGCCGGACGCCGCACCGATTGCACCGTTGGCGGCACCGATCGGCAGCGATCCGCCGAGGGTGCCGAGGGTGCCGACGATGCTGGTGATCGGCGTGATCAGCGCGCCGCCAGTGCCCGCGACACCGGTGACGGCGTTGACGACTCCCGTGCCGGTGTTGGCGACCGTGCCCACGACGCCGCCCAGGCCGCCGATCGCACCCCCGCTGCCGCCAACCCCGCCCAGTGCCCCCGTCAACGTGCCGACTGCTCCGGTTGCCGTGTTGGCTACCGTGCCAACGACGCCACCCAGGCCGCCTGCCCCGCCACCAGTCCCGCCGATGCCGCCCAAGGTGCCCGTTACGGTACCGATCGCGCCGGTCGCCGTATTGGCTACCGTGCCGACGACACCGCCCAGGCCACCCGTCGCACCACCCGTCCCGCCGATGCCACCCAGGGCTCCCGTCAACGTACCGACTGCACCGGTTGCCGTGTTGGCTACTGTGCCGACGACTCCGTCCAGGCCGCCTACCGCACCACCACTGCCGCCCACGCCACCCAGGGCACCCGTCAACGTGCCGATCGCACTGGTCGCCGTATTGGCTACCGTGCCAACGACGCCGCCCAGGCCACCCGTCGCACCACCCGTCCCGCCGATGCCGCCCGAGGCTCCCGTCAACGTACCGACTGCACCGGTCGCCGTATTGGCTACGGTGCCAATGACGCCACCCAGACCACCCGTCCCGCCGATGCCGCCCAAGGCGCCCGTCACCGTGCCAACCACACCACCGAGACCACCAGTCGATCCACCGCTGCCACCCAGCGCGCCAGTGACCGTGCCAACCGCACCGGTTGCCGCATTGGCTACCGTGCCAACGACACCGCCCAGACCACCCGTTGCGCCACCAGTCCCGCCAATGCCACCCAAAGCTCCCGTCACCGTGCCGACCACACCGCCGAGGCCGCCGGTCGATCCACCGCTGCCGCCGACGCCTCCCAGCGCACCCGTCACCGTGCCGACGGCACCGGTCGCCGTATTGGCTACGGTGCCAATGACGCTACCCAGACCACCTGTTGCGCCGCCCGTCCCGCCAATGCCGCCCAAAGCTCCCGTCACCGTGCCAACCACGTCACCGAGACCACCAGTCGAACCGCCGCTGCCACCCACGCCACCCAGCGCACCCGTCAACGTGCCGACTGCACCAGTTGCCGTATTGGCTACCGTGCCAACGACACCGCCCAGACCACCCATTGCGCCACCAGTCCCGCCGATGCCGCCCAACGCGCCAGTCACCGTGCCAACCACGCCACCGAGACCACCAGCCGGATCACCACCGCCCACGCCACCCAGCGCACCGGTGACCGTGCCAACCGCACCAGTTGCCGCATTGGCTACGGTGCCAACGACGCCACCCAGACCACCCGTTGCGCCACCAGTCCCGCCAATGCCACCCAAAGCTCCCGTCACCGTGCCAACCACGCCACCGAGACCACCCGTCGATCCACCGCTGCCGCCCACGCCACCCAGCGCACCCGTCAACGTGCCGACCGCGCCGGTTGCCGCGTTAGCTACCGTGCCAACCACGCCACCGAGCCCACCAGTCGAACCACCGCTTCCACCCACGCCACCCAACGCGCCAGTGACCGTGCCAACCGCACCGGTCGCCGCGTTGGCTACCGTGCCAACGACACCACCCAGGCCGCCCGTTGCACCACCGGTCCCGCCAATACCACCCAACGCGCCAGTCACCGTGCCGACCACACCGCCGAGCCCACCAGTCGGATCGCCGCTGCCGCCAACGCCACCTAACGCTCCTGTCACCGTGCCAACCACGCCGCCGAGACTACCAGTCGAACCACCGCTGCCACCCACGCCACCCAGCGCGCCAGTGACCGCACCAACCGCACCAGTCGCCGCATTGGCTACCGTGCCAACGACCCCGCCCAGACCACCCGTCGCACCACCCGTCCCGCCGATGCCGCCCAAGGCGCCCGTCACCGTGCCAACCACGCCGCCGAGACCACCCGTCGATCCACCGCTTCCACCCACGCCACCCAGCGCGCCAGTGACCGTACCGAGCACGCCCCCGATACCGCCCGTAGCGCCACCGCCACCGCCACCAATCCCGCCGAGTGCCCCCGTCAAGGAACCGGCCACGCCCGCGACCGGCGTGAGCAATCCGTCACCCAGATTGATGGCCGCACTCCCCGCCGCCGACCCTGCCGCCCCGATCGCGATACCGCCGGCATTCGTCGGGCTGCCAACCGAGACGATCGCGTTCCCCCATCCCGTCACGGTGCCGACGAGCCCCCCGGCCGCCGACGAACCGCCGCCGATGATCACACCATCGGCATTGCTCAGGCTTCCCGGCACGGACGTCACGACCACCGCCTCCGACGCGCTGGCGGCCACGCTGAACAAAGCCGCGACCGACAAGGCGATGCCCGTCAATTTCACGTTCATTTTCGTTTTCATGAAGACCCTCATTTCGGTTGAACAACCGCGGAACAGCTCGAACGACGACGCCTGGACCTGCCGCCCGAAGGTGGCGCGAATCGTTTGCGGATCGCCCGATACGACACGTGTTGAAACGGGTTTGAACAGGCCGGTGCAGCGGAATGGCAAACATCGCGACAAACACTTCATGCCAATTGATCTGCATCACGAAACATCAGTCATGCGAATTGAATCACCAACCATGAAACCATCGATCAACCATCGGCCGCTCACGACGACGACATCGCGAGCGGCCTCCCCCTTAAAACTTCCACAGCAGATTGCCGTACAGCGCGTGGTCGCTGAAGCTTCCACCGATCTGGCCGCTATACGACAACCCCAGCGACAGGTTCTTCGTGACGGCCGCATCGACCCCGACCTCGAGCACCGCGGCATCGCGCGCGACCGGCACGCCGACCACGCTGAACGGTGAACCGCCGCTCGCGAACGCCAGCGTCGAACCCGGCTGCGTATTGCCGAACGCATGCCGCCAGCCGACGGTGCCGAACGCGGTGACCTTGCCCTTCGTCGTGACCGCGAGATCGGTCGAGGCCCGCACGCCGAGCGTCGAGAAGCCGAGGCCGGTCGTGCTGGAATCGCCCTGCAGGGCAGCCGCGCCACCGTTCTCCCTGAAGCTGCCGGTATGCAGGCTCGCATACGCGAGTCCGACGAACGGTTCGAGTGCGACGTTGCGGATGGCGGTCGAGTAACCGATCTCGGTGAACACCTGCGTCGCGTTCGCGTCGTAGCTGGCGGTGTCGTGGTCGGAGAAGCCGCCGAACGACGGATTGCGCTCGCTATGCACGCGGTACCACGACTGCGCGAGGCCGCCGCGCACGTTCCACGCGTCGTACCGGCCGCTGGCGTACAGCGCGATCGTCTCGCCGTTCACCTTCGCCGACTGGTTCTGGTCGGCATTGAGCAGGGTGCGCGACGCGCCGCCCGCGATACCGACGCGCCAGTGGCTGCTGACCTCCGCATCCGTCCCGACAACGAAGCCATACAGGTTGCGATCGACCGACGCGACGCCGTCGCCGTCGAACCGGCTATGCGAGCCGTACAGCCGGCCCCACACCGCCGGCTTGAACGACTTGGCCGGTGTACAGCCGTTCTCCGACGCCAGGCGCCGGTCGAGCGACGCCGCGTGATCGTCCGCCGACACCGGCGCCTCGCAGCCGCACAATGCGCCGCCGGGCTGCGAGCCGAGACGCGCGCGATCGAGCACCGCGTCGCGCACGTAGCGGCTGTCGGACAGCAGCACGCTTCTCGTGCTCGGATGCAGATCGCCGTCAAGCTGCGCGAACGCGCGGTTGGCAGTCGGCGCATCCGACGTCAGCACGGTGTCGAACAGCGGATTGCCGGCGCCGAGCGTGCCGATCGCACCGGCCACCGACTGTCCGTCCGGCGTCGTCGCCACCGACGAGAACGGCGTGCCGTTCGGTGTCAGCGACATCAGCACCTGCGCCGGGTTGTACGTGAGCGTCGGCGTGAGGAACGCATACGTCGAGTTCACCGCGCTGAACTGCCCTTGCACGCCCGCACCGGCATTCACGATGGTGTAGAGCTTGCCCGGCTGGTACTGCCCGGTCGCCGCGACGACCTGCACCGACCCGCCGTTGAGCGTCGTGGTGCCGGTGACGTCGAGGCCGCCGCTCTGCTGCGGCGTGGCGCCGACCTGCAGCGTCGAACCGGGCTGGAACGTCGCATTGCCCGCCACCTTCAGCGGCTGCCCGAGCTGCATGACCGACGCGGTCCCGCCGCCCGACACGACGAGGCCGCCGATCGTGCCGGTCCCGGTGACGGTCGCGCCGTTGCCGACGGTCACCGGCGAGCTGGCCAGCGAACCGGTGATGGCGAGCGTGCCGCCGGCCACGGTCGTCGGCCCGGACAACGTGTTCGTGCCGCTCAGCAGTTGCGCGCCCGTGCCGGCCAGCGTCAGCGGCCCGGTGCCCGACAGCGTGCCCGCGAACGTGCTGGTGCCCGCGGTGTTGACCGTCAGCGGCGTATTGCCGAGGTTCACGTTCGAGCCCGTCGCCCCCGACAGCGTGCCGATCGACTGCGGCACGGCCGAGCCCGCCAGGTTCAGCGTCGCGCCGCTGCCCGCGAGGATCATCGGGCTGGTCGGCGCAAGGCTGCCGGCCCCGGTGAGCGCCAGCGTGCTGCCGCTGCCGATCGTCGTGCCGCCCGTGTAAGTATTGGCGCCGCTCAGCGTCTGCGTGCCGCCGCCCTGCACCGCGAAGCCGCCGGTGCCCGCGATCGTGCCGCCGAAGGCGCCGCCTGCCGGGCCGGCCACCGTGAGCGTGTTGCCGCCGAGATTCACGGTCGAACCCGCCGTGCCCGACAAGGCACTTGTCGTCTGCGGGCTGCTCGCGTGAGCCACGTCGAGCGTCGCGCCGGTGCCGACCAGCGTCACCGCGCTGCCGGACGACAGCCCGCCGATGCCGCCGACCGCCAGCGTGCTGCCGCTGCCGATCGTCGTGCCGCCCGTGTAGGTGTTGGCACCGGTGAGCGTCGTCGTCGACGGGCCGCTGACCGCCAGGTTGCCGCCGCCCGAAATCGGCCCGCTCAAGCCGAGGTTGTTGGCGCCGCCGACCGTCAGCGTCGAACCCGTGCCGAGATTCACCGCGTTGCCGAGCGTCGTGCCGGCCACACTGGTGCCGAGCGTGCCGCCGTTGCCGCCGACGCTCAGCGAGCCGCTGCCGAGTGCCGTCGGCGTGCCGGCGACCAGCGTGCCGCCGCCCGTGACGCTGGTCCCGCCGGTGTAGGTGTTGGCACCCGACAGCGTCGTCGTCGCCGGGCCCGTGACCGACAGATTGCCGTTACCGGAAATCGCGCCGGTCAGGCCGAGGCTGTTCGGGCCGCTTACCGTCAGCGTGGAACCCGTCCCGAGGTTCACCGCATTGGCCAGCGTCGTGCCCGGCGTGCCGGCTGCCAGCGTGCCGCCTGCGCCGCCGGTGTTCAACGCACCGGTCCCGAGCGCCGTATTGCTGCCCGCGACCAGCGTGCCGCCACCGGTCAGGTTCGTGCCGCCCGAATACGTGTTCGAACCGGTCAGCGTCTCGGTGCCCGTGCCGCCCAGCGTCAGGCTGCCGCCCGTGCCGGCGATCGTGCCGCCGTACGTGCCGCTGCCCGACCCGCCGAGCGTCAGGTTGTTGCCGCCGAGGTTCACCGTCGAACCGGCCACGCCCGACAGCGCGCTCGTCGTTTGCGGCGTCGTCGCGCCGCTGACGTCGAAGGTTGCGCCCGCACCGGTCAGGCTCAGCGGACTGCTCGCCGACAGGCTGCCGCCTGCGCCGATCGCCAGCGTGCCGCTGTTGATCGTCGTCGCACCGGTGTACGTGTTGCTGCCCGTCAGCGTTTCCGTCCCCGTGCCGGCCATCGTCAACCCGCCCGTCCCGCCGACCGTCCCACCGAACGTGCCGCTGCCCGAACCGCCAAGCGTCAGCGTATTGCCGCCGAGGTTCACCGCCGACCCCGCGACGCCCGACAACGTGCCGGTCGACTGCGGCGTCGTGGCCGCGCTCAGATCGAGCGTCGCGCCCGTGCCGGACAGATCGACTGCGCTGCCCGACGCCAGGCTGCCGCCAGCGCCCACCGCCAGCGTGCTGCCGTTGCCGATCGTCGTGTTGCCCGTGTAGGTGCTCGTACCGGAGAGCGTCGTCGTCGACGGGCCGGTCACGACCAGGTTGCCGCTACCCGAGATCGCGCCGGCGAGGCCCAGATTGTTCGCACCGCCAACCGTCAGCGTCGAACCCGTGCCGAGGTTGAGCGCGTTCGTCAGTGTCGTGCCCGCGACGCTCGTGCCGAGCGTGCCGCCCGCGCCGCTCGTGTTCAGCGCCCCCGTGCCGAGTGCCGAACCGTTGCCGGCGAGCAGCGTGCCGCCACCGGTCAGGTTCGTGCCGCCCGTGTAGGTGTTCGTCCCCGTCAGCGTTTCGGTGCCCGTGCCCGACAACGTGAGGCTGCCGCCCGCACCGGCGATCGTGCCGCCATACGTGCCGCTGCCCGGGCCGCCGAGCGTCAGCGCATTGCCGCCGAGGTTCACCGTCGAACCCGCTACGCCCGACAACGCGCCCGTCGACTGCGGTGCCGTAGCCGCGCTCAGGTCCAGCGTGGCCCCCGCCCCCGCCAGATCGACCGCGCTGCCCGACGACAGGCTGCCGCCCGCGCCCACGGCCAGCGTGCTGCCGTTGCCGATCGTCGTGCCGCCCGTGTACGAGCTCGCGCCGGTGAGCGTCGTCGTCGACGGGCCGGTCACGGCGAGATTGCCGCTGCCCGAGATCGCGCCGCCGAGGCCCAGGTTGTTCGCCCCGCCGACCGTCAGCGTCGAACCCGCACCGAGATTCACCGCATTGCCGAGCGTCGTGCCGGCCACGCTGGTGGCGAGCGTGCCGCCCGCGCCGCTCGTGTTCAGCGCTCCCGTGCCGAGTGCCGAACCGCTGCCGGCGATCAGCGTGCCGCCACCGGTCAGGTTCGTGCCGCCCGAATACGTGTTGTTGCCCGTCAGCGTTTCGGTGCCCGTGCCGCCGAGTGTCAGGCTGCCGCCGTTTCCGGCGATCGTGCCGCTGTAAGTGCCGCTGCCCGACCCGCCCAGCGTCAAGTTGTTGGCACCGAGGTTCACCGTCGAACCCGCCACGCCCGACAACGTGCCGGTCGTTTGCGGCGTGGTCGCGCCGCTCAGGTCGAAGGTTGCGCCCGCACCCGTCAGGCTCACCGGCGTCGTCGCCGACAGGCTGCCGCCCGCGCCGATCGCCAGCGTGCCGCTGTTGATCGTCGTCGCGCCGGTATACGTGTTGGCCCCCGTCAGCGTTTCGGTGCCCGTGCCGGTCATCGTCACGCCGCCCGTGCCGGCGATGTTGCCCGCATAGGTGCCGCTGCCCGTGCCGCCGAGCGTCAAGTCGTTGGCGCCAAGGTTCACCGTCGAACCCGCCACGCCCGAGATCGCGCCAGTCGATTGCGGCGACGTGGCGCCGCTCAGGTCGAGCGTCGCGCCGGACGTCGTCAGGCTGACCGGGCTGCTCGACGACAGGCTGCCGTTACCGCTGATCGCCAGCGTGCCGCTGTTGATCGTCGTCGCCCCCGTGTACGTGTTGCTGCCCGTCAGCGTTTCGGTGCCGGTGCCCGACAGCGTCAGTCCACCCGTGCCGCCGATTACACCCGCATACGTGCCGCTGCCCGACCCGCCGAGCGTCAGCGTATTGCCGCCGAGGTTCACGTTCGTGCCCGTTCCGCCGGACAGCGCGCCCGTCGTCTGCGGCGAGGTTGCCGCGCTCAGGTCCAGCGTCGCCCCGGTGCCCGACAGGTCGATCGCGCTGCCCGACGACAGGTTGCCGCCCGCGCCCACCGCCAGCGTGCTGCCGCCGCCGATCGTCGTGCCGCCCGTGTAGGTGTTCGCACCGGACAGCGTCGTCGTCGACGGGCCCGTGACCGCCAGGTTGCCGCTGCCCGAGATCGCACCGCCCAGGTCGAGACCGTTCGCGCCGCCGACCGTCAGCGTCGAACCCGCGCCCAGGTTCACCGTGTTGCCCAGCGTCGTGCCGGGCGTGCCCGCCGTCAGCGTGCCGCCCGCACCGCTCGTGTTCAGCGCGCCCGTGCCGAGTGCCGTGTTGCTGCCCGCGACCAGCGTGCCGCCGCCGGTCAGGCTCGTGCCGCCCGTGTACGTGTTGTTGCCCGTCAGCGTCTCGGTGCCGCTGCCCGACAGCGTCAGGCTGCCGCCCGCGCCGGTGATCGCGCCGCCGTACGTGCCGTTGCCGGTGCCACCGAGCGTGAGGTTGTTGCCGCCGAGGTTCACCGTCGAACCGGCCACGCCCGACAGCGTGCCCGTCGTCTGCGGGGTCGTCGCGCCGCTCACGTCGAACGTGGCGCCCGCACCGGTCAGGTTGACCGGGCTGCTCGCCGACAGGCTGCCGCCCGCGCCGATCGCCAGCGTGCTGCCGCCGCCGATCGTCGTTGCGCCCGTGTACGTGCTGTGGCCGGTCAGCGTTTCGGTGCCCGTGCCCGACAACGTCAGCCCGCCCGTGCCGCCCACGGTGCCGCCGAACGTGCCGTTGCCCGAACCATTCAGCGTCAGCGTGTTGCCGCCGAGGTTCACCGTCGTGCCCGAGACGCCCGACAGCGTGCCCGTCGTCTGCGGCGTCGTGGCCGCGCTGACGTCGAGCGTCGCCCCCGTGCCCGACAGGTTGACCGCGCTGCCCCCCGACAGGCTGCCGCCCGCGCCCACCGCAAGCGTGCTGCCGCTGCCGATCGTCGTGTTGCCCGTGTACGTGCCGGTACCGGTGAGCGTCGTCGTTGCCGGGCCGGTCACCGACAGGTTGCCGCTGCCGGCAATCGCGCCGCCGAGGCCGAGATTGTTCGCACCGCCAACCGTCAGCGTCGAGCCGGTGCCGAGATTGATCGCGTTGGTGATTGTCGTGCCGGCCACGCTGGTGCCGAGCGTGCCGCCCGCGCCGCTCGTGTTCAATGCGCCCGTGCCGAGCGCCGAGCTGCTGCCCGCGAGCAGCGTGCCGCCGCCGGTCAGGTTCGTGCCGCCCGAATACGTGTTGTTGCCCGTCAGCGTCTCGGTGCCCGTGCCGCCCAGCGTAAGGCTGCCGCCCGCACCGGCGATCGTGCCGCCGTACGTGCCGTTGCCCGTGCCGCCCAGCGTCAGGTTGTTGCCGCCGAGGTTCACCGTCGAACCGGCCACGCCCGACAGCGTGCCGGTCGTCTGCGGCGTGGTCGCGCCGCTCACGTCGAACGTGGCGCCCGCACCGGCCAGGTTGACCGGGCTGCTCGCCGACAGGCTGCCGCCTGCGCCGATCGCCAGCGTGCCGCTGTTGATTGTCGTCGCACCGGTGTACGTGTTGGTGCCGGTCAACGTTTCGGTGCCCGAACCGGACATCGTCAGCCCGCCGGACCCGCCGATCGTGCCGGCATAGTTGCCGTTGCCGGCACCGGCGAGCGTCAACGTATTGCCGCCGAGATTGACGTTCGTGCCGGCGACGCCCGACAGCATCCCGCTCGTCTGCGGCGAGGTCGCCGCGCTCAGGTCCAGCGTCGCGCCCGAGCCGGAGAGGTTGAGCGCGCTGCCCGCGGACAGGCCACCGCCCGCGCCCACCGCCAGTGTGCTGCCGCCGCCGATCGTCGTGTTCCCCGTGTACGTGTTCGAACCCGTGAGCGTCGTCGTTGACGGGCCGCTCACCGACAAGCCACCGCTGCCGGAAATCGCACCGCCGAGGCCAAGATCGTTCGCACCGCCAACCGTCAGCGTCGCACCCGCGCCGAGATTCACCGTGTTGCCGAGCGTCGTGCCCGCCACGTTCGTGCCGAGCGAGCCGCCCGCACCCGAGACGTTCAACGCGCCCGTACCCAGTGCGCCGCCGTTGCCGGCAATGAGCCCGCCGCCGCTCAGCGTCGTGCCGCCCGTATACGTGTTCGGGCCCGTCAGCGTCGTCGTGCCCGAGCCGGTTTGCGCGAGGCTGCCGTCGCCGGCAATCGTGCCGCTCAGGCCGAGGTTGTTCGCGCCGTTCAGGCCGAGCGTCGCACCCGCGCCGAGATTCACCGCGTTGCCGAGCGTCGTGCCGCTCACGCTGGCGTTCAGCGTGCCGTTGCCGGTCACGTTCAGCGCGCCGGTGCCGAGCGCCGTATTGCTGCCCACACTCAGCCCGCCGCTGTTCAGCGTCGTGCCGCCGCTGTAGGTGTTCGAGCCGCCGAGCGTGGTCGTGCCCGTGCCCGACTGCGCCACGCCGCCCGCACCGGAAATGATGCCGCTGAGGCCGAAGTCGTTGATACCGCCGAGGTTCAGGGTCGAACCGCCGCCGAGGTCGAACCCGTTGGCGAGCAGGATGTTGGCCGTGCTCGCGTTGAGCGCGCCGCCGGTGCCGCTCACGTGGACCGTGCCCGTGCCGAGCGCCGTGCTGCTGCCGACGGACAACCCGCCACCGCTCAGCGTCGTGCCGCCCGTATAGGTGTTGGCGCCGGTGAGCGTCGTCGTCCCGCTGCCGGTTTGCGCGAGACTGCCGCCGCCGGAGATGAGCCCGCCGAGGCTCAGGTCGGCCGCACCGTTCAGGCCCAGCGTCGCGCCTGCGCCGAGATTCACCGCATTGCCAAGCACCGTGCCGGCGACGTTCGCCGCCAGCGAGCCGCCCGCTCCGGCGAGGTTCAGCGCACCGGTGCCGAGCGCCGTGTTGCTGCCCGCGATCAGCGTGCCGCCGCCGGTCAGGTTCGTCCCGCCTGAATAAGTGTTGTTGCCCGTCAGCGTCTCCGCGCCCGTACCGCCCAGCGTCAGGCTGCCGCCTGCGCCGGCGATCGTGCCGCCGAACGTCGCGTTGCCCGAGCCACCGAGCGTCAGCCCGTTGCCGCCGAGGTTCACCGTCGAACCGGCCACGCCCGACAGCGCGCCTGTCACCTGCGGCAACGTCGCGCCGCTGAGGTCGAACGTCGCGCCCGCGCCGGCCAGATTCACCGCGCCACCCGCCGACAGGCTGCCGCCCGCGCCGATCGCCAGCGTGCCGCTGTTGATCGTCGTCGCGCCGGTGTAGGTATTGACACCCGTCAGCGTCTCGGTGCCGGTGCCGGACAGCGCCAGCCCGCCCGTGCCGCCGATCGTGCCGCCGAAGGTGGTGTTGCCCGCGCCGCCCAGCGTCAACGTGTTGCCGCCGAGGTTCACCGCCGAGCCGGCCACGCCGGCCAGCCCGCCCGTCGCCTGCGGCGACGTGGCCGTGCTCAGGTCGAGCGTCGCGCCCGCGCCGGCCAGGTCGAACAGACTGGCCGCCGACAGGCCGCCGCCCGCGCCCACCGCGAGCGTGCTGCCATTGCCGATCGTCGTGCTGCCGGTGTACGAGCCGAGCCCCGTGAGCGTCGTCGTTGCCGGGCCGTTCACGGCCAGGTTGCCGCCGCCGGAGATCGCGCCGCCCAGCCCGAGATTGTTCGTACCACCAACGGTCAGCGTCGCGCCCGTGCCGAGATTCACTGCGTTGCCGAGCACGGTGCCACCAACGTTCGTGCCGAGCGTGCCGCCCGCGCCCGCCACGTTCAGCGCCCCCGTGCCGAGCGCCGCGCCGTTGCCGGCGATCAGCCCGCCGCCGCTCAGCGTCGTGCCGCCCGAGAACGTATTCGCACCGAGCAGCGTCGTCGTGCCGCTGCCGGTTTGCGCGATCCCGCCGTTGCCGTCGATCACGCCGCCCAGGCTCAGATCCGCCGAGCCGTTCAGGCCGAGCGTCGCGCCCGCGCCGAGATTCACGGCATTGCCGAGCAAAGTGCCGGCGACGTTCGTCGCCAGCGTGCCGCCCGCGCCCGCCACGTTCAGCGCACCCGTGCCCAGCGCCGCGCCGTTGCCCGCGATGAGCCCGCCGGCGCTCAGCGTCGTGCCGCCCGAGAACGTGTTCGTGCCGGTGAGCGTCGTCGTGCCCGTGCCGGTTTGCGCAAGGCTGCCGTTCCCGGCGATCGTGCCGCCCAGGCCCAGGTCGGTCGCGCCGTTCAGCCCCAGCGTGACGCCGGTGCCGAGATTGACTGCATTGCCGAGCGTCACGCCCGGCACGCTCGCGCCGAGCGACGCCGTGCCGTTGACGTCGAGGGCGCCCAGGCCGAGCGCCGTGGCGCTGCCGACCACCAGGCTGCCGCCGGTCAGCGCCGTGCCGCCCGTGAACGTGTTGTTGCCGGTTAGTGCTTGCGAGCCGGTACCCGACAGCGTCAGCCCGCCCGCGCCGCCGATGTTGCCGGCGAAGACGCCGCTGCCGCTGCCGGCCAGCGTCAGGTGGTTCGCCCCGAGATCGATCGCCGCCCCCGCGACGCCCGACAGCGTGCCGATCGACTGCGGCGTGGTCGCACCGGCCACGCTGAAGTGCGCGCCCGCGCCGGTCAGGTTGACCGGGCTCGACGCGGCAAGGCTGCCGCCCGCGCCGATTGCCAGCGTGCCGCTGCCGATCGTGGTGCCGCCCGTGAACGTCTCGGCCGCGGTCAGCGTCGTCGTGCCCGGGCCGCTGACATTGAGGCCACCGGTGCCCGAGATGATCCCGCCCAGCCCGAGGTCGTTCACGCCGCCCACCGTCAGTGCGGCGCCCGCGCCGAGCTGGATTGCATTGCCCAGCACCGTGCCGCCGACCGTCGCGCCGAGCGAGCCGCCCGCACCCGTCACGTTCAGCGCGCCCGTCCCCAGCGCGCCGCCATTGCCGGCGAGGAGCCCGCCGCCACTCAGCGTCGTACCGCCCGAGAACGTATTGGCACCGAGCAGCGTCGTCGTTCCGCTGCCGGTTTGCGCGATCCCGCCGTTGCCGGCGATCACGCCGCTCAGGCCGAGATCGTTCGCACCACTCAGCGCCAGCGTCGCGCCCGCGCCGAGGTTCACCGCGTTGCCCAATACCGTGCCGTTCACGCTCGCGCCGAGCGCACCGCCCGTGCCCGCGACATTCAGCGCACCGGTGCCGAGCGCCGCGTTGTTGCCGGCGAGCAGCGTGCCGGCGCTCAGCGTCGTGCCGCCGCCGAAGGTGTTCGCGCCGGACAGCGTGGTCGTTCCGGTGCCGCTCAGCACGAGCCCGCCGGTGCCGTTGATCGTGCCGTTCAGGCCGAGGTCGTGCGCGCCATTCAGCGTCAGCGACGCGCCGTTCAGGTTGATCGTGTTCGCGAGTGCCGCGCCGGCGGCCAGGTCCGCGCTCAGCGAGCCGCCGAGGCCGCTCACGTTCAGCGCGCCGCCGATGCCGAGCGCCGTGTTGCCTTCGACGATCAGGCTGCCGCCGCCCGTCAGGCTCGCGCCGCCGGTGAACGTGTTCGCGCCGGACAGCGTCGTGGCGCCCGCGCCGCCGAGCGCCAGGCCGCCGGCACCGGCGATCGTGCCGCTCAGGCCCAGATCGGCCGCGCCGTTCAGGCCGAGGGTCGCGCCCGCGCCGAGGTTCACCGCATTGCCGAGCACCGTGCCGCTCGCGTTGGTCGCGAGCGAACCGCCCGTGCCGGTCACGTTCAGCGCACCCGTGCCCAATGCCGCGCCGTTGCCGGCGACGAGCCCGCCCGCGCCGAGCGTCGTGCCGCCTGTGAACGTGTTCGTGCCGAGCAGCGTCGTCGTGCCCGCGCCGGTTTGCGCGAGACTGCCGCTGCCGCCGATCGTGCCGCCGAGGCTCAGGTCGGCCGCGCCGTTCAGGCCGAGCGTCGCGCCCGCGCCGAGATTCACCGCATTGCCGAGCAGCGTGCCGCTCGCGTTGGTCGCGAGCGAACCGCCCGTGCCGGTCACGTTCAGCGCACCCGTGCCCAATGCCGCGCCGTTGCCGGCGACGAGACCGCCCGCGCCCAGCGTCGTGCCGCCGGTGAACGTGTTCGCGCCGAGCAGCGTCGTCGTGCCCGAGCCGGTTTGCGCGAGGCTGCCGCCGCCACCGATCACGCCGCCGAGGCTCAAGTTGGCCGCGCCGTTCAGGCCGAGCGCCGCGCCGGCGTCGAGGTTCACCGCGTTGCCCAGCAGCGTGCCGCCGACGCTCGTGCCGAGCGAGCCGCCCGCGCCGCTCACATGCAGCGCGCCGGTGCCGAGCGCGGCACCGTTGCCCGCGATCAGCCCACCGCCGCTCAGCGTCGTGCCGCCCCCAAACGTGTTGAGGCCAAGCAGCGTCGTGGTGCCCGAGCCGGTTTGCGCGAGGCTGCCGCTGCCGCCGATCGCGCCGCCCAGGCCGAGGTTGGCGGAACCGTTCAGGCCCAGCGTAACGCCGGTATCCAGATTCACCGCATTGCCGAGCACCGTGCCGCCGACGCTCGTGCCGAGCGTGCCGCCCGCGCCCGTCACGTTCAGCGTGCCGGTGCCGAGCGCCGTGCCGGTGCCGACGACGATCCCGCCGCCGCCCGTCAGATTCGTTCCGCCGGTGAATGAATTGGCGCCGTTCAGCGTCAGCGTGCCGGTGCCGCTCGCGTTCAGCGCACCGCCGCCGCTCAGCGCACCCGACAGCGCGAGGCCCGTCGCGCCGTCGACCGTCAACGCGGTGCCGAGCGCCACGTTGTTGAGCAGGTTCACGCCGGCCGCGCCGGCCTCGAGGGTGCCGCCGCCGGCGACGATCGTTCCCGTCCCCAGCCCGCCGCTATTGTTGAGGATCGCGGTGCCGCCGGTCAGCGACGCGTCCGACGCGGTCGATGCGCCGTTGATGTGCCACGTGCCGCCCTGGACCCCGAGATGGGTGAAATTGCCGAACGTATCGACCGCGACGGTGCCGTTCGCCGCGCTGCCGGTAGCCGTGTTCAGCTGCAGGTTGAGCGTGTTGTTGCCGCCGAGGCCCGCATCGACACCGAGGCCGACCGACGATCCGGTCAGCGCATTG
This sequence comes from Burkholderia sp. AU15512, assembly GCF_002223325.1. Lineage (NCBI taxonomy): Bacteria > Pseudomonadati > Pseudomonadota > Betaproteobacteria > Burkholderiales > Burkholderiaceae > Burkholderia > Burkholderia sp. AU15512. The sequence continues at coordinate 903,606 of NZ_NKEX01000008.1, forward strand.
AACGTATTCGACGTACCGACGGCCGCGCCGAGCGACACGTTCCCCGTGACGGTTCCCGCGTTGGTGAACGTATTGCCGGTGCCGGCCAGTCCGCTCGGGGCCAGCACCACGGAGCCATTGATCGCGCCGCCGCTCGCGTTGGTGAAATTGACCTGCGCGCCCCCCGATGCCGTAACCACCTGCGCGGCCGGGCCCGCGGTGAAGCCGAGAATGCCGGTCGTGCCGATCGTGCCGGCATTCGTGATGTTCGTCGTCCCGCCGATGCCGTTGTAGACGGTCAATGCCGGCCCGTTGCCCAGCAACCCGCTGGTCGAGCCCATCATCACGCCGGTGCTCGCGTTCGTGACGTTGACCGTGCTCGGGGACAGCACATTGCCGACGACCGTGCCGTTCGACACGACGCTCAGGCCGGCCAGCGAAGGGTCGATCGTTCCGTTGTTGGTCAGCGTGACGCCGCTGCCCGTCAGCGACATCGCGGTCCCGCCGAACAACGGCACCACCGAAACGGTCGCGCCTTGGGCGACCGTGACGTTGAGGCCGTTCGTGCCGTTCGCGTAACTCGAGGTCGCGCCGGTACAGGTGACGGTGGGTGTTCCGGTGCAGGCGGCCAATGCTTCTGCGGGAATGACCCCGGCGCCGACCAGCGCGACCAGCATGCCGGTCGGAACGAGGAATTTCGGACGTGCATCCGCGCGCTTTTTATTCGAACCCATGCGCATACGCATAATCACACCTTCCCATAAAGAGAATCGACGACCCGAATCCTTCCCGCCATTGGGAATACGGAAAGAAAATACCGGAATGCGTTATTCGATTTTTCTGGATAAATGCCGCCCCGTCATCAAACCAAAACGGATGACCGGATTGACAACTGGCGAGAATTAATCAACTGGTATTATTTAATCAGCATTTTTTACTTTTAATCCCCCTGACCGGCAAATCTTCCACTTATTAGAAATCGCTGTTTCCCGCAGATCAAAACGTGACCGGAGAACCCGCGCTGATTACGCGCCTCTATATCCAGGTCAAACGGCAGACGCAGCCAAAGTTCCTGCGCGGCAAGCCTTGCGCCACGAAAACAAACGCCGGAATCTCCCTCCGGCATTCAATCGGGGAACTGTTGTTTCATATATGGAATCACCTGTCTCCACCGTTCGATTCGCACTCCCCGCCTTGATCGCGAGTCCAATATAGGCTCGACTCGCAAACGTTTTCCATGGGGCCAGCGAGTTTTTGTCAAAACTCAACATTCTTTCTGAGACATTCGCACATTCGTATACTGTTTGTAAATTTTATATTTTAACTAATTAGCCTGAATTATTAAGAAAGGCAAAAAAAGCCGATTTTCGAGATGCTGATTTTTTCTCGAATCTGCTTTAATTGGTTCACATCCGTCGCATTGCGGTTTTGTCTCGCGAACGATAACGCGGTGTCCAAGGGAGGACTTCACGATGGTGACGTTGAACATCAACAACCGGGCGGCGGACATCGATGCCGATCCGTCGACGCCGATGCTCTGGGTGCTGCGCGACAACCTCGGCCTGACCGGCACCAAGTTCGGCTGCGGCACCGGCGACTGCGGCGCGTGCACCGTGCACGTCGACGGTCGGGCCGTGCGTAGCTGCACGCTCGCGCTGTCGTCGGTAGGAAGTGCGCGCATCACGACGTCCGAACACCTCGCCGACGATGCGATCGGCAAGGCCGTCCTCGACGCGTGGGTCCGCCACGACGTCGCCCAATGCGGCTATTGCCAGAGCGGCCAGATGATGAGTGCGGCAGGGCTGCTGCGCGGCAACAAGGCGCCGACTGATGCCGACATCGATCGCGCGATGGCCGGCAACCTGTGCCGTTGCGCCACCTACCAGCGCATCCGCGCCGCGATTCACGACGCGGCCAGCGCGCTTGCCTGAGACCGCCGGGAGACTGTGACCATGCGTATCCGCACTGCCGGGCGCCCGGCGAACACCCCCGCCCCCGCCGCTGCCTCCGACGCTTCGACCGTCACCGGAGCCGGTGCTCCGATGCTCGGCCGGCGCGACTTCCTGAAACTCACGATGGCGGCGAGCGGCTGTCTCGCGCTCGGCATCAAGCCGACGCGCGCCCGCGCCGAAGCCGGCATGACCCTTCGGACCTCGCCGCCTCAAGCATTCCTGATCATCGCACCGGACAACACGGTGACGGTGGCCGTCAACCGGACCGAGTCCGGCCAGGGCGTCAGCACCGCGCTGCCGATGGCGCTGGCCGACGAACTCGATGCCGACTGGCGCAACGTGCGCACCGTACTCGCGCCGGCGGGCGAACCGTACAAGGATCCGGTGACCGGGATCCAGATGACGGGCGGCTCGACGTCGATCAACCATTCGTTTACGCAATACCGCGAACTCGGCGCGTCCGCGCGCGCGATGCTCGTCGCCGCGGCCGCCCGGCGCTGGAACGTCGATCCGGCCACGTGCCGGACCGCGCAGGGCATCGTGACGTCCGGCAGCCACACCGCGACCTACGGCGAACTCGCGGCGGACGCGATGGCGATGCCGGTGCCGCAGCACGTGCCGCTGAAGTCGCCCGACCAGTTCCGCATCATCGGCAAGCCGACCCCGCGCGTCGATTCGCGCGCCGTGCTCGACGGAACGCTCAAGTACGGAATGGACTGGCGCCTGCCGGACATGATGGTGGCCGTGGTCGCGCGCCCGCCGCGCTTCGGCGGACAGGTGGCAAGCTACAACGCGGTGGCGGCCCGGGCCGTCAAGGGGGTGGTCGAGGTCGTCGAAATCCCGACCGATCGCGGCGGCACCGGCGTGGCCGTGATCGCGAACGGCTACTGGCCTGCCAGGCTCGGTCGCGACGCGCTGCAGGTCACGTGGAAGGACACCGGTTCGACCGTCACGTCCGCCGAACAGATGCAGGCATACAAGCAGCTCGCCGGCACGCCCGGCACCGTGGTGCGCACGGCCGATGCCGGCAACGCGCCGCCGGCGGCCACGCGCATCCGGCAGGACTACGAATTTCCGTACCTGGCTCATGCGCCGATGGAACCGCTCAGTTGCACGGTCGACGTCGGCCCGCCGAGCTGCGCGTGCGGGATCAAGATCTGGGGCGGTTCGTCGATGCAGACGACCGATCGCGCCGCGGTCGCGAAGGCACTCGGTGTCGCGCCCGAGAAAGTCCAGATCTTCACGATGATGTCGGGCGGTGACTACGGCCGGCGCTCGACGCCCACGTCGGACTACGTGATCGAAGCCGCCCATGTGTCCGCCGCGTACCTGGCAGCCGGCCACCTGGGCCCGGTCAAGACCATCTGGACGCGCGAGGACGACCTGCGCGGCGGCTATTACCGCCCGATGGTGCTGCATCGGGTCGACATCGGCGTCGACGGCAGCGGCGCGGTGCGGGACTGGCAGCACGTCGTCGTCGGCCAGTCGGTGCTGAAGGGTTCGCCGCTCGAGCGCACGACGATTCGCAAAAGCGGCACCGATCCCGACCTCACCGAAGGCGTGGCGAACAGCCCGTACGGTTTCCCGATGCAGGTCTCGGTCCATCAGCCGGACGTCGACGTGCCGGTCCAGTCATGGCGCTCGGGCGGCAATACGCACACGGCGTTCGTGATGGAGACGCTCGTCGACGAACTCGCGCACGCGGCCCGCCAGGATCCGGTCGCGTACCGGATGGCGCGGCTGTCCGGCCCCGAGCACACGCGCCATCGCCAGGCGCTCGCGCTGGCCGTCGACAAGTCGGGCTACGGCGCGCGCACGCTGCCCGCCGGGCATGCGTGGGGCGTCGCGATGCACGAAACCGCCGGCACGGTCGTCGCGTATGTCACCGAGGTGTCGATCGAAGCCCAGCAACCGCGCGTGCACCGCGTGACGGCCGGCGTGCATGCCGGCCGCATCGTGAACCCGACCGGCGCGGAAGCGCAGATCCAGGGCGGTGCGCTGTTCGGCCTCGCGACGACCAAGCCGGGTTTCGCGATCGACGTCGAGCATGGTGCGGCCCGCAACGCCGGCTTCGCCGACTACTCGCCGGTGCGGATGCAGGAAGCGGCGCCGGTGGACGTGTTCTTCGTCCCGTCGGACGCGCACCCGACCGGGTTGAGCGAGGCCGGCGTGCCGCCGATCGCACCGGCGGTCGCCAACGGCGCGTTCGTCCTGACCGGCGAGCGGATGCGCGCGTTGCCGTTCGCGCCGATGCTGGTCGCGTCGACCGCGCCCGTGATGCCGGCGGCGGCGGCGCCAGTGGAAGACGATCCGTACGCCGACCTGCCGGCCGGCGGTTGCCGGATGCCGCACAAGGCGAAGACGGCCACCGTGAAGCCGAAGGTCATTCAAAGCCAGGCTGGCGTCGGGCAAGGCAGCTCGGTGCCCAGGTTTCTCCGTCCCAAGCGGAAGGCAGGCATCCCGTGCCTCGACGATCTCAAGAAGCCGACGACGACCTGATGCCCGTGATCGGTTTGGCGAGCCGAATGCCGGAATGGGAGGAGGCGTGCGCGCGGCCGCGTTCATCGGATAGGTCACTGACGTTGAGGGCTCGCCCCGCGAGCCCGAATCCCGCGCGCCGCCGCCTGCCCCAGATTCCGCCAGGCCATCACCGCACCCGCCACCAGCAACAGAACCGAAACGATCAACGCCCGCTCCATCCCAAGGACAAACGCCACACCCCCTGCCTCACGAACGAAGAAGCCGAACAACGCGACGCCCATCACGCCGCCCACCTGTCGCGCCGTATTCAGCAACCCCGACACCACGCCTGACCGCGCGCCGCTCACGGCAGCGAGCGCCGCGTCCGTGATGGTCGGTATCGTCAACGCGATGCCGCTGCCTGCCAGCAGCATCGGTATCGCGAGCAACCCGTTGGATTGCGCGGCGATCGCCGGCCACATCGCCAGATAACCGAACGCTGAAATCGACAACCCGGCCGTCGCCAGCGTGCGCGCGCCCAGCCTGCCGGTCAGTCGTCCGGCGACGATGCTCATGACCATCAGCACTCCCATCATCGGCAGAAACGCGACACCCGCGCGCACGGGCGTCATATGCCAGACCGACTGAAACAGCAGGCTCAACGTAAAGACGATGCCGTAGAAAACCAGGTTCGCGATCGCACCGATCACGATCGAGCTGCGGACGATCCGGTCCTGCCACAACCCGGCCGGCAGCATCGCGTGCGGATTGCGCGCTTCCAGCCGGACGAACGCGATGCCCAATGCAACGCACGACGCGAACGCACTCACGATGACCGGACTGCGCCATCCCAGCGCACTGATCTCCGTCGACGCGAACGTGAGCGCCGCCAGCGCAAACGCACCGGTCAGTTGCGCGGGGAGATCGAGACGCCTGCCGCCCTGCGCTTGCGTGTCGGGCGCGAACCGCCACGTCATCCAGATACCGGCGATGCCGACCGGCACGTTGACCAGGAAAATGCTACGCCAGCCGACTGCGGCGATGAGCAACCCGCCGGCCAGCGGCCCCGCAGCCAGCGCGATGCCGCCGCCGGCGCCCCACCAGCCGATCGCGCGGCTACGCGCTGCCGCGTCGTCGAAGGCGAGACGCAGCACGGCCAGCGAGTTCGGCACCAGCAGCGCAGCGCCGATCCCCTGAACGAGACGCCAGGCGATCAACGCGCCGATGGCATGCGCGGTGCCGCACCCGATCGACGACAGCGCGAAGATCGCGTAACCGGCAATGAACACGCGCTTTGCCCCCAGCCGGTCGCCGAGCGCGCCCGCCATCAGCAGGGTCGCCGCGAACACGAGCGCATACGCGTTGACGACCCATTGCAGGTCGGTGAGCGCGGCGCCAAACGCCGTTCGCAACGCATCGAGCGCAACGTTGACGACGCTGACGTCGATCAGGACGACCGCATAACCGAGGCACGCCGCGGTTTGAACCCGCCGCGGATGAGGGGTGGATGAGGTCTGCATCGGCAATCCTTCGCATTCGGAGGATTGAAGCGTAGAGGATCGCCTTCTGTGCGAATATTCCGCAAAACAGCACAGCAGCCTGGAGAAAATGCACCGATGTTCGACTGGGAAAACCTGCGTTACTTCGTTGCCGTCGCTCAAGCGGGGAGTCTTTCCGCCGCCGCCCGGCGATTGAACGTCGACCACGCGACAGTCAGCCGTCGCCTGGCCGCACTCGAATCGGAATTGAAGATGCGCGTGATCGACAGGTTGCCGCGCGCGTGCCGGCCGACTGCCGCCGGCCGGCAGATCCTCGAATTCGCCGGGAAAATGGAGGAGCACGCGTTTGCAATCGAGCGCCTCGCGCTCACGGAACACCTGCCGATGCACGGCACCGTGACGATCAGCGTGCCGCCCGTGCTCGCCAACAATTTCTACGCGAATCATCTGTATGCGTTCGCGCAAATGCATCCGGGCATTCGGCTGTCGATGGCCAGCCAGGCGCAAAGCGTATCGCTCGCCCGTCGTGAAGCGGATATCGCCGTGCGCCTGTTCCGCCCCGAGGAGCCGCAAAACGTGACGCGCAAGCTGGGCGAGATGGCTTTCGGGCTCTATGCGAGTCGCGACTACGCGCACGCGTCGACGCCTGACGATTGGGCGTTCATCTGCTACGACGCGCAATTCGCGGAAATGCCGCATCACAAGTGGCTCGAGTCGATCGCTCGAGGTCGCCGCATCGCGTGCGAAGTCAGCGATATCACGACGCAGCAGGTCGCGGCCCGCACGGGCATCGGCGTAGCGGGCCTGCCCGTGTTCATGGGTGATGACGATCCGGGGTTGCAGCGCTTGCCGTTCGACGGGGAACCGTACGCCCGCGACATCTGGCTGGTCGTGCATGCCGATCTCCGGCATTCGCCGTCGATTCGCGCGGCGATCGACTTCATCGCTGACGTGACGGGCAGGACCTTCGCGCCGGATTCGAGGCAGTAGCGACTGCGTATCGCCGTGGCGTGCGATACCGGGCGATGGGATCGATCGCGATGCCTGCGCCGAGCCTCACCACGCCCCTTCCTGCGGGCGCGCGGCGTCAACCCTATCTGCACACACACGCGCCATCAAACCACCGCCCTCAACCACCCCAGCACCTCCGCCTGCGCACTCCCCGCCGCCACCGGTTCCGGCGTCAACAAGCAGTAATCCGAACCATCCTCGACGAACCCCATCGGCGCGACGAGCACACCGCTTTCGATGTCATCGCGAACGAGGTGCCACGGGCCGATCGCGACACCGAGCCCCGCAACCGCCGCCTGCAGACTGAAATAGAAATGGTCGAACGTCTGCCCGCGCCCGCCCGCGGCCGGCTGGTTCGCCGCCACCGCCCATTCCTTCCACGCGTCCGGCCGTGTCCGCGTGTGCAGTCGCGGAACATCCGCCTTCAACGATCGACTGCCACGACGCGCGGAAAACCATGCATCGACCTTATCCGGCCGGCAGACCGGCCCCACCTGCTCCGCGAACAGCCGCTCCGCGTGATAACCCGCCGGCCACGCAAAGTCATTGCGTCGAATCGCCATGTCGATGCCGCTGTCGAATGAGAACGGACCGCCTGCGGCAGCCAGGTGAATGTCGACGCCCGCATGCCGCGCCTGAAAATCCGGCCAGCGCGGAATCAGCCAGCGCATCAGGAGCGTCGGTTCGCACGACAGCACCCAGCGCCGCGCCCGGGCAGCCTCGGTACGCAATGCCTGCGCGGCGTGACGCATCAGCCCCAGCCCGTCATGGACGGCCTGCGCCAGCTTGCGGCCCGCATCGGTCAGGAACACGCGACGGCTGCGCCGCTGGAACAGCGCGACGCCCAGGTCGTCCTCGAGCAATCGCACCGCGCGGCTGACCGCGCCATGGGTCAGGCACAGCTCGTCGGCCGCACGACTGAAATTCTCATGACGCGCCGCCGCCTCGAAGCAACGCAGCGCCATCAGCGATGGCAGGTTCGTGCGAACGGACTGTGAGTCAATCTCACCATGCTGGTCAGAAATCATCGCTTTTCCCGATGGAACATGACCCATAAGATTGCGCCATCAAGCCATCAATCGCAAGGACAAGACGATGACCGAACTGATAGTTGTAGTCACCATCACGCTGCTGGCCGTGATCAGCCCGGGGCCGGACTTCGCGATGGTCACGCGCAACAGCCTGATGCTGTCGCGCCGCTCGGGCGTGCTCACCGCGCTGGGTATCGGGCTCGGCGTGACGGTTCACGTGAGCTACACGCTGCTGGGCGTCGGCCTGCTGATCCGCCAGTCGCTGTGGCTCTTCAATGCGGTCAAGCTGGTCGGCGCGATCTACCTGGTCTACCTCGGCGTGAAGATGCTCATGACGAAGGCCGGCAACGGGCAGGCGGATGCACCGGCCGCACCGTTGTCCGACCTGGCCGCGCTGCGCACCGGCTTCCTGACCAATGCGCTGAACCCCAAGACCACGGTGTTCATCGTCAGCCTGTTCATGCAGGCCGTGCGGCCCGACACGCCGTTGATCGTGCAGATCGGCTACGGCGCGTTCATCGCCGTCGCGCATGCCGGCTGGTTCAGCCTGGTGGCCCTGTGCTTCTCCGCGACGGCCGTCCGCGATCGCCTGCTGGCGCTGCGGCACTGGATCGACCGCACCTTCGGCTGCCTGCTCGTGGGCTTCGGCGTCGCGCTCGCCATCGCGCGCGGCGGGCGCTGACTCGACACGGCGCGCCACGCGCCGATGCAACCGACCGGCGCGCTTCGCGGGCGCGCCTGCGCGCCGGATGCGCCACTCGGTCGCTTTAGAACGTCCGCGCGATCGTGCGGGCTTCGTCGATCGCACGACTGCGATCGACCGCGCCGTCTGGACCGGACAAGGTGCGCTCGACGACGATCCCGGTGACGTCCTTCACGCCCACGAACTTGAGCCAGGTCTCCATGTACGGGCGCTGAAGATCGAATTCGGCCGCCGGCGTAAATGAGCCCGGCGACTGATAACCGAGCCCACGCGCGTAGACCACCGCCGCCTTTTTCCCGGCCAGCTTGCCGGCGAAACCTGTGCCGTCGAACGTGAACAGCACATCCTTCTGCGAGATCGCATCGATCAGGTGCTTGAGTTTGTACGGAATACTGAAATTCCACAGCGGCACGCCGAACAGGAGCTTGTCCGCCTCGTGGAACGGCGCCGCGAGCTGCTCGATCCGTTGCCATGCCGCCGCCTGAGCCGGCGTCAACGCGTTGCCGCTCAGTCCTGCATATTTCGCGGCCAGCGCGGCTTCGTCGAATTCGGGTATCGCCAGATTCCAGATGTCGAGCTTCTGTATCTCGTGATCGGGATGCGTGTGGCGGTACGCATCGAGAAAGGCATTGCACACGTCGATGGACGCCGAATAGTCCTTGTTAGGTGAGCCTTCGATATAGAGCACGCGTGTCATGAAACCGGTCCTTGCCGAAAGTGACAGCGACGCGCGGGATGCGCGATCGCCCACTGCCCTTCGCAGCCTATCGGATCGACCTATAATCCGGAAACGATATGAATTGATCGAATTAACCCGAATTGGTGATCAATGAACCCGCCGCTCGACACCTCACTGCTTCATACGTTCGTCGCCATCGCCGACGTGCGGAGCTTTACCGGCGCAGGTCGCAGGCTGCATCTCAGCCAGTCCGCGGTCAGCGCGCAGATCGCTCGCCTCGAGGAACAGGTCGGCCGGGCGCTGCTCGCCCGCAATACGCGCAGCGTGACGCTCACCGAGCATGGCCGGATGCTGCTCGGCTACGCGCGCGCGATGCTCAACCTGAGCGAGGAAGCGCGGACGAAACTGGGCAGCGGCAACGCAGTCGATGTCACGCTGCGCATCGGCGCATCGGAGGATGTGGCGGGAGGCTGGCTGCCCGACGTGATGCGCCGTCATGGCGCCGCGCGGCGCGGCTTGCGGCTGAATCTGACGGTCGACATCGGCGACAGCCTGTTTCAACGGCACGCCAACCGCGAATTCGATCTCGTGATCGGCAGCCGATGCGCGCACACGGGCCAGGGCGCGACGTTGTGGCGCGAGCCGCTCGTCTGGGCGTTCGCGCGCCACGAGCCGCTGCCGGAAGGCGATGTGCCGCTCGCGTGCTTCCCCGATCCGTGCCCGTACCGGGGCGCGGCCGTCAAGGCGCTCGCGCTGGCCGGCATGCCCTATTTCATCGCGTGCGAAAGCCCGAGCGTCACGGGCATCCGCGCGTTCGCGCGCGCCGGCATCGCGATTGCGCCGGTGCCGCGCAGCGCGATCGACGACACGCTCCGCGAGCTGGGCGTGCCAGAAGGCTTGCCGGCGCTGCCGGACATGGAATTCGTGATGATGCATGACGCGGGAATGCCGGCCGCCGCCGAATTCGCCGCGACGCTTGTCGATGAAACCGCCATTCGCAACGGGGCCGGCGCGCGCAACCGGCCCTAGCGGGCAGTTCGGTCACGGCCGAGGTTCGATCACAGGCACTTACCGACCCATGCACGTTCGACCACAACGGCGCGCTGTGTGCGAAGCGGCCGCGCGCCGGTCGCGGTGCGTCGCCGGCCTCAGCGCTTCGCGCTCAATCCCGCCCGCGCGCCCGCCGGTTCCCGGCTGCGCCCGAGCAGCGCCGCCAGCGACAGATCCGCGAGCTTGCCGAACGGCGCACGCAGCAGGCTCGGCAGGTTCCAGCGCCCCAGCACGAACACGCCCTTCGCATGGCTCATCGCGCGGAATCCCTCGATGCCGTGATACGCGCCCATCCCGCTCGGACCGACGCCGCCGAACGGCAAGTCTTCCTGCGCGACATGCAGGAGCGTGTTGTTGATGCCGACATTGCCCGACGTGGTGCGCTTGAGCAACGACTCGCAGTCGCTGTCTCGCGCGCCGAAGTAATACAGCGCAAGCGGCCGCGGACGCGCATTCACGTAGTCGACGACTTCGTCGATCGTGCGATACGTGCGCACCGGCAGGATCGGCCCGAAGATTTCTTCCTGCATGACGGTCGTATCGTCGCCGGCGCCGACGATCAGCGTGGGCGCGAGCGTGCGCTTGCGGGTGGCCGCCTGCTGCGGATTCACGCCCGCCTCGATCACGCGCGCGCCCTTGCTGCGCGCTTCGTCGACGAGGCGCTTCAGGCGATCGAAATGCCGGTCGCTGACGATCGACGTGTAGTCGGGGCTGGTCGGCCCGCCCGGATAGAAGCGCGCGACTGCCGCATCGTATTGCGCGACGAACGCGTCGAGGTCGTCTTCATGTACCAGCGCATAGTCGGGCGCGACGCAGGTCTGCCCGCCGTTCGACAGCTTGCCGAACACGATGCTGGACATCGTCCGGCCGTCGACGTGCCCTCTCGCGACGATCGCCGGGCTCTTGCCGCCGAGCTCGAGCGTCACCGGCACCAGGTTGTCGCTGGCCGCCTTCATGACCTTGCGGCCCACCTGCGTGCTGCCGGTGAACAGCAGATGATCGAACGGCAAGCCGCTGAAGGCGGCGCCGACTTCCGGGCCGCCGAGCACGACCGCGACTTCCTCGCTCGGGAAAGTTTCCGCGAGCATCCGGCGCATCACCTCGCTGGTGCGCGGCGTCAGTTCCGACGGCTTGAGCATCGCGCGGTTGCCCGCGGCCAGCGCGGTGGCCAGCGGAATGAACGTGAGCGCGAACGGGTAATTCCACGGCGCCATCACGCCGATGACACCCAGCGGCTGGTATTCGACGTGCGCCTGCCCGGCCCGGTAAAAGATCCCGACGTGCCGGCGCTGCGGCTTCATGAAGCGACGCAGGTTGCGCGTCAGGTAGTCGATCGCCTGGATCACGCCGACCAGTTCCATGATCGCGGTCTCGTGTCGCGAGCGATGCCCGAAATCGGCGCTGACCGCCTCCTCCACTTCGCTGCGATACGCGAGCACCACCGCACGCAGCCGCGCGAGCCGCGCCTTGCGCTGCGGCACGCTCGGCGGCCCCTCGCTGACGAATGCGTTGCGCTGGCGAGCCAGCAACGCCGCCGGGTCGAAGCTCGAGCTGGATTCTGCGGAAACGGCCATGGTGCACCTCACGAGGTTGCGTCGATGTGGACACTGTCAACTTGCATGCGGCGGATCATAGGCTCACAATGTGTTCCCTGTCAACATGGGAGCAACGCGATGTCGTCGGATGAGGCTGCGGACGCCGGGCAAAAGGCTTATCACCACGGGGATCTGCGGCGCGCGATCATCGACACGGCGCTCGACACGCTGCAGGAGCAACAGGGCTGGCAGTTCACGCTGCGCGAAATCGCGCGGCGCGCGAACGTCAGCCACTCGGCGCCGTACCGGCATTTCCCGGACAAGGCCGCGTTGCTGCACGAGCTCGCGCTGATCGGCTTCGATCGGCTGAACGCAGACCTCGCCGCGTCCGTCGATCCCGCGGCGGATGCACCTGACGTGCTGCGCGCGCTCGCTTACGCCCATCTCGCGTTCGGGCAGCGCAACCCGGATCTCTATCGACTGATGTTTGCCGCGGATGCCGGCGAGCCCACGGACATCCATCTCGATCCGCGCGTGCAGGCGCCGTTCCTGCTGGTCGTCGAGATCCTGGAACACGGCCAGCGCGCCGGCACGATCCGCCCGCGCCCGGCGCTCGGCCAGGCGACCGCCTGCTGGGCGCATCTGCATGGGCTGACGATGCTGGCGATCGACGGGCGGCTGGTGCGCGAGAAGGTCGGCGATCACGCGATCGAAGATGCGCTGACCACCTTGCTGGACGGTCTCATGCTGCCCGTCAGCCCCGCGCGGTCCGCGAAGACGAAAAGGCCTTGACCTTCAACTTCGCTTAAAGGTTATGGTTTGCGTCGGCAGCGTATCGAGGCCATGAGTATGGGTACTGCCATCCGACAATCCGGCGGCGCGTCGACGACGTCCGCCCGTGGCCGATGAAAGGGAACCGCATCATGAGCAAGCGCATCCTTCACGTGGTCAGCAATGTCGCGCACTACGCCGATCCGTCGCAACCGACCGGCCTGTGGCTGTCCGAGCTGACCCATGCCCATCACATCTTCGCGGCGAAAGGCTATGAGCAGCGGCTGGTGAGCCCCAAGGGCGGCGTGTCGCCGCTGGAGCCGCGCTCGCTCAAATGGCCGCACGCCGACGCCGCCGCGAAAGCGTGGCGCGCCGATAAGGCCAATGAAGCGCTGCTCGCCACCACCGCGCGCCCCGACGAGATCGATCCGGCCGATTTCGATGCGATCTACTTCACCGGCGGCCATGCGGTGATGTGGGACTACCCGGACGACGCGGGGCTGCAGCGGCTCACGCGCGAGATCTACGAGCGCGGCGGTGTCGTGTCGTCGGTCTGTCACGGCTACTGCGGACTGCTGAACACGACGCTGTCGGACGGCTCGCTGCTGGTGGCCGGACGCCGGATCACCGGCTATTCATGGGTCGAGGAAATCCTGGCCGGCGTCGCGAAGAAGGTGCCCTACAACGTCGAGGAGCAGATGCAGCAGCGTGGCGCACGCTACGAGAAGGCGCTGCTGCCGTTCACGTCGAACGTCGTCGTCGACGGCCGGCTCGTGACCGGCCAGAATCCGCAATCGGCGAAGGCGACCGCGGAACAGGTCGTCGCGTTGCTGTGATGGGATGCGCCGGCGCAATGCCGCTAGGCGCGGGGCGACCGGCGGCGCACGACCGCATCATCGCGATCGGCGGCGGCAGTCGCAGCCTCGCCGTCACTGCCCTCCGCCGCATGCCCCGGCGGGACGCGCGACAGCAATTGCTTCGCATGGGTTGCACAATCGACCGACTCCGGTTTCGCGGCGATGGCGGCGATCAGCGACACGATCTGCGCCTTGCTTTGCGCGAGCCGCGCCTCCAGCGCCTCGATGTCCCGCACCTTGCCGCACAGCGCATCCAGTAACGAAGCGCAGGGCCACTGCGCGAGGTCGGCCGGCATCAGCGTGCGAATCTCGTCGAGACTGAAATCCGCCTTCTGCGCGGCCGTGATCAGGTCGAGCACCGTCACCGCTTCCTGCGGATAGGTGCGATAGCCGTTCGCTTCGCGCTCGACGAGCGTCAACAGACCGATGCGTTCGTAAAAGCGGATGCGCGAAGGGGTCAGGCCGGTGCGTTCCGCCAGTTCCCCGATCTTCATGTTCCGATACTCCCCGGCCGGATCGCATCCGGCCATCTGTCCCGTCGTGACTGTCCGTTGTCTCCCGATGTTGTTTCGCAATCCGATCTTTATCGGCTTCCTGTCGAATGGCGAGCGAACGGCGCGCGCTCAAATCACTTCGAAATGCAGGCCCGCGTGGTGAACCAGACGCTCGATATAGCGCGCGTCGAAGATCGTCGCGGGCGTCCAGAAACCGCCGCCGCGGCCGGTCTTGACGCCGTCGCCAACGCAATCCAGCGCGAGACTGATCGCGGCCTGGCCGAGCATCTTGCCAGTGGAGCCGTAGCCCGGATCGCGGTCGCCGGTGACTTTCACGCGCAGGGTCTTCCCGTCGTCGGTACGGCCGAAGAAACGCAGATCGTAGCGGCCGGCCAGTTGCGCCGCGGCGCTCGGCCCCTCGCCGGGTTTCGGCAGCAGGAAGCGCTCCATCAGGCCGCGCACCGGCTTGATGATGACACCCACCATGAACGCGCCGAGACCGGCCACCATCGTCACCGCGGTCAGTCGGCCCTTGAGGCCCGTACCCGTCATCACCGCTTCGTCATACGTGAAGCGGCTGCCGTACGCGTTGCCGGCGAGCGCATTGGAGCGATGCACGACACGCTCGTTGATCGCCGCCATCACGAACGGGGCGATCCACGCGTCGAAGTCGCGATCGAATGCGGCGGATCGCACCGCATGCTGGCGGGCCGTGAAGCCATGCCCCTTCGGGCACAGCGAATACGGATCGAGCAGTTCCCGGCGCAACGCGGGATCGGCCGCCGCTTCCCGGACGACGTTGATCACGCTCGCCACCGTGCCGCCCGACGCGCCGCCCTTCAGCGTTTTCACCCGCATCTTCACCTGCGCGGCCGGCACGCCCCACTTCTGTTGCGCCTGCTGCTGCAGGAAGAACACGCCCATGTCCGACGGCACCGAATCGAAACCGCAGCAATGGACGATGCGCGCGCCGGATTGCCGGGCCGCGGGCTCGTACCTGTCGATCATCCGCTTGATCCATTGCGTCTCGCCGGTGAGGTCGCAGTAGTCGGTGCCGGTTTCCGCGCAGACCCTGACCAGCGGCTCCCCGTAAAGCGCATAGGGGCCGACGGTGGACACGACCACCCGCGTCTGCGCGCAGAGCGCGCGAAGCTGCGCTTCGTCGGCCGCGTCGGCGACGATGATCGGCACCGACTGCCCCGCCGCGCCCAGCGTATCCCTGACCCGCCTGAGCTTCGCTTCGGAACGGCCGGCGATGGCCCAGCGCAGCGTTTCGCCGCTGCCTGACAGGTACTCGGACAGGTAGCGGGCGAGGATCTGCCCGACGAAACTGGTGGCGCCAAATACGACGAGATCGTGGGTCGGACGGGTCATGGGCGATTCCTTCGGCGCGGGCGTGCCGCGAAGTGGCGTGGCGTCAGCGTGGTTTTCCGGGTTCATCGAAGGCCTTCAACGGGGTCGGCAGGTTCAGCACCAGCTGCGCGTCCTTCACCACGTCGAGACGCAGGAGGGTGGACGCGCCCAGCCCGTCGAGCAGCTGGCTCAGCGGGCCGCCGTGCCGCACGAGCTCGACGTTGCGCGGCAGCGGGCGCTGGGCGAACGATAGCGCATTCGTCTGCACGAATGTCTGGTGCCATTCGCCGTCGATGCGGTTGATCATCGTCGACGTGCCCATGTGCGACTGCGACGCGACGTTCGTCAGCTCGGGCATCGGCACGCTCAGGCTCAGGTCCGGCCGGCCGCCGGGGCCGGCAATGCGGGCGGTGGCGGTGGCACCGAGGCTCACGTCGATAGCGGCGAGCCACTTGGGCAGTTGATAGCCGTGCACGCCGCGCACCCGCGCGATTTCCGTGGTGACCGGCAGCGCGAGCACGTGCGCGAAGAAGCTCCGGCGCCGCATCGAGTCGATCAGCTCGAGCGCGTGCGACCCGGTCGCGCCGGGCCGGCGGATCACCACCGCGACCGACACTTCGTCATACGGATCGTTGTCGCACACCGAATACGAGAAGAAGGTCAGCGCGACCAGCCCGTACCCGGGGAGCGCGCGCAGCGGCTCGAGCGGCACCGGCAGCGTGGTCCGCAGGCGTTCGAGCGGGGCAAGGAACAGCAGCTGAATGCTGCTGGAACGGTAGTAGAAATTCGGCGCCCAGGTCGGGCCAACCCGCGACGCGACCTGACGCTTCGGAATCCGACGGAAAAAGTCGATGTCCCCCGCCGCGGGATCGCGCGCCACCTCGTCGAGGTCAGGATTCATCCGGAACCGGTCGTAGTACCCGCCTTCGGGCACGTCGACCTTGTGTGGGCCGAATTCGGCCTGTGTAAACCGCCTGTCCATGTTCGTTGCCTCTCGTCGATGATCGACCGTGGCAGGCAACGCCCGATGCCCGCTGACTCACTGCCGTCAGCAAGCACTCTAAGATTTAAGTCAACTTTAAGGTCAAGGCCCCGAGTAGAGGGGCACGTCGGATTGCGTTTGAGCGACTGGCCGGCGGGCGTCCCGCGGGAGCCCAATCACTTGGCGCCCATGCGACGGCGCTTGCCGCGTATCGATAGCTCGCGTGGCTTACGCAACCGCACCCATCACCCGGCGTGTGCACGCCCGGCCATCCTTCCGCTCGAATCGCAGACTGAAGGTCGTCCACTCCGCAAGGCCGGAGGCCGGACGGTGCTAGTCGAGCCCGCGAAGAAAATCGGGAACCGCTTCATCGATCGAGGCAAGATAGCCGGCCATCGCGCCGGCGACCTTGCGCACGGCAGGGCGTGCCGTCATCCGCTCACGCCACACGAGCAGGCGGGGCGTTTCGTCCGTCATCGGTGCGCCCTTGCGCGCGCCGAACAACTGCGCCATGTAGAACGCGATGTCGGCATAGGAATACGTTCCGGCCAGAAACGCGCGATCCGCCAGCACGTGCTCCATACGCCGATAGTATTGCGCCGCCGCGGCGCGTGCAGCCTGTGCGGCCGGATCGTCCGGTGTCTCCTCCAGCCCCATCAGCCGGACGACATGCGGAAAATAGATTTCGTCGCTGCAGTGTTCGAGCTGACGCGCGATCGCGCGCGCCGCCGGATGCGCCGGCCATAGCGCGGGATCGGGCTTCAGATCTTCGAGATACTCGAAGATCTGCGTGGAATCGAAGAGTTCCAGATCGCCGTCGATCAGCACCGGCACCTGCCGCTTCGGGTTGATCCGCAACACGTCCGGATGTTTGGGATCGTAGCCGCGACGCTGGCTGAACGGCACCATCACCAACTCGAAGTCGATGCCCTTCTCGTGCGCGGCCATCTCGACCTTCGCGCCAAACATGCTCAGCGGCCCGGAAATGATCTTCATCGTTTGATCCTCTGTGGTGTCCTGATGCGCAACCCGCGTCGATGCAACAGATCGGGAATGCGGAAAAGCATAAGCCCGAAAACACGACACCTCATGTCACGTATTTGCGGTAACGTGTCGTTCATGAAAGCGAGCCGCCTGTTGTCGATCATGATGATGCTGCAAGCGCGCGGCCGGATAACCGCACCGGCGCTCGCCGAAGCATTGGAAGTATCCGAGCGCACGATCCTGCGCGACATCGACCAGCTCTCCACGGCCGGCGTGCCGATCTGGGGCGATCGCGGCCGCAACGGCGGCTTTCAGTTGAGCGATGGCTGGCGTACCGATCTCACCGGCCTTACCGAGCACGAAGCGCACGCGCTGATTCTGGCGGGCTTGCCCGGGCCGGCGAGAGAACTGGGCCTCGACGGCATGGCGACTTCCGCGCGGCTGAAGATGATCGCGAGCCTGCCGCCCGGCTCGCGCGAGCATGCCGATCGCGTCGCCAGCCGGCTGCACGTCGACACCGTCGACTGGTATCGCGCGCAGGAAACGCCGGCATTCCTGCGTGAAGTGGCCGATGCGGTGTGGGGTACGTATCGTATCGACGTGAAATACCAGAGCTGGCGCGGCGTGTCCCGCCGCGCACTCGAGCCGCTCGGCCTGGTGCTCAAGGGCGGCGCGTGGTACCTGGTTGCCAAGGTGGCCGGCAAGCCCGGCGCACTCACGTTCCGGCTCGCGAATATCCTCGAACTCGATGCATCGCGCCGCCGCTTCAAGCGGCCCGCGCGATTCAACCTCGCGACGCACTGGCGCGACGCGATGGGCCGGTACGAAGCCGACCTCAATCGGCTGACCGCCCATATCGCCGTGTCGCCGCGCGGCGAAACCTGGTTGGCCAACGCGCGGATCAAGGCCGAGCCTGTCGCGCAGGAACAAGGCGACACGGAGGTGCCGCCGGGATGGAAGACGTTCCTGATGCCGATCGAATCGATCGAGCACGGCGCGCGGAAACTGCTGGGGTTCGGCGCGCACGTGAAGATCCTCGGGCCGCAGGCGCTCAAGGAGCAGTTCATCGACGAGTTGGCGCAGGTGCAGGCGCTTTATCAGCCAGGTGACGATTGAAGCATCGCGTTGCGCACCGACGTGGTCACGACGATTCGAAACAATGGAACCGTTGAGTCTTCGTCAAGTTTGAAGTCGTGCGTTTCAATGCAACGTAGGTTTCGCGGGCAGAGCAGGATGATCCTCTCGCGTCGACACGACCGTCATCCGCATCGGGCCCTGCGCGTCGGACACCGTCGGGATCTGAAGGCCGCATCGGCACAATCAGATTTCGTCGGAAAACTCGTCGAGAAAGCGCTGCAATCGATCGCGGCGCACGATCGCCATACGCGTGCCGGTGAAGGTCTGAAAACCGGTTGAAAGCCTCAGCAGTTTCGTACGGAAGTGATCGATCGCGAATCGCGTGTCGTCGAGTTCCCGTGCAGATGCATGCGGATCGGCCGGGTCATACAACGCGCTGCCCAGCCGGCCCGCGACATAGAAACACCGTGCGACGCCCACCATGCCGATCGCATCGAGCCGGTCGGCATCCTGCAGCACCTTGGCTTCAATCGTCTTCGGCGCGACGCAGGCCGAAAAACTGTGCGCCTCGACCGCGTGCGCAACCGCGTCGATCTTCGCATCCGGCCAGTCCAGCGACTTCAGCACCTGCCGGGCCTTTTCCGCCGACAGCCGCGATGCCTGCGCGCGAAGTGGCGAATCCTTCTCCACCGCCACGCAGTCGTGCAGCAGCGTCGCCGCAAACAGCACCTGCGCGTCGCCGCCCTCCTGCGCGTGGATCGCGGCCGCGTTCTTCCATACGCGTTGCAGATGCGACGTGTCGTGCGAGCCGTCGCCATTGGCATCGCGCCAGTGCGCCAGCAACGCGTTGGCCAGATCCTGAAAGGGTGCGAACGCAGGGAAAGTCATCGGGGAAAGCGGTCGAGGTCGGGATGCCGATTATCGCCGCAAGCGCCGCACGGCATACGATCCGCAATCCGATCCGCCGTCGATTCCGGCCTGTCAGGCAAACCGTTACCTCCGGTGGCACCCGGTTGACTTATAGTGCGGGTTGCCAATTCGACGAGGAGCGCTGCAATGACACTGCTGGCCAATGGTCCGTTTGAAGTGAAGCTGAATCCGGAATCCCTGAGTGCCGTCGCGGAACCGACCGGCCTCGGCCGCATGTCGCTGGACAAGCAGTATCACGGCGACCTGGAAGCCGTCAGCCAGGGAGAGATGCTCGCGTTTCGAAGCAGCGTCCAGGGCTCCGCCGGGTATGTGGCGATGGAAACCGTGCAAGGCGCGCTGGGCGGCCGCCACGGCAGTTTCGTCCTGCAGCACAGCTCCACCATGACGCGCGGGCAGCCGCAGCAGTCGATCACCGTCGTGCCCGATTCCGGCACCGGAGAATTGCTGGGGCTCGCCGGCTCGATGATCATCATCATCGACAACGGCCTGCATTCGTACCGCTTCGACTACACGTTGCCGGAATCGCCTCGGTAAGCCGGCTGATGCAGCCGATGCGGCTGCTTCGTGGTGTCGCCGCGCCGGGGCAATGACGCCCGCCATGCCGCATTCATCTGCCCGATACCCGGCAATCGCACTTCGACGCAAGCATGGCCGGTTTCGCTCGTGAACACGCAGATGCGTTCGACCGCGGTGACGCACTCATCCGTCACCGAGCCATGACACCACGATCGTCACGCGTTCAGTTCCATGCATGGCGCGCCGGCCGTACGCCGTTCAGGTAGTAGTTGCCGACGAGGTGATATTTCCAGCGCACCGGATCGTGCAGCGTATGCGTGCGTGCATTGCGCCAGTGCCGGTCGAGGTTGTGCTCGGCCAGCGTCGACTGCGTGCCCGCCAGCTCGAACAGCTTCTCGCCCGCGAGCAGCGCGATCTCCGTCGTCAGCACCTTCGCCTCGCCCACCGCCACCGATGCACGCGCGACGTCGTCCTCGGTCACGTCGCCGCGCGCCGCGATCTCGTCGAGCGTCCGCGCCGCGCGCTCGAGCAGCGCCTCCGCCGCATGCAGCTGGATGTGCAGATGGCCGACCTCGCGAATCGTCAGCGGATCGTCTGCCGCCCGCTCGACGCCGCTGTCGACCCACGGCCGCGTGCGCGAGCGCACGAACGCCAGCGTATCGTCGAGCGCGGCCTTCGCGATGCCCGCGTCGATCGCGGCCTGGATGATCTGCGACAGCGGGCCGTTCAGCGTCGGCAGGTCGGACACGCGCTGCGCCGGCAGCACGTGCGACGCCGGCACGCGCACGTTGTCGAGCACCACGGTGCCGCTCGCGGTGGTCCGTTGCCCGAACCCCGACCAGTCGTCGATCACGGTCAGCCCCGGCGCGGGCTGGCGAATGTACGCGAGCCAGGCGTGGCCCGTGTCGTCGAGGCCGAGCACCGGCACGTAGTGCGCGAACAGCGCGCCGGTCGAATAGAACTTGGTGCCGTCGACGACGTAATCGTCGCCGTCCCGCCGCACGCGCGTCTTCAGGTCGAGCACGTGCTTCGTGCCTTTCTCCGAAAAGCCGTTGCCGAACCGCTTGCCGCTCAGCACTTCCGAGAACAGATGGCGCTTCTGCGCATCGGTGCCGGTCAGCGCGATCACGTCGACCAGCCCGAAATGATTCTGCGGCAACTGACCGAGCGACGGATCGGCCGCCGCGACGATCTTCACCACCTCCGTCAGCGTCACGTGCGACACGCCCGCGCCGCCGTATGCCTTCGGCACGGTGATGGCCCACAGCCCCGACTGCGAGAACCATTCGATCTCGTCACGCGGCAGCCGGCGCTCCCGGTCGCGCTCGGCCGCCCCTTCCGCGAGCCGCTTCGCAAGTGCATGCGCGGCCGCGATGGCCTGCGCGTCATTGGCGATCACGTGCGCCGCTTGCGGTTGCGTATCGGCCGGCCGTTCCTGGATCGTGGCGCTCGTCTCTGACATCGGGCTCTCCTGCTGATTGACGGAAGCATTCAATCTAGCAGCGCCGCGCACGCCGGCAAACCGAGCGATTCGCACAACGATATTCCTTCGCATGACAAACGATGCGGTGCGCGGCCCGCAATGCACCGCGCGTCAGCGACGATATCGACGTCCTGGCATCGACGCCACGCCGCCTCGCCCGCGTAATGCCCGGTGACGATAACGATGTACGAATCCGTTATTGGATCGTCCGAAGCAGGCTTCCTATACTGGCCTGCCGGCATCGACGGCCCTGCCTTTCAAGGATCACCGCATGACTTCGTCTCCCGCAGCAACCGAACTTTCCACCGGCGCCGACTATGACGCGCTTGCCAGCCGCTTCAGGCCGATCTTCGAACGCATCGCGGCCGGCACCGCGGAACGCGAACGCCGCCGCGAGCTGCCGCACGAGGCGATCGGCTGGCTGAAGGCCGCAGGCTTCGGCGCCGTGCGGCTGCCGGTGCGCGATGGCGGCGCCGGCGCGTCGCTGCCGCAGCTGTTCCGGCTGCTGACCGAGCTCGCTACCGCCGATTCCAATCTGCCGCAGGCATTACGCGGGCACTTCGCGTTCGTCGAGGACTGGCTGAACGCGCCGCCCGGCGCCGATCGCCAGACGTGGTTCGACCGCTTCGCGACCGGCCAGCTCGTCGGCAATGCATGGACGGAAACCGGCGACGTGGCGCTCGGCCAGACCATCACCAAGGTATCCGAAAAGAATGGCCGGCTCGTGCTGAACGGCCGGAAGTTCTACAGCACCGGCAGCCTGTTCGCCGACTGGATCGACGTGTTCGCGCAACGCGCGGACGACGGCAGCGACGTGATCGTCGCCGTCGCGACCGCGCAGCCCGGCGTGATCCGCGAAGACGACTGGGACGGCTTCGGCCAGACGACGACCGGCAGCGGCACCACGCGCTTCGAAGATGCGACGGTCGACGCGCGGGACGTGATCGACTTCGCGCGCCGCTTCAAGTACCAGACGGCGTTCTACCAGCTCTTCCACGTCGCGACGCTGGCCGGCATCGGCCACGCGATCGTGCGCGACGCAGGCGACCTGGTGCGCCGCCGCACCCGCGTGTACAGCCACGGCAACGCCCCGCGCGCGGCCGACGACGCGCAGCTGCAGCAGGTGATCGGCGAGATCGCGTCGTGGGCCTATGCGGCCGACGCGCTCGCGCTGCGCGCCGCGCAGCCGCTGCAACGGGCCTACGAAGCGCACTTCGATGGCGACGAGGCGGCCGAGCACGATGCAAACGTCGCGGCCGAGATCGAATCCGCACAAAGCCAGCTCGTCGTGTCGGACCTCGTGCTGCGCGCGGCGACGCGCCTGTTCGACGCGCTCGGCGCGTCGGCGACCCGCAGCACGACGGCGCTCGATCGTCACTGGCGCAACGCGCGCACCGTGTCGTCGCACAATCCGCTCGTCTACAAGGCGCGGATCGTCGGCGACTGGGTCATCAACGGGCGCACGCCGCCGTTCGTCTGGCAGATCGGCAACGGCCCGGGGGCGAGTTCAAACGCGAACACGCACGCAGAAACAGGAGCCGCCCAATGAGCAAGACCATCCGCTTCAATGCGTTCGAGATGAACTGCGTCGGCCACCAGTCGCCCGGGCTGTGGGCCCATCCGCGCGACCGGTCGTGGCAATACAAGGATCTCGACTACTGGACCGACCTCGCCCGTGTGCTCGAACGCGGGATTTTCGATGCGATCTTCATCGCGGACGTGATCGGCTACTACGACGTCTACAAGGGCAGCAATTACCACGCGCTGCACCAGGCCGCGCAGATCCCGGTCAACGATCCGCTGCAGCTCGCCGCGCCGATCGCGATGGCGACCGAGCATCTCGGCATCGGCATTACCGCATCGACGACGTTCGAGCACCCGTACACGTTCGCGCGCCGGCTGTCGACCGCCGACCATCACACGAAGGGCCGGCTCGCGTGGAACATCGTCACGTCCTACCTCGAAAGCGGCGCGAAGAACGTCGGCGACAACGGCCTGCGTACCCACGACGACCGCTATGCGGTCGCGGCCGAATATGTCGAGGTGCTGTACAAGCTGTTCGAGGGCAGCTGGGAAGACGGCGCGGTCGTGCGCGATCGCGCCGGCCGCGTGTTCACGCATCCGGAGAAGGTGCACGAGATCGGCCACAAGGGCCGTTTCTTCGACGTGCCCGGCTACCACCTGTGCGAGCCGTCGCCGCAGCGCACGCCGGTGCTGTTCCAGGCCGGCGCGTCCGGCCCCGGCAAGGCATTCGCCGCGCAGCACGCGGAATGCGTGTTCGTCGCCGCGCCGACCCGCCCGCAGCTCGCGCGCTACGTGGCCGACGTGCGCGCACAGGCCACGGCCGCCGGGCGCGACGCGAGCAAGGTCCTGATCTACAACCTCGTCACCGTGATCGTCGACGAAACCGACGAGAAGGCGCAGGCCAAGTTCGACGAATACCGCAAGTACGTGTCGTACGACGGGTCGCTGGTGTTCATGTCCGGCTGGACCGGCATCGACTTCGGCCAGTACGCGCCGAACGACCCCGTCCGGCGCGTCGAAACGAATGCGATCGTGTCGGCGGTCGAGCACCTCGCGGGCGGTGACACCGCGTGGACGATCGAGGAACTGGCGGCCTGGGGCGGCATCGGCGGCCTGGGGCCGGTGTTCGTCGGGTCGGCGGAAACCGTCGCGGACATCCTGCAGGAATGGGTCGCCGCCACCGACGTGGACGGCTTCAACCTCGCGTATGCGGTGGCGCACGAAACCTTCGAGGATGTCGTGCGTTATCTCGTCCCCGAGCTGCAGCGGCGCGGCGTGTATCCGACCGGCTATGCGCCGGGCACGCTGCGCGAGAAACTGTTCGGCGGGTCGGCGCGGCTGCCGGACGAGCATCCGGCCGCGCAGTATCGCGACATCGAGCAGGTCAAGCGCGATGCGGAGCGGGTAGCTGCCTGAGCGTGACGACCATTCGGCGGCTGGTCGGCCCGCAGTGTGCGGGCCGGCCGGCTTCACGATGAGCAACAACTGGTGCGTCGGGCCACCACGCGCCCAGCACGCCGCCACCTGATCACCCCTCTCTCCTCATTCGACACCCGATGCGGGCTGTGCTTCCGCGCTCGTCCATCGAGCGGGCGAAACGTGCGGCTGCGGCAACCCACGACGACGCGCGCACGCACCCACCGTGCGCGCGTTTCCCTGAGGAAGACTAACCTCGACCGCGTTCAAACAGCGCCGTCGTCGTCGATATCCCGCGCCGTCGGCTCGTAACACACGATCAGCAGGAACACGATCGGCGTGGCGGCGCTGATCGCGACGACCCAGAACATGTCCGTGCCGAGCCGCGCCTGCAGGATCGGCAGCACGAACAGCGCGAGCGCCTGGCCGATGCCGCACAGCGAACGCCCGAAGCCGACGCCGGTGCCGCGGATCGCCGCCGGATACGACAGCGTCGGATAGATCATCATCTGCGCGCCCGGCCCGAACCCTTCTGCGAACAGCCAGGTGCCCAGCATCAGCAGCACGAAGCCGATCGCGACTGCACCATGCGGATGCCCTGCCAGCGCGAGCGCCACGAGCGCGACGAACTGCAGCGCGAAGCCCGCGATCGCGACATGGCGCGACGCATGGCGATGGGCGAGACGCATGCCCAGCAAGCCGCCGGTAAACGCAAACAGCACGTTCAGCGCCAGCGACGCCGCGATCGTTTCGAACACGCCCGCACCCAGAAACTGCGACAGGATCGACGGCAGGAAGAACGCGATCGCCGTGTATTCGAACGGGATGCACAGGTTCATCACGCTGGCGACGATCGTGCGCCCCAGGTACGGGCGCTGGAACAGCACACGAACGCGCACGGGCGGCTGGCTCGGCGCGCGTCGGGCATCTTCCGCTTCGTGTGCATGAATCCCGTACGACTCGCGCAGGATCCGCGCGGCGTTGGCCAGGTCACCCTGGTTCGCGGCCCACAGCGGCGACTCGTTCATGAACCGGTTCCGGAACAGGATGATGACGAGCGCCGGCACCGCGCCGAAGATCAGCGACGCGCGCCACAGCCACCCCGCATGCTCGGCGGGCAACAGGAAATACAGCCCGAAGATCAGCAGGAAGCAGACCGACGACGCCACGTACCACATCGGGCACCACGCCGCGAGCCGCGATGCCTTGTTGCCGCGCCCGTTGAACTTCGAGAATTCCGCGAGAAATGCCATCGCGACGGGCAGGTCGATGCCGACGCCGAGCCCCATCACGAAGCGCGCGCCGATCAGCACCCAGACGTTCGGCGCCAGCCCGGCCGCGATCGCCGCGACCACGAAAAACAGCATGTCCGCCATGAACACCTGGTAGCGGCCGATCTTGTCGGTCAGCCATCCGCCGATCAGGCTGCCGAAGATCGTGCCGATCATGATCGCCGACCCGACCAGCCCGGTCAGCGCCGGCGTCAGGCCGAACTCGCGCGCCACGTCGTCGATCCCGTAGGACAACGTCGTCAGGTCGTACGCATCGAGAAACACGCCGCCCAGCGCCAGCAGCACGATCATCCGGGCATGGCTGACCGAGCTGTCCACCGTGTTGATCAGCCGCGCGACGTCGCTTGCCGAACGAATGGGCGAGGAAACCGGTGTCACGGCGTTCAGATCGATCGAACTCATCGCATTCCTTAGTTTTTCGCCAAATGATCGGCGATGTCCGCATGGAGCCGGAAGTCGGGCGTATTCATTCGCGACCGGCAGAGAACATAAGCAGCCGAGCGCTTCCCAACACGCGACGCCATCACGTTCCGGCAGCACGCATTCTGTTCTCCCGATTCCGTAATCCCAAGCGATATAAATCGATAAATTAATCGGCCCGCGTCATAAAGTTGCTCGCCGTCCACGCTTATCAGCCGCGTGCATGTTCAATCGCGAATTGCTTCGTTCACGGCGCGCCGATGCTTCGTTACATTGACCGGTCACCCTGCCTGTTCGCGGCGCCTTGCCGCCCTTCCGGAGAATCCCCGATGAAGCTGTCCTGGTCCCGCGCGTGGCAATCCGCGGCCCTCGTCGTTGCCGCGTTCGCCAGTCTCGTTTCGGTGCACGCACGCGCCGCGACGCCCGCGGAGATCCGCGTCGACTACGCGTACTACTCGCCGGAGAGCATGGTGATCCGCCACTTCGGCTGGCTCGAAGACGAATTCAAGGCCGACCGCACGTCGATTCGCTGGGTGCTGAGCCTGGGCAGCAATCGTGCGCTCGAATACCTGAACAGCGGTGCGGTCGATTTCGGATCCGCCGCGGGCCTCGCGTCGGTGCTCGCGCGCGCGAACGGCAACCCGATCCATACGGTCTACGTGTTCTCCCGCCCCGAGTGGACCGCGCTGGTGGTCCGCAAGGATTCGCCGATCCGCTCGCTCGCGGATCTGAAGGGCAAGAAGATCGCCGCGACGCGTGGCACCGATCCGTTCCTGTTCACGCTACGCGCGCTGCACACGGTCGGCCTGACCCGCGACGACGTCGAGATCGTCAACCTGCAGCATCCGGACGGGCGCACCGCGCTTGCGAACGGCCAGGTCGATGCGTGGGCCGGCCTCGATCCGCACATGGCCGCGGCGCAGCTCGACGACGGCGCGCGCCTGCTCTATCGCAATGTCACGTTCAACACCTATGGTTTCCTGAACGTCCGCGACGCGTTCGCCAGCCAGTACCCGCAGGCGGTCACGCGCGTACTGAAGGTCTACGATCGCGCGCGCCAGTGGATCGTCGCGCATCCGGCCGACACCGCGCAGATCGTCGCCGACGAATCGAAGGTGTCGCTGCCGGTGGCGAAACTGCAGCTGCAGCGCAACGACTTCAGCGATCCCGTTCCGGGTGACACCCAGCGCGCGGCGCTGAAGGCGGCCGCCCCCGTGTTGACGGCCGAACAGCTGACCAAGCCCGGCGTCGATCCCGCGAAGATCGTCGATACGCTGATCGATCCGTCGTTCGCGCGCCCGCTCGTCGACGCATCGCGCTGAGCTGCCGCCCATGACCGACACCGCCGCCCGCGACGACACGCTCGCGCCCCGCCGCCCCGCTTCGCCAACCGCCGGCCGGCGCGATCCGCTCCGCCGGTGGCGGATCGCGGGCCTCGCGCTGCCGTTCGCGGCGCTCGCGTTGCTGGAGGTCGTCGTGCGGCAGGGCTGGCTGCCGAATCATCTTGTCCCCGCACCGAGCGAGATTCTCGACACGCTCGCCCGCCTCGGAGTCACACGCGTGGCGCGCCATGTCGGCGCGAGTACGCTGCGGGTCGCGGCGGGGTTCGCGGCGGGCGCGGGACTCGCGCTCGTCGTCGGCGCGGCGATGGGCCTGAGCCGCCGGATCGACGCACTGTTCGAGCCGACGTTCCAGGCGCTGCGCGCGATTCCGTCGCTCGCGTGGGTGCCGGTGTTGCTGCTGTGGCTCGGCATCGACGAAGCACCGAAGATCACGCTGATCGCCATCGGCGCGTTCTTCCCGGTCCATCTCGCGGTGGTCGCCGGCATTCGCGACGTCGACCGCAAGCTCGTCGAACTCGGCGCGGTGTACCGGCTCGGCCCGTTCGCGCTGTTCCGCCGCATCCTGCTGCCGGCCGCGCTGCCGCAGATCGTCACCGGCTTGCGCACCGGCCTCAGCCTCGCGTGGATGTTCATGGTCGCCGCGGAGCTGATCGCGGCCACGCGCGGGCTCGGCTTCCTGTTGAGCGACGGCCGCGAAACCGGCCGCCCGGATCTCGTGTTCGGGGCGATCCTGCTGCTGGCGCTGCTCGGCAAGCTGACCGACGGCGCGATGGCGCGCATCGAGTCGCGCTGGCTCGGCTGGCGCGACGCATTCGACCCCACGCCACGTAAGGGGTCTCTATGAGCACCCGTTCTTCCGTACCCACGGCGGCGCGCTCCGCGACTCCGCTGCTCGACGTGCGCATCACCCGCAAGCTTTACAGCGATCGCACGATCCTCGCCGACGTCCCGCTGCAGGTCGCGCGCGGCGAGATCGTCTGCGTGGTCGGTCCGAGCGGTTGCGGCAAGAGCACGCTGCTGCGGATCGTCGCCGGCCTCGACA
This sequence comes from Burkholderia sp. AU15512, assembly GCF_002223325.1. Lineage (NCBI taxonomy): Bacteria > Pseudomonadati > Pseudomonadota > Betaproteobacteria > Burkholderiales > Burkholderiaceae > Burkholderia > Burkholderia sp. AU15512. The sequence continues at coordinate 931,989 of NZ_NKEX01000008.1, forward strand.
CCGATTACCGCGGCAGCGTGAAGCTGGGCGGCGTCGCGCTCGACGGCCCGTCCCCGCGCGCCGGCGTGATCTTCCAGGAGCCGCGGCTGCTGCCGTGGCTATCGATCGCGGACAACGTCGGCTTTGCGGCCGGCCCGCGCGGCGGGCGCGAGCCGGCCGTCGCCCGGCTGCTCGACGAAGTCGGCCTGGCCGGGGTCGCCCGGCAACTGCCGGCCACGTTGTCGGGGGGAATGGCGCAGCGCGCGGCGATCGCGCGCGGGCTGTTCGGCGAGCCCGACCTGCTGCTGCTCGACGAACCGTTCAGCGCGGTCGATGCGATCACCCGGATGCGGCTGCAGACGCTGCTGCTCGATGTCGTCGCGCGGCACCGGACGGCCGCGATCGTCGTCACGCACGATCTGGACGAAGCGCTGTATCTCGGCGATCGCGTGCTGATGCTCGCGCCCAATCCGGGCCGCATCGACGACGAGATCCACGTCGGGGTCGCCCGGCCGCGCGATCGGCGCGACCCGACGCTGGCCGTGCTGCGCGCGCGGCTGCTGGACGCATTCCAGCAGCTTCAGGATCGTGCCGACGAGACGACGCGCCGAACGCGCGACCTTCAGGCCTCCGAAGCCTGACTTCGCGCCGGCCCATTCACGACGGGCGTCGCCCGGCCACGATTCGGCACGCGTTCAGCGCCGGGGGCGACGCATCCGTCATCGAATACCGGTGCTGCAGGAATCGCAGCCGTATCGGAGCGCCGCCAGGGTGCGCGAGGTATCGCGCGCCTGCTCACCGCTCAGCGAGGTGACATGCTGCAACCCACCGGGCGCACTTCAACCGTGCGTATGCCGCAACTCGCCGTCGATCGTCTGCGGCAGTCTCAGCAGGTTGAAGATCGGGCAGATGGCCTCGACCGCCTGATGCAGTGCCCGAATCGTCTCCGGCGGTTCGGGCGACACGATATCGAGCGTGTAGCGAAGGTTATGCGGGAACACCGGCACATGCTCGAACCCCGGTTGCTGCGCGAGCGGATGCTGGTCGCCGGTCACCTCGACCTCGATCGAGTCGATCTTCAGGCCGCGCTCCGCGGCCTGGATCAGCGTGATGTGCGTCAGGCAACTGCCGAGCACGCCGAGCTGCAGCTCCGGCGACGCCGGCCCGAGGTTGTAGCCCGCGAAATCGGGCGGGCTGTCGCTGATCACCTGGAAGTCGCGAATGCGGATCTCCCGCACGCCGCTGCGGCCCAGCGCGCGCACGGTCGCTTTCAGCGGGGTCGCCTTGAGTTCGGGATTGCTGCGGGCGGCTTCCTTTTTCGCGAGCCACGCGTCGCGCTTTTGTTCGAGATAGTCGTTCAGTGTCGTCATGTCGGGCCGATACGGTCGCAATGACTGGCCACGCATACGGCGGCCAATCGAGAGGAGCTTCATGCTATTCCCTTCCGCGACCGCCACTAAACGATCAATCCAGCAAAGCAATTCGCCGGATGTGATGTCACATTGCGGCATGCGCGCTCGGCAATTTTCGGCTGTCGTTCATCTCCTCGAGTTATCCACAATTTCCGTGCATAACCCTGTGGAGAACGTTGAAGAAATTCCCCGTCCGCCTTGACCGGCAAGGATCGCGGCGACGCCGTGCTGCCTCGCGGCCCCTGAACGCAGACCGCGTCGCATCGCGTTCGGCGATCGGCCGATCGTCGTGCTTCACCGCGCCGGTGCAGGGATCGCGTCGACACCGGCAGTCAGGGAGTCCGCACCAGAAATGTGCCGCTTCGACGCCGGCGCACCGCGTTGGCGGCAAGCCGGCCCGTCGATCCCGCTCCCGGTCGCCCGTATCGGTGCATCAGGCGAGGGCTTCGTCACGCAGACGGAATTGCGCAACCGCCGCACTCAGCCGCGCGCCCTGTTCGTCGAGCGACAGCGCCGCGGCCGCGGCTTCCTCGACCAGCGCGGCATTGCGTTGCATCGTCTGCTCCATCTGGATGACCGCGGCGTTCACCTGCTCGATGCCCGACGCCTGCTCCTCGAACGCCTGGCCGGTTTCGCTCATGATCATGTTGACGCGCTCGACCGCCGCGACGAGCTCGGCCATCGCCGAACCGGCCAGCGCGACGAGGCCGCTGCCGTCCTCGACACGCTGCGCGGAATGGCCGATCAGTTCGCGGATCTCCTTCGCCGCCGACGCACAGCGCTGCGCGAGCCCGCGCACCTCGGTCGCGACGACCGCGAAGCCGCGCCCCTGCTCGCCGGCGCGCGCGGCTTCGACGGCAGCGTTCAATGCAAGGATGTTGGTCTGGAATGCGATGCTTTCGATCACGCCGACGATCCCGGAGATCCGCGTGGAACTGAGCGAAATCGCCGACATCGTCTCCACCACGCGCTGCATCGCCTCGCCGCCGCGCGACGCGATGCCGGCCGCGCCTTCGACATAGGTGCGCGCATCGCGCGCGTTGTCCGCGTTCTGGCGCACGGCCGCCGTCAGCTGCTCGACGCTCGCCGCCGCCTGTTGCAGCGAAACGGCCTGCTGCTCGGTGCGCGCCGACAGGTCGACGTTGCCGCTCGCGATCGTGCGGACGTCGCCGACGATCGTCTCGGTGCTCGCGCGCACCTGGTTCACGGTGACGACGAGGCCGTCCTGCATCCGCTTCAGTGCATGCAGCAGATAGGCCATCTCGTTCTCGCCGGGCACGACGACCGTTCCGGTCAGGTCGCCTGTCGAGATCTTCTCGAACTGGCCGACCGCGAGCTTGATCGGCTCGATGATCGCCTTCGCAAGCACGCGCTGCGCAAGGAAGCCGACGACGAGTGCGAGGGCCGCGACCGCCGCCATCCCCCACACGATCCGGTGGAACTGCACGCCGGCCGCGTCATAACGCGCCTTTTCGCGCGCGACCTGGAACGCCTCGAGCGCATCGATCGCCTCCTGGTAGGCGGCGAACAGTTCGGGCGGCGCGGTACGTTGCGTGTCGAGGAAGCCGAAGCCGTCGTCGCCGTCGAGTTGCGAGAGCGCCTTCAGGAACACGCCGTCGAGCAACGCCCGACGGCGATTCTGCAGCGTGTCGAACAGCGCCTGCTCGTCGGCGTTGCGCGCGTGCAGCCCCGCATAGGCATCCAGTTCGTCGTTGCTCTGCTTGAGCAGCGTGCGGAGTTTCGCGATCTCTTCCTTGCCCGAGTGGCCGGCGCTGATGATCTGCGCGACGTCGCTCATGCGTTCGCGCAGCACGAGCATCCGCTCGGAGCTGGTCTTCAGGTGCAGCAGCGACGCGGTGTCGTCGCGGTACATCGCCTCGAGCGAACCGTTGCCCATATAGAGGGCCGCGATGCTCGCGCCGACCACCAGCACGAGCAGCACGGTATAGCCGGCGATGGTCGCGACGAGGCCACCACGGATAGTGAGTTGTTTTCGCATGACGTTCCCTTGCGCCGGCCGGGCGCGGCCAGCGGCGGATGTGGACTCCGGATCACGAAAGACGCGCGCCGTGTCGCAACACGGGGCGCATGGGCTGCGAACGGGTTAACGGCGGGGGGAACAGGGAGGTTTTACCGATACGCGACGTGAATCTTGACGATTGCGACAGGGGCAGGGGTAAAGCGGTACGTGACGAGTGCGCGAAGCCGTGCCGATGATCATCCGGGAGTGAAGAAAGGCATCCTGATCACTTCGACGCACCCGGACGGGTATCTAGCCGCCGTTCGTCAGCCTCGAACGAATCTCGTCCACCGACAGGTCGCGCTGATGCGTCGCGATCTGCCATCGATTCCCCCACGGATCCTGCACCATCGCCCGCCTGTCGCCGTACGGCATGTCGGTGGGGGCTTCGAGCGCGATCGCACCCGCTGCAAGCGCCCGCCGATAGGTCAGGTCGGCATCCTCGACATACACATACAGGAATGCCGGCATCGGCTCACGCAGGCCATCTTCCCCGCTGATCATCACGACGGAATCGCCGATCCTGATTTCCGCAGGCAACCCCGGGCGGTACTCGCCCCGCGCGTGAAATACCGTCCGGATGAATTCGATCAGGTTTTGCGGATCCGGCACGACGATCCGGGGCGTGACGGTGTGCCATCCATCGGGCTGGAACCTGGCCATGTCGGGCAGCCTCCGAAGAGATTTCCGGGGGTATTGTGCGCCGCGCTCTTTCTGTCGGCAAAGGGGGCGACGCTGCGCTCCGCGGTGTTCACGCTGCCATCCATTCAGATAGGGACGGATTCGACATGGCCGACCACGCGCGTCCCCTCTTCCTACGACATACATCCGCGCGGCCTCATGTTTAACTCATGCCGAGCCGGATCGGGCGCATTCCGAACCCGGGCGGCACGCACACCTTGAATTTCCATGAAGCCAATCAGTGCTTCGATGACTTCCGACGTGCTTGACGCACGGCTTGTGCACAGCGACGACGAACCGGCTATCGACGTGTAAGCCAACACGTGCGTCGCTGCCGCACCCGTTGCTCTCCAAGTGAGGCTTGCCGACGCATCGCCATGCCAACAACGACTGGAACCTGAATGGTGAAAAACGCCGAACACGTGAATTTGAATAGCGCCATCGCCTGTGCGCCGGCAGCCAACGAGCCGCTCGAGTCCCCACCCGCATGCGTCTGATCTGTTTTCCCTATGCGGGCGGCTCGGCCGCCGTCTATCGCGCGCTGCAAGCGTCGTTACCCGGCATCGAAGTGTGCCGTCATGAACTTGCCGGCCGAGGCAGCCGCCTGTCCGAGCCTGCCGTCCGCGACATGGCGACGCTGGTCGACACGTTGCTGCGCGACCTGGACGACTGCTTCGATCGTCCCTTCGCGCTGCTCGGACACAGCATGGGCGCGGCCATTGCGGCCGAACTGGCGCTCCGGCTTCCCGCCCACGCACGACCGAACCTGCGGCATCTGTTCGTGAGCGCGCGTGCCGCACCGGGCCAGGAGCGCCACGATCGGCGCATGCAGGCGCTGGACGATCGCGCCTTCATCGATGCGCTGCGCGGGATGGGCGGCACACCGAGAGCGGTGCTGGACAACGGCGAACTGATGGCGCTGCTGATGCCGGCGCTGCGTGCGGATTTCACGCTGATCGAAAACCACCGGCCCGTGCCCGGGCCCCGGCTGGCAGTGGACATCACCGCGTTCGCGGGCCGGGCAGATAAAGAGGTGCCCGTCGATGCCGTTGAAGGTTGGGGCGCCGCGACGACCGGGCGCTTCGATTTTCACGTCTTCGACGGAGATCATTTCTTTCTGAGAAACGAAATGCGGACGATGGCCGGCATCATCGCGGCGCGCATGCGGCGTGCGGCGCTCGCCGCGTCGAGCGCGCTGCAGGCATGACGGGCCGATCCTCGCGATCGGCGTGCCGGCCGGTGCCGTGATCGTCGAATGAAAACGCCCGCGCGCCTGATCCGCTCCCCTGCCGGCGCCGCGGGCCGGCCACGCATGCGGGGAGGCCGCGTCGCTTCCCTGCGCGCGATACCTGGAGTGCCATTGTGCAACGTAATCGAAAGCGAATCCTCGTAACGGGTGGTGCGGGTTTCCTCGGTTCGCATCTTTGCGAGCGTCTCGTCGAACTCGGTCACGACGTCTTGTGCGTCGACAACTATTTCACCGGCACGAAGCAGAATGTGGCGGCGCTGCTCGGCAACCCGAGCTTCGAGGCGCTGCGCCACGACGTGACCTTTCCGTTGTACGTGGAGGTGGACGAAATCTACAACCTCGCCTGCCCCGCCTCGCCGATCCACTATCAATTCGATCCCGTGCAGACCACCAAGACCAGCGTGATGGGCGCGATCAACATGCTGGGGCTCGCCAAGCGCACGCATGCGCGCGTTCTGCAAACCTCGACGAGCGAGGTGTACGGCGACCCCGACGTGCACCCGCAACCGGAAAGTTACCGCGGCAACGTCAACCCGCTCGGGCCGCGCGCCTGCTACGACGAAGGCAAACGTTGCGCGGAGACGCTGTTCTTCGACTATCACCGCCAGCAGAACGTGCGAATCAAGGTGGTCCGCATCTTCAACACGTACGGGCCCCGCATGCATCCCAACGACGGCCGCGTGGTGTCCAACTTCATCGTGCAGGCGCTGCGCGGCGACGACATCACGCTGTATGGCGACGGCAGCCAGACCCGGGCATTCTGCTATGTCGACGACATGGTCGACGGTTTGATCCGGATGATGGCCACGCCCGCGGACCTCACCGGCCCGATCAACCTCGGCAATCCGCACGAGATCGCGGTCAGCGAACTGGCGCAGATCATCCTGCGCCTGACCGGCTCGAAGTCGCGGCTCGTGTTCCGTCCGCTGCCGAAGGATGATCCGACCCAACGTTGCCCCGACATCAGCCTCGCACGCGCCCACCTCGACTGGGAGCCGACGATCGGGCTCGAAACGGGGCTGCGGCGGACCATCGATTATTTCTGCTCGACCCTCGCTGCCTGATGTCGCGCCTGGAAGCCCCGCTTAGACGATCGGAAGGCAATGGCATGACGGGGTGACGTCGCCTGGCCGATGTCCCATTTTTACGTGACAGACGGGATACGGAGACCATGCTCCAATCCGGTCGTACCGTTAACACCATTGGCCAGGATGAAGCGATTCTCGTGCGCCAGTGTCCATCAATCCGCCTCGCAAGCCGGATCTTCGCGCATGGAAAAACTCGAGTATCTTAAGCAGGTCGAATCGAACGCGCGAACCTACGCAAGCTCTTTCCCGCGGCTGTTTACCCATGCCAAGGGCATCCGCGTACGCGACGCCGACGGGCAGGAATACATCGACTGCCTGTCGAATGCGGGCACGCTCGCGCTCGGACACAATCACCCGGAAGTCAATGAAGCCGTGATGCGGTTTCTGTCGTCCGATCAGATGCAACAGGCACTCGACCTGGCGACGCCGGCCAAGCATGCGTTCGTCGAGCAGCTTTTCTCGCTCCTGCCCGGGAAGATCGCCGAATCCGGCAAGATCCAGTTTTGCAGCCCCAGTGGTGCGGATGGCGTCGAAGCGGCGATCAAGCTGACCCGGCACCATACGGGCCGCCCGACGATCATGGCGTTCCACGGCGCCTACCACGGCATGACGGCCGGCGCACTCGCCGCGTCGGGAAACCTCACGCCCAAGTCGGCCGGCGGCAACGGACGCGACGTTCATTTCCTGCCCTATCCCTATGCCTTTCGCTGCCCGTTCGGCACCGACGGCTCGGCGACCGATCAACTCAGCATCAACTACATCCGGACCGTCCTGTCCGATCCCGAGAGCGGGATCACCAAACCGGCGGCGATCATCGTCGAAGTCGTGCAAGGCGAAGGCGGCTGCATCCCCGCTCCCGACACCTGGTTGATCGAGTTGCGTGAGCTGACGCTGCGGCATGAAATCCCGTTGATCGTCGATGAAGTGCAGACCGGACTCGGTCGAACCGGCGCGCTGTTCGCGATCGAGCATTCCGGCATCCGGCCGGACGTCCTGGTGCTGTCGAAGGCATTCGGCGGCGGCTATCCGTTATCGGTGGTGGTCTATGACGAGCGCCTGGACACCTGGCCGCCCGGCGCGCATGCCGGCACCTTTCGAGGCAACCAGATTGCGATGGTGGCCGGCTTGTCGACCATGCGCATCGTCGAACGGGAGAATCTGTCGGCACACGCGGACCGGGTCGGCAAACTGCTGGTTGCCGGCCTCGAGGGGCTTGCCGAACGCTTTCCGTGCCTGGGCCAGATTCGCGGCCGCGGCCTGATGATCGGCGCCGAAGTCGTCGTGCCCGGCACCCATGGCCGAGCCGGCCCGCCCCACACGGAACGGGCCAAGGCCATCAAGCGGAACTGCCTGCGAAACGGGCTCATCGTCGAAACCGGCGGCCGCAACGGCGCGGTGCTCCGGTTCCTGCCGCCGCTGATCGTTTCGGAAGCGGATATCCACGAAATCCTCAATCGCTTCGAGCATGCCGTGGAAACGGCCTGCCGTGCATAGCCGCACCGCGGCGCGGCCCGTTCGGCTTCGCCGTGATCCACGTACAGGAAAGGACTATTGACGATGCTGGGCATGACGGAACGCAAGCTGCTTGCCGACGGTAGCTCGCCGTGGCTGCTGGAACCCGTGTCGAACGGGCGTGATCTCGCGCAGGCGGTGAACGCCAACCGGGCGGCACTCGAATCCCGGCTCCTGGAACATGGTGCACTGCTGTTTCGCGGCTTCGACGTTTCATCCGTGGGCGGCTTCGAAGCGTTTGCTCACGCGATTTCGGCCCATCAGTCCGACTACGTCTATCGTTCCACGCCGCGCACCTCGATCGGCAACGGCATCTTCACCGCGACCGAGTATCCGCCGAGCGAGACGATCGCCCTTCATTGCGAAAACGCATATCAACGAAGCTGGCCGCTGAGAGTCGCATTCTGTTGCCTGACGCCGGCCGCGACCGGCGGCGAAACGCCGATTGCCGACATGCGGGAGGTGAGCCGCCGGATCGGGCCGCGCCTCCTGGATCACTTCGAAGCGAAACAGGTCCGCTATGTCAGGCACTACCGGCGGCACGTCGACATTCCGTGGGAAACCGTGTTCCAGACCCGCGACCGCAGCCAGGTTGCCGCCTTCTGCGCGGACAACGGCATCGAGCATGAATGGCTCGACGACGACACGTTGCGCACCGCCCAGGTCAACCAGGGGGTGGCCTACCATCCGGTCACCGGCGACCGCGTGTTCTTCAATCAGGCCCATCTGTTCCATCTCTCGAACCTGGAAGCCTCGCTCGCCCGTTCGATCGTCAGCCTGTTCGGCGAGGATCGCATTCCGCGCAATGCCTGCCATGGCGACGGGAGTCCATTCGATCTCGCCGACCTCGAGCAGATCCGCACCGCGTTCCGCGAATGCGCGATCACGTTCCCATGGCAGCGAGGCGACGTCCTGCTGGTCGACAACATGCGCTTCGCGCATGGCCGCAACCCGTTCGAAGGCGAGCGCAAGGTCGTCGTGTCGCTGCTGGATCCGTACGCGCCCGACCTCGAAGGAAGCGCCGATCGTTAGCAAGCACGAGCGTGCACCTCAATAACAAGCCGTATTGATCCGGTGCGCGAAACGCCGTGTCCTTGGATTACGGGGCAGACGTCGGATTAGAGCGATGCTCTAATTTCAATACCGTCCGATGAAGCACGCTTGGCGGGATCGCCACGACCGGTCCTGAGATATTCAACGTTTAGAAGACAACGAAGGTTGAGCATGCTTCCCGATACAAAATTCAGGACTGTTACAGAAATTCTGTTGTTTCGCGGCAAGGTCGAACCGGAGAAGACCGCATTCATTTTTCTCGAGAACGGCGAAGCGGAACTGACCCGGCTCACGTTCGGCGACCTCGACAAGCGGGCGCGCGGCATCGCCGCCAGGCTGCAGGACATCGCACAACCGGGCGATCGCGTCCTGCTGGTTTATCCGCCCGGTCTGGAATTCATCTGCGCGTGGGTGGGATGCCTGTACGCCGGCCTGATCGGCGTACCGGCGTATCCACCGCGCAGGCACCGCCCCGCCGATCGTCTCAAGGCCATCGTCGCCGACGCCGGGCCGGTCGTCGCGCTGACCGATGCGGCCACGCTCGACGGCATCGCGCATCACGCGGACGGCTATTCCGACACGCTGGAACTGAAGATCCTCGCGACGGACCAGCGCTTCGACGCACCGGCCGAACACTGGCGCGCACCGGACATCACGCCGCAGACGCTGGCGCTTCTGCAATACACGTCAGGTTCCACCGGTACGCCGAAGGGCGTGATGATCAGTCATGCGAACATCCTGAGCAACATGGCGGTCATCGCCGAGGCGAGCGATGCCGATGCGTCGACGGTGTTCGTCAGCTGGCTCCCGGTGTTTCACGACATGGGGTTCTTCGGGAAGGTGCTGCTGCCGATCTATCTCGGCGTGCTGTCGGTGCTGATGGCGCCCGCGGCGTTCGTGCAGAAGCCCATCCGCTGGCTGCAGGCCATCACGAAGTATCGCGGCACGCATTGCGCCGCGCCGGATTTCGCGTATGACCTGTGCGCGCGCAAAGTCTCCGATGAAGCGCGCGCGCAACTCGATCTGAGCAGCTGGCGGGTGGCATTCAACGGCGCGGAACCGGTGCGCGCGGAGTCGGTGGCGCGGTTTTCGCGCGCCTTCGCCGCATGCGGCTTCCACGCGCACACCATGCGCCCGGTCTACGGGATGGCCGAGGCGACGTTGTTCATCTCCGGTCAGCCGGCACGCTCGCTGCCGCGCGTGGCGGACTACGACGCCGACGGCCTCGGACGAGGCGTGGCGACGAGAAGCGACTCCGGCAAGCGCCACGCGCTGGTCTCATGCGGTCGGACCTGGGCGGAGCACCGCCTGCGGATCGTGAATCCGGATACCGGTGAGCGCTGCGCGCCCGGCCGGATCGGCGAGATCTGGCTGACGGGCCCGAGCGTCGGCGTCGGCTACTGGAACCGTATCGAGGAAACTGAACGCACCTTCCGCGCGAAGCTGGATGGCGACGACGCGCGTTACCTGCGCACGGGCGATCTCGGTTTCGTTGATGGCGAGGACCTGTTCGTCACCGGCCGTTTGAAAGACCTGATCATCGTCGCCGGCCGCAATCACTACCCGCAGGATCTCGAACAAACCGCGGAGGGAAGCCACCCCGCGCTGGCGCCGAACGCATCGGCGGCTTTCTCGATCAACGTGGATAACGTGGAGCGGATCGTCGTCGCCTGTGAAGTGCGCCGGGAAGCGCTCAACACGCTGGACGCGGAAGCCGTAGCCGCGGAGATCCGGCGCACGCTCGCCGAAGTGCATGACGTCGATCTGTATGCGGCTGTCCTGTTGAAGCCCGCCACGATCCTGCGCACGTCCAGCGGCAAAATCCAGCGGAGCCGGATCAGGCAGGCATTCATCGATGAACAGGGGCTCGCGATCGCGGGCGAGTGGCGGCGTGCGTTCTCCGCGCCGCCGGCCGCCCCGCAGACGGCCACGCCACGCGACACGCAAGCGCTGGTGCAATGGTGCGTCGAGCGTGTCTCGCGTCTGTCGGGAATCGATGCCGGCAAGATCGACCCCAATGCGCCGTTCAGCATCCACGGGCTCGATTCGAAGGACGCCATCCAGCTCTCGGGCGAGTTGCAGGACTGGCTCGGGCGGCCGGTTTCCCCGACCGTCGTCTACGATTTTCCGAGTATTTCACTGCTGGCGCGCCATTTGAGCGGCACCGGGAACGCCATGCCGAACCAGGCGCCCAGCCCGGCCGCGGCACGCGCGGATATCGCGATCGTCGGCATGGGATGCCGTTTCCCCGGCGCCGGCAATCCCGACGCATTCTGGCAGCTGCTGCTGGAGGGCCGGGACGCGGTCGGCGCGTCGACGCAGCGCGGCGCCGACCTTCCGCCCGCCGGACTGCTGGAACAGGTCGATCAGTTCGATGCGGCATTCTTCGGCATCAGCGCCCGCGAAGCCGAATCGATGGATCCGCAACAGCGTCTGCTGCTGGAGGTGGCCTGGGAGACGCTCGAGCATGCGGGGGTCGCACCCGGCAGTCTCGCCGGCGGCCGCACCGCGGTCATCGTCGGCATCAGCAATTCGGACTACATCCGGCTGGCGCAGGACGAAGTCGCGGACGTCGGCCCTTACGTCGCGACGGGCAATGCGCTCAGCGTCGCCGCCAACCGCATTTCCTATGCGCTCGATTTGCGCGGCCCGAGCTGGGCGGTCGATACCGCGTGTTCGTCGTCGCTCGTCGCCGTGCATCAGGCGTGCCGCGCGCTGCAGCGCGGCGAGTCCGATGCGGCGCTGGCCGGCGGGGTCAACCTGATTCTGGCGCCGCAATTGAGCGCCTCTTTCACGCAAGCTGGCATGCTGTCGCCGGATGGTCGATGCAAGGCGTTCGATGCGACAGCGAACGGCTATGTGCGCGGCGAAGGCGTGGGCATGGTGCTGCTCAAGCGGCTCGACGATGCGCTCGCGAACGGCGACACCGTGTTCGCCGTGATCCGCGGCTCCGCGGTGAACCAGGATGGACGCAGCCATGGCCTGACCGCGCCCAATGGCCCGGCCCAACAGGCCGTGATTCACAGTGCGCTGCGCGATGCCGGCGTACGCGCGCAGGACATCGGCTTCGTCGAGGCGCACGGGACGGGCACGCCGCTCGGCGACCCGATCGAATTGAACGCGCTGGCGGCCGTCCTGAACGAATCCCGCCGGCCGGACGAGCACTGCTGGATCGGCTCGGTCAAGACCAACATCGGCCACCTGGAATCGGCGGCGGGCATCGCCAGCCTGATCAAGACCGCCCTTGCGCTACACCATCGCGCCATTCCGCCGAACCTCCATTTCCGGTCGATCAATCCGCAAATCGCGCTCGACGGCTCGCCCTTCCGCATGCCGCAGCAGGTCACGCCGTGGCATTCGGAACACGGGCCGCGCGTGGCCGGCATCAGTTCGTTCGGCTTCGGCGGCACCAACGCGCACCTGATCCTGTCCGAAGCGCCCCGGCCCGCGGAGATCGAAGCCGACCCGGCAACGCCCGAGGCGCGCGTCGTGACGCTCTCCGCGCGCACGCCGGAAGCGTTGCACGCGCTGGCCGCGTCCTATGCGGCCTACCTCGACGCCCATCCCGAGGCCCGTGTTCGGGATGTCGCATTCTCGGTCAATACCGGGCGCACTCACTTCACGCGGCGCGCGGCCATCGTCGCATCGAGTCTCGATTCGTTGCGTTCGCAACTTGGCGCCGTTTCGTCCGGCGAGCCTGCGGAAACACCGCCTGCGGTGACATTCCACTTTTGCGCCGACGACGGCGGCAGCGCCGACGCGGTTCGGCAATTGCGCTCGGCCTGCCCCGCTTTCGGTGCGCTGATGCAGCGGCAATCCGAGGCGCCCGGGCTCGCCCCCGCCGAAGCCGGGTTCGCGGCGTTCCAGCGCGCGCTCGCGCAACTGTGGATGTCGTTCGGCATCACGCCGGACGCCGTCAGCAGCACCGGCGACGGGCATCGCGCCGCAGCCTCGTGGGCGGACGTGCCGCAGACGCCGGACGGCGGTGCGGCGGGAAACCACGTCGTGATCGACATCGGCGCGCACACGGCCGCGTGGGACGCGATCCTGCACACGCTCGCCGCGCTGTACGTACGCGGCGCGTCGATTAACTGGGATGCCGTGGAGCAGGGCGCACCGCACCGCCGGCTCGCCTTGCCGACCTACCCGTTCGAGCGTCGCGGCTTCTGGATCACGCCACGTGCGCCCCGGCATCCGTTGCTCGGGCGCCTCATGGAGCAGCACGCGCATGCGCCGGCCACGTGGATCTGGCAATCGCGTCTCGATGCGCCGGCCACCACCTTTCTCGACGGTCATCGCGTCAAGGGCTCGCCCGTCTTGCCCTATTCGGCCTTCGTGGAAATGGCGCTGTCGGCCACGTCGGAAATCGGTGCTGCCGGCCATACGACGTTGAAGGATCTCGCGCTGCATGCGCCGTTGCCGCTGCATCCGCATGCATCGCGCACCGTGCAGACCGTGCTGAGCCGCCGGTCCTGGGGACCGTTTTCGTTTGCCGTCTATCACCGGATCGACGACACCCGCGCCGCCGCGACATGGCAGATGTGCGCGAGTGCCGAAATTCACGAATCGGATCGGAGCCACGCATGAAATTCGGCCTGATGTTCTTCGCCAGCAGTGAAGAGGCGTTGTCCGGCAACAAGTACCAGCTCGTGATGGAAAGCGCGCGTTTCGCCGATGCGAACGGGTTCTCCAGCGTCTGGGTGCCGGAGCGCCATTTCACCGAATTCGGCTCGCTGTACCCGAATCCCGCCGTCCTGCACGCCGCGCTCGCGGCGGCCACCCAACGCGTGAAGCTGGTCGCGGGCAGCGTGGTCGCCGCGCTGCACAACCCGATCCGGATCGCGGAAGAATGGTCGATGGTGGACAACCTGTCGAACGGCCGCGTGGGCGTGTCGTTCGCGTCCGGATGGAATCCTGACGACTTCGTGTTCGCCCCGGACAAATATGCGAGCCGGCAGGACGACATGCTGGCGACGATACGCACGGTCCAGCATCTTTGGCGCGGCGGCATGCTGGATGCGACGAACGGCGTCGGCAAGCCGGTGCAGTTGCGCATCTATCCGACGCCGGTGCAGCCGGAGCTGCCCGTGTGGGTGACCGCCGCGAGCAATCCGCAGACGTTCGTGCGCGCCGGCGAAGCGGGCGCCAACCTGCTGACCCACGTGCTCGACCAGGATCGCGACCAGCTCGCGCACAAGATCGCCCTCTACCGCGACGCGCGCGCGAAGCACGGCTTCGATCCGGCGGCCGGCACCGTGTCCGTGATGCTGCACACGTTCGTCGGCGACGATGCGGCGCAGGCGCGCGAACAGGCGCGTGTGCCGTTCTGCAACTACATCCGCAGCAATATCGGGCTGTTGAACGGGCTGGCGCAGAGTCGCGGCCAGTCGGTCGACGTGCGCGCGATGGGCGCACGCGAACTGGACGAGTTCGTCGAGTTTCTCTATGAACGCTTCGCGCAATCGCGCGGGCTCATCGGCACGCCGGAAACCTGCGTCGGCTTGGTGCGGGATCTCGCGTCGATCGGCGTGGACGAAGTGGCCTGCCTGCTCGATTTCGGTCCGCCGGTCGAGCGGATCCTCGGCAATCTTCCGCAGTTGCGCCGACTGCGGGAGATGTGCGCTCCGAGGCAAGCCGCCGCGCCGATGCGATTCGATGCCGCCCAGGTGCAGGCTCGCTGCCCGGACACGACGTCGGGCGCGGACTTCAACGGCGAAATCCGGCAGCACGGCGTGCAGATCGACGGCGTGTTCGACGCGATCCGGCAGATCTGGCGCACGACCGGCGAGGCGCTGGGGAAAATCAGCCTGCCGGCCGACGCGCTGGCGTCGTCGCCCTATCAGATCCACCCCGCCTTTCTCGACGCGTGCAGCCGCGTGCTCGCCGCCGCCATCGACCCGGACGCGCTGGAGGCCGGCGACCTGTACCTGCCCAGTTCGATCGGTGCGGTGCGGATTCATCAGCCGCCGTCGTCGGCCGACGCATGGAGTCACGCCACGCTGCGCAAGCCGGTCGGGCACGGTGCGCTGGAGGGCGACATCCGCGTCCATGACCTCGCCGGGCGACTGCTGATCGAGATCGATGCGCTGCGGTTGCAGCAGGTGCGCGCGGGCCGCGCCGCCGAGCGGCACGACTTCGCCGCGCTGCTTTATCAACGCGTCTGGAGACCGTCGAACGTCGACGCGGCCACCGGCGGTTCGGCGCACGGCGAATGGCTGATTCTCGCGGACCGTGGCGGCGTGGGCGCGCAACTGTCGGCGCTGCTGGAAAGCGCAGGCGATACGTGCACGCTGCGCTTCGCCGACGCGACGCCGGACCTGCCCGCGCCCGATCGCCCGCTGAAGGGCGTCATCCACCTGTGGAGTCTCGATCTCGCGCCCGCCGACATCGCGGCGAGGCGGCGTGCCAGCGCGAGCGTGCTGCACCTGGTCAGGGCGCTTGCGTCACGCGCGCCGTCGGCCCGGCAGGCGCGTCTGTGGCTGGTGACGTCGGGCGCGATGAATGTTCTGGATGGCGAATCGATCGCGGTGGCGCAGGCCCCGCTATGGGGATTGGGTCGGGCGATCGCGGTCGAGCATGCGGCGCTGTGGGGCGGGCTCGTCGACCTCGATCCCGCGCAGCCGTCGGCAGCGCACATCGTGCAAGCGGTACAGGCGGGCGGCCGGGAAGACCTGATCGCGTTTCGCCGCGACCAGCGCTACGTCGCGCGCATCGCCCGCGACAATCGCGAATTCGTCAGCCACCGGCCGATCCGGTTCCACGATGACGCGACGTATCTCGTGACCGGCGGGCTCGGCGGGCTCGGCCTGCGGCTCGCGTCCTGGCTCGCCGACCACGGCGCCGGGAAAATCGCGCTGCTGGGGCGCGGCGAACCATCCGCCGCGCACGAGAAAATCCTGCGCACGCTCGACGCGCGGTTCATTCGCGCCGACCTGTCGCGTCGCGAGGACGTCGAGCAGGCGCTCGGTGAAATCGCGCAGTCGATGCCGCCGCTCAAAGGGGTCTTTCACCTCGCCGGCGCGCTC
The DNA here is from genome assembly GCF_002223325.1 of Burkholderia sp. AU15512. Lineage (NCBI taxonomy): Bacteria > Pseudomonadati > Pseudomonadota > Betaproteobacteria > Burkholderiales > Burkholderiaceae > Burkholderia > Burkholderia sp. AU15512. Next base: position 948,008 of record NZ_NKEX01000008.1, read on the forward strand.
GACGATGCGCTGCTGATACGCCAGGACGACGACCTCTTCCATCGCGCCGGCAGCGGCAAGGCCGACGGCGCCTGGTATCTGCACGAGCTGACGGCCGGCTTGCCGCTCGACCATTTCGTGCTGTTCTCGTCGATGGCCGCGCTGATCACCATGCCGGGCCAAGGCAACTACGCGGCGGCGAACAGCTTCCTCGACGCCCTCGCACAGCATCGGCGCGCACAGGGGCAACCGGGGCTCAGCGTCAATTGGGGGCCGTGGGCGGAGATCGGCCACGCCGCCACCGACTACGGACGCCGCGCGCACGAACAACTCGGCGCGCTCGGCGTCGGCACGCTGCCGCCCGAGCTGGCCATCGCGACGCTGGAACGGCTGATGGCGTCCGGCGTCGCCCAGTCCGGGGTCGCGCAAATCGACTGGCCGACCCTATTCCGGGTCGATGCGCCGGCTGCCGGGTCCGCGCTGTTTTCCGAGCTGGCGCAACCGGCCGCGCAGCCCGTGCAGCAGGACACGGCGTTGCTGCGCCAGCTGCATGCATGCGCGCCGCGCGAGCGGGTCGAGCGCGTCACCGGCACGCTCGCGGCGATGCTCGCCGAGACCTTGCGTCTGTCCGGCCCCGATGCCATCGCGCCCGAGCAATCGCTGCTCGATCTCGGCCTGGATTCGCTGGTCGCGCTCGAACTGACCGATCGCCTCACCAAGGTGTTCGGCAGGCCGTTTCGCGCGACGCTGTTCTTTTCCTATCCGAACCTGCGGGCGCTCGCCCAGTACGTGCTCAACGAACTGTCGCCGTCGCTCCCCGCGCCGGTCGTCGACGAAGCATCCGACGACCTCGACGAGGACGACCTTTCCGAACTGATCGCCCAGGAGATCGGCGCCCAATGAACGCCAAGGCCACGCATGCACTGAAAGCCGCGCTCGACGAATTGCGCCTGCGGCGCGCGGAAATCGCGGCGCTGCGTTCGGACCGCAACGAGCCGATCGCCGTCATCGGCATGGCTTGCCGCTTCCCCGGCCGCAGCGATACGCCGGACGCGTTCTGGCAACTGCTCGACGGCGCGCGCGATGCCGTCACCGAAGTGCCGGGCGAACGCTGGGACATCGATCGCTACTACGACCCCGATCCGTCCGCGCCCGGCAAGATGGCGACCCGCCACGGCGCCTTTCTCGAACGCGTGGATCAATTCGATGCGGCGTTCTTCGGGATCGCGCCGCGCGAAGCGACCTACCTCGATCCGCAACAACGGCTCCTGCTCGAAGTGGCGTGGGAGGCGCTCGAGAACGCCCATCTCGCGCCCGAGCGCTTCCGCCAGTCCGCCACGGGCGTGTATGTCGGCATCACCTGCTTCGACCACGCGATCCAAGTGTCCAACGCGGCGATGCCGTCGAGCAGCTACGCGGGCACGGGCAGCGCGCTGAACATGGCCGCGGGCCGGCTGTCGTTCGTGCTGGGCCTCACCGGCCCGAGCATGGCGATCGACACCGCCTGCTCGTCGTCGCTGGTGTGCCTGCACCTGGCCTGCGAAAGCCTGCGCTCGCGCGAAACCGGCATGGCGCTCGCGGGCGGCGTCAACCTGATGCTGTCGCCCGAGGTCATGGTCAGTTTCTCGCAGGCGCGCATGCTGTCGCCGGACGGCCGCTGCAAGACCTTCGACGCGGCGGCGGACGGCTACGTGCGCGGCGAAGGATGCGGCATGGTGGTGCTCAAGCGCCTCGCCGACGCGCTCGCCGACGGCGACCGGGTGCTCGGCATCGTGCGCGGCACGGCGGTCGACCAGGGCGGCGCGGGCGGCGGGCTGACCGTGCCGAGCCGCGATTCGCAGGAACGGGTGATCCGCCGCGCACTGAACCAGGCCGGTGTCGCGCCCGGCGACGTCTCCTATGTCGAGGCCCACGGTACCGGGACGTCCCTCGGCGACCCGATCGAGGTCGAAGCGCTGGCCGGCGTCTACGGCGCCGGGCGCGCGGCGGACGAGCCGCTCGTGATCGGTTCGGTCAAGACCAATATCGGGCATCTGGAGTCGGCTTCCGGCATCGCTGGCCTGATCAAGGTCCTGCTGTCGTTCGAGCACGACCGGATTCCGGCGCACCTGCATTTCACCCGACCCAATCCGCATACGCCGTGGCAAGAGATCCCGATCCGCGTCGCGGCCGATCCGGTCGCGTGGCAGCGCGGGGAACGCAGGCGCATCGCCGGGGTGAGCGCGTTCGGATTCAGCGGCACCAATGCCCACGCGATCGTCGAGGAGCCGCCCGTCGCGCCGGCACACGCCGCGCAGCGCGCGCTGCTGCTGCTGTCGGCACGATCCGAAGCGGCGCTGGCGGCGCTCGTGCAGCGCTACGAGCGCGCGATCGACGGCGCGACGCCGCAGGAGCTGGCCGCCATCTGCCGCGCAGCCGCCACCGGACGGAGTCACTATCCGTTTCGCGCGGCCTATGTAGCGGGCGTGAGGGCAGCGTCGGGGGCAGCGGCGCGCTCGGGCAAGGCGTTGCGCGTGGGCTTCGGGTTCGGTGCGGCGGACACCGGCGCCGCACGCGCGCTCCACGCGTCGGAACCGCTGTTCCGCGATGCGTTCGAGCGTTGCGCGCTGCCGCTGGAGGCAATCGATACCGACGCGGGCCGCTTCGCGATCCAGTTCGCGTGGGCGGAACTGTGGAAGGGCTGGGGCATCCGCCCGGCCGTCGTGTCGGGCCACGGTATCGGCGAATATGTCGCGGCCTGCGTGGCGGGCGTCTTGAGCGTGGCCGACGCGCTGCGCGTCGTGGCCGCCCGTTCGGATGCCGAAGCGTTGCGCACTGTGCTTCAGGACATCTCGCTCGCACGGCCGTCGGTCCGCCTGATTTCCGGCTGTCTCGGTGCCGAAGTGACCGACGAGGTGACACACCCGCAGTACTGGTTGCAACTGGCCGGCGCATCGGATCAAGCCGACGCGCCGCACCCGCCGGAAGGGCTCGCCGACGACTGGCTGCCGCCGCCCTGCGCGGGCGATGCACTGGAACACGCACTCGCGGCGCTGTACGTGCAGGGCGCGCAGTTCGACTGGCGCGCGCTGTTCCCGGCGCCCGCCCAGCCCGCCACGACGCTGCCGAACTACCCGTTCGAGCGGCAGCGCTTCAGCCTGGAGAAGATCCCGTCGCCCGTCGTCGGCATGGATGCGGGCAGCATCGACGCCGCGGTGCGGCACCTCAAGTCGTCCGGCAAGTACCCCGAGGACCTGCTGAATGCGTTTCCTGACCTGCTCAGGACGGCATTCGCCTCCGCCGAAACCACCGCGTCGAACGAAAGCCCGCTCTATCACGTGGTGTGGGAGCCGCAGGCCGCGTTGCCGGCGGCACCGGTCGCCGCCGACGCGTCCCCGTGGCTGATCTTCGCGGACGCGAGCGGTGCCGGCGAGCGACTTGCGGCGCTGCTGCGCGCGCACGGCGCAGCCTGCTCGCTGGTGCGCCCCGGCCCCGCCTTTGTCGCCGACGCGGAAGCGGGCTGGCAGGTCGCGCCCGAGCGGCCGGACGACTTCGTCCGCCTGCTGAACGAGACCGCCGCCCCCGGCCAGCGCATCGTCTTTCTTTGGGCGCTGGACGAAGCCGTCGGCGAGACGCGCATGTCCATGGCGCTGCTGCATCTCGTGCATGCGGTGGTCGGCGGCGAGCGCGAGTGGACGCCGTCGACCCGCCCCAGGATCTCGGTAATCACGCGCGACGCGGTGGAAGCCGGCGCAGCGCCGCAGGTATCCGGGCTCGCGCAGGCTGCGCTGTCGGGCCTGGCTCGCGGGGCGATGATCGAGCATCCGGAATGGTTCGGCACCGCGATCGATCTCGACCCGGCCGCGCCGGAAGACGAGACGCAGGCGCTGCTCCACGAGCTGCTCGGCGAGAGCCGCGAGGAACAGGTGGCATTGCGGCACGGCGCGCGCCATGCCGCGCGCCTGAGCCCGCTCGCGCCAGCCGAAACCGCCGCGCTGCCGGTCGACCCGGACGCGGCCTACCTGATCACCGGCGGGTTCGGCGCACTCGGGCTGCACACCGCCCGGTGGCTGGCGGCGCGCGGCGCACGCACGCTGATCCTGGTCGGCCGGCAAGGGGCCGCGAGCGACGAGAGCCAGCGGGCGATCGCCGAACTGCGCGAGCGGAACGTCACGCTGCGCTGCGAGCGCGTCGATATCGCCGACCCCGCGGCGGTCGCCGCTTTCTTCGCCGCGCTCCGGCGCGACGGCGTGCCGCTGCGGGGCATCGTGCACGCGGCCGGCGTCGTCGGCTACAAGCCGATCATGCAGGTCGGGCGCGACGAACTGGACGCGGTGCTGCAACCGAAGGTCGCCGGCGCGTGGCTGCTCCATCAGCATAGCGGGCACTTCCCGCTCGATTTCTTCATCCTGTTTTCGTCGATCGCGTCCGCGTGGGGTTCGCGCGAGCAGGCGCACTACAGCGCCGCGAACCGCTTCCTTGATGCGCTCGCGCATCATCGTCGCAGCCAGGGCCTGCCGGCGCTGAGCGTGAACTGGGGGCCGTGGGCGGATGGCGGCATGACGTTCCCCGAGGCGGAAGCGCTGCTGCGGCGGGTCGGCATCCGGTCGCTGGCGGCGGATCGCGCGCTCGACGTGCTGAATCGGCTCCCCGCCGTGCCCCAGGTCGGCGTCGTCGATATCGACCTGGCGTTGTTCCAGGGCTCCTACGAGGCGCGCGGACCCAGGCCGTTCCTCGACCGCGTACGGGTGGCTCAAAGCCCGTCAAGCGCGCCTGCGATGCCGGCGTTGAGCGACGCATCGCCGCGCGAGCGCAAGCGCCTGCTGGCGGACAGCATCGATCGCGCGGTGGCCCAGGTGCTCGGCTACGGCGCGGGGACGCTGGATCGCGATCTCGGCTTCTTCGAGATGGGCATGGATTCGCTGATGGCGCTCGACGTGCGCACGCAGCTCGAAAATGCGCTGGGCATCCCGTTGTCGGTCGCGCTGTTGTTCGATCATCCGACGGTCAACGCCCTCGCGGATTTCCTGGCGGAGCAGGCGTCCGGCACGGCGGCGGACGCGCATGCGGCGCCGGCACAGGCCGTGCCACCGCAGCAGCAGCCGCAACCGATCGCGCCGGCCATCGAGTCCCGCGACGCCGGCACGCCGGAGCCGATCGCGATCGTCGGCATGAGTTGCCGGTTTCCGGGCGCCGCGCACGATCTCGACGCCTACTGGAACTTGCTGAACGACGGGGTGGATGCGATCTCCGAAGTGCCGCGCGAGCGCTGGGATGTCGACGCGTACTACGATCCCGATCCTGAAAAGCCGGGGCGCATGTATTGCCGCTTCGGCGGTTTTCTCGACGACGTCGACCAGTTCGATCCGGCGTTCTTCCGCATCACGCCGCGCGAAGCGAACGCGATGGACCCTCAGCAGCGCCTGTTGCTCGAAGTCAGTCACGAAGCGCTGGAGCATGCCGGCATTCCGGTCGACAGTCTCAAGGGCAGCCGCACCGGCGTGTTCGTCGGCATCACCACCAACGATTACGCGAACCTGCAGCTTCGCAACGGCGGCGGCAGCGGCATCGACGGCTATTTCTTCACCGGCAATCCGCTGAACACGGCGGCCGGCCGCATCTCCTACGGACTGGGCCTGCAAGGGCCGAGCATGGCGATCGATACCGCGTGCTCGTCGTCGCTCACCGCGATCCATACCGCCAGCCAGAACCTGCGCAGCGGCGAGTGCGATCTCGCCATCGCGGGCGGCGTCAACCTGATCCTGTCGCCGGACAACTCCATCGCCGTCTCGCGCACGCGGGCGCTGGCGCCGGACGGCCGCTGCAAGACCTTCGACGCGTCCGCGGACGGCTTCGTGCGCAGCGAAGGCTGCGGCGCGCTGGTGCTCAGGCGCCTGTCCGACGCGCTCGCCGCCGGCGATCGCGTGCTGGCCGTGCTGCGGGGTTCGGCCGTCAACCACGACGGCGCGTCGAGCGGCTTTACCGCGCCGAACGGACGGGCGCAGGAAGCCGTGATCCGCCAGGCGCTGGGCGGGCTGCCCGCCGCGTCCATCGATTACGTGGAAGCGCACGGCACCGGCACCCCGCTGGGCGATCCGGTCGAGTTGCAGGCGCTGGCGACGGTATTCGGCGCGGGCCGCGACGCGAGCCGGCGGCTGCGCGTCGGCTCGGTGAAAACCAACATCGGCCACACGGAATCCGCCGCCGGCATCGCGGGCGTCATCAAGGTCGTGCTGTCGCTGAACCACGACCGCCTGCCCGCCCACCTGCATTTCCGCGAGCCGAGCCCGCTGGTGCAGTGGGACACGCTGCCCCTCGAGATCTGCGCCGAGGCGAGCGCGTGGCCGCGCGGCGAGCGGCCACGGCGAGCCGGCGTCAGCGCGTTCGGCGCGAGCGGCACCAATGCCCATCTGGTGCTCGAAGAAGCGCCCGCGCCGGCGCGGCAGGCAACGCCGTCGACGCACAAGGTGCATCCGCTGGTGCTGTCGGCCAAGACCCCTGCGGCGTTGCGCGAGCTTGCCGGGCGCTATCAGCGGCGGCTCGAAGCCGAACCCGGTCTCGACATCGCGGCGGTGGCCTTTTCGGCGGCGACCGGCCGCTCGCATTTCGCGCATCGGCTGGCGTGGCCGGTGACGTCGCTCGACGACGCCCTCGACAAGCTGCGCGCCTTCCACGCGAAGGAACCCGCCGGCACGACGCAGCCCGCGCCCCGCGTGAAGATGGCCTTCCTGTTCACCGGCCAGGGTTCGCAATACGCCGGCATGGGCCGCCGCCTGTACGACGCGTATCCGGTGTTCCGCGACGCCATCGACCGCTGCCGCGCGGTGGCCGATGCGCTGCTCGACAAGCCGTTGCTCGAGGTGCTGTCGGCCCCGGGCGAGGACATCCACCAGACCGGCTACAGCCAGCCGGCCCTGTTCTCGCTGCAGTACGCGCTCACCACGTTGCTGGCGTCGTTCGGCGTGGTGCCCGACGCGGTGATGGGCCACAGCGTCGGCGAGTACGCGGCGGCGTGCGCGGCCGGCGTCTTCTCGCCGGAAGACGGCCTGCGGCTGATCGCCGAACGCGGCCGGCTGATGCAGGCGTTGCCCCGCGACGGCGAGATGGCGGCGATTTTCACCGACCTCGCCACCGTCGAGCGCGCGATCGAAGCGTGGCCGCACGAGGTCGCGGTAGCGGCCGTCAACGGCCCGGCGAGCATCGTGATCTCCGGCAAGCGCGAACGCATCGCGATGCTGGTCGACGCGTTCGCCGCGCAAGACATCCGGTCCGTGCCGCTCAATACGTCGCACGCGTTTCACTCGCCGCTGCTCGAGCCGATGCTGGACCGCTTCCAGGCCGCGGCGAAAGCCGTGCCCGTCGCCCGTCCGGCGATCCCGTTCTATTCGAATCTCACGGGCGCCGTGATGGACGACGCGCCCACCGACCTGTACTGGCGCCGGCACTGCCGGGAGCCGGTGCAGTTCGCGCGCAGCGTCGAGCGCCTCGCCGAAGCCGGTTTCAACGTGCTGGTCGAAATCGGCCCCAAGCCGGTGCTCGTCAACCTGGCCCGCGCGTGCTGTGCGCCGGACGCCGGGATCCAGTTCCTTGCCCTGCAGCGGCCGCAAGTCGAGCAGCAAGCGCTGATCGAAACGCTGTCGAGCCTGTATGCCCGCGGCGTCGAGGTCGACTGGGCCCCGACCGAAACACCCGCGCCCGCGCGTATCGCATTGCCGTCCTATCCCTTCCAACGCAGCCGTACCTGGTTCCAGAAAGCGGACACGTCCATGACTCAGACAAGCGCATCACCCCTCGCCGCAGCACCGACGCACCATCGCAGCGGCGAGGTGCTCGAATGGCTTCGCGGCAAGATCGGCGAATTGATCCAGGCCGATCCCGACACCATCAACATCGAACTGCCCTTCCTGGAGATGGGCGCCGACTCGATCGTGCTGATCGAGGCCATCCGGCACATCGAGGCGGAGTACGGCGTGAAGCTGGCCATGCGCCGCTTCTTCGAAGACCTGGCGACGGTGCAGGCGCTCGCCGAGTATGTCGCGGACCACCTGCCGGCGGCCGCTACGTCGACCGCGGCCGAGTCCGTGGCCGTGGCAGAGCCGTCCACGGCGGCGGTCGCGGACGCGGCCGCACCGTCCGCGCAGGCGCTTGCGCCGCTCGCCGCCGCCCCGGTGGAATGGGTAGCGGCCGAAGGCGGCTCCACGGTCGAGCGCGTGTTGCGGGAGCAGAATCAGCTGCTGTCCCATGTGATGAGCCAGCAGATGGAACTGCTGCGCACGTCGTTGACCGGCCAGGCCGGCGTCCGGCCGGCGACGGTCGCCGCGCAAGCCGTCGCGAGCACGGCGAGCGTTGCACCCAAAGCGACGATCGCAGCCCCGGCCGCCGCGCCCGCGGCGAAGCCCGCGCCTGCCGCCGCCGCGGCGCCCGCGGCCGACAATGCGCCGCCCAAGCCGATGATGCCGTGGGGCAGCCCGGTCCAGCAGCGGGCGCGCGGCTTGTCCGCCGCGCAGCAGGAGCATCTCGAGGCGCTGATCGTGCGCTACACGACGCGCACCCGGAAATCGAAGGACTCGGTGCAGGCGTCGCGCCCGGTGCTGGCCGACAGCCGCGCCACGGTCGGCTTCCGCTTTTCGACCAAGGAGATGCTGTATCCGATCGTCGGCGATCGCGCGGCCGGTTCGCGGCTGTGGGACATCGACGGCAACGAGTACATCGATTTCACGATGGGCTTCGGCGTGCATCTGTTCGGCCACACGCCGGATTTCATCCAGCACCAGGTCACCCGCGAATGGCAGCGCCCGCTCGAACTGGGCGCGCGCTCCAGCCTCGTCGGCGAAGTGGCCGCGCGCTTTGCCCGCGTGACCGGCCTCGATCGCGTGGCGTTCTCGAACACCGGCACCGAGGCCGTCATGACCGCGATGCGGCTCGCGCGTGCCGTGACCGGGCGCGACAAGATCGTGATGTTCACGCATTCGTATCACGGCCATGCCGACGGCACGCTCGCCGCGGCGAACGCGGACGGCGTGACGGAAACCATCGCCCCCGGCGTGCCGTTCGGCTCGGTCGAGAACATGATCCTGCTCGACTACGGTAGCGACGCCGCGCTCGAGGCCATTCGCGGGATGGCGTCGACGCTCGCCGCCGTGATGGTGGAGCCGGTGCAGAGCCGCAACCCGTCGCTGCAGCCCGTCGCATTCCTGAAGGAACTGCGCCGCATCACCGAGGAGGCCGGCGTCGCGCTGATCTTCGACGAAATGATCACCGGCTTCCGCGTCCATCCGGGCGGCTCGCAAGCGATGTTCGGGATCAGGGCCGATCTCGCGACGTACGGCAAGATCATCGGCGGCGGCTTGCCGCTGGGTGTGATCGCCGGCACCAGCCGCTTCATGGATGCGATCGACGGCGGCATGTGGACCTACGGCGACCACTCGTTCCCTGCCGCGGACCGCACCGCGTTCGGCGGCACCTTCTGCCAGTATCCGCTCGCGATGGCGGCCGCACTGGCCGTGCTGGAGAAGATCGAACAGGAAGGCCCGGCGCTGCAGGCCGCGCTCAACGAACGCACCGCGCAGATCGCCGGCACGTTGAATGCGTTCTTCGCGGAAGCCGAGGCGCCGATCAAGGTCACGTGGTTCGGCTCGATGTTCCGCTTCGAATTCACCGAGAACCTCGACCTGTTCTTCTATCACATGCTCGAAAAGGGCATCTACATCTGGGAATGGCGCACCTGTTTCCTGTCCACCGCGCATACGGACGAGGATATCGACCGCTTCATCCGCGCGGTGAAGGACAGCGTCGCCGACCTGCGCCGGGGCGGCTTCATCCGGCCGCACTCGAAACACGGCACGGTGGCCGCGCTGAGCGAAGCGCAACGCCAGCTGTGGGTGCTGTCGGAAATCGATCCCGAAGGGTCGCTCGCGTACAACGTCAACACCACGCTCGAACTGAACGGCCGGCTCGACGAAGCCACGATGCGCGCGGCCGTCCAGAGTCTGGTCGATCGGCACGAGGCGCTGCGCACCACGGTGATGGCGGACGGGTCGGGCCAGATCGTGCATCCGTCGCTGACACTCGAGATCCCGCTGATCGACACGGAGCAGGACGCATGGCGGGAGCAGGAAAGCCGCCAGCCGTTCGATCTCGTGAACGGCCCGCTCTTTCGGGCCGCGCTCGTGCGCCTGGGCAGCGAGCGTCACCTGCTGGTGATGACGGCCCATCACATCATCTGTGACGGCTCGACGTTCGGGGTCCTGCTCGAGGACCTGGCCCGCGCGTATGCCGGTGCGGCGCCGGCCGACGCGCCGCTGCAGTTTCGCGCGTACCTGAAGCAGCTCGACGGCCAGCGCCACAGCCCCGAAATGAAGGCGAATCGCGAGTACTGGCTGGCGCAATGCGCGTACCAGGCGGCCCCGCTGAATCTCCCGGTGGACTACCCGCGGCCCGCGGTGAAGACGTTTCACGGCGGGCGCGTGTCGCTGCATCTGGACGCGGCGGCGGCCGCGACGCTGCGCACCGCGGCCCGTCAGAACGGCTGCACGCTCTACATGGTGCTGCTCGCGGGCTTCAATCTGTTCCTGCACCGCGTCGCCGGCCAGCAAGCGATCGTCACCGGCATCCCGGTGACCGGCCGCTCCGTGGCCGGCAGCGACCGCCTCGCCGGCTACTGCACGCATCTGCTGCCGCTGCGCTCGACGCTGCCGGAGCAGGCCACCGTGGGCAGCTTCCTGGCCGGCACCCGGCAGAACCTGCTCGACGCGCTCGAGCACCAGGACTATCCGTTCGCCGAGCTGGTACGCGAAATCGGCGCACAGCGCGATCTCAACGCCGCGCCGCTGGTATCGGCGGTCTTCAACCTCGAACCCGTGTCGGCGCTGCCCGAACTGCCCGGCCTGACGGTCGGCCTCGTGGCGCCGCTGATCCGCCATACCGCGTTCGACCTGAACGTCAACGTGCTCGACGCGGGGCAGGCACTCCTGATCGATTGCGACTACAACACCGATCTGTTCGACGCGAGCACGGTGCAGCGTTTCCTCGACATCTACCGGACCCTGCTGACGCATCTCGCGGACGATGCGTCGGCCGCCGTTGCCAAGCTGCCGTTGACGAGCGATGCGGAGCGGAACCGGGTGACCGTCGAGTGGAACCGCACCGACACGGATTTCGGTGAAGCCGCCGCGCAACCGCTGCATCGCCTGTTCGAACAGCAGGTCGAGCGCACGCCCGATGCCGTCGCCGCCGTCTTCGATGACCAGACGCTCACCTACGCCGAACTCAACCTGCGCGCCAACCGCCTCGCCCACCACCTCGTCGCGCTCGGCGTCGGCCCCGATGCACTCGTCGGCGTCGCGATGGAGCGCTCCCTCGACATGAGCGTCGCATTGCTCGCGATCCTCAAGGCCGGCGGCGCTTACGTCCCCGTCGACCCCGACTACCCCGCCGAGCGCGTGCGCTTCATGATCGACCACGCGCAGTTGCGCTGGCTCCTCACCCAGCAGCATCTGCGCGACGCGCTGCCCGAGACCGACGCACACGTGATCGTCGTCGATAGCGACTCGCTCGACCTCGATGCCGCGGCGACGTCCAACCCCGCGCCCGCGCTCAACGGCGACCACCTCGCCTACATGATCTACACGTCCGGCTCGACCGGCCGGCCCAAGGGCGCGCTCAACACCCATCGCGCGATCACCAACCGCATCCTGTGGATGCAACACGCCTACGCGCTCGACGCTGACGATACGGTGCTGCAGAAGACCCCGTTCAGCTTCGACGTCTCGGTCTGGGAACTCTTCTGGCCGCTCGTCACCGGCGCGCGCCTCGTGTTCGCCCGCCCCGGCGGCCAGCGCGAGACCGATTACCTGGTCGACCTCATCGAGCGCGAACGCATCACCACGCTCCATTTCGTGCCGTCGATGCTGCGTGCGTTCCTCGACCATCCCGACCTCGACGCGCACTGCGCATCGCTGCGCCGCGTCGTGTGCAGCGGCGAGGCGTTGCCCCACGACCTGCAGCAGCGTTGCCTGGAGCGCCTGGACGTCAAGCTGTACAACCTCTACGGCCCGACCGAGGCCGCCGTCGACGTGACCGCGTGGGAATGCCGGCGCGACGATCCGCACCGCATCGTCCCGATCGGCCGGCCGATCGCCAACACCCGCCTCTACATCGTCGATGCGCAGATGCAGCCCACGCCGATCGGCGTGCCCGGAGAATTGCTGATCGGCGGCACACCGGTCGGGCGCGGCTATCACGGCGAACCCGAGCTGAGCGCCGAAAAGTTCATCGCCGACCCGTTCTCCGCCGACCCGCTCGCGCGCCTCTACCGCACCGGCGATCTCGCGCGCTACCGGCCCGACGGCAACATCGAGTTCCTCGGCCGCATCGATCACCAGATCAAGCTGCGCGGCCTGCGCATCGAACCCGGTGAAATCGAGGCGGCGCTGACTTCGCACCCGCTGGTCGATGCCGCCGTCGTGGCGCTGCGCGGCGTGGACGACGGCGCGAGACTGGTCGCATGGCTGTGCTCGTCGCACCCCGAAGCCGAACTGGTCGACGCGGTGCGTGGCCACCTGCGGCAGCGGCTGCCCGATTACATGGTGCCCGCCGCGTTCGTCGTCGTGAGCGCGTTCGAGCAGTTGCCCAACGGCAAGCTCGATCGCGCCAGACTGCCCGAACCCCGCGACGGCCTGGACTACGTGGCGCCCGTCAACGCGCTCGAAGCGCAGTTGACGGCCATCTGGCAGGAAGTGCTCGGCCACGCGCGGATCAGCACGACCGCCAATTTCTTCGAGCTGGGCGGCAATTCGCTGCTGGCGACGAAGGTCGTCGCGCGCATCCGTCGCGACCTGCATGCGAAGCTGGAAATCCGCAGCCTGTTCGCACTCCCCACCATTTCGAGCCTCGCGAAGCGCATCGCCGATACGCAGCCGATCGACTACGCGCCGGTGACGCCGCTGCCGGCGCAGGCAAGCTACGCACTCTCCCCGGCCCAGACGCGGCTGTGGGTGCAGGATCGCCTCCATGCGGCGCAAGCCGGCGGCCCGCTGCCCACGTCGCTGCTGTTCGAGGGCGTGCTGGACGTGGACGCGCTCGTGCGGGCGTTCCGCGCGTTGAGCGAGCGTCACGAGATCCTGCGCACGCGTTTCGTGCTGGAAGACAACCAGCCGGTCCAGCAAGTCCTGCCGCCCGGCGAAGCCGCGTTCCCGGTCGAGGTCGTGGATCTGCAGGAGGCCGAGGACCGCGATGGCCAGGCCGCGTCGATCCAGGCGAGCGAACGGCTCGCGCCGATGGATCTCGCCGCCGGCCCGCTGTTCCGCGTCAAGCTGCTCAGGCTCTCCGAAGTCCGTCACGTCTGCATCTGCACGATGCATCACATCGTGAGCGACGGCTGGTCCACGGAGGTCCTGCTCGACGACCTGTCGGCGCTCTACGACGCATTCGTCCAGCGTCGCGGCGATCCGCTGCCCGCCCTCCCGATCCAGTACAAGGATTACGCCGGCTGGCTGAACCGCCTGCTCGCCGGGCCGGACGGCGCGCGCATGAAGGACTACTGGCTGACCAAGCTGGGCGGCGGCCTGCGCGCGCTGGACCTGCCGGGCGACGTCGCGCAGCCGGCCGCGCCGAGCTGGAAATCCTGGCGTTTCGAGCTGCCCGCCGCCGAGACGACGGCGCTGGAATCGCTCGGCAAGCGCCACGGCGCGACCTTGTTCATCGCGCTGCTGTCCGCGATCAAGGCGCTGTTCTACCGCCGTTCCGGCCAGGAGGACATCGTCGTCGGCACGCCGGTCGCGGGCCGCGAGCTGCCCGAACTCGAGTCGCAGGTCGGCCCCTACCTGAACGTGCTGGCGCTGCGCGATCGCGTCGCGGGCGACGACCGGTTCGACACGCTGCTTGCCCGCGTGCGGGACACCACCCTCGAAGCGTTCTCGCACCCGCTGTATCCGCTGGACCGCCTGCTCGACGCGCTGCACGTCAAACGCGTGGCGGGACGCAATCCGCTCTTCGACATCGGCCTGACGCTGCAGAACCAGCGGCACGGCCCCGTCGATCGCTATGCGGGACAAGTGCATATCGCCGAGCTGCCGGATCACGACCCGCAGGGCGCGGACACCGAAGCCGCGACGGACTTCTGGTTCCTGGCCGAACCGCGCGCCGAGGGCCTCGCGATCCGCGTCGTCTATCACGCGGGGCGGTTCAGCGAGGCGCTGGTGCAAGGCCTCGCCAACGAGCTGACGTCCGTCATCGGCGAAGTACTGGCCAATCCGGGCGTTCGCATCCGGAACCTGACCCTGGGGCAACGCGCGCTGCACGCCGACGCCCGCCAGCCCACCGTCGAACTCAGCGCATTCTAAGGAGCCTTCGTTGACCATTTCGTCGAGCACGCAGGTCTACCTGCGACACAACATCCAGTTCGAACCGCTGATCAACAGCTGGTACGCGTGGTATCACACGCTGCCGCCGTTGACCGCCGCCCTCAACGTGGCGGAGCGGTTCCTGCCGCTGCTGAAGTCCTATGCCGCATCGCCGATGATGCATGCGGCGGCCTGCAAGGACCCCGCGATGCGCGGCGGGCCGTTCCTCGACCTGGGCGGCCAGCGCGTCGATGAAATCCGCGCGCTGATCGAGCAGACCACCCAACGCGCGGCCCGGCAACTGGAACTGGCGAAGGCCTACAAGGCGTTCTCCACGCTGCTGCTGGAACAGGCCACGGGGATGGCGTCGGACCCGCTCTACCCCGCGATTCCGGAGGTGTTGAAGGGCTATGTCGAGATCTACTACGACCTGAACCACAACCCGTCCTTCCGGGTGTTCGAAAGCCTGCTGTACGCGAGCCCGTTCTATGCGCGCGATGCGCAGAGCATCGCGCTGTCGGCGATCGAGGAGCACACGCCGCGGCCGTTCATCCTCAGCACGCCCCGGCTCCGCGACGATCGCACGGTGTTCTGCAACATGGCGTTCGACGACCGCGCGCTCGACGCGCTGTTCCGCATGCGCGACACGCCCGGCAGCTACGCGAAGATCGTCGACCTGATGCGCGTGGCGGAGCAGGACGAGCCGCTGTTCCGCACGTTCTTCACCGAGGAGGCGCCCGCGCCGAAACCGGATCGTTCGTTCGACGGCGACGACATCCGCATCCGCTACTACGGCCACGCGTGCGTGCTGATCCAGAGCCGCGGCGTGAGCATCCTGATCGATCCGGTGATCAGCTACGGCTACGACACCGCGCTGCCGCGCTACACGTTCGCCGACCTGCCGGACCAGATCGACTACGTGCTGATCACGCACAGCCATCACGATCACATCGTCCTCGAGACGCTGCTGCAGCTTCGCCACAAGGTCAAGACCGTGGTGGTCGGCCGCAATCTCGACGGCTTTCCGCAAGATCCGTCGATGGAACTGGCGTTGCGCAAGCTCGGCTTCGACGACGTGCTGGAAGTTCGGGATGCCCAGGAAATCAAGCTGCCCGGCGGCGCCATCACCGCCATTCCGTTCCTGGGCGAACACAACGACCTGGCGATCCACAGCAAGCAGAGTTTCATGATCCGCTTCGGCTCGCGCTCGGTGCTGTGCATCGCCGATTCGTGCAACCTGGACCCGCGCCTCTACGAGCATGTGTTCCGCCTCGCCGGCAAGCCGGACACGCTGTTCGTCGGGATGGAAACCGAGGGCGCGCCGCCGTCGTGGGTCTACGGCCCGCTGTTTCCGAAGGCGCTGCCGCGCGACATCGATCAATCACGCCGGGCGCGCGGCTGCCAGTTCGGCGAGGCCGCCGCGCTGGTGGACGATTTCGCGTTCAACGCGGCGTATGTCTATGCGATGGGTCAGGAGCCGTGGCTGAACCACCTCCTCGACAACACCTTCGACGAAAACTCGCCCAGCCACATCCAGTCCACCCAGTTCGTCGCGCACTGCCGGGCCAAGGGCATCGCGTCCGAAATCCTGTACGCGAAGAGGGAGATCGTGCTTTGTCAGAACTGAATCTCAACGCGCTCTCGACGAGCGGGCAATACCAGGAACACGTGGCGTTCTGGACCGACGCGCTCGGCCGCCTCGACGAAGATTTCCGCCTTCAGCAGGCGTGGCAGGCGTATGCGCTGCCGCTCGGCCCCGAGCCGGCCCTGACGTTCGCGCTCGACGGCGACGCGGCGCCGGTACTGGAGAGGCTGGCAGCCGGCAACGCGCTGGGTGCGTTCGTCGTGCTGCTGGCCGCGCTGTTCCGCGTGCTGGGGCGCTACGACGGTGCGGCCGGCCTGTTCGTGACGTCGCCGCCCCTGATCGCCGGACCCGCGAGCGGCGCCGCCGAGCCCGTCCCGCTGCTCGACGCCGGCGCGCCCGGCCCCTCGGTTCGCGCGTACCTGAACCAGTTGCGCGACGCGGTGCAGCGCAGCTATTCGTACCAGGATTTCCCGATCGCCGCCCTCGCGCACAAGCTGCATGGCGAACGGCGCGCGACCAACGTCGGCGTGCGCTTCGACGGCCTTCACGAAGCCTGGGCGTCGGCCGACCACGACCTGTCGATCGAGATCCGCCATCGCGAGCGCTACGAGATCGTGCTGACGGGCCGGCCGACGGTGTTCACGCTGCATTATCTGCAGCATCTCGCGCGGCACCTGCACAACGTCGTGGCCGGCTTCGGCGCACTGGACGCGCCGCTCGACACCGTCTCGCTGCTCGACGACGACGAGCGCGCGCGCCTGCGTTCGCAGGCAGCGCCCGTCGCGGTAGAGGGCACCTTCCTGGAACAGTTCGCGCAACGGGTCGCGGCCGCGCCGGACAGCGTCGCGGTGGTGACCGCCGACGCGTCGCTGACCTATGCCGAACTCGACGACCAGGCGTCCCGGCTGGCGAGCTTCCTGCTCGCGGAATACGCGATCGAACGCGGCGACGTGGTGGGCGTGGTGGCCGATCGCTCCGAGCGCTGGATCGTCGGCCTGCTCGGCGCGCTCAAGGCGGGCGCGGTGTATCTGCCGCTCGACCCGGAATTTCCGCGGGAGCGGCTGCGCTTCATGATCGAGGATGCGAAGGTCAAGGCGCTGCTGACGCACTCGGAACACCTGCCGTTGCTCGCCGACTTCTGGGCGATCCCGATGTTCGCGCTCGACTTCCAGCTCGACACGCTGGCACCCGCGTCGGCATCGGCGCCGGTCGAGGTCCGGCCGGACGATGCGGCGTACATCATCTACACGTCCGGCTCCACGGGCGTGCCCAAGGGCGTCGTGCTCGAACACGCAGGGCTCCTGAACATGGCTCGGTACCATGTGGACGCATTCGGTTTCGATGCGGCCGACCGCTTCGTGCAGTTCTACTCCCCGGGCTTCGACGGCTCGATCATGGAGATCTTCGTCACGCTGCTCGCGGGCGCGCGCCTGGTGCTGGCAAAGCCCGCCATGATCCGGGACGTGCCGCGTTTCGTCGACTACCTCGCGCAGCAGGGCGTCACCACGATCAACGCGACGCCGGCCTATCTCGCCGCGCTCGACTGGCAAGCGCTCGGCACCGTGACCCGCGTCATCAGCGCGGGCGACAACGCCCGTGTGGCGGATCTGCGCGAGCTGGCCCGGACCCGCACGTGCCACAACTCGTACGGCCCGACCGAGGCAACCGTGTGCATCGCGGACTACGTGGTCGACCCGGCCGTCACCTACGGGGCCCGCCTGCCGGTGGGCCGCCCGATCCGCAATACGCACCTGTACCTGCTCGACGAACACGGCGGGCTGGCCCCCGAAGGCTGCACGGGCGAGATCTGCGTGTCCGGCATCGCACTGGCGCGCGGCTATGTCGGCCGGGACGACCTGACGGCCGCCGCGTTCGTCGACCATCCGTTCGAGGCGGGCGCGCGCCTCTATCGCACCGGCGACCTCGGCGTCTGGCTGCCGGACGGCAACCTGGAAGTCACCGGCCGGCGCGACACGCAGGTGAAGATTCGCGGCTACCGGATCGAAACGGGCGAGATCGAGGCGGCGCTGAGGCAGCACGCCGGCGTCGCCGATGCGATCGTGTTCGTGCGCGAGGACGCGCCGCAGCACAGGCAGCTGGTGGCCTGCGTCGCGACGGCTGCGGCCAGCGTCGCCAGCCTGCGGGAACACCTGAAGGAGCGTCTGCCCGAGTTCATGGTGCCGGCGTCGATCGTGACGCTCGAGCGCCTGCCGCTGACGCCGAACGGCAAGCCCGACCGCAACGCGCTCGCCGCGCTGGAACTGGCGCCCGTGCCGAGCGAAGCCGCGTACGTCGCACCGGCCAATGACGTCGAGGCGCGCCTGGGCAGGATCTGGTCCGACGTGCTGGGCCGCGAGCCGATCGGCGTGCACGACAATTTCTTCGAACTGGGCGGCGACTCGATCCTGATCATCCAGGTGATGTCGCTGGCCCAGCAAGTCGGGCTCAAGTTCACCGCCGACCAGTTCTTCGCGCATCCGACCATCGCCGAGCTTGCCCGGGTGGCAGTGGACGCGCCGTCGCTGCGGATCGCGCAGGAGCCGGTGGTCGGCCCCGCCCCGCTGACGCCGATCCAGCACTGGTTCTTCGCGCAGGACGTCGCCGATCCGCACCACTACAACCAGTCGACGATGATCGAGGTGCCCGCGTCGCTGCGGCCGGACACGATCGAGCGCGCACTCGCGGCCGTCACGACGCATCACGACGCGCTGCGGCTGAGTTTCGAGCGCGTCGCCGGTGCGTGGCAGCAAGCGCATGCGGCGCCGCCGCTGGCCGTTCCGCTCGGCGTCACGTCGCTGGCGGACGCGGCGCCTGCCGCACGGCAGGCCGCGATGCTCGCGACCGCCACCGGCATGCAGGAAAGCTTCACGCTGTCGGCGCCGCCGCTGCTGCGCGCGCACCTGTTCCGGTTCGGCCCCGACGCGCCGCAACGCCTGCTCGTGGTCGCGCATCACCTGGTGATCGACGGCGTCTCGTGGCGCATCCTGTTCGAGGACCTGTACACCGCGTGCCGCCAGCTCGAAGCGGGCGAAGCGGTGCAGCTCCCGGCCAGGACGACGGCGTGGCGCGACTGGTCGACGCGCCTGTCCGAACTCGGCGCGACCGCGCTCGACGGACTGGGGCTCGACTACTGGCTCCACGGGAACACCGGCGAGCCGGCGTGCTTCGACGACATGCCGGTCGGCACCCGCGCCGACGCAGGCTCGACGGTCGTCGAGTTCGACGCCCAGCAGACGCTCGCGCTGTTGCAGGACGTGCCGCGCGCGTTCAACACCCAGATCAACGAAGTCCTGCTGACGGCCCTGCTGCTCGCATTCGGCGACTGGACCGGCAACGCATCGCTGGTCGTCGATCTCGAAGGCCACGGCCGCGAGGCCCTCTTCGACGGCGTCGATACGTCGCGCACGATCGGCTGGTTCACCACCCACTATCCGGTGTTCCTCAACGCCGGCGACGCCACCGTGGCGGTCGACGCGCTGCGCCACGTCAAGGAGCAGCTGTGCGCGGTCCCGATGCGCGGGCTCGGCTACGGCATCGCCCGCTACCTCGGCCGCGACGCCGGCATCGCGGCCGCGCTGGAACGGCAGCCGCCGGCGCCGGTGCGCTTCAACTATCTCGGCCAGGTCGATCGCGTGCTGGCCGACGACACGGGCTGGAAGCCGGTGCTCGACTTCCAGAGCCCCGAGCACAGCCCGCGCGCGCGTCGCGGCCATCTGTTCGAGATCGACGGGATGGTGTTCGACGGCCGCCTGCGCCTGACCTGGCACTACAACCGCGAGGCCTGCGCACCCGATGTCATCGAGCAGCTGACGCAGTGCTACCGCAGCCGTCTGCTGTCGATCGTCGCGGCCAGCGACGACGGCCCGCGCGCGCTGAGCCCGTCGGATTTTCCGGCCGCGCGCATCAGCCAGGCAGCGCTGGACGCCCTCGTCTCAAGGATCAAATCGTGACATCCCCGACCATTGCCGATATCTACGCGCTCTCCCCGATGCAGGCGGGGATGCTCTTTCATGCCGTGCACGAGCCCGGCGCGAGAAGCAGCTTCAACCAGCTCAGTTGCCGGATCACCGGCAGCCTCGACACCGCGCGGTTTCATGCCGCATGGCAGCAGCTCATCGATCGGCATCCGGTGATGCGTACGTCGTTCCATTGGGAGGAATTCGACACGCCCATGCAGGTCGTGCACGCGCACGCCACGCTGCCGTGGGGGCAGGACGACTGGCGCGACCTGCCGGAACACGAGCAGCGCACGCGGTGGCAAGCGCACCTCGAAAGCGACCTGGCCGAGGGCTTCGCGCTCGATCGCGCGCCGCTCGTGCGCTGTCGCCTGGTGCGCGTGGCCGCCGACGCCTTCCTGTTCAGCTGGAGCCACCATCACATCCTGGCCGATGGCTGGTGCCTGTCGCTCGTCATCGACGAGATTTTCCAGGTGTACGGCGCGCTCGCGCGCGGCGTGCCGCCGGCGCTCCCGCCGGTGCGCCCCTATCGCGACTACATCCAGTGGCTGCAGCAGCACGAGCCGCAAGCCGCGCAGCAATACTGGACGCGCTATCTCGAAGGGTTCCGCTCGCCGACCCCGCTGCCCACGGCCGCACGCGCGGACGCGGGCGAGCGCTTCGGCCAGGGCCTCGCGCAAGTGCAGGCCGACCTGTCGGCCGACCTGAGCGCGCGCCTGCGGCAATTCGCGGCCCGCCATCACGTCACCCTCAATACGCTCGCGCAAGCGGCCTGGGCGCTCGTGCTGTCGCGTTACAGCGGGGAGACCGACGTGGTGTTCGGCGCCGTCGTGTCCGGGCGCGGCGCCCCTCTGCCGGGGATCGAAACCATGCTCGGCCTGTTCATCAATACGGTGCCGGTGCGGGTGCGGGTCGACCCGAGGCAGCCGCTGGTGCCGTGGCTGAAGATGATCCAGGCGCGCGTGGCCGCCCGCGCGCCGTTCGAGCACACCCCATTGCCCGACATTCAGCGCTGCAGCGAAGTGCCGCCGTCGACGCCGCTGTTCGAGAGCAACATCACGTTCATGAATTACCCGCTCGACGCGTCGCTCACGCATGGCGCGCACGGGCTGGCGGTCGACGAGGTGCAGCTCTACAACCGCGCCGACATTCCGCTCGAATTCGTGGTGACGGCGCGCGACGACTGGAAGATGGAACTGTCGTTCGACCCGCGGCGCTTCGACGAAGACACGATGCAGCGGATGCTGGGCCACGTGGCGGCGACGCTCGACGCGTTCGCGGCCGAGCCGAACCGGCTGCTCGGCCGCGTGCCGATCTTGCCCGAGGCCGAACGCCGGCAGTTGCTGGAGACCTTCAACGACACCGCCGTGCCGTTCGACGCCGCGCATACCGTGGTGCATCGCCTGGAGCAGGCGGCCGCGGACCACCCCGAGCGGCCGGCGGTGGAGTACCGCGATAGCGTCCTGAGCGCAGGCGAACTGAACGCGCGCGCCAACCGCATCGCGCACCGCCTGCTGGCTGCCGCCGAGCTGGGGCCGGACGCGCTGGTCGCGATCTGCATGCACCGGTCCGCACGGCTGATGGAGGCGATCCTCGCCGTCTGGAAGTGCGGCGCCGCCTATATTCCGATCGACCCCGACTATCCGGCGGCGCGCATCCGCACGATTCTCGAGGATTCCGGCGCCGCCCTCGTGATCACCTGCGACGGGCTCCTCCCTCCGGAGCTGGCCGCGATCGCGCCGGTCGTGTCGCTCGACGCCGTCACCGATATCGACAACGACACCAATCCCGGCCGCCCCGTGTCGCCCGACAGCCTCGCGTACGTGATCTACACGTCCGGCTCCACCGGCAAGCCCAAAGGGGCGATGGTCGAGCACGCCGGCATGCTGAATCACATGCTCGCCGAGATCGACGAGTTCTCGATCTCGGCGCATTCGGTGATCGCGCAAACCGCGCCGCATTGCTTCGATATTTCGGTCTGGCAATTTTTCACGGCGCCGCTCGTCGGCGGCAAGACCGTGATCGTCGACGACGACTGCATTCGCGATCCCGCGCGTTTCGTCGCGTACCTTGACACCACGCGGATCAGCCTCCTCGAACTGGTGCCGTCCTATCTGTCCGCCGTGCTCGACCGCGCGTCGGAACGGCCGGCGCTGCTGCGGCACCTGCGGCACCTGCTCGTCACCGGCGAGATGGTCAGCCCGGCCCTGGTGAAACAGTGGTTCGACGTGTTCCCGGCGATTCCGCTGGTGAACGCGTACGGCCCGGCCGAAGCGTCCGACGACGTCGCGCAGCACCGCATGACGTGCGCGCCGGCCACGCCTTACGTACCGGTCGGCAAGCCGATCCGCAACGTGCGCCTCTACGTCGTCGACCCGCAGATGAACCTGTGCCCGATCGGGATTCCCGGCGAGCTGTGCGTGTCCGGCGTCGCCGTCGGCCGCGGCTATCTGAACGACGAGGCCGCCACGCGGGACGCGTTCGTCGAGGATCCGTTCCATCCGGTGCGCGGGGTCCGCCTGTACCGCACCCGCGACATCGGCTGCTACCTGCCCGATGGAACGATCGTGCTCCACGGCCGCCAGGACCACCAGTTGAAGATCCGCGGCTACCGCATCGAGCTCGGGGAGATCGACAACGCGCTGGCCGCCATTCCGGAAATCCGCCAGGCGGCCGCGCTCGACTATCGCGACGAGGCCGGCCGCGCCGCGCTGTGCGCGTATGTCGCGTTCCGCGACGGCGCGTCGCTGAGCGACGCCGCGATCGCCGCCGCGCTGTCCGCCACGCTGCCGGACTACATGGTGCCCGGCATCTACGTGGTGCTCGACGCGCTGCCGCTGAGCGGCAACGGCAAGATCGACCGCAAGGCGCTGCCGCCGCTGGACCGCGCGCGACTCGCCGCCACCGCGCACGCGCCGACGCCGCCGCGCACGCCCACCGAGACGCTGCTGTGCCGCATCTGGGGCGAGGCGCTGGGCATTCCGTCGCCCGGCATCCACGACAACCTGTTCGCGCTGGGCGGCGATTCGATCCTGAGCATGCGCATCGTGTCGCTGGCCGCGAAGGCGGGCCTGAAGCTCACCACCCGGCTCATCTTCCAGCATCCGACGGTGGCCGAACTCGCCGCCGTGGCCACGCGCGGCACGGTCGGCGCGGCGACGTTCGTCGCGTCGTCCGGCCCGCTGCCGCTGACGCCCATCCAGAAGCGTTTCTTCGCGCAGCACCAGGACGACCCGAACCAGTACAACCAGGCGGTCCTGCTCGACGTGCCGGCGGATGTCGATCCGGTCCTGCTGCGCCAGGCGCTGCGGCACGCGGTCAAATGGCATGACGCGCTGCGGCTGCGCTTTCGCGCAGGCGCGTCCGGCTGGAGCCAGGAAGTCGTCGACGATCCGGAAGTCCCCGTCGTCGTGTCCGACATCGCGCGCGATCAGCTCGCGCAGCACGTCGCGCAAGCGCATGCGAGCCTGAATCTCGCAGACGGCCCCGTCGTGCGCGCCGACCTGTTCCGCCTGGACGCAGGCCGTTCGCTCCGCCTGCTGCTGGTCGCCCATCATCTGGTGGTCGACGGCGTGTCGTGGGGCGCGCTGCTCGAAACCGTGTACGACGCCTATACCCGCCTGCGCCACGGCAAGGCGCCCGAATTCGCGGGCGGCAGCGCCACCTGGACCGCCTGGACCCGGGCGATCTCGACCTGGGCCGGCTCCGGCGCCGCCGACGCCGACCTCGCTCACTGGCAGGCGCTGGCGCGTTCCGCGCTGCCGGGCCTGCCGCTCGATCGCGATGCGCCTGCCGACGCCAATACCGTGGCGTCCGCCGAAACGATCGTGGTCGAGCTCGGCGAAGCCGCGACGACGGCGTTGCTGGGCGCCGCGCCCCGCGCGTACGACGCGCAGATCAACGACGTGCTGCTGGCCGCGCTCGCGCGGGCCGTCAGCGACTGGAGCGGATGCGCCGACGTCCTGCTGGATCTCGAAGCGCACGGGCGCGAGGAACTGATCGACGACCTCGACATCTCGCGCACGGTGGGCTGGTTCACGTCCGTGTTCCCGGTCATGCTGACGGTCGATGCCGGTTCGCACGATCCGGCCGACCTGGTCGCATCGGTCAAGGCGCGACTGCGCGCGGTGCCGAATGCGGGCATCACCTGCGGCCTGCTGCAAGACCGGCTCGACGGCCCGCTTCCGCGGCCGCGACTGCAGTTCAACTACCTGGGTCAGACCGACCAGCTGTTCGCCGCCGCACGCGACTGGAAACAGGCCGCGGAGCCGAGCGGGGACGGCCGCCACGCGACCCAGCGGCGCGAGCACCTGCTCGACATCAACGCGTACGTGACCGGCAACCGCCTGCACGTGGCGTGGGAATTCAGCCGGGCCTGCCACGACGCGGACACCATCCTGCGCGTCGCGCAAGCCTACATCTCGGCGCTCGAATCCTTGGTCGCCGGCCATGCCGTCCCGTCCGCGTCGACCCGGCCCGCGACCGGCTTGCCGCAGGCGCCGGCGTCGGTGCGGCCGGACGAGGTCGCCGACGTCTACCCGCTGACACCGACCCAGCAGGGCATGCTGTTCCACAGCCTGTACGAACCCGCGTCGGATGCGTACTTCAGCAGCCTGAATTTCCGGATCGACGGGGCGCTCGACGTCGAACGGTTCCGCCGCGCGTGGGAGACCGTGGCGCACCGGCACGACATCCTGCGCACCGCGTTTCACTGGGAAGACATCGAAAGCCCCGTGCAGGTCGTGCATCGCCGTGTCGACTTGCCGTGGCATGAAGAGGATCTGCGCGCGGTGTCCGCCGCGGAGGCCGAGCAGCGCTGGGACGCCTACGTGGCGCAGGACCGGGCGCGCGGCTTCGACTTTGCCCGCGCGCCGCTGATGCGGCTCGCGCTGTTCCGCGTGGGCGAGCACGCGTGGCGCTTCCACTGGAGCCATCACCACATCCTGCTCGACGGATGGAGCTCCGCCCGCCTCCTGAGCGAAGTGGCCGCCGCCTATCAGGCGCCGCCGGCCGAAGGCGCGCCGCAGCGGGACGCGCCGCCCGCCTTCGCCGATTACGTGCGCTGGCTGGCGCGCCAGGACGCCGCCGCCGCGGAACGTTTCTGGAAGACGAAGCTGGCGGATTTCCCGGCGACGACGCCGCTCGTGCTGGGCCGCCCCGAACTCGACGGCACGGCCGCGCCGGGCGCGTACGTGGAAGAGGCGCTGCTGCTCTCCGAAAGCGCCACGCAACGACTCGTCGCGTTCGCGCAAACACGCCGCCTCACCCTGAATACACTCGCGCAGGGCGCGTGGGCGCAATTGCTGAGCCGCTACAGCGGCGAATCGGACGTCGTGTTCGGCACGATCGTGTCCGGTCGTCCGGCGTCGCTGCCGGCGTCGGACGAAATGGTCGGGCTGTTCATCAACACGCTGCCGGTGCGGGTGCGCATCGACGCGCGCCCGACGTCCGCGTGGCTGGCGCAATTGCAGCTGGATCTCGCGCAGCAGGAGGACTATGCGCACTATCCGCTGGCCGACCTCCAGAAATTCGCCGGCCTGCCGCCCGGCGTGCCGCTCTTCGACAGCCTGCTGATCTTCCAGAACTATCCGGTGGAAGAAGCGCTGGCCGATGCGCTGCCCGGCCTGCGGATCGGCGCCTTCCAGGTGTCCGATCCGAACAATTACCCGCTGACGCTGGTCGTGACGCCGGGCAAGCGCCTGTCGCTGCAGGTGCTGTACGACGACGGCCGGTTCGATCGCGACACGATCGTCCGCCTGCTGCGCCATGTCGAGACCCTGCTCACCGGCCTGGCCGGCGCGGACGATCGGCCGAACCGCAGCGTTGCGCTGCTCACCGCCGCCGAGCGGGACGCCCTCCTGCGCGGCTGGAACGACACGTGCGCGCCGGTTCCGGCCGACCGGACGCTGCCCGAACTGATCGAGGCCGTCGCCGCCGCGCATCCGGAGCGCATCGCGGTGCGCTGCGGCACGGAGGTTCGCACCTATCGGGCGCTCGTCGAAGGCGCGAACCGGATCGCCGCGCGGCTTCTGCACACGGCGACGCTGCAGACGGACGACCGGATCGCCGTCTGGATGCCGCGCTCGCCGCTGATGCTGGAAACGATCCTGGCGATCTGGAAGTGCGGCGCGGCGTACGTTCCGGTCGATCCGGCCTATCCGGCCCAGCGGGTCGAGACCCTGCTGACGCTGGCCCGGCCGGCCATCATCGTCGGCACGGACTGCCGGCCGCCGCCGGCGCTTGCGTCGATCCCGCTGGTCGATCCCGCCCGCCTGCCCGCCCGTCAGGATGCCGAAGCGCCGACGCCGCGCTGCCGGCCCGCGGACCTCGCCTACGTGATCTTCACGTCGGGTTCGACCGGCCAGCCGAAGGGCGCGATGGTCGAACATCGCGGCATGCTCAATCACGTGCTCGCGATGGCGCGCCGGGTCGGGCTCGACGCGCGGAGCGCGGTCGCCCAGACCGCTTCGCACTGCTCCGATATTTCGATCTGGCAGTGCTTCGCGGCGCTGGCGTCGGGCGGCACGACGGTGATCTACCCCGATGCCGTGATCCTCGAGCCCGCACGCCTGATCGACAGCCTGCACCGCGACCGCATCACGGCGATGCAATTCGTGCCGTCCTATCTCGCGACCTTCCTCGGCGAACTGGAACGGCACGCGGCACCGGCCTTCCCGCACCTCGACACGCTGCTGACGATCGGCGAAACGCTGCAGCCCGCCACCGCGCAAGCGTGGTTCCGCCTGAATCCGGCGGTCCGGCTCATCAACGCGTACGGGCCGACCGAAGCGTCGGACTCGGTCGCGCATTACGGCATGACACGCGCGCCGGATCGGCCGGCGATTCCGATCGGCCGGCCAATCGAGAACCTGCGCCTCTACGTCGTGGACGCCGACATGAATCCGTGCCCGGCCGGCGTCAAGGGCGAGATCTGCATCGGCGGCGTCGGCGTCGGGCGCGGCTACCTGTTCGACGAAGCCCGCACGCGGGCGGTGTTCCGCGACGATCCGTTCAGTCCGGAACCGGGCGCGCGCCTGTATCGCACCGGCGACATCGGCTGCTTCGACGCGGACGGCAATCTCCACTTCTTCGGCCGCCGCGACTTCCAGGTCAAGATCCGTGGCTATCGCATCGAGCTCGGGGAAATCGAAGCCGCGCTGACCGGTCTCGCGGGCATCTCCCACGCCGTCGTGGTCGCCCGCGAAACGTCGGATGCCGAAATGACCCTGTGCGCCTACGCGTCGGGAACCGGCTGGACGCCCCCACGCGTGCGCGACGCACTGCGCGACACGCTGCCGGCGCATATGGTGCCCGACACCGTGATGCTGCTGCCGGCGCTGCCCGTCATGCCGAACGGCAAGGTCAACCGCGCCGCGCTGCCGCTCCCCGATGCCGCGTCGGTGCCCGACGGCGTGCCGGCCGAACCGCGCACGCCGGTCGAAGCGGCGCTGCTGCGCCTCTTCGCCGAGGTGCTCGGCCGCCGGCCGAACGGCGTCGACGCCGATTTCTTCGAGCAGGGCGGCCAAAGCCTCAAGGCGATCCAGCTGGTCAGCCGGATCCGGCGCGAACTGAAACGGGACGTCACGGTCGCCGACATCTTCCATGCGCCGACGCCGCGCGCGCTCGCGCGGAAGCTGGCTGCCATGCCCGCCGACGGCGCCGACCACGACGACGCGATCATCCCGGCGCTGGCCGTGCAACCGTCCTACGCGGTGTCTCGCGCACAGAAGCGGATCTGGCTCGCCAGCCGCGGCGCGGATCCGTCCACGTACAACATGGCGGGCGCGCTGCAACTGGACGGCGCCGTCGACACGGCGCGCCTCGTCCGTGCGTTCGACCTGCTGGTCGATCGCCACGAGAGCCTGCGCACCGTGTTCGCGATGATCGAAGGCGAGTTGCGGCAACGCATCCTCAGCCGCGAAGCCTCCGGCTTCCGGGTCGAGCAGCGCGATCTCGCGGACGATGCCGGGCCGCAGGCGATCGATGCGCTGATTCGCGCGGCAGGCGAGCAGCCGTTCGATCTCGCGTCGGGGCCGCTGTTTCGCGTCACGCTGGTGCGGCTCTCGCCGGTGAAGCACCTGCTGCTGCTGAACATGCACCACGTGATCTCGGATGCGTGGTCGATCCGCGTGCTGACCGACGACCTGCACGCGCTGTATGCCGGACACGACCTGCCGCCGCTGTCGATCCAGTATCGCGACTACGCCGCATGGCACAACGCGAGCCTCGCGGGTCCGCGTGCCGCCGCGCATCGCGCGTACTGGCTCGCGCAACTGGCGGCGCCGCTGCCCCGCCTGCAACTGGCATCCGACTTCCCGCGTCCCGAGCGGCCCGGTCATGCCGGGCAGGCACTCGAAGTCGAACTGCCGGCGCCGCACGCGGCGGAACTCGCGACGCTGGCCCGCGCGCACCATACGTCGCTCCATGCGGTGCTGCTGGCGTCGTTCTGCGTGCTGATGCACCGCTATACGGGGCGTGAGGACATCGTCATCGGCAGCGTGTCGGCCGGGCGCGACAGCGAGCCGCTCGAATCGCAGATCGGCGTGTATCTCAACACCGTCGTGCTGCGCGTGCCGGTGCGGGCATCCTCGACCGTCGCCGACGTGATCGACGGCGTGGCGACAGCCTCCGCGCAAGCGCTGGAGCATGCGTCCTATCCGTTCGACGTGTTGCTGGAAGACCTGAAGATCCGCACCCCGGCGGGCCATTTTCCGATCTTCGACATTCAGGTGAACCACGTGTCGATGCCGGCGCCGCAGCCCGGCCTGCGCATCACGGACATCTCACCGGCGGACACGACGGCCAAGTTCGACCTGTCCTTCCAGGTCGTGGAAAGCGAAGGCCGGCACCTGATCCAGTTCATCTACAACACGCACCTGTTCCGCCCGTCGACCATCGCCACGATGCGCGATCGACTGCTCGCGATCCACGACGTCTTCCGCCGCGACCCAGCCACGCCGGTCGATCGCATCCCGCTCTCCGGCGAGGCCCCCGCCGCCGGCCCACGGGCCCGGGTCGGCCTGCGCCTGAAGCGCGCGCCCGAGGTCACGGCCGACGACGCGCTCGAGGAGAAGACGTGATGCGGATCGTCCCGAGTTCGAGCGGCGCGCGCCGTGCGCGCCGCTTCGGGTTGTTTCAGGTGAACAAAACGTTTCAAGGAGTGTCCTGTGCAAGACAATAACGTGCTGGTCACCGACCATCGCTATGCCTCCACCGCGCGTTTCTGGCGCGAAAGCCTTTCCCGGGTCGCCGGCGTCTACCGGATCGCGGCGTACGCCCCGAATCAGCAACCGGGTCGCCCGCTGTCCCGCACGGTGCGGCTCACGCCCGCGTCGCTCGACCTGTTGCGGCGCATCGGCGACGGCGAGCTTGCCGAGTTCGCCGTCACGACGGCGGGCATTGCGTTCCTGCTCTGGAAATACTTCCGGATTCCGGTCACGGTGCTCGGCACGCCGGCGCTGGCCGCGCATCCGTCGGCCCAGGCTGCCACCGTGCCGCTGATCATCGAGGTCCGTCCCGACGAGCGCGTCGAGGACTACCTGTCGCGCGTGGCCGCGATCGTGGAAGACAGCTACGCCGAGCCTCACTTCCCGCTTGAAACGCTCGTGCGCAACGAAAAGGACATGGCGCTCGCGCAGCTCACGAAAGTCGCGCTGGCGGACGATCGGGTGCATCACGCACCGACCGGCCGGGACGACGACCTGCAGTTGCATCTGCGGCTCGCGCGCGGCGAAATCGAGCTTCGTTACAGCGCCGCCATCGAGCCTTTCATCGTCGACGGTTTCGCCGGCAGCCTCGGCGCGGTGCTGGAGGCATTCGAACACCTCGACACGCCCGTCGGCGACATCGCATCGGCCCCGCCGGAAGAGGGCCCGCTGCTGGCCGCCTTCAACGAAACCGCGACGACCGGCCCCAGCCACCCGACGGTCGTCGCCATGTTCGAAGCGCAGGTCGCCCGCACGCCGACGGCGCCGGCCCTGGTCACCGACAGTGCGCTGATGACCTACGCCGACCTGAACGCCCGGGCCAACAGCCTCGCGCATCAATTGCGCGAGCACCACGGCGTCGGGCCGGAATCGCTGGTCGGCATCATGCTCGACCGTTCCGAATGGATGATCGTCGCGATTCTCGGCATCCTGAAGGCGGGGGCGGCGTTCGTTCCGCTGGACCCGGCGTATCCGGCCGAGCGGATCAATCACATCCTCGGCGACACCGGCCTGTCGCTGCTGGTGACCCAATCGAATCAGCTCGCGCAGTGGTATGAGTTCTCCGGCGTGACGCTGCTGCTGGACCAGGAGCTCCCCGGCTGGACGCCGCGGCCGGACAACCCGCCGTACCGTGCCGAACCGGCGCACCTCGCCTACGTGCTCTACACGTCCGGCTCGACCGGGAAACCCAAGGGCTGCCTGCTCGAACACCGGAACCTGGCCCACTACATCGCGTGGGCCGCCGCGTATTACTTTCCGGAAAGCACGACCGGCAGTTTCGGACTGTACAGCTCGCTCTGCTTCGATTTCACGCTCACCAACCTCTTCTGCCCGCTGGTGCGCGGCAAGACGCTGCGCATCTATCCGCAGTCGGAGAGCATCGACACCATCCTGGCCCGGATGTTCCAGCCCGGCAGCGGCGTCGACACCCTCAAGCTCACGCCCACCCACATTCACCTGCTGGAATACATGAACCTGGCGCGCTCCGGCGTGCGCAAGGTGATCGTGGGCGGCGAGGAACTGACGCCCCAGCACATCGCCACGCTGCGCAAGATCGATCCCGCGATCGAGATCTACAACGAGTACGGCCCTACCGAGGCGACGGTCGGCTGCATCGTCGAGCGCGTCGAGCACGCGCCGTCGACGGTGCTGATCGGCCGGCCCATCGCCGACACCCGCGTGTACATGCTCGACGACGCGCTGCGGCCGGTTCCGCTCGGCGTGCCCGGGGAAATCTGCCTTGCCGGCGCGGGCCTCGCGCGCGGCTACCACCAGCGGCCCGACGTCACCGCCGCGAAATTCGTCGAGCATCCGTTCCCCGGCGAAGCGCGCCTCTATCGCACCGGCGACATCGGCCGGTGGCTGCCCGACGGACGAATCCAGTGCTACGGACGCATCGACCACCAGGTCAAGATCCGCGGGCACCGTGTCGAACTCGGCGAGATCGAGGCCGCGATTGCCGCGCACGAGGATGTCGTCGGCGCGGCGGTCATGCTGCGCGAATCCGCCCACGGGGTGCGCAAGCTGGCGGCCTACGTCAAGGGCGCGCCGAGCCTGAACGTGCCGGACCTGCGGGCCTATCTGGCCGGGAAGCTGCCGGACTACATGGTCCCGTCCGACATCATCCCGATCGCCGAATTTCCGCTCAACGCCAACGGCAAGCTGGATCGCCCGGCGCTGCTGGCGCTGGAGCCCAACGCCGCGTCCGACGACGCCCGTCTCGACGCCGCCGCGCTCGACGCCACGCCGATTCAGCTCGAGCTGGTGCGTATCTGGCGCGACGTGCTCGACAATCCGGCCGTCGATCTCACCGGCCGCTTCTTCGACTACGGCGGCGATTCGCTGCAAGCCATGCAGCTGGTCTCGCGGATCTGGAGCAGCTTCTCCGTCGAGATCGGCATCGACGCGATCTTCGAACTCCAGACCATCAGCGCGGTGTCCGACCTGATCGAAGCGTCGTCGCCGCACGCCGGTTCGACGGCCGGCGCCATCGTGCCCCGCTCGCGCGCGAACGACCTGCCGCTGTCCTTTCCGCAGCAGCGGCTGTGGTTCCTCGCGCAACTGGAAGGCCCGTCTGCCACCTACAACATCTCGAGCGCGCTGCGCTTCGACGGCGAACTGGACATCGCGCGCCTGCAGGCCGCCGTGTCCGAGATCAGCCGGCGTCACGAGATCCTGCGCACGACGTTTCCCGCCGTTGACGGCCGCGGCGTTCAACGCATCGCGCCGCCGGCGCCGGTCGCGCTCGACGTCGTCGACGTCGCCAGCGAATCCGACACGCTCGCGCGGCTCGCGGAGGAAGCCGACCGCCCGTTCGATCTCGCCGCCGGCCCGCTCTATCGCGTCGTGCTGTATCGCGTCCATGAGCGCCTGCACGTCTTCGGCATCGTGATGCATCACATCGTTTCCGATGCGTGGTCGTCAGGCATCCTGATCGGCGAGCTGGCCGCGCTCTATGCCGGCGAGTCGCTGCCGGAACTGGCGGTCCAGTACGCGGACTACGCGGTGTGGCAGCACGAACGCCTGGCGTCCGCCGACACGCATCGGGAACTGGCGCTCCTGAGCGCCGCGCTGGCCGATGCGCCGGACCTGATCGAGCTGCCCACCGACCGCCCGCGGCCCGCCATCCAGCAGTTCCGCGGCGCGGTGCTGCCGTTCCAGCTGGACGGCGAACGCGCCGACGGCCTGCGCGCGATTGCCCGCGCGTCCGGCACCAGCACGTTCATGGTCGTGCTCGCCGCGTATGCGCTGCTTCTGTCGCGATACAGCAACCAGCAGGACCTCGTCATCGGCTCCCCGATCGCCAACCGGCGTTCCAGCATGACCGAGCCGCTGATCGGCTTCTTCGCGAACATGCTCGCGCTGCGCGTGGACCTGTCCGGCAATCCGACCTTCGGCGAACTGCTGGCGCGCGTGAAGCGCGTCGCGCTGGACGGCTACAGCCGCCAGGAAATTCCGTTCGAGCAGGTGGTGGATTCGCTCGCGCTCGAACGCAACCTGAGCCGCACGCCGGTGTTCCAGGTCGTGTTCGCGTACGAGAAAGCGCCGTCCGAGGCGGTGAGCTTCCCCGGTCTCGTGGCCACGCCGGTGTCGGTCGAGACCCACACCGCGAAGTTCGACCTCACGCTGCATGTGCAGGATGCCGACGACGGCCTCGCGGGCTCGCTGGAATACAACCTCGACCTGTTCGACGCCGCCACGATCGATCGCATGGCGGAGCACTTCCGCACGCTCGTCGATGCCGTGATCGCCGATCCGGACGCGCCGCTCGGCGCGCTGCCGTTGACGAGCGACGCGGAGCGGAACCGGGTGACGGTCGAGTGGAACCGCACCGACACGGATTTCGGCGACGCCGCCGCGCAACCGCTGCATCGGTTGTTCGAACAGCAGGTCGAGCGCACGCCGGATGCCGTCGCTGCCGTCTTCGATGACGTTTCGCTCACCTACGCCGAACTCAACCTGCGCGCCAACCGCCTCGCCCATCACCTCATCGCGCTCGGCGTCGGCCCCGATGCGCTCGTCGGCGTCGCGATGGAGCGCTCCCTCGACATGAGCGTCGCATTGCTCGCGGTCCTCAAGGCCGGCGGCGCCTACGTCCCCGTCGACCCCGACTACCCCGCCGAGCGCGTGCGCTTCATGATCGACCACGCGCAGTTGCGCTGGCTTCTCACCCAGCAGCATCTGCGCGACGCGCTGCCCGAGACCGACGCACACGTGATCGTCGTCGATACCGACTCGCTCGACCTCGATGCCGCGGCGACGTCCAACCCCGCGCCCGCGCTCAACGGCGACAACCTCGCCTACATGATCTACACGTCCGGCTCGACCGGCCGGCCCAAGGGCGCGCTCAACACCCATCGCGCGATCACCAACCGCATCCTCTGGATGCAGCACGCCTACGCGCTCGGTGCTGACGATACGGTGCTGCAGAAGACCCCCTTCAGCTTCGACGTCTCGGTCTGGGAACTCTTCTGGCCGCTCGTCACCGGTGCGCGCCTCGTGTTCGCCCGCCCCGGCGGCCAGCGCGAGACCGATTATCTGGTCGACCTCATCGAGCGCGAACGCATCACCACGATCCATTTCGTGCCGTCGATGCTGCGTGCGTTCCTCGACCATCCCGACCTGGACGCGCACTGCGCGTCGCTGCGCCGCGTCGTGTGCAGCGGCGAGGCGTTGCCCCACGACCTGCAGCAGCGCTGCCTCGAGCGCCTGGACGTCAAGCTGTACAACCTCTACGGCCCGACCGAGGCCGCCGTCGACGTGACCGCGTGGGAGTGCCGCCGCGACGATCCGCACCGCATCGTCCCGATCGGCCGGCCGATCGCCAACACCCGCCTCTACATCGTCGACGCGCAGATGCAGCCCACGCCGATCGGCGTGCCAGGCGAACTGCTGATCGGCGGCACGCCGGTCGGGCGCGGCTATCACGGCGAACCCGAGCTGAGCGCCGAAAAGTTCATCGCCGACCCGTTCTCCGCCGACCCGCTCGCGCGCCTCTACCGCACCGGCGATCTCGCGCGCTACCGGCCCGACGGCAACATCGAGTTCCTCGGCCGCATCGATCACCAGATCAAGCTGCGCGGCCTGCGCATCGAACCCGGTGAAATCGAGGCCGCGCTGCGCACGCATCCGTCGGTCGACGACTGCGTCGTGATCGCGAAAACCGCAGGAGCCCGAACGTTCCTGATCGCCTATGTCGCGACCGCCGCGCGGGACATCGCCGGTCTGCGCGATTATC
The DNA here is from genome assembly GCF_002223325.1 of Burkholderia sp. AU15512. Classification (NCBI taxonomy): domain Bacteria; kingdom Pseudomonadati; phylum Pseudomonadota; class Betaproteobacteria; order Burkholderiales; family Burkholderiaceae; genus Burkholderia; species Burkholderia sp. AU15512. Next base: position 982,294 of record NZ_NKEX01000008.1, read on the forward strand.
TGGGCGGCAAGCTCGCCGACTACATGGTGCCGTCGCAGTTCGTCGTCCTTGCATCGTTGCCGATGCTGCCCAACGGCAAGATCAACCGCAAGGCGCTGCCCGCGCCGGCCGACGGGGTCAACGTGGTCAACGTGGCCCAGCCGCACGCGCCCGCCGTCACGCCCCGGGAAATCCTGCTGGCGTCGATCTGGCAAGACGTGCTGCAGCTGCCTTCCGTCGGCATCCACGACAATTTCTTCGAACTCGGCGGCGACTCCATCCTGAGCATCCAGGTGATCGCGCGCGCCAATCAGGCGGGGCTGCGCGTGACGGCGAAGCAGCTGTTCCAGCATCAGACGATCGCACAGCTGGCCGCCGCGCCCGAGGAGCGGGCAGCCTACGTGCCGACCCTGAGCCCGCTGGGCGATGCGCCGCTCACGCCGGTGCAGCACTGGTTCTTCGACCAGGAGATCGACGCGCCGTCGCACTTCAATCAAACGGTCCTGATCCAGGTGCCGGCGGATCTCGACGCATCGCGGCTCGCCGACGCGTTCCGGCAAGTCTACGAACATCACGACGCGTTGCGACTGCGTTTCTCGCACGATGCGGGCCGCTGGACCCAGCACGTCGTCGCCGGCGGCGAGATGCCGGTGCTCTTTGCGAAACAGGTGATTGCCGGCGACGCCGGCGAGCGCCTGGCGGCGATGCGCGCCGCCGCCGCTGACGCGGAGCGCGGCATCGACATCACGTATGGCCCGTTGCTGGCCGCCCGGCTCTTCTGCGTGGCCGGCGAACCGCTCGCCCGCCTGTTCGTGTCGATCCATCACCTGGCGGTGGACGGCGTGTCGTGGCGCGTGCTCCTCGAGGACTTGCATGCCGCCTACCACGGCCAGCCGTTGCCCGCGAAAACGACGTCGTTCCGCGAATGGGCGCTGCATCTGCAGCAACTGGCCCGGTCGCCGGCCATCGGCGACGAAGCGCGACTGTGGCAAGCGCTCCTCGCGCAACCCGTCGAGCCGATGCCGCTTGACTATCCGGCCGCAGGTGCGCCCAACAATGTGGCCAACAACGCGGTCGGCGACGCGTCGTCCGTTTCATTCGAGCTGGACGAAGCCGACACCACCGCGTTGCTGCGCCGGCTGCCACGGGCCTACGACACTCGCATCAACGACGTCCTGCTCATCGCGCTCGCGCAAGCCTGCAGCATGGTCACCGGCAACGCCCGCACGCGGATCGATCTCGAGAGTCACGGCCGCCACGTATCGGATGCGCCGCTCGACCTCACCCGGACGGTGGGCTGGTTCACGTCCATCCACCCCGTCGTGCTCGACGCCGACGCGATGCACACGCCGGAGCAAGCGCTGCGCGCCGCGCGCCAGCAGCTGCGCCGGATTCCGGCCGACGGTCTCGGTTATGCGCTGCTCCGCTACCTGAGCCCCGACGCCGCCGTGCGCGACAGTCTCGCCGCGTTGCCGCAGGCCGATATCCTCTTCAACTATCACGGGCAGCTCGATACCGTGTTGCAGCAATCCGACGGCTGGCGCCCGGCGGCCGAAGACCTCGGTTCGCTGCGTGCCGGGCGGTCGCAGCGCACGCACGCGTTCGAGATCGTCGCCGCCGTGGTCGACGGCAAGCTTCAGGTGGACTGGCGCTATGGCGAGCGGCTCCACCGGCGGCAGACGGTCGAGAACCTGGCCGCGCACTTCAGGGACCGGTTGCTCGGCTTCGCGGCGTCGGTCCCCGACACCGCAGCCGACGACATCGACGAGAGCTACCCGCTCTCGTCGCTGCAGCAGGGCATCCTGTTCCATTCGCTGTACGACCTGGATCCTGCCGCCTATTTCCAGCAGTTCAGCTTCGTCGTCAGCGGCCCGCTCCAGGTGCCGGCGCTCCGGCAGGCGTGGGCCCATGCGCTCGCGCGCCATGCCGTTCTGCGCACCGCGTTCGCATGGGCCGATCGCGACCAGCCCGTCCAGACCGTGCTGCACACGGTCGAGCTGCCGTGGACAGTGCTTGACTGGCGGCACCGCGATGCGTCCCGCCGCGCTCAGGACTTCGATGCGTTCCTCGCCGACGACCGCAAGCGCGGCTTCGATCTGCAGCGGGCGCCGCTGTTCCGCTGCACGCTGATCCAGGAAACCGACACGCGCCATCGCTTCTGCTGGAGCGCGCACCACATCATCCTCGACGGCTGGAGCACCGCGACCCTGATGAAGGAGGTGTTCGACGACTACCTGTCGCTCGCCCGCACCGGCACGCCCGCGGTCGCGGCGTCGGTGCCGGGATACCGCGCGTACATCGACTGGCTCGCGCGTCATCCGCGCGCCGCCGACGAAGCCTGGTGGCGCGCCGAGCTGGCCGGCTTCCGTGCCGCCACGCCGATCGCGGCCAGCCCGGCCCGGCAGACGACCGGCGACGCCGCGCGGCAGGACAAGCGCCGAACCCAGCAATTCCTGCTGGACGAGGCGCTGACCGCGCGGCTGCACGCGCTCACGCGCACGCATCGCGTCACCCTCAACGTGCTGATCCGCGCGGTCTGGGCGTTGGTGCTGCGGCGCCACGCCGGAACGGACGACGTCGTCTTCGGCGTCACCGTGTCCGGTCGGCCGCCGCTGCTCGACGGCGTCGAGTCGATCGTGGGGCTGTTCATCAACACGCTGCCGCTGCGCCTGCGTATCGCGCCGGAGCGGCCCTTCATCGAATGGCTGGCAGAGGTTCACGCGGCCCAAACGGCGATGGAGCCGCACTCGTACAGCTCGCTGGTCGACATCCAGTCGTGGAGCGAAGTGCCCGCCCGCGACAGCCTGTTCGACAGCCTGCTGGTTTTCGAGAACTTCCCGGTTGCCGCCGCCCCCGATCTCGGGCCGGACGACATCGAGATCCTCGACACCCGCGCGTTCGCGGAATCGAACTACCCGCTGACCCTCACCGTACACCCGGACGCGCGCATCGGCTTCCATATTTCGCACGATGCGCACCGCGTCGCGCCGGATGTCGTGCGGCAGATGCTCGACACCCTGCGCGCGTTGCTGGAACGATTCGCCGACGACCCGACCCGGCTGACCGGCCAGCTCGCCGATCCGCCGGCCGCCGACGGCCAGCCGGGCGCGCCGCGCGGGGCAGCCGGGCCGACGATCGAAGCCGCCGCCGGTGCGGCCACGACGGCACGCGCCGTCGCGCCCACCGCGGACGAACGCACGTTGCTGGAGATCTGGCAGCGGATCTTCAAACGGGACGACATCGCGGTCACCGACAACTATTTCGACCTCGGCGGCCACTCGATCATCGCGATCCAGCTGATGGCCCATGTCGAGAAGGCGTTCGATCGCCGGCTGCCGATTTCCTGTCTCTTCGAGAATCCGACGATCGAGAAACTGGCGGCGGCGCTCGCCGCGAAAGAACCGTCCGCGCCTGCCGGCGGACTCGTGCCGATTCGCGACGGCGGCCCCGCCGCGCCGCTCTTCCTGCTGCCGGGCGCCGGCGGGAACGTGGTCTACTTCCATCCGCTCGCGCACCACCTGAGCGGCGCCCACGCGATTCACGGGCTGGAAGCGCTCGGCCTCGACGGCGCGTGCGAGCCGCTCACCCGCGTGGAAGACATCGCGACCCGTCATGTCGAACGCATCTGGCCGCTGGTGGGCGCGGGTCCGTACTACCTCGCGGGCCATTCGTTCGGCGCGCACGTGGCGCTGGAGATGAGCCGGCAACTGGTCGCCAAGGGCGCCGACGTGAAGCTGCTGGCGATCCTCGACGCGTCCGCGCCCATCGACAGCCCGGCCGCCATGTACTGGCAGGACTGGGACGACACCGAATGGCTGGTCGCGATCGCCCACGAAATCGGCACCTTCCTCGGCGCCGACCTCCAGGTGACGCGAGCCGACCTCGTCCCGCTCGATCCCGACGGCCAGGCCGACTTGATCCTCGCGCGGATCGGCGACCGCGGCAGCTGGTTCGCGGACGCCGGGCCCGACCGCCTGCGCGCGTACCTGCGCGTCTATCAGGCCAACTTCAAGTCGCACTACGCGCCGCACGCCACGCCGCTGCCCGTGCCGATCGCGTTGTTCCGCAGCACCGAGCACGATCCCGACGACTACGCGCCGTCGCCCGAGATCGCGCAGCTTCGCCTGGACCCGGCCTGGGGATGGTCCCGCTTCTCGACGCTCCCCGTCGCGGTGACGGACGTCCCCGGCGACCACCTGACCATGCTGCTCGATCCGCATGCCGGCGCCCTCGCCGCCCATGTCAATTCGTTCCTGGAAAAACAACCCTCATGAAACTGAAATCAACGCCGACGATCGACAACACTTTCGCCCGCAAGGTCTGCATCAACCTGGACCGGCGTCCCGACCGCTGGGAAGCGATGCAACGAAAATTCGCAGAGCAGAACATCCTCACGGTGGAACGGCTGTCCGCCGTCGATGCAAAACAGGTGAGCGTGCCGGAATCGTTGAGCCACATGCGTCCGCAGGACTACGGCTGCACGATGAGCCATCTCGCCGCGGTGAAACAGGCGAAGGCCGCCGGCGCGAGCGAAGTCCTGATCTTCGAGGACGACGCGTTCTTCGACGCCGAGTTCGCCGCGCGCTTCCCCGAGTTCATCGCGCAAGTGCCGGACGACTGGCACATGCTGTTCCTGGGCGCGTATCACTTCACGCCGCCCATTCCCGTCGCGCCGAACATCGTCAAGGCCGTGGAGACGCTCACCGCGCACGCGTACGTCGTCAGGGACTCGCTTTACGACGCGTTCATCGCGATCAACGAAAACCCGCCGGCGATCAACGACCGCAACAACCTCGTGCTGCAGCAGACGTTCAATTGCTACTGCTTCGAGCCGAACCTGGTCGGACAGGAGTCCGGCTACTCCGACATCATGGACGAAGTGATGCCGGAAAAGCCGCTGACCTATTCGATGCCCATTCCGGACGGCTGGTGACGCCTGCCGCCCCGTGCTCGCCGCGAACCCTCACTCGACAGGCCATTGAACCTCATGCAAACCACCACCGTTGACCTCGAAGCGGCGTTCGTACAGGCCGCGCTGGATGCGCTTCACCGGGACTGCAAGCTCGGCGACGCGATTTCACTGGCTTACGGGAAATGCGAATCGACCGCCGGCGTGATCGACCTGATTTTTCCGTTGATCACGAAGAAACTGCGGATCGACTACATCCTCATGTACAGCATCGAAAGCAATCCCCGCACGCTCCTGCAATTTCTTCGGCAGGTCGAGTCGCGGCTGGCACGGAACGAAAACTGGACGGCTGCCTCGGTCGAGGCCGCGTTGCGGAGCGTGGCCGATTCGACGGACAGCGTCGGCTGGGCGCGTGCGCAGCGCCTGCTGAAGTGCTGCATCCTGTTTTCCGATTCGCCGCTGGGCATCGTGGAAAGCATCACGTTCCTGGGCCGGCACGAAACCTCGTCGAGGTTGAGATCAGCGGCAAGCAATGTCGAACTCAGCCACCTGATCAACTGAGACCTATTGGCCATTCATGGATTCCGCTCAAAGCAAATCGCCGCCCTGGCATTCCGCCGTCACCCTGATGTGGCGCAGTCATCCCTGGCTGACGCTGGGCACGGTCCTGACGGGCCTCGTCAGCGGCATCGCGTCGATCGTGGGCGTCGGGTTGATCAGCACCGTGCTGCACGACCCGTCCGATCGACAGACGCTGCTGCTGATGTTCATCGCGGTGAACGTCATCGCGGTGGTCTGCAGGAGCGGCGCGGCCGTGATGCCGTCCTATGCGTGCATGAAGGTCATGACGAGATTGCGCGTCAACCTGTGCAAAAGGATCCTGGCGACCCCGCTCGACGAAATCGACCGACGCGGCGCCCCCCATGTGCTGACCATGCTGACGCAGGACATTCCGCAACTGAGCCAGACGCTGCTCACCATCCCGACGATCATCGTTCAATCCGTCGTGCTGATCTGCAGCATCGTCTATCTCGCCTATCTCTCGTGGATCGTTTTCGCGTCGACGATGATCCTGACCCTCGTCGGCCTCGTGCTTTACCTGTTCTTCTATCGGAAGGCGGTCAATTTCACGGAGCGGGTTCGCGATGAATTCGTCCAGTTCAACGAATACACGCATGGCCTCGTGTTCGGCATCAAGGAACTCAAGCTCAACCGGGCGAGGCGCCGCTGGTTCACCCGGGCCGCGATCGAATTGTCATCGAAGCGCGTGGCGGGATTCAACTACATCGAACGCTTCTGGTTCATGAGCGGCGACAGCATCGGCCAGATCACCGTCGCGGTGCTGCTCGGCTTCCTGTTGTTCGGCGTGCCTTCGCTCGGCGTCGTGGATCCGTCCGTCCTCACGGCGAGCATCCTGGCCGTGCTCTACATGATGGGGCCCTTGACCATGCTGATCAATATCCTGCCGGTGGTGGCCGAAGGCAAGACCGCGCTCGCCCGGCTGGCGGAATTCGGTTTCCTGATCGACGACACGCAGGACGCACGCAATGAGCCGCCCGTTCCGGGCGCCGTGGCATCCCCATCGCCGAAGTCATGGAAGGTCATCGAGTTGAACGAGGTGACGATGAACTACCGCGACAATGAATCGTCGGCCGACTTCGTGCTCGGCCCCATCAACATGACGATTCATGCCGGAGAACTCGTCTATGTGATCGGCGGCAACGGCAGCGGCAAGAGCACGTTGGGCAAGGTCCTCAGCGGCCTCTATGCGCCGACCGGCGGCACCATTTCCCTCGACGGAACAGTCATCGACGACGATGCCCGGGAACGCTACCGAAACCTGTTTTCCGCCGTCTTCACCGATTTCCATTTGTTCAATCGCATCATCGGGCCGGATCGCGGCAATGACAGCATCGAGCTTGCCCGGAAGTACCTCGACACCCTGAAGCTGGCGGACAAGATCGAGATTTCCGGCCGCACCTACTCGACCACCCGCGCGCTCTCGACCGGGCAACGCAAGCGCCTGGCGCTGCTTTGCGCGTACATCGAGGATCGTCCGATTTACATCCTGGACGAATGGGCCGCCGATCAGGATCCGGTCTTCAAGCGATTTTTCTATGAGGTGCTGGTTCCCGACCTGAAATCCCGCGGGAAATGCGTCGTCATCATTACCCACGACGATCAGTACTTCAAGCTGGCGGACCGGGTCATTCGCCTCGATAGCGGCCGCATCTTCTCCGATACGGCCGTGTGCGCCGTCCCGGCCGAAGCCGCCGGATGAGCCGCGATCCTGATGGGGACACGATGCGCGCCGTCCGTCGCAGACGGGCGGAACGCTCGCCGTGCGCCGTACCGGATTCGACGACCGGCGATGCGTCTGTCCCGGCAAACCGTTACAGACGCATTCGCACGCGGGTGTTTAAATCACGTCGGCATCCATGCGCGCACGCGCAGCTTCAACGTCTCATCAGGAATCCTTTCATGGAGTTCAGCAGATTGTTCGCACACGTCGGCGAAGCGATCTCGAGCAGCGGGAGCCGACGTTTCCCCCGAATGATGTACAACCTGATCGCCGCGGCGGTCCCCGTCGACGAGATCCGCATTGCGGAGCTGGCGGTCGACGACTCACCTGACGGCCATCCCGCGGTGCGCAGCCTCGGCGCGGTCGGCGCGGCGCTCGCGAAGGCCGGCGTGGCCGCTGCCTGTTGCGGGCCGCAGATGCCGCCGCGCCCGGGGGCGAGCCCCCTGCACGTCGACGACACGCTCGCCGGCCACGGCCCGATCCACGCGCAACTCGACCGCTTCATCGTCATGCAGGCGGCGGTCGTGTCGCCGCGTTACGCGCAATTTCACCTCGTGACCCGCAAGCGGGGCCACTGTTACGTGATCTCGTTGTATCGCACCTGTACGTTCGACGATTTCTCGCCGCAGGAGCGGACCTTCCTCAAGGAACTCTCGCACGTGCTGTTTCCGATCGTCGAGAGCCATGTCGCGGCGCTCGATTCGACGCCGCCGCCCGCCCAGGTGACGCTCGCCGCGCCGCCGGCGACGCAATCGGGCCGGGAGCGCGTGGCGCGGCGGTTCGCCGAGCGTCTGCGGCAAGCGGGCGTCAAGCTGTCCACGCGCGAGATCGAGGCATGCACGGCGCTGCTGGCCGGCGACACGGTGCCCGCCATCGCCATGCGTTTCGCGCTGCGCGAAAGCACCGTCGAGACCTACCTGAAGCGGGCCGCCGTCAAGTTGGGCTTCAGCGGGCGTCATGGCCTGACGCGCTGGATGCTCGACGAGACGGCCGGGGCCGCGACGGAAGCGGGCGGGGACGGCATGCGAAGCGTGCGGCGCGACTACGCGTCGCCGCGCATCGGAACCTGAGGGCTCTCGGCCCGAACGGGCCCATCCGGCGGCGCGGCGCGCGTCAGGTGCGGCCCGCCAGGCACTTCAGCGTGCGCGACGCCGACGCAGGCGCAGGCGACGCGCGAAACTCCATGGGACGACTGCCGCCGGTTTCCATCTCGCGTCGCACGTCGGCAATCTAGCCGGCGCCGCAACCCGCGCTGCCGCACCCGGTGACATCGTCGTCATCGCCCGCGACGACTCGCGTCGGCGCGGGCGCGTGCGGCAGCCATCCCGGCCAGTCGGCCGGCGGCGTGCGTCGCACGTCGGCGGCATGTCGGCGTCACGCCGCCGACGCGCACGGGACGGAATCGTCGATCATCCATTTCGTGAGCCCGTGCCGGCCGCTGATGCCGAGCTTCACCGCGGCGCGCTTGATGTACGTCTCGACCGTACTTTCCTTCACACCGAGCTCGCCGGCCATTTCGCGCAGCATCTTGCCCGCGAGCAGGCCGAGGCATACTTCGTTTTCACGCGCCGACAGCACGACCCGCGCGCGCGCGAGCCGCGATTCGAACTCATGGCGCAGCGCGTCGACGCCGGGCAAGCCTGCCGTCGCACCGGGCGCCGTCACGCATTCGAGCGTGCCGTGCCGACGCGTCGACGCATGCCACTCGACGAGCGGCAGCAGCGTATCGGCGAAATTCTTCAGGAACGACATCTCCTGCAACGAGAAGTCGCGATGCGATGCCGTGCGATGCAGCGAGATCACGTAGCGGCGATTCGCCTTGCCCGACACGAGATGGCACTGAAATCCGCCGCCCGGCCCGCGCGGCGGCGCGACGTCGCCGCCATTGCCACGCCGCAACAGCGGATTGATGTGAATGAGCTGCCGGTCGCAGGCCGCCAGAATCCGGTTCAACGGCGGATGCGCGGCCGGTTCCCGCTCGCCGTGCGCGGCCGGCGCGCCGCGCCCGTCGCCGCCCGGCGCGCCGAACGCGCCGAGCGATTGCACGCGGACGACTTCGCCCGCCGGCTCGTCGAGCGTCCATTCAGTCATCCGGGTGATCGCGAGCGGAATCGATTCGACCAGCAATGCATGCATGTCGGATGCGAACCGCTCACTGCCGGCGCTCGAAATCACCTTCCCGAGCTTCGAGAACATCTGACTCTCCTTGTTGTGCGTGCTTGAGGACCTGGCGCCACGCCGGCGCGCGCGAGCCGGCACGGTTGGCGCGGCGCGCGTCGGGTCGCGCTGTGTCGCACGCGTTATCAGGCGGGCAACGCGCGCCGCCGGCGCGCGATCCGGAACACGCCATGCGCGTACGAACGATCGTCAGGCACGGCGAGCGCCGCCGCGTCACCGACGATCGAACCGACCGATGACGAACGGGAAACCGGCACGATGTTTCCTCCGTATCGAACCGCGCGAGGCGGCGGGCGTCGCATCGATGGACGTTCATGACGGGCGACGCTGCCAGCAGCCGAAACGTCCATTTCGGTCGATGCGCGTGGCGGGACGAAAACGCGCCGCCGCCGGACGTGCTGAAGACCTGAATCGGACAACCCGGCGCCGGCTCGAAGCAGGCGCGCTCCCGGCGAATTCAACGAAAAATCGCGATCAAAAAGCGAAACGATTCTTTCCATTGAATTTGGTCCATGTATATCCCAGCCGCGTATGATAGCGATGATTTAAGACATTTGCAGTTAACCCGACATCCATTTTTTAAAACCACATCGCCCGCTAACCGGAAATCGATCAATCCGCAAGCCACTCATCGTCATTATTATCAACGCACGAATAAATCAACCTCCGTTTACCACGAACTTTGGTAATAATCGCCCCGGCGACGCATACCACGAATTTTCATCCGGAAGCGCCATTCGAGAGAGGAATTGTCGGATTTCACCCGTACCCTGCTTATCGATCTGGTTTCAAGTCATATCTTCCGGAAGTTATTTCGATTCGCTCAACAATCGATTCAATATGCGCGGCGGCGAAGCATAATTTCCGCTCCAAGCCCACGGTTGCGGGTCTCCGAGACCGGTGTTGCAAAATACCCACAAAGGACGAAGCCATTTTCCGCCATAAAATTTCCATATTAAATGACTCGAAATTCGTCAACTCCGCGGCTTGTCACCCGATAGATAAATTGTTACGCTTTCGACCGAAATATACGACACACCTTCAATCAACCTTGAATTGCGGCCGGGTTTATTTAAAAAATCGAAACATGGCGATTAATATTCACGTGAAGTCATCTTTTATCGATCGCCACGGCTAGCGCTTCGCCGCACGCGATTCCGTCGAATTTCCCTATCCGCTCGTCGACAGAACAGGCCGACGGCCAATTGCAGCAATCTCCCGGCGGCTTTTCGATTTCCTTTTAGACGCCCGTGGCGATGCGCGGTCGCGCATTGCCGAACGCATCGTTATTTTTCAATCCTGCCCGACCCGAGCGCGACGCTTCCCGAGCGTCACGCCTGCATCGATTGCCACACCAGTCTCAACGCGTCATTTGTCGTCTTTCCAATCTTCAAAACAATGCCGAAAAATTGGAGCACACCATGAGTCACGACTTCCGAGACGAACCTGCGCCGCGTCGCGCCTTCCTGGCCGACATGGCGAAGCTCGCGGCGGCCGGCATCGTCACCGGCTGGACACCGCTCTACCAGATCGCGGCACACGCGCGGACGGCCGGCGACACGCCGCCCGGCTTCCCGGCCGACATCCCGCTTTACAAGCAGGCGTTCCAGAACTGGAGCGGCGAGATCGCCGTGCAGGACGTATGGACCGCCGCGCCGCGCTCCGCCGACGACGTCGTCGCGACCGTCAACTGGGCGCGCGCGAACGGCTACCGGATACGCCCGCGCGGCTACATGCACAACTGGTCGCCGCTGACGCTGGACCCGGGCGCCGGCGCCGCGAACCTCGTGCTGCTCGATACGACGAAGTCGCTGACGGCCGTCTCCGTCGACACGTCCGCACGTCCGGCGCGCGTCACCGCCCAGACAGGCGTCTCGCTGGAGTCGTTGCTCGCGACGCTCGAGCAATATGGCCTCGGCGTGATTGCCGCGCCGGCACCGGGCGACATCACGCTCGGCGGCGCGCTCGCGATCGATGCACACGGCACCGCCGTGCCGGCGGCCGGTGAAACCCTGCAGCCGGGCCATACCTGGGGCTCGCTGAGCAATCTCGTGGTCGCGCTCACCGCGGTCGTGTTCGATCCGGCCCGGCAGCAATACGTGCTGCGCCGGTTCGAGCGCGGCGATCCCGAGATCGGCGCGTTCCTCGCGCACATCGGGCGGGCGTTCGTCGTCGAAGTCACGCTGACGGCCGGCCCGAACCAGCGGCTGCGCTGCCAGAGCTACGTCGATATTCCGGCATCCGAACTGTTTGCGCCGGCCGGCTCGACGGGCCGCACGATCGCGTCGTTTCTCGATCGCTCGGGCCGGGTGGAAGCCATCTGGTTCCCGTTCACGACCAAGCCGTGGCTCAAGGTCTGGACGCCGACGCCCAGCAAGCCGCTCCTGTCGCGCGCCGTCACGCAGCCGTACAACTATCCGTTCTCCGATTCGATCTCGCAGACCATCTCGGATCTCGTCAAGCGGATCGTGATCGGTGGCGAAGGCGCGTTGACGCCGCTGTTCGGCCAGACGCAGCTCGCCATCACGACGGCCGGTCTCGCACTCACCCTCAGCGGGGACATCTGGGGCTGGTCGCGCACCGTGCTGCAGTACATCCGGCCGACGACGCTGCGCGTCACCGCGAACGGCTACGCGGTGCTGGCGCGGCGCGCCGACGTGCAGCGCGTGATCAGCGAATTCGTGCAGTTCTATCAGAACCGCGTCGACGCGTACAAGGCGCGCAACGCGTATCCGATGAACGGTCCCGTCGAGATCCGCGTCACCGGTCTCGACAAGCCGGCCGATGCCGGCGCGGGCGCGGCCGTGCCGGCGTTGTCCGCGCTCAAGCCGCGCCCCGACCGGCCGGAATGGGATACCGCCGTGTGGTTCGACATCCTAACGTTGCCGGGCACGCCGGGCGCCGATCGCTTCTATCGCGAGATCGAGCAATGGATGCTCGCGAACTACACCGGCTCGTATGCGACGGTGCGCCCCGAATGGTCGAAGGGCTGGGCCTATACCGACACGGCCGCCTGGCAAGACGACACGATGCTCACCACCACGATTCCGAACCTGCATCGTGAAGGCCAGCCGGCGTCGAGCAGCTGGGATACGGCGCGCGCGACCCTCGAACGCTACGACCCGCACCGGATCTTCCGGTCGCCGCTGCTCGACCGGCTGATGCCGTAGGGAGCCCGGCGGAAGCCGGCTGCCATGGCCGCCACGGAACGGATGACGATGCGCGAACCGTGCAGGTTCGCCAGGTCATTCAGGATGTGGCGGCCGGCAGGCTGGAACCGTGGCGAGCGGCGGCACGGCTGAATCGACGACCCGACAGGCTCGCCTGCGGATCGCCAGGCCGCGGCGGGAGCACGGCCTCGAAGCGCTCCGGCCAATGCACGACTGTCGAAGCGATTGCCGGATGCGGCGCGTGATTCGACAACGGCTCCGCGCAAAACCGCGTCGGCACCCCTGTCACACTGCCATCGGTCGATCGTCAAAAGGCGACCGGTCGGCCGCAGCCGGCCGCCCCTCCCCGCCTTACGCCGCGGCCGCTTCCGCCCACGGCGGCCGGAAATCCAGCCCGAGATGCTCGCTGATCGCGGCGTCGAGCCGCTCCACCGCATCCCGCTCGATACGCGTGATGCCCGGATGCCAGATGTCGACGAGCAGGCAAACCCGCGGCTCGTTGCTGTCGTTCCAGCTTTCGTGCTCGAACGTATCGTCGAAAATGATCGCGCGCCCGTCCGGCCACTCGCGAATCTCGTCGCCGACGCGCAGCCGCGAGCCGCGCGGCACGATCAGCGGAAGCTGGCAGGTCAGCTTGAGATTCGTCGTGTCCGTATGCGGCGGAATCCGCGTCCCGCCCTGGATCACCGAAAAGATGAAGGCGCCGCTCGGGCTGAGGAAGTCCTGCACCTGCCGCATCAGCGCCGCGGTGCGCGGGCAGCGGCGGCAATTCTCCTCGACCTCGGGCTCGCCCTTGCGCCTGAAATAGAACGACCCCCAGTCGTTGCGCCGGATCGACTCGAAACGCCCTGCCACCTGCTCTTCGTACGGCAGCAGCATCGGCGTGGTCACCTGGGCGAGAAACTCCTCGCGCAGCACGTCGACCGACGCCTCGAGCGTCGACGTGAACGCCTCGAGCGCCGGATAATCGGACGCCTCGTACCACGGCTTGCCGTCCAGCCCCGGGAAATAGAACAGCAGCGGCCGCTGATGTTTCGGCAACGCGGGCAGCGGAACCCGCCCCGTGTTGATGTCGACGAACTCGATCACGCGTTCGAGCTCCGCTGTCCCGTACTGCGACACGAGCGCCTCCAGCGTCTCGTGAATCGCGATGCGCATCTCCTGTTTCAAAGTCGATCTCCTTGGCTATCGTGGGGTGACAAACACAAAAATTGCCGCTTCCGCATGACGCATCACACATGAATCGAAACGGTGCGCCCGGCCTACGCGCGCGCCGTCGTCTTCGCCTCCTCCATCGGGTCGGCGGCCCAGCCGCCGATCGACGCGCCGTACCCGGCCGCCGCCGCGACCAGCACGCCGACGCCGCACCACACCGCCTGCACGCCCCACTGGCTGACCAGGTAGCCGAGCAGGATCGACGCGATCATGCTGCCGAGCTGGAACACCAGCGAAAAGAACGAGACGGCGCGCGATCGCAACGCATCGGGCGTCCGGTGATGCAGCACCGCGTTGACCACCGCGCCGGCGATGCCGAGAAACAGCGCGACCCCGCTCAGCACGGCGCCGAACGCGACCACGTGATTCGCCCAGCGCGTCAGTACGAGGCTCGCGGCGAGCCCGGCGAACGGCAGCGACACGGCGAGCGCCGGCCGTGCGGCGCAATGCTTCATCACGCGATACGACACCCAGCCGCCCGCGCCCTTGACGACCAGCATCAGCGTGAGGAACAGGCCGAACGCCCAGGTCGCGCCATGCATCGGCACGAGCGTCTTCAGCACCACCGGCCAGTAGCTCTCCAGCACCGACACGACGCCGCCGAGCAGCATGCAGAGCAGGATCAGCGGCCGCACCGCGCCGCCATGCCACGCGAAGCGCACCAGTTCGCGCAGATCGTCGCGCATCCGGCCGGCCGGCGCGGGCTCGGGCGGCGCCTGCTCCGCCTCGGCGAAAAACCACGACGTCAGGCCCAGCAGCACGATGAACAGGCCGCATGCGAGCGCCAGGCCGATCCGGTACGGGTTGTCGAACAGCCGGCTGCCGATCAGGTCCGGGAGCACGCCGCCGACCAGCGACATGCTCGCCAGCCCGAGCGCGGAGGCCAGCTCCGCGCGGCCGAGAAAATAAGGAATCCGGTTCGTCTCGCCATGCTCGCGCAGCAGGCCGACATACCACGCGTCGACGGTGCCGGAACTCATCGCGCGCGCGACGCCGAAGCTCGCCGCGGCGAGGTACAGCACCGGCTTCTGGCTGAAGCACAGCATCAGCGCGCAGCCGATGCTGTTCATCAGCAGCGAGACGCGATAGGTCCGGATCCGGCCCACGCGGTCGGCCATCGCGCCGAACGGCAGTTCCAGCGCGATGGTCGACAGGCTGAACACCGCCGCGTAAAGCCCGATCTCGAACAGCGTGAAATGGCTGTGCAGCAGGAACAACGTGACGACCGGCAGCACGAGGCCGAAGGTGCCCCACAACGCCGCCTGCTGCAGGCAGTACCGCAGGTGGACGGTCATCGGCCGTCCTTGCCGCCGGACTCGAGCAGCAGGTACTCGCCGTCTTCCGAGCTGCCGGCGCCGATCTCGACGAAGCCGCACGCGGCATAGAACGCCAGCGCCGGCACGTTGGCGCGCAGGCACTTGAGCCGGTAACGCGTGGCCGGCCAGCCCGGCAACGCGCGCAGCAGCGCCCGGCCGATGCCGCTCCGGTGGTGCGACCGGTGCACGTGCAGGTGATGGATGAAATGGTCGGGCTCCCAGACCGACACGAAGCCGGCGAGTCGCCCGCGGTCGTCCTCGGCGACCCTCAGCCGCTCGCCTTCCGTCTGGGCCTCGAAATCGGCCAGCTGGAACGTGCCGGCCGGCTGCCAGACGAAGGTCTCGCGGCGCGAGCGCAGGAACAGTTCGCACAGGGCCGGCGTATCGGCGGCCACGGCGTCACGTACGATGATCTTCATGATGCGCTTACCTCGCGGCAGTCGTGGTTGCCGGGCCCGTACAGCCCGGCAGGCTCGCCATCACGTCGGCGACGAAACGTTCGGTATCCCAACTGTGGTCCACCGTCGCGCCCAGCCGCGTGATGACCGCGCGGCACGACGGCACGATCACCACCAGCTGGTGATTGAAGCCGTCCATCATCATCAGGTCCGCCGGCAGCGACGGAAACCGGCGCGCGCCGCCGACGCCGGCGTTCAGCCACAGATGCGCGCCGAGCCGGCCGTCGTGCCGCGCCGCCTGGGGCGTCGCCATGAAGCGCACCCAGTCCGGCTCGACGATGCGCGTGCCGCGCCACACGCCTTGCTGCAGGATCAACTGGCCGAGCTTCGACCAGTCCCGCGCCGACGCCAGCATGTAGCTGCCGCCGACCAGCGTGCCCGACGCGTCGGGCTCCATCATCGCGGTGCGGATGCCGAGCGGCTCGAACAGCCGCGCCCGCGCGAACGGCACGATGTCGAGCGGCCGCGGCGAGATCGCGCGCGCGACGATCTTCGCGACCAGCACGCTGCCGCCGCTCTGGTAGTCCACCTCGCGGCCGGGCGCGACCTTCAGCGGCCGGCTCGCGACGAAGCGCGCCATGTCGGTCGACTGGTACAGCATCTTCGTCGTGTCCGAGCCGGGCAGATAGCCTTCCTGGTAATCCAGCCCGCTCGTCCATTGCAGCAGGTTGCGCAACTGGATCGCCTGGCGCGGATCGCCGGGTTGCGCCCAGTCGTCCAGCAGGTGATCCTGCGTGAGCGTCAGCTTGCCGTCGCGGGCCAGCACGCCCGCCAGCAACGCGGTGACGCTTTTCGTCATCGACCAGCCGAGCAACGGGGTGTGGGCCGTGACGCCCGGCGCGTACCGCTCGCCGACGAGCTTGCCGTCCTGCCGCACGACCACGGCCAGCGTGTTGCGCAGCGACGCGGGCGACGGCTCCGCCATCGCGCGATCCAGCACGGCGCTCAGCGCCGGCAGCGGATCGGCCGGCGCGACATCGTCGGCGTTGCCGTAGTGGTCGACGTAGCCGGCATCGGCCGCGGCGGGCGGCAGCGCGAGGCCGCGGCCATCCGCGCGCAATGCGTCGATCGCGCCGGCCGGCGCGATCGTGCAGCCGAGGCCCGGCCGGTACAGCGCGACCGTCGAACGCAACACGCCGAGCCCGGCGGCCTCGACGGTCTGTCGCGCACGGTCGATCCGGTACGTGACGAAGTTGAACAACGGATTGATCGGCTTGACTTCGCGCGCGAACAGCGCACGTGCATCGCCGTCGCCGCCGGCGAGCACGCGCACGCACAGGTAGTGCGACGCGTAGCCGGTGGCGGCGGGCAGCGCCCAATACAGCAGGCCCGCGGCAATCACCAGCAACAGCACGGCCGTGGCGGCGAGCATCTTGAAGGCGGCAGCGACACGGGACGGATGACGATCCGGCATGGGAGTGGGTTCCTGGTTCGACGATTCGACGAGACGAGACGACACGAAACGATGCGGGCGGCCGCGCGGCCGCCCACGCTCAGAGGATGATTTCCTTCTTCAGGTACAGCCGCTCGGACTGGATGTCGTGCGCGTGACAGCGGGCGATCAGCTTGTCCGATTCGACGATCGGCAGCGACGTCGGCGCGTATTCGATGCTGGAGATGAACTTGAGCCACGGCTCCGCGCCCATCGCATAGACGAACACCTGGCGCGGCGCGAAGCATTCGACCAGCGGCCACGCGCGCGCGCAGTCGGAGCCGTTCAGCCGGCGGTTCTGGTCGAACTGCCGCCCGAGCGGCTCGTTCAGGAGCGCGCCGTACAGCCAGGACATCGGCGCGCCTTCGCATTCCATGCCGATGAACAGCGTGCCGATCCGGCCGATGCGCCGCGCGATGCGCTGGTACAGCTCCGGCTGCAGGTTGTTCGAGTCGGCCGCGAACAGCATGCTCTTGCCGTCCACCTTCAGCGCGAACGCCATCTTCGCGGCGATATGCAGATCGCCGTGCTCGCCGAGGAACGGCAGCGCCACGATCTCGCCGCCGGGCACGGGCACGCTGTCCAGCTCGCCGACTTCGACCACCCGCTCGAACCCGCACGCCTCGAGCGCGAGCCGGATCGACGGGTCCTGCAGGAACCCGCCGTGGCTGCGCGGCACCACCAGCGTGCCGATCCGGTGCCGCAGCTGCAGCAGGCTCTCGAGCACGATGTGATCCTGGTGGTTGTGGGTCAGCAGCACGTAGTCGATGCGCTCGGGCAGATCCGCGAACGTGAACGGATCGTCGCCCTGGCCGAGCGGATAGCCGACGATCGGATCGGTCAGCAGCGAAAATTCCGCGGTCTCGACCAGCACCGTCGCATGGTTGAAGTAGCGCACCCGCACCGGCTGCCCCGCACGCGCCGGCGCCGACGGCGGGCGCGGCGGCGGCGCGTCGGTGAACCAGGTTTCGAGCGCCGCGCGCCGCTCGGCACCGCCCTCCGCGTGAACCAGCAGGCGATCGATCAGGTCCGGCGCGGCGCCCGCGTGGCGGGCCGCGAACAGTTCGTCGTACAGCACGTCGCGGAATGGCAGGCGGATCTGCACCATGTGCTCGTCGGGAAAGCGCGGCGTGCTGAGCATGAAGCTCCGGTCGTCGCTGGTCGCGAGGAAGCCGTTCACGCTCTGCAGCGCGTCGAGATAGCCGGCGCTGTCGTACAGCAGCCGCTCGAACAGCCGGTACGACGCGTGGCCGCGCAGGTCGTAGCCCAGCTCGACGACACCCTTCAACGGCTCGGGCACCCGCGCATACAGCGGCGACAGCGTGTCGCCGCCCCCTTCCCGCGCGAGCAGCTCGTCGAGCTCGCGCAGCGCGTCCGCCAGCGCCAGCAGCGGCGCGGCGCGCGTGCGGGTGTCGCGGATCAGCGCGTCGACCGCCGGCACGAGCTCCCGGCCGCCGTTGAGGAACGGCCCGCCGGCCATCTTCGCGGCGGAACGCCGGTGCAGCTCGGGTGCGCGGATGAAGGATTCCATGATGCGCAGGTGCACCTGCTTCATCACCAGCGCGCAGGTCGCCGGCTGCAGCAGGAACGTCCACGCATACCACTGATTGACCAGCGGTTCGAAGACGACGTTCGGTTTCAGGTAGATCGGGGTCATGTCAGGAATGATCGTGTTCGACTACGGGAACGGCGGCGTCGGCGACGAGCGCGAGCGCAGCCTCCATGTGCTCGCGCCACCGGCGCAGCAACCGTTCGGCGGTGGCGCGCGTGTGCACGGTGTCGCTGTAACGGCACTCGAATGCGAGTTCGCCGTCGCCCGCGACGCAGACGAGGTTCAGCAGGTGCGAACGTTGGTCGGTCGCCGCGCGGTCCGCGCCCACCGCCTCGGGCGCGGCGGAGAACCACGCGGAAGGGCGCGCGGCGGCCGCCGAGACGAAATCGACGCTGACCTGCGGCTGCACGCAGCGCCGCCACGCGTCGGCATCGACGCCGGCGGGCGGCGGCACGTCCGCGCCGCCCAGCGCCGCCGGCGGCAGCGCGGCGAGCGCCGCCTCCCACGCGCGCAGCGCGGCGACGCCCGGCGCGCCGGCGTGCTGCGGCAACAGCAGCGGCACGTCGCAGACGAAGCAGCCGAGCGCGCGCTCGACCGCCGGCCCGTCGTCGAGCCAGTCGCGGCCGTGCCGGCCGAGATCGGCGACCACCGCGCCGCCCGCCCACTCGGTCAGCGCGCGCGCGGCCGCCGCGATGGCGACGGTGGCGGCTTTCACGCGCAGGCGCTGCGGCACGACGGTGAGCATCCGTCGCGCCGCGTCGCCCGTCAGCCGGTCGCGCACGACCTGCTGGCTGGCCTCCGCGTTGTCGCCGGGTGCCGCGTGCCGATCCCGCGGCAGCGCGACGTTGGCCGCCATCGACGCGAAGTACGCGGCGGCAATGCGCGCGTCCAGCGCACGCAGATAGGCCGGGTACGCGAGCGTCGGCGCGGCCAGTGCCGGCGTCCGGCCGTTCGCATGCGCCGCATATGCGTGGGCCAGGTCGTCCAGCAGCACCGCCCAGCCATGGCTGTCCGCCACCAGCCCGTGCACGACGAGCAGCAGCCGGTCGCCGGCCGCGCCGCACCGGTAGTGCGCGATCCACACCAGCGGCCCGTGCGCGAGATCGAAGCCCTGCTGCAGCGTCGCGCCGTGCGCGGCGATGAAGCGGGCCGCGTCGTCCGCCGTGCCGAGGTCGTGGCTGCTGAAGCAGCGCTGCACGGCGTCCGCGTCCGCCGGCGCGATGCGGCCCGCCAGCGCGTGGGCATCGAATACGCAGCGCAGCCCCGGGTGCGCGTCGAGCAGCGAGCGGAACGCGGCCCGCAGCGCGTCGGCGTCGAGCGGCTGTGCCGCCTGAACGAGCAGCGAGCGGTTCCAGTGGTGCGCGTGCGGGCGCTGCAACACGCGCCGCTGATACGGCGTCAACGGGAACCCGGACGCGTCGTCCGCCTCCGGCCGCACCGCCAGCGGTCGCAGGCAATCGGCCAGATCCGCGAGGGTCGAGGTCGAGAAGAAGTCCTGAGGATCGACCGTCCAGCCCGCCCGGTTCAGTTGCGCGACGGCGCGCAACACCAGGATGGAGTCGCCGCCGAGCCCGAAGTAGTTGTCGTCCCGGCCGATCCGGTCCAGCCGCAGCACGTCGCGCAGCACCGCCAGCAGCGCGCGCAGCGGCGGCGCTTCGTCGCCGTCCGCGGCTTCGTCGGGCAGCACCGCCGTCGACACCCACTGGCGGTCGATCTTGTCACCGGACGTCTTGGGCAGCGACGGCACGATGGCCAGCGCATGCGGCACCAGGTGCGCCGGCGCCACGCGGCGCAACGCACGCAGCCGCGCGCGCGCCGCATCGCGTGGCGTGGCCGGCGCATCCGACGCGTCGGGACCCACGACGATGAACGCCTCCACGCGCAGCGCCGGCGCATCGGGCCCGCTCGACAGCCGCACCGCCGCCTCGCGCACGCCGTCCTGGTCGAGCAGCAGCGCCTCCACCTCGGCCAGGTCGACGCGAATCCCGCGCACCTTGATCTGGCGATCGCTGCGGCCGAGGTAGACCAGCGCGCCGTCCGCGTCGCGACGCACGAGGTCGCCGGTGCGATACATGCGCGCGCCCGGCTGGCCGGCGAACGGATCGGGCAGGAAGGCGGCGGCCGTCTGCCCGGGCCGGCCCGGATAGCCGCTCGCGAGCGCACTGCCGCCCAGGTAGAGCTCGCCGCGGCACAGCGGCGGCACCGGTTGCAGGTGCGCGTCGAGCACATAGGCGGTGGTGCCCGGCAGCGGCGCGCCGATCGGCACGTCGCGTTCGTCCGGGCGCGCGGCGGCCGGCACGTCGTGCACGACGGACGTGATCACGCTTTCCGTCAGCCCGTACGCGTTCATCAGCGCCACGCGGCCGCCCGTCACGGCGCGCCATGCCTGCACCGCCGCGAGCGGCACCGTCTCGCTGCCCGTCACGACCAGGCGCAGCCGCGCCGGCAGCGCGGCCTCGCCGAGCCGGATCGCACGCACCCATTCGCGCCAGAACGACGCGGGCAGGTTGAGCACGGTCGCGCGCCCCGCATCGAGCAGGTCGCTGAACGCACCGAGCGTCGGCCATGCCGCGCGATCGAGCAACAGCAGGCAGGCGCCGGCGGACAGCGTCGTGAAAATCTCCTCGATCGACACGTCGAACACGAGCGACGAGAACTGCACGACGCGATCGTCGGCGGTCATCCGATACGCGGCGCACAGCGCCTGGATCTTGTGCGCGACGGCCCGATGACTGACGTCGACGCCCTTCGGCACGCCGGTCGAACCGGACGTGAACAGCGTATAGGCGGCCTGCTGCGGATCGATGCACGCGGGCAGCGCGCCGGCGGGCGCGTCGCCCAGCGCGGCGAACGCGATCGCCGCGCATCCGGGCCATGCCGGCGCCGGCGCCGTGGCGTCGTGCACGAGCAGCACCGGCGCCGCCTGCGACAGGATCGCGTGCTGACGTGCGGCCGGCGCGGCGGGATCGAGCGGCAGGTAGGTCGCCCCGGCGCGCAGCACGCCGAGCAGCGCCACCAGTGCGTCGAGCCCCGTCGGCAAGCACAGCGCGACGCGGTCGCCGGTGCGCACGCCGTGCGCGAGCAGCGCGCCCGCGACCCGGTCCACCCGGGCCCGCAGCGCCCCGTAGCTGAGCGTCTCGTGCGCGGTGGCGACCGCGGGCGCGGCGTTGCCGGCCGTCAGCGTGCCCGACAGCAGCGACACGAGGTCGGACGCCGCCCGCGCAGGCGCGCCGGCGGTGCCGGACGCCGCCTGCCATGCCTGCCGCTGCGCGGCCGACAGCACGCCCGCGTCGCCCAGCGGCGCATCGTCCGGCAGCGTCAGCAGCAGGTCCAGCGCCGCGTGGAACTGTTCGACCACCTCGTCCGCCTCGCCTCGCTCCAGCACGCCGTCGCGTGTCAGCAGCACGCCGCCGTAGCCTGCGCCGTCGCGATGCAGGTTCATCGTCAGGTCGTATTCGGTTTCCGTTTCCGGCGTGTCCTCGAACGCGACGTCCAGCGCACCGATCCGCACATGGCGAACCGGCGCCTCCTGCATCGAGAACACCACCTGGAACAGCGGCGTCAGCGACGCGTCGCGCGGGCCGGCGAAACGCTCGACCAGCTTTTCGAACGGATAGTCCTGATGCGCGTGCGCGGCCATCACGCAGTCGCGCACCCGTTCGATCCATGCGCGCGTGCTGCTGGCCGCCGGGAACGCCACGCGCAATGCGAGCAGGTTGACGAAAAAGCCGACGAGCTCTTCGGTGCGGCTCGACGCGCGGTTGGCGACCGGCGAGCCGACCACCAGGTCGCGCTGCCCCGTGCGCCGCGACAGCATCAGCAGGAACGCGGACAGGAACACGACGTACGGCGTCGTCCGCAAGCGCCGCGCCAGCGCGTCGACCTGTGCGGCGCGCCCGGCGTCCACCGCGACGCGGCCGCTGTGCGCGAGGCGCCCGGGCGTGCGCGCGCGGCGTCGGTCGCCGCCGAGGTCGAGCACCGGCGCGCCGTCCAGGTGCGCCCAGAACGCCTCGTGCGCCGCGTCGTGCCCGGCGGCGAACCGCGCCGCCTGCTCCTCGCTGTAGTCCGCGTAGTCCCACGCGGGCGGCGCGGCCTCCGGCGCGCGCCCCTGGCTCGCCGCGCCGTACAGCGACGCGAGATCCTGCGCGATCAGCCGGAACGACCAGCCATCGACGACGATGTGATGGAACGACATCAACAGGCACGCTCGGCGCGGCCCGAGTTCGAGTAGCCGCGCGCGGAACAGCGGCGGCCGCGCGAGATCGAACGGCTCCGCCCGCAGCGCGTCGCGATGCTGCGCGATGAACGCGCGCAGCGCGTCGTCCGTGTCGTCCGTGTCGCCGGTGTACGCATGGATCGACAGCGCGACCGCCGCGTCGGCGTGCACGTGCTGCTCGCCGCCGCCGTCCGGCCCCTCGTGGAACGACGTACGCAGCACCGGATGGCGCGCGACCAGCCCGTCGAGCGCCGCGTGCAGCGCGGCGCGGTCGACGTCGCCGTGCAGATGTAGGCATTGCGGCAGGTGGAAGACCGAACCGCCCATGCCGAGCCGTTCGAGCGTCCACAGCCGGCGCTGCTGGAACGACATCGGCGCGCGGCGCGGCCCGGCGGCCGGCCGGCCAGCCGGCGTCGTTGCCGCCCGCTCGGCGGGCTGCGCGGGTGCCGCCTGCATGCGAATCGCGCAGGCCAGCCCGTCGATCGTCGGCGCACTGAAGAACGCCTCGAGCGTCAGCTCCGCATTCAGTCGCTCGTGAATCCGCGCGAGCACGCGCCCGGCCAGCAGCGAATCGCCGCCCAGCGCGAAGAAGTCGTCGGTCGGCGTGATCCGCTCATGGCCGAGGCATTCCGTCCAGATGCGCGTCAGCGCATGCCGCACGTCGTCGGTTTCGACCGCTGCGGCGCGCGGGGTGTCGACCGCAACCGGTGCAGCAACCGGTGCAACGGCCGGCGCCTGCGGCTGCGCGCGCTCGATGGGGCCGCCCTGCTGGGCCGGCAGCCAGTGGCGCGTGCGCTCGAACGGATAGCCCGGCAACGGCAGCCGCTTGCGGCGCTCGCCCGCGTACGCGTCGCGGCGCGTCAGCCGCGCGCCCTTCGCCCACAGCCGGCCGTAGCCGGCGAGCAAGGTCGCCATCGTGCGCGGCGCGCGCTCCGTGAAGCTTGCCAGCACCGCGTCGGCCGGCGCGCAGCGATGCGCGCGCACCAGCGCCGCCAGCACGTCGCGCGGGCCGATCTCGACCCACAGCGCGTCGCCCAGCGCCGCCAGCGTCCGCACACCCGCCGAAAAACGCACGGTGCCGAGCACGTGCGCGGCCCAGTACGCGGGATCGGTGGCGCGCTGCGCATCCAGCAGCGTGCCGTCGAGGTTGGAGATCATCGGGATGCGCGGCGCGCGCAGCGTCATCGTCGCGGCATGCGCGTGCACGCGCGCGGCCGCGTCGGCCATCATCGGCGAATGGAACGCATGCGACGACGCGAGCGGCGCATGCGCGACCCCCGCGTCGTGCAGGTGCGCCGCGAACGCGTCAACCGCGTCCACCGGGCCGGACACCACGCACTGCAGCGGCCCGTTGACCGCCGCGACGGCGAGCGTCGGCGGCAGCTGCGCGGCCAGTTCGTCCTCCGCGATCGATACCGACAGCATCGCGCCGGCCGGCTGCGCCTGCATCGCCGCCGCGCGCGCCGCCACGAGGCCGACCGCGTCGTCGAGCGAGAACACGCCCGCGCAGCACGCGGCGACCAGTTCGCCGAGGCTGTGGCCGATCAGGTAGTCCGGCGTCACCCCCAGCGCCGCCCACGCCTGATACAGCGCGTACTCGTACGCGAACAGCAGCGGCTGGACCAGCGCCGTATCGGTGGTGCTCGCGTCGCCCAGCAGGTACGGTTCGAGCGCCAGCCCGGCCGCCCCCGCGAACCGCCCGCACACGTCGTCGAGCGCGGCGCGGAACACCGGGTGCTCGCGATGCAGGTCGCGCGCCATCCCGGCGGCCTGCGCGCCCTGCCCGGTGAACAGGAAAATCACCGGGCGCGCGGGCGGCGCGTCGCCGGTGGCCGGCCACCCGCCCGCGGCCAGCGCGTCGAGCGCCGTGTCGCGCGACTCGGCGACCACGAACGCACGGCACGCGTGGTCCTGTCGGGCGGCCTGCAGCGTATGCGCGACGTCGGCCAGCGCCCATTCAGGGTGGCGGCGCCACGCGGCGGCTAGGCGGTCCGCCGCGCGCCGCAGCCCGTCCGGCGTGGCGGCGGACAGCCGCAGGCAATGCGCGGCGGCGGCCGTCGGCGCATCCGCCTCGGGCGGCGCGGCTTCCAGGATCACGTGCGCATTGGTCCCGCCGATGCCGAACGAGCTGACGGCCGCGCGGCGCGGCGTGCCGCCGTCCGGCCAGTCGGCCGCTTCCGCCGTGAGGCGGAAGGCCGCGTCGTCGAGTTCGAGCAGCGGGTTGGGCGTGTCGAAGTGCAGCGTGCCCGGCACCGTGCCGCGTTCGAGCGCGAGCGCCGCCTTGATCACGCCCGCGAGCCCCGCCGCGCTGTCCAGGTGCCCGACGCTCGTCTTGACCGCGCCGAGCAGGCGCGGGGCGCGGGCCGGGTGCTGGCCGTAGGTCGCCTTCAGCGCGGCCATTTCGATCGGATCGCCGAGCAGCGTGCCGGTGCCGTGCGTCTCGACATAGCCGACCGATGCGGCGTCCACGCCCGCATCCGCCAGCGCGGCGCGGATCACCCGTGCCTGGCCCGCAGGGCTCGGCGCGGTGTAGCCGGCCTTGTCGTGGCCGTCGTTGTTGATCGCGGAGCCCTTGACGACCGCATACACGTGATCGCCGTCGCGGCGCGCACGATCGAGCCGCTTCAGCACCACCGCACCCGCGCCGCTGCCCTCGACGGTGCCGCTCGCGGCCGCGTCGAACGCGCGGCAATAGCCGTCCGCGGAAAAGATCCCGCCGGTGCGGTGCAGGTAGCCCGGCACGCCGTCGACGCCGATCGACGCCGCGCCCGCGAGCGCGAGTTCGCAGTCGCCCTGCGCGACCGCGCGCGCGGCCATGTGCAGCGCGACCAGCGACGTCGAGCATGCGGTGTTCAGCGTGACCGCGGGGCCGGTGAGGTTCAGCCGGTAGGCGATCTGCGTCGCGGGCTGGTTCAGCACGTTGATCTGGTACAAGCCGAGCGCGTCGACCGCGTCGCGGTTGCCGAGCACGTGGTTCGCGAGGTACTGGCTCGCGCCCACGCCGACGTAGACGCCCACGTCGCGCGCGAGCCCGGGCCCGGCATAACCGGCGTCCTCGAGCGCGCGGTAGCTTTCCTCCATCAGCTTGCGCTGCTGCGGATCCATGATCTCGGCTTCGCGCGGCGTATAGCCGAAGAACGCGGCGTCGAAACAGTCCGGATCACGAATCAACCCGCGCGCGGCGACGAAGCGCGGATTGCCGAGCAGGTCGTCCGGCACGCCGAGCGCGCGCAGCCGCGCGTCGTCGAGCCGGGTGATGCCGTCCTCGCCCGCGAGCAGCATGCGCCAGAACTGCTCGACGTCGTCCGCGCCCGACACGGCCGCGCTCATCCCGATGATCGCGACGTCGCGGCTGTCGACGGGCGATGCGCTCGCGGCTGCGGCCGCGCCGTCGGCATCCGCATCGGCCGACGACGCGCCGGACGCGGACAGCCAGCCGGCCAGCGCGCGAATCGTCGTGTAGCGGAACAGGTGATCGATGTCGACATCGCGGCCGAATTCGCGACGCAGCCGCGCCTGGCACTGGATCAACGCGAGCGAGTGGCCGCCGGCGTCGAAGAAGTTGGTGTCCGGATCGATCTCGGCGAGGCCGAGCACGTCGCGCCAGATCGCCGCGACCGCGCCCTCGGCATCGCCGGGCGTGCGGGGTGCGGGGCCGGCGGAATCGGTGGCGCCCGCCGCGTCGAGCGGCCAGTCGGCCAGCCGGAGACGATCGATCTTGCCGCTGCCGGTCATCGGCATCGCGTCGAGCACGACGATCCGGTCGGGCACCATGTACGGCGGCAGCGCCTGTTGCGCATGCGCCTTCAGCGCGCCGTCCGGCAGCGCGCCCGCCGCCTGCACGAACGCGCAGAGCACGGCGCCCGCGCTCCCCGAACGCGCGAGCACCGCGACCTTGGCGACCCCCGGATGGCGGCCCAGTACCGATTCGACTTCGCCCGTCTCGATGCGGAAGCCGCGCACCTTGACCTGCTGATCGTCGCGGCCCACGAATTCGAGGTCGCCGTGCCGATCGAAGCGGGCCAGGTCGCCGGTGCGATACAGCACGCGATCCGCATCGCCGGTCGCGTACGGATTCGGCA
The DNA here is from genome assembly GCF_002223325.1 of Burkholderia sp. AU15512. NCBI lineage: Bacteria > Pseudomonadati > Pseudomonadota > Betaproteobacteria > Burkholderiales > Burkholderiaceae > Burkholderia > Burkholderia sp. AU15512. The sequence continues at coordinate 1,009,103 of NZ_NKEX01000008.1, forward strand.
CGAAGCGCTCCGCGCTCAGCTCGGGCCGGTTCAGGTAGCCCGACGCCAGCGCGCGCCCGGACAGGTAAAGCTCGCCGGTCACGCCGATCGGCAGCCGTGCGAGATCGGGCGCGAGGATATGCGTGCCGACGTCGCCCACCGCGCGGCCGATCAACACGGGGCCGCTCGCGCAGCGCCATACGGTTGCGTAGATGCTGGCCTCGGTCGGGCCGTAGGCGTTGAACAGCGGCGCATGCGGCAGCACGCGCGCCGCCAGCTCGACGGTCGCCGGCAGCAGCGGCTCGCCGGCGGCGAACACCGCGCGCAGCGGGCTCGCCGCGCCGGCGTCGAGCGACTGCAGGAACAGGTGCAGCATCGACGGCACGAAATTGACTACCGTCACGCGATGCTGCTCGATCGCGCGCTGCAGGTAGCGCGGATCGTACTGGCCGTCCGGCCGCGCAATCACGATCGCCGCGCCCTTCATCAACGGCCACAGCATTTCGGTGAGCGAAACGTCGAACGATTGCGCGGTCTTCCACAGCACGCGGTCGCCCGCGGCCAGCGGATACGTGCGGGCGAGCGCGTCGAACAGCGCGAGTATGCCCTCCTGGCGGCACAGCACGCCCTTCGGCGTCCCGGTCGAGCCGGACGTATAAAGGATATAGGCCGGGTCGCCGGGGCTGACGCGCGGCGCGGCGGCCAACGCGGCCGGGCCCGCTTCCGCCAGCGCCGCCTGCTCGACGAAGCGCGCGCCGCACGCGCGCAGGCAGGCGGGCGCGGCGGCATCGCCGACGATCGCCGCCGGACGCGCGTCATCCACCATGAAGCGATGGCGCGCTTCCGGCAACGCGGGATCGAGCGGCAGATACACGGCGCCGATCCGGAACAGCGCGAGCACGGTCCGCAGCGTCGCCGCCGTGCGGCCCGCGCACACCGCCACGACGTCGCCCTGCCGCACGCCCAGCGCGACGAGCGCAGCGGCGTGCCGGTCGCACTGCTCGAGCAGCGCCGCATAGGTCGTTTCGCCCGCGTCGTCGATCAGCGCGACGGCGTCCGGCGCGGCGGCCGCGCACGCGGCGAGGCGCTCGCCGACGCTCGCGCCGGCCGGCCGCCCCGGCTTCGGCGCCGCCCAGTCGTCGAGCCGCGCGAGCGTGGCAGGCAGCAACCACGCTGCGGCGGGTGCGCCGGCAAGCCGCCGCAGCGCTTCGTGCTGCGCGTGCGCGATGTCTTCCGCGTCGGCGCGCCGCAGGCTGTCGGCCCGGTAGCCGACGATGCAACGCAGCCGCTGGTCGCTCGCGGAGACGGAAAAATCGACCTGCACCGGAAAGCTGTTGACCGCATGGCCGTCGCGGCCCGCGAGCATCCGCACGTCCGCGTCGTCCAGCTCGCGCAGCACGTGGAAGCTCGTGAAATTGAACAGCACCTCACCCAGCTCGATCCCGCCGTTGTCCTGCCGGATCTGCTGCGACGGATAGAAGCGGTGCCGGAAAATGCCCGACTCGATCTCGAACACCTGCCGCACCTGCGCGACGGGCGATGCCGCGCCGTCGAGCGCCGCGCGCACCGGCACCGAATTCAGGAACAGCCCGACCGCACGCGCCGCATGCTCGGTCTCGGGCCGCACGTGCGTCACCATCGACGTCAGCACGTCGCCCCGCCCGCTCAGCGCCTGCAGCGCGCGCAGGTGGGCAGCGAGCAGCACGCTCTTGAGCGGCACGTTCGCGTCGCGCGCGAGCGCGCGCAGCGCCGCCTCCAGCTCGGCGGAGACCTCGACCTCCAGGTAATCCACCCGTTCGTCCGCCGCGTCGCCTGGCAGCGGCGCGCGGCGCAGCGACAGCGCCTGCGCGCCGTCGAGCTGGCCGCGCCAGAAATCGCGCTGGGCCGGATCGGCGAGCGCGGCCTGTTCCAGTTCGATGAAATCCCGGTAACCGGCCTGCACCGGCTCGTCGTCCCGCGGATTCCGCGGGCCCGTCAGGCCCGCCGTGTAGAGCCGGATGAATTCGGCGGTCAGCGCGGCCTCGCTCCAGCCGTCGAGTATCGCGTGATGGAAGCTCCACACCAGCTTGAAGCGCTGCGCCGCCAGCTTGAACACGAAGCAGCGAAACAGCGGCGCGGCGGCGATGTCGAACGCGGCGAACCGCTCGCCGTCCATGAACGCGGTGATCCGGGCGGCCTGCGCCGCCGCGTCGAGCGCGGTCAGGTCGGTGACCGTCAGCGGAATGCGCGCCGTGTCGAACACGAGCTGCAGCGGCACGCTGAACCCCTCCATCCGCAGCGCGGTGCGCAACGCCGGATGGCGGGCCGACAGCCGGTCGAGCGCATGGGCAAGGCACGCTTCGTCGTACGCATACGCGAGCTCGTAGCCGATCACGTCGTGGTACACGCTCGAACGCGCGTGGCGCAGGCCGTGATAGAGCATCCCCAGTTGCAGGCGGCTGAGCGGATACGCGTCGACGACGCCGGCCGGCAGCCGCGCGCGGTCCGCTTCGCTCGTCAGCGGCGCCCGGGCCACGGCGGCCTCGGCCGGCGCAACTGCAACGGCGCCCGCCCCCGCGCCGCGCTGGCGCTCGATGTGCTCGCCCAGCGTCCGCACGCTCTGGTGGACGAACAGGTCCTGGATCTCGAATTCGAGCCCGTGGCGCTGCGCCTGCGCCTTCAGCCGGATCGCCAGCAGCGAATCGCCGCCGAGATCGAAGAAGCCGTCGTCGAGGCCGAACCCGCTGCGGCCGAGCACGTCTTCCCACAGCGTGCGCAGCACGCGCTGCGTGTCCGTCAGCGTCTCGGGCGCCGCGTCGACGGGCGCTTCGGCCGGCGTGAGCCGCGCGAGCGCGGCCCGGTCCACCTTGCCGTTCGCCGTCAGCGGAATGTGCGGCACCGCGTGGAAGCGCGCCGGCACCAGATGATCCGGCAGCGACGCCCGCAGCTGCGCGCGCAGGCCGGCTTCGTCCGGCACGTCCGCGCCCGTGCCCGGGCTTGCGGTCCAGTACGCGACGAGCTGCTTGTCGCCCTGCGGCGTCGCATCGACCGTCACGACGGCGGCTTGCACGCCGCGGCACGCGGCCAGCGCCGCCTCGATTTCCGCCGGCTCGATCCGGTAGCCGCGCAGCTTCACCTGCCGGTCGCGCCGGCCGAGGTAATGCAGCGCGCCGTCATGCGCCCAGTAGCCGACGTCGCCGCTGCGGTACATGCGGGCGCCCGGCTCGCCGCCATGCGGATCGGGCACGAACGCGGCCGCGGTCAGGTCCGGCCGGTTCGCGTAGCCGTGCGCGACGCCGGGCCCCGCGATGTAGAGGTCACCCGCCGCGCCGGCCGGCAGCGGATTCAGGTCGTCGTCGAGCACATACACCGACGTGCCCTGGATCGGCATGCCGATCGGCACCGTGCGCCCGGCCGCCAGCGCGCCGCGCACCGGGTACGCGGTGGCGAAGGTCGTGGTCTCGGTCGGCCCGTAGCCGTTGACCACCTGGCCGTGTTCCAGCAGCGCGCGGGCGCGCGCCACGTGCGGCAGCGACAGCACGTCGCCGCCGCAGACGAGGTAGCGCAGCTGCCGCAGCGCGTCCGGCGCGTGATCGACCATCGCCGCGAACAGGCCGCTCGTCAGCCACAGAATCGTCACGCCCGCGTCGACCAGCAACGGCCCGAGCTGGTCGAGCGACGCGTCGCGCCCGACCGGCACGACGAGCGACGCGCCGTTCAGGAGCGCGGTCCAGATCTCGAACGTCGACGCGTCGAATGCCGTCGGCGCGAACTGGAGGAACACGTCGTCCGGCGTCACGTCGAGATAGGCCGGCCGGTAGGCGAGCCGCAGGATCGCCTGTTGCGGCACGATGACGCCCTTCGGACGATCGGTGGTGCCCGACGTGTACATCAGGTACGCCGGCATCTGCGCCGGCAGCCCGCTCGCGACGAACGCGCCGTCGCGCGCGGCGATCTCGTCGTCGTGGTCCTCGAGGACGATCAGGTTCAGATAGCCGTCGCGCAGCGCATCGGTGCGCGCCACCACGTCCTCGCGCGTGACGATCACGCTCGCCTGGCTGTCGTCGATCAGGAATCGCAGCCGCTCCGCCGGATAGCGGCTGTCGAGCGGCACATACGCGCAGCCCGCGTTGAGCACCGCCAGCATCGCGACGATCAGCTCCGCGCCCGGCTCGAGGCACAGGCCGACGGTCGAGCCCGGCGACACGCCGAGATCGCGCAAGTGATCCGCCAGCCGGTTCGCGCGGATGTTCAGTGCGTGGTAGTCGAGCGTCGCGTCGCCGTGGCGGATCGCCGTGCGGCCCGGATGCTGCCGCGCGAGCGCGTCGATCACCGCGCCGATCGAGTCGGGCAGCGGCTGGCCGAGCGGCCGGCTCTGCCAGCCGCGCAGCGCGTCGAGCGTGGCCGCGTCGCCGCGCGCGAGCGTGCCGAACGGCGCGTCCGGCTGCGCGGTCAGCGCGTCGAGGTACTGCGCGTAGGTGCGCGACAGCCGCTCGATATCGGCGGCCTCGAACAGATCGGTGCGGAACACCGTGCAGCAGCGCACGCCGTCGGACGTCAGCTCGGCGAACAGCGTCAGGTCGAACTGCGCGTAGCGGTACAGGTCGTCGCGCACCGTCATCGCCGGCATCCCGGCCGGCGTCGCCGGCTCGGCGGCGCCGGGCACCGCGCCTTTCGTGTCCTGCAGCACGAAGTTGACCTGGAACAGCGGGCTGCGCGCGGCATCGCGCGCGACGCCGACCTGCTCGACCACCTGGTCGAACGACACCGCCTGATGCCGCAGCGCGTCGGCGACGGTGTCGCGCTCGCGCTCGACCAGCGCGGCGAACGTGGCGCAGCCTTGCCGCGCGGTGCGCAACGCGAGCAGGTTCGCGAAGAAGCCGACGATGCGCTCGCTGCCCGGATGCACGCGGTTCGACGCGGTCGTGCCGATGCAGAAGTCGTCCTGGCCGGCGTAGTCGCCGAGCAGGCACCGCCATGCGGCCAGCATCACGGTGAACAGCGTGCCGCCCTGCCGGCGCGCCAGCGCCTCGGCCCGCGCGCGCACGGCGGCGGGAATCGTGAAGAACACCAGTTCGCCGTCGTGCGCGCGCCGCGGCGGGCGCGGCAGCGCGAACGGCAATTCGAGCGTCGTCGCGCCGGCCAGCCGGCCCTGCCAGTAGGCGAGGCTCGGCGCGCTGTCCGCGGCGCCGCGCGCCTGCTGCCACAGCGCATAGTCCGCATAGTGCGGCTCGTCGTCGGCCGGCGGCTCGAGCTCGCGGCCCGCCAGCCGCGCCGCGTAGGCGCGCCACCAGTCGGCCAGCATCAGTTCCAGCGACCACCCGTCGACGATCAGGTGATGGGCGGTCAGCACGAGAATCTGCCGGGCGTCGCCGACACGATGCAGCGACACGCGCAGCAGCGGCCCGTGCGCCAGGTCGAACGGCTGCGCGATTTCGGCGGTGATCGCGCGGGCGATGTCCGCGTCGGTCGCGCCCGCCGCATGATGATGGACGGGCAGCGCCGGATCGAGCTCGGGGTGCACACGCTGGTACAAGCCGCCGTCGCGCGCGTCGAACGTCGTGCGCAGCGCCTCGTGCCGCGCGACCACGTCGCACAGCGCCGCCCGCAACGCCGCTTCGTCGAGCGTGCCCGCGATCTCCAGCACGTGCGGCACGTGGAAATGGCCAGCGCCGCCGCTGATCGCCATCTGCACCCACATCCGCACCTGTTCCGCCGACGCGGGCAGGTCCGCCGGCCGCGCCTGGCGGGTAATCGCGTCGCGGCTGCCCGCGCCACGCTGCCTGCCGAACGCTTCGAGCAATTGGCGACGCTTGTTTTCGGTGGAATCGTTATGCGACATCAAACCAGCTCTCCCGACGATGAAAACAGTGTGAGTAGTTCGTCCATGTCGTCCGGCGCGAGGCGATCGAGCAGCGCGTCGAGGCGGTCCTCCCGCTGGGCCTTCTGGCCGAGCGCGACCAGCACCTGGGCGCTGAACCGGTCGAGCTGCGGTGCGCCGAACAGCAGCGGCGGCGACAGCAGCAGCCCGTAGCGCCCATTCAGACGCGCGATCAGCTGGATCGCCTGCACGGAGCTGCCGCCGAGCATGAAGAAGTGATCGTCCGGCCCGATGTCGGCGACGTCGAGCACGGCCGACCACTCGGCGGCGACCTCGGCCTGGAACGGTGTCTTGGCGCGCACCTCGGCGCCGCGCGCGCGCGTCTCGAGCGCCGCGTCGGCGAGCTGGGCCAGGCGCTTGCGGTCGATCTTGCCGGCCGGCAGCAGCGCGATGCGCTCCACCACGTCGATGCGCGCCGGACGCATCGATTCGGGCAGCCGCGCGGCCAGCTCCGTGTGCAGCGCGTCCACCGGCCAGCTGTCCCACCCCGCGGCCGGCTCGACGAACGCATGCAGCAGCCGCACGCGCCCGTGCACCCGCACCGGCACCACCGCGCACTGCGCGATGCCCGGCAGCGCCAGCAGGCACGCCTCGATCTCGCGCAGTTCGATCCGGTTGCCGTTGAGCTTGACCTGCTCGTCGCGCCGGCCGAGGTAATGCAGTTCACCGTGCTCGCCGAACATCGCGATGTCGCCGGTGCGGTACATGCGCGCGCCCGCACGGCCCGCGTACGGATCGGGCACGAAGCTCGCCGCGGTGAGATCCGGGCGGCCGACATACCCTTGCGCGAGCCCCGCGCCGCCGATGTACAGCTCGCCCGCGCGGCCGGGCGCGCAGGGCTCGAGGCCCGCGTCCAGCACGTACAGCGACACGTTGTCGATCGGCCGGCCGATCGGCACGCCGGCGCGCGCGTGGGCCTCGCCCGGCGCGCAATGCCACACGCTCACGTCGATCGCCGCCTCGGTCGGCCCGTACAGGTTGGCGAGCCGCACGCCCGGCAGCAGCCGGTGGAAGCGCTCGGCCTGCTCGGCGAGCAGCGCCTCGCCGCTGCAGACGACCAGCGCGAGATCCGGGAAGCGCTGCCCGGGCACCGCGTCCAGGAACGCGTTCAGCATCGACGGCACGAAGTGCGCGACCGCGATGCGCGCGTGGCGCAGCAGCGCCGCCAGCCCGGCCGGGTCCTTGTGCAGCTCCGGCGGCGCGATCACCAGCGCATGCCCGCTCTGCAGCGTCCACAGGAATTCCCAGACCGACACGTCGAAAAAGTACGGCGTCTTCTGCAGCACGCGCACCGGCGCGGCGTCGGCGAGCAGCGAGCCGTGCCAGTCGAGCCGGTTGACCAGCGCGCGATGCGTGTTGGCGACGCCCTTCGGCGCGCCGGTGGAGCCGGACGTGTAGATCACGTAAGCGATCCCGTCCGGGTGCAGGCGCCGCGCCGGCAGCGGCTCGGCGGCGAGCCACGCCGCCCGGTCGTCCAGCGCCTGCCGCGCGGCCGGCCCGGCAGGCAGGCGCGCCAGCAGGTGCCGCTGCGTGAGCAGCAGCGCGAGCCCGGCATCGTCGACGATGCGCCGCAGCCGCTCCGGCGGCGCGGCGGGATCGAGCGGCACGTAGGCCGCGCCCGCGCGCAGCACCGCGACGATCGCCAGCACCATTTCCGTCGAGCGCTCGCAGCACAGCCCGACGAGGGCCCCCGGCGTCACGCCGCGCGCCGCGAGAAAACCCGCAAGCCGGGCCGACAGCGCATCCAGTTCGCGATAGGTCAGCTGCTCCGCGCCGAACTGGACGGCCGGCGCATCCGGCGTCGCGGCGCACTGCGCGGCGAAGCGGGCCGGCCAGTCCGTCGCGTCGAGCGGGCGCGCGGGCCCGTGCCAGTAACACGCGAGCCGCGCGCGCTGCTCCGGCGCCAGCAGGTCGACCGCGAGCGCGGGCTGCGCATCGTCGTCCAGGTACGCGCGCAGCAGCCGGCCGAAGGACGCGGCGAACTCGCCGATCCGCGCCGCCGGCACGCGGCCCGTGTCGTATTCGAGATTCACGTGCAGGCCGTCGGGCGTCAGCTGATACGCGAAGTTCAGGTCGAACGGCCGCTCGGCGGCGACCGCCGGCAGCAATTCCGCTTGCACGCCGTGGAAGGCGAGCGGGGCGTCCTGCACGAAGAACGCTTCCGTCACGCCGACGTTGAAGACGGGCGCATCGGCCAGCGAGCGCGTGCGCCGCAGCGCCGTGACGAGGTCGGTCAGCGACAGCTGCTGATGGCACTTGGCCTCCGCACGCTGGGCGGTGGTGCGCGCGACGATGTCGATGAACGTGTCGCCCTGCCGCAGCGAAAAGATCATCGGCAGGTTGTTCACGAAGCATCCGCTCGCATCGCGAAAACCCGGCGAGCGCATGTTGACGGGATAGGTCACGACCAGCTCGCGCACGTCCTGCCAGCGGGCCAGCGCGATCGCGAACAGGCTCGACAGCACGAGAAACGGCGTCGAGCGGCTCGCGCGGGCACGCGCGCGCAGCCGGCGCGTGATGTCCGCGTCGAAGCGCAGCCGGTGGATGCGCCCCTCGCCCGGAGCGGCCGATGCCGCTGCCGATGCCGATGCCGCTGCCGCCGCCTCGAACTCGAGCCCGAGCGGCGCGTGCGCCAGCGCGCCGAGCCAATAGGCGAGGTCGTCGTCGTAGCGCGGCGACGCGCGGTACGCGGCTTCGAACGCGAGCTGCTCGCCGAGACCGCGCAACGTGCGGGCGGGCGCCGGGCCCACGCCGAGCGCGTGGTTGTACAGCGCCGTCAGCTGCTGGTTGATGTACACCGCCGAAAACGCATCGGAGATGATGTGCGGAAAGCTGAGCACGAGCCGGTGCACGTCGGTCTCCTCGCGCAACAGCGCGAAGCGAAACAGCGGCGCGTCGTCGAGCGCGAACACGTGCGCCGCGCGCGCGGCGATCCATGCGTCGGCCTCGGCGGCGTCCAGCGCCGGCGCCGCCCGCGCGTCGCGGTAGTCGAGCGCGACCGTCATGCGGTCGTGCACGTCCCGCACCACGCCGGCATCGCCCATCCGGAACGTGCTGCGGCATCCTTCGTCATGCTCGTGGACGAACGCATCCAGCGCGCGCCGCAGCGCGTCGCGATCCAGCGGACCCGACAGGCGGTAGACGAGCGCGGTCGTGTAGGCCGACGAGTGCGGATTGAGCTGCCACTCGAGCCAGAAGCGGTACTGATAGGCTGAAAGCGAAGTGGTACGCATGGTAGCCCCTGTCTGGATGCATGAAGGACGTGAAGGACACGAAGGACGGCGCGGCGGGTCGCGCCCGGCGCGCCGCGCGTCAACGGACCGCGTGGCCCGCGACGTCCGGTGCCGCGAAGTGTTCGGCGATGCAGTGGCGCAGCCGCGGCCCGAACACGGCGGCGATGTCGTCGGCCGAGTACGGCGCGATGGCGTCGTCGATGCCGAGCGTGCGATCCACCTCCTGCTGGAGCCGTGTGAAGATCCGCTGCGCGGCGCGCTCGTCGTGCAGGTACGTATTGAGCGCGTCCGCCGTCGCCCGCGCCGCCGCCGCGTCGAGCCCGTGCGCCGCGAACGCGTCGGCCGACCATGCGCCAGCGTCGCGCGGCGCATCGCGCATCGCGTCGATCTCCGCCAGCAGCGCCGGCCCGTGCGCGCCGAGCGTGGCCACGCATATCCGGTCCGCCGCGGCGACGAGCTGGTTCAGCCCGGCCGTCATCTGGCGCAGCACCGTCCCCGCCGGCCATTGCCGCGCACGCGCGATCTCGGCCTCGTCGCCCTGCAGCAGCATCGCCAGATCCTCGCGGGCGATTTCGTGCGCGAGCGGGCTCGTGTGTTCGGTGGACCAGTCCTCGAAGCGCGCCAGCGCGTCGCGGAACGCGTGCGTGCGCGCGTGCCCGGGCACCGCGTCGAGCGCGACGATCAGCGCGCGCAACTGCTGCGCCGCGCGCACCGCGAACAGGTATTTTTCGGCTTCGAGCTTCAGGAACGCCGCCGCGTAGCGGTAGAAGCCCGGCTCGGCCGCGCTCGCTTCGGCGCCCGCCAGCGGCGCCGGCTCGATCATCGCGCGATAGGCCTGCTCGACCATCGTCTGCGGCCCCGCGCACACCGAGTTGCGGCCGACGAGCAGGCCCGCCGCCTCGGCGACCAGGTAATACGCGTCGCTGGCGAGACACGGCGCGGCCGGATCGCCGCCCGACGCCATCCGCTTGATCAGCGAGATATGCACGATCCGGTGCATGCCGAGCGAGATCCGGTAGATGATCGACGGCACGACCGGAATGGCATCCGGGTCGGCCGGCTGCTCGCGCCGGCGGATCAGGTACGCGGGCAGCAGCTGGCACAGCTTGCTGATGAACCACAGGTCGAGCATCGACACCGCGCCGTCGTGGCCGCGCAGGCGGCAATACCCGTCGCGCAGCGTCGAGATGGTCGGCAGCACCAGGTGCCAGTGGTTCGCGAACTGCCGCAGCGACGAGATGTTCATCGGCAGCGCGTGATGAAACCGGCTGCCCTCGTACTCGCAGCGCGCGGCTTCGATCTCGATGCCGTCGCGCGCGTCGGCCGGCGCGATCTCCTCGCCGAGCGGGCGAAAGAAGCTGTCGCGATACGCGACCATCGAGCCCAGCATCGAGCGCCAGTAGAACTCCGGTTTGTCGAGCGCGCGCGGCCCGTGATAGCCGGTCGCGTACAGCGCATCGATGACGGTGAAATCAAACTCGTTCTGCATCATGGCTTCCTGGAGAGACACGGCCGCCGGCGCGGCGGCCCGATAGAACGAACGGCGTGGCGCCGGCGCGTCAGCGCGGCATCGACATCGGCTTGCCGGCCGTGCCAGCCGCGCGGCCCCACCGGCGCGCGAGCGCCTGCCACAGGCTCGCGAGCTCGACCCGGCAGAAGGTCCGCACGGCGCGGGGCGACCACCACCAGTAATTCACGTTGATCGAATCGCTCAGCGATTCCACGTAGTGCCACCAGCCGGGCGGCAGGTACAGCACCTCGCCCGCCTCCAGCACGAAGTCGTGGCGCGGCGCCGACTGCACGCGCGGAAACCGCACCGGGTCTGGATCGCTCATGTCCACCGGGCTGAAGATCACCGGCAGGTCGCGGCGCTGCCGGTAATACACGTTGGCGGACTGCCCGGGCGCGAACAGCACCCAGCGCTTGCGGCCGTACACCTGCACGTTCAGGTTCTCGTGCCGGTCGAAATGCATCGGCGACGAGATCCCGGCGGGGCCGAGCCAGAAGCCCGGCCGCAACACCAGCCTGCGCCGCAGCCAGTGCGGCATCCAGCCGGGAAAGCCGTGCTGCTCGTGCAGCGGCGCGATGTCGTCCTTCAACGCCGGCGCCGTCGAATAGATCGCCGCGTAGGTGATGTACGCCGTGCGGGCGCTGCCCTGCGCCTGCATCGCCCGGATCGTTGCGCCCAGGCGTGCGGTCTCGTAGCGGCGCGCGCCCAGGTACAGGTCCGGCTGCGTCGGCGTCGGCGACAGCTGCGAGGTCTCCACCGTGATCTCGTGCTCGCCGTAGCGCTCGACGAAGAAATCCGGCGTCCAGCGCGTGCGCGCGGGCCAGGCTTCGATGAAGCCTTCCAGCACGGCCGGATGCTTCAGTCCGGCCAGAACGTCGCGCATGCTGCGGCTGCCGTCATAGCGAATCCGCGGCATCGGCACAATCTTGCTGCCAGTCATCGTGGGGCTCCTGTCGACGGGAAGAAAATCAGGACACCTGCCAGTCGCCGTGGTGACGCAGCACGTCTCCGGGCAGCCAGCGAATCACGCGGGTGGCGCCGCCGAGTGCGCCGATGCGCGCGTCGATCTGGTCAAGCGTGTCGGCTTCCGCAGGCTCGCCGTTGATCCAGCCGATGTCGCCGATCTCGGTGGCGATGCCGCAGAACCCGTTCGCATACGGCGCGAACGCGCGCGCGCCGGCGCGTGCGCAGAGCTCGCCGATGCCGTCCGGGCCGAGCGTGATGGACGGGCCGTCGCCCGCCTCCGCGATGCGCGGCAGGCGTTGCAGCTCGGTCATCGGCAGCACCATCCAGAACGTGAACAGGCCCTGCCAGAACGGCGCCTTGCGCAGTTCGCGGCAGCAGCTCAGGACCAGGTCGGGCCGGCCGCGACGGGCGACCGACTGGTCGATCACGTCCATCACCGAGCCCTTCGCATCCTCGCCGCTGTCGACAAGCAGGATCACCGAGAACTGCGGCGTCGTGACCCGGTAGCAATTGCCCCAGTTGCGCACGTCGTGCGGCGGCACGGCCGCGCCGATGGTCGGCTGCTCGCCGTAGAACGGCAGGATGTCGATCTCGATGTCGCCGATCCGCACCGTCTCGCCCCAGCCGGGCGCGAGCACCGTCTGCCCGACGTCACGCAGCGACTGCTGCATGTCGTCCTGCGCCAGCAGCGATGCGACCGGGATGCGCGGCACGATGACGGGCACCGAACCGTCGCCGCCGTGCCGCAGGATCGTCGGGACATGCCAGTGGTCGAGATGGCCATGCGTGACGAGCATGCCGTCGATCCGCAGGCCCAGGTTGGACGGCGCGCGATCGAGATCGGGCAGGCCGACGTTGCCACCGATCGCGAGGCTGATCGGGTCGGTCAACAGGCGGGTGGTGTCGGAGGCGATCAGCAGCGACGCGTGTTCGAGCCGCTGGATGCCCGGGCCGTCGAACGCCGGCCACGCCAGCGCCGCGTCGCCCTCGGGCCGTTCGCAGCCGAGCAGGCGGGGATCGGCGTACAGCGCGGACAGCGGCTGCCAGTGGTTGCGCTGCAGCGCGTCGCGCAGCGCGTTCGCGAGTTGCGGCACGTCGCCGGCGGCAGTGTCGAGCACGATCGGCTCGCCGTGCCGCGGCGCGAGCGCGAGCGTCCAGCGGTCGCGCTGCTGATGCAGATCGTAGAGCAGCGCGCGGCTCGCGATGCAGCCGCCGGCCGCCACCGAATCCGGATCGAACAGCTCCTCCAGGAACGGATAGCGCGCAATCGCGTCGCGCAACAGCGCGGCGCAGGCGGCCGGCTCGAATTTCGCTGCCATGAATTGCTGCATGAGCGCGTCCTGCTGCTCGATCAGCCGGCCCAGGTCATGCGCGCGCGAAGCCAGAATGCCTGTATTGAGGAAGACCCCCAGGCGATCATCGACAGACATGGTGTGTTTACCCTCGGATTCTCTCGGCGAAACGCTGCATGCGCCCACGCCCCGTCACCGGGCCGCGAGAGGCTGCATCGCTCCTTTATCTTTTATTGCGCCGTGCGTGGCGCGACGCATCGACCGTCAGGCCGACAGCGCGACCCGGACGCTCAATGGCCGCATGTCGGTCCAGTTGGCGTTGATCCATTCGAGACAGGCGTCCCGGGTTCCCGACGGGCCCGCCGCCCGCCAGCCGTCCGGCACGAGCTTGTCGTCCGGCCAGATCGCGTATTGTTCCTCGTGATTGACGACCACCTTGAAAATGGTGTCGTGGTTCGGCATTTCGGCTTCCATGTCTCTCTCGTTTCAATAATCGATCAAGCGTGTCACACGCATAACATGATTCGATATTTCTATAAAAACAGCATGCCCAGCCATGCCAGGCAACGATGCAAGCACTTTGAAATCGAAGCGAGCAGACTTTACCATAAGCCATCCGAAAACAATTACATTTCTATTGAATAAAAACAAAGTAAATCATAAGCGGCGCCGGCCAATAATCCCGCCCATTGTTTATAAATATGTGAATTGATGACAAACAATCTGCCCTTTCGATTAAATCGATAATCGGCTTAATTGTTTGAATATTTTGTATGGTGCGTTTTTAAAGCGGAGTCCCGACGCATGGCCTTGCTACCCAGTACCCTCACCATCCCGCGCGAGCGCCCGACGGCCCGGCACCGGCTGCTGGTGTTCCATCACGCGTGCGGCGCGGCGGCCAATTACTACCGGTGGGCGGCGTCCTTCCCGGACGATATCGAGGTCTGGCTGATCGAACTGCCCGGTCGCGGCAAAAGCCTGGGCACGCGTGCGATCGATACGTTATCCGAACTGATCGACTTCCTGCGGGCCCTCCGGCCGCTGCTGCCGCGCGACTACGCGGTGTTCGGCCACAGCATGGGGGCGCTGATCGCGTACTGTTTCGCGCGCGACATGGCGCAACTGGGGCATCCGCCCGTCTGGCTCGGTGCGTCCGGCACGGACGCGCCGTTCTACCCGCATCGCCACGTGCCGCTTGATGGCGCGCCGGTGCACCGGCGCAACGACGCGGACATCGTCGACTATGTCGTGTCGCTCGGCGGCACGCCGCGCGAAGTGGCCGAGCACGACGCGCTCCGGGCAATGCTGCTGAAGCTGGCCAAGGCGGATTTCCGCGTGATCGAGGCGTGCTTCCCGCTGCCGTCCGCAACGGCGCTGCCCTGCCCCGTCACGGTCTTCTCGGGCCGCGACGACACGTTGCTGAGCCCCGCCGGGCAGCGCGACTGGTTGCGCGCATCACGGCACACGGTCACCTTCCGCGCGTTCGACGGCGGGCACTTCTATCTGTTGGAAAACCCCGCCGTCGTTCAGCACGCGATCGGCGAGGCGCTGGCCGATGCGGTGCGATGCGACACCGCCGAGGCGTCGGCCGGCCCGTGCCGCTGACGTCGACGCGTGCGGTGATGCCGGCAGTCGCGCTGGCGCCCGGGCGGTCACGCGCCACGACGCATGCATCACGCGGCGCCGTCTTGCCCCTTCGGGAACACGCCGCGGCTCATCGCGTCGAGCTGCCGGCCGATCTCCGCGCGTAATTCGGCGGAGATCTCGAGGCTGTCGAGCAGTTTCGAAATCCACAGCCCGTCGGCGGCGAGCCGGCAGATCATCAGCGTCGCGGCCTGCTCGAGCGGCACGGGGTCCGGCCGCGTCCATTCCCGCATCGGCACCGACCAGCGCGCGCGCGTGTCCTGATCGGTAATCATCGACGCGACCAGCACGCGCAGCACGTCGGTGCTCGCGACCGAATGCGACTCGTCGAGCACCGCGTGCATGTAGGCCCGCGCCACCGCGCCGGCGCCTTCGGCATCCGCCGCCACCCGCGCGGCCATCTGCGCGGCGAACCGCTCGGTCGCCTGGCCGAACAGCGCATCCAGCAGCCCCTGCTTGTTCGCGAAGTGATACTGCAGCGCGCCTTTCGTCACGCCGGCCCGCTCGGCCACCGCATCGAGCGTCAACGCGGCCACGCCGTGATGTGTCGCGATTTCCGATGCAGCCGCCAGCAGCTGCGCACGCACCTGATCCGGCGCTTTTTTACGACGCACGCCGGCGGTGGGGACGGCCGGCGCCGCTGCGGCTTCAGGCGCCCGCGCACCGGCCGTTCCAGCCGGTTCGACGGGCGCGGACGCATCGTGCGGCGCGGGTTCGAGGTGTTTTTTCATGGTGCGGATGGTAGCACCCGGCGTCTCGATATAAACATTCCGGCCGGATGGTATGATCCGCCGCATGACTACACCGACCTCCTCCCCCTGGTCCGCGCTCGACACCGCCATCGCCCGTGGACGCGACGCCCTGGTGCGTCTCCAGCAGCCTGACGGCAGCTGGTGTTTCGAACTCGAATCCGACGCGACGATCACCGCGGAATACATCCTGATGATGCATTTCATGGACAAGATCGACGACATCCGCCAGGAGAAGATGGCGCGCTACCTGCGCGCGAACCAGCGGCTCGACACGCATGGCGGCTGGGCGCTGTACGTCGACGGCGATCCGGACGTGTCGTGCAGCGTGAAGGCGTACTTCGCGCTGAAGGCGGCCGGCGACAGCGAACATGCGCCGCACATGGTCCGCGCGCGCGACGCGATCCTGAAGCTCGGCGGCGCGGCCCGCGCGAACGTGTTCACGCGCATCCTGCTCGCGACGTTCGGCCAGGTGCCGTGGCGCGCGACGCCGTTCATGCCGATCGAATTCGTGCTGTTCCCGAAGTGGGTGCCGATCTCGATGTACAAGGTCGCGTACTGGGCGCGCACGACGATGGTGCCGCTGCTGGTGCTGTGCTCGCTGAAGGCGCGCGCGCGCAATCCGCGCAACGTCTCGATCCGCGAGCTGTTCGTCACGCCGCCGGACGAGGAACGCCGGTACTTCCCGCCCGCGCGCGGCATGCGCCGGCTGTTCCTCGCGCTCGACCGCACGGTGCGCCATGTCGAACCGCTGATGCCGAAGGGCCTGCGGCAGCGCGCGATCCGCCACGCCGAGGCGTGGTGCGCGGAGCGCATGAACGGCGAGGACGGGCTCGGCGGCATTTTCCCGCCGATCGTGTATGCCAACCAGATGATGCAGGTGCTCGGCTACCCGGACGACCATCCGCTGCGGCGCGATTGCGACAACGCGCTGGAGAAGCTGCTGGTCACGCGGCCGGACGGCAGCATGTATTGCCAGCCGTGCCTGTCGCCGGTGTGGGATACCGCGTGGAGCACGATGGCGCTCGAGCAGGCACGCGGCGTGGCGGTGGCGGAAGACGGCGAGCCGGGCGACGCACGGCGCGCGCTCGACGAACGCATCGCACGCGCGTACGACTGGCTGGCCGAACGCCAGGTGAACGACCTGCGCGGCGACTGGATCGAGAACGCGCCGGCCGAGGTCCAGCCGGGCGGATGGGCGTTCCAGTACGCGAACCCGTACTACCCCGACATAGACGATACGGCGGTCGTCACCGCGATGCTCGATCGCCGCGGCCGCACGCATGCCAACGCGGACGGCACGAACCCGTATGCGCCGCGCGTCGCACGCGCGCTCGACTGGATGCGCGGGCTGCAGTCGCGCAACGGCGGCTTCGCGGCATTCGACGCCGACTGCGACCGCCTGTACCTGAACGCGATCCCGTTCGCCGACCACGGCGCGCTGCTAGATCCGCCGACCGAGGACGTGTCGGGCCGCGTGCTGCTGTGCTTCGGCGTGACGAAACGGGCGGACGAACGCGCGTCGGTCGCGCGCTGCATCGACTACGTGAAGCGCACGCAGCAGCCCGACGGCAGTTGGTGGGGCCGCTGGGGCACGAACTACATCTACGGGACGTGGAGCGTGCTGGCCGGCCTCGCGCTCGCCGGCGAGGACAAGTCGCAGCCGTATATCGCACGCGCGATCGAATGGCTGCGCTCACGGCAGCATGCGGACGGCGGCTGGGGCGAGACGAACGACAGCTACATCGACCCGAAGCTGGGCGGCACCAATGGCGGCGAGAGCACGTCGAACTTCACCGCGTGGGCGCTGCTCGCGCAGATGGCGTTCGGCGACTGCGAATCCGATTCGGTGAAGCGCGGCATCGCGTATCTGCTGTCGGTCCAGCAGGAAGACGGCTTCTGGTGGCACCGCTCGCACAACGCGCCGGGCTTTCCGCGCATCTTCTACCTGAAGTATCACGGCTATACCGCGTACTTCCCGCTGTGGGCGCTCGCGCGCTATCGGCGGCTGGCGGGCGCGGCGGCCGCGCGAGCGTCGGCCGCGCACGGTGCGACGGCCGTCAAGGCAGCGGCCACGGTTCTCGCCTGAGCGGTAACGTGACGGCGCAACGCCGTCACACGAAGCCCTCTTCGACCAGTGTGCAGCCATGCGCCGTGATCTCGTGCCGCTGGCCCGAGCCGCCGACCACGCGGCTCCAGCTCTTCGACACGAGCATGGCCGCGGCGCCGTCGGCGTGCAGCGCATAGCCGAAGCCGCCATACATGCCCGGCACGCCGAACCATACGCTGTCGGCCCGCGCGTCGAGTTCCAGCAGCGGTTCGAGTTCGGGCAGGCGCAGCGCATCGACGCGCAGGTGTGCGATGCGGCCGAGCATCATCGCGTGGAAGTGGCGCTGGATGTCGCGCAGCGTTTCGTCGGGCACGAAGCGTCGCGGCTGCGGCGTCAGCAGATCGATCAGGTGCCGATGCCCGCGCTGCGCGGCGATATCGACCGGGCGCGCGCCGTCTGCATCGCGCAGCATGCGCCACGCGCCGAGCTGCAACAGTTCGACGACGACCGCTTGCGGCGCGCCGCCGTAGGCAGCCTGGTGCAGCGGCGTATAAAGCGACGTCCCGCCAAGCCGTGTCGCGTTGACGAGCTTGTGCTCCTTTGCAATGCAGTCGAGCATCGTCGCCCAGTCGCCGTTGCGCGCCGCATCGGCCAACGCGTGCCGGCTCGCGACCTGCGCGTCGTCGAGCACATCGGCGCCCGTGATTCCATCCCATGTGATGCCCAACCGTTTTCTCCTTTCGCCTCTCGCGCATCCAGCCGGCGCGTCGTCCGCTCATCATAAGCGTTCGCCACGGCCGTGCGCGCGCGACACGAGAGGCGGCGCCGGCAACCGCCCAACCCGCCCGCAAGTATGGAATCATGCGAACGCGCCGTCGGCGCGTTCATTTCACTTCGACTCAGGATGCCAGCCGTGCTCGACATTTCCACCATCACCGATGCCTTCGCCCCGAATAGCGAACCCGTGCAATACCGCGTGCCGCCCGAGAAGCTGCTGGCAGGCGACCCGCTGCAGACGCTCACGCCCGGCTTCACGAGCCCGTGCGGCCGCTTCTCGACCGGCATCTGGGAAAGCACGCCTGGCCGCTGGCGGGTCGCATACACCGAAGCGGAATACTGCGAGATCCTGGCAGGCACGTCGGTGATCACCGATGAGGACGGCAACGCGAAAACCCTGCGTGCCGGCCATCGCTTCGTCATTCCGCCGGGCTTTCGCGGCACGTGGGAAGTCGTCGAGCGCACGCGGAAAATCTTCGTCGCCTACGAAGCGCAGCCGACGGAATGAGCCGCACCGGCCCCGGCGTCGGAAACGTTACCGCCGGCCGTCGAGCGCGCCGAGGATCCCGTACGCGGCCTTCACGCGGTCCTCGTTCGGATAGCTGCGGTTCGCGAGCATCACGATCGCGATCCGCTTCGACGGGACGAACGCGACATAGGTGCTGAAGCCGTTGGTCGAGCCCGTCTTGTTGATCCACGTATCCGCGCTCGGCGCCAGCGGCGGCTTGATCGCGGCGGCCGGCAACCCGTCGCGCAACATCTTCATCGAGTTGCCTTCGAGCAGCGTCGGCAGCGCGACCGGATACGGGTACTGCTCCCAGATCAGGTCCTGCGTCAGCGGCCCCGCGCGGAAATAGCCGGTGTGCGTGCGTTCGAGCGCGCGCTGCAGGCGCGGCGCGGTTTCGATCAGCCCCATGTTCGCCTGGACGAAGCGCAGCAGGTCGGCCGCCGTGGTCCGCACGCCGTAGGCCGGCTGCCACAGCATGCCGTCCGTCATCCGGATCGGCTTGCCGTCCTGCGTATAGCCCTGCGCATAGTCGGCCTGGCGTACTTCCGGCACGTTGATGTACGTGTGCGTCATCCCGAGCGCGGGAAAGAGCCGCTGCTCCATCAGCACCGCGAAATCCTTGTGCATCGCCTTCGCGGTGAGCCACCCGAGCATGCCGACCGACACGTTCGAATACGTACGATACGTACCCGGCGCGTGCGCGGGCCGCCACGCACCGAGATAGCGGATCAGGCCCGCGTCGTCGCGGATGCTGTCCGGCACCTGCACGGGCAGGCCGCCGGACGTGTGCGTGCCGAGATCGCGCAGCGTCACGACACCGAACGGCTTGCCCTGCAGCGCGGGCAGGTACTTGCCCACCGGGTCGGCCAGCGACAGTTCGCCGCCCTCCTGCGCGTCGGCCGCGAGTGTCGCGGTCAGCGTCTTGCTGACGGAGCCGATTTCGAACAGCGTATCGCCGGTGACGGGCTTGCCCGATTGCGCCGACATCACGCCGTAGTCGAACACGTAGGGCTTGCCGTCGGCGATGACGCCGATCGCCATGCCGGGAATCGCGTACTGCTTCATCAACGGCGCGATGTGGCGGGTGACGGTGTCGCGGAGCGCGTCCTGGGTGACGGCGGCCGCGCGGCCGGCCGTGGCGGTGGCGCACGCGGCGACGAGCAGGGTCGCGGCGAAGCGTGTCGCGTTGAATCGCATGGTGGCGGTTCCTTCGAGTTCTGATGGTTGCGTGGACAACGGATCCGGCCATGCCGTGCGGTAGTCGCAGTGGCCGGCCTGCCGAAGCAGGACTATCCGCTGTCGATCCGCCGCCAACAATCGACGATATGTTGCGCGAGCCGAAAGAAAAACTTATGAGATACGCGAAGGACTGCTTTGACCTGATGCCATTCCCGAGCCGCTCGTCGTTTTGCCGGAAAAACCTGTCGGTTTTAACAGCATGCAATCCGGCGGCCGAATCGCACCGCATCGAAAATCGGTGAAAAAGAGATAAGTCTCGTCAGATCCCCATGCGCTGGCGCATCGCGCGATTGATTCGCCCGCGCGGATCGCAGTAGACTCGCGGAAGCAAAAAATAAGATCCATCCTGAGAGAAACAATGAATCGCCATTCGCTGATCGCCTGCTCCCGCGTCATGGGTTGTCGCCCGGTCGCGTGATTTTCACGCATCGACCGCTCCGCAGCGGGTACACGCCACGCCGCCGCGCGCCACTCGCGCGCCCGTTCGCCGCATCGCCCGCCAGCCTAAAGAACCGCCAGGGTCCCGCGCGCATGGCCCGCGCACGCCCTGCCTGACCGGAGAGCAACCCCGTGACCGAAACCGTGGCCGCGTCCGCCTATCGGCCGCGCGATGTCGTCAATGCGCCCGACATCAAGGCGGCCATCGCCCGCCGCAGCGCCGAGCGCGGCGATCCGGCCGACATCCGCGCGTGGCTCGGCAACCACTTCTTCCGCTGGGTCGTCGGCGCGTTCGAGCAGGCGCAGCCGCTCGATTCGATTGCCGACTATCGCGCGCTCGCCGGCGCCGACCGGCCGGCGCCCGACTGGCTCGTGCGCCGGTTCCGTCCGCAACCGGCCTCCGGCGCGGCGGCCGACTCGGCGCCGCTGCCGGCCGTCGAGCCCAAGCCGCTCTACTTCATCGATCCCGAGCACATGCTGCTGACCGACCGCGAGCGCGTGCTGGTCGAATTCCTGCGCTCGCGCGCCGGCACGCGGCTCGCGCAGAAGCTGCAGCGCATCACGTGCGCCATGGCGCTCGACATGTGGGAGCGCGAGCACCAGCGCATGCAGGCGCGTCGCGACAAGGGCTGGGTGCCGAGCAGCGGCCTCGCGCTGCGTGAGGTGCTGCGCACGCCGAACGGGATCGTGTTCGAATTCGCGGGCGATCATGCGGCGCTGCGCGAGGAACTCGCCTACGAGTCGTACTACATGCAGCACTGCCTGGGCCAGTTCGCGGATCGCCGCCGGCTGCGCGGCGGCTACGGCGAACAGTACGCGCAAGCCGCGCAGGAGGGCCGGCTGCGCCTGTTCACGCTGCGCGGCGCGGGCAACCAGCCGCACGTGACGATCAGCCTGCAGGTGACCGGCAACGGCCTGCGCATCGACCAGATCAAGGGCAAGCAGAATCGCCATCCGGTGCGCCGCTACGCCGACGACGTCCGCCAGTTCCTGCGCGCGCTCGCGCCGCGCGGCGAGCGGCATCCCGATTGCGAAGGCATGGGGCTCGTGTTCGAACCGGACACGCCGGGCGCGGGCACCGGCGAATGGACCTTCGTCACCGACGTGCGCTCGCCCGACCATCTGCTGAGCGTGATGAGCGAGAACTTCCACCTGATCGAGCACTTCCCGCAGCCGCCGGCCGTGCTGCAATGGCTGCTGCTGCGCAACGCGCCCCATGCGCTCGGCCAGCTTCGGCAAATCGACCCGGCCGTAGCAGCGGCCGCGCGCCACGCATTGCCGGCCGATGCGCTGCCGGCCGCGCGAGCGCCCGGCGGCGCACCGCCGGCAGCCACCGCGTTCGAGATCGAAGGCATCGCGATCGATCCCGCGCTGTGCGCGACGTTCGCGTTGCCTGCGCCGGCAGACGGGAGCGCGCCATGCTGAAATGGCTGATCGGCGCAGCCGTGCTGTGGGTCGTGTGGTACGTGTGGCGGTCGGTCCGGGTCGCCGCGCGGATGGTGCGCGAAGTCGATGCCGACCAGGTCGCGGGCGCCGACGCCGCGGTCACGGTCCGGCAGACCGCCGCCGTCAAGCTCGCCCAATCGCTGGCCGAGCAGGCGCCGCCGAACCGCCGCCGCTGGTCGCTTGCACTCGCCGACATCCTGCTGATCCGCAACGGGTTGCGCTGCGATTGCGACGCGCTCGTGTACGCACTGCCCGACGCGCAGCGCAACAAGCTCGCCGCCCAGCTGCGACGCGAACTCGACCTGCCGGCCGACCTGCCCGAGTGGCAGGTCGTGCAGCGCGTGCCGGCCATCCTCGCCGGCTGGATACGCGGCGTCGGCCGCTCGCACGAAGGCTTCTACGAACAGCTCGCGGCCGAAGGCCGCGTGCGCGATGCGCTGGCGTTCGATTGCGCGCGCACCGCGTTTCTCGTGCGCTGCATCGCATTGCTCGGCTGGGCGTCCGAACAGCATGCGTGGGTGGTATTGCTGCTCAATGCCCAGCGCGCGCAGGACAGCTTCGACAGCTGGGAAGACTTCGGGCTCGCATATGCACGCGCGCGCCAGCACTGGCTGCGCGGCAGCGGCCAGGACGGCCCCGCGTCGTCGCGTGCGACCCAGGAAGTGCGCGAGCACCTGCGCAATCCGTCCGGAAACTGGCTTTCACTGCCGTGGAAGCGCTACCGCATCTTCGATCCCCAACCCGTTTCGTCATGACCGCCGACACCGACATGTCCTCCGTTTCCGCCGACCTGATTCCGCCCGCGAAATCCCGCTGGTTCATCTGCGACGTCGACGCGCTGCTGCGCGCAGGCGAGTTTGCCGCGCTCGACACGCAGCTCGATGCCGCGCTCGCCGCCAGCTTCGCCGACCGCACCGCCGAAGCGCGGTACGTCGACGCACTGCCGGCCGACGTGCAACCCTGCATCGAAGCCGGCGCCGAAGGCCTCGCGCGCCTGCGCGCATGGCAGGCCGCGAATCCGCGCTCCGCGCATGCGTGGCTGTGCGAAGCGCACTACTGGCACCACTGGGCGTACGAGTATCGCGGCGGCGGCTGGGCCGAGACGGTGACCGAAGCCGGCTGGATCGGCGCGCATGCGTGCGCGGCGCTGACGATCGTCGCGGCGCTGCGCGCGCTGGTGCTCGCGCCGACGATGTGGAGCGCGCCGAAGGTGATCTTCACGAGCGTGTCGTCGTTCGGCGAGCCCGAGTGGCTCACGCAGCTCGTGCGCGAGCGCCGCTGGCCCGTCACCGAACTGCACCTGAACGTCGGCGCCGAAGACGAAGCCACGCGCGCCGAACTGCAGCGCATGCTCGTGCGCTCGGGATTGAATCCCGACCAGCCGGTCGCCTGCCCGGCGGAATTTCCCGACGCGCTGCCCGGCCCCGTCCCGGGCAAGAAGCTGCGCAAGGAAAAGTGGTACTGGATGGAGGCGACGCTGCATATCCACCCGACCCAGTACTTCTCGATGCGCACGTTCATCTGGTACATGCAGCCGCGCTGGGGCGGCTCGCACGACCACGTCCGCGCCTTCATCGATTCCGATGCGTGCGCGCATCTCGACGCGGTCGAGAAGGACCGGCTGCGCCACGAGATCTGGCGCGACGAGTACTACGGCGAGACGCTGGATTCGGATGACGACGACGACACCGTACGCCGCGCGATGACCGCGACGCTCGCCCGCGCGAACGCCGCGCTGCATCCGTATCACCGCTGGGAGACACTGCACTGGCTCGCGCGCAGTCACTTCATGCGCAACGAAGACGAACAGGCATACGTGCGGCTCCAGGAAGCCGAGCGCCACGGACCGATCGACGACAACCGCGCGATGGCGATGGGTTTGCGGCTGATGCTCGCCCTCGATCCGCATGGCGACTGGCTGACCGGCGCGATCGAGCGTGCGTCGGACGCACGCGCCTGCACGGCGGCGATGATCCTGCGCGGCTACGCGCATCGCACCGGCACGTTCGGCTTCGCCCAGGACGACGCGCGCGGCGCTGCATGGCTGGAAGCCGCGCGCCTGAACGAACCCGGCTCGCTCGCGTGGAACCAGCTCGCCACCGCGATGGAGGATGAAAACCGGCGCCCGGCCGATGCCTTTGCAATCTGCCAGCTCGGCTACGAGGCGGGCGGCAATTCATGCGGCTACCTGCTCGGCTGCTTCTACAGGGACGGCACGCATGTCGAGGCCGACCCGTACCGCGCCGCCCACTTCTTCCGCGAGTCGATGGAGGCCGGCGGCAACGTGGCCGCTTATAAACTGGGATACACGTACCACCACATCGGCCAGACCAGCACGGATCGGGCCGAGCGCGCGCGCATGCAGGTCGAGGCCGTCGAGGCCGCGCGCAAGGCGCACGAGATGGGGCATACGGACGCGCTCGAGAGCATGCTGATGTTCATCAGCGACATCGAGGATCACGCGTCGCGCCATCGCTATCTCGACGAACTGCGCCAGCATGCCGAAGCCGGCCATCCCGCCGCGATGGCCACGCTGTCGTTCTGCCTCGCCGACATCGGCGACAAGTCGCTCTACGACTATCGCGAAGGCGTGCGCTGGATCATGGGCGCCCAGGCGATCGCACCGGACGACGAGTTCGTGCGCACCATCACGCGCATCAGCTACGAGGACGGCATGCTCTCGAGGCTGCGGTTCAAGATGCAGCGCAAGCAGATCAAGGCGCACGAGATTCCCGGCGCCGACAACGCGATGGTCTGAACCCCGGGCGGCAAATGCGCGCGCCCGGGGCCGGGCCGCGCGCGCCGTCCGAATCTCGACCGGACGGTCAGCCCGTGGTCGTCCCGCGCATTACCCCGGCAGCCGGTCGAGAAACGCCAGCATCGCCGCGTTGAACCGCTCGGGCCGCTGCAGCGGCGCGAAATGGCTCACGCCGGGCAGGGTCGTCAGCGTCGCGCCCGGAATCGTGCGCGCCAGGTACGCCGCGTGCTCGGGCCGGATGAATTCGTCGTGCTCGCCCAGCACGATCGTCACCGGCACGGCGATCGCCGCGAGATCCTGCGCGCGGTAATCCGGTTGCGTGCGCATCATTTCGCTGACCGCCGCGACGAACGCGTCGAACTGGTCCGGCGTCGCGGACAATGCTGCGTAGTCCTTGCGGTGCCGCGCGAAGCAGCGGTCGAGCAGCGGGCTCGGCACGATCTCCTTCGTCCCGCCCGGGTCCATGTTGCACGCGAAGAAGAACACGCCGGCCGCCCGTTCCGGCGCGCGGTCGGCCAGCACGAGCGCGATGCACGCGCCGTCGCTCCAGCCGACGAAGCGCGCGCGGTCGACGTGCAGCGCGTCGAGGACCGCCAGCACGTCCGAGGCCATGCGTTCGTAGGAATAGGGTTGCGCGTCGCGCGTGCTGCGGCCGTGGCCGCGGCTGTCGATCACGATCGCGCGGTAGCCGGCCGCGAGCAGCGCCGGCACCTGGTTGCCCCAGTTGCCGCCGTGGCCGAGGCCGCCGTGCAGCAGCACGACCGCCGGGCCATGGCCGAACGACGCGTGCCAGATGCGCGCGCCGTCGTGTTCCAGCCATCCTTGCTCATCGGCCGCCGGCAGCGGCGTGCCACCTTGCGATTCGAAGCGGGCGAGGTCGTCGTCGTTGAATTCCGCATGCATCGTTCAGCCGTCCTGTCGAGGGAGACGTGCTCGCGATTGTAATGCGTGCGGCCGACGCGGCCGCGACCGGTCAGGCCTGCGTCGACACCAGCCCGCCCGCCTGCGAGCCGCCCGATTTCTGGATCGCCGCCGCGAGTTGCGAGATCGCGGTCGAAAGCGCCCCCGAGATCGCGCTGGCTTGCGCGCTCAGCGACTGCTGTTCGATCGCCGCGGCCGGGTCGTCCTTCGCGCGCTGGCTCGCGCTCGCGATCTGCTGCTCCAGTGCCGCGAGCTGCTTCTGCAGCCGCTCGATCAGCGCCTTCAACTGGCTGACCGCCGGGTCCGACGACGCGCCCGATGCGCCGAGCGTCTGGCCGGTGGCGCCGGTCGAATCCTTCGTGCCGGCGGTGCCGGTCGCGTCGGCCGTGCCGGTGGTGCCGGTGGTGCTCGTGGCGTCGCCGGTGGACGACGTCGCGGCGGGCTTGGTTGCGCTCGCGCTGCTGTCGGCCAGCGGGGATCGCGTCGTCGTGGAGAAGTCGATCTGCATGGTGTCGGTCCGTGTGTTGGGAGGCGTCGTGACGGAGGAGGAAACGCCTTCCAGATTGTTTACGGCATTCGTCACACGAAACTTGAGTATCGGGGCCGGACTGATTTAGCCGAAGATCGACCGGTTTAGCCACGAAAGGGCCAGATTGACGGCCCGGCGGCGCTGGTAAAATCGCGGCTTCGCCAGCGGGATTCGTGCGCCAATCGCCTCCGGGCACCAGCGCGCAACGCCGCCGGCCTCGACTCCCGCCCTTCCGGGCGCGGCACGCGGCACGTGCCGGCGCCGCGGTCGCGGCTGCGCGGGTCGCCTTTTTCGTCCGCCGGTGCCCCGCTCGCCCTGTCGAGCGGCGAGCGCCATGCGGCGCGCACGCACTTCATCACGTATTCGAGGAACACACGATGGCCCGCATCGGCGCCTTCTGCATCACGACGTGGCTTGCCGCCGCGATTCTCTACTTCGGCCAGCACTCCGTCGCGATGATCGTATTGAGCGGTGTCGTCGTATTCGGCGGGTTCGATCTGCTGCGCCCGTAAGCGCGCGGGCTCGACACGTTTCCCGATCCGTCACGGCAAGCCTGCCTGAAGCGAACGCCGCGGGCTTTCAACCCGGCGCCTCACCGGCTCGCTCCCGCTTGGCGCGCCCTCACGCAGCCCACACCCCCGTCAGCAGGCCGCGAACGTCGGCACCGCCGGCGCGACCGCCAGCGCGCGCTCGTTGAACACGACCGGCACGCCGCCGAGCCCCAGCCGGCAGTTCGGGCGATCGAGCCGCCACCCGTCGACGCGCAGCGCGACGCGCGACACCGGCGCGCCGCCCGCATGCGGCAGGTCGATCGTGATCTGCCGCTTCCCGCCGGGTAGCAGGTTCAGGTAGTTGTCGCTGTAGAACGCCGGTAGCACACGCGCGCCGGTCGACGGATCGAATACCTGCAGGTGCGTCATCAGCGCGACGGCGGCGCCGAGGTTCGCGACGTCGACCGTGATGCGCGTCGTCGCATCGTCGGCCTCGGCCGACGATGCGTGGACGGACACGGCCGCGCCCGGCATCGTGTCGAGCGACGTGTATGCGTCGTCGCCCCCGTCGCGCTGCCGCCAGTAGACGTTCTCGGCCAGCATAGTGCCGCCCGAATCGGTCAGCGCGAGCGCGACGATGCACACGTCCGACTTCGCGGCGGCCAGCGCCGACGCGAGGTTCGCCACCACGCGATACGACGCCTTCGCGACGCCGCCGACATCCGCGCTCGTCCGGCTGCTCAGCGTGCCATCGAGGTTGTACACGCGCATCTCGACGCGGCCGGTGACGGCCGCCGCCGTGTGATTCGCGATCGTCACGTCGGCCGTGCTCGCATCGAGAATCGCATTGACGCGACGGCACCCGTGCCGCACCGCGAAGAACGACGCGTGCGCGTCGAGATCGTGGCTGTACATCTGCCACACGAAGCTCGGCTGCGCGGGGTTCGTCATCCACATGATCACGCCGGTCGCCGGCGACGTGATCTTCCCGGCCACCGGGCCGATCATCACGGCCGCGTTCGCCTCGTAGATCGAGCGGATGCATTCGTAGTTCATCATCTGCGCCTTGCGCACGAAATCCGCGAGATTCCGGATCGCGCCGTAGCGCAGCGCCGTCATCGCGATGTAGCCGGCGCCGCCCTGCTTGCCGACCGCCGGGTAGTACGCGCCGTTGCCGTTCATGTCGCGATCGGCCCAGAAGTCGTCGGGACATTCGTACGAGGCGGGCGGCAGCATCGCTTCGACACATTCGAGCGTCGGGATCGAATGCGAACCGACTTCGTTGTGAAACGCGACCGACGTCGTGCCGTAGCCGCGGCTGAACGCGGCCTGCGGCGAGGCCCAGTTGTACGGCCCGCCTGACGAATAGCCGTTCACCGCGCCGGCGCCCGTATCGCCGGCCGAACTCGTGAGGCACAGGCGCTGCGGGTCCAGCTCGGCGACGAGCGCGTCGAGCCCCTTGACGAGTGCCGGCGGCGGCGCACCTTCGTTGCCGCCGCACCAGAGCAGGATCGACGGTCGATGACGGTGGCGTGCGATCAAGTCGCGGATATTGTCGAGATCGCGCGGCACGTTGGCCGGGCCCGACCCGTCTCCTTCGGTCGAGAAAAAGAAATCCTGCCAGACGAGGATCCCGTAGCGGTCGCATGCGTCGAAGAAATCGTCGCTCGTGCTCTGCCCGTTCCAGTTGCGAATCAGGTTGAGGTTCGCATCGCGATGGAGCCGAACCTGGTGGAACAGCCGCGCGCGCGGAATGCGTTTCAGCGCTTCGTCGAGCCCCCAGTTGCCGCCCATTACAAGGATCGGCAGGCCGTTGACCGTGATGCTCAACTGCTTGTCCATGCCGATGTCGCGCGCATAGTCGATGCGGCGCAGGCCGATGTTCAGCGTGCGCTCGTCCGACAGCAGGCGCCCGACCTTGACGCCGACCGTCACCGCATGAAGCGTCGGTTCGCCGTACCCGTTCGGCCACCACAGGCGCGGTTGCCTGATCGACAACGCCGCGATCTCCGACGACGTGAGCGACACCTTCGTCGTCGTGCCCGACGCGGGAATCGCGATGTCGTGGCTGAACGGCGCGCCGTTGCCGATCGTGCCGACGAGCGTCGCGACGAGATCGGCGCCCGAGCCATTGTCCAGTTCGAGATCGAGCCGCAGCTCGGCGCGCGACAGGTCGGCGGACAGCGTATGCGCGACGTGGATCGCCGCGATGCGCACCGCGCCGGTCGTGAACCAGGTCACCGGCTGCCAGATGCCGAGCTCGCGATCGGGGATCGTCGGCAGCCAGTCCCAGCCCGCCGAGCAGAAGAACGTCGGCCCGTTCTTCAGCGTGACGCCGGTCGGGCCGCCGTTGCGCCCGCCACGCGTGACGCCGCTCTGGTAGCTCGGCAGCAGCGGCCCTTCGGAGAACTCCAGCTTGACCACGCGCACCGCGAGATGGGCCGCGCCACCCGCCTGCGGCACGAGCCGCGAGATGTCGAACGCGCCCTGCTTGAACGCGCCTTCCAGCCGGCCGACGAGCGCGCCGTTCAGCCAGACCTCGGCGCAGTAGTTGACGCCGCCGAAGCGCAGCCACAGGCGCTGCCCCGGCTGCCGCGCCGGCGCCGCGAAGGTCGTCCGGTACCAGTAGTCGGTGTCTTTCAGCGTATCGGGAAGGGTGTCGGTGACGATGCGGCCGTAGAACGGATCGGGATACCTGCCGTTGACGATCATGCTGTTCAGCACGGTGCCGGGCACCGTTGCCGGCGCCATGCCCGTCACGCCGGCCGCGCCCGACAGTTGCGCCCCGCTCACGCCCGGCAGGCTGCTCGCCGATGCGAACGTCCAGTTCGTCGCGAGTTCCTGCGTGGCCAGCAGGCTGCGCGCCGGGTCGGTCGGCATGCCCGGCACGGTCGGTGTGACCGTCGCGGGACCGTCGGCGCCCGGCGTGCCGGCGGCGCCCGCTGCCGGATCGATATCGCCGTTGCAGCCGGCGAGCCAGCTCGTACCGGCGAGTGCTGCGCTGTAAGACAGGAATTTCCGGCGCGATGTCGATTGCATGGTGTCGTGCTCCCGGATGGCGTCGTCTCGACGGGCGCGCAGGGTGGCCCCTGCGCGTCGTGCCCGCTTGGGTTTATCGCGCGCCGGCCTCGCGCATGCGCATCGCCGCTGCCGACCCGCCGGCCGTCATCTGCGTGTAGTCCGCGTTCGGCCCGGACGGCGGCGTCAGGTTATCGGCGGCCGCCCATTGCGTCGGCGTCGCGGACAGCGCGTAGCGCATCGTGCCGCCATTGGCGATCTTGCCCAGCGGCAGCCATGACCCCGCGTAGTCCGCGCCATTGACCTTCAGCGACTGGACATACGCAAACGACGGGCGCCCCGCGCTGTCCATCGTGACCTGCTTGTCGCTTTCGAGCCGCAGCGTCTTGCCGTTGCCGAACCACACCGTGATCCCGCTGAACTGCGGCGTGGACAATGCCAGCCCCGCTTCCGACGGAATGACCGGAAACATGCCGAGCGCCGCCCACACGTACCAGCTCGACGTCGCGCCCATGTCGTCGTTGCCCGGCAACCCGTCGCGGGCGGTCGTGAACGCCTTCGACATGATGATCGGGAGAACGTACTGTGCGCCGCTCGGCTGCCCGGCCCAGTTGTACCCCCACGGCGACTGGAACGACGGTTCGTTGCCGATGTACAGGGTGTTCGACGATTCGCCGCCGTTCAGGCTGCCGGAGGACGGCACGGTCGAGAACGGCGTCGTGATCGCAAACAGGTTGTTCAGCCGCGTGACGGCCGCCTGCTTGCCGCCGATCGCGTCGATCAGCGCGCTCCAGTCCTGTGCGAAGGTCCAGAAGTAGTTCGGCTCCGTCGATTCGTGGAACGCGCCCTGCACCAGCGTGCCCAGCGTGCCGGGCGCCGAGCCGGCCGGCGGCGCGTTGCGCGCGGCGATCACCTTGTTCGTGTAGTCGAAGATGTTGCGCCACCACCCGGCCCGCGTGTACAGCGTGCCGATGGTGTCCGGCGTCACGCCGACCGACGGCGCGTTCAGCACGCTGGCGGGCAGCGCCTGCAGGAACGCGGCCGCGGAGCGGTCGCTCAGCACGCGCTCGATGGTCGCCGACGACGAGTGACCGTCATCGCTCTGCGACAGGTAGTGGGCCGTCAGGAAATTGGCCAGGCCCGCCGCGCTCGTGCGATCGTTGCACGCGCTGGACGGATCGAACACCGACTGCTTCGTCAGGTGGGCGGCCGACACCAGGTCGAAATCGGTCGCGCCGAACTTGTACGCGCCGGCAATCACGTTCAGCGCGTTGTCGCCCGCCATCGGCGTCGAGTCGTCGCTGCCGTCGACCCAGTGCGGGAACGCGCCGCACTGCAACCCGTCGACGACGAGCGACTGCATCATGTCGCTCGATTCCTTCGGGGCGAGCAGCGCCAGCAGCTGCGCCTGCGACCGGTACGTGTCCCACAGCGAAAAGCCCGTGTAGTGGTTGCCCGCACCGCCCTGCGATCCGTCGGCACGCCGGAATGCGTAGTCACTGACCTTCGCCGTCGCACGCGCCGGGATGGTGCCGGTCTGGTCGACCGACTTCGGATAGCTGCCATCCGCGTTCCTGGGCTGGCGCATGCTGCGGAATTCACCGTTCGTGTCGCTGTAGAGCGTCGGCGTGCCGAACACGCGATAGAGCGCGGTGTAGAACTTCATCAGGTTCGCCTTCTGCGTCGCATTCAGCGATGCGGGCGTCGCGGCCTGGTCGATCTGGATCGTGTTGAGCCGGTCGTTCCACAGGCCGGACGCGTTCTTGCGTGCGTCGTCGAACGCGACCTTCTCACCTTCCGCTTTCAGGTTCGCCTGCGCGTTCTGGACGCTGACGGACGAGACCCCGACTTTCACGGTGACGGTTCGGTCCGCGTCGGTCAGGTCGAACTGCAGCGTCGCCGCGCCGTTGCTGGCGGTATTCACCGCGGAGGTGCCCGCCTGCTTGCGCAGCGGCTTGTCGAAGGTCGCGTAGAAATACACGGGCGCATTCCATACCGTGCCGTACGGCGTGCAGAACGCCGGGGCCACGGCCTGCCCGCTCATCGACTTGCCGTCGCTCGCGAGCGCCAGCGCGACGTGGTTCGCGGTGACCTTCGTGCTGCCCGAATCGCTGTTGCCGTTCAGCTTCGCGTCGATCGAGAAGAAGCCCTTGTCCTTGTTCGTGTACGTGAAGCGCGCGATGCCGGCGCGCGCGGTCGCGCTCAGCTCCGTCACGATGCCGTTCGCGAGACGCACCTTGTAGTACCCGGGTTCGGCCGTTTCATCCGCGTAGCGGTACCCGATGCCGATCGGCCGGCCGCCCGATGCCACGGCCGTCGCCGCGTCGGTCGGCAGCATCGCGACCGCGCCCTGCCCCGGACACCCGACGCCGCTCAGGTGCGTCACGCTGAAGAAGTCGATGGTGCCGCCCGCCCCGCCCGACGACAGGTAGCCGCCCGAGCCGTTGAAGTCGTAGCGCGGCGTGTTCGGCCCGAAATTCACCATCCCGAACGGCACCATCGCGCCCGGGCTCACGTTGCCCGCGTAGCCGGAATCCGCGTTGACCTGCGTGCCGATCAACGGATTGACGAACTGCGTCAACGCCATGTCGGTGCGCTTCGGCGGGGCCGGTTGATCCGGCCGGGAAGGTTGCGACGGCCCCGCCGTCGGCGGGACGGTCGACGGCGTGTCGCCTGCGCCGTTGCTGGCCGTCTGGACACCGTTCACGTCGTCGCCGCCGCACGCGGCCAATGCCGCGCAAGCCAGTGCGGCGACGAGCAAGAGTCGTGGATTTTTCATTGTTTCGTTTAGTACCGTTAATTAAAACGATTGATCCGGCGCCGATGATCATCCGGCACGCCGCCCGGCTTGCGGCCCGGCGCGGCACATCGATGCCGCGCGGCGTGGCGTCGGCTACCCCCCCAAACGACGTCACGCTGACTTTCAGATGCGAACACCCGGCGACGGTCGTTGCCGCCGCAACCGTCGCCTCCACCGCCCTGCCTTCTGGAACGTCACAGGCTTCCCAGGGGCTTACAGTGCCGCAACGACTGTTTATTCACTACAAGAAGTTTCCCGAATTTTCAGTTTGTTTAACTAAACAATCCGGCGTTAAGTGGCTTTGGGTACAAAGTTCCGCCATTGTTGCGTTGCAACGGCGGCGCACAGGAGGTGTGCTTTGACGGGCGCCCGGCGAATCCGGGCGCCGCATGAACTGGCGGAATGGAACGAATGAATGAATGAACGCCGTGCGCGTCAGCGCGGCAACGTCCTCAACGAAGACGGCCCGCCCGTCAGCGCGATCCGCTTGCCCGTATCGTGCAGCTTGCCACCTTCGACCGAATAGAGCGCCAGTTGCCGTTCGACGTTGAACTGCACGATCACGTGCCGGCTGTCGGCGGTGAACACGATGCCTTGCGCGGCTTCTCCGCCGGGCAACTCGCTCACCTTCACGGCCTGCCCGTTGCGGATCTCGAACAGCAGCACCTTGCCGATCTTGTGACGGCCCGGGTTGTCGGCCGTCAGGTTCGAGCCGTCCATCGCCTGCACGGCGATCCACTTGCCGTTCGGCGAGATCGCGACGCCTTCCGGCAACGACGGCACCGTCAGGTACTGGACCGTGCGGAACGGCACGCGCGACACGTCGATCAGCGCGACGGTATCGGCGTCGCCCGCCAGCGTGCCCGTATAGCCCGGCAGCCCCGCGAGCCCGACGTTGCTGACGACCGCCCAGCGGTTGTCGCTCGACACGTCGATCGTGTAAGGCGCGACGCCGGTGCTCAGGCGCGACCCGCTGTCGGTCACCTTGCCGTCGTCGACGTTCAGCACCGCGATGCCCTGCTCGTCGCGCAACGACACGAGCGCATGCTTGCCGTCATGAGTGAAGCTGATCCCGGCCAGCCGCTTCTTGCCGATCTTCAGGTTGCCGTCGAGCGCCACGTTCGTGCCGTCGATGCGCAGGATCGACACGCTGCCGTCGACGTTCGCGACCAGCGCGAGCTTGCCCGAGCGGTCGATCGCGATCCCTTGCGGATGCGTGCCGAGCTCGATGCGCGTGATCGACGGCGGCGCGGCGTCGAGATTCACGACCTGCAGGAACGTGTCGAACACGAGCTGCTTCGCGGCCGTGTCGTAGCGCGTCGGCGCGCCGACGAGCGCGAGCTTCGCGTCCGGCGCGATCGCGACGGCCTGCGGCGGCCCCTGGATGCCGTTCTCGACGTCGACCTGCAATGCGACCTTCGGCGGGAACGTGCTGGCGTCGAGCAGCGTCAGCGTGTCGGCGGGCGGCGAGGCCAGATAGGTGTCGCGGCCCTCGACGCGCTGGTACTTGCCGTCGTTGCCGGACACGATCCAGTCGGCGGCGTGGGCAGCAACGGCCGTCGTGGCGAGGGTCAGCGCGGCGAGCAGGCGCGCGCTGCGCGGACGAAAAGGATTCGAATGCATGTCGGTCGATTCTCCGGATCGGTTGCGGACACAATGGATGGCATCGACCCTGCTGCTCGACGGGTCGGTGCCATCGCATGATGCCCGAAAGCCGGCAAATCCGGCGTCTCGCGCCCGGTCCGTTTCCGTCACGCCATCCGTCGCGCGCCGGACGACGGCCATTCGCCCACCTCGTCGAGCGGATACACGGGCCGCGCCAGCCGCTCGTAACGGAACAGCCCGTAGTCCGAACCCGTCACGCCGCGGCTGTCGCACTCGACCAGCGCGGCCGCGATCGGCACGAACACCGGCCGGCAATACATCCGCGACTTCAGCAGCAGGAAGCGCGCGCGGCGCGGATCGACGCCGACGCTCTCGAACACGCCGAGATCCCACGGCTCCTGCGTGCGCTCGGTGATGACGAGCGTGGCCGCGCCGATGTCGAGCACGGCCGTGCGGCCCATGTATGCGCGCTGGCCCGTGTAAGTGGGCCCCGTGATCACGTATTCGCCGTCGGTGAGCGCGCGCACGACGCCGGTCGCGCGAAACGGCTCGCGCCGCACGCCGCCGTGTGACGGCAGGCGGTTGCCGATCGATACCGTGACAGTCGCGCCGACACCCGCGTCGATCAGCGCCGCGACAGCCTGCGGGTCGCACAACGGCCCGCTGACAATCCCGTCGAGCCCGCGCGCGAGCGCGGCCTCGAGCAGGTCCATCGTGTCGCACGGGCCGCCCGACATACAGTTGTCGCCGTGATCGAGCATCAGCACGGGGCGATCCGCGCCGCGCGCGAGCGCCGCGGCCTGCGCCACCGATTCGGCGAGCGGCGCGCTGCGATAGACGAAATCGTCGCGCGCGTCCCAGATCTGCCGTGCGATGCGCTCGGCCACGGCGTCGGCGGTGGCCCGGTCGCCATCGGCCACCACCACCACGCTGATGCACGGCGCGGGAATGTCCGCGAGCGAGAAGCCGGGCAGCACCGAAACCGCGAGCATCCCGTCGGCCTCGGCCGCGCGCGCGGCCTCCACCGCGCGCCGCATCGCGCCTTCCGCGCTCGCGCTGCGCAGCGTCGACGTCATCAGCGGCGGCTGCCGCCACGCGAGTACCGGCCGCGCGCGGCCATGGAGCCGGTCGAGCAGCACGCGCGCCGCATGCTCGCCCGTCTCGACCATATCGACGTGCGGGTAAGTCTTGAAACTGACGATCACGTCCGCGTGATCGATCATCTTCTGCGTGACGTTCGCATGCAGGTCGAGCGCGACCGCGATCGGCGCGTTGGGCAGAGCCGCGCGCACGCGCTCGAGCAGATCGCCCTCGCCGTCCGCGCTCTGCTCGGCGACCATCGCGCCGTGCAGGTCGAGCATCACCGCGTCGCAGCCGGGCGCGGCCGCGACGATCGCGTCGCAGATCGCCGCATACGCGTCGGCCGCGACCGGCCCGCTCGGGTTCGCGGCCGCCGATACGGGCGTCACGATCTCGGCGCCTTCGCGTTCGGCCGCGTCGAGGAACGCAGCCATCGCGGTACGCATCCCGCGATTCGCGCGATACGCGTCGTCGCCCCAGTCGGGGCCGTCGCGGCCGAACGCGGCAAGCGGCGTCGGCACCGGCGAGAACGTGTTGGTCTCGTGGTTCATCCGCGCGATCAGGATTTTCATCGTGCGCGGCCCTCCGCGATCCCGGCAGCGCCGAGCATCGCGTGCAGCAACACGTTGCAGCCGGCCTCCAGATGCGCGGGATCGGCCTCCTCGATCTCGTTGTGGCTGATCCCGTCCTTGCACGGCACGAAGATCATCGCGGTCGGCGCCACGCGCGCGAGATACACGGCGTCGTGGCCCGCCCCGCTGATCACGTTCATCGACGACAACCCGAGCGCGCGCGCGCCCGCACGCACCTGCTCGACCAGCGTCGCGTCGAACGGCTGCGGCGGGAAGTACACGACCTGCTCGACGTCGATTGGCATGCCGGCCGCTGCGCCCAGGTCGGCGCACGCCGCACGCAGCTCGGCATCCATCGTCGCAAGCGTCGCATCGTCGGCTGCGCGCAGGTCGACGGTCAGCGTCACGCGGCCCGGAATCACGTTGCGCGAATTCGGGTGCACGTCGACCCAGCCGACCGTGCCGCGCCCATGCGGCGGATGCGCGCACGCGATGTCGTTCACCTTGCGCACCAGATCGGACGCGACGAGCAGCGCGTCACGTCGCAGCGCCATCGGCGTCGGGCCCGCGTGCGCCTCCATGCCGTGCACGGTCACGTCGTACCAGCGCTGCCCGAGCGCGCCCTCGACCACGCCGATCGTCGTGTCGTGCGCCTCCAGCACCGGGCCCTGCTCGATATGCGCTTCGAAATACGCGCCGACCGGATGCGCGCCGCGCCCGTCGTTTGCATCGCCCGCATAGCCGATCGCGGCCAGCGCGTCGCGCACCGACACGCCGTCTCGGTCGCATTGAGCGAGCGCATGGTCGAGCGTGAACGCGCCCGCGAACACGCCGGAACCCATCATCACGGGCACGAAGCGCGAACCTTCCTCGTTGGTCCACACCGCGACCTCGAGCGGCGCCCGCGTGCGCACGCCCGCATCGTCAAGCGTGCGCAGCACTTCGAGGCCCGCGAGCACGCCGTAGTTGCCGTCGAACTTGCCGCCGGTCGGCTGCGTGTCGATGTGGCTGCCCGTCGTCACGGGCGGCAGGTCGTCGCGTTCGCCCGCGCGCCGTGCGAAGATGTTGCCGATCGCGTCGACGCGCACCGTGCAGCCGATTTCCTTCGTCCACGCGGTGAACAGGTCGCGCGCCTCGCGATCGAGTTCGGTGAGCGCGAGGCGGCACACGCCCCCTTTGTCGGTCGCGCCGATCCGCGCAAGACGCATCAGGCTGTCCCACAGCCGTGCGCCGTCGACGCGCAAGCCGGACGCCGCGACGCCCGGTGTCGAATCCTGAACTTGCATCGATGGAATTCCTCGCAATGAAAGGGCGCGGCGCTTACGCGACACCGACGCCCAGGTAACGGTCCTTCACCTCGTGATCGGCCGCGAACGCCGCGTTGCTGCCTTCGTAGACGATCACGCCCTGTTCGATCACGAAGTGGCGGTCGGCGAGCTGCGTGCACACTTCGAGGTTCTGTTCGACGAGCAGGATCGCCACGCCGGCCGCCTTGATCTGCTTCAGCTGCTCGACGATCTCCTCGACGATCACCGGCGCGAGCCCTTCCACCGGCTCGTCGAGCATCAGCAGCCGCGGGTGGTTCATCAGCGCGCGGCCGATCGCGAGCATCTGCTGCTCGCCGCCCGACAACTGCGCGCCGCCGTTGCGGCGGCGCTCCTTCAGGCGCGGGAAGATCCGGTAGATGTCGTCGAGCTGCCACGGTGAATCGCGGCGCGCACCGAGCCGCAGGTTCTCCTCGACCGACAGCAGGCGGAAAATCCCGCGATGCTCCGGCACGAAGCACAGGCCGCGCGCGGCGATCCGGTGCGCGGGCTGCCCGGACACCGGCCGGCCCGCGAACGTCACCGTGCCGCCGGTCGGCGCGACGACGCCCGCGACCGTCTTGAGCGTCGTCGACTTGCCCGCGCCGTTGCGGCCGAGCAGCGTCACCGTCTCGCCTTCGTTCACGTTCAGCGAAATGCCCTGCAGGATGTGGCTCTTGCCGTAGCAGGCATGAACGTCCTTCACGTCGAGCATCATGCGCGGCCTCCCGTGATCATGTTGCCGAGATACGCGCTGCGCACGCGCTCATCGCCGCGAATCGCGTCCGGCTTGCCTTCGACCAGCACGCGGCCCTGCTGCATCACCGTAATCGTGTCCGAGATGTCCATCACGATGCCCATGTTGTGTTCGATCAGCACGACCGTGTAGTCGTCTCGCAGGCCGCGGATCAGTGCCTTCATGTCGTCGAGGTCGTCGATCCCCATGCCCGACGTCGGCTCGTCGAGAAAGATCGCGCGCGGTCGCGCCGCCAGCGCCATCCCGACCTCAAGCCGGCGCTGCTGGCCGTGCGACAGCACGCCCGCCGCCGTATCGGCGAAGCGCTGCAGGCCGAGCCGCTCGAGCACGTCGTCGACGATGCCGTCGTGCGCGAGCGCACCGCGCGGCGCCGCCCACGGATTCAGCGCGCGCCGCGCTTCGACGCCCTGCGCGGCGACGCGCAGGTTCTCGCGCACGCTCAGGTTCGGAA
Source organism: Burkholderia sp. AU15512 (assembly GCF_002223325.1). Classification (NCBI taxonomy): domain Bacteria; kingdom Pseudomonadati; phylum Pseudomonadota; class Betaproteobacteria; order Burkholderiales; family Burkholderiaceae; genus Burkholderia; species Burkholderia sp. AU15512. The sequence goes on from NZ_NKEX01000008.1 coordinate 1,047,080, forward strand.
ACAGGCTCGTCACCTGGAACGAGCGCGCGATGCCGCGCCGCACGCGCTTGTGATCGGGTTCGCGCGACACGTCGTGACCGTCGAACAGGATCGAGCCCGACGTGATCGGCAGCGTGCCCGTCAACGTATGGAACAGTGTCGTCTTGCCGGCGCCGTTCGGCCCGATCACCGAATGCACGGTGCGCGGCATGATCCGCAGATCGACGCCGCCCAGCGCCGTGAACTTACCGTAGCGCTTGACGATGCCGCTCGCCTCGAGAATCGCTTCGCTCATTGCTGCTCCCCGGTCGTCGTCGCCGTCCGTGCACCGCGCCGCAGCGACACCGCGACGTGTTCACCCAGTCCCCACAACCCGCGCTGCATGAACAGGCTGACCGCGATCAGCACGAGGCCGAGCAGCAGCAGCCAGCGCGGCCACAGCGTCGACAGCCAGTCCGCGAACAGCACGTAGAACGCCGCGCCGAGCACCGACGCGAACAGGTTGCCCGTGCCGCCGATCACCGTCATCACGAGGATCATCTCGCTCGTGTGATAGTCGATGTTCGACAGCGGCGCGATGCCCGTCATCAACGCGTGCAGCGCACCGGCCAAACCCGTGACCGCACCCGACAGCACGAACGCCGCGAGCTTGAAGCGCTTCACGTCGTAGCCGGCCGCCGCCGCGCGCGCTTCGTTGTCGCGGATCGCGAGCAGCGTACGGCCGAACACGGAGCGCGACACGCGCAACAACAGCCAGAACACCGCGACGAACAGCACCGCGACGAAGCAGTAGTAGCGCCACGGTGAATCGAGCGAGACGAGCGGATGCCCGAACAGGGACAGCGCGGGGCGCGGGATGTCGAGCAGCCCGTTGTCGCCGCCCGTGAGGTCCGGCGTCGTATAGGCGAGAAAGTAGAACAGCTGCCCGAACGCGAGCGTCAGCATCACGAAATAAGTGCCGCGCTGCCGGATCGAGAACCAGCCGACGAGCGCGGCCGCGACGGCACCGAGCACGGTGGCTGCCACCAGCGCGGCAGTCACCGATGCGACGCCGTGCGTCAGCACCAGCCCCGCCGCGTAGCTGCCGAGCCCGAAGAAGATGCCCTGCCCGAACGACAGCAGCCCCGTGTAGCCGAGCAGCAGGTTGCAGCCGAGCGCGGCGAGCGCGAACACCAGCACCTCGGTCGCGAGCGAGCCCGAGCTCAGCGCAACCGGCAGCGCGCACACGACGGCCACCGCGAGCCAGCCTTCCGGCCGCTGCCATGCGCCGCGCCACGGCCGCGGGCGTGACGAGGCCGCCGTCCCGGGCGGCAGCGGTTTCGACGATTCGATCATGCGGCCCTCCCCAGCAACCCGTTCGGACGCAACAGCAGCACGGCCGCCATCGCGACATAGATCATCAGCCGCGCCCCTTCCGGCCACAGCGTGCTCATCAGGCTCTGCACGATGCCGACCAGCAGCCCGCCGACCAGCGCCCCGAGAAAATTCCCCATCCCGCCGACGACGACCACGACGAACGCGACGCCGAGCGCCTCGATGCCCATGAACGGGTCGACGCCGCGGATCGGTGCGGCGAGCACGCCCGCGAGCGCGGCCGTCGCCGCGCCGAGCGCGAACACGAGGCTGAACACGCGCGTCACGTTGATGCCGAGCAGCGACACCATCTCCGTCGATTCGCTGCCCGCGCGCACCGTGCTGCCGAGCCGCGTGCCTTCGAGCACCCACCACAGGAGCGCGGCGAGCACGGCCGTGAACGCGATCACGAACAGCCGGTATTTCGGGTAGACGAAGCCGCCCCAGATCACGACGCCGTTCAGCGCGTCGGGCGGCGGCACGTTGTCGCCGAGCGGGCCCCACGCGAGGATCGCGCACTCCTGCAGCACGAGCGCGAGCCCGACCGTCGCGAGGATGTGGAATTCGTGCTGCTGCGCGTACACATGACGCAGCACGAGCTTTTCGACGCTCCACGCGAACGCGCCGACGACGAGCGGCACGACCGCGAGCGCGACCCAGAAATTCGCCGACCATTGCAGCGCCTGGTAGCAGAGATACGCACCGAGCAGGTAGAACGCACCGTGAGCGAAGTTCACGAAGCGCAGCAGGCCGAACACGATCGACAGGCCGACGGCGAGCAGGAAATACAGCATGCCCACGCCGATGCCGTTGACGATCTGCAGCAGATAGACGTTCATGGCTTCCGTGTCAGAAAGGAAGGTAACGGACGTCCGCGGCGCGCGACGGCCGCGGACGCATGCACTGCGTCACGCGAGCTTGCAGCTCGTCTTGTCGACCGGCAGGAACGACTGGCCCGAACTGACGATGTCGGCGTAGTCGTCCGCGTTCTTCATCCGGCTCTTCGGCTTGCCCTTCAGCAGGTAGTAGTTCTTCAGCACCTGGTGATCGCCCTTGCGGATTTCCTCCGGGCCCGTGAGGCCGTCGTACTTCATGCCCTCCATCGCCGCGACCACCTTCTTCGGATCGGCGCTGCCGGCCTTCACCATCGCATCGACCAGGATCTTCGAGCAGATGTAGGAACCCGCGAGGCTGTAGTTCGGGTTCGCCTTGAACGTGGCGTTCGCGCGCTTCACGAGGTCGCGATTCAGCGGCGAATCGATGCCGTGCCAGTACTGCGCGCCGAAATACACGCCGTCGCAGATGTCGGGCCCGAGCGCCTCGAACTGCTCGAGGCCCGATGCCCACGCGAGCAGGATCGTGCAGTTGCGCTTCATCCCGAAGCTGACGGCCTGGCGCAGCGTGTCCGACGACTGCGAGCCGAAGTTCAGGATCAGCAGCACGTCCGGCTGCGCGGCCGCCGCGTTCGTCAGGTAGCCGCTGAACTCCTTCTCGGCGAGCGAGTGGTAGCTGTTGCCGACATGCTCGATGCCCTTTTCCTTGAAGATCGCCTTCGCGGCCGACAGCAGGCCCTCGCCGAACACGTATTGCGGCGTGATCGTGTACCAGCGCTTCGCCTTCGGCAGCATCTGGGTCAACGGGCGCACCGTCTGCTCGATCGCGCCGAAGGTCGGCACCGACCAGCGGAACGTCGCGGCGTTGCAATCCTTGCCGGTGATCTCGTCCGCGCCGGCCGTCGTGATGAACACGCCGCCCGCCTTCTGGACTTCCTTGCCCATCGCCAGCGACTCGGACGACAGGATGCCGCCCGCGAAGAAACGCACGCCCTTCTGCTGCGCGATCTCCTGCACGCGCCGCACGGCGGTCGCGGGCTTGCCCTCGGTGTCGAGCGCCGTGTAGGCGAGCGGCGCGCCAAGCACCTTGCCGTACTGCTGGACGACGAGCTGCATGCCGAGATCGGCGTACTTGCCGTTGGCCGCGAACGGCCCCGACATCGGCACCGGGCATGCGAGCTGGATGGACGAACCCTGCGCGAACGCGGCGCGGGACGACATGCTGCCGAGCGCACCCGGCACGGCCGACAGCGCGGCCAGTTTCAACAGTTCTCGGCGATTCAAGTTGACGCTCCTGATAAAGGGGGACACACGCGATGCGACCGACTGCCAAACCGTGCCCACGCCCTGCAGGATGCGCGCCGCCGGTTGATCCTATTTATCATGATAAATAGAATGAACCCGATGCTAGAGTTGATCAAAATTGGTGTCAATCAGGCAAAATTCCGTACCCGCGCCGGAACGGATCGTCGACGATGACGCGGCGCGGAGTCAGACAAAGGAGTCGTGAAGATGGTCATGGACCGAGCCAGGGCGGGCCTCGCGGTCGAAATCAAGCAGCCGAAGCGGGCCGACCTCGTCGCCGAGGAGATCAAGCGGCTGATTACCGAGAAGGACCTGAAGCCGGGCGATCGCCTGCCGCGCGAAGCCGAGCTGCAGCAGCTCTATGCCGTGAGCAAGAGCACGATCCGCGAGGCGCTGAAGTCGCTCGAGGTGCAAGGGCTGATCAAGGTCACCACGGGGCCGTCCGGCGGCGGGATGGTCGTCGAGGTGCCGCTCGACCGCACGCTGCAGCTGCTGCAGAACTACCTGTTCTTCAAGGACGTGACGATCGACGACATCTACACCGTGCGCAAGCTGCTCGAACCCGAGCTGGCGGCCGGTGCCGTGCCGCATCTGGGCGAGCGCGACTTCGCGGCGCTGGAGGCGAACATCGCGTGCTGCGACGGCGCGTCGGGCGTGCACGACCGCGGGCACATGCTGCGCCAGCGCCAGGAGGACACGACGTTCCACGACATCCTCGCGGCCGCGAACCCGAACCCGTTCCTGCGCTTCAGCTGCGAGCTGATCAACGAGATGATCCGGCAGCTGATCGAATTTCGGAACGATACGCCGCTCGTGGAGCACAAGCGCTTCGGCGAAGCGAACGTGTCGATCCACAAGGCGATCCTGCAGGCCGCGCGCGAGCGCGATGCCGAGCGCGTCCGGGCGCTGATGGTCGAGCACATGACCGAGGCGCCCAAGCATGTGAAGCGGATGAAGGGCAAGCTGCGCGGGCGGTTGATCCTCGATTCCGAGATCCGCCGGCGGGCCGCCGCGCCCGTTGCGGGATCCGATGCGGGCGCAACGGATCCCGACGAGGACTGATTGCCGGCAAGCGCGGCGTCGGCGCGACGCCGCGTGCTTCGCAGCGCACGGGAAGTTTCAGCCACGCGGTAACTGCCGAAACCGTGCGTGGCCGTGGCGGCCGGCCGCCGCGAGCGGCGCAGGCAATCGCGCACGCGCGCCGCGAATCACCCGGGCGGGCGCCGCATCGTACGGATGCTCACGCGTACCCCGTCGTGCCCTTCGTCTCCAGATACTCGACGAGGCCGAACTCCGCATACTCGCGGCCGTTGCCGGAGCGCTTGTAGCCGCCGAACGGCGCGGCCGGATTCCATGCCGGGTAGTTGATGTGGACGTTGCCGACCCGCAACCGCGCCGCCACTCTGCGCGCACGCTCGATATCCTTCGTCTGCACGTAGGCCGCGAGCCCGTAGACCGAATCGTTCGCGAGCGCGATGGCTTCTTCTTCGGTGCGGTAGGTCATGATCGCCAGCACCGGCCCGAAGATTTCCTCACGCGCGATCGTCATGTCCGGCGTGACGTTCGAGAAAACCGTCGGCCGCACGTAGAACCCGTCACCAAGCCCGTCCGGACGCCCCGGCCCGCCGGCGACGAGCGTCGCGCCCTCCTCGATCCCGAGCCGGATGAAGTGCTGGATACGGTCGAACTGCGTGCGGCTGACCACCGGCCCGATACCGGTTTCCGCCGAACGCGGATCGCCGACGACCGTGCGCTCCGCCTCCCGCCGCGCGGCCTGCTCGGCCAGCGCCAGATGATCGGCATGCACGAGCATGCGCGTCGGCGCATTGCACGACTGGCCGCTGTTGCCGAAGCAGCTGCGCGCGCCGCCTGTGACCGCATCCTCGATATCGGCATCGGGCAGGATCAGGTTCGGGCTCTTGCTGCCGAGTTCCTGGTGCACGCGCTTCACGGTATCGGCGGCGGCCTTCGCGACCTCGACGCCCGCGCGCGTCGAACCCGTGAACGACACCATGTCGACATCCGGATTCCGCGACAGCGCGTCGCCCACTTCGTGCCCGTAGCCGTGCACGAGGTTGAACACGCCGGGCGGCACGCCGGCTTCGTGCAGGATCTCCGCGAACAGGATCGCGCTGAACGGCGCGATCTCGCTCGGCTTGAGCACCATCGTGCAGCCGGCCGCGAGCGCCGGCGCGACCTTGCACACGATCTGGTTGATCGGCCAGTTCCACGGCGTGATCAGCGCGCACACGCCGATCGGCTCGTGCGACACCAGCAGCGAATCAGTCTGCGTGCTGAAACGGAACGACTGCAGCGCGCGGATCGTCTGTTCGAGGTGCGCGGTGCCGACCGCGGCCTGCGCCGCGCGCGCGAAGGCGATCGGCGCACCCATCTCCTGGCTGATCGTCTGCGCCACCTCCTCGTAGCGGCGCTGGTAGATCTCGAGCACGCGCCGCAGCAGCGCGACGCGCTCGTCCACCGGCCAGCGCGAATACGTGTCGAAAGCCTGCTTCGCCGCGCCGACCGCGCGGTCGACGTCGGCCGCGCCGCCGATCCTGAGCTGCGCATATGGCCGTGCAGTGGCCGGGTCGATCACGTCGATCGATCGTGCGTCGGCCGGATCGAGCCACTGGCCGTCGATATAGGACTGTTGTGACGTTCTCATCGAGTGCTCCTGAAATGAAGGCCGCCCCGCTCAGCGCGTCGCCCGCGCAAAGCTGTCGACGAGGATATCGCGGATCTTCGCGACGAACCACACGATCTCGTCGCGCGACATCACGAGCGGCGGCGAGAACTGTACGATCGGCGTGCCTTCGTGATCGACGCCCGCGCGGCACAGCAGCCCCGCGTCGAAGATCGCGGGGGCGAGCAGCGTCGACACGAACGCCTGCGCGCTGATGCCGGCCGCCCAGCGGCGCGCGGCCTTGTCGGTCACGAGTTCGAGCGAATAGTGATAGCCGTCGCCGCGCACGTCGCCGACGCACGGCAGTTCGAGCAGGCCGTCGAGCGTCTGGCGGAACACCGCTTCATTGCTGCGGACGTTCTCGAGCACGCCTTCGCGCTCCATGATCGCGAGGTTCGCGAGCGCGGCCGTGCACGCGACCGGGTGGCCGCCGTAGGTCGCGCCGTGCAGGAACATCTGCTGCGGGCCGTCGAGCACCGTGTCGACCACCGCATCGCTCGCGATCACGCCGCCGAGCGGCACGTAGCCCGACGCGATGCCTTTCGCGAACGTGATGATGTCCGGCTTCAGCCCGTAGCGCGCGGAGCCGAAATATTCGCCGAGCCGGCCGAACCCGCAGATCACTTCGTCGGCGACGAGCAGCACGCCGTGCCGGTCGCAGATGTCGCGCAGCCCGGCCGCATAGCCGGCCGGCGGCGTCAGGCTGCCGCCCGCATTCTGCAGCGGCTCGACGACGATCGCGGCGACGGTATCCGGCCCTTCCTGCACGATCAGCGATTCGATCTCGTCGAGCAGGTGGCGCGTGAACTGCGCTTCCGTCTCGCCCGCCGGGCGGCCGTAGCGCTTCGTATTGCCCACGTGCCGCACGCCCGACATCAGTGGCTCGAAATGCTTGCGGAAGTTCGTCATCCCGTTCAGCGCGAGCGCGCCGAACGACGTGCCGTGATACGCGACGCGCCGCGCGATGAACTTGCGCCGCTGCGGCTCGCCGCGCGACTGGTGATACTGGCGCACCAGCTTGATCGCCGATTCGTTCGACTCCGAGCCGCTCGACGTGAAGAACACGCGGTTCAGCCCGTCCGGCGCGAGCGCCGCGAGCTTGTGCGCAAGCTTGATCGCCGGCTCGTGGCCCACCCCCCAGTTGGTCGCGAACGGCAGCCGCACCATCTGCTCGCGGATCGCGTCGCCGATTTCCGCGCCGTGGCTGTAGCCGACCTGCACGCAGTACAGCCCGGCCAGCCCGTCGAAGTAGCGCTTGCCATTGCGGTCGACGAGCCAGCAGCCCTCGCCGCGGTCGAACACGGTCAGCGCGTGGTCGCGATACGCATCGGCGTGCGTGAAATGCATCAGCAGGTGGCGTTTGCCGATGGCCTGCAGGTCCGCATCGAGATTGACGTCAACAGCGTTCATGGATGATTCCTCCTTCAGGGTTTCAGAGCCGGCGGCCGGCAGTCGGCCACCGGTCATTCAATTCATCGACAGCGTCGGCGCCGGGCGCGTGAAGCCGCGCGTGAGCCACACGAGCTGGCAGAGTCCGAGCACGAGCCAGCCGGTGCCGACGTAGAACGTCTGGCGCGACAGGCCCGACCAGAGCCACACGTTCATCGCGAAACCGATCGCCGGCATCGCGCCGAACGTGATCCAGCCACCGAGGCGGCGATGCTCGGGCCGGCACAGATAGCTGCGCATCACGCACAGGTTCACCACCGCGAACGCGACGAGCGCACCGAAGCTGATCATCGTCGACGCGAGATCGAGCGTGATGAACAACGCGGACAGCGACACGATGCCGACCGCGAGCGTCGCGCGCACCGGCGTGCGCAACCGTGCATGCAGGTGGCCGAAGACGCGTTCGGGCAGCACGCGGTCGCGGCCCATCGCGAACAGCACGCGCGTCACGCTCGCCTGGCCCGCCATCGCGCTCGCGAAGCAGCCGGCCACGTACACCGCGACGAAGAACGCCGACAGCGTGCCGCCGCCGATGCGCCGCATCAGTTCGAGGCTGGCCGAATCGAGATCCTTGAATGCGTGCCAGTCGGGAAACACCACTTGCCCGACGTACGCGACCAGCATGAACAGCACGCCGCTCGCCAGCGTGCAGAGCAGGATCGCGCGCGGCACCGTGCGCTTCGGCTCGCGTGTCTCCTCCGACAGCGTGGTGACCGCATCGAAGCCGAGGAACGACAGGCACAGGATCGCGGAGCCGGCGAAGATCGCGCGCGCATCGCCCGACGACGGCAGCGCGACGGCCATCGACAACCCTTCGCCCGACGCGACCCGCGCGGAAGCGATGAAGAAGATCGCGATGAACACGAGCTGGCTCGCGATCAGGATCAGGTTCACGCGATTGACGAGCCGGATGCCGACGATGTTCAGCCCGGTGATCAGCACGATGCTGCCGACGATCCACACGCTGGCCGGCACGCCCGGGAAGATCTGCTTCATGTAGATGCCGATCGCGAGGTAGCTGATCATCGGGATGAACAGGTAGTCCATCAGCAACGCCCAGCCGACCATGAAGCCGGCCGACGTGCCGAAGTTGCGGCTCGCGAACGTATAGGCCGACCCGGCGCTCGGCATCAGCCGCGCCATGTGGCCGTAGCTGCGCGCGGTAAACAGCATCGCGACCAGCGTGACCGCATACGCGGCGGTCAGGTGCCCGTTGGTCTCGCTCGTGACGATCCCGTAAGTCGTGAACACCGTCATCGGCAGCATGTACGCGAGGCCGAAGATCACCAGCGTCGCGAGCCCGAGCAGGTGCGGCTTGCGGTGCGGGTCCGCGTCGCCTCGCATCGCGTGCGCGCCGACGTCATGCGTCGCGGCGGCTGATGCGTATCGACCTGGGCTGTCGTTGTCCATGCTGTCCTCACGTGGGTGGCGTTCACGGCTTCAACACTCGTTCGCCCGGCACGGCCGGCGGCGTACGGCTGGGAGAAAGTGTGGTGCGCCAAAAAATCGGCCACGAATGAGAAAAGCGGACGTAATCAGGGGATATTTCCGGACACGCCGCCGTGCGGCGCGCCCGCGAGCCATGCATGCTGCTGTGCGGCACTGGCGTTTTGCGGACATTCCGGCTATGTTCTACGCGACCCCGTCGCCTCTTCAGCACCATGAACAGCCGCCCCCATCCAGACCAGAGCCGGGCCGAGCGCAGCCTGCGCTCGTCGCTCGGCCTCGCACGCCCGGCCGGGCGCCAGGAGGACATTCCCGCCACCGTCCACGCGATCGCGGTCGCGCTGGACGAGTGCCGCGTGCGGCATATCGACGGCGCCGCGCTGCTCGACGGCACGGGGCTCGGCGCGGACGAAGTCGCGTCGCCGAACCTGCACGTGAATCGCGGCCAGGAGCAGCGCTGCTTCCACAACCTGCTGCAGTGCAGCGGCGTGCCGTCGATCGGGCTGTCGATCGGCGCGCGGCTGCACGTATCGACGCTCGGCCTCGCCGGCTACGCGATGCTGATCAGCGGCTCGGTGATGCAGGCATTCCGGTGCATGGGCCAGTTTCCGCTGTTCATGGGGCTGTATTTCGATGTGCGTATCGATACGCACGCGGACGGCATGAGCGTGACGATCGGCCGTTACAACGGCGAGCCCGATCTCGAGGTGTTCCAGGTCGACATGTGCCTGTCGAGCCTGCGGCTGATCGTGTCCGATCTCGTCGGCAAGCCGGTCTGGCCCGAGCAGGTGCAGCTCGCGCGCCGCACGCCGCGCAATGCGGCCGACTACACGCGCCACTTCGGCTGCAAGGTCGTGTTCAATGCGGGCGACAACCGGCTCGTGTTCACGTCGGTGAACGGCACCGAGATGCCACTGCTCGCGAACGAAGTCAGCTTCAATGCGCTGCATGGCCAGTGCGAGGCGCTCGAACGGCAGTGGGCCGCGTCGGTCGGCACGCGCTTCGCCGATCGCGCGAGGGAGCTGATGGCGCGCGACCTCGCGCGCTTCAAGTCGATGACGTCGCTCGCGAATGCCCTGCACCTGACGGAGCGCACGCTGCGCCGGCGGCTCGACAAGGACGGCCTCACGTTCCAGTCGCTGCTCGACGACGTGCGCCGCGACGAAGCAGTGCGGATGCTCGACGATCCCGAGCTGACGGTCGCGGCCATCGCGGAACGGCTCGGCTACAGCGAGCCGCGCAGCTTTCGTCATGCGTATCGACGCTGGACCGGCAGGGCGCCGCGCGCCGATCAGGACGGCAGCGAATAGGCCCGGCGCGCGTGGAGACATGGTGGTGCGTGACAGTCGGGCACGACGCCGGGGCGCACGCGAAACCCGCTTCAAGTTGACGGCCCCACTCATCGATTCGGAATTCGAATCATTTTCCGTACGCGTGATCCTTCCCCGCTTCATCGCCACCGCGCGATCGTCGGCACGCAATCCCGATCGCTCCCCAAGGTAGACGCGATCATTCGATTACTCTATACTCGGCCCAACTTCATCACAAAATGCATGATCTCGTGTGCAACGTGATGTCATTTCGCAATTCGTTGCGCATGCATCCGTTTCGCCACGTCAAGGGGGCCTCCGGCTCCAGCGGCAGGTGTCACGCCCGCCGCATCCATGCCGTCCTCACGGGGCGGTGCCCTGCTCGAACGCGCCTCGCCATGACGGCGCCGCCGGGCTGAACATGACAATCAGACGAACGCGGCATTGCGTTCACTCGACCGCCAGTCGCACCTCGTTGCGGCCGGCATGACTGTTTCCGTCAGTTCAAATCGCGGCCATGCCGGGATCACGAACTTCCATCGCGGCGCCATCCGGCGTCCACGCGGCGCGCGCCCGTGCGTGTGTCGCACCGAGATTGAGGGGGTGTATCTTCATGACTCGACGCACTGTCCAGCTGGTGGGCAGCCTGATCGCCATCGTCGCCATCGCCTGGGCGCTCGCCCGCGGCATCGGCGCCGACACATTCAGCCAGCGCGCGGACGATCTCGCGTACTACGCGGGCCAGCACATGCTGCTGGTCGTCTATTCGATGGCGCTCGCGATCGCCGTGGGCGTGCCGGCCGGCGTGCTGCTGAGCCGGCCGCGCTTCCAGCATCAGGCCGAGCGCTTCATGCAGGTCTTCAACATCGGCAACACGATCCCGTCGCTCGCCGTGCTCGCCATCGCGCTCGGCATCTTCGGCATAGGCAACGTGCCCGCGATCGTCGCGCTGTTCCTCGCATCGCTGCTGCCCATCACGCGCAATGCCTACGAAGGCATGAAGAACGTGCCGGCCGCACTGCGCGAAGCCGCCAAGGGCATCGGCATGACGGGCTGGCAATCGCTCGTGCGCGTGGAGTTGCCCAATGCGCTGCCGATCATCGTCGGCGGCGTGCGCACCGCGCTGGCGATCAACGTCGGCACGGCCCCGCTCGCCTACCTGATCGGCGCGGACAGTCTCGGCTCGCTGATTTTCCCCGGCATCTATCTCGACAACCAGCCGCTGCTGCTGCTCGGCGCGTCGCTCACCGCGATCCTCGCGCTCGTGCTGGACGGCCTCGTCGCGGCCGGCAGCCGCCATTGGCTCGCCCGCCACGGAGGTGCCGCATGACGCTCCACCGCACCATTCGATCGTTCGCGCGCCTGTGCGCCGTCGCCGCGTTGTGCGTGGCGGCGAGCGCACCGGCCTGCGCGGCGAAGCTCGTGCTGGGCGCGAAGAACTTCACCGAGCAATACGTGCTGGCGGAACTCACCGCGCAATACCTGCGCGCGCGCGGCTACGACGTGGAAGTCCGCTCGGGCCTCGGCAGCACGCTCGTGCGCAGCGCGCTGGAGAACGGCCAGTTCGATCTCATGTGGGATTACACGGGCACCGCCGCGCTCGTCTACAACAAGATCGACGACAAGCTGTCGCCCGACGAAATGTACCGGCGCGTCAAGGCGCTCGACGTGCCGCGCGGGCTCGTCTGGCTCGACGCGTCGCCGCTCAACGACACCTACGCGATCGGCCTGCCCAGCCCGCTCGCGCAGGCCACCGGCATCCGGACCGTCTCGCAGCTCGCCGAGCACCTGAAGACCGACCCGGCCGCGAAGCACTACGTGTTCGGGATGGACGCCGAATTCGCGAATCGCCCCGACGGGCTGAAGCCGCTGCTCGCCGCCTACGGCATGCAGTTCAGCCGCGCGCAGCTCAAGCAGATGGACCCGGGGCTCGTCTACACGGCGCTGCACAACAACCAGCTGAAGATCGGCCTCGTCTACACGACCGACGGGCGCGTGAAGGGCTTCGGCATCGTGCCGCTCGAGGACGACAAGCACTTCTTCCCGCCGTACAACGCGACGCCCGTGGTGCGCAAGGGCACGCTCGATCGCAATCCGAAACTTGCGACGCAGCTCAATGCGCTGTCGGCCGCGCTCGACAACGACGTGATGCAGGCGATGGCCAAGGAGGTCGACCTCGACGGCAAGTCGCCGCGCGACGTCGCCGACGCGTTCCTGCGCACGCACAAGCTGCCTTGAAGGAGAACCGATGAACGTATTCGACTATCTCGCGTCGAGCTGGCCCGAACTGCTGCAGCTCACGTTGCAGCACATCTGGCTGGTCGGCATCGCCGTAGGCTGCGCGATCGTGGCCGGCGTACCGCTCGGCATCCTGATCAATCGCCATGACTGGCTTGCCGGGCCGCTGCTCGGCGTCGCGACCGTCGTGCTCACGCTGCCGTCCATCGCGCTGTTCGGCCTGATGATCCCGCTCTTCTCGCGCTTCGGCCAGGGGATCGGCGCCACCCCCGCGATCACCGCCGTGTTCCTGTACTCGCTGCTGCCGATCATGCGCAACACGTACCTCGCGTTGCACAACGTCGATGCGGGCATCAAGGAAGCCGGCACCGGCATCGGCATGACGTCGTGGCAGCGCCTGCGGCTCGTCGACCTGCCGCTCGCGGTGCCCGTGATTCTCGCGGGCGTGCGCACCGCCGTCGTGATGAACATCGGCGTGATGACGATCGCCGCCGTGGTCGGCGCGGGCGGGCTCGGCACGCTGATCCTGCGCGCCATCGGCCAGAGCAGCATGATGAAACTGCTGGTGGGCGCGGTGCTCGTGAGCCTGCTCGCGATCGTCGCCGACCGGCTCCTGCAGAGGCTGCAGCGAGCATTGACACCGAAGGGAGTCCAGAAGACATGATCGAACTCGACAAACTGACCAAGACCTTCACGCGCAAGGACGGCCAGGCCGTGCGCGCCGTCGACGCCGTGAGCCTCTCGGTGGCCGAGGGGGAAATCTGCGTGTTCCTCGGCCCGTCGGGCTGCGGCAAGACCACCACGCTCAAGATGATCAACCGGCTCATCGCCCCCACATCCGGCCGCGTGCTGATCAACGGCGAGGATACGGCGCAGCTGAACGAGGTCGACCTGCGGCGCCACATCGGCTACGTGATCCAGCAGATCGGGTTGTTCCCGAACATGACGATCGAGGAAAACATCACCGTCGTGCCGCGCCTGCTGGGCTGGGACAAGAAGCGCTGCGCCGAGCGCGCGCGCGACCTGATGGCGATGGTCGCGCTCGATCCGAAGCTGTACCTGAAACGCTATCCGCGCGAGCTGTCGGGCGGGCAGCAGCAGCGGATCGGCGTGATTCGCGCGCTGGCCGCCGATCCGCCCGTGCTGCTGATGGACGAACCGTTCGGCGCGGTCGATCCGATCAATCGCGAATCGATCCAGAACGAGTTTTTCCAGATGCAGCGGCAACTGAACAAGACCGTGATCATGGTGAGCCACGATATCGACGAAGCGATCAAGCTGGGCGATCGCATCGCCGTGTTCCGGCGCGGCCAGCTCGTGCAATACGATCACCCCGACACGCTGCTCGCCCGGCCGCGCGACGAATTCGTCGCGCAGTTCGTGGGCCAGGACAGCACGCTCAAGCGCCTGCTGCTCGTGAAGGCCGGCGACGCCGCCACGCAGCCCGAAACGGCCCGGGTCGATACGCCGCTCGCACACGCGCTCGCCGTGATGGACGAAACCGACTGCCGCTACCTGACCGTGCTCGACGACGCGGGCCGCGCGCTCGGCTACGTGACGCGCCGCGCGGCGCGCACCGGCAGCGGCGTGTGCGGCGAGCGCGTGACGCCCTTCCCGGCCGGTGTCGCGGCGGACGACAACCTGCGCATCGTGCTGTCGAAGATGTACCAGTACAGCGCGTCGTGGATGCCGGTGCTCGACCCCGACGGCGCGTGGCTCGGCGAGATCACGCAGGACTCGATCGCCGCGTACCTCAGCTCGGGCCGCTCGCGCCGGCAGACGGGCCAGCCGCCCGGCAGCCCGGCCGATGCGGTCGCGGCAAGCGCCACGCACTGATTCGTCTCCGTGCCGGTGCAGCGTCGCATCGGCACGGGCAAGCGAATCGATACCGTGCGCGAGGGAAAAAAGCGTGCGGTCAGGCCCGGCGATCGAACGCCGCCTGACCCGCCTTCAACTGAAAACCGTCAAACCGGCACCGGCGAGCGGACGCCATTTCCATCATCCGTGTTTCCCGCAGACGTAATCCATGACCAGCGTCTGAATGGAGTCGCGCTCGACATACCGGTAATCATCCGAATTTTCGCGAGATATGTAGACCTCGCCCGGCTGCGCTCCGGCCATGCTGGTCTTGCCCATCGCCCAGGTCTTGTTCTCGCAGTCGAACGACCAATCGGAAACGACGCGCTTCACCGGAAACGGCGCCGAGTAACGGCGCGGCTCGGCATAAACGATCTTGACCGTCACCCACGAATTGAGCGGATGACGCTCGACGGAAGCGGGATCCACATAGAGCGCGATAGCCGGGCCGGGGCCAAGCGTGATCCAGCTCTCGGCCCATGCCCCGCTTGCGACGAGCGCAAGGGATGCACCCGCAATCCAGCGTCTTTTCATTTTCATTCCTCGAATCCGGCTCGGTGAATTCCGGCGGCCTGATTCTACTTTCTCCGGTTGCGTGACGTGCGCGATTCGAACCGGATCATTCACCGACTTCAAATCATTTCGCCCAATCGCCATCCGGTCACACCTATCGAGCGCGTATAGAAAAATCCGAGCGCCGAATGCATCGCGAATTGCATGAATTCGACTCGCGTAGAATGCCCGCAATAATCGAACATCAAGCCGAGCGGGCCGCCCTTCCATTCCACTCGCACCGGCGCAACGCGAACAAGACAACACGGACACGACCCGTGGCATCCGTAAACGGCGCCGCCCCGACCGCGCGCCCTTGCGACGATCGCCCGCCGACGAAGCCTCCATGAGCAAACCGATCCTGTACCTCCTCGCCGGTAACGGCAGCGCGGCCGACTGGTGGGACGATGCGCTGCCCCACTTCCGGCATTACCAGCCTGTGCCGCTGGAACTGCCGGGTTTCGGCGACAACCCCGCGCCGCCCTGCGAGGATCTCGCCGCCTATGCGCAAGCGCTGCTCGACATGACCGAGCCGGGCCACGCGATCATGGCGGTCGGCGTGAACGCGCTGCTGGTGCTGCACGCGTTGCAGCGACGCCCCGGCCACTTCAGCCGCAGCGTGCTGCTCGCGCCCGTTGGCGCATTTCTGTGGGAACGGCGCCTGCCGAAACTGATGGCGCCGAAGCCGCTGCGCAAGACCATCCACTGGTTGCTCGCGCACTACCCGACGCTGTTCGCCCGCAAGTTCTCGAACCTGACGTGGACACGCGCACAGTACCGCCGCATGGGCGCCGGCTATGCGCGCTGCCGTGCGTTCCTGCCGCACTGGGATCTCGTGCGTGCCGATACCGCGCTGCCGCTGCTCGAGTGGGTCGCCGATCGCATCGAACTCGTGTGGGGCGACCAGGACAACGTGCTCGGCGTGCGCCAGGCCGCCGCGTGGTCGGCCATCCTCGCGCGCGCCGACCTCACCGTCACGCTGCAGGCCGGCTGGGGACACTATCCGTGGATCGACGCGCCGGCGGCATTCGTGCACTGGCTCGAAGCGGGCGATGCCGGCTTCGTCGCGCATACCAAGGGCGGGCGCCTGGCGCTGGCCACGATGGCTGGCCTGCCCGTGCCGCCCGCGCTGTCGCTGACCCGCGCCGACGATCCGCGCCTGCCCGGCTTTCTCGCGAGCCAGCCCGATGCCGAGTGGGCGGTCCGCTCGTCGAGCCACGGTGAAGACCAGGCCGATGCGGCCAACGCCGGCCTGCATACGACGTTCCTGCGCGTACCGGCCGCGCAGGCGGCCGCGCGCGTGGCCGAGTTGCTCAATGGCGGCCTCGAGGAAGCGGTCGTGCAGCGCTTCATCACGCCCGTGCTGTCGGGCGTCGCGTTCGTGCGGCATCTGGCGGTCGAAGTCGAATGGGTGGAAGGCCACCTCGAAACGCTCGCCGACGGGCAGGCCAGCCCGCAACGCGCGATCCTGTCGCGGCTCGGCGAGCCCTGGCAGCGCGGTACGTTCCCCACCGCGCACGGCCTGAGCGCGCCGCAGCTGTGGACCTTCCTGCAACGCGTGCTGCACGCGTTCCACTACGTGCCGGGCGACGTCGAATGGGCATGGGACGGCCGGCAGCTGTGGCTGCTGCAGTACCGTCCGATCAGCAGCTACGGCTGGCATCGCCACCTGACCGCCGCGAACATCGCCGAGATCCTGCCGCCGCAGCCGAGCCGGCTGGTCGAGTACGCGCAACGACGCGCGGCCGGCAGCATCCCGGCGATCATGGCGCGCTGGGATGCCCGCGTACTGCAGGATAACGAACCATTCACCGCGCTCTATGGCGGCGCGTCGTACATCAACAACGACCTGTTCCTCGCCCGCCTCGCCGACTGGGGCGTGTCGGCCGGCAACTACAGCGGCGAGATCGGCGGCGCGACGCCGCCGCTGCGCTGGCGCCCGCTGCGGCTGCTGGGTTCGCTGCCGGTGTTCTGGCGCATGCTGCGCGTCGCGCGCGGACATCTGCCGACGCTCGAACGCGGCTTGCAGCGCTTCGACCAGGAACTCGCGACGCTCGTCGAGCAGCACGCCGACGGCCAGCAACTGGCCGACTGGTTCACGCGCTTCTACGTGTTCGTCGTGCAGGGCAACCTGTGCATCGCGTCATCGCTGGCCAGCAGCGGCGGCGCACTGTGGGGCCGTCCGCCGACCGCATACGGCCAGCTCGACGACAGCCCGCATCGCCTGCCGTGGGAAACCGATCCGGGCACCACGCGGCCCATGCCTACCGACCTCCCGCTGCAGGCGTTTCCCGACTGGCCGCTGCCGGTTCGCGTGCTCCACACGCTCGGCGCGCCCGGCATGCGCGGCTGGTATCTGCAGGTGCGCGAGTGGTATCGCGACAATCTGATGCGCGTGTTCTTCCGGCTGCATCATGCGATGCCGGCCGCCGATCGCGGCACGTGGTTCGCGCCGCATCCCGAGCGCCGCGAACGCAACGGCAGCTTCTGGCAGGACGGCGGCGAAGGCACCGACGAGGCGGCCGGCTTCATGATCTATCCGGGTCACACGCAAGGCGTGCTCGGCCACGACATCCTGCTGGAAGACACGCTCGATCCGGGCCGGCACGCGCAGTACCAGGCCGCGCGCGCCGTGATCGCGCGCATGGGGGGCCGACTGTCGCACGGCGCGACACTGCTGCGCGAACTGCGCAAGCCGTCGGCCGTGCTGCCGCGCGTCGATGCGGCGTGGATCGGGCGCGAGGTGCGGCTCAGCGACGGCCGGCTGACGCTGGTCGAATAAACAGGATGCGGTTGCCGTACGCCCGAGCCTGACCTGCGTGCGGGTCAGCGCACCGGCGTGCGGACGACTCCGTCGACCTTCAGCGTGCGCCGGTCGTGCGCGGCTTCGTATTCGACCGTCTGCGCGGGCGTGACGGCGCCGTACGAACGGCCGTTCACATAGACGGTGCCGTCCCGCAGCTCGACCCGGTCGCCGTTGACCGTCGCGGTGGCCCGCTCGCCCTGCAGCACGGCGCCCGAGCAGCCGGCGGTCGAAAAGCTGCGTACCGACGTGCCCGGCATCGCGGCGACACCGCCCGGGTCCGCCGCATGCGCCGCGCTGCACGGCGGCGCATCCATGCTGCCGGCCGCGTGGGCCACGCCCGCGCTGATGCCGCATCCGGCAAGCAATGCAATCGTCATCGGCTTCAGAGGGTTCATGGTGAGCTCCGTTGTCCGCCGCCGCGGATCGATGGCCAGCCGACGCCCGTGCGCGCATGGCAGGCAGGCCGGATGCACCCAGTATGCGTCCGGTTCGCGGCACGCCGCCATCCGCGTCAGTACCACTCGTCGCCGCCCCGGCTCGCTCCGACACCGGCCCCCCCGGAAACACCTCCCGCAGTGCGACCCGTCCCCATGAAAATCCGCCTTGATCAAGTTGCGACCCGCAACTATTATTGATTGCGATCCGCAACCTTTCCAGGCCACCCATGGACCTCATCGACGCGCCCGCCAAGCCTCGCGAAGCCACGATCCTCGAGCTGCGCGACTTCTCCCGCAAACTGGTTCGCGAGCTCGGCTTCATGCGCGCGACGCTGGCCGACAGCGACTGGGCGCCGTCGGCCGTCCACGCGATCCTCGAGATCGGGATGGCGCCCGGCATCAACGCCCGCGATCTCGGCAACATCCTGCGGCTGGACAAATCGAACACGAGCCGGCAACTCGCGCGGCTCGAGGCGGCCGGGGTCGTCGAGCGGCGCGTGTCGAGCGACGATGCGCGCGCGATCGAGCTGTACCTGACCGCCGAAGGGAAAAAGCTCCAGAAGAGAATCGACACGTTCGCGACGGACCAGGTATCGAATGCGTTGCGCCGCATGGTGCCCGCCGACCAGCAGGCGCTGCTGCGCTCGCTCGCGCTGTATGCCGATGCGCTCGCACAGGACAACGCCGCGAAAGCGCCCGCCGCCGCGCTCGATGCGCCAGCGATCCGAGAAGGTTACCAACCGGGCTGCATCGGCGATATAACGAGCCTTCACGCCCGCTTTTATTCGGAACACTGGGGCTTCGGTGCCTTTTTCGAAAAACGCGTGGCGACCGAGCTGGCCGAGTTCGCCGGTGCGCTACCGGCCGACGGCAAGGCGCTTTGGCTATGCCAGGAAGACGGGCGGACACTCGCGTCGCTCGCGATCGACGGCGATCCGGCAACCGGCATCGCGCATCTGCGCTGGTTCATCGTGAACGACGCGCTGCGCGGGTCGGGCATCGGCCGCCGGCTCATGACGGAAGCCATGCGCTTCGTCGACGCGCAGCGGTTTCGCGAAACCTACCTGTGGACGTTCAAGGGGCTGGACTCGGCGCGCCATCTGTACGAGTCGTTCGGTTTTGCGTTGACCAGCGAATTCGCGGGCACGCATTGGGGAACCGAGGTGGTCGAGCAGCGCTTCAGCCGGCCGGGGCCATCGGGCGATTGAGGGGCGACGGGACGGCTGCGTCGCGCTACCCCATCCCGACGAGCGAATCGAAGACGTTCCTGATCCACGTCTTGACGTCACCCCAGGCGACTGCTTTCTTCCTGAGCATGCTTGTCAGAAACACGATCGACCACGCGACGGCCAAGGCCAGGGCGACGCATACGCTAAAAAATGAAAATGTGCTCATTAAAATCGTACGAGCCGATCGGCTGCAATCAGGACGACCTGCCGGGATTACATCGGGATTTGCGGCAGACCACGTCGTCGCAACCGGATGAACGCCTCACTCTCGATGTAAAAGACGAACGTGCAGGATAACTGCACGCGAGCGACCACACGGCACGCGGCCGGCGCATCACTTGATGCGCTGCACGCGCACGATGCCCCAGACGAGTATCGCGGTAACGACGGCGGTCACCCCGATCGCGAGCCAGATCGACTTGGTCGTGACCCACGTCCCGATGAATGCGGCGGCAAAGAGGCAGGCCGCGCCCCATTCGAGCACATTGTCCAGCCGGTTTCTCGATCGATAGCGTGGCTTGCCGGACGGATCGCGCGGGATCGGTGCCGCCCGCCGCGCGCGCGGCGCGCAAGCGGGAAACGCTTCGACCAGCGCACGGCTCGGCCACGGGTGCGTATCGGCATGCGCGTCGCCAGATCCCGTCACTCGCCAGACGGCGTCGGCATCCGGCGCGCGACGCAGTTCCTGGATCTCGCGGGCCAGGCCGGCATCGGGATCCTTCTGCCGCTCCAGCAACGCGACCTGCGCAAGTTCGGTTGCAAATGCGTCCGTGGTATCACTCACGTCCGGCAATCCGCTCGTGCGAATCAGCACGAATTCACCGAACGCGGTGGCGACGTAGTCGACGAATGCATCGTAGATCGAACGGTAGCGCGCGCCGAGCAGATCGACGAGGTTGCCCCGGCGCGCGGCTGCGCGCGCCAGCGCGCTCGCCTTCGTCGTGACCAGATACGGATAGCGCGCGTCGCGCTCCTCGGGCGTCGCACCTTCCAGATATTCGTCGAGCTCGTCAGCCTGGTCTTCCGGGTCGAAATCGTCGATGCGATACGCGAAGCGCACGTCGTCGGGCCCGAACAGCACGCGCCAGAACAGCGGAATGACCGCGTTCGCTTCGAGCGACGGGCCGCCCGCCGCGAAATAGGCATTCAATTCGCCTTGGCGCCCTTCAGGCATGCGCGGCCACGGCGGGCTCTCGAGAAACACGGGATGGGACATAACGCGGGCCCCCCAGTCGGGATGATCGGATGGTTGTCTTTTTCGGAACGACTTTCACCAACGCACGACAGGCCGACGCATTCTGTCCGACTTTACAAACCTTGTCACCCCGGTCTTTCGACTGGCTTTCCGATGATCGTTCGCGGCGATCCGGGCGGCAAACCGTCGAATAGTCCCATCACTTCGCGTACGTCATGGCCGGCACAAGCAGCCCTGCTTGCGCGATTTTCCCGTCATCATCTGGATATACAAAAATGTCCGTTCGTCCGTTGCCAGCCACGACAGGCACAGCAGTTCCGCCATCGTCCGCAGATGTCGCAGAAAGTTGGCACTCGACCTCACCAGGTATCCGAATCTCGCGCACGCCGCCGCGACCGGGCGCGTGCGCGGCCATCTTCAGTGTCCGCGTCTCGAGAATGTGATCGTCGCGCGCTACGCGCCGAGGCGCTCAGTCGACCGCCGGAATCCATGCGGCGGTCGCCGCGCCGCTCGCGCGGAACGCCGGAAACTTCGCGGCGAGTTCGGCCACGGTATGAATGTCGTTCTTCACGAGATCGTCACGCGTGATCAGCGTCGGCTTCACTGCGATGCGCGCGCCCGGGTCCTGCCCTGCGACCAGCAGCGCGGCGGCCCGCACCGACACCGCGCCGACGACCGCCGGATTGGTCGCGGCCGTCGCGACCCACGCGCTGTTCGGCGCGCGGATGGCCTCGATGTCGGCCGTCGACACGTCCGCGCTGTAGATGCGGATTTTCGACGAGAGCCGGGCCTCGTCCGCCGCGAGCTTCGCGCCGCGCGCGAACTCGTCGTACGGCGCGAACACGACGCGAATGTCGGGATTCGCGCGATACACGGCCGCCGCCTGGTTCGCGACCGATTGCGCGATCGGATTGTCGACGGTGCCCCAGCGCGCCTTCTCCTGCACCTTCGGGTGCGCATGCTTGAAATCGCGCCACGCGGCATCGCGCCGGTCGAGCGGCGCGAATCCGGCCACGTACACGTACCCGGCCGCGAACGCGTCGCCGTTGTCCTTCACGGCCTGATCCAGCAGCAGGTTCGCCAGGTCGCGATCGTTCTGCTCGATCTGCGGCACCTTCGGATTGGCGAGATCGACGTCGAACGCGACAACCTTGATGCCTTTGTCCAGCGCGCGCTGAACGACGTCCTTCAGCGATTCCGGCAAACCGTGATTGACGATGATCGCAGACACGCCGATGCTGATCGCCTGCTGAATCTGCTCACGCTGCTCGGCTGCGTCCTGCCGGCCTTCGTAGATGCGCAGGTCGACGCCGAGCGCCCGTGCCTGCTTCTGCGCGCCGGCTTCGTAGGCCTGGAAGAAATCGCCGGTCGACAGGTAGTTGACGAGCGCGATCTTCACGCCGCCCTTGTCGAACGGCGCAGGCGCCCCCTTGAGCGGACCGGCGTGGGCCGTGGGCACACCGAACACGAGCGCGGTGCCCAGCACGAGTGCACCGAGTTTCAGTTCGATACGCGACTTTCGGCGAAGCAACGAGCGCATGGCGTGTCTGTCTCCACATAGGACGATATCGGCTCAATCTATCAGCGCACCACGCGAATTCAAACCGACCGATTCAGCAATGGATATTATTTTGGATAACAAACCGTCCTGCGTGAAGATTCTCCGAACCGTGGGAGCCCGATCCTGGTCTCGGCGACCTCACGCGTCACGCCCGGGCATCGGTACGGCGACCGATGCCGAACGTAAATGCAAGGGCCAGCACGAGCAGGACGCCCTTGATGAAATCCTGCATGTAGTAGGGTGCGTTCAGCATCGTGAGCCCGTTGAGCAGCACGCCGACGAACACCGCCCCGACGACCGTGCCGAATACGTTGGGCCGCTTCGCGCCCCACACCGCGTAACCGATCAGCGCCGCCGCCACCGCATCGAGCAGCAGCGAGTGGCCCGCGCTCACGTCGCCGCGGCCGACCCGCGCGGCGATCAGCACGCCGCCCAGCGACGCGATCGCGCCCGACACGACATACGCGGCGACGCGGTAGCGCGCGGCCGGCGCGCCGGCCAGCCGCGCGGCCGTTTCGTTGCCGCCGATCGCATAGATCACGCGGCCCCAGCGCGTCGCTTCCATCGTGATGCAGGCCAGCACCGTCACCGCCGCGAGCAGCAGGACCGGCAGCGGTACGACGTCGAACACGCGCAACCGGCCGAGCGCGAGAAACGCATCGGGGAACACGCCCGTCGCGTCCGTGCCGTCGGGCAGCACGGAGCCGGTCGCGAGCGAACGGCCGCCGGTCGGGATCAACTGCAGGCCGGCCAGCAGGAACAGCGTGCCGAGCGTCGCGAGCTGGTCGGGTACGCGCAGCCGCGTGATCAGCAAGCCGTTGAACAAGCCGGCGGCCACGCCAAGCACGACGCAGGCGAGCACGGCCGCCCATGCGCTGCCGTGCCAGACCACCAGCACGTAGCTCGCGGCCATTTGCGCGGTCGCGGCCACGCTGCCGACCGACAGGTCGAAGCCGCCGGCCGCGAGCGTGACCGTCACGCCGATGCCGAGCAACGCGACGATCGACACCGCCTGCAGGATGCTGAACAGATTGTCGACGTTCAGGAACGCCGGCTCCCTGAGCGCGAACACGACCACGAGGACGCCCAGCACGAGCAGGATGCCCGTCCGTTCAAGCACATCGCGGATGCGCGCCGGCCCGGGGCGCGACGACCGTTCGACGGATGCGGCATGGCGGACAGCGGAAGAAGTCACGGGTTTCATGAGCAGGCACGCACGATGGAAGAAGGGGGAGGCGGGCAATCCAGCGTCGCGCGATCGAACCGCACGATACGATCGGCGATCTCGGCCGCTTCCTCGAGATCGCTGACGAACACGATCGTCGTGCGCTCATGCGCATGACGCCGCAGCGTATCGACGATATCGGCGCGCGCGCCCGCATCGATGCCCTGGAACGGCTCGTCGAGCAGCAACAGCCGCGCCGGCTCGGCGTGCCAGCGCGCGAGCACGACCTTCTGCTGGTTGCCGCCCGACAGGTGGGCGACGCGATCGTCGGGCCCGTCGCAGCGAATGCCGAACCGCGCGATCGCCGTCGCGGCCGCCGTGCGTTCGCGCGCCCGGCGCACCGCGCCGCTCGCGAACCAGCGCGACAGGAACGGAAAGCCGATCGTGCCCGCGATCGACGCGAACGGAACGCTGTCGGGAAACAACGACGTACGCCAGCGGTCCTCGCCGGCCAGGAATACGCCGGCGCGAATCGCGTCGGCCGGCGAACGTGGCCGCCACGGCCGCCCGTCGAGCGTCATCTCGCCGGCCGCCGCCCGCACCGCGCCGAAGATCGTCCGCGCGAAGCGCGATTTGCCGCCGCCGACGGGGCCCGCGACCGCGACGATCTCGCCGCGCCGGACATCGAGGTCGAACGGTGTACTGGTCGGCGTCAGCCGCATCTGCCGCACGCTGAAACCTGGGCCTGAGCCTGAGCCTACCCCGGCTCCGGCCAGCCCGGCACGCTCCGGCGCCGGTGCACGCGTACGCGGCAACGGCCGGCCGATCATCGTTTCCACCGCGGCGTCGAAATCGATCGGCGCGGCCAGGTCGGCGACGATCCGCCCGTCGCGGACGATCGCCGCGCGATCGGCGATGCGGCGCAAATCGCCGAGCCGATGCGACACCAGCAGGATGGCGACGCCGTCGCGGCGCAACGCGTCCACCAGCACGAACAGCCGCTCGGCCTCCGCCGCCGACAGGCTGGCGGTCGGCTCGTCGAGAATCAGCAACGATGGCTGCCCGGCCAGCGCACGCGCCAAAGTCACGCGCTGCTGGTCGGCCAGCGACAGCGAGGCGAGCGGTGCGGCCAGGTCGACGTCGAGCCCGACCCGCGCGGCGAGCGATCGCGCCGCCGCGCGCCGTGCGGCCGGCGGCGCGCGCCACGGCGAGGCCGGGTCGCACAGCCGGTCGAGCAGCAGGTTGTCGGCGATCGACAGCGTCGGCACGACGGCGTCGGCCACCGACTGGTGCACGGTCGCGACGCCGAGTCGCTTGGCCGCGTGCGGCGACGCCGGCCGATAGGGTTCGCCGCGCAGCGTCAGCGTGCCGCCGTCCGCTTGCAGCGCGCCGCTCAGGATCTTGACGAAGGTCGACTTGCCCGCGCCGTTCGCGCCCATCAACGCGACGACTTCGCCGGCGCCGATCGACAGGTCGAGCGCCGCCAGCGCGACGGTCGCGTCGAAGCGCTTCGCGACGCCCGTGGCGCTCAGGACAGGCGGTAACGTCGATCGATGGGGCCGATCGTCGCGCGTCACGTCCATCGTCTCGTTCGTCGCGCTATTCATACCGAAGATTCCGGACGGCGCGATGCGGTTGCAGGAGAAACAGGTCGTCGTGGGTCATGTCACGCAACTCCACTGAGGGTCGTCCGGTATTGATCGGCTCGTCAGCCCGCTTCCGGCACCGGAAACCGGAACGAAGCGCCATAGGCGGTGTCGGGCAGGCGGTCCCTTCCGCTCAGCCGTGAACGGAAGGTGCCGCTCGCCGGCGTCGCTCGGTAAAGACCGCGCTTTTTCAGTTCCGGCACGATCAGTTCGGCGAAATCGTCGAGCGTACCCGGGCTGATGAGCGGATTGAGCATGTAGCCGCTCGTCGTCGATTGCCGCGCATGCTCGGCGAGCTGGTCGGCGACTTCGTCGGGCGAGCCGACGAGGATCAGGTCGGTGCCGCGCGTGACATTCGCGAACTTGCGCCGCACGTCGCCGGCGGTGAGCGGCTTGCCGCTGCCGTCCGGCCGCACCACGTAGGACGTGAGCCCTTCCGTTTGCGTCGTCAACGGCTCGTCGTCCGCATAGCGATCGATGTCGATGCCGGTATCGCCCGCATAGCTGACGAGTTGAGCCTGCAGGTGATAGTGCTGCTGCAGCGCGTGGTACTTCTCCTTCGCGTCGGCCGACGAACGCGCCGTCACGATCCGCAGCACCGTGAGCGCCTTCACATCCTCCGCTGCCCGGCCGTTTCCGACCGCCAGCCGCCGGATTTCATCGAGGCCGGTGCGAATCTCGTGCGGATTCGACTTCGCGACGAACACCACCTCAGCGTGCTTCGCCGCGAACTCACGCCCGCGCCCGGACCAGCCGGCCTGGATCAGCACCGGCGAGCGCTGCGGCGACGGCGCACAGACGTGCGGGCCACGCACGCGATAATGCGCGCCTTCGTGCGCGATCGGCCGCACACGGTCGCCGCGCGCGTAGCGCGGCTCGCGCTTGTCGGCGACGACCGCGTCGTCCGCCCAGCTCCCTTCCCACAGCTTGTAGGCCACGTCGAGAAACTCCTCCGCACGTGCGTAGCGTTCGTCGTGGCCGATCATCCGGTCGAGCCCGAAGTTGCGCGCCGCGCTCGTCAGATAGGAGGTCACGATGTTCCAGCCGATCCGGCCGTTGCTCAGGTGGTCGAGCGTGCTGAAGCGCCGCGCGAGCGCGAATGGATGTTCATACGTCGTGCTCGCGGTCACCCCGAACGCGAGCCGCTCGGTCTGCGCGACGAGCGCCGGAATCAGCATCATCGGATCGTTCGCGGGCGCCTCGACCGCCCACTGGACCGCCGCGTCGGCCGACCCGCCATGGACGTCATACAGGCCGAGCACGTCCGCGAAGAACAGCATGTCGAGATCGGCCTGTTCGGCCGTACGCGCGAGGTTCGACCAGAACGCGAGCGTGTTCGCGCGCAGCCGTTCGTCGGCGGGATGGGTCCACAGGCTCGGCGCACCGCCGCAGCCGACGCTGGCCTGTTCGTAAAGGGAAAACAGCAAGGGGCGAGGATCGGACATCGTCGTGTTCAGTGCAAAAGCAGGCATCAGTTGGGTGCCGCCCACGCGCCGGACGATGCGCGGCGGCGCCGTGCGGGCGGGCGATCGTCGGGCTCGCGCGTCAGGTAGCGGTTGAGGTGTTTCTCGAGACGGGCGGCGGGAATCGTCAGCAGCGCGACCAGCACGACATAGACGATCGCCGCGCCCGCGAGCGGCTCATAAACGCGCAAGGTTTCAAAACGAAGCGTATTGGCCGTCCCCATCACGTCGAACACCGTGACGGTCGACGCGAGAACGGTCGACTTCAGCAGCAGGATCGCTTCGCCGGTGAGCGCCGGCAGCGCGAGTCGCCACGCACGCGGACCGACGATCCGGCGCAGTACACCCGCCCGCGTCATTCCGTATGCAAAGCCGGCCTCGATCTCGCCGGCCGGCACCCCGGCAATCGCGCCGCGCAGGATCGTCGCGACATAGGCGCCCTCGTTCACGCTCAACGCGACGACCGCATACCAGAACGCGTCGCGCAACAGCGGCGACGCCCAGCTGTCGCGCATCCATTCGCGCGGGACGATCTGGCCGAAGCCGTAATACAGCAGATAAAGCTGCACCAGCAGCGGTGTACCGCGAACCAGCGTGATCCAGCCGCGCGCGGGCCAGCGGCAGGGTGCGTGACGCGAACCCGCCGCCAGCGCGAGCGGAATGCCGATCACCACGCTGGCGATACCCGACAACAGCAGCAACGCCAGGGTCTTCGGCACCGCGGCGAGCAGCTTCGGCATCACCGTGTCGAGCAGGAACGTCAGCGAAAAACTCATGCGCAGGCGCGCCTCGTACCACGATTCACGTAACGTTCGAGCATCGCGAAAAGGCCCGTCGACGCGACGCTCAACAACAGGAACAGCGCGGCCGTGACCAGGTAAAAGAAAACGTAATGCCGCGTCGCACCGGCGGCGAGCTGGCTCGCCTTCAGCAGATCCGTGAAAGACCCGAGCACGCTGATGAACGACGCATCCTTGGTCGCGTTCAGCCACACGTTGCCGACGCCCGGCAGCGCGAGCCGCGCCGCAACCGGAAGCCGGATGCGGGTCAACGTTTGCCACGGGCTCATTCCGTACGCGTGCGCGGCCTCGATCTGCCCGACCGGCACGTTGACGAGCGCCGCGCGGAAGATGTCGGTCAGATAGGCGCCCTGGATGAAGCCGAGCGACAACGCGGCCACGATGAACGGATCGAATGCGAAGCCGTCGGGCACCAGGCCGCTGCCGTGCAACGCGGACTCGAGCGCAGGTGCGACCGCATAGAACGCGAGCAGCAGGCACAACAGTTCGGGCAGCGCGCGCACGAGTGTCGTGTAGAGCCGTGCCAGCCACGCGAGCGGGGCGTGCCGCGACAGCTTGCCGAGCGCGCCCGCGATGCCGAGCAGCGTCCCGGCGCAGAACGACGCAGACGCGACGCCGAGCGTCAGTGCGAACGCGCCGGCGAAGATGCGCCCGTAACCGCCGTCGCCGAACGCAAGCAATGCCAGCAGCGAATCGTCCGCGGTCATCGGCTCAGCGACCCTTCTCGATCGTACCCTTCAGGTTCGGATAGCGTGCGGTGATCGCATCCCACGTGCCGTCCTGCTGCAGTTGCGCGATCACGGTCGACAACCGGCCGCGCCATGCATCGCCTTGACGCACGCCCGCGCCGATGCCGAGACCCAGCACGGGGTTGTCCGCGCAGGTGGCCTTGACCTCGAAATCCTTGCCGTCACGCGACGACAGGAAGGCCGTGAACAAGCCCTTCGCTTCCTGCACGTAATCGACCCGGCCCGAGACCAGATCCGCGAGCGCGTTGTCGAATTTATCGAACGCCTTGATCTGGGCGTCGCGCTTGAAACGTGCATCGAGGAACGCCGAGAAGTTCGTGCCCGCCTCCACGCCGATCACGCGATCCTTGAAGGTGGCCGGCACCGCGCAATCGACGCGGCGCCGATCGCTTTTTGCGCCGACGAAAACCGTCGGCGACTCATAATAAGCACGACTGAAGTCGATCGCCTTCTGCCGTTCGCCGGTGATCGTCATCGACGACCAGATCACGTCGATCTTGCGGTTCTGCAGCGCGGGGATCAGCCCGTCCCATGCGATGTCGGTGAGTTCGCAACGTACATTGAGCTTGCTGCATGCCGCGTCGAGCAGGTCGACCTCCCAGCCCTTCCACTTGCCGGTGGCATCCTTCGAGAAGAACGGCGGGTACGACTCGGCGTCGATGCCGACGCGCAGCGTCGGTTGCGCCGCGTGGGCGGCCGGCAAAAGACCGATTACGAACAGCGCGGCCGCGGCGCGGCGGACCGTTGAGTGCATCAAGCGATTCATTTGGCAGACTTCTCGGATAACGTCGACATCGCCGGTGTCGCTCCGGCATCGGGATGCGTGACTTTAGTGCCTGCCGATGCGTGTACCAAATGGTTATTTTTTCGATGGATATCTGATCGGAAGATATGCCGCTGCCCTACGTGCCTGAGGCCTGGACTACTCAAACCGTCGGCCTCGAATTCCGGCGTCTCTTGATTCCGGAGAACGCCGGGGCGACGGCCCCTCAACCGACGAACTTCGCGTCCACACCGCTTCGCACCACGAGATCGAAACGCTCGGGGCGGATATGGAATACCGTGGATTCGCACGTGCGGCCATCCGACAGGCGCGACGTACGCCGCAATACGAGCAATGGCGCGTGCAAGGCAATCCGGAGGTGCGCTGCGACCTCCATCGGAGAACCAATGGCCGTGACCGACATGTCCGCATCCGTGATGCGCCAGCCCAGCACGCCCTCGAGTACCTCGTAGGTCGACATTTGCCGCGCCTGCTCGAAGGTGACGATTCCGGCATCGGGCAGCAGGCAGATCTGCGCGAGCGCGATGGGCTCGTCGTCGACCCAGTGCAGGCGTTCGAGATAGATGCAGCGCGTCACGTCGGTCGAGAACGCGTGTCGAAGGCCCGTCTTGTGCGAAACGGCTTTCGCCGACGGGCGACAGGCCGACGCGTTCGCGCCCGACCTGGCCCACCTTGTCACCGGGGGCTTTCGACGGCCTTTCCGACGCTCGCCCGGTGACGATCGCGGCAGAAAACCGTCGAATATTCTCATCACTTCGAGTCGGTCACCCACCCTCGCCATCACACCCGAACGCGTTCATCGGCCTTCGAACGCCTAGGGAAAATCCGGAGACATCCTTACAGCGATTTACCTGATGATTCATGGAAGCGTCATGTTGCGGCGATTCAGGTGTCCGCCAAGCTTTCAATTCGCGTCACGAAACCGATGCCGCCGCGCGGCGCATGCGATGACCGAAACCTGAAACGGCAGCCACCGGCGAATCGTCAGGTGTTCAATACTTTCAACAACCCGGTCGAGAGTAATCGTGAGATTCCGTGGCCCGCTGGTGCGGTGGAGACGAGGCGATGCGCGAAACCTGCGCGCTACGATCGCGTCCTCCGACGACAGTGGCGGCGGCCCAAGCCCTCGCCTGCCGCTGTCGATCTACACCATCCTGTCCCGCCGCTCCGTTCGCCGCCACAACGCCGTCGCCGCGCGTGCGTACGTCGCGATCCATACCGACGACGTGGCATCGCTACTGCCTTAGCGCCCCGCCACTTTCCCTGACTCCGTTCGACCCATTCGCCGTGTCAACCGACCGGTGACGGGATCGGCTCGCACTGCGTTTCCTTGCAAGCGGGCTCCTGATCGAACGGACTCCTGATCGCCGTGCACCACGCTCGCTCGCCGCGAGCGACGGTCGCGCACGCCCGCTTCATCCGATGAACCATCGCGCCACGACCCGCGCCTCGCGGCTCGACACGCGCACCGAAATGGAAGACTCCGTCATGCGAATCCGCACGCTTCGCCGCGCCCTTGCGACCGCCGCCATCCTGTCTGCCGCCGCGGCTGCCGGCACGATCGCCCACGCGGCCGGCGAACTGAACATCTACAACTGGTCCGACTACATCGCGCCGGACACGATCCCGACCTTCCAGAAGCAGACGGGCCTGCACGTCCGCTACGACAACTACGACAGCGACGACACGCTGCAGGCAAAGCTGATGTCGGGGAATTCCGGCTACGACGTCGTCGTGCCGACGTCGAACTACATGGCCAAGCAGATCCAGGCGAGCGTCTACCAGCCGCTCGACAAGTCGAAGCTGCCGAACCTCGCGAACCTCGATCCGCTGCTGATGAAGATGGTTGCCGATGCCGATCCGGGCAACCGGTACGGCGTGCCGTGGGCGTACGGCACCGACGGCATCGGCTACAACGTGCAGGCCGTGAAGAAGGCGCTCGGCGACAAGGCGCCGGTCGACAGCTGGGCGCTGGTGTTCGATCCGGCCAACATGGCGAAGCTGAAGAGTTGCGGCGTGTCGTTCCTCGACCAGGCCGTCGACGTGTTCGCGGCCACGCTGCAGTACATGGGCAGGGATCCGAACAGCACGAACCCGGCCGACTACCGCGCCGCGTACGAGGTGCTGAAGAAGGTGCGCCCGTACATCACGCAGTTCAACTCGTCGGGCTACATCAACGATCTCGCGAACAACGACCTGTGCGTGGCGTTCGGCTATTCGGGCGACGTCGGCATCGCGCACCGTCGTGCCGCCGAAGCGAAGCGCCCGTACGAGATCGGCTTCGCGAACCCGAAGGAAGGCGGGCTGCTGTGGTTCGACATGATGGTGATCCCGAAGGACGCACCGAACCGCGACGCGGCATTGAAGTGGATCAACTACGTGCAGGATCCGAAGGTCAACGCCGGCATCACCAACGCGGTGTTCTATCCGACCGCGAACAAGGCCGCGCGCCAGTACGTGAAGCCCGCGATCGCGCGCGATACGTCGGTCTATCCGCCCGACGAGGTGCTGAGCAAGATGACGCTGCTCAAGCCGATGCCGCCGGAGATTCGCCGGCTGCAGAACCGGCTGTGGGCGCAGTTGAAGACGGGGCGCTGAACCGCGCGCCGCGGTAACGCATCGTGCCGCCGGCGGCTTGCGCGCGCCGGCGCCACGCCGTCGCCTCGAAACCGGGGACATCGCGTGCCAGCGGGCCCGCCCTGCCACGCGCGCATCGCAACGACAGTAGTCGAACCGGTCGCGCGAACTATCGCAACGCCTGCTCCGCCGAAAACGCGTGTTCCACGAAGCGGATCACGTCGTCGAGCGACGACGTGCATGTGGCCCCCGCCGCGAGCTCGCGAAACGCACCGTCCGGCCCGAGGCAGATGAGCGGCTTGCGCCAGCGCCGCGCGAGCGCGATCTCCTCGGCCGTGCCGTGGCCGCCCGGCAGCGCGACGATCAGGTCGCTGCTCAGCACGTTCACGTAGTTGCGGTTGATCGTATCCGGGGCGGCGCCCGGCTCGCGGCGCGGCAGCGGCGTGAGGATCGGGATGTCGACGAACGGATGCGGATAGCCGTCGAGCGGCACGAAGCCCGCGAGCGGATCGGCCTGCGTCGGCAGGATGCCGATCGACCGGCCGGCCCGCCCCGGCACGCCGGCGAACGCGCGCGCGACCGCCAGCATCACGCCCTGCCCGCCGCCCGTCAGCAGGTTGAAACCGGCCTGCGCGAGCCAGGCGCCGAGCGGCTCCGAAAACGCGAGCCACGGCTCCTTGCCCGAGCCCATCACGCCGATCGTCTTGTTCTTCTGTTGCATCGAAATTTTCAGTGAAGTCGTTGGTCGTTGGGTGGTGCGCGATGGTCGCGCTCATTCGAGCTCGACGCCCTTGAGCTCGGGAATCAGGAACAGCGTCGCGACCATGTCGAGCACGTACAGGCCGGCGAGCAGCGCGATGGCCGTCTGGAACGAGTAGTGCGCGGCCAGCGCGCCGACCGCGACCGGGCCGAAGCCGCCGACCGCGCGGCCGATGTTCCACAGCACGTTCTGCGCAGTGGCGCGTGCGGCCGTCGGATAGCCTTCCGACATCAGCGTCCCGTAGCCGCCGACCATCCCGTTGACGAACATGCCCATCAGCGCCCCGGCCCACAGCATCGCGGTCGGATCCGACAGCCGCGCATACGCGAGGACCGTCACGACCGCGCCGAGCTGGTACAGCAGGAACGTCGGCTTGCGCCCGATGCGGTCGGCCAGTTGCCCGAACACCCAGACGCCGATCATCATCCCGACGACCGTCGCCGCGGTCCACAGCCCCGACTTCGTCAGCGAGAAGCCCATCTGTTTCGACAGGAAGGTCGGCAGCCAGATCATGATCCCGTAGTAGCCGAAGTTCTGGACCGAGCACAGGATCACGATGCCGACGCTCGTGCGCGCGGTGCGGCCGTCCGCGACGAGCAGGCGGAACGCGTTGGCCTTCGGCTGCGCTGCGCGTTGCACGAACGCTTCAGGCTCGTGCAGCCTGTTGCGCATCGCCCACGCGAGCAGCGCGGGCAGCACGCCGACCACGAACATCCCGCGCCAGCCGATGTGCTGCAGCAGGAATGGCGTCAGCAGGGCCGCCAGCAATACGCCGGCCTGCCAGCCGAGCGCGACGTAGCACGACACGCGTGCGCGTTTGCTCGCCGGCCACGCTTCCGCCGCGAGCGCCATGCCGATCCCGAACTCGCCGCCGAGCCCGATGCCCGCGATGGTGCGGTACACGAGCAGATCCTCGAAGCCCTGGGCGAACGCGCACAGCCCGGTGAAGATCGCGAACAGCAGGATCGTCCAGGTCAGCACGCGCACCCGCCCGTACCGGTCGCTCAATGCACCGAACAGGATACCGCCCGCGACGGCGCCGATCAGCGTCCACGTGACCAGCGCGCCGCCCTGCCCGGGCGTCAGATGCAGCGCCGCCGTGATCGCCGGCAGCATGAAGCCGAGGATCAGCAGGTCGAAGCCGTCCATCGCATAGCCGATCGCCGATCCGGCCAGCGCTTTCCACGCGTACGCGCCGACCTGCTCCACGCGCGGGGCCGGCGGGCCGCCGAGCGTCGAAGATTCTATGTTTGCTGCCATGGTGTCCTGCCACGATTGTCCGGCGACATTTTAAAGCCTGTGCCCGTGAGCGACGGGCCGGCAGCCTCCCCGGTGACGATGGTTCGCGCGTGCGGCGGCGCCCGCTTGCAGGACGGCGAGCGGGAATTGGCGGGGAATGAACGGGAGGGAAAAACGGCGATCCGGTGTCGGCGGCGAAGCCGGTGATGTCGCGGTCAGGCCGGACACCGGATGAAACACAGCATGAAGGCGGCGTGTTACCGGCCGGCCCGCTGGCGCGAACCGGACGGCGCCGGGCGGCCTCGCGGCCCGGCCGGCATCAGCCTTGATCGTCGCCGGGCCACCAGGTCTTGGCCTCGCGGTCGACGGCGAGCGTATCGAGATCCTTGCCTTCGAGCCATTTCGGGCGCGGGCCGCGGCCCGACCACGAGCGGCCGGTCGACGGATCGTAGTACTTGGCAGGCGCCTTGCGTTTTCGCTGAACGATGTAACCGAGCGCGCTCAGCACTTCCTGCTGCGAAATTCCCAAAAGCTCGACCTG
Source organism: Burkholderia sp. AU15512 (assembly GCF_002223325.1). NCBI lineage: Bacteria > Pseudomonadati > Pseudomonadota > Betaproteobacteria > Burkholderiales > Burkholderiaceae > Burkholderia > Burkholderia sp. AU15512. Next base: position 1,081,037 of record NZ_NKEX01000008.1, read on the forward strand.
TTCCTTGAATGCCGCGAGCGCGGCCTGCTTCTCCTTCTGCTTCGCATCCGACAGCTTGATGTTCAGGTCCCGAAGTTGTGCTTCGAGTTCCTGCAGGGCCTGGGTCATGTATTCATCCTCTTTGGGCATGTTTTCGCAAAAAGCTCCGATGGCGGAACCTACCATGAAGTTCCGCCGATGGGGGCTGTCAAATGTCTGAATCGTTTGCCGGAGCCGGCATGGCTTGCGCGATACGCACTAAACGACGCCGCGCGTCAATCAATGGCAGACAGGACCGGGCCGGCAACGCGCAGCCCGCCATGGTCGAAGGCACGGCGAACGGCTGCGGCAAGTAAGCGTCGCACCATGGCACTGGCGCGGCATGGCGCGAATGATAGCAGTGCTCGGCGTCGTGTTGCAGAAGTCGTCGGCCGGCGTCGATGCGGATACGTCGGATTACTGGCCGACGTCGCGGGCGTCCCACTGGATCCGGTCGAACAGCGCGCGCAGCTTCGCGCCGCGCGCCGCGTTCAGCGCGGCCGCATGCGCGACACGCCCGGCGAGATGCGCGCGAAAGTCCGGGTGCGCATCGCGATTCTGCGACGCCGGGCCGCTGCGGATGCAGTTGGTCAGGATGGCCTTCAGGAGATCGAACGCATCGCGCGCCAGGTTCGGATGACGATTGACGACCACGCCGGCCAGTTGCTGCCGCGTACCGCGCCGCATCACGCGCGTCTTGCGCAGTTGCAGCGCAAAGCCTTCCTCGAGCGCGATCGCGGCGACCCGGATCTGCAGCCGTTCGACCTCGCGCGCCAGCGTGCCGCCGCCGGAGAAGGCGAGATCGTCGGCATAGCGCGTGTAGGTTGCACCGAGCGAACGCGCGAGCGCGGCGAGCCGCATGTCGAACCGGAACGCGCTCAGGTTCGCCAGCGCCGGCGACGTGGGCGCGCCCTGCGGCAGATGCCGCTCTCGATAACGCTGGCGGCCGATCCAGTCGAACCGGTCGCGCAGGTCCGGCGCGAGCAGCCGTGCGGACGGCACGCGGTTGGTGCACAGCCCGGTGAGCATGCGCGCGACTTCGACCGGGTACCCGAGCGTGACGAACAGCGCGTGCACGCGGGCGGCGCGTATCGATACGAAGAAATCCGCGAGATCGAACCGGACGACGACGTCGCGATCCGCATGGGGCGCCGCGAACGACACGATCCCGTGCCCCTTGCGAAAGCCGTGTACCGCACCATGCGGCGCGATGCGATCGAGCAGCCCGTGCAGGATGCGGCGCTGGGCTTCGCGCAGCCGGCCTTTCGGGATTTCGACGAGGCGGCTGCCGCCGCTGCGCTTGTCGTGCGCCACGTACGTGTAGTGATGCAACGGCGTGGCGCTGCTGCGCGCGTCGACGCGCCAGTGGTCGGACAGCCAGTCGAGCGCCGGCGCGCTCACGCCGAGCCAGCCGGCCAGATCGCCGGGCGTCGCCCATTGCGGCACGTCGCAGCCGGCGAGCGGCGCCGGCAAGGGTTGCTGGACGGGGGGACGCCGTATGACGCGGATCACGGCCGGCCGATCCTCGCGATACCAGGCGCGCACGAACGCGGCCGCATCGGCCAGAACCGCCGCAAGCACGTCGATGTCGACGTCGTCCCAGTTCGCGCCGAAGCGGGCGAGCGCGACGTCCGCGCATTCGTGCGCCCACGGCTGCGCGCCGCCTAGCACGGCAGCCATACGCGCGATGACGCCACCGCGCTCGGGCGTCCCGGCGAGCATCGCCTCGGCAATCGTGCGGGTGGTATCGCGCAGGGATGAATGCATGGAGAAAGATGGGCGGGACGATGAGCCAACGTGACTGGTGCTGCGAGGGGAGGCGTTACGCCACGCGCAACCCGGCCCCTTGCGACGCATCGGGGTGTCAATCTCATCCACGGGGTAGCCCCGTAGTCCTGGAACATCGGCTGCCTGTTCCGGGCGTGTGCTTGACCCACCGGCCCGCGATGCGACTTTAATGGCCGCGAACGCGGCGTGTCAAACCGGGTGGCGATCCGGCGCCGCGGCGGCGCGCCGGATCGCGACGCGCAACCTACGCGTGCCGGGAAAACAGTTCGCGGTACGCGATCGGCGCGACGCCGACGCCGGCCATGTTGTTCAGCATCGTGGCCCAGGTCGCGTTGTCGACGCTGACCGGAAACGACCGCACGCGGTTGGCGAGCAGCCAGAAGGTGCGCGTCATGCCGTTGCTCATCGCGACTTCGTACCCGCTTCCCTCGAGCCTTAGCCGACCGGCGGCAGCGCCACCGGTTCGACGCGGCCGGCCCGGAACGCGGCGGCGGCCGACGCGTATTTGCTGTCGAGCGGCATGATGCGGCGCGGCACACAGTCCTGCGAATTCAGCTGCGGAAACGCCGGGCTCGTGCCGAGCCACAGGCCGTAGAACCTTTGAGCGTCGAGATGCACGACGAAGCGCTCCGTTTCGGCGGGCGTTGCCGCCATGTAGCAGTCGGCCTGGCCGGGAACGACGACGCGCCACGTCGCGCGCTGCGCGCTCAGGTCGACCAGCTCGCTCGGCAGCGGCCGCGGCTGGATGGGAGACGGTCGTCCCGCTTCGCGCAGGTCGCGTGCGCGATCGAGTCCGATACGAAGACGTGTCAGCATGGGCCCTCTCTTTCTCTCGTGATTTGTTCGAATGCGTCAGGGGGCGGGCGATTACATCGTCACGTGTTCGCAATCCGTGGGCCCGGCGTCCTAACGCCCCCGGTGTGTTCGGGAACTGGCGCAGTGTAGCGTCTTTCCGGGTCGGCAAGAATCAACTCGGCCGGCGCCGACTGCAGTATCGACGGACCTGCGCTGCGCAGTTCAAGCACCGGACGAACCCCACGCTCGAATGCTCGAACCCTCATGAACGCCCATGCGCTTCACCTGCCACGCCATCAACCAGAGAATCAATATTCGTCGCCGATTATCTGAATATCGAAACAATCAAAAACAATAACAACAGACCGCAGAATTCAATAAAATCAAATTCAAACAAAAAATTATCGAATTCGATCAACGATAAATTAATACGATTGGCGCCCTCAAAATCAAATAAATAGTCTGTGTTGTGCGCCGCAACACCGTGATTCAAAGATCAACGAGATACGGAGGCGCAGCACGAATCGCTTCATTCGTGCTTTGTCGCAAAGTTTCCACCTTGTCAGGCCACCGTTGATTTCCAGGCATTTGTGAATCAGCAATCCGGAAAGGCATACCTGTCTTCCCGGACGTGACCGACGTCGTCAGATCGCATTAATTCATTCAATACCAAAGGAAAGTCATGAAGAAGATTGCAACCGTGCTGTTTTCAGCACTGATGCTCGCCTCCACGTGCGCGTCCGCCCAGGCGCTTTGCAAGGCCGGCAAGATCGACAAGATCGAAACCGACGCCACCGGCAACCTGCTGGTGACCATCAACGACGGCATCTACTCGTTCAGCGCAAAGGAAGTTTATTCAATTATTTACCAGGCCTATTCAGAAAACAGGAATCTGTTTATCTACGGAAACAATTGTGCGAATGGCTCGCCGGCAACCCGCTTTGCCATTCGTTAATCGACCTTAACGCTCGACGATTATCAATACGTGGAGCACGGGGCTGGATTGACGTTCCGAATCCGGTGCCATCGCGGGCCGTGGTGTCGGCGCTGCGCGTCATGACACCACACCCGCGGGTCGCCCCACCCCCGTTCCGGAATCCATGGAGCAGCCGCGCTTGCCGCGACGAGCCAAACGTTGCCCGGTATTTTTCACCCCGACCACCTCCGGCGCCCGCAAGGACAGCGCCGACCCGCATCGCGACGGCCATCGTGCTCAATCGGCGAGCGCGATGTCGCGAACGTGGGCCGAATCGAATGTCTTCACGCGCCACCCCGGCGAACGCAGAATGCCTGCGATCGCGGGACACTACCGCAGAAACGGCGCCAGCGCGTCGGAAGCTTCGGAGAACCGCTGCTCGAGGAAGTCGAGCAACGTGCGCACGCGCGGCGCCATATAAAGCGTGCGTTGAAACAGCGCGTTCACGGGCACGTCCGGGCAGCGCCACTCCTGCAGGAGCAGCTTGAGCCGCCCGGCCTGAAGATCGGCGCCGATGTCCCAGATCGATTTCATGGCCACCCCTCGCCCCTCGACCGCCCATTCGCGGGCAAGCGAACCATCGTTGGTCTGACGGGAACGGTCGAGCGGCGCGGTGAACGACGCGGTCTCCCCGTCGCGCGTGAAACGCCAGTTGTTCGCCACGCCGGCCGCCGAAGAAAGGACGATGCATCGATGCTCACGCAAATCGTCGGGATGGCTCGGCATGCCGTGCTCGGCGATGTAGTCGGGCGACGCGCAAAGCGCGCGGCGATTGTCGGCCATGCGCTTGGCGACCATCGAGCTGTCCGCCGGCACGCCGAACCGGATCGCGAGATCGATATCGTCCTGCAGCAGGTGTGACAGTGAATCCGAGAGCACGAGCGAGAGCGTGACGTTCGGATGGCGTTCGTTGAATGCGTCGAGCCAGCGACGCAGCACGGTGCGCCCGAAATCGGAGGTAGCCGATACACGCAACGCCCCGCTCACCGATGCACGTCCGGCCTGCAACGCCGCACGCGCATCCTCCAGCGTTTGCAGCGCATGCTGGCAATGTACAAGATACAGACGGCCCTCATCCGTGAGGCGCAGCTTGCGGGTCGAACGCTCGAACAGCTGCGTGCGGAGTTCTCCCTCGAGCTTGACGAGCCGGGCGCTCGCCGCCGCGGGGGACAGTCCGAGCTTTCTGCCGGCCGCCGAAAGACTGCCCTGGCTTGCTGCTTCGACGAAAAGGCGAATGTCACCGAGATTGTCCATGGTCGCGTCGCGCGAAAGGAATGTTGGGGTGTGCCGCGCGATGCGCCGCGCGGACCGGGCATGGTAACGCGATGCGGACGGACGAGGAAAAGGCCGATCGGCAGGATCGGCCCCCGGGCCCGCTTACTTGGCGACCACGCCGAGCTGTTGCAGGAACGTCAGGTTGTCTTCGAGATGCCAGTTGTCGGTGATCTTGCCGTCGCGAATGCGATAGATGTCCGTGGCGATGAAGTCGACCACCTGCCCCTTGCCCTGCACGCCGTTGAAGGTGCCGGTGAAGTGACCGGTGAAGTGCAGATGGGTGACGACGCGGTCGCCGGCGACGATCATCTGTTCGACGTCGGCGTGAACGTCCGGCACGGCGCGATGGAAGCCTTTCGATGCAGCCAGCGGCCCGGCGATGCCCTGCGGCCGACCGGCGGGCAAGGTGCGGTCCGTGAAATCGGCCGCCAGCGCCTCGCGGGCCTGGGCCTCGTCGCCCGTGCTCCAGAAGGTGTCGTAAAGACGTGCCGCGCGAATCTGTTGCTCGGCCTGCTGCTTCGAGAGGTTCTTGTCGACGATCAGCGTTTTCGGCTGCACGAGATCGTCGCCGGTCGCGGCGACGGCAGGCAACGCGGCAGCAGCGGTGGCTGCGGCCAGCGCGATGCGGGAAACGGAGGAAAGGACGGTGCGGGTTTTCATGACGGGCTCCTTGAGGGTGTACGCGATGCTCGATGAACGGATTGGATCCGGCAGTGGTGCGACTTGGGTCATTCAGGCTGGAAAGCGGGCGGTGCGATTCGCTTGCGCGGTCTCGCGTCGATCAAGCCGGGACGCGAAAGCGGTCACCGCAATCGCCATCAGCGTCATCGCGGCGGCCACGAGCGGCAGCGTGTCGAGTGCCTGCCCGTGCGAAAGCGCCATGCCGCCGAGCCACGCCCCCATCGCATTCCCCACGTTGAACGCGCCGATGTTGAGCGTCGATGCTAGGTTCGGTGCGCTCGCGGCCTTGCTCAGCACGCGCATCTGCAGGCCCGGGACCGTCGCAAATGCCGCGACGCCCCAGACGAAGATCGTCAGGACCGATGCCACGGGGTGATGCATGGTGCGGCTGAACACCACCATGATCGCGACCAGCACGACGAACACGCCCGTCAGCGCCCGCATCACGCCGCGATCAGCAAGCTTGCCGCCGAGCGCATTGCCGATGGCGAGACCGATGCCGAACAGCACGAGAATCTTCGTCACGCCGCTCGGCGCGAATCCGCTCGCCTGCTCGAGCACGGGGGTGATGTAGGTGAACACCACGAACATGCCGCCAAAGCCGAGCACGGTCATCAACAGTGCGAGCCAAACCTGCGGGTGCTTGAGCACGCCTACTTCGTGCGCAAGGCTCGCGGGTGGCGCTTCGAGCGTGTTCGGCACGAGCGCCACGAGGGCCAGCGCGGCGAGCACGCCTGCGCCGGCGACGGACCAGAATGCGGCACGCCAGCCGAGCATCTGGCCGATGAAGGTGCCGAGCGGCACGCCGAGCACGTTGGCGAGCGCAAGACCGGTAAACATCAATGCGACGGCACTCGCGCGCTTGTCCTGCGGCACGAGCGACGCGGCAACGACCGACCCGATGCCGAAGAAGGAGCCATGCGCGAACGACGTGACGACGCGGGCGATCATGAGGCTCGTGTAGCCCGGCGCGACCGCGCACAGAACATTGCCGACGATGAAGATTCCCATCAGCAGCAGAAGCGCCCACTTGCGCGGCATACGGCTCGTGAGGACGGCGAGCAGCGGCGCGCCCACGGCGACGCCCAGCGCATAGCCGCTCACGAGCAGCCCCGCCGACGGGATGGAAACGGAAAGCGACTGCGCGACATCGGGCAGGATGCCCATGATGACGAATTCCGTGGTGCCGATCGCAAAAGCGCTCAGGGCCAGCGCGAGAATGGGAAGTGGCATGGCTGTCTCCGGGAAAGCGGCGAAGCCGCAGTGGATGTGCAGCCATTCTGCTTGCCACCGTGTGGATTGATAATTGGCCTCCGTCTTAAATGATTTTCAAGCCAGACAAGAAAATCAACGCAAGGGGCGGCGCGTGCCTGATCAGCACTCCATCATTCGTCGCCGGTCAACGCGTCGATCAGCGCGCGCACGCGAGCCCGGCGTCACGAGATTGACGAACAGCGGCGCGGGGCGACAGGTCGGCAACACTTCAACGAGCGTGCCGCTGCGCAGGTGGGGTTTGGCGAGAAACGCGGGGAACTTGTTCGAGGCCCGCGCCAAGCGCGGCAGCTTCGGCGAGCGCTTCACCGTGGTTGATGCGGAAGCGGGACTCGATGGGCAACGCGACCGTTCGCCCGTGTTCGACGAACTCGAGTGGCCGGTCGCGGCCCCGTGGTTGGTATGCGAAACGCAATGAGGCGATGCTTCCACAAATCGTCAACCGCACGAATCGTCGGGTTGGCCGTCAGGGAATCCGGATGCGTGCACAGGATCGGCGCCGCTTCGTCGATGCGACGGGCGACAAGCGAAGAGGCGTCGAGCGCCTTCGCACGAGCGCACCGGTGCGAAGGCGCTCGGGCAACCCGCTAGATCGTCTCGCTTTCGCGCACCGTAATCGGGCTTTGCAGCACGAACCGCGCAATGTCGTCCTTGCGCATGAATGCAACGCCGGGATGGCTCTTTGCATGACGCAGGAACGCGTCCCATGCACGCGTCATCTGCGGCGTGCCGCTGATACGGTCATGCGCGCTGATCGACATCATGCGCCGACGCGTACCCGCTTCCTCGTACAACTGATCAAAATCGAACTTGATCTGTTCGAGGAACTTGTCCGGCGAGTAATTCCGGCCCTCCACCAGCAGGATGTCGTTGTTGCGCAGCGTATACGGAATCACGACGAAATCCTTGCCGTTGACCTTTTCGATGAACGGCTCGTCGCGGCTCGTATCGTCGATGTGATAGACGTAGCCCAGCTCCTGCAGCAGCGACAGCGTGTTCGGCCCGCGTCGCAGCCAGTTCGCGTTGTAGCCGATCGGACGTTGGCCCGTCACCTCCTCCACCATCGATCGCGCCTGGATCAGAAACTCGCGTTCCTGCGGTCGCGACATCGCGTACTGCGAGTTCCACGTCGGCCCATGGCCCGACGCTTCGTGGCCGCGCGCCACGATTTCGCGCGCCACCTGCGGATGCCGCTTCGCCGCCTCGCCGATCATGTGACTCGTCACCTTCACGTCATGACGATCCCACAGATCCAGCATTCGGGGAATGCCTTCGCGATACCCGTACGCAAACCACGCTTGCGCGGCAAGATCGGCGGGCGCGCTCGCCGGGAAATCGACTTTCGGAAACGGATTGTCGGCACCCTTTGGGGGCTGTCCGCCCGCCTCGAACTGCATCGAGATCGAAATGACCAGCCGTGCACCGTTCGGCCAGAATTCACCCGGCACGGGCGCGGCGACCGGGGCCGATCGGGGGCTGCCCGTTTGCGCACCGGCCTGGGCGGACTGAAGCATCGCACCGACGGCGAACGCGCCCGCGCCGGCTCCGGCCTTGGTCAGGAACGAACGGCGCGTCGGTTGGTCGGGCGCCTGCTCGGCCGGATCACGATCCACGTGATCGATTTGAATTGCCATGGACAATCTCCTCATGACGCGCAAGCGCGTCGCTCGCACCGCAACGCGATGCATGATGACGAATGAACGGATATGGAATGTCACGCAGATACGTGCGCGTACAACCCATTGTCGGAAAGCGGCCCCGCTTTGAAAATGGGCTTTGAAATGAATTGACTTTCAATCCAGACCAAAGAATCGGTGTTCCGTCCGGATACGGCATGTCCGCTCGGCCTGCTGCGCTTCAATGCGTCGATACCCTTCGGTAAATGACGGTGAGCGCCAGCAGCAACGTCGGCGCCGTCGCATCGTGATGGCGATCCCTCAACCATCCGAACACGATCGGCCCAACAAAACCGATCAGGTTTCCGAATCAATTGATCGGCGCGATCCCGCCACCTCGGCCGCGCCGGTCAATCGCATGGTCGGCAGGCGCCAAAACAGCGGCAATCGGTGCGATCGACACGTACGCACGATCGCTCGTCATGCCGACGATATCGGCCCTGCTCGCGCGACACCCGCAGTGATACGTGTCCGTTCAGGAATTTCCGGCTGCGGCGATCGACCAGGTCTTCAACCGACCCGGCCGCTACGCGATCGCACCGCCACCGTCGACGAGCACCGTCGAGCCGGTCGCGTACGGAGTCGACGCGAGGTAGAGCACGGCGTTCGCAACGTCCTCGGGTTGACCGACACGGCCGGCCGGCAAGCGCGCCGCTGCGCCTTCGTACATCCTGTCCCGCGCCTGCGCATCGAGCTTCGACCAGAGCGGCGTCGCGATCAGGCCCGGGGATACCGTATTCACCCGCACGGGCGACAGCTCGAGCGCAAGCCCCCGCGCCAGCGATTCGAGCGCCGCGTTGATCGCGCCTTGCAGGACCGAGGTCCTGCTCGGCCGCACGCTCAGGAAGCCCGACACGAACGTCAGCGACCCGCCCTGCCGAATGCGTACGGCCCGCGCGACGCGATAGGCGCCCCAGAACTTGCTGTCCATCGCCGCGTAGGCATCGGCGAGCGCGAGACCACGCACCGGCCCCGCGGGTGTCTGCGCGGCCGACACGACGACGTGGTCGAATTCGCCCGCCGATTCGAAGAATGCACGTACGCTCGTGTCGTCGGTCGTGTCCATCACACCGGTTCGCACGCCGTGACCGATCCTCGCTGCGCTCGCCGCCAGTTTGGCCGCGTCGCGCGACGCGATCGTCACGCTCGCCCCGGCCGCCGCAAAGGCCCGCGCGGCCGCTTCGCCGATTCCCGAGCTTCCGCCGACCACCAGCACGTCTTGTCCATCGAATTTCATCGTTCGCTTCCTCCGATCAAAAGCGTGCTCGCGAGCGTGAAGCCGTGCCCGTCGCACGCGTCAAATGTTCTGAATACCGCTTGCGGCCGAGGATCGTCGGCCGCCACGCCGCCACGCCGAATCGCCGCTGTCGCCGGCGAAGCCGGCAAGCGTCATGTATCTCGCGAGACGATTGGGCAGATCCGGTCATCCATCAGGAATCCCGACCTGCTCGTCGGCCGCGAGCGTCGTCACAAATTCGACGGAAACCCCCGGGGCAATGGACACGAACAACTGAAGCTCATTGGACAACGGTACTTCACTCAGCGAGTAGTCGATCCGACTGCTGGACAGCCGATCGATCAACGTCACCCATTCGCGGTGTGTGTCGACGCGAAGCGCAATATGATCGATGCGCGGCGTGCTACGGCCTGCTTGCGCCGGTAGCGTCGCGCGCGTGACGTGAATCATCGGGCGGCTATCGAGGTACAACCAGTAGCCATCCACCCTGAACGGCGGTCGAGGCCCGGTATCGAGACCGGCGACCTCATCGAAAAAGCGGCGTGTCCCTTCAATGTCATCGGTGACGATGGTGGCGTGGTCGAAATGCATGCTTCGTGTCCATGCTGGAAAGCCTGGTACGCATTCTGTCGCACGTCGGTCGGTCTTGATAATTGGCTTCGCCATTGAATGATCTTCAATGACGACAAGGAGATGGGGGCCGCTGGTTGCCCGGGGTCCCGGTTTCGTCGCATGCCAGCGGATTCACGAGACACGATGTCACCGCGACGCCATGTGTGCACGTCTTCGGCAAAGTCGCGAACGGCATTCATGGCGCGGCCGGCGCAATGGGCGCATGCGCACGGGCCGCGCGGGGCGCCCGATCCTACAGCCCCTGCGGCGCATCGCGCAGCACGGCGCGCAGCGCGGTATCGAACGGCGTCGCGTGGTCGATCCCGGCGGCGCGCACGCGCGATGCGTCCAGATGGCAGTCATAGGGGCGCGGTGTCGCGTCGGTCGGCTGATCGATCCGCTTGAGCGCGGCGTCGATGCCGAGCGCGGCCGCGATCCGCTGCGCGATGTCGTACTTCGTCATCGGCTCCTCGCCCGACCAGTGGCGGAGGCCCGTGATCGACGCACCCGCGAGATGGCGCAGCGTGAGGTCGCGGATGACGTCCGCGACATCCGGCGTATACGTCGGGTACCGGATCGCCCATGCGTCCATGCCGACCGCGTCGGCGCCCGGCCGAGCGGAAGCGACGATCGCCGGCACGAGGCTCGTGACGGCCGATTCGCTCCAGTCGACGATCGGGCCGAAGAGCAGCGGCAGGCGCAACACACACGACAGCGGCGACGCGGCGAGCAGGGCCGCCTCGCCTTCGAGCTTCGTGCGGCCGTAGATGTTCAGCGGGTTCGGTGCGGCGTCCTCGCGGTACGGCGCCGCCTTGCCGTCGAACACGTAGTCGGTGGAGATGCCGAGCGTCCATGCGCCGTGGCGCGCAGCGAGCGCGCCGATGCGGGCCGGGGCCGTGACGTTGATCGCCCGCGCGCCGGCAGGGTCGCGTTCGCAGACATCCGGGCGGCGCTCGGCCGCGCAGATGATCACGGCGGCCGGTTGGCGGACGGCGAAGAGGTGTTCGAGGGCTGGCTCGTCGAGGACGTCGAGTTCGGCGAGGTTTTCCGGGGGCAGCGCCAGGCGTTTGGCGCCGGCGCCTTGCGGGTTCCGGATGGTCGCGACGAGGTTCAGCGACGATTCGCGGGCCAGGGATGCGGCAACCGCGCGGCCGAGGAGGCCGGCGGCGCCGATGAGGAGGACGGTCGGGAGGTCAGTCGACGAGGTCGGATTTGGCATGGGCGGTCATTCGGGTGACTGGGAAGTGCACGAGGTCGCGTTCGACGCTCGAGTTCGGGTCGCGGGGAGCATAGCCGAGTATGACAGCCGCTACATCGTGATGGCAGATCGGCAACCCCGCGACGGGCGCGCGTCACGCGCATCACGTGCGCCGCGGTCGGCGGCCGGCGCTCGGCACGGCGCCCCTGTCCACCGGGATGACACCCGTCCTGCCGACGACGTCGACACGCCGCGCGGCCGCTCGCGCGCGCGGGCAATCCACGGCGGCGCCACCTCACGAACCTCGCCCAAAAGCAAAGCCCGGTGCGCTTGCACGCACCGGGCCGTCACCTCTGCGGAAAACCGCGCCCCGCGTTACTTCCGGTCGAGCGAATACCGCCCCGGCCCGGTCAGTGCGAGCAACAGCAGCCCGCCGATGATGCTCACGTTCTTGTAGAAGTTGATCATCGCCATGTATTGCTCCATCCCCTGCAGCGCCCAGTAGCGATGGCCGATCAGCGCGGTCGCGAGCGTATAGGCGGCGAACACGAGTGCGAGCGGACGCGTATAGAAGCCGATCGCGATGAGCAGGCCACCGGCCAGCTCGACCGCCACCGCGATCGCGGCCGCCAGCTCGGGCGCCGGGTTCCCGGTCGACGCCATGTACGCGACCGTGCCCGAGAAGCCGCTCAGCTTCTGCCAGCCGAACAGCACGAACAGGATCATCAACAGCACGCGAGCGGCCAGCAGCAGCTCGTCCTTCTTCGACTCCAGTGAAACGTAACGCATGACAATCACCCTTGAATTGACGGTTTGATGCGTCCGGTGCCGATACGCGCCCAATCGGCGCGCCAGGTCGGCAACGAACCACTCCTCGCACCATCGGACAGCAGGCCGGTTGGCCCGCCGCCGAAGAATCCGCCTGGTCACGCCGTTCCCGGCGCGCTCCGGATCGGTTCTGGCGAAGCACGGATGCAGTCTACTGTCTCCCCGTGAATCATCAATCCGTCAAAACAAGATTCGCTGTCACAATCAAGTGGACAATCGAGCGGAACAAGAGCGTGACGCAGCAGCCATGAATCCGATCAGATGAATCTGCGCTTATGTTTCAAGGACATGAAAACCGCCCATTCATATCCGGCCTCCCTATCCAGTCGATATTGAAGCGCCGATTCGTGCTCACGGGCCACATCGAAATATCGCAATCGCGATTCGACGATACGTTATGTGTAAAAACCTGCCATCAGTGAATTAATTTACAAACTCGACTTTCTTTCCAATCGACGAAGGCCCCTGTTCCGGGACAAAGGCGTCTGGCCTGGCAATGCGCATGAGCAAACGAAAACGTTTCGCGGGCAAGGCGGGTTGATGTCATCCGCGGAGGATGCCGCCCCGTGGGCAAGGGTTTTCAGCCTGACAGCTGCCAGGACGAACACTTTCCGCGCACTGTCGATCGAGCCGGTGTTTAGCCGAGCAAGCGAAAAAACCGATCAAACATTCATGCTCCTGGCAAGTTCTCAATTCCAGTAAAACCCCTCAACAAATACACTAAAAATAGTGCGTCGTTAACGGCAAAAAATCGCAAATCTTTAATCCCCACTCCACCACCCCATTTCCATCCACACTTTCCCAACAATCATTACAAAAAATTACTAATTAATACAGATTTAAATATACGATAGCGCACGTCCTTACGTTTTCCCGACACTCCCGTGACGCCCGGAACGCGTCGCTCCGGACACGGCCCGCACGCGCATCGCCGCAGGCCGCCGACAGCCGCTCGTCACGGGATCGCTTTTCAACCGGAGACCACCCATGGCAACGAACATGCCTGTGAACAGCAGCGCGAATACGAACAGCCTGTTGCAACAGGCGGCGCAATCGATCATCAACGGCTCGACCGGCAATGGGTCGATGGATGTCGGCTTGCTCGTCACGACGCTGGTGAACGCGAAGACGGCCGGCCGGGCCGCGGCGCTCGCCGCGTCGCAGCAGACCGGCACCACGCAGATTTCCGCATTCGGCGCGCTGTCGTCCGCGCTAGGGGCGCTCGAGACGGGCCTCGCCACGCTGGCGAACGGCGCGCTGCAGTCGACGTTCACCGCGGTCACGAGCGGCAAGGGCCTGACCGCGACGCCGAGTGCAGGCGCGGTTGCCGGCACCTACACGATCGGCGTCACGCAGATCGCGACCGCGCAGTCGCTGGCTTCGTCGGGCGTCGACGGGAAGAAGGCGCTCGGCACCGGCACCCTGACGCTGTCGCTCGGCAACCAGTCGTTCAAAGTCGACGTCAACGGCACGAATAACACGCTGTCAGGCATCGCGGCCGCGATCAACTCCGCCTCGAACAACCCGGGGATCAGCGCGACGGTCATCAACGGCACCGACGGCGCGCACCTCGTGCTCGCGTCGTCGAAGACGGGCTCCGCGAGCACGATCAGCGTCGCGGTCGGCAACGTGGCCAACGACAACGGGCTGTCGAACCTCGGCGTCACGTCGACGGCCGACCCGACGGGCGGCCCGTCGAAGATCGACTCGGCGAACAGCGCGGCCGCATGGCGGCAAAGCGCCGTCGCGCAGGACGCGAAGTTCACGGTCAGCGGCATCGCGTCGACCAGCGCGAGCAACACGGTGACGGGCGTGCTGAACGGCGTCACGCTGAACTTGTCGGCGGCCGCGGTCAGCGCAACCGATACGCAGACGCTGACGATCAGCCCCGACACGAAGTCGCAGGCGGCCACGATCACGAATTTCGTGAACCAGTACAACGCCGTCGTCAAGACGATGGGCGCGCTGTCGAGCTACACGCCAGGGGCGAGTGCGCAGGGCGCGCTGATCGGCGATTCGACGCTGCACACGATCCGCAACGCCCTCGCGTCGACCATCGCGCGCGGCGTTCCCAACAAGAACGGCGACGGGCACACGAACCTGGCGGCGATCGGCGTCTCGCTCGAGAAGGATGGCACGCTGAGGGCCGACAGCGCGAAGCTCGACAGTGCGCTGAACAACAACCCGTCGGGGGTCGCGCACCTGTTCAACGCGACGAACGGGGTCGGCAAGCAACTGACCGACCAGATCGCGACCTTCACGAAGCGGGGCGGAATGATCGACCTGCGCACGAACGCGCTGGGCGCCGACCTGAAGCGCGTCACGCAGCAACAGACGAATCTGGCCGACTACGCCGCGCAACTGACCAAGCAGTACCAGGCGCAGTTCACGGCACTCAACGCGCTGATGGCCAAGATGAACTCGAACACGCAGTACCTGACGCGGCTGTTCGGCGGGGCCAACAGCAACGGCACGCTGGCGAACAAGTGAAGAGCGTCCGGGCCGATTGACGATCATCGCGGCGCGAGCCGGTCAATGGATCGACCGGCTCGCGCCGCCGCGCACGGTGTCCCGCGTGGAAGCCTCACTCACTCACGTACGCCCGGCAGTGCGCGAGCATGCGCCGCGTCCGGTTCCCCGTCTCGCACCGTCAACCCCGGACGGCCGCGCGCGCACGGTTACGCGGCGATCCTTCGCCGGAAATGCTCGGTCCCGGCCACGATCTTGTCGAGCACCGCATCGAGCGCCCAGAACCGCTCACGCACGTCGTAGTCGATCACGCGGCAGCGGATCGACGCGAAGGTGCCGATTCGCTGGTGATAGAGCTTCGCGAGCGCCGGGTACCCCAGCGCTTCCGACACCGCCGACACGACGAGGAACGTCGACAACTCGTCGGCCAGCGCCGGATTCGACGCCCCTTGCATGCGCAACCATCGGTACAGATCCGGATGGAAGTTGGTGAACACGCCATTGAAGCCGGCGGACCCCGCCTGCATCGCGTCCCACGCAATCGCGGCGTTCGCGTTGAGGATCTTCAGCGGCGAGCCCTCGGCGAGCGCGACGCGCCGCTTCACCGTCTCCAGGTCGCAGCTCACGTCCTTGAGCATCACGAAGCGGCCCGTGTCGATGCACGCACGCAGTTCGTCATCCGACAGCAGCCGCCGGTAAGGCGCCGGGCACTCGTACAGCCCGAGCGGCAGATCCGACGGCAAGCGCGCGAGCAGCCGGTGCAGATGGTCGAGCAGCGCGGCGCTGCCCTTGCGCTGCGGATCGAGGCGATTGGTCACGAGCACGACGCCCTGCGCGCCCGATTCGGCCGCCGCGCACAGCTCCTCGGCCTGCGCGTCGAGATCGTCGCTGATGTGCCCGGACGCGACCACCGGCACGCGCCCGGCCACCCGCTCGACCACGAAGCGCGCGAGTGCCGCGCGTTCGGCCAGGCTCAGAAACTGCATCTCGCTCGACTGCGCGACCGCGAACAACGCATCGGCGCCGTGCGCCAGATACCATTCGATGAGCCGCTCGAGCCCGGCGTAGTCGATCGCGCCGGCGTCGTCGAACGGCGTCAGCATCACCGGGACGATGCCCTCGATGGTCACGTTCGATTGCTGCGGGTGTTGCATCTGTTTCTCCTTGTTTCAGTGAATGCGTGGCACATGCCGCGTGCTCAGGCCGGCAACGGCCCGGGCGCGGCGTTCGCGGCCTGCTCGGGAATCGGCTTGCGCACCAGCAGCAGGTACGCCATCGCGCCCGCGAACGCGATCGCCGCGGCCGTCAGCAGCGCCGGCACGAA
Organism: Burkholderia sp. AU15512; assembly: GCF_002223325.1. Taxonomy (NCBI): domain Bacteria; kingdom Pseudomonadati; phylum Pseudomonadota; class Betaproteobacteria; order Burkholderiales; family Burkholderiaceae; genus Burkholderia; species Burkholderia sp. AU15512. The sequence goes on from NZ_NKEX01000008.1 coordinate 1,097,186, forward strand.
CGACCACTTCTGCGCAATGATGCCGGTCAGGATCGGCGCGAGCGCGCCGCCGATGAAACCGCCGAAATTCTGGATCGCGCCGAGCGACGCAATGCGGCTCGGCGGCGCGGCTGCCGTCGCGAGCGCCCACGAGCAGGCCGACGCCGCGTTGGCGAGAAAGATCACGACCGAAATGCAGGCGAGCGCCACCGTGTTGCTCTGCGCGAGCGCGGCGGGAATCGTGAACGCGACCATCCCGAGCATCGCGACCACCACCGCATTGCGCCGGCTCACGACCGGCGAACGGCTGCGGCGCGTGACCAGGTCCGACAGCCAGCCCGCCAGCAGCGAGCCGACGAACCCGCACAGGAACGGCACCGACGCGGCGAAGCCGGTGCGGATCAGGCTCATGTGCCGCTCCATCGTCAGGTAGCCCGGCAGCCAGGTGAGGTACACCCAGTTCAGGTACACGGAACCGAAATAGCCGATCAGCATCCCCCAGGTCGTGCCGTGCGAGAACAGGCCGCGCCATTCGGCGAACGTCAGTTTCGGCGTCGCGACCGTGCTTTGCGCGTCGGCGTCGAGGTAATTGCGCTCGGTGGCAGTCAGTTGCGCGCGCACCGGATCGCGATACAGCGCGAACCAGACGACGGCGACGACGAGACCGGCTGCGCCCGTCGCGATGAACGCCCAGCGCCAGTCCAATGACGCGACGAGGATCGACAGCAGCAACGGCGCGAGCGCGGTGCCGAGCGGCGACGCGGCGTTGAAGATGCCGGTCGGCGTGCCGCGTGCGCGCAGCGGAAACCAGTTACTCACCACCCGCGCGGCCGACGGGAACTGCGGCGCCTCGCCGATGCCGAGCACGATGCGCGCGACGATGAACCAGCCAAAGGTCGACACGATACCGCCCGCCGCTTGCGCGATCGACCACACGATCAGGCCGATCCCGAGCAGCCGGCGCGGCCCGATGCGGTCGACCAGCCCGCCGACCGGGAACTGGCACAGCGCGTAGCTCCACGAGAAGGCCGACAGCAGCAGCCCCATCTGCGCGAGCGACAGGCCGAGATCGCCGCGAATCGCCGAGCTTGCAACGGCCAGCGTGCCGCGATCGAGGTAGTTGACGATGCCGCTCACCATCAACAGCGCGAGCGCGATGCGTTGCCCGCGCCGGATACGCGGCGGGGCGGGCGGAACGGTTGGGGTTTCGTTCATTGCGGTTGTCTCCATGTCAGTGATATCGGCCGGTTCCGGCCTGTCCGTCTGATGCGGAATTCAAGGTTCCAGGCATGCCACTTCGTTGCGCGTCGGAATCGAGGTCTGCGCGCCGTGGCGCGTCACGCTGATCGCGGCGGCGCGCTGGCCGAAGCCGATCGCGTCGTCCATCGACGCGCCGCCCGCGCGAGCGGCCGCGAACCCGCCGACGAAGGTGTCGCCGGCCGCGGTCGTATCGACGGCGACCACCGACATCGCCCGCAGGCGGCCGTTGCCTGCACCGCCACGCCAGCACACGCCGCGCGCGCCGAGCGTGACCAGCACGTTGCCCACGCCCTTCGCGCACAGCGCATCGGCGGCGCGCACGGCGGACGCATCGTCGCCGACGGCGATGCCGGTCAGCGACTCGGCTTCGGTTTCGTTGACGACGAGGTAGTCGACCCGTGCGAGCAGCGCGTCGAACAGCCGCTGCGCGGGCGCGGGATTGAGCAGCACCGGCGTGTGGTGCGCGGAGGCACAGGCGATGGCGCGCGCGACGGTAGCGACCGGCACTTCGAGCTGGCTCACGAGCATCGCCGCGCCGGCGATCGCGTCGCGCGCCGCGTCGATCCGGTCGGCATCGAGGCGCGCATTCGCGCCGGGCACGACGACGATGCTGTTCGCGCCGCCCGCGTCGACCGTGATCGTGGCCACCCCGGTCGCGGTGCCGCCGATCCGGTCCAGGTGCGTCACGTCGATGCCCTCTGCCGACAGCGCGTCGTGCAGGCGCGCGCCGAACGCGTCGTCGCCGACGCAGCCGATCATCGCGACCGACGCGCCCAGGCGCGCGGCCGCGACCGCCTGGTTCGCGCCCTTGCCGCCATGGACGGTCTGGAAATCGGTGCCGAGCAGCGTCTCGCCCGGCACCGGCAGGCGCGGCGCCCGTGTGACGAGGTCGATGTTCACGCTGCCGACGACGGCGATGCGCGGGGAAAGGGTGTCTCTCATTTCCGAATGTAACCGCTTACATTTGCGACGGACAAAAAGGCCGGAATGGCCGTCGTCGATGAAAATTTCACGATATGGATAGAATATGCGTCTGACATAATACGGAAGCACGTCAAGATAGCGCTTACATTCTCACAGGGTCGAGCGAGAATGCAAGCGGCGCCACCACGAACCGAGGGTAAACAATGACGCATTTGACAACGCACCGCGCCGGCACCGCCGCCACGCCTGGAGACAGCCGATGAGCTCGCCCCCGTCCCGCGCCGGCGCGCCCCGCGCGCGCCGCGGCAGCGGCCGCTCGGTGCTCGGCGATGTCGCGAAGCTGGCCGGCGTGTCGACCGCGACCGTTTCGCGCGTGTACAACGATCCCGGCAAGGTGTCGGCCGACGTGCAGCAGCGCGTGCGCGACGCGGCGCGCGCGCTGAACTGGATCCCGAATGCGGCGGGCCGTGCGCTCGCGTCCACGCGCACCCACATCACGGGCGCGATCATTCCGACGCTCGACGACCAGGTGTTCGCCTCGCAGGTCGCGGGCATGCAGACGGTCATGGCCGAGCACGGCATCACGCTGTTCCTCGGCTGCTCGAACTACGATCCCGCGCAGGCGCTGGACCAGGTGCGCGCGATGCTGTCGCGCGGCGTGGAAGCCGTGTCGCTCGTCGGCGAAGCGTATCCGCCGGAACTGTTCGAACTGCTGGCGATGCACCGCGTGCCGTACGTCGTCACCTATGCGTATCGCGACGACAGCCCGCACTGCTGCATCGGCTTCGACAACCGCGCGGCGTTCGCGCGGCTCACTACCCACCTGCTCGACCTCGGCCACCGCGATTTCGCGATCATCATGCAGCCGTCCGCCGACAACGACCGTGTGCAAGCGCGCCTGCGCGGCATTCACGACACGCTGGCCGCGCGCGGGCTCGCGGTGCGCCCCGTCCATCAGCACGAAGGCGCGGCCACGATCGCGTTCGGGCGGGCGAGCCTGCGCGCGATCGCCGACAGCGACGCGGCCACGCGGCCGACGGCCGTGATCTGCGGCAACGACGCGCTCGCGCTAGGCGCGTTGCTCGAGGCGCAGGCGCTCGGCATCGACGTGCCCGCGCAATTGTCGATCACCGGCTTCGACGACATCGCGCTCGCGCGCGAGATCCAGCCGCCGCTGACGACGATGTGGGTCGACACCCACGCGATCGGGCGCCAGGCCGCGCAGGCGTTGCTCGACGCACTCGAGAACGGTGCAACGGGGCCGGGTCATGCGGTGCTGCCGGAGTTGCGCATGCGGGAATCGGCTGCGGCGCCGGCGCAGGTTCGGGCAGGACGTAAAAAATGACGATGCGCCGGGCGGCTTCGACTGCCCGGCCCGCCTGTCACTGCATCACGTCGACCGGCAGCGTCTTGTCGAGATGGTCGTGCCACGCCTGGATGGTCTTCGGCACGTTTTTCTTCCACGCCGGCACGTTCGTGTAATAGCGCATCCGGACGTCGTTCTTCGCGTCGAACACGAGCAGGCCGATCCACAGGTCATTCCCGCGGCGCATCACGATCGCGGCATTCGTCGTCGCGATGCCGCGCACCCAGTACGCATTCACGTGCGCGTTCAGCCCGTCGAGATCCTTCTCGTCGGCGCTGTAGTTGACGTTGTCGACGAGCGTCTGATAATCGGCGCCGAGCAGCTTGTGCGCGGTCGCGTTCTGCGTCGCGTCGTCGACGACCTTGAGGCTCAGCAGGTCGGCCGCCGGTTTGGCCTGGAACTGCGACGCGGTCACGTACTGGCCGTCGTAGGAGACGCCCGAGCCCGCACCGCAGTCAAAATCCGCGCCGTGTTGCGTGACGCCGATGCGCCCGCCCTTCCGTTCGAAATCGAGCCGGCATTTGTCCTTGCGGTAGGTGCCGCTGTCGCCGTACAGCACGATGTCGCCGTCGAGCCCGCCCGTATTCGCGCCGTTGTTGCCGCCCAGCTCGAAATGCAGGCGCGGCGCCGTGCCGGTGAACGTCAGCACGCCGCCGAACGACGGGTTGTCGCTCGTCATGTACCACGTCTGCTGCCAGCGGTCGGCGGCCAGCGGCTTGCCGTTCAGGCTCGCGAGCCGTTCGCGGTAGCGATCGCCGAGGCACTGCGCGTCGCCGCCGCACCGGTCGCGCTGCTTGAGCCACTTCAGTTGCGCGGCTTTCAGCGCGGCCGTATCGCCGCCTTTTCCGAGCGCCTGCTTCCATGCCGTCGTCAGGTCGCCATCGAGCTTCGACAGCGCAGCATCCGCGCAGATCGCCTTCTCGGTGGGCGAGGCGGCTTTCGCGCAGTCGAAGCCTGCGGCATGCGCGGTGAGCGGCAGCAGTGCCAGCAACGCGGCGGCCGCGACGGATCGCAGGTGCGTGTGCCGCACGGCACGGGCGGAAATCGCGGTTTGCCCGCGCGCATTTTTTTGGTTCTGGAGGGTCATCGGCTTGATCGTCGCTGGATCGCGCGCCTGTAGAAGCTACCTGCACGCGGCATTCGAGGTAAAAACGCCCGGCCCGGCATGCGGCGCATGCCGTTGCTCGCCGAAGCCTAACCCGAATGCGCGGCGCCGATCAATCGACGTTAGATGTCAGCGCAACCGTCGACGCAGCCGCGCTACATTGCACGATGCCGTCGCGCAACGCGGCTTCCACGGCCGCATCGATGAAGCCGATGAACACCATCACGCCGTCTCCTTCGTGCGCGGCCAGCCCTTCGTCTTCCATCGACGAAAACCGGATGCGCCGCGCGGCGACCTGGCACACGCGCGTGGCGACCGCGCCCTGCGCATCGGCCACGCGCACGATGCCCTTCGCGCGCAGGATCGTGCGCGGCAATGCCTTCAACCATGCACGCAGCCGCGCCTTGTCGAGCACGGCCGGCGCGGCGACGGTGACGCTCGCGAACGCCGGCATCGCGTCATGTCCGATCGCCCGGCGCGAACGTACGAAACCCGCCGGCATCGCGCCACGATCGGGCACGGCCGCGTCGAACAGCAGCGCGAGCGGAATCTCGCCATGGCGCGCGGCGACGACGATGTCGGTCGGCGCACACGCGCGCACGTCGTCGAGCACCGCGTCGCGCTGTGCCTCATCAACGCAGTCGAGCTTGGTCACGACGATCGCGCCCGCGCCGTCGAGCTGGCGCTGCGCCATCGCGCCGACGAGCGGATCGGCGAGCGTGTCGCGCCATGCGAGCGCGTCGGCGACGACGAGCACCGACGTCAGCCGGAACGCACCGTTCAGCAGCCCGATCTGCGCGATCTTCGCGGGATCGGCCACGCCGCTCGCTTCGACGAGTAACAGTTCGGGCCGCACGTCGCGTGTCGCGACGCGTGTCAGCGCATCGACGAGCGCGCCGCCGATCGTGCAGCAGATGCAGCCGTTGTCGAGTTCGATCACGTCGTCGCCGCGCGCCCGCACGAGGCGCGCATCGATGTTCACCGCGCCGAAATCGTTGACGAGCACCGCGATGCGCCGGCCATGCGGCGCCTGCAGGATCGCGTTGACGACCGTCGTCTTGCCCGCGCCGAGATAGCCGCCGATCACCGCGAGGTCGATCGGCGCGAGTGCGGCCGCAGCTGGCAGGACGGCGTCGGTCTGCGTGCTCATCGCGGCGACCGGAACACGCGCCCGCCGAGCACGGTGCCCCACACGGCGAGTTCCTTCAGGCGTGCGGGCGTGCAGACCGACGGATCGTCATCGAGCACCGCGAAATCCGCGAACTTGCCGATCTCGATGCTGCCGACGAGATGATCCATCTGCAATGTATAAGCCGCGCCGAGCGTGATCGCATGCAGTGCATCGTCGACTGAAATCCGCTCGCCTTCCCCGAGCACGCGCCCGGACGCCGTCTCGCGCTGCACCGCGCACCATGCGGTGAACAGCGGATTGAGCGGCGTGATCGGCGCGTCCGAATGCAAGGCGAACGGAATGCCGAGCCGCTGCGCGGAGCCGGCCGCATCCATCCGGTTCGCGCGATCGGGACCGATGGTCTGGCCGTAATGCGCGTCCCCCCAGTAGTACAGATGATTCGCGAAGAAGTTCACGCACATCCCGAGCGCGCGTACGCGCTTCAACTGCGCGGCGTCCGCCATCTGGCAATGCTGCAGCGTATGACGATGATCGGGGCGCGGATGGCGCGCGAGCAGCGTCGCCATCGCGTCGAGCACGACGTCGGTCGCTTCGTCGCCGTTGGTATGCACGTGCAGTTGCAGCCCCGCGCGATGAAACGGCTCGAACACGTCGACGAGCTGGGCGGGCGGAATCAGCCACAACCCGTTCGGCTGGCCGCCCGCGTAACCGGGCCAACGCACGCGCGCGGTGAAGCCCTGGATCGAGCCGTCGACGATGAACTTCACGGGCCCGAAATGCAGCTTGTCGGTATTGCGCTCGATCTCCGCCAGCACACTGTCGGCCGAGCGCGCCGGATTGCGCTGCGGCGCGAACGCCGGCACGATCCGCACCGGATAATCCGGATCGGCGGTGACCTCGCGCAGCGTGCGGTTGCCATCGGCCGACAGGTCGTTGACGAGATCGGTGGCCGTCGTCACGCCCGCCAGCTGCGCGACGCGCCCGAAATTCCAGACGGCGTGCGGCTTCTCGCTCGCGGAAATCGCGAGCTTGCCGCCGATCGTCTGATACACCGGCAGCATCGCCGCGAACTCCTGCAGCTCGCCGGTCGGGCGGCCGTCGGCATCGCGCGTCACGCCGTCGATGTCGGTGTCCTCGTCGATGCCCGCGCGCGCGAGCATCGCGCCGTTTACGTTCATCAGGTGCACGCTCGCATGCAGGATCGCGATCGGCCGCTGCGCCGACACGCGGTCGAGTTCGTGCGCGGTCAGCCGCGCGGTGCCGAAAAAGATCGGATCGAAACCCCACGCGAGCAGCGGCCCGTCGTCGGTCATCGCGCGCTCGGCTTCGCCGAGCCGGTCGAGCACCGCGTCGAGCGAGCGCAGCCCCGGCCACAGCGTGCCGTCGGGGCCGCGCCGGTCGTAGTAGCCGACGTACACGGCGTCCCACATCGCGCCTTCCATCAGGTGGCAATGCCCTTCGACGAGCCCCGGCATCAGCACCTTGTCGCGCAGCGTGTCGTCGGTCGCGCACGCGCCGAACCGCGCGTGCCACGTGGCGGCGGCGTCGGCGTCGCCGACCGCGAGGATGCGGCCGTCGCGCACGGCGACGTGCGTGGCCGACGGCTGCGCCGGGTTCATCGTCAGGATGCGGCGCGCCGTAAACACCGTCACGGGCGCGGCCGGGGTTGCGGATGCTGGCATGGGATGCGGTTCTCCTTGCGGTGGAACGCCGATGCGTCAGGATACGGCGTATTGCTTCACGGGACGGCCATGCAGCATCACATGCACGGCCGCGACGACCAGCACGTTGACGACGAGGCACACGAGGCCGAGGTTGATGCCGCCGAAGTCGACATGGAGCACGTAGAAGATCATCGCGAGCACCTGGCCGCAGATCATCCCGGCCCCGACCGCGACCGGCCGCACCCGGCGCCCCGCGAGCAGGATCAGCACGCCCGGCAGAAACTGCGTGACGCCGTAGTACGTGGTGTTGATCAGCGTGAGCATCAGGTTCGGCGCGAGCATCGTGGTCGCGATCGACAGCAGCAGGTAGCCGACGATCACGTATTTCGCCGCACGCTTCTGGCGCGACTCGGGCAGGTTCGGCATCAGGTTGCGCGTGACGATCGGCCCGATCGCGAGGCAGATGCCGGCCAGCACGAGCAGCCCCGACAGCGCGGCGCCGGCCGCGACGAGGCCGATCAGCCAGCCGGGCAGCAGGTGCGTGACGGCGGCGAAGAACGCGTCGTTCGGCGACGCGAGCGTCAGGTTCGCGGTGATCGCGTAGTACGACGCGATCACGAGGAACGGATACATCAGCATGTACAACGGCATCACGACCTGCGTGCGCCGGATCGCGTCCGGCCCGCGCGCGGTGAAGAAATTCTGCGCGGCGAACGGCATCAGGTAGAAGCCGAGCGACTGGAACAGCATCGTGCTCATCGAGAAGCGCAGCTGCGATCCGCTCATCGTGTTGCTGACCTGCCGGCTCGCGGCGTCGAACACCGGATGCACGCCGCCCACCTGCCACGCGACGGCCACGCCCGTCACGACGATCGCGAGCAGCATCAGGATGTCCTTCAGGATCGCGATGTACGCCGACGCGCGCACGCCGGAGATCGCGATATAGGTGAACGCGAGCGCCGCGCACACGAGGATCAGGTACAGCGGCTCGACGTGCCAGCCGAGCCCCTTGAGCGCCGCGACGAGCCCGGTGAACTGCAGCTGCCCCCACGGGATCAGGAACAGGATCGATGCGCACGCAACGACCAGCTCGAGCCCGCGGCTGCGGTAGTGGCCCTTGAACAGGTCGGGCAGCGTGATCGCGTTGTGGCGCTTGCCGGCCTCCCAGATCTTCGGGCCGACGAAATAGCCGATCGGGTAGGCGAGCAGGATGTAGCCGAGGAACCATACGCCGTAGGTCGGCCCTTTCGCGTAGATGCCGCCGGGGAAGCCGACCATCGTGCCGATGCTGTAGATCTCGCCGGCGGTCAGGAAGAACACGAGCGCCGTGCCGAACTGGCGCGACGCGACGAAGAAGTCATGCACGCTCTGCTTGCCGCGGCCGCGGCCGGATCGAATGGCGAGATAGAGCGACAGCGCGATCAGCGCGGCGAAGACGACCGTGGACATGCGCACCTCTGCGAAGGAAAGGAATGCGTTGGGTTCGCCGGAAAGCGCGGGCGGCCGGCGGTCCGCAAGAAGCGGATGCGTGCGCTAGGCGGCGCCGCTCGCGCGGCGGTCGAACAGCATCCAGCACGCGAACAGGCAGCCGGACGTCAGCACGAACCACGCGAAGATCCACATGAAGATGAACGGCACGCCCAGCACGTAGCGGTCCTGCGCGGCTGCCCACGGCAGCACGCCGATCACGCCGAGATACGGAATACCGATGCCGATCAGATACCTGAGCATGCGTGTCTCCTCGAAAGCGGGTTCGTACGGAAGGGGCGTACGCGGAGGCGGAGGATGTCGCCGGTACGACATCCGGGCTCGAATCCAGTATTCGAAGACAAAAAGGCGCGGGATAGTGCCAGACGCGGGCAATCGCTTGGGCCAGTGACCCACTGCCCGGCGCGGCCCGGCGCGGTCGGGTCAACGCGGCAACGATCGAAGCGACAACCCGACTGCGCTCCGTCGCGGCCAGCGCCCACCGGACATGACCCGGGCCGGCGTCAGCCGCCAAACGGCATCAGCTCGTAACTCGTGCTCCTGCCGCCGGACGACGAGCGGCGCAGCACGCCATGCTCGACGAGTTCGGTGATGTCCCGCAGCGCGGTGTCTTGCGAACACTTCGCCAGCGCCGCCCACTTGGTGGACGTGAGCTTCCCCTCGAAGCCGTCGAGCAGGCGATTCATGACCTTCACCTGGCGTTCGTTCATCGCGAAGCCCGCACAGCGCTGCCAGACGCGCGCCTTGACCAGCACCGCGTCGAGCGTCGTGTGCGCGTGGTCGATGGCCCTGCCGAGCGCGGTCAGGAACCACGCGAGCCATTCCGTGACGTCGAGCGAGCCGCGCTGCGTCCGCTCCAGCACGTCGTAATACGCGTTGCGCTCGCGCTGGATTTGCGCCGACAGGCTGTAGAAGCGCTGCGGGCTGCGGTCGGCGCGCGCGAGGACCAGATCCCCGAGCGCACGCGCGATCCGGCCGTTGCCGTCGTCGAACGGATGGAGCGTGACGAACCACAGATGGGCGAGGCCGGCGCGGATCAGCATGGGCTCGACCGGCTCGGCATTGAGCCACGCGAGAAAGCGCGCGATCTCGCCGGCGAGGCGCGCGGCGGGCGGCGCCTCGAAATGCACGCGCTGCCGGCCGATCGGGCCGGACACGACCTGCATCGGCCCGGTGGCATCGGTGCGCCAGCCGCCGACCGTGATCCGCGACATCCCCGAATAGCCGGTCGGAAACAGCGCCGCATGCCACCCGAACAGACGGGCGTCCGTGACCGGTGCCGCCGCGTGGGCGGTCGCGTCCAGCACCATGTCGACCACGCCCTCGACGTGACGATCGACCGGCGCCAGCGCGCCGATGTCGACCCCGAGCCGGCGCGCGATCGACGACCGCACCGATGCGACGTTCAGGCTTTCGCCCTCGATCGCGCTGGTCTTGACGACGTCTTCCGTCAACGCGGCGAGGCTGGCCTCGTCGCGCAGCGCCAGGCCGACATCCGCCAGCCGCCCGGCCAGCATGCCTTGCGCACGGCTGACGTCGGCGAGTGGCGTCGCCAGTGCAGGGAGGTCGAAGCGCCACGCGGGCCAGTCGGCCGACTCCCAGATGTAGGTGCAATCTCCGCTCATGATGCGGAGATTATCCCACCGATTCACCGCATGACTCAATATCCTCCGCAAATCATGCGGAGAATAGCGCCCCCATTCCCCGCAAACCGGCCCGCTACCGCGCCCGGCCCGCCCCGCCCTTCGCGGCCGGCGCCGCGTCGCCGAGCCGTTCCGCGAGAAACCCGATGAACGTGCGCAGCGTGACGAACCCTTCACGATGCTGCGGAAACACCGCATTGAGCGTGATCGGCGACGGCGCGTACGCGTCGAGCACCGGCACGAGCGCGCCGCTGTCGAGCGCCGCGCCGACGATGAAATCCGGCAGCAGCGCGATGCCGAGCCCGGCGATCGCCGCGTCGCGCACCACCTCGCCGTTGTTCGCGACGAGCGGCCCCTGCACGTCGAACGTGCGCGCCGCGCCGTCGACGCGGAATTCCCAGCCGATGCGCCGCTCGCGCCCGTACAGTACGCACGTATGGCCGGCGAGATCGGCCGGCGTCTGCGGCGTGCCCTGCCGCTTCAGGTACGCGGGGCTCGCGCACGCGATCATCCGCCACGCGCCAAGCGGGCGCGCGATCAGCGTCGAATCCTCGAGCGAGCCGATCCGCAGCACGAGATCGAAGCCCTCGCCGATCAGGTCGACGCGCCGGTCGGTCAGGTCGAGGTTCAGCCGCACGGCCGGGTGCGCGGACAGGAATTCGGCGATCAGCGGCGACACGTGCGTGATCCCGAACGACAGCGGCGCGCTGATTTTCAGCGACCCGTGCAGCTCGGTGCTGCGCACCGACATCGCCTGCTCGGCGTCGGCGATCTCCGCGAGGATCCGCTGCGCGCGCGCATAGAACTCCTGCCCCGATTCGGTCACCGCGAGATTGCGCGTGTTCCGGTGCAACAGCCGCACGCCGAGCGACGCCTCCAGCGCCATCGTGCGCCGGCTGACGAACTGCTTGGACAGCATCAGCTGGTCGGCCGCCGCCGTGAAGCTGCCCGCATCGACCGTCGCGACGAAGATCCTGAGATCGTTCAGTTCCATATTGTCCACTCCATAGCGACAGTCATTATCTCTACAGCCATTTATTTGTCAAATCGATTGACCTAAGATTCATCTCAACGAACGGCCGGGCTCACTTCCGAGGTCCGGCGTCTTGAGGAACAAAAATCATGATCGAAACCCGTGCAGCAAACCAACGTGGCCGTGCGGAGCATGGCTGGCTCAGCTCCCGTCATACGTTTTCGTTCGCGAACTACTACGATCCGAAGCAAGTCGGCTTCTCCGACCTGCTGGTGATCAACGACGACCGCGTCGCCCCGGGCCGCGGCTTCGGCACGCACCCGCACCGCGACATGGAAATCCTGTCGTACGTGCTCGACGGCGCGCTGGAACACAAGGACTCGATGGGCACCGGTTCGGTGATCGTGCCGGGCGACGTGCAGCTGATGAGCGCCGGCACCGGCGTGCGCCACAGCGAGTTCAACCACTCGCCGGAACTGCCGGTCCACTTCCTGCAGATCTGGGTCGGGCCGGCCGAAAAGGGTGCCGAGCCGCGTTATCAGCAGACGAACGTCACGGCCGACGACAAGCGCGGCAAGCTCGCCCTCGTCGTCTCGCCGAACGGCGACGCCGGTTCGCTGAAGATCCGGCAGGACACGCGGATCTACGCGGGCCTGTTCGACGGCGATGAACGCGCGACGCTGGAACTGGCGCCGAACCGCTTTGCTTACGTGCACGTGGCACGCGGCAGCGTGACGGTCAACGGCGTGACGCTCGGCGAAGGCGACGGCGTGCGCATCCGCGACGAACAGGCGCTGACGTTCGCCGACGGGAAGGATGCCGAAGTGCTGGTGTTCGACCTGCGTCCGGTCGAAGTGACGGCCGAATGGGCATGAAGCCCGTTCGGGAAACCGGGCCCCGCTGAACGCGGGGCCCTTTTAATCGGAGATTCGCAACATGGCCAAGGTACTCGTTCTTTACTACTCGTCCTACGGGCACGTCGAAACGATGGCGCAGCACATCGCGGAAGGCGCGAAATCGGTGGCCGGCGTCGAGGTCACGCTCAAGCGCGTGCCGGAAACGATTCCCGTCGACCAGGCCCGCGCGATCGGCGTGAAGGTCGACCAGGCCGCGCCGGTCGCGACGGTGGACGAACTCGCCGACTACGATGCGATCATCTTCGGCACGCCGACCCGCTTCGGCAACATGGCCGGCCAGATGCGCACGTTCCTCGACCAGACCGGCGGCCTGTGGATGAAGGGTGCGCTCGTCGGCAAGATCGGCAGCGTGTTCGCGTCGACCGGCACGCAGCACGGCGGCCAGGAAACGACGATCACGTCGTTCCACACGACGCTGCTGCACCATGGGATGGTGATCGTGGGTGTGCCGTACGCCTGCAGCGGCCTCGTCAACATGAACGAAATCACCGGCGGCACGCCGTACGGCGCGACCACGCTCGCGGGCGCGGACGGCAGCCGCCAGCCGAGCGCGAACGAGCTCGACATCGCGCGCTACCAGGGCAAGCACGTCGCGGAAATCGCGAGCAAGCTCGCGTCGTAACGCGGCGGCCCGGCGGTTCGGGCCGCCCCGCACATGCGCGAACGGCGCCGGTCGATCCGGCGCCGTTCGCGCTGTGCCCGGGTTGCGGCCGTTACTGGCCCGATGCCGGGGCGGCCGGCGCCGCCTTCGTCGCGGGCGCCTTCTGTGCGGCGTTCTGCGGATAGTTGCTCTGGTCGTTGGTCAACCGGTAGCCGCTGCCCGTGCCGATCGCCTTCAGGTCCGACGCATGCCGCGCCCGGGCGGCCTTGCGGGCCGCCTTCTTCTGCGCCTTGTCGAGCTGCTTCTGCGTCGGCGCGGACGCCGGATCCTGCGCGTATGCCGCCGGCGCGGCGGTCAACAGCAGACCGAACGACGCCGTTACTGCCACTGCCACCGATACCACGCGAGACTGCTTCATGGCGGGATCTCCTTGTCGATTGTTGATAATGGGTCGAACACCGGCGCGCACGCGACCGCTTGCGACATCGGCGCCGTTGCAACGTTAGCCGATCAGTATTCCGTTGTCCGTGTGCGTTCCTGAATTCTCCTGATAACGGCCACGATACATGCGCACCGCGAGAGCCGCCGTTTCGGCGCCGCGCCGGCGCCATCAGGGAAACCGATAACCCGGCCCGGCCAGCGCTCAGATCCAGCGCGACAGCACCGGCAGCAGGATCGGCACGACGAAGGCGGTCAGCACGCCGTTCAGCCCCATCCCGAGCCCGGCGAACGCGCCGGCTTCCTCGCCGACCTGGAACGCGCGCGCGGTGCCGATCCCGTGCGACGCGACGCCGAGCGCGAAGCCGCGCACGGCCGGTTCGTCGACCCGCAGTGCATTGAGGATCCCGCGTGCGCACACCGCCCCGAAAATCCCGGTCGAGATCACGAGCACGGCGGTCAGCGACGGAATCCCGCCGATTTCGGCCGCGACGGCCATCGCGATCGGCGTCGTCGCCGATTTCGGCGCCAGCGACGCGATCGTCTGGTGCGACGCGCCGAACAGCGCCGCGATGCCCACCGCCGACACGATCGCGGTCAGCGAACCCGCAAGCAGGCCGACCAGCAGCGGCACCGCGGCGCGGCGCAGCTTCGACCACTGGCGGTACAGCGGCAGCGCGAGCGCGACGGTCGCGGGGCCGAGCAGGAAGTGGACGAACTGCGCGCCTTCGAAATACGTCGGATACGGCGTGCGGGTGATCGTCAGCAGCACGACGATCAGCGCAACCGCGATCAGCACCGGGTTAGCGAGCGGGTTGAAGCGCGCCCGCGCATAGACGGCCTGCGCGAACAGATAGGCGATCAGCGTGATGGTCAGGCCCAGCAGCGGGGTCGCGGCGAGATAGACCCAGATCGCGCCGAGTGTCGGAAAGGCCGTCATCGCGTGCCCTCCGCCGCGCCGCCCGCGCGCCGCTGGCGCCGCAGCAGCGCACGTGTGACGAGCGCGGTCACGGCGATCGCGAGCGTGGTGCTCACCGCCAGCGCGACGACGACCGCGACCGCATCGCCGCGCACGCGGTCGGCCGACACCATGATGCCGACGCCGGCCGGCACGAACAGCAGCGACAGGTGGCGCAGCAGCTCGAGCGCGGTCGGCTCGATCGCGTCGGCCACCTGCGGGCGCAGCATCACGAAGCCGAACAGCAGCAGCATGCCGATCACGGGGCCCGGCACCGGCAGGCCGAACAGGTAGGACACGCCTTCCCCGAGACACTGGAAGGTCAGCAAGACCGCGAACGCCTGCAGCATGAACCGCTTCTCCCGAACGGGGCCGCGCTGCCGGACGGCCGCGCGACCGATGGCCGGCGGCTTGCGGCGCCGGCGTGAACGATACGCGCGATCCTACCAACTTCACGCGCGATCGAACATCGCCGCGTGCGGCTTTGGGAAGACACCACCGGGTGCACGGCGTGCGGCCTCCCGCCGCCACGCATCATCCCGGCACCGGTTCGGCCGGCATCGCCCTGCCCGGCTCGTGCGCGTGGCGGGATACGCCGGCCACGGGCAGCGTGAGCGTCACGGTCGTGCCCTGCCACGGGGCGCTGCGCACGTGGATCTCGCCGCGGTGCCGGTCCACGACCGCCTTCGCGAACGCCATGCCGAGCCCGACACCCTTCGTGTCGGGCTGTCCCGGCAGACGAAAGCGCCGGTAACGCTCGAACAGGCGCGCCTGATCCTCGGCCGCGATCCCGTAGCCGTCGTCGCGAATCACGCAGCATACCGAAGCACCGTCGTCCGCCAGTTCGACGCTGCACGCGATGCGGGTATGCGCCGCGCTGTAGTCGACCGCGTTCCCCAGCAGATTGACCAGCGCACGCGACAGCAGCGCCGGATCGCCGCGCACGAGCGCGTCGTCGCACGATGGGACGTCCTCGATCGCGATGTGCTTGTCCCGCGCACGCGGCCAGATTTCGTCGCGTGCCTGATTCATCAGGTCGGCCACGTTGACGAGTTCCGACGCGTACTCGCCCGCCTCCGCCCGCGACACCTGCGCGAAACCGTCGACCATCGCGAGCGTATGACGCGCCAGCCCGCCGATCTCGTGAAGACGCTCGCGCAGCGCGCAGTCGGGCGGGCAGGCGGCAGGCGCGTTCACGAGCACGATGACCGACGTGAGCGGCGCACGCATGTCGTGCGAGAACAGCGTCAGCATGTCGTTGCGCTGCCGCTCGAGCAGCGTGCGATGAACGTAAGCGCCGCGCAGCGCGTCCAGTGCATCGTTCACGTGCGCGATCTCGGGGCTCGTGCCCGGAATCCGGACGATCGGCGACACGTCGCCCTCGCTCAACGCGACGATGCGCCGGCTCAGCGCATCCAGCGGTTTCGACAGCGTCCGCTGCGTGCCGCGCACGAGCAGGAACAGGATCGCGATGCAACACGCCGCCTCGGCGCCGGACAGCGTCATCCGGACGCGCGCCGCATCGCGCAGCGCCACCGCGCGCGCCCGCGTGAGGTCGAGCACGTGGTCGCGCAGCTGCGCCGATGCGTCGAGATCGCGCATGATCCGCGACGCGAAATCCTCCGCGTTCATCGCATAGGTGCCCGTGCGCCCTGCGCGAAGCGTCGTGGCCACGAGCGGCAGGAAGCTGCCGTCCATCGTGTCGTTCAACCGGGCCAGGTCATTCGACAGCATCGCGTCGTCGAGCAGCGGCGCGATCGCGCCGGCGATCAGTGCGCGGAGCTGCACGATGCGCCCGCGCATCTGGAGGATGCGCGCCAGCCGGTCGTTGTCGAGCGCCTCGTTCCTCACCAGCGGCGCGACGAACAGCGCGCCGAGCCGGCCGGTGTATTCACGCAGGTCGCCCAGCAGGCGCGCGAGGACCAGCGCGCCGGCCGTGTCCGGATGACGCATCGCCGCGCCCGCCATCACGCCGCTGGTCAGCGCCGCCAGATCGTCGGCGGCCGCGAACATGCGGTCCTGCGCAGCCTGCACCTGCCACGTCGCACGCGCCGCCGCGGGCCGCGCGGCGAGCGCATCGACTTCGCCGCGCGCGCCGGCCAGCCCGGCGCGTATCGACTCGAGCGTGTGCAGCGCGGCCCAGCGCTCGGATGCACCGAGCGCCGCCGCCCGCGTGAGGTCGTCTCGCAGCGCATCGAGCGCCTGATCCGTGTGCGCGCGCGCATCGCGCACGGCCTGCGCTTGCGCGGCCGAATCGCGCCGCCGCAGCGCCAGCAGCCGGTTGGCCGGCCAGCGTTCGGCCGAGATCCGGTTCGACGCGATCATCACGCACTCGATCAACGCGAAATCGCGCAGGTCGAGCATTCCCCGCCGATACTGCCGATAGCTTTCCCACAGATTCGTGCCGCACGCGACTGCCGTCAGCATCACGACGAGCACGAAGCCGGCACGCATCCGCTGCCGGATGGAGAGACCGCGGAGGTTCACGATGCCGGCTCGATGCGCACAGGATGCGCACAGCCTTCGCCATCGGGCGAACGCGCCGCCCCGGCCGACGCGAGGCGCCGACCAGCGTGATCCGCCGCGGACCGCGCGGGTCGTGCCGCGGCCGCCCTCGCCCCGCTAGATCGCACACCATTCTCCCGATGATTCGTCCGCGGCGCTCCCGCTGTCGCGACGGGACGCGACGGCGACCTGTGCGTCGTGCCGTCGCGCATGACGCGTGCCGGGCGCCACGCGCGGCGACGTCCCGACCGCGCGCTTGCCGGCACGCGCCGGCAGCCGGCAGGCGACGCACACGGGATGCCTGCGCAGCGCGTGGCGGTAGGTGATGAACGCCGCGCCGCAATCCCGGCATCGGGCGATGTCGAGCACGCCGGCATCGACGAAGCGCACCAGCATCCAGGCGCGTGTCAGGTCCAGCGGCAACGCGCAAGACGCGGCATCGCCCTGTTCGGCATACAGCGTATAGGCCTTGACGAGCGCCTCGAGTCGCGAGCAGCCCGCCTGGTTGCGCAGGAAGCGATAGATGCTGTGGAACAGCGATGCATGAAGGTTCGCGAACCACGTCATGTACCAGTCGATCGACGACGGCAGCAACCCCTTCGGCGGGGCCACGCCGCGCACTTCGCGATACAGCCGCACGAGACGGTCGCGCGGCAATCCGCACTCCACTTCCAGCATCTGCAGCCGCGCGCCGAGCCGGATCAGCGCCGCCGCGTGAATCGTCAGTTGCGCGTCGTCCGCGAGGCCATGCCGCCCTTCCCGGCCGTTCACGATGTTTCCTCGTCGGGTAGCGCAAGGCCGGCCAGCACCATCGCGGTATGCACGCGCACGAGATCGACCGGCGGCGTCGCGCGGGTCAGTGCCGACAGCACACCGTACCGGCCCGGCCGCAATGCGCAGATCAACTGCCCCGCCGACGCGAGCTCGTTCATGTGCTTCATCGACAGCGCGGCCAGCGCGGCGGCGACATCGGCGGTCACACCCAGGCGGAACATGCCGGTTGCGCGATCCGACTGCAGCAGTCGCTGCGCAAGCCAGAGATACGACATGTTCAGTTCCCACATTGCATCGCTGTCGTTGGCAACCTTCATCGTTCACCTCGATTCATGCGCGATCAGGATCAATGATTCATCGTCAAAATGCGTGCCGATAATCCGGTTATTACGAACCGTTAATTTTTTTCGTTCGGCATGAGTAACCGAAATTCACGGTTGCCGAACGACGCACATCGTGTGCGTGCAGCGCGCCGTCATTCAATCCTGTAGAGGGCCGCTTGCTTCGTCGCTCGCATCGCCGCGATGCCGGCGACGCATCGAATGGCGTGCCTGCATTCACCTGCATTGCGAACTGTCGTGATTGAGTCTCGACGATATTCCGCTGAATGTAAATGCGACGTTAGACGCAAGACAGATGCAGGACAAAAGCGACTTTAGTATTAAGACTTTCGTCTTGTACAATCCGGTTCGTTCGTGTCGGCCCGACTCCGGATTCACTTATTCAAGCATCCTCATGAAAATTCTGATCGTCGACGATCACGCGATCCTGCGGGATGGCGTGGAGATGCTGCTGCGCCAGGGTGACGACGACACGGTCGTCGTCCAGGCGAGCAGCGCCGATGATGCGGTGCGGCTGCTCGACGATCACAGCGACCTCGACGCCATCGTGCTCGACCTGAAGCTGCAGGGCATGGACGGCCTCGACGCGCTCGCCGTCTTCGCGACGATGCGCCCGGGGCTCCCGGTCATCGTGCTGTCGTCGTCCGAGGATCCCGGCGCCGTGCGCAGCGCGTTCGCGCAGGGCGCGATGGGTTACGTGCCGAAGTCCGCCAGCCCGCGCACGTTGCTGTCCGCGATCCGGATCGCCCTCAACGGCGAACGCTACGTACCGCCGCTCGTGCTCGACGACCTCGCGCTGCAGCATCAGGACGGTGCCGCTGCAGCACGCGGTTCGATGCTGACGCAACGACAGGTCGAAGTGCTGCGCTATCTCGCGGAAGGCGTGCCGAACAAGGTCATCGCCGACAAGCTGGGCCTGTCCGAAAAAACCATCAAGGCGCACATCACCGCGATCTTCAAGGCGCTGAACGTCATCAACCGCACCCAGGCAGCGGCAGCCGGCAGGAAGGCCGGCCTCATCTGATTCGACGGCTGCTCGCGTCGCGACATTGCCATGCCGGCGCGGAACGCCTAAATTTTCCTCATTGTCTCCGCCCGTTCAAGGAGCGTGCGCATGACGCATGTCGACGAGCCGCCCGACGCGCCGGCCGACGCGCCGGCCGACCATGAAGTCCCGTTCGACCTCGCCGCCGACGTGATCGCGCGCTGGCAGCGCCTCGTCGACCTGATGGCGGAAATCGTCGGCGTGCCGGCCGGGCTGATCATGCGCAACGTCGGCCGCGACATCCAGGTGCTGGTGGCGAGCCGCAACACCGGCAATCCGTTCTATCCGGGCGAATCGGCCGAACTGCACGGCTCGGGTCTTTACTGCGAAGCGGTCATCGCGAGCGGCGCTACGCTGGTCGTGCCGGATGCGCGGCAATCCGCGCAGTGGCGCAACAATCCGGACCTGCGCGTCAACATGGTCTCGTATCTCGGCCTGCCGATCCGCTGGCCCGACAATACGCCGTTCGGCACGATCTGCCTGCTCGACTGCAAGGAGAATGCGTATTCGGAGCACTACATCCGGCTCGTCGAGGAATTCCGCGACCAGATCGAGATGCAGTTGCAACTGATCCGCGCGCAGCGGATCGCCGAACGCGAACGCCAGCGCGCCGCGCAGCTGGCCGAGAATTTCCGCCGGCAAAAGGATCTCGCGACGGAGGCCGTGCACGTCAAGTCGAGCTTTCTCGCGGCCGCGAGCCACGACCTGCGCCAGCCCGTCCACGCGTTGAGCCTGTTCGTCGGCGCGTTGCGGCACGTGCCGATGCCGGCCGACGGCACGCTGCTCGTCGATCGCATCGACCAGTCCGTCAACGCGATGGACGCGCTGTTCACCGCGATCCTCGACATCTCGCGGCTCGATGCGGGCGTCGTGCCCGTCCATCGCCGGCCGTTCGCGATCGGCGCGGTGCTGGAGCGCGTGTGCCGCGAAGTCGCCGCCGACGCGCACGGGAAAGGCTTGTCGCTGTCGTACGTGCGCAGCAACGCAGTGGTCGATTCCGATCCGGTGCTGATCGAGCGCATCGCGCGCAACCTGCTGTCGAATGCGGTGCGCTATACCGACACCGGACGCATCGTCGTCGGCTGCCGGCGCACACGCCAGCACGTTCGCCTGCAATTCATCGACACCGGGCGCGGCATTCCGGCTGACCAGCAGGCGCGCGTATTCGACGACTACTACCAGTTGCGCCGTCGCGGCGACGAGCCCGAACGGGGCGTCGGCCTCGGGCTGGCGATCGTGCGGCGCCTCGCGGGGCTGCTCGACTGTCCGCTGACGCTGCGCTCCGAACCCGGGCGGGGCTCATGCTTCGAACTGCAGCTGGTGCGGCTGGACACGGCCGTTCAGCCGGGCGCCGCCGCCGACGAGATCGCCGTCGACGAGGCGACGGCCGCCGCGCACCTCGTGGTCGTGATCGACGACGAAAGCGCGATCCGCGCCGGCATGTCGATGCTGCTCGAGCGCTGGGGCTACCAGGTCGTCACGGCCGCGTCGGTCGATGACGCGATCGAGTGCCTGGCATCGTGCGAGGTACGGCCGACCCTGCTGATCTGCGACCTGCATCTGCACGGCGACCAGAACGGCATCGCTGCGATCGCGCGCATTCGCGACGAGTACAACACGGCAATTCCGGCGATGCTGATCACGGGCGACACGACCGCGCGGCGGCCCGGCCGGCTGAAGCACGGCGGGTTCGTGCTGCTGCACAAGCCGGTGCCGAGCGACAAGCTGCGCGCGGCGATGGCACGCCTGCAGCATGCGCAGGCCCCCGGGCAGCAGCGCCGGGCCGACGCGGGATAGTCGGCGGCGCACCGGCGGCATGCAAAAACGGCGGGCATCTGCCCGCCGCCGAGTCGTCTCACGCGCACCGCGTCAAGCGCGGCGCGCGTGCGGGCCCCCGCTTACTTCAACCGCGTCGCGATCTCGTTCGCCATCGCCTTCGTCGCGGCCTTCGTCGGCGCATCCGAGGCCAGTGCGTTCAGCAGGCCGAAATCGTGGATGGTGCCGTCGTAGCGCGTGGTCGTCGCATCGACACCCGCCGCATCGAGCTTGCGGCCATACGCTTCGCCTTCGTCACGCAGCACGTCGAACTGCGCGACCTGGATCAGTGCGGGCGGCAGGCCCTTCAACTGCGCGGTGCTCGCGCGCAGCGGCGACGCGTAGATCTCGTTGCGTTGCGCTTCGTTCTTCGTATAGGCGTCCCAGAACCACTTCATCATCGGCCGCGTCAGGAAGTGCCCTTGCTGATACGCGTTGTACGAGCCCGTGTTGAAGTTGTGGTCCGTCACCGGCCACATCAGCCCCTGGAAGCGGATCGCGGGGCCGCCCTTGTCCTTCGCCATCAGCGCCACCACGGCCGCCATGTTCCCGCCGACACTGTTGCCGACCACCGCGAGACGGCTGCCGTCGACGCCGATCTCCGCGCCGTGCGCGGCCACCCACTTCGTCGCCGCATACGCCTGGTTGATCGCCACCGGGTAATGCGCTTCCGGCGACGGCGTGTAGTTCACGAACACCGCGACGGCGCCCGATTGCACGACGAGGTCGCGCACGAGGCGTTCGTGTGTCGGGAAATCGCCGAGCACCCAGCCGCCGCCGTGAATGAACACGAACACCGGCAGCGTGCCCGTCGCGCCCTGCGGGCGGACGATCGTGACCGGCACGGACAAGCCGTCCTGCTCGATCGTGCGGTTCGACACGTCGATGCCCGACAGGTCGACCTTCGTGCCGTTCTGCGCATCGACCAGCACCTGGCGCGCCTTCGCGGGGCTCAGCGTTTCGAGGCCCGGGCCCTTCTGGCCGTTCAGCACGGCGAGGAAAGCGCTCGTCGTCGCATCGGGACCGACGGCTTCGGCACCCGCGGCGAACGCGGCAGGTGCGGTGGACAATGCGGCTGCCGCGGCGGCGGCGATCAGCAGCGGCTTGACGATCTTCATGGTGCAACTCCTTGGTCGAATCTTTGAATGGCGATGGATGGTTGGCAGTGCGACTGATCAGACGAGCGTGAGCGTGACGTCGATGTTGCCGCGCGTCGCGTTCGAGTACGGGCAGACGACGTGCGCGCGGTCGATCAGCGTTTGCGCGACATCGCGATCGAGGCCCGGCAGCGAGATCTTCAGTTCGACTTCGATGCCGAAGCCGTTCGGGATCGCGCCGATGCCGACGCTGCCTTCGATCGCGGCGTCCGCGGGGATCGCGATCTTGTCGCGCGCGGCGACGAACTTCATCGCGCCGATGAAGCACGCGCTGTAGCCGGCGGCGAACAGTTGCTCGGGGTTCGCGCCCGCACCGCCCGCGCCGCCGAGCTCGCGCGGCGTGGTCAGCTTCAGGTCGAGGCCGCTTTCGGGCACCGTCGCACGGCCGTCACGGCCGCCGGTGGCTTTTGCATGGGCGCGGTACAGCACTTTTTCGATCGACATGACAGACTCCTTTTTCAGCAAATGAATGAAACAGCCTTCGAACCGGGGACCACGTGCCGGCGGCTTCTTCGCCGGCTTCGCATTTGTTTATCTACTCATAGATAGACAAACATCCCCAAAAATGCAGAGGATTGGTTCCTCTGCGCCAGCCACTTATCTATCTACTACATGATAGATAACAAGATTCAATAAAAAGGCGGCGAACCGCCTCACTGCTCGTGCGCCGCCCGTCAGGACCGCGCTTTCCAGACGGCCTCGACATCCTCGAGACGCGCCCGCGTATGAAACAGCCGGCTGGCCAGCACGCTGCCCTGGAACGCCGCGTACAACGTGCGCGCCGCCGTGTCCGGCTCGCCGCTGAACTGCAGCGTGCCTTCCTTCGCGCCTTGCGCCAGCAATTCCGCGAGCCAGCGCTCGTTGGCCGTGAAGAACGCCTGCACCGCCTGCCGCACGTTCTCCGGCAGCGTTTCGATGTCGGACGCGAGCATCCCGCACAGGCAGATCAGGTTGCCGTCGCCCAGCGTGCGGCCGAACATCTTCGTGTACAGGCTCAGCTTCACGTCGGCCGGCAGCGCCGGATCGATCGCCCGCACGGCCGCGAGGACTTCGTCGCTGTAAGCCGCCACCGCTTCCAGCACCAGATCGTCCTTCGACGGGAAGTAGTAGTGGATGCTCGACGTCTTCACGCCCACCAGGTCGGACAGGTCCCGATAGCTGAAGCCGTTGTAACCGCGCTGCATCATCAGCGTGATTGCATGATCGAGAATCTGTTCGCGGACGGTCGGTTTCGTTTCCATGGATCGAACTTTATCTACTCATAGATAGACAGTCAAGGACTTTTTTAAGGGCTCGATGACCATGCCTGCGAGCCCGCCGCGCAAGGACGACGCCGTTCGCCTGGCCGAGCGGCTTACAACCGGCCTGCAGCACGATCGAATCGATGCGACACTTCACGCCGGGCCACGCGAATCGCGGCGCAACGTCCACCGGCCGGGCGGACGTGCCGGCACACGATGACCGCGTCGCATCCGGCCCCGGCATCATCGGTCCGCCCGCTGCGTCGGGCCGCACAAGGAGAACAAGTCGATGTTTTCGTGGTTTGAACGGCGCCTGCCGACTTTCCCGCTCGAAGATCCCGTCACGCCGCCGCGGGGTTTCTTCTCGTTCGTCTGGGCGTGCACGAAAGGCGCGCGCAGCTGGATCCTGCTGATCGCGCTGACGTCGGCCGCATTGGCCGCGTACGAAGCCGCGCTGTTCGCGATGATGGGCCGCGTGGTCGACTGGCTCGCGTCCTCGACGCCGGCCGATTTCGGCGGCCGGCACTTCGGCACGCTCGCCGGGTTCGCGGCGATCCTCGCCGGCAGTGCGCTGCTGATCGCGCTGCATACGATGGTCAAGCACCAGGTGCTCGCGATCAACTTCCCGATGCGGCTGCGCTGGCTGTTTCACCGGCTGATGCTCGACCAGAGCCTGTCGTTCTACGCGAACGAGTTCGCCGGCCGCGTGACGACCAAGATCATGCAGACCGCGCTCGCGGTGCGCGATGCGCTGTTCATGTCGGTCGACGTCGTGATCGGCGTCGCCGCGTACCTGATCGGCATCCTCGCGCTCGCGGCCAGCTTCGACTGGCGGCTGATGATCCCGCTCGCGCTGTGGGCGCTCGGCTACGGCCTGGCGTGCGCGTATTTCGTGCCGCGCCTCGGTGCCGTCGGCAGCCGCCAGGCCGATGCGCGCGCGCTGATGACGGGCCGCATCACCGACGCGTATTCGAACATCACGACCGTGAAGCTGTTCTCGCACACGCGGCGCGAAGCCGACCACGCGCGCCGCGCGATGGAAGCGTTCAAGGCGACCGGCGACGCGCAGATGCGGCTCGTCAGCGCGTTCGAGGTCGTCAACCATCTGCTGTCGACGCTGCTGCTGGTTGGCTCGACCGGCCTCGCGCTATATCTGTGGATGCATGGCGAGGCGAGCGCGGGCGTCGTCGCGGCGGTGATCGCGATGGCGCTGCGCCTGTCGAGCTATTCGCACTGGATCATGTGGGAAATGACCGAGCTGTTCGAGAACGTCGGCACGATCCAGGACGGCATCAACACGCTGACGAAGGTGCACAGCGTGGTCGACGCGCCCGACGCGAAGCCGCTCACGGTGCAGCGCGGCGAGATCGTGTTCGACAACGTGCAGTTCGCGCACGAGGACAACGATCGCGCGGTGTTCGACGGGCTGAACCTGACGATCCGGCCCGGCGAGCGGATCGGCCTGATCGGCCGCTCGGGCGCCGGCAAGTCGACGCTCGTGAACCTGCTGCTGCGCTTCTACGACGTGGGCGGCGGCGCGATCCGGATCGACGGGCAGGACATCGCGCACGTCACGCAGGACAGCCTGCGCGGCGCGATCGGGATGGTCACGCAGGATACGTCGCTGCTGCACCGGACGATGCGCGAGAACCTGCTGTACGGGCGCCCCGACGCGACCGAGCGCGAGATGCACGACGCAGCCGTGCGCGCCAAAGCGTCCGAGTTCATCGACCGGCTGCGCGACCGTCACGGGCGCAGCGGCTACGACGTCGAGGTCGGCGAGCGCGGCGTGAAGCTGTCGGGCGGCCAGCGGCAGCGCGTCGCGATCGCGCGCGTGATGCTCAAGGATGCGCCGATCCTCGTGCTCGACGAGGCGACCAGCGCGCTCGATTCCGAAGTCGAAGTCGCGATCCAGCGCAGCCTCGACGACCTGATGCACGGCAAGACGGTGATCGCGATCGCGCACCGGCTGTCGACCATCGCGGCGATGGACCGGCTGATCGTGCTCGACGAAGGGCGCATCGTCGAGGAAGGGACGCACCAGCAGTTGCTGCAGGCGGGTGGTATTTACGCGGCGCTGTGGGCGCACCAGAGCGGTGGGTTCCTCGGGGAAACGGCGGACGCGGAAAGCGTGGAGCAATAAGCCATGACGGCGCAGCGATCGGCGGCGGTTTCGGCCGCGATCGCTTTCCGTGGCAGCCCGAAGCGGATGACACGTTGAATGCCGCACTGCCGCGGCGGTTCGCATCGGGCGACGCTCGCCACTGATCTGCGCACGGGATCGTGCGGCACGCCCGTCGCGATGCGCCGGTGACCCGCCCGCGCCGCCCATTCGTTGCGCACGCATCCACCTCCGCGCCGCCTCATAACGATCCGACAATTTATTGGTTCCCTCGACGATGCGCCGTCCGTATCGTTCACCGACTCGTCAGACCAATCGACCAACGGGGGAATCCAACAATGAAACAGATCCGTTCATTCGCACTGCTCGCGCTGCCGGCCGCGCTCTACGCCGCCGGCGCGCACGCACAAAGCAGCGTCACGCTGTACGGCATCGCCGATGCGGGCATCGCGTACGTGCACAACGCGCAGAACGCGAACGGCAGCAACGCGTCGAGCCTCGTCAAGTTCAGCAGCGGCAACCTGTCGGGCAGCCGCTGGGGGCTGCGCGGCACCGAGGATCTCGGCGGCGGCCTGGCCGCGCTGTTCCAGCTCGAGAACGGCTTCAACATCGGCACGGGCGCGCTCGGCCAGGGCTCGCGCGAATTCGGCCGCAAGGCCGTCGTCGGCCTCGCGAGCAGCACGTACGGCACCGTGACGCTCGGGCGCCAGTACGATCCGGTCGTCGATCTCGTGCAGGGCCTCACGCAGGACAACTACTTCGGCGGCGTGTTCGCGACGCCGGGCGACCTCGACAACTACGACAACAGCCTGCGCGTCAGCAACTCGGTGAAATACACGAGCCCGCTGATCTCGGGCTTCCAGTTCGAAGGCCTGTACGGCTTCGGCGGCGTCGCGGGCGCCACCGGCAGCGGCCGCACGTACAGCTTCGGCGCAAGCTACGCGAACGGCCCGCTGTCGCTCGGCGCCGGTTTCTTCTACGCGAACGGCGGCTCCACAGTCGCGAACGGCGTGCGCACCTGGTCGAGCAGCTCGGATACGCTGTTCAACACCGTGATCAACCAGGGCTTCTCGAGCGCGAAGTCGATCCAGATCGTGCGCGTGGCCGGCCAGTACGTGGCCGGGCCCGCCACCTTCGGCCTCGCGTATTCGAACACGCAGTACGGCGCGGACACGCTCTCGGCGTTCAGCCAGAACGCGAAATTCAACAACGGCTCGGCGTTCTTCAACTGGCAGTTCTCGCCGGCGCTGCGCGCGGGCGTCGGCTACAACTACACGTCGCTGACGGGGCCGAGTTCCGCGCACTACAACCAGGTCAACCTCGGTGCCGACTACGCGCTGTCGAAACGCACCGACCTGTATGCGCTGTTCGGCTACCAGAAGGCGAGCGGCAACACGCTCAACGCGAACGGCGCGGTCGTGAAGGCCGCCGCGTCGGTCGGCTCGTACGGCGTGAACTCCGGCACCGATACGCAGGAACTCGCGATCGTCGGGATTCGCCACAAGTTCTGATCGCGTCGCCGCACGGCAACGACGACGACATCGACGGCAGCCGGCAGGCGCGCACCGCGGTGCGCGCCTGTGGCGTTTACACTGTCGCGATCCCGTTCCGCACGACACAAGGAGGCCGGCATGCTGACCGTATGGGGGCGTCGCAATGCATTCAACGTCCAGAAGGTGATGTGGCTCGTCGACGAGCTCGCGCTCGAGCATCGGCACGTGCCGGCCGGCGGCCAGTTCGGCGTGCTCGACACGCCCGATTTTTTGGCGATGAACCCGCACGGGCGCATCCCCGTGATCGACGACGGCGGCACGGTCGTCTGGGAATCGCACAGCATCCTGCGCTACCTCGCCGCGCGTTACGGAAGCCCCGGCCTCTGGCACGACGACCCTGCAGAACAGTCGCGCGCCGACCGCTGGATGGACTGGTCGCAAACCACGTTGCAGCCGACGTTCCTGAACGGCGTATTCCGCGGCTACTTCCGGACGCCGCCCGAGCAGCGCGACACGGCGCGCGTCGAGCAAAGCATCGCGCAGTGCGCACGGCACTTCCAGGCGCTCGATGCGGCGCTGGCCGGTCAGCCATTTCTCGCGGGCGACGCGCTCACGCTTGCCGACATCACGGCCGGCACGCACCTGTATCGCTACTTCGAACTCGACATCGCACGGCCGGACCTCCCGAACGTGCGAGCGTGGTACGAGCGGCTGAAAGCGCGGCCCGCGTATCGCACGCACGTGATGATTCCGTTCGACGATCTGCGCGGGCGACTCGATTAGGCAATCGCGTATCGCGCCGGCAGCAGAACGGCTTGTAGGAAGGTTGTAATCACAACGGCGTATGTTGCCGACCTGTACGCCCGCCCGATGTACGCGACGCGGGTCATGACTGACCAACCCCACAGGCAAGGCAATGAGCGCTCAGGACATTGCAGTCGATGTCACGGCCCGGACGGACCAGGCGGTTGCCGCGCATCGTAACGCCGGCCTCGACGCGTTGCGCGCCTGCCTGACGTTGCTGGTCGTGTTCCACCACTGCGCGATCACGTACGGCGCGCTCGGCGGGTGGTACTACCACGAGGTGGTCGCGGGGCCGTCCGTGGAATCCGCGCTGCTGACGCTCTTCTGCGCAATCAACCAGGCGTTCTTCATGGGCCTGTTCTTTTTCCTGGCGGGCTACTACACGCCGCGCTCCATCGATCGCAAGGGCGCCCCCCGCTTTCTGGCTGACCGGTTTCTCAGGCTCGGCTTGCCGTTGCTGGTGTATGGGTTTCTGATCGGCCCCGCCACGATCGCGCTGGCGCAGTCCACTGCCGGGCACCCGTTTGAAGACACGCTCGGCCGCCTGTGGCGCCACGGCACGTTCGACAATGGCCCGATGTGGTTCGCCAAGGCTTTACTGATTTTCAGTGCGGCTGCGGCACTCTGGAGCGCCGCGTGCGCGCGCACCGCGAGCCGGCCCGAGCCGCATCCTTTCCCCTCCGACAGGACCCTGGCCTCAGCGGCATTGCTGACCGGTATCGCGGCGCTGGCGTTGCGATACCGATGGCCGATAGGTATCAACGTATGGGGGCTTCAGCTCGGGTATTTCGCCAGCTACGTCGTGTTGTACGCAGCAGGTTGCCGGGCAGCACGCGCACGCTGGCTCGAGCATCTTCCGCCACGGCAGGTCGACACATGGCGGCGCATCGCGCTGCTGACAATCCCTGTCCTGCCCGTCGCCTACCTTCTCGCGAAGCACGTTCCCGCATTGCATGGCCGTCCGGTTGACGTGGTGTACGCGTTCTGGGAGCCACTGGTCGCATGGGGCACGATACTGTTTCTCGTCAGCCGCTTTCAGCGACGCTTCACTCGACTGACGGGTGTGTGGCAGCCGCTGGCGCGACGCGCCTACACGATCTACATCATCCATCCGCCGGTGCTGGTCGGCGTTGCACTCGCATGGCAGAACGTGCCGGCGGCCCCGTTCCTGAAGTTCGCCGTGACCGGCGGCATCGCGTGCGTCGCGTGCTACCTGATCGCAGGACTGCTGCTTCGCGTGCCCAGGCTCGCATCGATCCTGTAACGGCTGCGTCAGCGTCGCCGCATTCCACCGAATCCGCTCGCGCCGCCGAACGGATGCATGCCGCCGAATCCGTGGCCGGCGGTGCCGGCCGGGAACGCGCCGTGGTGAAAGCCGGCGCCGATCGGCACGCCGACGCGGCGATGGTCCCCTCCGTTGAAGTGGACGACGTGATCGAAGTGGTGGAAATGATGGAAGTGGTGGAAGCGATCGACGAACACGAAGCCCACACCTGCGCCGATAAAAAGCGGCGGCCCCCAGTACCCCAGGTCAGCATACGGATAGTCCGCCGCCGGATACCATAAAACACTACCATCGGCGCTCTGCACGAACTGCCATGTGCCGTCGTCCTGCAGGCACGCACGCCCGACGATTTGCTGCTCCGTGCCGTCGATGTTCGCTCGCGCGACGACCGCCCGGCAGTTCGTCGTCTCGTCCGCCAGATCGTCGGAGGTTTGCGCAAAGACCGCCGCGGAACAGCCGAGACAGACGAACCCTATCCCGGATCGAAACCAGTTGCCCATGATCGGCTCCTGCCTGATTGTCCCCGACCACTCGATCGCGGGCCCCGCTGACGGCGCCCGGCAGATCGGATTGCTCGCGCACGATTCATCATGCGGTGCTCACGCGCCGCCGCATCGTACAGGGTCTCCTGACGGCTAAACGATGCAGCGCGCCGGCTTATTCCAGGGGTCTGGTGCGAATGATCGACGCAGGCACCGTCGATTGGCGCCCGGCCTAGCGCCTGGCGAAGCGGTAGGCAGCCGCTGCCGTGATCCCGAATACCAGATGGGCCACGAGCGTGATCGCGCCACGAACCGAGATGAACCACGGGAAGATCGCGGTGAACGCGTACAGGTTGACGCCGTACAGGATGAGGCCGAACGCGCCGCCTGCGAGGAGCGAGGCCGCGAGCGACAGGTTGCGAATCGCGTTCGCCAGCACGGCCGCATAGACCAGCGACAGCACCAGATGCACGAGGGTCGCCACCGCCATGACCCACGGATCGAAGCCGGCGGACGCGCCGAGCACGCCGCGCCCCATCACGATGGCTGCCGTGAGGCGTGTGTCGCGCAACAGGTTGCCGATCGCGTCGTCACCGACGATCGGCCAGAGCAGCAGCTCGACGACGGTCGAACCGGCCGCCGCACCGAACGCTGCCCAGAGAACCGGGACGACACTGGCTCGTTTCAATTGACGCTCCCGTCGCAACCGGCCGATGCATCGAAGCGAGTTGCACCCCACCCGCTCCGGCGCCGGCCGCACAGCGCGTGCCGGTGAACCGGAACCCGAACCGGGCGGCCACGCAAGATTACGACGCTCCTTCGCAATCCGACCAGTAAGCGAAAGGATCGCGATGTTTCGGATAGTTCTCGTCCAGCCATTTCAGCAACGTCGCCCGCGCGTTGTCCATGTCGGCTTTCAGCGACGAGGTCGTCAGTTCGTGCACTTCGATGGACTTTTCGCGATCGATCACGAAGCAGTTCCAGTCGGGGCCGTCGAGATCCGGATCGTCGGACGCCTTCGACGACTTGCCCCAGCCGAACCCCTTGCGCGCGTCGATGTAGTACCGCGGATGCACTTTCAGATACGACATCTCGCCGCCCTGCAGGCTGCTCTCCGCGCGCAGCACGTCGTGTCCGTCGACGATCTGCGTAACTTCCGGCAGCCGGCGCGCTCGCCATCCGACGGGCAGCGTCGCGATGGCCTTGACGCTGTCGTACATCCCCCACTCCAGCCCCCACGCTTCGGCCATGCGCTTCATGAATGCGTTCGCATTCGGATAGCCGCGCAACTGGATCCGGGTCGACAGCGTGACCTCGATACCGCCGCGCCCGCCCGTGCCGGCGGATGCGTCGTCGGCGCTCGCTTCGAACGGATTGCCCGGACGCGACGCGCGCGTCGCGTCCGCGGGCGCCATGCCCGAAAACAGCTGGTCGAGCGCGGCACGCGCTTTCGACGACTTGTCCGGCTTGTTCATTGTTGACCTCGCTTGCATCCGCACGGATGCATCCCTTTTCGAATCTCGTTCATCTCTCCACCTCATCGTTTTTCGCGGTCGCATTGTCGTCGATCCGGCGGCCCGAGCCTAGTGCCGCGTATCGCACAACGCTTTTTCGCTCCCACCCGCTACCGGGGCGGGCCGACACGATACACCGGCCAGGGCTAGCCGCCTGTCCCCACCGCCGCCCGCATCCGCTCCATCAACGCCAGCACCTCAGGCCGATTCTCCCCCTTCGCATGCACGAAGTAATACCTGAGCACCGAGTCGACTTCGTGCGGGCTCACGCGCACGAGTTCGCTGCGCTTGAAATAGGCGTCGGCAAGCGGTACCCGCGCCAGCGCCACGCCGAGCCCGGCCTCGGCGGCGGCCAGCACGAGGTTGTAATCCTCGAAACGGCGATCCTGCGCGCGCGGCTTGAACGGCACGCCCAATGCATCGAACCACGTGCGCCAGCCGGTCACATCGGAATCGTGCAGCAACGGCATGTCGAGCAGCGCGGCATCGCCGCGCCGGCGGCGCGCCTTCGCCAGTTGCGCGGCAAGCCGCGGATGCGCGACCGGATAGAGCCGTTCCGGCATGAACGCACGGGTGTCGAGCTGACGCCAGTTGCCGCGCCCGTACCGGATCGACAGATCCGCTTCGCCGCCGGCGATATCCACGTTGCGCAGATCGATGCCCAGTTCGATCCGTAACGCGGGCGCCTCGCTCTCGAGCGCATGCTGGCGCTCGAGCAGCCAGAGCTGCGCGAAGGCCGGCACCACGCTCATCCTGACCAGTCGCGGCGTACGTGGCGAGCGCCACTGATCGGCCGCACTGTCGATGATCGCGAACGCCTGCTCGATCCGGCCGACGAAGCGCTGGCCGTCCGGCGTCAGGCGCACGCCGCGCGCATGGCGTTCGAACAACCGCAGGCCGAGCCAGTTTTCGACAGCGGCCACCCGCCGGCTGATCGCGCCGTGCGTCACGCCGGAGACATCGGCCGCGGCGAGGAACGAACCCTCGCGCGCGACCGTGCACACCGTCTCGAGACTCGCGAGCGGCGGCCGCGCACCCGGCGCCGGCGCTGCGGCGGGCGACGCCGCCGGCGCGCGCTTCGCGCGGGTCGAAGCACCGGCCGGCCGCCGGCTCGAGCTGTGAATCGTCGTCATATCTGCGTGCTGATCTGTGCGCTAGCTTAGCATCTTGCCACACCGCATCATGGACGCATGAACACGCTCTCCACCCCGTCGTCGCGCGCTGCGCGGCAGCCGCTGATCGCGGCCGGCGCGGTCGCCTTCACGATCGTCTCGTGGGCGTCCGCTTTCCCGTTCATCCGGATCGGCCTGCATGGCCTGACACCGCTGCAGCTCGCGGCGGCGCGCTTCGCCACGGCGGCCGTGCTGATCGTCGCGTGGCTCGCCGTGCGGCGGCCGCGCGTACCGACCCGCGGCGACGCGCTGCGCTTCCTGTTATGCGGCTTTCTCGGCATCGCGCTCTACAACGCGCTGCTCAATACCGGCGAGCAGACCGTCTCGGCCGGCGCGGCGAGCTTCATCGTGAACACGCTGCCGATCTTCACGGCGCTGCTGGCCGCCGTGTTTCTGGGCGAGCGCTTCAATCGCTGGGGCTGGCTCGGCTCGCTGGTCAGCCTCGCCGGCATCGCGGTGATCGCACGCGGGCAGCCGGGCGGCCTCGTCCTCGGGGCCGGCAGCACGCTGATTCTCGGCGCGGCGCTGTGTTCGGCCAGCTACTTCGTGCTGCAGCGGCGGCTGATTCCGGTGTACGGCGCGCTGGCCTGCACCGCGTACACGCTGCTGGCCGGCGCGCTGCTGCTCACGCCGTGGCTGCCGGGCGCGCTCGTGGCGCTGGGCAGCGGGTCGCGCGACACCGCGCTGGCCGTGCTGATGCTCGGCATCTTCCCCGCCATGCTGGGTTACGCGACCTGGACCTTCGCACTCGGCTACTTCGGCGCGGCGCGCGCCGCCAACTTCCTCTACCTGACGCCGGCGGTCGCGACAGTTCTGTCGATGGCGCTGACGGGCGAGCGACCCGGCATCGAGACGGTGTGCGGCGGCTTGCTGGCGATTGCCGGCGTGATTTTCGTGGCGTTGCGCGGACGGTCCTAGGATCGGTGCCGAATCGGGCCGGCACGATCGGCCCGACGTTCCCAAGCGAGCCGGCCGGGGCGAACCCCGGTGTTTGCAAAGCGGAATGCGTGCCGCGGGCTGTCGATTCGCATCAGTTCGCCGACGTCGCCGAACTTGACCGTTAGTTGCGTTACAACGAGGACATCAATCCCGATGAGACAGGGCCCCGCAACCGGATGCGCAATCGAGATCGTCCAAACTGTGCAGACAAATCGACCGAACAGTTCCGGATTGACCGTGCATCAGTGTCCATGGCTTCGCCCCGGCCGCCGGCCGAATAATGGATGCGTTCGTAAGGCCGTCGACAGCGAATCGCAGCCTGTGGCCTGCCGCGGCGCACGATTTCCGGCATCCGGCGCCTTCGAATTTCGGGCGCTGGCCGCACTGCGCCCGCCCCGCTACGTGATTCGCTGCAGCGCGCAAAATCGGCTTCATATATATTCATACGAATTGCACCGTTTCAGGCCCCGATTCGCCGCTCAGCCGGGCGGCACGTCGCGGGGCAGGACGCGATGCAGTGAAGCCCATGATGCGTATGGAGACTCGTCCGATCGCCCCGACCTCGCCGTCGGCCGGTCGAGACGTCAATAGAAAGACATTCAAATCGGAGATGGCAGATGGAACGAAGCACTGTCGGCATGCGCTGCAAACCCCTGATCACCGTCGCACTGGCTGCCGCCGCATTCGCGGCCGCGTCGACCGCGATGGCCGACCAGGTCGTCAAGATCGGCAGCGTCGAACCGACGACGGGCGGCATCTCGCACCTCGGCAAGGACAACGAGAACGGTGCGCGCCTCGCGGTCGAGGAAATCAATGCGAAGGGTCTCACGATCGGCGGCAAGAAGATCACGCTGCAACTCGATGCACAGGATGACGCGGCCGACCCGCGCCAGGCCACCCAGGTCGCGCAGAAGCTCGTCGACGACAAGGTCGTCGCCGTGATCGGCCACCTGAACTCGGGC
This sequence comes from Burkholderia sp. AU15512, assembly GCF_002223325.1. Taxonomy (NCBI): domain Bacteria; kingdom Pseudomonadati; phylum Pseudomonadota; class Betaproteobacteria; order Burkholderiales; family Burkholderiaceae; genus Burkholderia; species Burkholderia sp. AU15512. The sequence continues at coordinate 1,131,285 of NZ_NKEX01000008.1, forward strand.
ACGTCGATCCCGGCGTCGAAGATCTACAGCGACGCGGGCATCGTGCAGATCTCGCCGTCGGCCACGAACCCGACCTACACGCAGCAAGGCTTCAAGACGACCTACCGCGTCGTCGCGACCGACGCGCAGCAAGGCCCGGCGCTCGCGAGCTACGCGCAGTCGAAGGGCGTGAAGAGCGTCGCGGTGATCGACGATTCGACCGCGTACGGCCAGGGCCTCGCGAACGAGTTCGAGAAGAAGGCGAAGGCGCTCGGCCTGAAGGTGCTGTCGCACGACGCGACCAACGACAAGGCGGTCGACTTCCGCGCGATCCTGACGAAGGTCAAGGGCGAGAACCCGGACGCGATCATGTACGGCGGCATGGACGCCACCGGCGGCCCGCTCGCGAAGCAGGCGAAGCAGCTCGGCCTGCGCGCGAAGATCCTGTCCGGCGACGGCGTGTGCACCGACTCGCTGGCCGAGCTGGCCGGCCCGGCGGCCGACAACGTGCTGTGCTCGCAGGCCGGCGCCGCGCTCGAGAAGATGCCGGGCGGCGCGGACTTCCTCGCGAAGTACCAGAAGCGCTTCAACCAGGGCATCAAGTTCGATGCACCGTTCGCGTACGACGCGGTCTACATCGCGGTCGACGCCATGAAGCGCGCGAACTCGACCGATCCGGCGAAGATCCTCGCGGCGATGCCGACGACGAAGTACGAAGGCGTGATCGGCACGACGACGTTCGATTCGAAGGGCGACCTCACGCACGGGATCATCTCGATCTACGGCTACAAGAGCGGTAAGAAGACCTTCCTCGACCAGGTGAAGATGTAACCCGCCGCGGCGCCGGTGCGACGGGAACGCCACCCGTCGGCGCCGGCGCCGCGCGGGCCGAATTCTGATTCACGGAGACGAAGCATCATGTGCGCAATGGCGTATGCGGAATTTCAACAGGAGTTGAAGAAGGCACAGCTGACGGCGCGCGAGTTCGCCCGCCTGATCCGGATGAACGAAAGCTCGATCACGAACTATTCGAGCAAGGGCACAGTCCCGTCCCACCTCGCGGTCATCGCGAAACTGATCGGCACGATGGCCGCGCACGAGATCGATTTCCGGCGCGTGATCCGGCAGATGCGGATCGAACCCAAAAGGCCCCGCGGCGGCGGTGCGTTTCCTGCGGCGGAAAAACCGCGTTCCGGAAAGACGGCGAAAGCCGACGCCTGAGCACCGGCATGCGTCGACGACGGCACGAGGCTTGCCGCTCGACGCTGACTCGAAAGTCATCTCACGGGCAACGCGACACGCGACGCCCGACCAATCACCCCACCGCCCGCATGTGATCGAGCAGCGCCTGCAACGGATGGCGCACCTGCTTCGACGACATCCGCTTCACCTGGCTGCGGCACGAATAGCCGGTCGCCAGCGCCTCGCCTTCGTCCTCCGGCCCATCCACGTGTGACGCCCACGACTGCGCGTAGATCGTCTTCGACGTCGCGAGATTGCGCGCCTCGTGCCCGTAGGTACCCGACATCCCGCAGCACCCGGTCGCCTGGACCTTCAAGTGCAGCCCGCGCCGCGCGAATACCTGGGCCCATTGCTTGCCGCTGTCGGGCGCATTGGTCTTCTCGGTGCAGTGCGGCAGCAACCGGTACGACGTGGGCACGCCGCCGACACCGGCACCAGCTTCCGGCAGCGCCTGCAGCAACCACTCCTGCGGCAGCGCAACCTTCGGCACATCGGTGAGCCCCGTCACCTTCAGGTACTCCTGCCGATACGTGAGCGTCATCGCCGGGTCGAGGCCGACCAGCGCGACACCCGAGCGTGCCAGTGCGGCCAGCTGCGTTGCATTGCGGATCGCCGCCTGCTCGAACGCGCGCAGGAAGCCCTGCACGTGCAGCGCCTTGCCGTTCGGTGCAAGCGGCGCGAGCCACACCTGAAAACCCGTACGCGCCGCCAGTTCGATCAGCGTCGCCAGTTGCTCGGTATCGAAATAGCGCGTGAACGTGTCCTGCACGATGACGACGCTGCGTGCGCGCTGCGCGTCGCTCAGCGCGGCGAGCGCCTGCGGATCGGCCGGCTTCACGTGCCATTGACGGATCACGGCCGCGAGATCGAAGCGGCTCAGCAGCGGGCTGTCGACCATGCCGACGTGCCGCTCCAGCAGCGTGCGCACCCATCCCGTCCGCATCAGCCCGTTGTACAGCGCGGGCACCCGCGCCATCCACGGCATCGTGAATTCGAGCGAGCCGATCAGGTAGTCGCGCAGCGGCCGCAGGTAACGCTGGTGATACAGCTCGAGGAAACGCGAGCGAAACTCCGGCACGTTCACCTTCACCGGGCACTGCCCCGCGCACGACTTGCACGCGAGGCACCCGGCCATCGCGTCGTACACCTCGTGCGAGAAATCGGCCTCGCCGTTGCGCGCCGCGCGGCTGTTGCGCCAGCGCGTGGCAAGGCCGCCCAGGAACGGCTGCCGCGCGCGCGCCGCCGCGACGACGTCGACGCCGGCCTGCCCTTGCAGGCGCAACCATTCGCGCATCAGCGACGCACGCCCCTTCGGCGATTGCACGCGTTCGCGCGTCGCCTTCCACGACGGGCACATCGCATCGTCCGGATCGAAGTTGTAGCACGCGCCGTTGCCGTTGCAGTGCATCGCGGTGCCGTAGCTCTGCCATACACGCTCGTCGATCTGCCGGTCGTGGTCGCCGCGCGTCGGCACTTCGTCGATCTTGAGCAGCCGCATCGTGTTCTCCGGCGGCGTCGCGATCTTGCCCGGATTGAACTGGTTGTGCGGATCAAACGCGGCCTTCAGTTGCTGCAGCGACGGATACAGCTCGCCGAAAAACGCCGGCGCATATTCGGAGCGCACGCCCTTGCCGTGCTCGCCCCACAACAGGCCGCCGTGGCGCTGCGTGAGTTCGGCCACCGCATCCGACACGGGCCGCACCAGCGCCGCCTGCTTCGGGTCCTTCATGTCGAGCGCCGGTCGCACATGCAGCACGCCCGCATCGACGTGCCCGAACATCCCGTATTGCAGCCCGTGGCCGTCGAGCAGCGCGCGGAATTCGGCGATGTACGCGGCAAGGTTCTCGGGCGGCACCGCGGTGTCCTCGACGAACGGCTGCGGGCGCGCCTCGCCCTGCACGTTGCCGAGCAGGCCGACCGCGCGCTTGCGCATCGCATACACGCGCTTCACCGCGTCGTCGCCGGCCGCGAGCGTGTGGCCCAGGCGTTCCACGCTCGTATCGGTGCGCAGATGGTCGACGAATGCGCGCACACGCGCGTCGACGTCGTCCGCATCGTCGCCGCTGAATTCGATCAGGTTGATGCCGAGCGTCGGCCGAGCGTCGTCCTGCGGGAAATACTCGGCCACGCTGCTCCACACGAAATCCTTCATCGCCAGCATCAGCACATTCGAGTCGACCGTCTCGATCGACAGCGGCTGGTGCGCGAGCAGCGCGCGCGCGTCACGCAGCGCGTCCATGAAGCCCGCGTAGCGCACGTTGACCAGCACCGAAACCTTCGGGATCGGCAGCACGTTGAGCTTCGCCTCGACGACGAAGCCGAGCGAGCCTTCCGCGCCGCACAGCACGCTGTTCAGGTTGAAGCGGCCGTCGGGTTCGCGCAGGTGCGCGAGGTCGTAGCCGGTCAGGCAGCGGTTGAGCTTCGGAAACTTCGCTTCGATCAGCGCCGCCTTGTCGTCGCTGATGCGCCGCGCGGTGCGGTAGACCTTGCCGATGCGGTCCTCGCGCGCGCAGCGGCGCTCGAGCTCGTCGTCCGCGAGTGCTTCGCTGTGCAGCTGCTCGCCGCCCATCAGCACGAAATCGAGCTCGAGCACGTGGTCGCGCGTCTTGCCGTACGTGCAGCTGCCCTGCCCGCTCGCGTCGGTGTTGATCATCCCGCCGACGGTCGCGCGGTTCGACGTCGACAGTTCCGGCGCGAAGAACAGCCCGTGCGGCTTCAGCGCCGCATTGAGCTGATCCTTGACGACGCCCGCCTGCACGCGCACCCAGCGCTGCTCGACGTCGATTTCGAGGATCCGGTTCATGTTGCGCGACAGGTCGACCACCACGCCGTCGGTCAGCGACTGCCCGTTGGTGCCCGTGCCGCCGCCGCGCGCGGCCACCGCGACGTCGCGATGCGCGGGCTCGGCGAGCAGCCGCGCCAGCAGCCGGACGTCGTCCGCATGCGCGGGGCAGATCACCGCTTGCGGCAGGCGCTGGTAGATCGAGTTGTCGGTGGCCTGCACCGTCCGGTTCGCATGGTCCGCGCGGATTTCCCCGGCGAATCCGGCGGCCTGCAGCGCGGCGAGAAAATCACAGTACGCATGCGCGGGCGGGCTGGCGGGACGGGGCAACGAAGCGATCGACATGGGTAAAGGCGGCAGTGTGGGTGGAACCGACCGGCTCGCGTGGCTGAAACATGATTTTTTAGCAAGTTTCCACACGGCCGGGAATTCCAGTATCTTTGGATATTGCACGATAAACAAACGAATTCTGCCCCGGCGAATATTGCATAAAACTCATGAATTACCGTCGCCTCACCCCGTCGATGTCGCTGCTGCTGGTGTTCGAGGCCGCCGCGCGGCATGAAAGCTACACGCGCGCGGCCGAGGAGCTGTCGCTGAGCCAGAGCGCGATCAGCCGCCAGGTTCAGACGCTGGAGGATCAGCTCGGCGTGCCGCTGTTCCGGCGCGAGGGCCGCTCGGTCAAGCTGACCGAGGTCGGGCGCCGCTACTTCAGCGAGCTGAGCGGCGCGCTGGGGCGCATCCGCGGCGCGACGCTGCAGGCGATGTCGCACCAGGCGGGCGCCGGCACGCTGCGGCTCGCGACGCTGCCCACGTTCGGCTCGAAATGGCTGCTGCCGCACCTGCACGATTTCTACGCCGCGCATCCGGGCGTGACCGTGCACCTCCATTCGCGGATCGGCGGCATCGATTTCCTCAACGACGACCTCGATGCGGCGATCACCGTCGGCGCGGGCGACTGGCCGGGCCTGCACGCGCACCGGCTGTACAACGAGTTCCTGATCGCGATCGCGCCGCCGGACACCGGCAGCGGAAGCCGCCGCAAGGCCGACGCACGCACGCCGGCGTGGGCCGCGAAGCAGACGCTGCTCGGCGTGACGAGCAACCAGCAGGCGTGGGCGGAGTGGTTCTCGCACTATCGGCTCGACCATCGGCAGATGCGCATCGGCCCGAGCTTCGAGCTCACGTCGCACCTGATCCAGGCGGTGCGGGCCGGGATGGGGATCGGGCTCGTGCCGAAAGTGCTGGTGGAAGACGAGCTGAGCCGCCACGAGCTCGTGTCGATCGGCGACGCGATCACCAGCCAGCGCAGCTACTACCTCGTCTACCCGCCGGGGAACGAGACGCTGCCGTCGCTCGTCGCGTTCCGCGAATGGCTGCTGAAGTCGTGCTGAAACGCGGCCGTCGTCGGGCCGCTCAGGTGCGCCATTCGCCGAGAATCTGCTCGGCCAGGTAGTCGCACGGCGGGCGCGCGGACTGCGCGCTGCGCGCGAGCACGACCTCCATTTCGCCAAGCGGCGGCAGCCCGTGGCTTTCCGACAGCTGCACGAGATGATCGGGAACGCAGCAGCGCGCCAGCGGCGCGACCGCGAGCCCGGCCTCCACCATGCTGAGCAGGCCGAGGTGGCTCGGGCTCTCGTACGACATCCGGTACGGGATCTTCCGCCGGTTCAGCGCCTTGACGGCATGATCGCGCGCTGCGCTGCCGCCGTGCGTGAAAAAAGCCACCGGCAGCGGCCGTTCTTCCCACACATTGCGCTTCGGCGACCCGGCCCAGACGAGCGGTTCGAGCCGGATCAGCTCGCCGGTCACGCCCTTGATCCGCGTGAGGCACGCGAGGTCGACCGTGTTGTCCTTCAGCATCGGCACGAGCGCGCTGCTCGGCTGGCCGATCACGCGTATTTCCACGCGCGGATGCATCGCGGCGAACTTGCCGAGCACCTGCGGCAGCAGCGATGAAATGTAGTCGTCGGGCACACCGATCGTCACGCGGCCGCGGACCTCCGGGCGCACGACCGACGCCCAGGCCTCGTCGCGCATCGCCAGCATCCGGCGGCCGTATTCGGCGAGCATCGCGCCGTCGTCGGTCGGCGTCACGTTGCGCGTGTCGCGGATGAACAGCGGCTTGCCGAGCGCATCTTCCAGCGCCTTGATCTGCATGCTCACCGCCGACGGCGACCGGTGCACGGCCTGCGCGCCCTGCGCGAACGATCCGGATTCCGCGACGGCCACCACCATCGCGAGCACATCGAGGTCGAGCTTTTTCATCATCTTCAGAAAAACTGATTAATCGATTCAGTTTATCCCGTTTTACTGTTCTCCTCCACGGTCGGACAATGCATCTCGTCAGCCCTCACTCGTTGCAGGAATCTTCAGACATGCATACGTCCGGATCGCTCTACGGATTTCTCGTCATCGGCGGCATGCTCGCGGTCACGCCCGGGCCGAACATGGTCTACGTGATGTCGCGCTCGATCGCGCAGGGACGCACCGCGGGGCTCATCTCGCTCGGCGGCGTGATGATCGGCTACCTGTTCTACATGTTCGGTGCGGCGTTCGGGATCACGACGCTGTTCATGAGCGTGCCCTACGCGGGCAGCGGGCTGGCCGTGGTCGGGGCGGCATACCTGTTGTATCTCGCGTGGCAGGCTGTGAGGCCCGGCGGCCGCTCGCCGTTCGAGGTGCGGGCGTTGCCGAGCGAGCGCCCGCTTCGGCTCCTCGCGATGGGCGCGACGACCAGCGTGCTGAACCCGAAGCTCGCGATGCTGTTCATTTCACTGCTGCCGCAGTTCATCGACTACGGGAACGGCAGCGTGCTCGGGCAATCGCTGTTTCTCGGTTCGCTGCTGATTACCGCGTTCGCTTGCGCGAACGGGCTGGTGGCGATCTGTTCGAGCCGCATCGCGACGTTCCTGCACGGGCGCCCGACGCTGCTGCTCGCGCAGCGCTGGGCGATGGGGCTCATTCTTGGCGGGCTCGGCGTGCAGATGGTGGTCGATGCGTCGAAGATGGCGGGCATGGCATAGTGCGCCAATCACGCCATCGAGCGTGACGTTGTCGAGCACGTCGTCCCGTGTCAGTCCCTCGGTCCGGCCGTCCAAGACGGCGGCCGTTGCGGCCACGCGCATGAATTGACGCCGCGAGGGCGCCGGCGGACGGATATCGATTGGCACGCATGCTCCTGTTTTCGCGGTTTTTCATCTCAGTACTACTGATTTGTAGCCACCGGAACCAGGACAGCCGCGCGCCGGTTTTACGCGAGATAGCCGGAAACGCCGTCCCAGAGCAGTTTCAACGCGGTCACCGCGAGCAATCCGTAGCAACTCCGGTAAATCAGGCGCTGGTCCAGCCTGCCGTGAAGCCGCCAGCCGCACACCACGCCGGCCGGAATGGCAAACAGGCACACCGCCATCAACGCCCAGACATTCGCGGTCGGCTGCACGATCAGCAGCCACGGCACCGCCTTGATCGCATTGCCCACGGTGAAGAACAGGCTCGTCGTTCCCGCGTACATCTCCTTGCTGAGGCCGAGCGGCAGCAGATACATCGCGAGCGGCGGACCGCCCGAGTGCGCGACCATCGTCGTGACGCCCGATGCAAGGCCGGCCGAGACGGCCTTCGGCGACGAACGCGGACGAACCGTCGGTTTCGCGCCGCCCCTCACCCACAGCCCGACGAAGACCAGCGTGACCACCGCCATCAACAACTCGATGGCGCGATGGTCGAGGAAGCGGAAAGCCAGGTAACCGAACCCGATACCGATCACCAGCCCCGGCAGGAGCAACGCGAGGTCGGGCTTCGACCACGTCGACGGCTTCCAGTACCGCAGCGCGAACAGGTCCATCGCGATGAACAACGGGGCGAGCAAGCCGCCGGCCGTCACCGGGTCCATCACGAGTGACAGCAGCGGAATGCCGATGATCGCGAATCCGCCACCGAACGCGCCGCGCATGAACGCGATCACGAACACACCGGCAAACGCGATCAGGATCGTGGCCAGCGTCAATTGCAGGCCCATCGCAGCTGACGTCGCCATCACGACCTCCCTACCGGTTCGATTCGCGGCGTGACGGACAGCCACGGAGCGGGTCGCACCGGCTGCATCGCCGCACGGTGGATCCAGGTTGAACGCGTTGCACGCATGCTGCTTCTCCAATGGGATGCCGGGGAGACGCGGTACACCAACGCACCGTTGGCCGCACGGGCCGCACAAGCATGTCAGCCCCGGTACAATCGACTTGATGAAAGCAGAATGCACCGCCGTTCAACTCAGTGCAATTAAAACATTGACCTCGGTGCAATAATCATTGTTATCGGTGCAATCCATGTCGAATTCCGAGTATCTGCAATTGGCGGACGCGATCGCCGCCCAGATTGCCGACGGCACGCTCAGGCCGGGCGACCGCCTGCCTCCGCAGCGTCATTTCGCTGACCTGCATGCCATCGCCGCATCGACGGCGGGACGGGTTTATGCGGAACTGCTGCGCCGCGGCCTGGTGGTCGGTGAAGTCGGCCGGGGCACTTTCGTGTCGGGCGAGACGCGACGCGGGGCTGCTGCGCCGGGCGAGCCGCGCGGCGTTCGGATCGATCTCGAGTTCAACTACCCGACCGTCCCGGCCCAGACCGCGTTGATCACCAGAAGCCTGCGCGGATTGCACCGACCTGCTGAGCTCGACGCCGCGTTACGCGAAGCGACGAGTACCGGGACCCCGGCCATCCGAGGCGTTGCCGCCGCGTATCTGGCGCAGCATGAATGGGCCCCGTCGCCCGACCAGCTGGTGTTTACCGGCAACGGGCGGCAAAGCATCGCCGCAGCCGTTGCCGCGGTCGTGCCGACCGGCGGGCGCTGTGGCGTGGAAGCACTGACCTACCCGTTCATCAAGGGCATCGCGGCCAAGCTGGGGATCTCGCTGGTGCCGCTGGCGATGGACGAAGACGGCGTTCGGCCCGACGCCGTGCAAAAGGCTCACCGCGAGGCCAGGCTGTCGGCGATCTACGTTCAGCCAGCCATCCAGAATCCGCTGGGCACGACGATGAGCGCCGCTCGCCGCGCCGACCTGCTGCGTGTCGTCGACAAGCTCGACATACCGGTCATCGAAGACAACGTTTACGGCTTTCTCGGCGACGAGCCGCCGCTGGCCGCACTCGCTCCGAATGCCTGCATCGTGATCGACAGCCTGTCCAAGCGGGTCACGCCAGGCCTGACCCTCGGCTTCATCGTGCCGCCGCCGCGGCTGCGCGAAAGCGTGATGGCGTCGGTACGCTCGGGGGGATGGACCGCTTCCGGGTTCGCGTTTGCAGCCGCGCAGCGATTGATGCGCGACGGCACCGTGGCCGAACTCGCGAGATTGAAACGCATCGACGCCAGCGCGCGTCAGGCGCTGGCGATCGAGCGCCTCGCGGGTTTCGATGTCCGGACCAACGGCAAGTGCTATCACCTGTGGCTGACGTTGCCGGCGCACTGGCGTTCGCAAGCCCTCGTCGCAGCCGCGGCCCGGCGCGACATCGGGCTGACGCCGTCGACCACCTTCGCCGTGTCGTCCGGCCATGCGCCGAACGCAGTCCGGCTCGCGCTGGCCGCGCCGAGCATGGATCAGCTCGATGCCGGCCTGCGCACGCTGACCGCGATGCTGAACGGCCGGGAGGACGATTTCGACGCGACCGAGTAAGCAGCGCGCGGATGCGTCGGTATGCACCGCCCCCCTGATTCGGTATCCGGATCAATATCAAGCCGTCACCGCCGACCACCCGCCAGCGGCGTCACTTAGTCACTTAGTCACTTAGTCACTTCGTCACTTCGTCACTTCGTCACTTCGTCACTTCGTCAGCAGCTCGGCCTCCAGCTCGCGCAGCCGTTCCGGAAACCGGACGCGCAGCACCAGGAACCACCCGAGTCCGATCGCCAGCAGTACGACGAACACATAAGGCAGCCACGCATAGACGCCCGCCGGCACCGGATACACGCTGCCGGCCAGCGGAATCGCGAGCAGCACGACCGCCACGACGCTGATCACCACATGCCGCGCACGCAGCCGGCGCTGCCGGCGCAGATAAAGCGGCGCGCCGATCGCCACCAGCACGTACGCAAGCAGCCAGCCGTACGTCGCGATCGAACTGAGATAACCATACGAATCGAGCAGCGCGGTGCCGCGCGCGGTGAACACCAGCGCGGTCACCAGCGCCAGCACCGCGATCAGCGCCACCGCGACGTGCGGCGTCGCATTCCGCTCGTGCGCCTGGCCCGTCGACGCATGCAGCACGCCCTGCCGCCCGAACGCATAGACGATCCGCGCCGCCGCATTGATCGACGAGAAGAACGCCGCGAAGAAACTCAGCGCCACGCCCGCATCGATCAGCACGCCGACCCAGCCGGCCCCGAGCCGATGCGCGAGCACCGCGAGCGGGCCGTCGACCTGATCGAGCGGCGGCATCTGCCCGTGGAACGCGCTCACCATCCCGTACGCGCCGATCACGAACAGGATCGCCGGCCCGACGACGCTGATCAGCACCGCACGTGGAATCGCGCGGAACGGGTCGCGCGCCTCCGCGCCGAGCACGGTCGCACTCTCGAACCCGGTGAAGCTGAAGAACGCGAGCACCATCCCGAGCTGCAACTGCGTCGGCTTCACGCCTTCCAGCGTCAGTTGCGCGCGATCGACCGGATGCCCGCCGAACGCGATCGTCCCGATCACGACGACGGCGATCAGCAGCAGTGTCGCGAGTTCGACGAACAGCGTGAAGCGCGTGGACAGCCGGATGTCGCGAAACGCGATGTACCACGCGGCGAACGCGGTGACGACCGTGAGCCCGAGCACCGCGCCGAGCGGCGTCGCGCTGCCGAGCAGCCCGGTCTCGCGGCCCAGCACCAGAAACGTGTTGATCGTCCCCTGCAGGATGCCCGCGGCGGCCACCGCATAGGCGATCAGCAGCGACCACCCGCAGATCGCGCCCCAGACCGGCCCGATGCCGGCCGACACGTACGCATACAGCGCGCCCGGCGACGCCGAATCGCGCGCGAACACCGAGATGCTCCACGACGCGAACAACAGCGCGACGATCGCGAACAGGTAGGCCAGCCACGTGCCGTTGCCGGCCGTCGCGAAGACGGCGGGGATCAGCACGCCGATCCCGCCCGATACGCCGACGAGGCCGATCGACTGCGCGATCAGCTCGGGCAGGCTCAGATAGTTGCGCCGAAGGCCGCCTGCCTGCGGCACGGTATGGTGCGCAGGCAATGCCTGCGCGGTGCTTGCTGGATGACTCATCGATTTATCTCGTCAGGAATGAAGCAAGGCCGCGTAGGCCGCCTATACAGTGGTGCTGGCTGCCAATGAGGACAATGCGGCCACCGGGTTTCCTCGCCCATGTTTCGTCGCGGGAAATACGCCGGCACGATCCGGCTAATTCCAGGAATGGCGCGCGGGCTTCACGCCGTTGAGGTAGTAGTTGCCGATCGCGTGATACTTCCAGCGCACCGGGTCGTGCAGCGTATGCACGCGCGCGTTGCGCCAGTGGCGGTCGAAGTTGTATTTCGCGAGCGTCGACTTGCTGCCGCCGAGCTCGAACAGCTTGCTCGCCGCGAGCAGCGACACCTCGGTCGTCGCGATCTTCGCCTCGCCCACCGCGATCGCGGCCTGCGCCACCGTTTCCTCGCTCGGCTCGCGTTTCGCCGCATCGACGAAGCGTCCAGAACGCGCGAGCAGCGCTTCGGCCGCGTGCACGCGGTACGCGATGTCGCCGATCTGCGCGACCGTCAGCGGATCCTCGCTCGCGCGTTCGACGCCGCTGTCGATCCACGGGCGCGCATGCTGCTGCACGAACGCGATCGTGTCCTGCAGCGCGGCGCGCGCAATGCCGAGGTCGATCGCGGCGGTCGTGATCTGCGCGAATGGGCCCGCGAAGGTCGGGCGGTCGTACGAACGCTGCGTGTGGAAGATTTCGAACGGGCTCACGCGCACGTTCTCGACGATCACCGTGCCGCTCGCGGTCGTGCGCTGCCCGAAGCCGCTCCAGTCGTCCACGACCGTCAACCCGGGCGCGCCCTGCCGCACGAACGCGAGCACGGCCTGGTCCGACTCGTCGAGCGCGAGCACCGGAATCCAGTGCGCGAACAGCGTGCCGGTCGAATAGAACTTGCGGCCGTTCAGCACGAACGCGTCGCCGTCGCGGCGCACACGCGTCTGGATGTCGAGCACGTTCTTGCCGCCCGCTTCCGAGAACGCGTTCCCATAGCGCGTGCCCTTCAGCACGAGATCGAAGAAGAAGCGCTTCTGCGCGTCGCTGCCTTCGAGGCGGATATCCTCGATCAGGCAATAGTGGTTCTGCGGGATCTGGCCGAGCGACGGGTCGGCCTGCGAAACGATCGCGATCACTTCCGCGAGCGTCACGTTCGACACCTCCGCGCCGCCGTATTCGCGCGGCACGGTGATGCCCCACAGGCCGCTCGACGAGAACAGCTCGATCTCGTCGAACGGCAGCTTCCGCTCGCGGTCGCGCGACGCGGCGTGCTCGGCCAGTCGTGCCGCGACCTGGTGCGCGACGTCGAGTGCCTCGGCATCCGAGCCGATGACGGGAACGGGAGCGTGTGGGGTGCCCGCTTGCGGTTGCACGTTTGCTTCGATGATTTCCGTGGACATGTGATTTCCGGCAAAACTCATGAACCGGCCGGCGGTGCCGTAAAGCCTCCGCCAGCCTCCTATTTCGATATCCGAAACGTAAAACCTGGATGACCCGCTAGAGCGGCCGACGTCATCCGGTCGGTCGGCCTGCGCGCGGCATGCGTGAAGGCGCGCCGCACACCAGCCTCCGCGTCACGCGGCAACCGCCTGCCGCTGCGCCTCGAGTTCGCGCACGAGCGGCAGCACGCGTTGGCCGAAGTACTCGACTTCCTCGATGAAATTCAGGAACCCCGCGAGCACGAGGTCGACACCGATCGCCTTCAGCGCGACGATGCGCTCGGCGATCTGCTGCGGCGTGCCGATCAGGTTCGTGCGGAAGCCGTCGTTGTACTGCACGAGATCCTCGAACGTCGACTTCGCCCAGTTGCCCTCGCCTTCGGGCGAGGCCTTGCCGGCCTGCTTCACCGCATCGCCGAACGCGTGCACGGCCTCGACGTGCGCGTGCCGGATGATGTCGTCGAGCACGGCCTTCGCCTCTTCCTCGGTATCGCGCGCGATCACGAACGCGTTGACGCCGATCCGCACGCGATGGTTGTTCGCCGCCGCCTTCGCGCGGATGTCGTCGATCTGCGCCTTCAGGTTCTCCGGCGTATTGCCGTTCGTGAAGTACCAGTCCGACACGCTCGCCGCGTTGTCGCGCGCCGCCCGCGAGCTGCCGCCCTGGAAGATCTCCGGATGCGGCTTCTGCACCGGCTTCGGGCTCAGCGTGTAGTCGTTGAAGCGGTAGAAATCGCCCTTGAACGTGAAGTTGTCCTGCGTCCAGATGCCCTTCAGCGCCTGGATGAATTCCTTCGAGCGCCGATAGCGTTCGTCGTGCTCGAGCCACGGCTCGCCGATCGCGGTGAATTCGCCCTTGAACCAGCCGCTCACGACGTTGATCGCGATGCGCCCGTTCGAGATGTGGTCGATCGTCGCGAGCTGCTTCGCGACCACGGCCGGATGCCACGGCCCCGGCAGGATCGCGGCGAGCACCTTGAGCTTCGTCGTCGCATGCAGCAGCGCCTGGCTGAACGACACCGACTCGTGCTGGTATTCGGCGCCGTAGCCGGCCGTGAAGCGGATCTGGCTCAGCGCGTAGTCGAAGCCGGCCGCCTCGGCCGTGCGCGCGAGCTGCTGGTTGTATTCGAGGCTCCAGTCGGTGCGCTGCTCGATCGTGCTGACGACGAGGCCGCCGCTGACGTTCGGCACCCAGTAGGCGAACTTGACGCCGTCGGCGGAAAAGTCGGGATGGCTCATGAGTGTGTCCTGGTCGGAAAAGAAAACGCAGGCGGCCTACGCGGCCGCGACGGAAAGCGCATGCGGGCGCAGTTGCGGCACCGCGCGATCGACGGCGAGCGCGATACGCGCGCGCAGCGCCGGGTTCGTGATCTGGTACTGGTCGAAATCGCTTTCGGACGCATACACGCCGATCGGCAGCGTGCGGGCCTGGAAGAAGCTGAACAGCGGGCGGAGCTGATGATCGATCACGAGCGCATGACGCTCGCTGCCGCCGGTGGCCGCGAGCAGCACGGGCACGTCGATCAGCGCTTCGTGATGCACGAGGTCGAACAGGTGCTTGAAGAGGCCCGTGTACGACGCGCGATACACGGGGCTCGCGACGACGAGCGCATCGGCCGTCTCGATCGCGCGGATCTGCGCGTCGAGGTCGGCCGGCACCTGCGCGCGCGTCAGCGCGCCGGCCAGCCGGCCACCGATCTCGCCGAGTTCGATCAGCCGTGTTTCGATCGGTAGCGCGGCGCCGAGCGCCGCGACGATCGCATCGGTCAGCGCCAGCGTGCGCGACGGCCGTTGCAGGCCGCCCGATATCGCGACCACGTTGATTGCATTGCTCATCGGTTGCATTCCCATTGTCGAGTCGGGTGCCGACGCACCCGTCACGTCATGGGTCAGCAAGGAGCGTGCCATTTCAACGATCGAGACGGAAACCGATCGTCTGCATGACGAAATGCATCGCGATCGACCGCCAGTCGCGGCGCCGCCGTTGTTCGCGCACGTCGATAAGCGTGCCAGCGATGGCGTCACAACCATATTCCACAGTGCGATGAACTCGAGGAAACAACGCTGCTGATCCGCTGCTGCGTGATCAGCAGTGCGATGTGCGGCAGGCAGGTATTTCCGCTTCGACACGGATTCCGGCAGGCGCACGACGTCCATCGGCACGCGTTGGCGCCCGCTTTTCCCGTTCACGCGCCGGCGCGACGCCTCCCACCGTTGCAGTAGCGCCGGCATGGCTGCCGCATCGTCGCGTTGCGTGCCGCCGATCGCCGTGCCGCGCGACCGTGCCGTGCGCGACTGCGTCCAGCGCAGCAATCCCGCATTGGTTATCAGAAATCGATGTTTCCCGCGTTGCGCGAAACGTTGAACACTCTGCTGATCACGCAGCACCCGGCCAGCAACGCCCGCCGCGGCCTGACCGATTTCGTGCAGCCACCCGACACATTCATCGCCATGACACCCATTTCCGTATCGCCGCGCGCGGAAGGCCTGCGCGTCGTCGCGCCGCCCCGCGACGAACCCGCTCCCCCTGACGCGCTGCAAATCGCCGAGCGCCTGGCGGCCGGCTTTGCACGCACCGCGGCCGAGCGCGACCTGCAGGGCGGCACGCCGAAGGCCGAGCGCGATCAGTTGCGCGACAGCGGCCTGCTCGCGCTGAGCATCCCCGCCGCCTACGGCGGCCTCGGCGCGAGCTGGCGCACGACGCTCGACGTCGTCCGCGTGCTCGCGGCCGCCGACAGTTCGCTCGCGCACGTGTTCGGTTTCCACCACCTGATGCTCGCGACCGTGCGGTTGTTCGGCGCGCCCGCGCAGTGGGAATCGTGGTTCGAACGCACCGCGCGCCAGCGGTGGTTCTGGGGCAATGCGCTGAATCCGCTCGACGCGCGCACGATCAGCCGCTCGCGCGGCGCATGGCATGAATTCAGCGGCCAGAAGAGTTTTTGCTCGGGGGCGCTCGATTCGCAGATGCTGATCGCGTCCGCGCACGATGCGCAGACGCGCGCATTCCTGATCGCGGCAGTGCCGACACAGCGCAGCGGCATCTCGATCGCCGACGACTGGAACAACATCGGCCAGCGCCAGACCGACAGCGGCACGGTCACGTTCGAGAAGGTGCGCGTCGAGGATCACGAACTGCTGACGGATCCCGGCCCGCTGTCGACGCCGTTCGCGTGCCTGCGCCCGCTCGTCGCGCAGCTCGTGCTGACGAACGTGTATCTCGGCATCGCCGAAGCCGCGTTCAACGACGCGCGGCACTACACGCTGCACGAGGCGCGGCCGTGGCCCGGCGCGCAGGTCGCGAGCACCGGCGACGATCCGTACATCCTCGGCCAGTACGGCGAATTCTGGGTCGGGCTCGAAGCCGCGCGCGTGCTCGCCGACCGCGCGGCGGACCGGCTCGACGCCGCATGGTCGCGCGATGCGGCGCTCACCCAGGCGGAGCGCGGCCAGGTCGCGCTCGCCACGGCCGCCGCGAAGGTGTCGGCCGCGCGCACCGGGCTCGATCTCTGTACGCGGATGTTCGACGTCGCCGGCGCACGCGCGACGCACGGCGCGCTGCGGCTCGACCGGCACTGGCGCAACCTGCGCACCCACACGCTCCACGACCCGCTCGCATACAAGATTCGCGAGATCGGCGAATGGGCGCTCAAGCGAACCTATCCGACGCCGGGCTTCTACTCGTGAATCACACCCCTTCCGATGCGTGGCCCGACGCCGCGCCCGTCCTCACGCTGCCCGACCGCCCCGCGCTCGCGACATCCATTCGTGCCCGCGCGCAGGTGTTCGTCGATCCGCGCTCGGTCGCGCTGCTCGACCGGATTCGCCTGGTCGCGCCGAGCGACGCGAACGTGCTGATCGTCGGCGAGACCGGCACCGGCAAGGAACTGATCGCGCGCCACGTGCATGGCCTCAGCCGCCGCAGCAGCGGGCCGTTCATCGCGGTGAACTGCGGCGCCTTCTCCGAGACGCTCGTCGAGAGCGAACTGTTCGGTCACGAGAAAGGCGCGTTTACCGGCGCGTTCAGCGCGAAGCCCGGCTGGTTCGAGGCCGCGAACGGCGGCACGCTGTTTCTCGACGAGATCGGCGACCTGCCGCTGTCGATGCAGGTCAAGCTGCTGCGCGTGCTGCAGGAGCGCGAAGTCGTGCGGCTCGGTTCGCGCACCGGCGTGCCGATCGACGTGCGCGTGGTTGCCGCGACCAACGTGGATCTGCAGCAGGCCGTCGCGAACGGGCAGTTTCGCGGCGACCTGTTCTACCGGCTCAACGTCGTGCAGCTCGCGGTGCCGACGCTGCGCGAACGCCCGGGCGACATCCTGCCGCTCGCGCGCCACTTCTTCGACGACTACCGCAGCCGCCTCGGCTACGGGCCGCGCAGCATCGACCCGCGCGCCGAGCGCCGGCTCGAGGCACACAGCTGGCCGGGCAACATCCGCGAACTCGAGAACGTGATCCATCACGCGTTGCTCGTGAGTCGGAACGACTCGCTGCAGGAGGCCGATCTGCATATCGCGTTGCCGGGTGTGCCGACGGCCGCCTCGAGTACGTCAGCGCCGGAACCCGACCCGGGCGCCGGCGCGCAGGCCGCACTCGAACGCGCGCTGCGCGAGCTGTTCGACGAGGATCACGGCAACCTGTTCGAACGCATCGAGGACACCGTGATGCGCGTCGCGTTCGAATTCAGCCACCGCAACCAGATTCAGGCCGCACGGCTGCTCGGCATCAGCCGCAACGTGCTGCGGGCGCGGCTGATTCGCGCGAAGGAAATTGCGGCGGTGAAGTAGCCGCGTATGGGGGCGCACCGCTGCCTCGCTCCGGCGTGATCGCGCAGCGTTCTGTGCATCAACGTTCAAACCTGATGTATCGCGGCCCGAGCCGGAGCTTGAGCAGGCGATCGTACCGTAGCGGTAAACGATCAACTCAACGTCTTTGTCGTCCACAGGTGTCCACCTCCCCAATCGGTGGACACCCATGCTCGTTGGTCAGCGCGCCGTGACATCGACGTCGAGAATGGCCCCTCACGGCCGCTCAACCTCAATTGCTATAGATCAGACCGCGAGCGGCGCCATTGACGTAAATCCGGCCATACGTGTTCCAGTCGCCGGCCATCACGCCGGAGCCGCCGAATTGGTGCGCGTCATCGTTGAAGCGCGCCCACGTTGCCCCCCCATCATCGGAATGGTAAATGCCCCAGACGCCGTTCAATGTGCCTTCCACATAGACCGCGGCCGAGTACGACGAACCGGCCGGTGCCCTGCCCAACGCGATCACGGTGGCGCCCGGTGTGTCACTGGTCGACGCAAAGACGCCGAGCTTCGTCCAGGTTGCCCCCGAGTCCACCGAGTGGTACACGGCTGTGCCGTCGGCCAGCCAGAGATCACCCTCCGCGTTCGGATTGACCACCATCGACGTATCCCCCCATGCATTCCAGGCCAGGTTCGCGTTCACCGAGCCCTGGCTCAGCGCGAACGTGTGGCCGCCGTCGTTCGAGACGTAGATCTTGCCGCGCTGCCAGCTCCACGGTGCGCCGCCGGAGTCGTACGCATAGACCTTGTTCGGGTTCTTGCGGTCCGCGGCCAGGCGGTAGGCACGCGGGAAGCCGTTCCATGTGGCACCGAACGCCGGCAGGTTGGTCGCCGTCCAGCTGGCGCCATTGTTTGTCGTGTACGACGGCACCGAGTCCGGCGGTGCCCACGTCACGTTGTTACGAGACGGGACGACCAGGTTGCCCACGTTGCTCTGGCTTGCCGCGGCGCCGTTGGGCAGCGACGCGAACGTCGACCAGCTATTGCCGCTGTCGCCGGACCAGAAGCCCTTGGTCGCATGGCCGTTGGCGTTGTCGACGCCTGCGGCGGCGATGTACGTCGGATCGGACCACGACATGTCGGCCGAATTGCCGCTGCTCCACGTGTTCAGGGGGCCTTTCGTCGGCCTCGTCGCGAGGTCCGTATTGACCCACGTGCCGATGTCGCCGGCGCTGTTGATGAAGTTGTACGACGCGCCGGGCGGCGCCGTGACGAGCGCCAGCGTCACGGTTTCCTCGAGGTTGTCGACCTTGGGGCGCCAGGTTGGCGTGGGTGACGAGGCGTTCATGGTTTCGCAGATGCCGCCGCCGTGCACGTGCATGACGTGATCGCGATTGGCCGGGTC
This sequence comes from Burkholderia sp. AU15512, assembly GCF_002223325.1. NCBI lineage: Bacteria > Pseudomonadati > Pseudomonadota > Betaproteobacteria > Burkholderiales > Burkholderiaceae > Burkholderia > Burkholderia sp. AU15512. The sequence goes on from NZ_NKEX01000008.1 coordinate 1,150,110, forward strand.
GATGGCGACGCTCTCGACCCAGCCGGCGCAGCCACCCGAGGCAGTGCCGGTATGCGGCATGCCGGCCTCGATCTCGCGCCACGTGCTGCCGCCGTCGTCGGATAACTGGATGGTCTTGCTGGTGTCGCTCCAGCCGGTCAGGCCCAGTGCGATGCGCGCGGACGCGCCCAGACCGGAGACGGACAGGCCGCCAAAGCCGTTGCTGCTGGAGCGGTTGAGCAGCGTCCAGTTGCTGTCGTTGCTTCCGCCGAACTTGTAGAGATAGCTCGGTCCGCCGATGCCCTGGCCGACGCCCGCGTTGAACACCACGTAGAAGTTGCCGTCGGACGTGCGCACGACGTGCAGGATGTAGTAGCCGGACACCGTCGGCGGGACAGGCACCGGCGTCCACGAGAAGCCGCCGTTGGTGGACTTGTACAGGGTCGACGTCAGGCCCGCCGCGTTGGCGTAATCCGGGGCGACGGTGGCCCACATGATCCAGGTCGGCTGGCCGCTACCCTTGCCCGACGTATCGAAGATCACCTGTTCGACGCCGATCGGGGAACTGCCACCGCTGATCGTGGTGGAGGACAGACCCGTGACCTGCGTCCAGGTCCGGCCCGAATCGGCACTCTTCCACAGGCCGGCCGTGCGCGATCCGTAGAACAGCGTCGACGGATTGTTCGGGTCGACCTGCAGGCGCTCGCCCGTGGCGCGGCCGTTGTCGTTGCCGCCCACCGGGAACGGCAGGTCGTAGTGCGTCCAGGTGTTGCCGCGGTTGCTCGAGATGTAGATGCGGCCGTTGTGACCCTGCGTCACGGTAATGCCGGTCACCATGTAGACGAGCTGATCGTTGTTCGGGTCGAGCGCGAGGCTTTCGACGCCGTGGAAATCGCCCTCGCCCGAGCCGAAACCGATGCCGTCGGTGATGGGCGTCCACGTCGAGTTGGTCGCGTTCCAGCGGTACGCGCCGCCGACGTCGGTACGTGCGTACAGCAGGCTCGCGTTGACGGGATGGTAGATCAGGCCGGTCACATAGCCGCCGCCACCCCACTTGACGCTGGTCCAGCTGGCCGCCGGCAGGTTGCTGCCGCTGCCATTTCCGCCGATCTGGCTACGATTGGCGGCTGCATTGGCGCCCGCACGGGGCACGCCTGTCGCGCTATCGGATCCGTCGCCACAGCCCCATAACGCACACGCGATCGCCGCAACGGCAATCCATCGTTGAGAAAACACGGTCATCAGAAGTCCTTATAGAAAGAGGTCCATCGCAAGGCCCGCCGTCGGGCCCTGCGTGATCAACTCGTCATGAGCGACGCAATCTGCGCAGCGTTGAGCGCACCGCGATAGAGGCGGAAATCGTCGATCAGGCCGTGGAACGTGGCGTCGGCACTGTATTGCGATTTGCCCAGCCAGTTCTGCGTGGTACTGCCCAAGCGGAACGGCGCCTGGAACATCGCCGTGTTGGTGCTGACGGGCGTGCCGTCCACGTAGATCGTGCCGGTCGACCCCGAAAGCGTGACGGCCACATGCACCCACCGCTTGCTCGGCAGCTCGGTGGGGGCGTCGATGATCTGTTCCGGCGGGCCGTCACCGGGGCCGTTGGCCGTCAAGGCGAAGCGCATGCCGGCCCAGCCGTTGCGCAACTGCGCGCGCGGCGTGAACATCATGTAGCGGTGGAAGCCCGTGCCGAAGTCGAACAGGCGTGCCCACGTTTGCGCGCCGTTCCAGAACACCCAGGAAGCGATGGTGAAGTCCGACACATCGACCAGCAGATCGTCGGGCAACGCGACATACGCGCCCGAGCCGTTGAGCGAGACCGCGTGACCGTTGTGCCCCGCCGCCCACGTTGCGCCGTTGAGCGTGCCATTGCGCCAGTTGCCCGAGCTATCGGCGGCCGTGATGCCGCTGCCTTCATCAAACGTGAGGTGTGCGAGCAGTTGCTGCGCCGTGATCACTTTCACTTCGTTGGAGGGCGCCGATTCGCCCGCAATCGTTTGCGCTGTCACGACGTAAAAATACGTGCCGGCAGCGGCTGGCAGATCCGTATAGGTCAGCAGATCGGTGATCCCGCTCTGAATGGTTTTGTACGGCCCGCCGGCAAGGGTGGCGCGCTTCACGTTGTAGCTGACGGCGTTGCTGCTGCCCCACCACGACAGCACCGCCTTGCCCGCGCTGGCGTAGCCGGTCAGGCCGGTCGGCGTTGCTGCAGGGGTGCCGGGGTCGAGCGTGCAAGTGAGCGTGCCGTAGCCAAGCTGATCGAAGCCGCCACTGTTGGGGCCATAGTTGCCGCCGCCGCCTTCCGGTGCCACAAGCTCGGCAGCGCGCTTGGTGTAAGGCGCCGCCAGACCTTTGCGGTTGATGTAATGGTTGGCTACCAACGCCCAGCAGGGCCGCCCGAGGGCGTCGCCTTGCCCGCCGGTGGAGAACTGCGTCTGGGTGACGCCGGCACTGTTCTGGTACGTGACGAAAGGCACCGTGTAGAACGCGCCGCCGGCCTGCTTCAGGTTGGCCTTGGCCACGTATTCCGCGCCCGCCAGAAAGCGATTGTTGTCATAGCCGTACAGGTCGATGCCCTGATTCCACGCCATCTCGCAAATGGCGCCCGTCAATGCAATGCCGAGCGTGCTGTGGCCCTGGTCCCGGCCGGCTTCCTGCCATTGCCCGAGGTTGCCGGGGTGCAGGTAGTACACGGCTTGCCGGATGCAGCCGTTGCTGCCGCCGGTCTTGAAATGGGTGACGGCCTCGTTGACGAGCGCGGCATCGTCGCACAGCACGCCGATGGCCAGGATGCACGCGATGTTGGCCAGGCCCCAGTTGGCCCAGTAGTGCGTGTCCATCGCGGTGTCGATACGGGTCAGGAAAGCGTGACTGACCGGGTAGAAGACATTGCGCATCATGGCCTGAAACGCGGCAAGCCCGGCCGGACTCCAGCCGCTGTAGCCGCGCATGATTTCGGCTGCGTTGGCGAACTCGTAGCCGTAGATGCCGGCGGCAAGCGCCACGTCGCTGCCGCCAAGCGTCGTCAGCTTCGCGGCCCACTGGTCCAGATACTCGACGGCCTTGTCGGCGTAGTGTGTGTCGTCCGACACCTTCCAGCGCAGCGCGTCGCCATAGGCGGCGGCGATGTCGTTGTAGAGCGCGCCGTAGTTCTGACCATGCGTGGGATCATTGCCGCGATAGATGCCGACCTGTGGGTTCGGCTTGTTCGTGAGGCGCGTGTGACCGTTGGCGACGAGCACGTTCCAGCTGTCGATCCACGGGGACGCGTGGGCGCCGACTTTAGCGCGCATGCGTTCGAAATCCGCGTCGGTATGCAGCAAGCCGGGATGCGTGAAGGCGCGGGTCTGGGCAGTGCCTGCCGACGTCGCGCCTGCGCCAATACCGTCCGAAGCTGGAACAACTCCGGACGCCTGACCGATGCCGTTTGCCGATGGTCGCTCACCGCCTGTCGCCGCGTCGCTTCCGTCGCCGCCGCATCCGGCCAGAAGCGCTGCACCAAGCCCCATCACGAAATGGCGTCGTGCAATATTCTCGATGTCGCCGAGTGGGACGATTTCCTCGGATGGCATCGTCGATGCTCCGTTGTCTCGCATGTTGGGATCCCCAGTTTTTTAGCTATGGTCGAAGCAAAAATATGTACGAACCGTTCCGTATTCATCAGGAACGCGTAGCATTCTATCCAGTGCGATAGGGAGGTAATCAAGCGAAAAAAAACATATTCACTCATGACACGCATTTGTCACATCGGTGATGGAAGAACCGAGGGACCCGCGAAGCGGCTGGGCGCCGCCATGGAACGGAACAAAGTCGAGCCTGGGCATGATCCGTTGTCCGTAGCGCGCTCACTGCGGAGCACGCCCCCTCGAATCCGACGCCCCACCTGCCGATAGAAGTGCGGCGTTGACGGCTGCGGCCGCCCGTGCACGCGCCGGATCAATCGTCCGACAGATGTCGGCCAACCGGATAGGGGACAAGGTCGGTCGTCTGGTCGGATTGCAGAAATCGGCAGCGCTGCGTGCCCGCACGGGCCACGTTACCGGGAATCCCGACAACGGCGAAACCACGGCGGCCTCCCAACGCTCTCCGCGCCCCCGCTCGGGTCAGTCGATGCGTCACCGGTTCGCTGCACGCGGCTGTCACGGAAGCGAGGTTGATATAGCGAGTCATGTGCCGTAGATCGCCGCGGCCGAACTGGCATCTCTTGCCTCGCCAGGAATGCGCCGCCCTCCGTGCATCAACGTCCGAACCTGATGTATCGTGGCGCGAAGCGTGCGCGTCGCTTCGCCCGTGCGGAAGGTCATCCATTCCATCACCGCCTGCCCCCGGCGACAGCGCCCGCACGATCCTGCGCAACACGAAAGGCCGTCCGGCGCCCGTGCGGGCCCGGCCAGGCCTCGTTCACCCGTCCGGAACCCGTCGCCATGAAAAAGCTTGTCAACCGCCCGTCCGATGTCGTGCGAGAAATGCTGGAAGGCATCGCACGGCAGTCGCCGCATGTCGCGATCCTCGGCGACGAGCACGTGCTCGTCCGCCAGCCGCTGCCCGAGCCCGCGCAGCGCCCCGTCGCCGTCCTCTCCGGCGGCGGCAGCGGCCACGAGCCCGCACACGGCGGCTATGTCGGCGAAGGGATGCTGAGCGCGGCCGTCTGCGGCGAAGTGTTCACGTCGCCGTCCACCGACGCCGTGCTCGCCGCGATCCGCGCGAGCGCCGGCCCGAACGGCGCGTTGCTGATCGTGAAGAACTACACCGGCGACCGGCTCAATTTCGGGCTTGCCGCCGAACTCGCGCGCGCCGAAGGCATTCCGGTCGAGACGGTCATCGTCGCCGACGACGTATCGCTGCGCGGCCGCGTCGAGCGCGGCCAGCGGCGCGGGATCGCCGGCACCGTGCTGATCCACAAGCTCGCCGGCGCGGCCGCCGCGCGCGGGCTGCCGCTCGCCCGCGTCGCGGCGATCGCGCGCGACGCGGCGGCCGAACTCGGCACGATGGGCGTCGCGCTCGACGGCTGCACGATCCCGGGCGCCGACAAGTCGGGCTTCAGCCTCGGCGATCACGAAATCGAACTCGGCCTCGGCATCCATGGCGAGAAAGGCGTCGAACGCCGCGCGCCGCTGCCGGCCGATGCGCTGGTCGACACGCTGCTGTCGAGCATCGTCGCCGATCTCGTGCTCGACCGCGGCGAACGCGTCGCGCTGTTCGTCAACGGTCTCGGCGCGACGCCGGACATGGAACTCGCGATCGTGCTGCGCGCCGCGCACGACAACCTGCACCGGCGCGGCATCGTCGTCGCACGCGCGTGGGCCGGCACGTTCCTGTCGGCGCTGAACATGCCCGGCTGCTCGATCTCGGTGCTGCGGCTGAACGACGAACGCGCGGTGCTGCTCGACGCGCCGACGCAGGCGCGCGCATGGCCGGGCGGCGGCGCGGTGAATACGCAGATCCGCGTGGCCTCGGCCGCCGTGCAGGAAGCGCCGTTGCCGCCGCTCGATGCGGCCGGCCGCGCGTGGGCCGCGCGCCTGCAACCGGCGCTGCACGCGGTCGCGCAGACGCTGATCGATCACGAGCAGACGCTGACCGACCTCGACGCGGCGGCCGGCGACGGCGATCTCGGCGCGAGCATGCTGCGCGCCGCGCAGGCGATCCTCGCGCTGCCGGAAGCCGCGTACGGCACGCCGGCCGGCGCACTCTCGGCGCTCGGCGCCGCGTTGCGCCGCGCGATCGCCGGCAGCTCCGGCCCGTTCTATGCGACGGCGCTGCTGCGCGCGTCGCGCCGGCTGGCCGATGTCGCCGAGCCGTCGGCGCGCGACTGGGCCGCGGCGTTCCGCGGCGCGGTGGATTCGATCAGCGAACTGGGCGGCGCGCACGCCGGCGACCGCACGATGCTCGATGCGCTGGTACCGGCCGTCGCGGCATTCGAGCGGGCGCTCGACAACGATCGCGATCCCGCGGGTGCGTGGGCCGCGGCGGTCGAAGCCGCCGAGCACGGCGCGCAGGAAACCGCACGCATGACGCCGCGCGCCGGGCGCGCAAGCTATCTCGGCGAACGCGCGATCGGCACGCCGGACGGCGGCGCGGTGGCGGTGTCGTATTGGCTGCGTGCGTTGCAGGCGCACATCGGGTGATCGTGGGAGGCGCGACAGCAGCGTCGCGCCTTCAATGCATCGGCACGCAAGACACGATGTCGCGTCACGTGCCGATGCCGCGGATCGTCGCGATGCCGGGCATCGTCACCTCGGTCGACCTCCGCATCGAGCGTCCGCAATCCATCAGCGCGTCTTCGTCCGCCCGGGCAACCATGCCGCGCCGACCGCCGCTGCAGCGAAACTCGCGAGCCAGCACCAGTAGCCGATCGCGTCGAGATGCACGGGTTCGACGTTCCCTGCTTCGTCGACGGCAATCTGGTGCTGCGACAGGAAGCTCATCCCGAACAGCAGCGCCAGACCGGCCAGCACGACCGCCTGCGCGCGATGGCGCTTCACGGTCAGCAGCCAGGCGGCAAACACGAGCGGATTCGCGAGCCATGCATAGATGCCGGCGAGCACGCCCATCCAGCCCGTCAACAGCACCTGCCAGCCGTCGGCCCATGGATGCGGGGCCGGTGCGCCGGTGCGGAACGGCGCGGTGAACATGGCGACAAGATAAAGCGCGACGCTGATCGCGAGCAGCACGGTTGCGGCGCGACCCATCGACGGGCGAACGGGCGCGGTGGCGGGAGTCGAAGGTTTCATCGGCGGGACGGGCGTCCGGCGTCGCGGCGCGCCGCCGGACACACCCGATGCACGTCGCTCAGACGCCTTCGACCAGCACGGCGCGATAGCGCGCGCCCTTGAAGCGGTGCTGGGCGACGGCCTGGTATTCCGGGCCGTGATACCACGCGTGCGCGGCTTCCTTCGACGGGAACTCGACGATCACGACGCCTTCCGGGCCTTCGCCCTCGAGCGTTTCCTGCGGCCCGTAGGCCGCGAGCACCTTCACCGGATGCCCGGCGAGCGTCGCGCCGACCTTGCTCTGGTAGAGGTCGAATTCCTGCTGGTCCTGCATGCTTTCCCGTGTAAACACGATGTAGGTTGCCAAGATACGTGCTCCTGATGCGATGCGTGGAAGGGGGCCGGATGCGCGCGGTGCCGTTCGGAACACCGCACTGGCCGCACAAGCCGCAGCCGCACCCATGGCGGCGCGGGCAGTGTGCAGATTACAGGGGTTCTGCCAAACGCGCCGACCCTGCCCGCTCACGCTTTCGCATCGAACCGGTACAGCGCCGCCGGCGTATCGACCAGCACCTGCCGGCGCCCGGCCTCGTCCGGCAGCAACGTCTCCATGTACCGGTACGCGAGCGCATCGTCGACCGCGCCCTCGTACCCGACATGCGGCCAGTCGCTGCCCCACAGCAGCCGTTCGGCACCGAACGCTTCGCGCACCGCACGCATCGCGGTCAGGCCGGACGCCTGCCAGCGATCGGCACGGTCGTTCCGGTACGCGCCCGACACCTTGACCCACACGCGCCGGCTCGCCGCCGTCGTCAGCAGATAGCGGAAGCCCGGATCGTCGATCCCGAGCCGCGGGTCGGGCCGCCCGAAATGGTCGAGCGAGACATCGACGCCCGCGTCGAGCAGCGGCGGCATCAGCACCGGCAGGCGCGCGGCTTCCGCATGCAGCTCGACCTGCCAGCCGTACCGGCGCAGAAGCGGCAGCAACGCGCGCCACGCCGCGCCCGCGAAATCCGGATCGCGTTCGCCGATCAGGTTCAGCCGGATGCCGCGCACGCCGAGCGGCGTCCATGCGGCGACCTGCTCGGCATCGCGCGCGGGGTCGATCACGACGATGCCGCGCAAGCGCGCGGGCTGCGCGCGCAGCGCGGCGAGCAGATAGCGGTTGTCGGTGCCGAGAAAGCTCGGCTGGATCAGCACGCCGTTCGACATGTCGTGCCGGTCGAGCATCGCGAGGTACTGGTCGAGCGACGCGTCGTACGCGATCGTGTAGCGATGGCCCGGCACGAGCGGCAGCGATTTCAGGAATATGTGCGCGTGGGTGTCGACGCCGGTGATCGTGCGCGTGCCGGTGATCGCACCGGCGCATCCGCCGAGCACCTCGGCCATCGCGAGTCCGACGAGTGCGCGATTGAACGAGCGCCTCGAAATCATGGGGGTCTCCTGTCTTGTTGGTTATTGTGCACGGCGGGCCATGCGGGCCGCGCCGGCTGCGTCGCGGCGTGTCAGCCTACATCGCACGCGCGACGATGAAAATCGGCACGAACGACAGCACCGTCGACAGCGCGACGACGAATGCCATCAGCCGGTGGTTGCCGCCGTACTGCGTGGACAGCACATACGAATTGCTCGCGCACGGCAGCACCGAATAGAGCAGGATCAGGTTCCCGGACAGCGGCGACACCGCGAACGCCTTCGTCGCGGTCAGCGCGAGCAGCGGAAACCCGACCAGCCGGATCGCGGTGGTCACGAGCCCCGCCCGCACGAGCGCCGCTTCCTTGCGCGGCAACGGCAGCCGCAGCGCGGCGCCGACGCAGATCAGGCTCAACGGCAACGCGGCGCCGCCGAGCACGTCGACGGTCTGGTCCAGCGCGGCGGGCAACCGCCAGCCGGTCAGGTTCAGCACGATCCCGAACGCGCTCGCGACGATCAGCGGATTCGCCGCCACCTTGCCGACGATCCCCACGAGCCCGCGGCCGCCGGCCTGGCCATGCTCGAACGACAGCAGCACGAGCGTGTTCGAGATCGCGACCATGTACGCGACGACCACCGCCGCGATCCCGTAATCCGCAGGGCTCAGCAACCCCGACGCGACCGACAGGAAGATGTAGCTGTTGAAGCGGATCGAGCCCTGGACGATCGACGTGAACGACGCATGCGGCACCGCGCACAGCCGGCAGCCGAGCACGACGGCGGCCAGCACCGCGAGCGTGAGGCCCGTCAGCAGCAGGATCGTCGACTTCGACGACGCATCGAGCGGCCCGGCCAGTCCGATCGAATGCACGAGGAACGCGGGAAACAGCACGTAATGGGTCAGTTTCTCGGCGGACGGCCAGAATGCCGCATCGACCAGCGCGATGCGACGCACCGCGACGCCGATACAGATCAGTGCGAAGGCGGGTGCGACGGCAACCCAGGCGAGTTCGGTATGCATGGCTGAACAGGTTCGGTGAAGGAGGAAACCAGTGAATCGGCGCGTTCGAGAAGCGACGGCTCGGGCGCGGTCGTGTCCGGATCGGGGTCGAACGGCAACCCGACGGCGGCGAGCGCTTCATACGCGAGCGCCGGTGCGAAACGCACGCCGGAGCCCGACGCGCCCGCCACCGCGCAGCCGTTTCGGCCGATCGGTGTGACCCGGGGATTGCGGTCGGTCGTGTAGCCGTCCACCGCCACGCGCGCGGCGAGGTGCGCGTCGCGCAGGCCCGGAAAATGACGCGCGAGCAGCCCCTGTGCCAGTGCGCGCTCGTCGGCGCTCGGCGCGACGCGCGCGCCGGCGGCGCACCCCCATGCGTGCGACGTGATGCTCAGCAACCAGCCGCGCCGCGCGTGCACCGGCGCGAGAAACGCCTGTGCGTCCGGCAGGTAGACGACCGGCGAGTCCGGTGCCGGCGGCAATGCGCGCCCGTCGACATCGAATGCGACGATCTTCTTCGTGACGATGTCCGGTCGCGCTTCGCCGCGCGCGTCGTCGTCGGCTTCGCCATCGACGGCCGGCCACGGGCCGCTCGCGCGGACGAGCCGGTCGGCGTGCAGCGTCACGCCGTTGGCCACGAGGGTCCAGCCGCCGGCATGGCACGTCACGTGTGTAACCGGCGCGTCGAAACGCGCGACGGCGCGCGCGCCCGTCAGGTAGTGCGCGACCAGCCGGGGCACGTCGACCAGCCATGCACGGCCGGCGCGCCAAAGACGCACGCCGTCGGGCAACGCGCCGAGCAGCGCGTCGCCGGCATCCGGCGTATCGGCCGGCACCGGCGTCGCGAACAGCGGGCCGCCTGCGTTGGATGCGGCCGCAACGAAGGCGAACGGCGCGTCGCGCACGCAGCGTCCGGCCCGCGCCCACGCGCCGTAATACGCGTTCGCGACCTGCGATCGCGCACGCCGTTCGCCGATGCCGCAAAACGGCGTGACGACGCCCGCCGACAGCGCCGTCGCGGTCTGCACGAGCGGCCGCGCATCGAACACGGCGATGCGCAGCGCACCCGCATGCCGCGCCGCCACGTGCGCGATCGTCGCGCCCGTCACGCCCGCGCCGACGATCGCGAGATCAACCCGCATCGGCTTGCCACCAGACGGTGCTGATCACGAGCGGCGTCGCGCCGTCGTTCTGCACCTGGTGCGACCGGTGCGATTCGAAATACAGCACGTCGCCGGCGCACACGCGCACGGGCTCGCCGTCGTAGGTCAGCCGGCCGCTGCCCTGCGCGATCATCCAGCATTCGCGCACCGCGTGAACATCCAGCCGCGACGTGCAATTCGGCTCGACCGTGAACAGGCCGCCGCGAAACGGAATCTCGCCGTCGCCGAGCCCGGCGAAATCGGCCTGGCGCAGCACGACGCCCGGCACATGCGACTCCGGCGGCAACGCGCCGACATGCGGAAACTTACGCGCGCTCATCGTGCACCTCCTCCCCGACCAGGCCCAGTTCCGCGAGAATCGCGTCGCGGTCGCGATCGAGCGCCGGTGCGGCCCGGCGGGTGGCCGGATCGGGGCAACCCGATATCTTGATCGGCGTCCCCACGAGCCGGTACGGGCCGACATCCGGATCGTCGACGTCGATCAGCATGTTGCGCGCGGCCGTCTGCGGATGGACGACCGCCTGATCGACACGGTTGATCGGGCCGGCCGGCAGCCCCGCACGCGCGAACCGCTCGCACCAGTGCTCGACGTCGTGCGCCGCCAGCAGGTCGTTGAGCGTGCGTTCGAGCTCGGCCTCGTGATCCTTGCGCGCCTCGCCGCCCGCGAAGCGCGGGTCGGCCGCGAGCGCCGGCACGCCGAGCGCGTCGCACAGCAGCCGGAACAGCTTGTCGTTGCCGGCCGCGATGATGAGCGGGCCGTCCGCCGCGCGATAGACGCCGAACGGCGGCGCGATCGCCGGCCGATAACTGCCGACCGGCCCGGTGACTTCACCGGTCGCGAAATAGCGGCCGATGAAATACTCCATCAGCGCGAGCTGGCAGTCGAACATGCCGATGTCGACCTTCGAGCCCTGCCCGGTCCGGCCGCGCCGCACGAGCGCCATCAGCAGCCCGGTCGTCAGGAACAGGCCGGCCGCGAGGTCGCCGATCGACGGCCCGACCCGCACGGGCATGCGCCCGGGCTCACCGGTCACGCTCATGATCCCGCCGAGCCCCTGGACGATCATGTCGTACGCACGGTGATCCCGAAACGGTCCCGTGTGGCCGAACCCCGATGCGCTACCGTAGATCAGGCGCGGAAAGCGCGCATGCAGCGTGTCCCAGTCGTAGCCGATGCGCGCCATCGTGCCGGGCCGGAAGTTCTCGGTGACGACGTCCGCCTTCTCGAGCAGTGCGTCGAGCACGCGGCGGTCGGCCGGGTCCTTCAGGTCGAGCGCGATGCTCTCCTTGCCGCGATTGAGCGATGCGAAGTAAGCCGACTTGCCGCCGTACCACGGGCCGTACGCGCGTGCATCGTCGCCGGTCGACGGGCGTTCGACCTTGATGACGCGCGCGCCGTGGTCGGCCAGCAGCATCGTGCAGAACGGGCCGGCCAGCACGCGCGTCAGGTCGACGATCACGAGCCCTTCGAGTGCGCCTTCCATCATGCGACCTCCCGCATGCCGGGCGGCAGCACCGCCGCCAGTTCCCCCGCCGTGACCGGATCGAAGCTCGCCAGCGGCGTGACGACCGGCGACGACAGCCGCGCGAAATCGCCCGCGTTCGGTTCGCCGCGCAACCCGAGCGCGCGCCACGCGGTCCGCGCGAGCGCCGGCATCAGCGGGTACGCAAGCAGCGCGAAGCCCTTCGTCCAGCCGTACAGGTCGCCGGCCGCACGCGCGCCGTCGAAGCGCGCACTCCAGCGTTCGACGATCCGGGCCAGCGCGGTCGGGTCGAACGTCGCGAAATCCATCGCGCGCTGCGCGTCGCGCCACGCCGCTTCTGCCGCCCGCGCCGTTTCGTCGGCCGGCGCGCGCGCCGTGAGCGGCCCGCCGATCGCCTCGGCCACATGCCGTTGCACGGTCGCATACGGCCCGTTCACGAACCGGCAGAACGCATCGCGATCGAAGTCGGTGCGCGCGTCGACCGGATTGGTCGACGCGACGAAGAAGCGCACCGCGTCGGACGGTACGCGCGTGCGGGCCGCGAGATCCTCGACCCAGATCGCCCAGCGCAGGCTCGTCGAGAACTTGCGCCCTTCCAGCGTATAGAAATGGTTGATCACGAAACGGTCGAACGGCTTCGACACGCCGTCGGCCATCGCCATTGCCTGGATCCCGACCAGGTGCGACACGCAGTTGTCGATCCCGAATCCGTTCACGGTGATCACGTCCGAGTCGCGGTCGAACGGGTTCGCGCGCAGCCCGTGCTTGCGCGCATAGAGATCGCCGACGAAACGGATCGCGCCGAACAGCAGGCCATGGCCGAACAGCGTGCGCGGCTCGCCGTTCAGCGCGTACGGCAGCCCCCAGCCGGCATGGCTCGTCATGCGAAAGCGCGCGCCGTCGCGGTCGAGATGGCGGCGCGCGATGTCGACGAACACCGGTGCGGTTTCGGTGCCCGCCAGTTGCGCGACCAGCGCGGCGGGCTCCGCGATGTCGAAGAACAGGTTGTCCTGTTCGCGCATCGCCAGCGTCTCGCCCCAGCGCGCCGACGGTTCTTGCACGTCCTCCGGCTGGAAATGCGCGCCGCAGTCCTCGCAGAAGAATCCCGAGACGTCGCGCGCGCACTGCGGGCACCGGCCGAGCAGGAAACTGCCGGTCACGTAGCACGCGCGCGCGGCCGAATACGGCAGGCGTTCACGCACCGTCGACACGCACCGCTGCGCGACCAGCCGTGCGACGAGCCCGTCGTGCGCGGCGAGGTAGGCGTCGTGATGCGCATCGCCGAGCGGATCGACGAACAGGTCGACGTCGATGTTCATGTCGGCGAGATCGTCGACGATGCCCGCGCAGCTCTGCCGCGCGAGCGCCGCCGCGTCGACGCCGGCCTGCCCGGCGCGCAGCGGGATATAGGAATCGTACGGGTCGCTCGCGCACGCGATGCGCGCGCATTCGCCGCGGCTGCGCAGGTGGCGCGCGAGCATGTCGAGCCGCAGGTACGGGCCCGCGATATGACCCAGGTGCAGGCGCCCGTTCGGCGCCGGCATCGCCGGCACGAGCAGGTAGTGGCGCGGGTCGCGAATCGTGTCGATCGCCATGATGGTCTCCGGTTCAGTCCAGCGTGACGGTCACGTCGGCCGCGAGCTCGCGCAGCAGCGCCACGATATCGCGGTCGAGTTCGCACTGCGCGATCAGGTACGCGATCTCGTACGCCTTGAACACGTCCTTCGGCAGCGCCATCTGCGCGCCCTTGCCGGCGACGACCTGCAGGAAACGCAGTTCGGGCCGGCGCCACAGTCGCTCGAAACCTTCGACGCGGGCAATGCGGCCAAGCCCGGGCGGCATCACGATGCGCTGGCCCGCGCGCGTCGACGCCGTGCCGAGCCGGTCGTCGAGCGGGCCGTCGATCGCGCCGCGCGCGAGATCGAGCACCGTGCGATAGGGCGAAAAGCCCGCGACGCTGTACGGGATCAGGTGCGAGTTGATGAACTCGCCGCCGAGTCGGCCGCCGATCTCGAGAATCTTCGGCCCGTCGCGCGTCACCATCACGTCCGCGTGGAACCCGCACCAGTCGATGCCGGTTGCCGCGACGCCCGCGCGCACCATGTCGCGAATGGCCGCCTGCGTGTCGGCCGGCAGCAGCGACGGCGTCACGTTCTCGTACTGGATCGGGATCGACCGGTCGAAGGTCTTGTCGATGATCGCGTTGATCGCGACGCGGCCGTGCGCGACGACGCCGGACACCGAGTGCTCGCTGCCCGTCAGCAGTTCCTCGAGCAGCGCATGATCGCCGTACAGGCTGAACATCTCGCCCTTCTCCGGCGAGTTGTATGCGCGAAATGCGCGATACACCTCGGCGGGGTCGTCGTGCACGTCGACCGGGAAAATGCCGCGGCTGCCGGAGTTGCCGGCCGGCTTCAGCAGCGCGGGCGCGCCGATCCGCTTCAGCGCGGCGGTGAACTCGGCTTCATTGCCGACCACCGCGTAGCGCGGGTTCGCGTTCGGCACCGCGTCCAGCACGCGGCGGGTCGCTGCCTTGTCGCGCACGTTGAGCGCGGCGTCCGGCGCCGTGCCGCGCAGCCCGAGCCGATGCGACAACCGGCTCGCGAGCACGACTTCGAGGTCCTTCCACGCGACGACGCCGGACAGCTCGACGCGACGTTCGCGCAGGTAGTCGAGAATGGTCCGCTCGGCAGCGTCGTAATCGCCGAGCCGGGTCGGAATGATGCCGGCGCAGCCGAACGAGCGGAACGCGTCCGGCGTCGGCGTCGCCACATACAGGTCGAGCCCGAGGCCGCGCGCCGCGTCGATTTCGGCGATCCGCTCGCCCGGAAGCGCGCGCGTGTCGAGATACAGCATGGCCGGTGCATGGGTCATGGCGGTGTGCTCCTGTCAGTTCACGAATTGTTGGGTGGCAGCGTGCGGCGCGTCGCCGTGCGGCCAGTCGACGAAGCCTGGCGGCGTGCCGACTTCGTAGATGGATGCGCCCGCGATCGCATTCGCGATCCGGCCGCTGCGCCACGCGGCGAGACTCAGGTTCGGGTCCGCGATACCGCGTGTCGTGCGCGCGGCGTTCTGGAAGAAAATCCGCGCGGCGCTCGGCCGGTTCCAGCGCACCGCATAGTCGTCGTCGAGCTCCGGCACGCCATTGCGCGTGTGCATCTCGAAGCGCAGCGATTCCAGCGCGCCCGGCATCTGGAATTCGCTCCCCGTCGCGAGCAGCACGACGTCGGCATGCAGCGGCGCGTGCACGCCGGTGCCGTCGTCGACGCTCAGCACGTAGCCGCCGTCCGCGCGATGCAGGTTGGCCATGTTGCGGCCGGGCATCAGCGCGCAATAGCCGGTGCGACCTTCGATGTGCGTGATCTCGTAGAGCCGCTGGTAGATCGCCGTCAGGAGCGGCAGCGTGACACCGTCGCTCGCGAGGCGCTGCGTGTCGAGCGCGTCGCGCTTGCGCTCCGGAGACAGCCGCGAGAAATGTTCGTTGTACTGCGGCACGAACCATTCGTTGACGAATGGCGAATCGTCCATCGGCAGGAAATTCTCGCGCCGGGTCAGCCATGCGACATGCGCGGGCGCCGCATCGCCCGTCAGACCGAGCAGGTGCAGCGCGAGTTCGGCGCCGCTCTGGCCGCCGCCGACGATCGCGACACGCCGGCCGGCGAGCGCCGGCCGCACGGTGCAGAACTGCGACGAATGCAGCACGTCGGCGCCCAGGTGCGGCCGTGCACACGCGGGAAGGGTCGGGCGCAGCCCGACGCCGACGACGAGGTTCGCGGTACGCACGACGCCGTGCGAGGTCGTGACGCGCAGCGCGCCCCCGTCCCGCACGACGCTTTCGACTTCGCAGTCGAACCGCAGGTTGTCGAGCGACGCGCAGACCCATTGCATGTACTGCTCGAACTCGCGGCGGCGCACGGTCGGAAAACGCGCGTTCGCGAACGAGTACAGGCGCTCCGTGCGTTGCAGGAACGCGATGAACGAGTAGCGGCTGCACGGATCCGCCAGCGTCACGAGGTCCTTCAGGAAGCTGGTCGTCAGCGACGAATCGGCGAGCATCAGCCCCGGATGCCAGCGGAACTCGGGCTTGCGCTCGACGAACAGCGAACGCAGGCCGTCCAGCGGCGCCAGCAGCGCCGCCAGGCTCAGGTTGAACGGGCCGACCCCGATCCCGAGCACGTCGACCTCCGCCCCGGTAAGGGCCCGCGGCTTGGCGCCATCGAGCGTCTGAATGTCGAAAGTGTTCATCGCGCCTCCCCGGCACCGGTGATCGAATCGTGAAGAACGGCGCTGCCGGCCTGGCCGAGCACGAGGCCGGCGAGCACCGCGCCGCCACGAACCGCCGTGGCGATCCCGCTGCCGCAATAGCCGCCGCACCAGCCCAGCCGCCCGGCCGTGCCGACATACGGCACACCGTGCGCCGTGAAGCCGAGCGGCGCGGACCACACACGCTCGACGCTCACGTGCCCGAGCGCCGGGAAATACGTCGCCAGCCGCGCGCGCAATGCGGCTTCGGCATCCGCAGGCGGGAGGTCCGGCGCAAGGCCGAGCCGGCTGCCGAACAGCAGTCGCCCGCGGTCGTCGAGCCGGAAGTAGTCCTTGTCGGCGGACAGCGTGCCGTACACGCGCGGCTGCCGCGAAATGCGGCGCTGCATCGCGTCGTCGAGCACGCAGGTCGCGAGCAGGTGCGTGCCGTACCGTTCGAGCGGCGGACGGACGTCGTCCGGCAGCAACGACCACGCGTCCTCCGCGCACACCAGCACGGTGCCGGCGGCGAGCGTCGCATCGTCGAGGTCGAGCGCGGCTGCCTCCGGCGCGAGCCGCAGCGCGTGCACGCGGGCGCCGCGCCGGATCCGCACGCCGAGCCGCGCGGCCCGCATCCGCATCGCGTCGCGTAGCGCGCGTGGCCGGATCAGCGCGAAACGCAGGTTCAACAGCCCGGCGATCGCATGCGCCGCACCGGTTTCCTGCGCGACCGCCGGTGCATCGAGCCATGCGACGCGCGCGTCCGGTTGTGCCGCGTAGTGGTCGAACCGGCGCGCCAGCTGCGCCGCCGACGCGTCGTCGCACGCGAGCGTGATGTGGCCCGGATGCGCCCAGCCGCACGCGAGGCCGCGGCTGTCGACGAAGCGCGCCAGATACGCGATCGCCTGCGCCGCCTCGCGCTCGGCGGCCTGCGCCTGCGCGGCCGAACCCGGGCCGCGCGGCAATGCCGGCGCGACGCTCGCGACCGAACCGAAGTTGAATGCGCTCGGGACGTCGCCGGGCGGATCGCCATCGCAAACGTCGACCGTCGCGCCCTGCTCCGCCAGATGGATTGCGGCGGACAACCCCGTATAACCGCCGCCGACGATCGCGACGTCGGCGGTTCGTTTGCCGGGCGCCATCATGCGTGCTCCGGCTGGTGCTGGTGCGCGTCGACGAATGCGCGGTACGGCGCGTCGAAGAAGAACGCGGGATCGCCGTCCGGCGGTTCGAGCTGGTCGAGCCAGCAGGCCGTTGCCGAATACTTCGCGAGGAACGGCCTGCGCAGCCAGCGCGGATCGCGCGCCTGCAGGAAATTCAGCAGGAAGTAGCGCTGCCCGTGCAGGTCGAGCGTGCCGGCGACCTCGACCTTGCCGGGGCCCGCGCTCATCGACGGGCCGCGCGCGCTGCGCGCGAGCCCTGACACCGACGCGATCGCCGTGTTGTAGATGTCGAGCGCTCGCGCGAGCGGCAGCTCGAAATAGGCGCGCGGCCCGGTATCGCGCTCGACGAACATGTAGTACGGCACGATACCGAGCCGCACCTGCCCGACCCAGTTGCGCCGCCACACGTCGGCGTCGTCGTTGATGTGACGCAGCACCGGCCCCTGCGAGCGGATCACGACGCCGATGCGGCGCAGGTTCGTCACGGCCTGCTCGGCGATCTCCGTCGACAGCTCGCGCCAGTGGTTCAGGTGCGCCATGACCGTCACGTTGCGCCCCGCGTCGACCAGCGTGCGCAGCAGCGCGAGCAGCTCGGGCGTATCCGGATCGCTGACGAAGCGGTACGGCCAGTAGGTCAGCGCCTTCGTGCCGATCCGGATGTTGCCGACATGCTCGAGCCCCGGCTCCAGCAGCGGCGTCAGGTATTCGCGCAAGCGTGCCGCGCTCATCACCATCGGGTCGCCGCCCGTCATCAGCAGGTCGGTCACTTCGCCGTGCGCGCGCAGGTAAGCGTGCAGCCGCGCCGCTTCGCTCGACGCGAATTTCAGCGTTGCATCGCCGACGAACTGCGGCCAGCGGAAGCAGAACGTGCAGTACGCGTGGCAGGTCTGCCCGTGGCTCGGAAAGTACAGCACCGTCTGCGCGTACTTGTGCTGGATGCCCGGGCACGGTTCGCCGTCCAGTTCCGGCTCGTTGAGCCGCTGGTCCGCCGGATGCGGGTTCATCCGCGCGCGCAGGCGCCCGACCAGCGCGTCCAGTTCCGCGTGGCGTGCCGCGTCGCGCGACAGTACGGCCAGTCGCTCGAGGTCCTCGGGCGCGAGCATGTCGGGCTGCGGAAACGTCAGCCGGAACAGCGGATCGTCCGGCACACGGGTCCAGTCGATCAGCTGCTCGACCACATAGCGGTTGACCTTGAACGGCAGCACCCGCGCGACCAGCCCGATCTCCTCGCGCATCCGCGGCGGGAGCGCCGCGAGCTGCGGGATGTCGTCCAGCTTCGAGCGGTTGTACGCCTTGAACACCGGATGCACCGGTATCGACTGACGCGGCGGCGCGCCGCCCTGCACGCCATCGCGCGCGGATATCCGTTGGCCCTCGGATAGTTCGATCATTGACTCGACTCCATTTTTTTAGATGTACTAATGTATGTCGTGTGTCTCGCTGCTCGCCGCCGACGGCCAGGCAGCCCGTCGACGTCCTGCAGATACTAGAAGCAATTGCCGAAGCGAAGCATTACCGCCGTGTTATTTATCCATAAGCGTTTCGCATGCTGCTGCGCACCAATTCAGCGCGGCGCGGCGGCGCCCACCGCTGGTCGCGCAGCCCGCACACGCCTGGCAGGATGGGTCTCCGGCATCCGCCAGTACACGACCAGCGAGATCGCCGCGCACGCGGCGACGTACCAGAAGAACATCGTCTCGTTGCCGCTCGCCTTCAGCCGCAGCGCAACGAATTCGGTCGTGCCGCCGAGGATCGCCGTCGTCAGCGCATAAGGCAACCCGACCGCCAGCGCGCGGATCTGCGGCGGAAACAGCTCGGCCTTCACCAGCATGTGCACCGATGTGAACCCGCTCAGCACGACCAGCCCCGCGAAGACCAGCGCGAACGCGGCGAGCGGTTCGTGCGCGTGCCCGAGTGCGGTGAAGATCGGCACCGACAGCAGCGTGCCGCCGATTCCGAACCACAGCAGCACAGGCCGGCGGCCGACGCGGTCCGATACGAGACCGAACAGCGGCTGCAGCGGCATGTACAGCAGCAGCGCAAGCGTGCAGATCCAGGTCGCCGTTTCCTTGTGCAGCCCGACCGAGTTGACGAGGTACTTCTGCATGTAGACCGTGTACGTGTAGAACGCGACGGTGCCGCCGACCGTGATGCCGATCGCGAGCAGCAGCTCGCGCCAGTGTGCCGCGAGGTCGGCCGTCATGCGCGTCTTCGTCGCGCGCGCCCGGCTGGCGATGAACGCGTCGCTCTCCACGACGTTGCGGCGCATGTAGAGTGCGAACAGCGCGAGCACGCCGCCGACGAAGAATGGAATCCGCCAGCCCCAGCGTTCGAGGTCGTGCGTGCCGGCGAAGATCCGTTGCATCGCGAGCATCAGGCCGAGTGCGACGAGCTGTCCGGCGACCACGCTCACCTGCAGGAAGCCGACGTAGAAACCGCGCCGGTTCGGCGGTGCGATCTCGCTCAGGTAAGTCGCGCTGGTGCCGTATTCGCCGCCCATGCTGAGCCCCTGCAGCAGCCGCGCGGCGACGAGCAGCGCCGGCGCGAGCACACCGATCGTCGCGTAGCTGGGCGTGACGGCGATCAGCATCGATCCCGCGCACATCGCGAGCACCGATTTCGTCAGCGCGGCCTTGCGCCCGCGCCGGTCCGCATAGAGGCCGACGAGCCAGCTGCCCGCCGGCCGCGCGACATAGCCGACCGCCGCGATCGCCGCGGTGTTCATCAGCTGCACGGTCGGCCGGTCGGCCGGAAAGAACGCCGGCGCGAAGTAGATCGAGAAGATGCTGTACGCGAGAAAGTCGTACCACTCGATCAGGTTGCCGGCCAGGCCGCCGACGATCGAACCGATGCGCGGCGGCCCGCCTGCCGCCCCGGTGGGGGAAGTTGCCAAGGTTGTCTCCTGTTCGTTCTGGATCGGGCGGCCGGCTTGCGGCCGCCCGTGCCGCACGCGGGCGTTACGGCTGCCGTGCGGCCGCGTAGCGCGCGTCGAGCCCGTCGAAGCGCGCCTTGTCGACGAGCCGCTGCCGTTCGGCGAACGGCGCGACGAGCGCCGGATCCTCGTCGAGCCGGCCCGTGTCGCGCAGCGTCGTCAGGGCCGCCTGCATCCCGCGCACCGCGCCCTGCAGCGCGGCGTTCGCATACAGCACCACGCCATAGCCGAGGCGCGCCAGTTCGTCGCGCGAGCGGGTCGGCGTCTTGCCGCCGATCACGATGTTGATGAGCTGCGGCGTATCGAACAGTGCGGGCAACCGCTCGACGTCCTCCGGCGTGTCCATCGCCTCGATGAACAGCACGTCGGCGCCGGCCGCCGCGTAGCGGTGCGCGCGCTCGATCGCGTCGTCGATGCCGTGCACGGCCGCCGCATCGGTGCGGGCGACGATCAGCAGGTTCGGATCGACGCGCGCGTCGACGGCCGCCTTCAGCTTGCCGACCATTTCCGCGGCCGGGATCACTTCCTTGCCCGCGAAGTGGCCGCATTTCTTCGGCAATACCTGGTCCTCGAGCTGGATCGCGTCCGCGCCGCTGCGCTCGAGCGTGCGCACCGTATGCAGCACGTTCAGCGCGTTGCCGAAACCCGTATCGGCATCGACCATCAGCGGCAGGTCGACGGCGTCGCGCACGCGTGCGGTGTGCTCGGCCAGCTCGCCGAGCCCGACGAAGCCGAGATCCGGCAGGCCGAGCGACATGTTGGTGACACCCGCGCCGCTCAGGTACAGCGCGTCGAAGCCGAGATCGGCGGCGATCCGCGCGCTCAGCGCGTTGAACGTGCCGGCAACGAGCAATCCCTCGCGGGCGGCGATGCTGCGCCGGAACGCGGCGCGACGAAGGGCGGTGTGATCGGTCATGCAGGGCCTCATTGGTCGAAACGGAACAGGGTAAGCGGCGTATCGCGCAGCACGCGCGTGCGCTCGCCGGGGTCGGGCAGCCAGCGTTCGAGCGCCGCGCAGGTCGCGCCGAAATCGACACGCTCGCGATGCTGCGTATGTGGCCAGTCGCTGCCCCACACGAGCCGCTCCGCCGTGAACGCGGCGCGCAGCGCCTGCGCGGCGCCGAGCGCCGCGTCGGTGCCGTCGCCGGCCAGGCTGTTGCGATAGGCGGCCGACAGCTTGACCCACACGCGCCCGGTGTCGGCCAGCGACAGCAGGTGGCGGAAGCCGGGATCGCGCTCGCCGAGCGTCGGCGACGGGCGGCCGAAATGGTCGATCACGAGCGTGCACGACTGCGCGAGCAGGCTCGCGGCGATCGCATCCAGGTCGGCCGCATCGCGATGGATCTCGACATGCCAGCCGAGCGCATTGACGCGCGCGAACAGCGCGCGCCATGCCCGCGTACCGAAGTCCGGAATCGGCAGGCCGACCAGGTTGAGCCGCATGCCCACGACGCCCGCGCGGTCCAGCGCGGCGAGCGCGTCGTCGTCGATCCCCGGATCGACGACCGCGACGCCGCGAAAGCGGCTCGGGTAGCGCCGCAGCACGTCGACGAAGAACGCGTTGTTGGTGCCGAGAAAGCTCGGCTGCACCAGCACCGCATGCGTGATGTCATGCGCGGCGAGATGCGCGACGTACGCGTCCAGCGACGCGTCGTAATCGGGCGCGTGGCGCACGACCGGCGCGAGCGGCAGACCGCGCGCAAACACGTGCGCATGCGCGTCGATCGCCGCGACGGCGGCCGCCGATGCGTACCACGCGGTGACATTCGGCGCCGATGAAACCGGCTCAACCGGCGGATTCACTGCTCGATCCATGACGACTGCCTGCAAGATGTACCCGGCCCGCATCGCGGGTGACGGGCGACGGAATGAAAGAAGGACGAAAACTACAGCGAGGCGCGGGCCTGCACGTCGCCGTCGGCGCCGGGCCCGGCCACCGCGTCGGGCAACCGGCGCCCGCGCGTTTCCGGCAGGAACCACACCGCAATCACGACCAGCCCGTATGCGATGCCCGCATCGATGCCGAGCGCCGTGCCGAGCGGCATCGATGCGCCCATGTGCCCGACCAGCACCGGGAAGCCGGCCGATGCGATGCGGCCGAAGTTGTAGCAGAAGCCGACGCCGCGCCCGCGCACGTTCCGCGGATACAGCTCGTTGAACAGCGTGCCGAGCGTCGCCGGAATGCCGGCCGAGAACAGGCCGAGCGGGAACCCGAGCAGCAGCATCGCGATGTCGTTCAGCGGCAGGAATACGTACAGGTTCACCGTCACCGCGCAACACGCGGCGAACAGCATCACGTTGCGGCGCCGGCCGATCCGGTCCTGCAGATAGGCGCTGACGAAGCAGCCGCAGATGAACGCGACGATCACGACCGCGAGATACGCCCCCGTGCCGAGCACCGACAGGTGCCGCTCGGTCTTCAGGTAGGTCGGCAGCCAGATCGTGATCGCGTGATAGCCGCCGTGCGCGCCGACGCCGATCAGGCCGCCGACGATCGTCGCGCGCAGCACCGAACGGTCGAAGATGCCCACCGTCGGCGCATCGTCCGCGTGCGCCCGCGCGGGGTGCGCGCGCGGCGGCTCGGAAATCGCACGGCGGATATACAGCACCAGCAGCGCGGGCAGCGCGCCGATCGCAAACAGCACGCGCCACGCCCATTCGGCCGGCAGCCACGCGAACACGATCATGTACAGCAGCACCGCCGCGCCCCAGCCGAATCCCCACGCGCTCTGCACGACGCCCATCGCCTTGCCGCGATGGCGTGCGCCGACCGTCTCGGCGAGCAGCACCGCGCCCGCCGTCCATTCGCCGCCGAAACCGAGGCCCTGCAGCGCCTTCAGCACAAGCAACTGCTCGAAGTTCTGCGCGAACGCGCTCAGGAACGTGAATGCGGAGAACCAGCACACGGTGATCTGCAGCGCGCGCACGCGCCCGTAGCGATCCGCGATCACGCCGGCCAGCAGGCCGCCCAGCGCGCCCGACACGAGCGTCGCGCCGCCGATCAGGCCGGCCTGCCCCTTGCCGATGCTCCAGGTCGCGAGCAGCGCCGGAATCACGAGGCTGAACATCTGGGTATCGAGGCCGTCGAGCGCCCAGCCGGCAAAGCAGCCGCGCAACGTGCGCCGTTCGGTCGTCGATAGTTCGCGCGTCCAGTTCAACGGAGGTCTCCTCGTGTCGTCGCCGTGCGCCGCGTCGTCGCGCCGCTTACCGGAGGCGCCGCCTGTCTCGGCGACGCTTGATGTGCATCCTATGAATCATTTGGATAATTCGCTACTATGTTTCGAATAATTATTCATAACACATGCTTATGGAAATCAGGCACGTTCGCTACTTCCTCGCGATCGCGGATGCCGGCAGCTTCACACGCGCGGCCAGCGAACTCGGCATTGCGCAGCCGGCGCTCAGCCAGGCGCTGAACCGGATGGAGAAGGAGCTGGGGGTCAGGCTGTTCGACCGGTCACGGCGCGGCGCGGCGCTCACGCCGGCCGGGCTCGCGATGGTCGACGACCTGCGCCTGAGCGTCGCGCGGCTCGACGCGGCCGCGCACCGGGCAGGCGAGATCGGCGCGCAGCGCGCCGGGCGCCTGACGATCGGCTTCGTCAGCGCCGCGCTGTTCGACACGCTGCCGCGCGCGATCCGCGCGTTGCGCGAGAGCGCGCCCGACGTGGAACTCGTGATGAGCGAGATGAGCAATGCCGAGCAGGCGATCGCGCTCGAGCGCGGCGAGATCGATATCGGGCTGCTGCATACGCCGGTCGCGGTCAACGGCAGGATGCGCGAGAAGCTGATCCGGCGCGATCCGCTCGTCGCGGTGCTGCCGAAGGATTTCCCGCGCCAGCCGGGCGGCGCCGTCACGCTGGCCGAGCTTGCCGCGGCCGGCCTCGTGTGGTTTCCGCACGATCAGCTGCCACTGATCCGCGCCGGCATCCTGAGCGCGTTTCGCCAGGCCGGGCATGCGGTTGACATCGTGCTCGACGTCAACCGCACGCTGACCGTGGTCGCGTGCGTCGCCGCCGGATGCGGCGTGTCGCTGCTGCCGCGCTCGATCCATGCGTTCGCCTTCGACGGCGTTGTATACAGCCCGATCCGCGACGGCGCCGCACTGCCGAATTTCGAACTGAGCGCGATCTGGCCGGCCCGGTCGCGCCCGACGCTCGCGGACCGCTTCGCCGCGCTGTTGCCGTCGGCCGACACGCGCGCCTGAGCGGCATGCGGCCGGGCGTGACGCGGCAAGCGTTCCGGCAACCGCCCGGGATGACACAGGCGCGCCGACGAACCGCACGGCCTTCCTCGGCACGAATCCGATCGGCTCCCGTTCGTCATGCCGTTCGTCAACCCCGTTCGACGACGCACCGCGCCCTGTATGCCCCGCGCTCGCCTGTCGCGTTACGCCAGGGTCGCCGTGGCCTGCATCGTCAGCCAGCCGTCGCGATCCTTCGCCCACAGCTCGATCGTCCGGCCATCATCCGACGGCTTGCCGCATAGCGTGAACGGCTCCCCGTCGAACGTCGGGCGCACCGCGCGGAACGCGAAGCTCGCGAGCGTCGCGTCGGGCCGTTCGCGATGCACGAGATCGACGAGCAGCGTCGCGATCAGCGGGCCATGCACGACGAGCCCCGGATAGCCCTCCTCCTGCGTCACGTAGCTGCGGTCGTAGTGGATGCGGTGACCGTTGAAGGTCAGCGCCGAATAGTGGAACAGCATCACCGCGTCGGCCGTGACCGTGCGCGACCACGTCTCGCCTGCCGGCGCCGCGACCGGCTTCGACGCCGGCGCGCCCGGCTGCGGCGCATCGCGATAGACGATGTCGTGCTCCTCCTCGACACACAGCTCACCGTCACACTCGACCCGGTGCTGCACCGTCACGAAGACGAGCCGGCCGCTGCGGCCCGTCTTGTCCTCGAGGTTCTCGATCGTCGATTCGCGCGTCGCGCGCCGCCCCGTGCGCAGCGGCGCATGGAAAGTCAGGCGGCCGCCGGCCCACATGCGGCGCGGCAGCGGCACGGGCGGCAGGAAGCCGCCGCGCTTCGGATGGCCATCGGGGCCAACTTCAGCCAGTGGCGCGACGGGCAGGAAATAGAGCCAGTGCCACATCGGCGGCACGACGTCGCCGGGTGACGGGCGGTCGAGCGTGGCGGCCAGCGCGTTCAGCGGAAACGCGGTGATGTCGTCGCCGAGCGTTTCGGTCTTGCCCAGCCACGCGTCGAGCGACGTCGGGGCGGGCGGCTGCGAGGATGAAGGGGACACGTGCGGAATCTCCAGGTGGCTTGCAACGGCCTCAATATGCATGCCGCGCGCCGTTTCGCGAAGCCGGATTTGCCGAACCCCGGCTTCGAACCTGCCTGACCCGCGAGCGGCCCTGCAGGACGACTTTCATCTGACCATTCGATCGCAGCCGCCAAACGCACCACCCGTGCCGGCAAAACCTTACAGCTTGACCATCCCCGGCACGCCGCCTAAATTGCATCAGATGGGCCTGCCGCGCCGCGTGTGACGTGTCATCCGGGTGACAAAAACGATAGTTTGCTATCGAATTAATTTGCCCCTATCATCTCGCCCATGACCAATCTGCACGACCTCCGCCTCGCCGTCAGCAGCCTTCTCGTGCTGTCCGCGCGCAAGTGGCGCCGCACCAGTGACGGCGTGCTGACTACGTACAACGTGTCCGAGGCGTGCGCGACGCCGCTGCTGATCGCCGGGCGCCTCGGCGAAGGCGTGCGCCAGGGCACGCTCGCCGAATACGTCGGCATCGAAGGGCCATCGCTCGTGCGCCTGCTCGACCAGCTGTGCGCGGCCGGCCTCGCGCGCCGCGACGAGGATCCGCACGACCGTCGCGCGAAAACGATCTCGCTGACGGCCGCCGGCCGCGCGGTCACCGCGAAGATGGAGGAAGACCTGCGCGTGCTGCGCGCGCAGGTGCTCAAGGGTGTCACGCGCGCCGATCTCGAAGCGACGCTGCGCGTGCTCGACGCCTTCAATGCGTCCGAGCTGCACACGCCCGCCGCGCGCGCCTCCCACACCGGTGACGCCACGTCATGACCTACCCGAGCCTTCGCGACTGGCTGTTCTCGGGCAAGACGTTCGCCGCGTCGATGCTGGCGCTGTATCTCGGCCTGTATTTCCAGTTGCCGCGCCCGTACTGGGCGATGGCGAGCGTCTACATCGTGTCGAACCCGTTCGTCGGCGCGACGCGCTCGAAGGCGCTGTATCGCGCGCTCGGCACAGCGCTCGGCGCGGCCGCCGCGATCTTCTTCGTGCCGCCGTTCGTCGAGACGCCGCTGCTGTTCGCGATCATCGTCGCCACCTGGTGCGGCACGCTGCTCTACCTCGCGATCTCCGATCGCACCGCGCGCAGCTATGTGTTCATGCTCGCCGGCTACACGATGCCGCTGGTCGCGCTGCCGACCGTGACCGATCCGTCCACCGTGTTCGACGTCGCGATCGCACGTACCGAGGAGATCGTGCTCGGCATCGTGTGCGCGAGCGTGGTGGGCAGCGCGATCTTCCCGAACCGGCTCGCGCCGACGCTGATCGAGCGCACCGACGCGTGGTTCAAGGATGCCGCGTTCTACGGCCGCGAGACGCTGTCCGGGCACATCGCCGGCAAGGCGCTGTCCGCATGCCGGCAACGCCTCGCGGCGACCATCACGGGCCTCGAATTCCTGCTGAGCCAGCTGAGCTACGACCATGCGCACCCGCGCGTCCTCGCGCGCGCGCAGGCGCTCGCGGGCCGGATGCAGCTGTTCCTGCCGCTGATGTCGTCGCTCGCCGATCCGTTGATCGCGCTGATGCGCGACCTGCATATCCGGCCGGCCGGGCTCGACGAGTTGCTTGCCGATGCCGCGACATGGTTCGACGCGCCGCTGCCGGCCGTCCGGGCCGGCGCCAACGGCGACATGACCGACGACCCGGTCGCGCAACGCCTGCGCGAACGCATCGCCGCGCTGCAGCCGGCTGACGACGCGCTCGCGAGCTGGGACGGCGCGCTGCTGTCGAACGCGCTGTGGCGGCTGCGCCAGGTCATCGACATCTGGCAGGACTGCCGCTCGCTGCGCGCGCTGATCGGGAACGAAACGGGCGTCTGGCAGCCGCGCTACCGGCACTGGCGGCTCGGCGGCACCGAGCGCTTCTTCGATCGCGGGATGATGCTGTTCTCGACGCTGACCGTCGTCGCCGCGATCGTGTTCGCGAGCTGGCTGTGGATCGCGTCCGGCTGGCACGACGGCGCCGCCGCCGTCACGCTCGTGGCCGTGTCGTGCAGCTTCTTCGCCGCGCTCGACGAGCCGGCTCCGCTGGTGTTCAAGTTCTTCCTCGCGACGACCGCGAGCGTCGTGTTCGCGGGCCTGTACCTGTTCGTCGTGCTGCCGCACGTGCACGATTTCGCGATGCTCGTCGTGATGTTCGCGGGCCCGTTCATCCTGATCGGCACGCTGCTGCCGCGCCCGCAGTTCAACATGGTGACGATGCTCGTCGCCGTGAACACGGCCACCTTCATCAGCATCCAGGGTGCGTACGACGCCGATTTCTTCGTGTTCCTGAACAGCAACCTCGCGGGTGTCGCCGGGTTGTTGTTCGCGTATGTATGGACGCGTGCGACGCGGCCGTTCGGTGCGGAACTCGCGGTGCGGCGCCTGCTGCGCTCGGGCTGGGAAGATGTCGCGCGTTCCGCGTCGACGCAGCCGCTCGACGACCAGCGCAACCACGCATCGCGGATGCTCGACCGCGTCACGCATCTGCTGCCGCGCCTCGGCGCGTCCGACGATCATCGCCACCCGTCGATCGAGAGCTTCCGCGACCTGCGCATCGCGCTCAATGCGCTCGACCTGCGCCGCTCGCGCCGCCGGCTGTCGGGCGACGTGCCCGATGCGATCGATCGCGTGCTGGCCGGCGTCACCGACCACTACGAACGCTGCGCCGCCGCGAACGCGCGCCAGCCGGCACCGCCCGCGCTGCTTGCAACGATCGACGATGCGCTGCGCCGCGTCGCGGGCCGCAACCTGCCGGGCGCCGCGCCGGCCGACGACGGCACGGCGCCCACCGCGCCCGCCGCACCGGCCACGCCCGCCACGCATCGCCGGCTGCGCGACACGCTGCACGCGCTCGTCGGCCTGCGCCTGTCGCTGTATCCGGCCGCGGCCGGGCAGCCGCCGCAGGCGCCGGACGGAGCACGCGCATGATCCCGCTTTCCCATCTGTCCTTCCGACCGCGACCATGATCGGCGAAATCGACATCTTCGGCGTATTCGTGCCGGCCCCGCTCGTGCTGATGCTGATCGCCTACCTGATCAACATCGTCGTGCGCGCCGTGCTCGAGCGCGTCGGCTTCTACCGCCTCGTCTGGCACCGTTCGATCTTCGACCTCGGCATCTACGTGTTCGTGTTTGCCGCCGTCGTGATCGTGTCCCACCATCTCGTGGCTACCTAACGTGAAAAAAACCTGGCTCTCGGCAGGGCAAATCCTGCTCACCCTGATCGTCGTCGTCGTGGCGGCCATCGTGCTGTGGCGCATCGTCAACTACTACATGTTCTCGCCGTGGACCCGCGACGGTCACGTGCGCGCCGACGTGATCCAGGTCGCGCCGGACGTGGCGGGCCTCATCACGTCGGTGCAGGTCGCCGACAACCAGGAGGTCAAGCGCGGCCAGGTGCTGTTCGTGATCGACCAGGCGCGCTACGCGCTCGCGGAACGGCTCGCCGAAGCCACGCTCGCGCAGCGCCGCGCGACGCTCGCGCAGGCGAAGCGCGAGTACGCCCGCAACCTGCAGCTCGGCAACCTGGTCGCGAGCGAGCAGGTCGAGGAAAGCCGCACGCGCGTCGAACAGGGCGAAGCGGCCGTCGCCGATGCGCAGGTGTCGCTCGACACCGCGAAGCTGAACCTGCAGCGCACGACGATCGTCAGTCCCGTGGACGGCTACCTGAACGACCGCGCGCCGCGCGTCGGCGAATACGTGCCGGCCGGCCGCGCGGTGCTGTCGGTCGTCGACCGCAATTCGTTCCGCGTCGACGGCTACTTCGAGGAAACCAAGCTGCGCGGCATCCACATCGGCCAACAGGTCGACATCATCGTGATGGGCGAGCCGCGTGCGCTGCGCGGCCACGTGCAGAGCATCGTCGCCGCGATCGAGGATCGCGACCGCACGCAGGGCGCGAACCTGCTGCCGAACGTGAACCCCGCATTCAGCTGGGTGCGGCTCGCGCAGCGCGTGCCGGTGCGCGTCGTGCTCGACGAGGTGCCCGACGATTTCCGGATGATCGCGGGCCGTACCGCGACCGTCTCGATGCGCGAAGCCGACACGCGCCGCAACGACCAAACGAAGCCGGCGGCCGGCGCGTCGGCGGTCGCCGCACCGGTATCGACGGCTTCCGGCACGGCCGCCAGCGCGACAGGAGCATCGCAATGAAGCGGCACGGTCTGCGCCTCGCCGCGACGCTCGCGCCGCTTGCGCTCGCACTCGGCGCGTGCAAGTCCGTCGGCCCCGATTACACGCTGCCGCAGCAGGCGTACGTGAATGCGCCGCTCGCGAACCATGCGCTCGACGATGCGAACCGCACGCTCGTGTCGCGCGACGCCGTGCCCGGCAACTGGTGGCAGCTCTACGACGACCCCGTGCTCAACGCGCTCGTGCGCGATGCACTGAAGTCGAACACCGACCTGCGCGTCGCCGCGGCCAACCTCGCGCGTTCGCGCGCGGCGCTGGAAGTCGCAAGCCAGCAGGGTGGCTTCTCGGGCGGCGCGGAAGCCGCCGTGCAGCGCGCCCAGGAGTCGGCCGAGCAATACCTGCTCGAGAACAAGCTGCCGATCGTCAACGAAGGCGCGGTCGGCATCAACGTGTCGTACGAGATCGACCTGTTCGGCAAGCTGCGGCGCGGCGTCGAAGCCGCGCGCGCGGACAGCGAAGCCGTCAGGGCCGCCGGCGACCTGGCGCGCATCACGGTCGTCGCCGACGTCGTGCGTGCGTACGTCGAATCGTGCTCGGCCGGCGACGAGCTGGCTGTCGCGAAGCAGTCGCTCGCGCTGCAGAAGCAGCGCGTCGCGCTATCGCAGCGGCTGCGCGATGCCGGGCGCGGCAACCAGACCGACGTGACGCGCGGCGTGACGCAGGTGCGCACCCTCGCCGCCGATATCCCGCGCTTCGAAGGCCGCCGCAAGGTCGCGCAATACCAGCTCGCCGCGCTGCTCGCGCGTTCGCCGGCCGACCTGCCGAAGGCCGTTGCCGAATGCGAGCGCCTGCCGAAGCTGCGCCAGCCGATTCCGATCGGCGACGGCGCCGCGCTGCTGCGCCGCCGCCCAGACGTGCGCGCAGCCGAGCGGCAACTCGCGGCCGCGACCGCGCGGATCGGCGTGGCGACCGCCGCGCTGTACCCGTCGATCAGCATCGGCGCGTCGGCCGGCTCGGTCGGTGTCGCCGCCGACCTGTTCTCGTCCACGACGAATCGCTGGTCGTTCGGCCCGCTGATCAGCTGGTCGTTCCCGGTCAACGGCCAGCGTGCCCGCGTACGCGAGGCCGAAGCCGCGACGGGTGGCGCGCTCGCGCACTTCGACGGCGTCGTGCTGAACGCGCTGCGCGAAACGCAGTCGAGCCTCGCAACCTATGCGGCCGACGTGCAGCGCATGGAAGCGCTGCGTACTGCGTATGAATCGGCACGCAATTCCGCCGACGAAACGCATCGCCTCTATCTGGCCGGCCGCGAGTCGTTTATCTCCGATCTCGACGCGACGCGTACGCTGACGAGCGCGCAGGCGCAGGTGGCAGCCGCCGAAGGCCAGGTCGCGACCGACCAGGTGCGGCTCTTCCTCGCGCTTGGCGGGGGGTGGGAATCCGACGGTACGACGGCCGCACCGGACGTCCGCCCCGACGCCACGCGCACCGCCGCGACACCCGCGACCAGCGAGTAATCACGGCAGCGCAGTCATCTTCAGGACATCACGCGCATCTGGCGAAACGCTTGGCGGCGGCGAGCTTTCCTGATGCGCGCCATAGCGTCGGAAGGACGACGAACCCCCACGTTGACGGTAAACTGGCCGATGCATTTCCATTCATCTTTTGCCGCTGAACCCCCAGCAGCATCCACCCGGAGATCCATCATGCGAACCAGCGCCCGCAACCATTTCGCCGGCCAGGTCAGCGCCGTCAAGACCGGTGCCGTCAACGACGAAATTACGCTCCACACGCAGGACGGCCTCGACATCGTCGCCGTGATCACCCACGGCAGCGCGGCTTCGCTGGGCCTCGCGGCAGGCTCGAAGGCATTCGCGCTCGTGAAGGCGTCGTCGGTGATCGTGATGGTCGACGTCGACAGCAGCAAAGTGTCGGCCCGCAACTGCGTCGCGGGCACCGTATTGTCGGTCGCGAAAGGCGCGGTCAATTCGGAAGTCGTGATCAAGGCCGCGGGCGGCGCCGAGATCGTCGCGATCGTCACCAACGACAGCGTCGATCGCCTCGGCCTCGCGAGCGGCACGGCCGCGTCCGCGATCTTCAAGGCATCGAGCGTGATCGTCGGCGTCGAATGAACGCATGACGATTGCGATGGCAACCCGTTTGGCACCGCGCATTCACGCGAATCGCGACGTGCGGCTGCCGGTCGGATGCATGCGATGACAACCGCGTTCGATCACGCTCGGCAACGGGCGCTGCAGTCGTTGCTGTCCGCGGCGGCCAGTGCCGACACACCCGATGCACGCCTGTTCGGCGCACTCGTTGCGGCACGCGCGCGCCGCAACGAACTCGGGCTGCTCGGCCTGTCTCGTCGTCAACTGGCCGGCCTGCTGACGCGGCAGTTTCCGCACCTGCCTGCGGCCGATGTCGCAGCGCTCGCGCCAACGGCCGCGATGGCAGTGCTGCCATCCCCTCACGCGGCGTTCGTCGCAACGCTGCACACGCGGCTGATGAACGACGCGAATCCCGCCGCCGACCGCGACGACGCCGGCTGTCTCGCGTCGATCATCGCGCACGCCTGCCTTCGCCCCGATCATCTGTGGCGCGATCTCGGGCTCGACGGGCGCGACGCGGTATCCGCGATGCTCGATCGCTATTTCCCCGCGCTTGCCGCGCGCAACGTCGCTCACCTGCGCTGGAAGAAATTCCTCGCACAGGAAGTGGCCGCCGCGCTCGATGTACCGTCGGGCCCCGCCCCCGGGTGCCCGGGCTGCGAGGATTTCGGCTTTTGCTTTCCCCACGCGCGATAACCACCGCGGCTGCCGGGCTGCTCATCCGAGTCGTCGCATCGCTATCCGGAGAACCCGCCCCATAAACGGTTACCTTGCGCACCGTATCGCCTGCTGGTCATGACGCGCTCAATGCCGGTGCCGGTGATGAATGTCCGGAAAATGCGCATGGCTGTGCGTGATCGGCAGATGCACGTGCGGATGCGTGTGCGGTTCGTTGCCGTCGTACGCAAAATCGTGCGCATGCTGATGATGTTCGTCGTGCCGATGCCGATGCGTGTGCTCGAGTGGCTCGTGCGTGTGCGTGTGTTCATGTCGTTCGCGAACGTGCAGCCAGATCCCGAGCGCCATCAGCACGGCAGCGATCCAGAACGTCCCGGGCGGCAGCGCGGGCCAGATCAGCAGCGACAGCACGACGCCGAACAGCGGCGCGATCGAGAAATATGCGCCCGTGCGCGCGCTGCCGAGATGACGCAGTGCGACGACGAACAGCACGAGGCTGATCCCGTAGCCGCCGAGCCCCGTCAGCATCGCGGCAGCCGTGACCGGGACAGCCGGCAGCGTCGCGCCGGTCGCCAGCGCGATGCCGATGTTCACGGGGCCGGCGATCAGCCCCTTCGCGCACGCGATGACCATCGCATCGTTTGCGGCCACCTTGCGGGTCAGGTTGTTGTCGACCGCCCAGCACAGGCATGCGCCGACGATCAGCAGCGCGCCGACCGGCACGCCTGCGTGGCCCGGCGTCCACGACAGCAGCGTGCCGCCGGCGACGATCGCGACCATTCCGAGGAACACCTGCGAATCCACGTTCTCGCGAAACACGACCCACGCGATGACGGCCGTCAGCACGCCCTCGAGATTGAGCAGCAACGCACTCGTCGCCGCTGGCGTGCTCGACAGCCCGAGCATCAGCAACGCCGGGCCGGCCACCCCGCCCGCCGCAATCGCGCCGGCCAGCCAAGGCAGGTCTGCACGCTGCAGCGGCGCGGCGCCTGCGGTCGTCGCCTGCCGGTTGTGCAGGCGACGAAGCAGGATCCCGATACCGAGCCCGACGCCGCTGCCGAGATAGAACAGGCCGGCGACCATGAACGGCGACATCGCGCCGATCAGCGCCTTGGCGAGCGGTGTCGCGGCGCCGAACAGCGCGGCAGCGGTGAGCGCGACGAGGATCGCGGAATGTCTCGAGTGCATGATCCGGTTCGAATTGACGTTGAAAGACGCTGGCCGTCGCAGCGGGTTGCGTCGCGGTGGGCTTTTCGACCTTTCGCAATGCAAGCTGCATGGCAGCCGGCGAGCTTGCGTGCGACCTGACGACATCGACGAGATTATCGCGCGTCAGCATGTCACGATGACCGAGTGGGATCGTCCACGCGTCAGTCGATGGTTTCGGCATGCCTTTATTTTAGGAACACGAATCAATCGAAAGAAGCGTCGCCGTATGCGCGGCATGCGTACCGTTCATGCGCAAACGACACAGTCGAGACAACGCGCGTGCAGCATCGATCGGCGAACTTTCTTCGTCCGGTCGCGTGGTCTGTTCGAGGTGGGATAGATAAGCGCCCGGCACGTCGAGCACCGGTGGGAGCAGTCCTGACCTCCCTCGGTCGAGGCAGGTCGGACTGTCGGGTCATTCACCGCAGGCGATGTGCCTGCGGGAAAGCGCCGTGCAGTATGCAGCGGCGCGGTGCGGATTACGCGTTTCCGGCCGTTTGCTGCTCGACCTGCGGCGCTGCATCGGCTTGCGCTTCCACGTTTGCCGCTTGCGGCTCGGCGGCGGCCTCGGCTTGCTGCTCAGCCTTCGGCTGCTGCGGCGCGCCCTTGGCCGATTGCCCCGCGCCCTTGTTGCCGGGGCGACGAGCCTTCAGGCGGCGTGCCCGAGCTGCATCGTCATGCGTGACACGCCCTGCTTCGTTACCCTGCAGATCGACCCGCACGGCGTCTTCGACGAGGCACGACCAGTAGCGGTTGCCACGGCACCACGTCGACATCGCTTCGCGCAGTTCGGCTTCGTTGAGCCCGACGGCCTGTGCTTCACGTGCGAGGTCGTCCCAGATACCGACCTTGAGCGGCACTTTGGGGGCCGGATTCTTCGGGAACGCACGTGGAAACTTACGCTGCAGTTTGCCGATCGCAACGATGACCGGATCGACCGGCGCCGACGGCTTCGCCGGAGCCGGCTTCGCGCGGTGCGCTGCTTTGCCGCCGGCCGCAGCCGGCTTGGCGCCACGCTGCGGCTGGTCGCCGGACTTCGGCTTCGCGCCGGTGTCCGCCGGCGCTGCCGGCCGCTTCGCGTTGCGCTCCTGCTTGGCCTTCGCTGCGAGCTGCGCCCGCAATTCGGCAAGTTGTTCAAAACCCATAAATTCAATCCACCAGGAATATAAGGTGTGGTTCGTGCGGCCATGCCGCGCGGCGCACAAGCTTCGCCGCCATGCGTGCGACCCCTCTGCCGCCGATGCGGAACACTACGGGGCCGCATCGCGCACGCCACTCTGTTTTCAGGCACCCGGCCACGATGCCGGACAAGGCAGGAGTGGAAGTATACCGGTACGCGCGGCGGCCGGTTGACTCACTGGTCTGCGTTGGCCCGATTCGGTGTACCGGAAATGCGTCCATGCGGTCGTGTTGCGCATTATATGGATACGTTTCCGGAAGTCACGCCGTTCACGCTCGTGGGCGGAAATCGGGGCCATTTTCCGTGCTGCGATTGCCCCGGCGACACCGATCGACGCCCGACACGTGGTATTCCGCCTCCGGACGTCGAACGCGATCCCGCCGCATCGGCGCGCCTCGGCCCCGGCTGCGCTTCTGCATCCCGGGCAGCGGCGTCGGCTGCGAGCGAATCAATGACCACGACGATGGATCGGCGCAAGTGCCGTACCCATTCGACAGCATCGGTGCCCGCATACGACTCGTTGCGTCCGCATCCATCACGTGGCGCACGAAGAGGCCGAAAAGTGCGTAGTATGGCCGGATCGATGTCGTCGGCAGCGTGCGTCGGCCCGTTTCGCCGAGCCCCACCGGCGACCCGCCGCCATCCCGCTTGCCTGCCAAAAGAACGAACCGGTTGTACGAAACGGAGCAGAGACATGGTTCCCCCACACGACATCCCGCACGACGGCATCACGCGCGAGGAGATTCACCATCGGCAAATCGACATGCGCGGCTATCGGCGCAGCGACGGCCGGTTCGAAGTAACGGCCTGCCTCGCGGACCGCAAAACCTTTGATTTCACGCCGCCGGGCGGCACGCGGACGGTCGCTGCGCTGTCGCCGATCCACGACCTCGGTGTGACGCTGGTCTTCGACGCCGACATGGTCGTCCGCACCGTGTCCACGTTCCTCCGGTCGCATCCATATGCGCAGTGCCCGGGCGGCGGTGACTCGCTGCAGGCGCTTGTCGGACTGAGCATCGGCGCGGGCTGGAACAGCGAGATCCGCAAGCGCCTGCCGTCCTGCGATACGTGCACGCACCTGAAGGAGTTGCTCGGCCCGATCGCCACCACGGCCTATCAGACGATGGTCGGCATGCGGAAGTCGTCGCTCGAGGCGCGCGACAGCGACGGGAAACCGCTCAAGATCGATAGTTGCCATGCCTACGGCGCATCGCGCGATCTCGTGAAACGACTTTGGCCCGAATATCATCGGCCTTCCGAGGCGCCAAAGGGCAGTTAAGGGCCGGGCGTTCGGCCAGTGCCGTATCGGCAGAATGCGCGCGTCGCGTGCACCACCGGGCGTCGAACAGTCGTCGCAGTTGCAGCACCGGCAATCAAAAAACGCCCAGTGCAAGCCCCGCTGCGAGACCGGCGCCCAATTCGGCGCAGCGCGCGAGATCGGCGGCGTCGATCGTCTTCGCCGCGAGGATGCGTTCCGGCGTCTGCGCGTGGGTACAGACGATCAGGCCAGGCGCCACGTTCTTCAAGCGCCATCCGGTCGCGATCCGGTCGATCTGGCGCAGCGCGTTCTGCCCATCGCTTCCCGCGCAGATCATCACCGCATACGGGCGGCCGTTCACGCGATCGAGCGCCGCGTAGTAGCAGCGGTCGAAGAAATCCTTCATCAGCCCGGACATTGCCGCGAGATTCTCCGGCGTTGCGAACAGATAGGCGTCGGCGGCCAGTACGTCGTCCGCGCTCGTCGCATCGGCGCGCTGCAGCCTCACGTCGACGCCGGTTTGCTCGCGCGCAGCACCGGCGGCCGCTTCGGCCATCTGTTGCGTGCCTCCGGTCATCGTGTGATAGACGATCAACAGCGTCTTCATTCGTCGTTGCTCACGTTCGGTTCAGGTGCGCTGACGGCATCGCCGATTTCCGCTGAATGGCCGGAGATCCGATAAGACATCCCGCGGTCGCTTTCCTGGATCTGCCGGTTTGCCGGCGCGTCGTTACGAAGCACGTTCCGATCATGCATGTTGCGCCAGGTTCGATTCGCGCAAGTTCGACCGGATACACACACGGTCAGTCCGTTACGCCGCGCGATGCGTCGGTATGTTCCGGCTGCGCGTAGTACGCGAGAAACATGTCGGCGGCGGATTCAGCGACTTTTTGTTGCGCCGGCTCCGCGAGCGGCGGTTGGCCCATCGTTATCTGCGGCCAGAACGCAAATGCCTTCACGACACCGTGCAGCTGATGCGCGGCAAACACCGGATCGGTGACGGACAGGCGTCCGGCCGCCGCGGCCGTCCGCACCCAGACCGTCATGTCTTCCTCGCGTTCTCCGAGGCGCTCGACCATGTCACGCGCACGTTCCGGCGAATGGATGGCCGCACCGATCGCGACGCGTGCGAGCGACAGAAATGCCTCATCGCTGAGCAGACGCATCTTGCGATCCAGCAACGCAAGCAATTGCTCGCGCAGCGGCACATCGGCACGATAGGTTGGCGAACTGCCTGTCCGGGTTGCATCCCACAATTTTTGCAGGATGGCGGCGAACAATGTTTCCTTGCCCGGGAAGTGGTTATAGACCGTGCGCTTCGACACGTCAGCACGCGCGGCGATGCGGTCCATGCTGGTCGCGTCGTAACCCGACGCGAGAAATTCCTCGATGGCCGCGTCGACGATGGCCGCGCGCTTTCGATCGGTCAGGCGCCGAGGGGGAGTGCTGGTATCCATCCAGAAATTTTACACCGGGTAGTTTACTTATCCCAGAAATAAACTACACTGTTTAGTGTACTTTCTCTTCCGGACGAACCGACATGGCATCGCCTCTCGTTTTGATTCACCGCATTCTGGGTTTGGCGGCCGCCCGGCGCGGCCGCGCACTGTCCGGCGGCTCGCCGCAGCACAATGGCGAGCGTTTCAGCAATGTCGCGCCCCGTCCGGTCGAGGGGTTGAGCAAGACGCTCGGGATCGCCTGGAACATGCTGTTCAACAAGCCGCGCCATACCGTGCCCGCGGGGCGGCTACCCGTCGATTCGTTGACGCGCGCCGCGCTCGACACGGCGCCCGATCGCAGCCTGTACCGGCTTGGTCATTCGACGCTGCTGCTTAAGCTGCGCGGCGAATTCTGGCTGACCGATCCCGTGTTCGCCGAGCGCGCGTCGCCGTTTCGGCGCGTTGGTCCGAAGCGTTTCCATGCGCCGCCGATCGCGCTTGAAGATCTTCCGCCGCTGCGCGGCGTGATCCTGTCGCACGATCACTACGATCATCTCGACCGCGACACGGTGCTCGCACTCGCGGCGACCACCGGCGTGTTCGTGACAACACTGGGTGTCGGCGACCGCCTGATCGAATGGGGCATCGACGCGAAGAAAGTCCGTCAGCTCGACTGGTGGCAGAGCGTCGACGTCGCCGGCCTGACGCTGACCGCGACGCCTGCCCAGCACTTTTCCGGGCGCAGCCTGTTCGACGGCAACAGCACGCTGTGGGCGTCCTGGGTCATCGTCGACGACGACTTGCGCGTGTTCTTCAGCGGTGACACCGGCTACTTCGACGGCTTCCGGACGATCGGCGAGCGCCTCGGGCCGTTCGATGTCACGCTGATCGAAACAGGCGCATACGACGCGCAATGGCCGTATGTGCACATGCAGCCGGAAGAGACCGTACAGGCGCACATCGATTTGCGCGGACGCTGGCTGGTTCCGATTCACAACGGCACGTTCGATCTCGCGATGCATCGCTGGCAGGAACCGTTCGAGCGTGTCACGGCACTGGCGATCGTGCGAGGCGTCGATCTGTCGACGCCCAGGATGGGCGAGCGCCTCGCACTCGACGAACCGCATCGCGGCGAGCGGTGGTGGCGCACGGTGGACGAGCGCGCGACGTCCGTTGCCACGAAATCGCGCCGCTGGACGCTTTGCGCGTCGCAGGCCGCGAAGTAAAGCCCGCCGACCGTTGTACATTTTTTCCCCGGAGCGCGGCAATGCCGCAGCTCCGGCAGGCGCGTTGCCGGCGTACCCGCACGTCGACGGGCTGTCTGTAGATCCGATTACCTGAGTCGAGAAGTCATGCATCCGGCACCCGTCCGATACGCCCCCGGCCACCCCGTCGACGACGCCACCATCGCCGCATTCAACCCCGTTGCCCCCCGATCAACGAGCCGCAGCCGGGAGAACGACTTGCGGCAGACGCTCGCAGAGCGCGTCGCGAGATGGACGAAAGACGTCGATCACCTCACCACGGCCATTCCGAACCTGAGCCTCCATCGAAGGGAGGCGACAACGCAGCCGATGGACTGCATGGTCGAGCCGAGCTTCGGTCTCGTCGTCCAGGGCACGAAGCGGCTCATTCAGAGCGGCGATGTGTATCTCTGCGACGCCAACCGCTTTCTGATCACGTCCCTCGACTTGCCCGGTTCGACGCAGGTCATCGAGGCCAGCCGCGAAAGGCCGTTTCTCGGAATCGGGCTCAAGCTTGATTTTCGCGTCATGGCTGAATTGATGGCGCAGGTCGCAGCGGATCACGAGGAAGCCCCGGCAGGCCGCGGCCTCGTCGTCGGCGATATGAACGAATCGCTCTATGACGCGGTGAATCGCTTGCTGGCGTTGCTGGATGATCCGAACGCCATCGCAGTTCTCGCACCGTACGTCGAGCGGGAAATCTATTACCGGTTGTTGACCAGCGACCAGGGTGCCCGCCTGCGTCAGATTGCGTCCGCCGGCAGTCAGGGCAACCGCGTGTCGCGGGCGATCCAGTGGTTGCGGACCCATTACGACGAGTCGCTTCGGGTCGACGATCTGGCGGCGCAGGTACAAATGAGCAGTTCGACCTTCCACCACCACTTCCGCCAGCTCACCGGCATGAGTCCGCTGCAGTACCAGAAATGGATACGGCTCAATGAGGCGCGTCGACTGATGCTGTCCGAGCGGCTCGACGCCGCGTCGGCCTCGTTCAGGGTCGGATATGCGAGCCCGACTCAGTTCAATCGCGAATACAGCCGGTTGTTCGGTAATTCTCCGCGGAGAGATATCGATAGCCTGCGAAGTGGAACGGATGTCGTTCTTTCGGTCGCGGCGACGTATTGATCACCGGGACGGTACCGGAGATGTGAGATACCGCGGTTGGTGGTATCCGCGGAATGCGTGGGTCGCCCCTTCATGCGCGAAGGGGCGACCCGCTTGAGCCAGACGAGCGCAGCGAGATGCGCGCTAGTTGCTTGCTCCGAAGTGATTGCTCGGCAGGCCGCCGCGAATTCAAATTAAGTATCGGGCGGTGCGCGGGCGCCTCGCGGCGTCGGACCTGTATCCGATATCGCAAATGTTCATCGGCTAGAGGCAAGTCATTTCATATCGATCTCATGAATTGATGAGGACCATGCCGTCTCCGCAACCAAGTCGTCTTAGTACCCTCCGGACGCTCGGCCACAAACGCTGCAGCGCTGGGAGTCTCGCGCCACGCTGCGAACCATCGATTTGCGCGGTGAAAGTGTGCGTTGTCACGTGACAACTCTCGCCGATAGACCGGCGTGGGCACCCACGAAGTCGCTCGACGCCTTGTCAAGATGCATCTGATTCGCCTCGGTTCGATTTATCTCGGCATCAGATCGACTGGATACGTTTCGAATACAACATTTTACGTATCGTTAAGTACATATCGAACCGCATTCACACCGTCTCTTGCTCGAAGAGTGCGAAATGGCCATACGCCCCTATTTACAAGGTTAATCTTGCCGATTTGGCGTGAAACAACATGAAGAATATAGCGCAACCCATTGCCGGATAAGGATTTCCGCGAACACCGAATTCCTTGGAAATGTTTCACGATCCGGCCCGTTTGAGTTGTTAGGTGGCCATCAACACTGCGGTTCGTCACAAATTGGAGCCTCATTTGCATAGTTGCCGAGCAGAAGCTCTCGACTGTACTGGTTACGTAACTCATGGGTACGCGCGGCAAAGCCCGCACCCTCCCCTTCCGGACAATACGCGCGCAATGTTGGTCTGACCGCCTCAAGTAAATAGGGTCATATCAATAGCATCAATGACACTCACTCGTAGGCGCGACCCAGCAAGCTGACCAGCGCCTTTCTTCTGGTACGCGATTGCAAATAGTCAGCGATGGAGCCCTCGTGCCTGCAGACCAATTGGTGACTAAGGCTTTTCGACATAGGCGCCCCCGACACGCGGCGCAACCCGCCGCTTCGACACGCAATTTCCCCGATACAACACTTCAGTTGTCACGTGACAACGCCCCAGCCAGTTCACCCAGGAAACTGCATGTCGCGACGAGATCGCGATGCGAATCTCTTCTTTGGCGATCCACGCGCCCATGTTCTATGAAGTCCGATCACAACTCGTCCTGGGGGCGATTCGGCACCGACGCGACCTGCCGCACCGCACCGCACCGCACCGCACCGCACCGCACCGCACCGCACCGCACCGCACCGCACCGCACCGCACCGCACCGCACCGCACCGCACCGCACCGCACCGCACCGATTGTCACGTGACAACTCATCGTGCCGGAAACAGTCATGCCAAAAACCTAAAGGGAGATTTCGAGCGTCGAATGATCTCGCCATAGCTTTAAGTGCAATCGAAGGAGAGATTTTCTGGCGCCGGACTACGTTGAGAAGGACCGAATCCCGCTACTTGTCACGTGACAACCAAGATTCCTTTCGACGCCCATGAACTGACTAGCGGAAACCGTGGTGATTTTTACCGCGAACACCGCGACATCAAGCGCCCCGTCTTCATCTCCATTTGCCAACGCAGCCATCGACATCGAGATCTATCGAATTTTTCTCGATCTTCGTACGTACTTTTCGATCTCGGTCGTCTATTTTATTTTTACTCGATCATCAATCACGACTGACTCATTGGCCGTTTGGCCCACTTGTCACGTGACAACCACATCGATCCTTAAGGCATACATCGCATCGAAGGCTTTTCTGGACATTTTTTCAATAACTGCATATATTACGCAAAACTCCGTGGAGGAATTTAATGGCTTTCAAGATCGCCGTCAGTAATCAAAAAGGTGGGACTGGAAAGACAACCATCTCCGTCAATATCGCCGCCGCATTCGAAGCCGGCGGCAACAAGGTCGCGCTGATCGATGCCGACCCTCAAGGAACGTCCGTCCGGTGGGTGACGAGCGGCGAGAACACGCTGCCGATGACGGTTCTCTCTCTGGCCCCTGCCGGTCGCGGCATCGGCGGCGAGATCAAGAAACAGGACGCGAACTTCGACGTGATCGTGGTCGACTGTCCTGGCAACCTCGAAGACCCGCGAATCGCCTCCGTACTCGAAGTCGCCGACTTTTGCCTCGTGCCGCTGTCACCGTCGCCAGCCGATCTCTACAGCACGGTCGCGATGATCCGCATGATCGAGTCGATGCGAGCCGTCCGTAACCCGAATCTTTCTTCCGCATTAATGCTGAATAGCGTTAATGGAAAAACTAAAATGCGTGAAGAAATTTTAAAAATTCTAAGAGCTGAAGAAATAGGGGAGCATCTGCTCGACAGCCAGATCGCGCAGCGCGAGGTCTACCGTCAGACGTTTGCGCTCGGCACCACGATCCATCACCACAATCG
Organism: Burkholderia sp. AU15512; assembly: GCF_002223325.1. Taxonomy (NCBI): domain Bacteria; kingdom Pseudomonadati; phylum Pseudomonadota; class Betaproteobacteria; order Burkholderiales; family Burkholderiaceae; genus Burkholderia; species Burkholderia sp. AU15512. The sequence goes on from NZ_NKEX01000008.1 coordinate 1,192,325, forward strand.
TTATCTGAAGGGCCTGAAAGAAGCCCGTGCGGAAATCGAAAAGCTGGTCACGGAAATGGCCCAATACATCGCGTCGACGCGCGCTACCGGAGCCGCCCATGGCTAAGGACACATCGAAAGACAAGAAGCCGACCGGCAACCTGCATCTCGCAGCCGGCCTGCTGCGCGGACTCGCGCAGGAGAATGCGGCGCTCGAAACGCGGCTGCCCGAACCGGCGGCTGCACCGAACGTCGTCGGCGAAACGGCACCCGCCGGCGCTCCGGCCGCGGCCACGCCGGCCAGCGCACCGGATCTTGGCGCGCCTCAGAAGGTATTGGTCAAGGATTGCATTCCGAACCCGTTCAACCCGCGCGTGTTCTACTCGGAGTCGAGCCTGCACGAGCTCGCCCTGACACTGAAACGGGAAGGGCAGATCGAGCCGATCAAGGTTACGCGGCTCCCGGAGTTTCCCGGCAAGCTCGTGGTGATCGACGGGCAACGCCGGCTCCGCGCGACGAGCATCAACGGCGATGAAACCATCAACGCCACGTTCCGCACGGATCACACGCCGGAGCAGCTCTACACGATCGCGTATCGCGCGAACCACGACCACGAACGCCAGACGATCTTCGACGATGCGGTCGCGTGGAAGCGTCTCCTCGACGAGAAAGTCTTTTCCGACCAGAACACGCTGGCGGAAAAGATCGGCAAGGACAAGGCATCGATCAGCAAGACGCTGTCGCTCAACGCACTCCCGAACACACTCCTGGAGCGGATGGCTAGCGCGAACGACGTGGTCGGCCTGCAGGCGGCGTACTTCCTGAAGCTGATCTTCGAACGCCTGGGCGAGCCGACTGCCGACCGGCTGTTGACGGCCGTGATCGACCGGAAAAAGTCGGTTCGTGATCTGGAGAATTTCCTGCGTGCACAAAGCGACGGCAGCAAGAAAGCGGGACGTACGCGTTACAGCGTTCGCCATGACTTCGCGCTCGAATCGCGAGCGATCGGCCAGTTGAAAACCTATCCGGACGGACGTCTGGATCTGCAGCTCAAGGGCGTCGACGCATCGCATCAGGAAGCGCTCGCCGACAAGCTCAAGACCGTCATCGATGCGTACGTTGCCGAACTGGCAACGGCCACGCAACAGTAACGCGCGAAAAGCAGAAGGCCTCGCATCCGCGGTGCACCGCGAAGCCGGACGACGACGTCCGGCGCGCGACACACATCCGTCTGCGAGGCCTGGTTCAGTTGCCGGCGAGACTGCTTTTCAGCAGGAATTCCAGCAAGTCGTCCGAAGTCGGTTCGCCCCACGTATCCAGCGCGAGCCACCGGAAGAAGCTGGTCTGCGCGAGCTTGCTCGCCTTCTTCTTCGGCGACAGCGTCAGGTCCTTCGAGCCTGCCACCGTCTCGTTGTAACGCTCGATCAGCTTGGTCTGGTCGTCGATCTCCAGTTCGCGGAAATACGCGCCGGCTTCCTCGACCTTCGCCGCCAGATATTTGTCGCGAATCTGTTCCTGCTTGCTCTGCGCGGATTCCTTCGCCGGAGCCGCCGCTTCCGTTCCCTGCCCGTCGGACAGCGTGTAGCCGTGCGTCAGCGCCTTGCGGAAATACGCGGCCACATTGTCGACCGGGGCCGCATTCTTCTTCGTAGTCCGATTGAGCGTATAGGCAATCGCCGCCTTGATGCGCTGCACGCCATATTGCGTAATCAGCCGGCGCGCTTCCGAGCGCGGGATGCCGAACTTGGCGACCTCCTCGACCAGCGCTTCGTTCTTGACGTCGCCATCCTCCACCGTATCGGTGCTCTGCTTGCGCGTCACCTTGAACTGAACCGCCTCCACGCTCCGGCCAGACTTGTGTTCGATCAACTCGAGCGTGTGATCCGAAACTTCGTTCACCTCCTGAATGCACGGCACCAGGACCTTGCTCTTGAACAGCTTGTATTCCTTGTACGACTGCGACGCCTTGTCCTGGCCGAGAATGAGGTCACGAAATTTCGGCAGCGGGATCTTCGCGGTGATGCCGATCCCCTCGTAGCGCACCGTGTTTTCCCACAACGCGAGCGAGTGCGACCGCCGGAACTCGCGGGCGATCCGCATATCGATCAGTGCGTAGATCTCGGGGTTGAGCAACTCGCTGCGAATCTGGTCGGAGAAGCTGTACTTCAGCACCGATTGCTCGAGCTCCGCGCCGGCGAGCAGGCCCGACGCTTTCCAGACGGTCGACCGATCCGCGGCCAGATAGTCCCAGTTGACGACGGTACTGATCAACGAGTTGACCGTGTCCTTCACGTACTTCGTATTGTTGCTGTTCAACCCGCTCTCGTGCGAAAGCGACGCAAGCGAAATCGAGAAGCTCGTCCGGCCTGGCTCGAACGCCTCCTGTCGAAGCGCGTTCTTGATCAGCGAGCTGAACATCTTGCGCTGCTGCAGGCCGATCTTCCCGGACTTGGGCGCGATATGAATCGCCTGGACCGCCTTGCGCAGCAAGTCGGGAGGCTCGGGTGTCTGAAACAGTGAAACCTGTTTGTCTGAGCCTTTGCTTGCGGGCTTGCGCGGCATCGTAATGTCCGGATAAGGTGACCTTGTTGAGAGCGGACTTTATACCTTTTCCCGCCGAGGAGCAACGTCCTTGTTCCGGCTTTACTTGCACTATCTCCGCTAACCTGCAGATATAAAAGGAAAATTTGCAACCAGAAGAGTTGTGCGGGACCCCATATCCAGCTACCTTTCGACAAAAATGCTTCCCACAAGCCGCTACCTTTCATGTCCGGACGTGGAAACCCGGCATGAGATTTGCCCTTGGCAAGGTAACCATCCATGGGAAGCAAATGCCGAGAATCGGGATCGTGGGACAAATTCGTGGTGCCCTGCAGCACAGACCGACTTTCTTCCCATAACCTGCTACCTTCACCGATTCCCACAGGAGGGTACCTAACGACAGGCTCCGGCTGCGTTGGCTGCACTGATTTCAGCCCGAAAGGCAACCATCGCTCCCATAAACGGCAACCCATTGTTTTCCCCATAAAAGGTTACCTGTCGGTCCCATCGATCCTGTCTATGGGAGACCGCCACAGGAAATCCTGGAGAAAGGCAATCGAGCTGCCTCAAATGTGACCCATAACTGGCTACCTTTGAGGTGCCCCATAACCGGCTACCCAAGAAAAATCACTGTGCGACCCGGCGTTCACGGATCCTCAAAGGCGCCCCATAAAAGGCTACCCACAGGCATCCCCATAGACGACTACCCAACGCGTTTCCGGGTCAATTTCCCATAACCGGGTACGCTTGCCCCATATCCACAACCCCGATTCCCCACAACGCGGTACCCGAATCCCCAAATCCACAGACCTTAACTCCCAAGCCCTTACACCTGTGCTCCCATAAATGGGTACCGAACACCCCTCAAACCCTTGTCAGATAAGGCTGTGAGCCGTCTAAAAGTAGTTAAAGAAGTAAACGTGGTTTACAAAAGATGTAAACACACGTGCGCTTCCACAGAAAGACGAACCCCATAAACCGCTACCAATGGGAGCCGTCTATGGTGTGCCTGGCATCTCAAACCTTCGATTCACACCTGAAAACAATGACTTGGCGCCCTGTTCTACACAGGCTTCAGGCCCGACAAGGCTCCTGGAAGAGGTGAGTACACACTCACATGAGCTTGAAACGTAGAAACCTATGGGAAAAAAACGGGAAGAAAACCTCGCTACCGAGCACAGGTTCCCATTTATGGGATCAAAAAAGCGGCTCCGAGACCTCGACGGCGCCCGTTGTCGACCCGCAAAACAGATCAACGATCCGGAAACACGAATCTCTCTGGTTTCGTTCACAGCAGTTTGAAATCATCCCGGACGACAGCCGAAGGGTTTTTTTGCACTCATGCTTCGCTGTCCATGGACAAGTTTTTCCATTCGCGCGCGCGTCTCTCGTCAAATTTAGCCTGTGGACCGTGTACCGAGGGAATAGGTGTCATTCGCTTGGCAGCCTCGGGGTCTTCCAACTTTCTACCTTTGGCGCCATCAACCCAATTTCGATGCTGTGCGCCACGCTCGCAAGGAGAGGCCCTGGAACGGCTTCCCGCAGATGAACCGGGTGGTCGCGCTGTCGGCACGCATCGCCGGCTCCTGGGTCGATCTACCGCACGTCGCGAACAACGTGAAGATGCGGGCGACCACGCAGCTCACCATAATCGAATTCGAGCGATGATCCCGAAAATGCTCACCTTCCGACAGTTTCGAATCCTGTAAAAGCTCACCAACCAGGCAAGGCACCGGGAATCGGCATGCTGTGCAGGCACCGACACCCGTCTGGGATGCCGGGCAACCCAGGCTGCGGAATGAAAAGCCTGAGGCGCGCGCACGTTGCGCGATGCGTTCCTGAGCAGAATCGGACGGTTCACAAGCGTGGCCGCGACACCGCAACCCAACGTGCCACGGTCACCAGCCGAGCGCCGCGACGTCAGTGCGGCACCGTCGGCGCAGCCGTGAAGTGAATGCCTCCGATGTATTCACCGCACGCAATGTGTTCACACCATTCGTCATACAGACCACAGGACCACGCGGTGACGCGTTGTACCGGTTCAGGTGACGCTCGGCATCACAGTGCGGCGATGGGTTGCCGGATCGAATGCTGCGCGCCGTGGCGATGCAATCGTGCATGCCTTGATCGCTGCAAAACCGAATCGTGGTCGTTTATGGGAGGAACCGCCGCTTGAGCCGCGTCGATCGGCAACGCGGCACACAGTTCGACTGCTGATGCTGTGATCGCGACTGGCCTGATAACCGTCACATCAGACGTGAGCATGCCGGCGACACCACCTATGAAACAGTCCTGGCTATTTCACCTCGCACTGTGCCGCGCGTACATCGCCCATCCTCGTCGCTGAATCGCGCGTACATCGACCGCTTCCTGTTGCCGCCGCAGCGCGATCGGCACACGCAACGATACGAGCGACACAGTTCGTCGTGTCCGTGACCGCCGACCGGCATCCACGTTTTCTCCCATACGTGTATCCCCAATTCCATTCCCACGTTGGCGCCACATTTTTCGCGGCGCGGTTATGATGCACAGGTCCCGAACGCGGCATGACAACCGATCGGGGCTGGGGCGGTATCTCGATGGTCTTTCAATCCGTGATAAACCAGAAAAGAGAGTTCAGCGATGCAAATCCAGATCAGAAAACTCACGCTGGCTGCTACCGCAGCCGCGTTCCTGTTCGGCTCGGCAGTTCCTGCGTTTGCGCAGACCGACGCCAGCGCACCCGCGGCACAGGACGCGAAGGCAGCGAAGAGCCAGGCACGCAAGGCGGCCCGGGCCCAACGCAAGGCAGAGCACAAGGCAGCGCGTGCGAAGAACAACGCCGAGCTGAAGAAACTCGAAGACGCCGGTTACAAGCCCGCGGCCAATGATCCGAACTATCCGCAGAACCTGCAGAACGCGGAGAAGAAAGCCGCCGGCGCTAGTCAGTAAGCGCCGTCCGGCGGCAAGCCACGGTTCGATCCGCGGCTTGCCGCGTGCGTCGCGGCTCCGCGGCGCACATCGAAAACAGCATTCCCGGCACCGACGAAGGCAAACGCGATCCAGGCGCTTGCGTTATTTGTTTCGCATTCCTGTCTGTCTCGGCGCGCGCGCTCCGCACACCGACACAGTCAGTTCCGCACGCCCATCGCGGCCGTATTTCCCGCCACCTTCAACCATTCCTTGAATGCCCGCACCGCATCGTCGTTCGCGCGTGCCGAGGCCACGTACGTGAAATAGCGCCACGGCGGCAGTGCCGGTTCGCTGAACGGCTGTACCAGCCGCCCCTCTGCGATGTCGTCTGCGACGAGCGCGATCGGACCCATCGCGACGCCGAGCCCGTCGAGCGCGCCTTGCAGCGTCAGGTAGAAATGCTCGAGCGTCAGCGAGTGACGTGTCACGAGATTCGGCTGTCCGGCTGCCGCGAGCCATTCAGGCCACATGCCGGGATAGGTGGCGGCGTGCAGCAGCGTGAAGCCGGCCAGGTCGGCAGGCGTATGCAACGGCCGGCCCTCCAGCAGCTTCGGCGCACACACCGGCAGGCGGACTTCGGACAGGAATTCCTCGGCAACGTAACCGTCGATGGCCTGCGGGCCGCCGCGAACGATCAGATCGACCTTGTCGCGCAGTTTGTCGATCGGCTCGTTCGACGTCGACAGCCGCACCTCGATGGCCGGATGGGCGACCTGGAACGACGACAGCTTCGGCACCAGCCAGCGCAACGAAAACGTCGCGGGTGCGCTGACGCGCAACACGCGCTGCTGCGCGTGGCCGAAATGCTGCGCGGTGGCGAGCGCGATTCGGTCGAACGACGCGCCGACCTCGGCGAGATACGCGCGGCCCGGGTCGGTCAGTTCGACCCGCCGGTTATGGCGTTCGAACAGCGGCCGCCCGAGCCAGGCTTCCAGCTGTTGCACGTGCCGGCTGATCGCGCCGTGGGTCACGCACAGTTCGTCGGCGGCCAGCGTGAAGCTGCCGAGGCGCGCGGCGGCTTCGAACGCACGCAGCGAATTCAGCGGAGGGAGTCGTCGGGCCATTACATCGTTCGCGTGAGTTTTACTCACACGATGGTTCAGGTTTAATCGTTTGATCGGGTACTCAAGCTCCGCCAATATGGCACACAAACGTCCGGCTCGGCCGAACGATTGTCTGAATTTCTCACATGGAGTACGGAGCATGCCGAACGTGGTGGTCGTGGGCGCCCAATGGGGCGACGAAGGCAAGGGGCGCGTCGTGGACTGGCTGGCGGCACAGGCCGATCTCGTTGCACGCTACAACGGCGGCCACAACGCGGGTCATACGCTGGTCGTGGGCGGCAAGACGTACAAGCTTGCGCTGCTGCCGAGCGGTGTCGTGCGCGGCAAGCGCGGCGTGATCGGCAACGGCGTGGCGCTCGATCCGGAAGCGCTGCTCGCGGAAATCGGGCGGATGGCCGAGCTCGGGCTGCCGGTGACGCCGGATAACCTGTCGATTGCCGAGAACGCAACACTGGTGCTGCCGATCCACCGCGCGATCGACCAGGCTCAGGAGCGTCTGCGCCGCGAGCCGATCGGCACCACGCTGCGCGGGATCGGGCCGGCCTACGAGGACAAGGTCGGGCGTCGCGGGCTGCGGGTCGGCGATCTCGCGGAACCGGGCCAGCTCGCCGCCAAACTGGATGTGCTCGTCGACCATCACAACGCGTGGTTCCGCGGGCTGGGGCTCGACGAATACTCCCGCGACGCGATGCTGGCGACGCTGGTCGACCTTGCGCCGCGGATCCTGCCGTTCGTGCGCCCCGTCTGGGCCGATCTCAACGACGCGACCGACCGCGGCGAGCGCATCCTGTTCGAAGGGTCTCAAGCCGTGATGCTGGATATCGACTGGGGCACGTACCCGTTCGTGACGTCGTCCGGCACCGTTGCGTCGGCGGCGGCGGCCGGTACAGGGCTCGGTGCGTCGAAGCTCGGCCACGTGCTGGGCGTCACGAAGGCGTATGCGACGCGGGTCGGCGGCGGCCCGTTCCTTACCGAGCTGTCCGACGCGACCGGCGAAACGCTGCGCGCGCGCGGGCAGGAGTTCGGCGTGAATACCGGCCGGCCGCGCCGCTGCGGATGGCTCGACGCCGCGCAATTGCGTCAGGCCGTCAGGATCTCGGGTATCGATTCGCTGGCGCTCACCAAGCTCGACGTGCTCGACGGTTTCGAGTCGATCGAGCTGTGCGTCGGCTACGAACTCGATGGCGTGCGGGTCGATCATCTGCCGGCGAGCCTCGATGCACAGTCGCGCGCCAAGCCGGTGTACGAGCGGTTCGACGGCTGGCGCGGCACCGTGAAGGGAGTACGTGAACGTGCGGCGCTGCCGCGCGCCGCGCAGGATTTCATAGCGCGCGTCGAAGCGGTCGCCGGCGCACCGGTATCGATGATCACGACCGGCGCGGAGCGCGACGACACGATCGTGTTGCGTCATCCGTTCGATGCGGCCGCCGGCGCCTGATGCGTCGTACATGCCGTGAATCGCGCGGCGGAATCGGGGTTGCCGGGTAGTTTTTGCCGATCCGATGCCGGTCGTGTGCCGGTGCGACGGGGCGCGTATGCGCGCGGTCCATACACCGTGCGCACGACGGCTCGGCGACACGATTCAGCGTCCGGATCACGCCGCATACGGCGAACTGGACACGTCTGCACTGCTGCTGTACTGTTCCGCACAATTCGCGCCAGACCGGCCTGCGCCGGCGCTGCCGGCACCATGGCCGCGCGGTGGCGCGACGTGATCTCAATCCCGGGGACAGGTCGATGGACACGTTACAGATGATGCGCATTTTCGTCCGGGTGGCGGAAGAGGGCAGCTTCACGAGCGCAGCCCAGCGCCTGGATATCACGACGGCTTACGCATCGCGGTCGGTCGCGCAGCTCGAAACGCACCTGCGCACGCGCCTGCTCAACCGCAGCACGCGCCGCATCGCGCTGACCGACGCCGGGCAGCGCTATCTCGACCGCTGCCAGCGCATCCTCGGTTATATCGACGAAGCGGAAGCCGAGGCGGCCGACGCACAGGCAAAGCCGTCGGGACGGCTGCACGTTCACGCGACGACGAGTTTTGGCCAGTCCTACGTGGTGCCCGCAGTCGTGCGCTACCGTGAGCGCTATCCGTCGGTGGCGGTCGAACTGACGCTGTCGCAGCATGTGCCCGACATCATCGACGAAGGCTACGACGTTTCGCTGCAGTTGAGCACGACCGAGTTGCCCGATTCCGGGCTCGTGTCGCAGCGGCTCGGCGAGGTGGGCAGCGTGCTGTGCGCGTCACCCGCATACCTGAAGGCGCGCGGCACGCCGCACACGGTGAGCGACCTCGACGGGCATGCGTGCCTGCAGATCGTCACGCCGCTCTTTCCGCGCGACCGTTGGCATCTCGATGGCCCCAACGGACGCGAAACGTTCGAACTGCCATTGCCGGATTTCCAGGTGAACATCGCCGATGCGCTCGGCGCCGCGTTGCGTGCCGGACTCGGCATCGGTTCGCTGCCGATGTCGGCCGCCCTGCCCGGGCTCGCGAGCGGCGCGCTGGTGCGCGTGCTGCCCGACTACCGGTTGCAGAAGCTGACGGTCTATACGCTGTACGCGTCGCGTCAGTATCTCGACGCGAAGATCCGCACGTTCGTCGATTTCCTGCGCGAATGCGTGCCAGAGTTGCTGGCGGCCGACGAGGCTGCGCTGGCCGCTTCCTGCAAGTCCTGAAGTCGAACCTTCCGCATGTGAGTACGACGTTGCGCGTCGATCGCACCAATAATACGCAGTCCTGTATTTAACGCGGATATCGGCCGCATCCCCACGACCGACCCGGGCAATGACGCCCGGATGACCGGCGTGCCCTTATGAAAGCGCTTGCTTTCGATATCGAACATCGTTGGTTCGGTGCGTGGCGCCAACCCCCTAGAATCGGTTCGACCGGCTTCATCGCATGCGTGCGCGAAGCGGCATCCTCTTCATCGAACCCGATACGACATGGCAGACCAACACTCCACAACCCGCCGCCGGCTCCTGCATGCCGGCCTGGCGATCGCGGCGGGCGCCGCCGCGCATCCGGGCTTCGCGCTGGCGAGCGCCGCCGGCGCGCGTACGTTGCGCATCGGCTATCAGAAAGGACCGCTCAGCCTGTTGAAGGCACGCGGTACGCTGCAGAGCAAGCTTGCGACTCTCGGCGTGACCGTCACGTGGACCGAGTTTCCGTCGGGGCCGCCGCAGCTCGAGGCACTGAACGCGGGATCGATCGACTTCGGCGACGTCGGTGAGGCACCGCCGATCTTCGCGCTCGCGGCCGGCGCTCCGCTCGTCTATTACGCGCAAACGCCGGCCGGCCCCGCGGCCGAGGCATTGGTGGTCGCGAAGGATTCGCCGGTGAAGACCTTCGCGGACCTGCGCGGCAAGCGCATCGCGCTGGTGAAGGGATCGAACACGCACTTCCTGCTGGTTCGGCTGCTGCAGTCGGCGAAGCTCAATTACACCGACATTTCGCCAGTCTGGTTGTCGCCGTCCGACGCGCGGGCCGCGTTCGAGAACCGCTCGGTCGATGCATGGATCATCTGGGATCCGTTTCTCGCGGTGGTCCAGCAGGCGTTCGGCGCGCGCATCGTCGCGGACGGCACCGGGCTCGTCGAGAATCGCAGCTATTACTTTGCGTCGCGCACCTATGCGCAGCGTAACGCCGACGTGCTGGACGCAACCGTGTCGGAATTGACGACGGTCCAGCGATGGCTCGATGCGAACCGCGCGCAGGGTGCGGCCGAGTTCTCGAAGCTGTGGGGGATTCCGGAGCCGGCGGTGGCGCTCGCATTTCGCCGCGCGCGCTTCGGTGTCGAGCCCGTCACGCGCGACACGCTCGCGTATCAGCAGCGCATCGCCGATGTGTTCTACCAGACTGGCGTCCTGCCGAAACGCGTCGACGTCAGTCTGGCCGCGCCACCCGCGCTCGCTTGACTGTCCAGCCGGCCAGGCAACCGCTCAACGGCGGAATGGCTATGCCACACCGTCCGCAATCGGGCAGATGTCCAGCCGGCCTACGGCGCGACGCGCGATAACGGCACCACTTCGTCGCGCAGCTTCAGCACATCGCGGCCCGGCGCATCGCCGAACAGGCGCGCGTATTCGCGGCTGAACTGCGACGCGCTCACATAGCCGACACTGCGGCACGCCTGCCGCGCATCCATTGCCGACAGGCACATCAGGCGGCGTGCCTCCTGCAGCCGCAATACCTTCTGGCATTGCAACGGGCTCATCGACGTGACCGCACGGAAGTGGTGATGGAAGGTCGACGGGCTCATGTCCACTTGCCGCGCGAGCGATTCGACCGTCATCGGGTCGAGGTAGTGGTCGCGTATCCAGGCGACGGCGCGCGAGATGCGCTGCGTCGTCGAATCGGCCTGGCCGACCTGCGCGACGCGTGCACCCGACGGGCCACGCAGCAGCCGGATGAGGATCTCGTCGACGATCAGCGGCGCGAGCAGGTCGATGTCGTCCGGTTGCGCGATCAGCCGCATCAGGCGCACGACGGCGTCGACGATTTCAGGCGGCGTATCGTGCGTGTCGAGCGCGCTGTAGTCGGCGGCTTTCGGCAGCCCGTGCGGAAACACGCGCGGCGTGAGTGCCGCGATGCGGTCCGGGTCGAGATCGAGTTGCACGTAAAGGAACGGCTCGGCCGGGTTCGCGCGTATCACGCGGCCGGTGACGGGCAGGTCCGCTGTCGCGACCATCATCCGCGATTCGTCGGTCACGTAGGTGTCATCGCCGACCCGCGTCGATTTCGCGCCTTGCCCGACGATGCTCAGGCACGCGTGGTGCACGCCATGGTTCCAGGGCGGTGGCGACGCGGACGCCCGCCCGATACGCATGCCCCGTACCGGGAGCTCGAACGTGCCGTCATGTGGCGCGTACGCGGCGATCAGCGCAGCGAGCCGGGCCGTGGGCGACCGCGCCGGCGACCCCGAGTCGTGATCGTGCGTGAGGCGCTGTAGCGGCGGCGTTCGGGCGTCGATTTCCATGGTGCGTGAGCGGATGGCGGAGTGGTCAGTGCAAGCTGCGCGGCTGCGATTCCGGGTTGGTGTCCCGGCAGGGGTGCCGGCACGGCGGTCACATCGTACGGCGAGTCGCGCGCATGTGATTGCCTAAACCTGTGGGAAATTAGCCCGATCATCCGGATCTGCATGGCCGGTGGCCGCATCGCTGGTCACTGCGCGGTGTGCAGCGCACAAATTCGGAAATTAAGGCAAAACAATCGCAGGATCGGGCAAGCCATTTTCCGGCCGTTTTCATACCATTGCACCTGCTGAAACAAACGTGATCCAGTGCGCTCCGGCGATACGGGTATGACCGTCGCATGGCCGGGGGGATACCACCGGCATTGCCGTAGCGAACCACTGGAAAAGACTCAGGACTGCTATTCGAATAGTCATGCATCGGGCCAGCCGAGGCCGGCTTGCGTCCGTTGCATGCCGGCTCGCGTCTGGCGCGAGCGTGCCGACCGACCCGGCGTGGCTGGCGTCGGTGCAGCCGCATTGGCCGGGCCGTTGCATGTCGGTCGCGATGCGGCGACGGAGGTGCGCGGCAACGCAGTCGACCGCGCAGGGGAATCCGGACAAATGGACCAACTTCAATCGATTCGGGCATTCGTGACGGTGGCAAGGGAAGGCGGCTTTCGCCGGGCGGCGACCCGGCTGCGCGTGTCGACGGCGATGGCGAGCCGGCTGGTCGATGCGCTCGAGACGCGTCTTGGCGCACGCCTGCTTCAACGCAGCACCTGCCACCAGTCGCTGACCGAAATCGGCGAGCTGTACCTCGCGCGCGTCGAGCGGATTCTCGGTGCGATCGACGAGATCGACGGTCGCTTCGTCGCGATGGGCAGCAAGCCGGAAGGCGCGTTGCGCATTGCCTCGCCGGTCGCGTTCGGGCTCAGCCAGTTGAGTGCGTTGCTCGATCGTTTCGTCAACCGGTTTCCGGACGTGCGGCCGACCGTCACGCTGACCGATGCCCATGTCGACCTGACATCCGAAGACATCGATGTCGCGTTTCTGACCGACGGCATGCCGGTGACCGGTGCGCATGCGCTGCACATGCTGGCCGCCTATGAATCCGTGCGCATCGCGGCGCCGACTTATGTCGACGCGCATGGCGGCGCGGCTGCGTCGGGCGACTGGCCGGACATCACGGCCGTGCGGCTCGATCTGCCGGCGACCGGCGATGACGATGCGGTTGCGTTTCGACCCGACACGGCGCCCGGCGGCAGTTTGGGTGTCGGCCATCTCGAGATGGCACGGCGACTGGCTGTGGCCGGCATGGGCGCCGCGGTGCTGCCCGCGTATCTCGTCGACGCCGATCTGGTGGCCGGCACGCTGGTGCGCGTCGCGCCGATTCGCCCGCTCGCGCCCGTCACGCTGAAGCTCGCGCATGCGCGCACCGCGCATCTGCCGGCTGCCGCACGGGCATTCATCGAATTCGCCGGCGCCGCGTTCCAGCCGGCGAGCTAGCGGCCAGCTTGATAGCCGCGGCTATGCCCGCCCGCCAGGGCAGCGGGCTCATGGTTTTTTCCACGGAAGCAGTTCGACGAACGAACGCTCCGCAGGGCGCAACGCACGCCCGAAATACGTGACCGTATCCGCGGCAAACAGGAAGCGACAGCATTCCGGCCGCGCGTGCAGGTCACGAGGAGATCTGGTGATTCCCATTGAAGGTCGTCTATTTGCGAGAGGTCGCTCCATGCGCGTCGAACGGGTTCCATACCGCTTAATCACTGCTGCAACGGCTGCCGTTTTCCTGGCCGCGTGCGGAAAAAAAGAATCGGCACCGCCGCCGCAAACGCCGGAAGTCGGCATCGTCACCGTCCAGCCGCAGGCCGTGCCGGCGGTCACCGAACTGCCGGGCCGCACCAGCGCGTTTCTGGTCGCGCAGGTGCGCGCGCGGGTCGACGGCATCGTGCTGCGTCGTGAATTCACCGAAGGCACCGACGTCAAGGCCGGCCAGCGTCTGTACAAGATCGACCCGGCGCCGTACGTCGCCGCGCTGAACAGCGCGAAAGCGACGCTCGCGAAGGCGCAGGCGAACCTCGTCACGCAGAACGCGCTGGTCGCACGCTACAAGGTGCTGGTGGCCGCGAACGCGGTCAGCAAGCAGGACTACGACAACGCGGTGGCCACGCAAGGCCAGGCCGCGGCGGACGTCGCGGCCGGCAAGGCGGCGGTCGATACCGCGCAGATCAACCTCGGCTATACCGATGTCGTGTCGCCGGTTTCAGGCCGAGTCGGCATCTCGCAGGTGACGCCGGGCGCATACGTGCAGGCGAGCCAGGCGACGCTGATGTCGACGGTGCAGCAGCTCGATCCGGTGTACGTCGACCTCACGCAGTCGAGCCTCGACGGGCTGAAGCTGCGCCAGGACGTGCAGAGCGGCCGCCTGAAGACGAGCGGCCCGGGCGCCGCGAAGGTGTCGCTGATCCTGGAAGACGGCAAGACCTATTCGGAAGCCGGCAAGCTGCAGTTCTCGGACGTGACGGTCGACCAGACCACCGGCTCGGTGACGATTCGCGCGATCTTCCCGAACCCGGGCCGCGTACTGCTGCCGGGCATGTTCGTGCGCGCCCGGATCGAGGAAGGCGTGAACGAGAACGCGTTCCTGGTGCCGCAGATCGGCGTCACGCATGACCAGAAGGGCCAGGCGATCGCACTGGTCGTGAACGCGGCCAACAAGGTCGAGACACGTCCGTTGACGACGGCCGGCACGTACGGCCCGAACTGGATCGTCGAAGGCGGTCTGCAAGCGGGCGATCACGTGATCGTGCAGGGCGTCGACAAGGTGCGCCCGGGTGCGACCGTGAAGACCGTCTCGGCGCAGCTCGCACCGGCGCCGGACGCTGCGTCCGGCACACCGGCAAGCGCCGCGAATGCGTCCGGCGCCGCGCCGGCGAGCACTGCCGCCCATGCTGCCGCGCGTTCGACCGCCGCGTCGGCCGCGCAATAACAAGGAGTCCGTTTCATGGCCAAGTTCTTTATCGATCGCCCGATCTTTGCGTGGGTGATCGCGATCGTGCTGATGCTGGCCGGCGTCGCATCGATCTTCAAGATGCCGATCGCGCAGTATCCGACGATCGCCCCGCCGACGATCCAGATCCAGGCGAACTATCCGGGCGCCTCCGCGAAAACGGTGGAAGACACGGTGACGCAGGTGATCGAGCAGCAGATGAGCGGTCTCGACAACTTCCTGTACATGTCGTCGACGAGCGATGATTCGGGCAACGCGACGATCACGCTGACCTTCTCGCCGGGCACGAATCCGGACGTCGCGCAGGTGCAGGTGCAGAACAAGCTGTCGCTCGCGACGCCGAACCTGCCACAGGTCGTGCAGCAGCTCGGCATGCAGGTCACGAAGTCGAGCAGCAACTGGCTGATGTGGTTCGCGTTCAACTCCGACGACGGCAGCATGTCGAAGGAGGACCTGACGAACTACGTGGCGTCGCACGTGCTCGATCCGCTCAGCCGCGTGAACGGCGTCGGCCAGACGCTGCTGCTCGGTTCGCAGTTCTCGATGCGCATCTGGCTCGACCCGGTCAAGCTGACCAACTACAGCCTCACGCCGACCGACGTGTCGGCCGCGATCACGCAGCAGAACGTGCAGATCGCGGGCGGGCAGATCGGCGGCACGCCGGCGAAGCCGGGCACGATGCTGCAGGCGACGATCACCGAATCGACGCTGCTTCGCACGCCCGAGCAGTTCGGCAACATCCTGCTGAAGGTCAACCAGGACGGTTCGCAGGTGCGTCTGAAGGACGTCGGCCGCGCGGCGCTGGGTTCGGAGAACTACACGTTCGACACGAAGTACATGGGGCAGCCGACGGCCGGCCTCGGCATCCAGCTCGCGACCGGCGCGAACGCGCTGGCGACCGCCACCGCGCTGCGGGCCAAGGTCCAGGAGCTGTCGAAGTACTTCCCGCACGGTCTCGTCGTGCACTACCCGTACGACACGACGCCGTTCGTGCGCCTGTCGATCGAGGAAGTGGTCAAGACGCTGCTCGAAGGTATCGTGCTCGTGTTCCTCGTGATGTACCTGTTCCTGCAGAACCTGCGGGCGACGATCATCCCGACGATCGCGGTGCCGGTCGTGCTGCTTGGTACGTTCGCGATCATGGGCGTCGCCGGCTTTTCGATCAACACGCTGTCGATGTTCGGCCTCGTGCTCGCGATCGGCCTGCTGGTGGACGATGCGATCGTGGTGGTGGAGAACGTCGAGCGGGTGATGGCGGAGGAGGGCCTGTCACCGAAGGAGGCGACCCGCAAGGCGATGGGCCAGATCACCGGCGCACTCGTCGGCGTGGCGCTCGTGCTGTCGGCGGTGTTCGTGCCGGTGGCATTCTCCGGCGGGTCGGTCGGCGCGATCTATCGTCAGTTCTCGCTGACGATCGTGTCGGCGATGGTGCTGTCGGTACTCGTCGCGTTGATTCTGACGCCGGCCCTGTGTGCGACGATCCTCAAGCCGATCCCGCAAGGGCATCACGAAGAGAAGAAGGGCTTCTTCGGCTGGTTCAACCGGACGTTCGACCGCAGTCGCGATCGCTACACGAGCGGCGTGAACCACGTGATCCGGCGCTCGGGCCGCTGGCTCGTGATCTACCTGGCCGTGTTCGTCGCGGTCGGCGTGATGTTCGTGCGCCTGCCGAAATCGTTCCTGCCGGATGAAGACCAGGGCTACATGTTCATGATCGTGCAGACGCCGTCGGGCTCCACGCAGGAAACGACCGGCAAGACGCTCGACAACATCAACACGTACCTGACCACTACCGAGAAGGACGTGGTCGACTCGGTGTTCACGGTCAACGGCTTCAGCTTTGCAGGCCGCGGCCAGAACGCCGGTCTCGTGTTCGTGAAGCTGAAACCGTACGAGCATCGCCAGCGTTCGGACCAGAAGGTGCAGGCGCTGATCGGCCGGACGTTCGCGCACTACGCGCAGTACAAGGACGCGATGGTGATCCCGTTCAACCCGCCGTCGATTCCAGAACTCGGCACCGCTGCCGGCTTCGACTTCGAGCTGACGGACAACGCCGGTCTCGGCCACGAAGCGCTGATGGCCGCGCGCGGGCAGTTGCTCGGGATGGCCGCGAAGGATCCCGCGCTGGCACTCGTGCGCCCGAATGGCCTGAACGATACGCCGCAGTACAAGGTCGACATCGACCGCGAGAAGGCGAACGCGCTCGGCGTGACGGCTGCCGCGATCGACCAGACGTTCTCGATCGCGTGGGCGTCGCAGTACGTGAACAACTTCCTGGATACGGATGGCCGGATCAAGAAGGTGTACGTGCAGTCGGACGCGCCGTTCCGGATGACGCCGGAAGACATGAACATCTGGTACGTGCGCAATAGCACGGGCGGGATGGTGCCGTTCAGCGCGTTCGCGACCGGCCACTGGAGCTACGGTTCGCCGAAGCTCGAACGCTACAACGGCGTGTCGTCGATCGAGATCCAGGGGCAGGCCGCGCAAGGCAAGTCGACCGGGCAGGCGATGGCGGCGATGGAAGCGCTCGCGAGCAAGCTGCCGGAAGGTATCGGCTATTCGTGGACGGGCCTGTCGTTCCAGGAAATCCAGTCCGGCTCGCAGGCGCCGATCCTGTATGCGATCTCGATCCTCGTCGTGTTCCTGTGTCTCGCGGCGCTGTATGAAAGCTGGTCGATACCGTTCTCGGTGATCATGGTGGTGCCGCTCGGCGTGGTCGGCGCGCTGCTCGCGACGATGCTGCGCGGTCTCGAGAACGACGTGTTCTTCCAGGTCGGCCTGCTGACGACCGTGGGCCTGTCCGCGAAGAACGCGATCCTGATCGTCGAGTTCGCGCGCGAGTTGCAGGCCGGCGGAAACATGGGGCCGGTGCGCGCGGCGATCGAGGCGGCGCGCCTGCGGCTGCGTCCGATCCTGATGACGTCGCTCGCGTTCATGCTCGGCGTGCTGCCGCTCGCGATCAGCAACGGCGCGGGTTCGGCGAGCCAGCACGCGATCGGTACGGGCGTGATCGGCGGGATGATCACGGCGACGTTCCTCGCGATCTTCATGATCCCCATGTTCTTCGTGCGGGTTCGCGCGATCTTCAGCGGCGAGACGGAAAACGTCGACGACGCATGGCGTCTCGTGCAGGGCGACCTGCAGCGCGGTCACGACGGCGCACACGATTCGAAGGGGCAGTAACGATGCAAAAACACGCTTTGACTACGACCGCGGCCGCCCTGGCGGTCGCGCTCTTCGCCACGGGCTGCACGATGGCGCCGCATTACAAGCGGCCCGATGCACCCGTCGCGCAGGCGTACCCGGCCGGCGGCGTCTACGCGACGCAGCCGGGTGCGGCGGGCGCGCGCAGCGCGAACGGGCAAGCTGCAACCGCCATCGGCTGGCGCGAGTTCTTCGTGGATCCGCGCCTGCAGCGGCTGATCGAGATCGCGCTGAAGAACAACCGCGACCTGCGCGTATCGGTGC